>CAVQNH010000027.1:0-45836 GCA_963713815.1 uncultured Actinomycetes bacterium
AACACTTGCGCCCCGTCATGATCACCGGAATCGTACGGCTTGTCTGGTCACCCCGTGTGAGATGCGCACCATACCCAGGGTGCGCCAAACCAGAAGGAGAAGTCACGATCGGAGGACAACACAAGTCAGGGCACTTGCCGCGAGTAACCTCGCCCGGTGACCGTTTTGTCCCGGCGACCGGGCCATCGGGCGCCCAATGGCCACAGCACCGCGCCTGCCATCCCGGAGGCCATTCGTGAATCGTGAATCGGAGGAAAGGGCATGAAGGGCTTCAAGAACTTTCTCATGCGTGGCGATGTGATCGTTGTCGCGGTCGGGCTGGTCATCGCCCTGGCGTTCAGCGGCCTGATCACTGCCTTCACGACCGACATCATCAACCCGATCGTGTCCCGGTTCCAGGGTGGCAAATCGCTCGGCCTGGGCGTCCAACTCGGTGCGACCGGCAACACTAAGACTTTTATCAATTTCGGCTCCTTTATCTCGGCAATTATTTATTTCGTCATCTTCATCGCCGTTGTCTACTTCCTCATCGTGGTGCCTTACAAGCACGTCCAGGCCCGCCGCGGCCAGGTGGTCTTCGGCGACCCCGCGCCGGTCAAGACCTGCCCGTACTGCCTATCCAGCGATCTGCCCGCCGCGGCCAGCAAATGCAAGTACTGCGGGACGGACCAGCCGACCACCACCCCGGCTACCGTGTGAGCTAACGCGAGGCTCACCGGGTCGTTATTTCGCGTCCGCGTAGCAGTAGACCACGGCGGTGGTCACCGGGAACCGCACCGGGGTCGCACCGAACAGCAGGCGGCCGGCCTCTTCGGCCGCCTCGCCCACGGCGGCGGCCACCGCCGGGGCCATGGCCTGCGGGCAGTGCACGATGACCTCGTCGTGCTGGAAGAACACCAGGCCCGGTCCTTCCAGCGCCGCAGTGGACCGTCTGGCCCGGCCGATCCCATGGCCGCGAGCCGGCGGCGCAGGCCGGCCAGCAGCACCAGGGCCCAGTCGGCCGCGCTGGCCTGCACCACGAAGTTCCGGGTGAACCGGCCGCGGGCCCGCAACGAGCGCCGGGCCCGCTGGTCGTCGGCGCCCGGCTCGTCCGGGGAGGCGGTGAGGCCCCGCCACTCGGCTGACGGCGGCGGGCAGGCCCGGCCGAGCCGGGACCGGACCACCCGCCCTTCCTCCCCCGCCCGCGCGGCGGCCTCCACGTAGGCGTCAGCCCGGGGGAAACGCCGGCGGAGCACGGCCAGCAGCTGCGAGGCCTCGCCACCGGCCCCGCCGTACATGGCGGACAGCAACGCCACCTTGGCCTTGCCCCGGTCCCCGCCGAACGCCCCGGCCAGCGCCTGGTACAGGTCGCCGGCGCCGGCCGCCTCCCGCGAACGCGTGATCGCCGGCGAGCGCGGCGAGCACCCGCGGCTCGAGTTGGGCCGCGTCCGCGACCACGAGCGCCCAGCCGGGATCCGCGACCACCGCGCGGCGGACCACCCGCGGAATCTGCAGCGCACCGCCGCCGCGGCTCGCCCACCGGCCCGACACCACTCCCCCGACCACATACTCCGGGTGGAACCGGCCGTCGCGCACCCATTCGTCCAGCCAGGACCAGCCGTGGGCGGCATGCAGCCGGGCCAGCTCCTTGTATTCGAGCAACAACGGAACCGCGGGGTGGTCGATGTCGCGCAGCACGCCGGACCGGGTGGACGAGACCGAGATCCCCTCGGTGGCGAACGCCTTCAGCACCTGAGCCGGGGAATCTGGGTTGACCGGGCGGCCGCCGAACGCCGCGGAGATCTGGGCGGCCAGGTCGGCCAGCCTGGGTGGCCGGAAGCCAGGCCCGGGACGGCGGCCCAGCAGGCCTTCCAGCAGGGCATCGTGCACGTCGGCCCGCCACGGCATCCCCCGGGCGCGCATCTCCGCTGCGGACAGGCCGCCCGCCGACTCCACCGCGGCCAGCAACCCGAACCTGGCCGGGTACGGGTCCGCGGCGATCCGGCGCAACTGGTCCGCGTGCACGCCGACGAGGGCGCTGAGGATCTCGCGGGCTTCGTCGATCCCGGGCTCGGCCGGCCCGAACAGCGTGGCCTGCCCGAACAGAGCGGCCTGCCCGGTAAGCAGCGGCCTGGCCGCTGGCAGCACCACGGCTGGGTGCTGCGCAGAGGGCGGTGTCGTTCCACCAGAAGCGCGCAACAGCGCCTCGGTGAGCGCGATGTCATGGCAGCGGTCGACCCTTACCCCGGAACGCAGCAGGGAGGGATAGATCGTGGACGTGTCCGCCCAGACCCAGCGCACGGGCTACCGGGCACGGGCTCACCGGGCACGGGCTCACCGGGCA
Organism: uncultured Actinomycetes bacterium; assembly: GCA_963713815.1. Classification (GTDB taxonomy): domain Bacteria; phylum Actinomycetota; class Actinomycetes; order Streptosporangiales; family Streptosporangiaceae; genus RYN-230. Next base: position 2,324 of record CAVQNH010000027.1, read on the forward strand.
GAGGTGGCGGGCTCACCGCGCTCAGTCCCGCCCCGATCAGGCCCCGCGCGCTCGTAGTCCGCTACCGCAGCCGGAAGATCGTTAACGAGGGTAGGCGCGGCATAGCCGGTGCCATCCTCGGCGAGTTCCTGCAGGAGGGCCGTGCGCCCGGGCCCGGCAACCACCGCAACCCGCACGCCCCAGATTCTCCGCCGGCCCGCCGACAGTGTGCGGGGCGGGGCACGGATTTCCTGGTGTCTGAGCCCGGCCCAGTCCCTGGGCAGGCCGGGCCGGACCCAGACGTCTTCACCCTCAGCTCGAGGGTTGTCCCTGGCTGCCACCGCCCGGGCCGAAGCCCCCGTTACCGAGGCGGGACAGGTCGATGATGCTGGTGACGCTGGCCGTGGAGCCGTGCACGGTAGCGGTAACGCTGACCTGGTCGCCCACCTTGACGGTGCTGAGGCCGCCGCTTCCGGCGTTCACCGAGGTGGAGCCGGTGACCTGGTAGGTCTTCGTGTACTTGTCCGTGCTGACCACCGTGACGGACGAACTGCTGATCGCGGTGACCTTGCCGCGCTGGATGTCTTCGGTCTCGTAGCCACCACCGGACGCGGGCACCACGAGCGTGCCGTGCACGGGCGCACCTGAGAAGCCACCGCCGAAGAAGCCGCCCGCTCCTGCGGGCCCATGGGCCGAGGGACGCCGCGCGGAGGGGGGTTGACCGGGCCGGACGCGGAGGGCGACGGGCTGGTCTGGCTAGACGCGGAGTCGCCGCCGCGGGTGAGGAACTGCCGGACGTCGCGATGGCCGCGCCCCCTGCGCCAGCGAGCAGGGCCACGGCCGCGACGGCGACCAGGGTCAGCGGATGCCCGAACCGTTGCCTGGGCGGGGGCCCGCTCGCGGGTGTCACAGGGATCATGCAAGCGCCTGGACCTTAGCGGTGGCTGAGTAGGTCCTCAAGGATGCCTGTTGAGGAACGCGGTGAACCCGGCCGCCAGGGCCAGCGCGATGCGTTCCCGGAACCGGGGACTGGTCAGCCGGGCCGCGTCCGCGGAGTTTCGCATGTTGCCGCACTCGATGAAGACCTTGGGGACGGTGGACAGGTTCAGGCCGCCGAGGTCGGTGCGGACATCCAGGCCTCTCTCGCCAACGTAATCCGAGTAGGGCTCCCGGGTCATCCGGTGGTAGGCGTCCCTGATGTCCACGGCGAGCCGGCCCGACCGGCCGATGACCGGGCCGTCGGGGGCTCCGGCGACCCGGCCCGGGGCGATCACCTCGAATCCGGTGCCCGTGGGCGGCCCGCCGTCCGCGTGAATGGAGATAGCGGCGTCCGCGTGGGCCCGGTTGCCGATCGCGGCGCGCTGGGTCACGCACGGGCCAACCCCATGGTCGTTGTGGCGGGTGAGGACCACGGTGGCGCCTTCGGCCCGGAGCAGCCGGTCCAGCCGCATGGCGACGTCGAACGTGAAGGCATGCTCGGCATAACCCGCGTCCGTCTGCGCCCCGGCCGTGTCGCACGGCTTCCACTCCGAGATCACGTTGACCAGCCGGTTGATGATCGCCGGATGCGACCAGTTGGCGCCGTTGTGCCCAGGGTCCAGGGCGATGACCTGGCCGGCCAGAGGCTGGGGCGTGCTGGTGGGTGAGGGCGCCGCGGTGCTCAGCGGGGCATTGCCGTTGCGCTGCGCGGCCTGCGAGGCGCCGGGCGTTCCGGCGGCCGCCCCCGCGCTGGTGGACGCGCTGGATCGGGACGCTACCGAGGGCAACGCGGTGCCAGTCACGCCGGCGCAGCCGGCCAGCGCGGCACTGGCCAGGAGCGCGGCGCCGGCCAGGAACGCGGTAGGCATGCGCGCGACACGGGATGACCCGGGCCGGGCACGACGGCGCATCATCCGGAACTCCCGCTAGCTGGATACCAGGCCGCCGGTGCGGTCAGGGGCCGATCCCGCACGAGAGTACGCGTTAGCTCACCCGCTCCGTGGCGGTTCCGCCGCCGATGCTGGTCTGCTGCCGCCCGCGGGCCACCGCACCGCCGGCGGTCGCCCAACTGGCCAGCCGGGCTGCGGCCTGTCCTGGCAGTTCACCGGCGGCCCATCCGGCCAGTTCCGCGGCCATGGTGTCGGTGATGCTGCCCCGGCTGGCCGGATCCGCCGGGCCGTCCGCGGATGTCGCCGGTCTCCCAGGGACGTCCTCGGCGGGCTGAGCAACGGCGGGCGACTCCGGCCCGGCCGCAGCCAGCCGGGCCGAGCCCGCCGGGGGCCAGTCGGGCCCGTCCGGCGCCGAACCGTGCCGGGGTCCCGGCACCGGCCCGTCATGGGGACGCGGGGCCTGGTCCGGCTGGGCGTCCCTGTCCACCGGGTCGTCCTTCCCCGCAGGCATTCCGCTGGCGAGCATGTGCTTACCGGGCGGCCCGTTCCGCTCGGGCGTTTCCTCGCTGGGGCGCCCGTCCCCGACTCGCACATCGCCGGCATGCACGGCTTCGTCATCCCCGGACTCATCCCGCACGTCCTCAGCCGGCCCGGACTCCTCCGGCACATCCTCGTTCCACCCGGGGACCTCACGCGAGGCGTCCTCAGCGGGCACGGCTTCCTCACGGACTTCAGCGGTGGCGGCGGTGACGTCCTGCGCGCCGGCCCACGGTGCCTCCCCGGCCAGCAGCCCAGCCTGCTGGGCTAGCTGGCCGTCGCGCTCGGGCTGCTCGCCAGGGCCGGGCGCACCGTCAGAGCTATGACCGGCTGCCTCTTCGCGTTCGCCGGCGGGGTCGCCCGCGGGGCGGTACGGTCCGGCCGCGCCGTATCCGCCGGCCGCGGGATCCGCCCCCGCCGATCCGTATCCCCCGGCCGCGGGATCCGCTCCGTCCGTGCCGTACCCCCCGGCCCCCGCCGTGCCGTACCCACCGTCCGGGTAATACGGCTCGCCGGTGAAGGGAGCCCCGTACGGGGCCTCCCCGGCGTAGGGCACGCCATACGGTGCGTCCAGGCCGAACGCATGTGATTCGTCGTCCTGTCCGCGCTGGTCCCCCCGGAAACCATCCGCCCGGAAGTCATCCACCGGCGAATCGCCGGCCTGCGACTCATCAGCCCGGGAATCATCCGCCTCGAACTCATCCGCATCCAGGAAATCGTCCGCCGGGCGGAACTCGTCGGAGAGGCCCAGCTCTACCGGGGGCTTCAGGTCGTGCCCGCGCCCGGGCTCTTCTTCCGGCACCGGCTGCAGGCCCAGGGGCAGCTCAGGCTCGTCTGGCCGGCTCGGCCCGGCGCTGTTCAGTTGCTCCCGGCTGTCACTGAACTCCGGCGGCCAGCCCTGCACGGGAATCCGTCCGCGCACGTCATCGAACAGGCTCTGGTCATATCCCCGGTCCGGCATGGCCGGCCGGGGCAGGTCCTCCGGCCCGTACCCGACGCTCTCCTGGAGCAGCGCGGCGAGGCGTTCGGCGTCCTCGGCATTCACCCCGAAGACGACCCGGGGCCGCCCCCACGGCTCTTCGATCGAGTAGCCGACGTAACTGGAGACCGGCGGCATGGCCTCGGCCTCCAGGCCCTGCGTGGCACGCCACCGTTCCCATGCGCGCTCCAACATTGTCGCGGCGCGTTGCGCGCGAGATACCAGCCTTGGGTCAGGCATTGTGCGATCCTCCCCTATGAAGCGGCGCCGCGCCGGGCTGAGCGGATCCCCGGCGGGCGGCGGCATCGCGGTCCGCCACGGAACGTGCCCCCGCACGCACCGCGGCATTGGCTGCGCGGATGCCGAGTGTGCCGCCCACCCCCCCTGGCTGGCGGCCGTGCCTGCTAGCTGAAATGCTGGCCAGCAGCAGTCCTGGCTAGTTAGCAGGGACCAGTATGGCGGACCTGGGCTCTGAGCAAGGGGAGTTACAAAAAGTTAGACCGTGACTACGTTTAGTAGTCACGGTCCTGCCACTCGCCCCCGGGAAGATTGTGGTTCCCCGTCTGGGAAATGACCCAGGATCGACCCCGGCAGTTCTCTCGAACCCCAGCGAGCGACCTGCGCGTCTGCCGCTCGCCGGCCCGGCTGTCCGCCGGGGCCGACCCCCCCTCGTGTACTGCGTGAACTTCGGTACTGCGAAGTTCGGTACTGCGGGAACTTCGGTACTGCGCGAAGTCCGGTACTGCTGTCTTCCGGTACTGCGTGAAATCCGGTACTGCGTTTACTGCGCGTAGTGCTGTCGTGCGGGTGATGCCTCGTTGCGGGCCTATTCCGAGCGCTGCTGCGGGATCCCGGCGAGGAGCGCGCGCACCTCGGTCTCCCGGTAGCGGCGGTGCCCGCCAAGCGTCCGGATCGAGGTCAGTTTCCCCGCCTTCGCCCAGCGTGTCACCGTCTTGGGGTCAACGCGGAACATTGTCGCGACCTCCGCCGGTGTCAACAGCGGCTCGGCCTCTGGTGTACGTGCAGACATGTCTACGGCCTCTCCTCTTGGACCAGTTTTGCGATCCTGCGGTTGTTGCTTTGCCTGGCTCCTAGTGGAGCCTGCCGTGGATGTCCCATATGGCCCACTGAGACCATATTGCCATCACCAGCGGTGACAAGTCGACCACCAGGAGCAAAGATTCTGTGACAGGTCGCCCCCGTTGCTCCACTGTTATGCGTCACGCTGCGTGATTCTAGCGACACGTATCGTTGCAACGGGTGGAATCTGGAAAGTCGTCCTCTGATAGTCAGTTGGCGGCTTCGAGTGACTCCAGTGCCTGCCACCTGCTGCGGAGTCGCTGGTACAGCACGCTGGCCAGGTCCGGCTGGCCTTCCCGGCTGGCACTGATCGCGGCCGATACCTCCGCTACCGACTGGTCAGCGCGCAGCGAATCGTCGTCGAGGAGGTGCACCAGACCGCCGTAATCCAGCTCTACGACCGAATGCGGATGGAACTCCTCGAGCCAGCGGCCGACCTGCGCGATCTCCACCGTGGCCTGCCACGGGCCCGGGTCATCGCGGCCCCCGGACTCGGGCGTGTCTTCCCCGCCCCCGGCCGCGCCGGGCGGGCTCGTTAAGGCGTCGCCGCTCGTGCGCCGGAGGGCGTTGAGGGCGCGGGCGATCCGCCGCCGGGCCTGGGACATGGCGGTCGCGTAGATCAGGGTCCGGGTGGCCGCGGCGGTGGCCGGCCCCCGGCCGTCGGTCTCGCTCGCCCCGCCGAGGACGAGCCAGCGCTCCTCGGGCGCGAACGGCACGAACCAGCCCGGGGGCACCGCCCAGGTACAGGACTGGATGAACACCCGCAGCGAGGACGACTGGCCCTGCCAGCAGGCGAAGTCCCGCAACGCGTCGTCGGCCTGGCCCGCCGCGAACGCGGTGGCCAGCAGGGGCCGGGCGGTGGAGCGCAGCCGGGCCAGCTCGAGCCAGGACCGCAGCCGGGTCTGCCAGGGGCAGATATAGGTGATGCCGTCGGCCCAGCGGACGTAGGCGTGGCCGCTCTCCCGCTGCGGGGCGGCGATCGGCGGGGTGGCGATCAGCCTGCCGAGCGCCTCAGCCTGCTCCGCATCCAGCGCGGCCGCCCGCCGCGGCCGCTGCGCGGATGCGGCGTATTCAGCCCAGTACCGGCCCTCCGCGTCGCTGAACGCGGAGAGGGGTTCGTAGACGCGCAGATAGGCCGCGTAGGGTCGCACGTTCGCATCGTGGCACGCTCCGGTAGCGGGGTACATGTCCTGCTGATAACGAGATCGTCACTGGTCCCCCGCAGCGATAGTGTCGGATCCGGGCCGGCCCCACCCCAGGCCGCCTGGCCTGCGGTTTGTGCAGGTCACACGAACCCACCAGAACGCGAAGGGTGTCACTACCGTGACAAACGTGTTCCCCCCTCCAGCCACCCTCGACCCCAGCGTCAACCATGGGCACGAGCAGGTCGCCTTCTGCCAGGACCGGCAGAGCGGGCTGCAGGCCATCATCGCCATCTACTCGACGGCGCTCGGTCCTGCCCTCGGCGGGACGCGCTTCTACCCGTACAGCGGCGAGGACGCGGCCCTGGCCGACGTGCTCAACCTGTCCCGGGCCATGGCCTACAAGAACGCCCTGGCGGGCCTGGACCACGGCGGCGGCAAGGCCGTGATCATCGGGGATCCGGGCACGCTCAAGTCCGAGGCGCTGCTCCGGGCGTACGGCCGCTTCATCGAGTCGCTCGGCGGACGCTACATCACCGCGTGCGACATCGGCACGTACAGCGAGGACATGGACATCATCGCCCGGGAGTCCCGCCACGTCACCGGGCGGACGGTGCCGAACGGCGGCGCGGGCGACTCGTCCGTGCTCACCGCGTTCGGGGTGTTCCAGGGCATGCGGGCGGCCGCCGAGCACCGCTGGGGCAGCGCCAGCCTGGACGGGCGGCTGGTCGGCGTGGAAGGCGTGGGCAAGGTCGGGCGGCGGCTGGTCGCCCTGCTGGCCGAGGCCGGGGCGTCGGTGGTGGTCTGTGACGTGGACCCAGGCGCGGTCAGCCGGGTCGTGGCGGCGCATCCGGATGTGCAGGTGGCCGGGAGCCGGGCCGAGCTCCTGGCCCGCGACATCGACGTGTACGCCCCGTGCGCGCTCGGCGGGGCACTGGACGATGACACCGCGGCGACCCTGCGGGCCAGCATCGTCTGCGGCGGGGCGAACAACCAGCTGGCTCATCCCGGGATCGAGAAGCTCCTGGCCGACCGCGGCGTGCTGTACGCCCCCGACTACGTGGTCAACGCCGGCGGGGTGATCCAGGTCTCCGACGAGCTCGGCGGGTTCAGCTTCGAGCGGGCCCAGGCCCGGGCGGAGCAAATCTTCGGCACGACCAGGCAGATCTTCAGCCTCGCCGACACCGAGGGAGTGCCGCCCGCGGTGGCGGCCGACCGCCTGGCCGAGCGCCGGATGTCCGAGGTAGGAAGGCTGCGGGGCATCTGGCTGGGTCGCTGAGGTGTCGCCCTGGCCGGTCCGCGGACCGCCCGCACCCCGCCCGCCGGGCAGGAATTGATGAGGGTCAATCAGTCCTGGTCGCATCCTGCAGAGGCGCGTACGGCGCAAAGCAGGTACGGTTGTATGTGTACGCAAGCTGGAAGCGCGTCGCACTTCAAGCGGTGGAGAGGCGACGGGCGGTTCCGCATGCGTAAGCCGCAAGTCATCAGCGCAGGGAGCAGGAGCCCGAGAGTGGCTCCGCATGTTCGAGGGGGTCGAGCCAATGGGGCGCGGCCGAGCCAAGGCCAAGCAGGTAAAGGTGGCACGCCAGCTGAAGTACAACAGCGGCGGCACGGACCTTGACCGGCTGCGGACTGAGCTGGGTGTCGGCAGGGACGAAGGGGATGCGAGTGGCGACCCTTACGTCACGGAACGTTACGCGGATGACGCGGACTCCGATGATGCCGACGACGAAGACGACGACGAGGAAGAGGACGACGACGTCGGCAGCAGCGGTTCCCACGTGAGCAGGTACAGGCGGGCCTAGTTCCCCCGTGGATGCCGCCCGGTCAGCCGGGCGGTTCCCGAGCCGGGCACGATTTCTCCGAGTACCCACGCCGGGACGCCGCGGTCGGTCAGCGCGCCGAGAGCCCGGTCGGCGTCCGCGCGGGCGACCACGGCGGCCATGCCGACGCCCATGTTGAACACTCGTTCCATCTCGTCTGAGGGCACTCCGCCACGCTTCGCCAGCAGGTCGAACACGGCCGGTGGCCGCCAGCTGCCCCGGTCCAGGACCGCATCGGCGCCCTCCGGCAGCACCCGGGCCAGGTTGGCGGCCAGCCCGCCCCCGGTCACGTGCGCGTAGGCGTGCACGTCGCAGGCGGCGGCCAGGGCCAGGCAGTCGCGGGCGTAGATCCGGGTCGGGGTGAGCAGTTCGGCACCCAGCGGCCGGCCGATCTCACCGAACTCGTCCGCCAGGTCCAGCCCGGCCCGCTCCACCACCCGCCGGACCAGCGAGAAACCGTTGGAATGCAGGCCTGAGGACGCCAGCGCGAGCACGATGTCGCCCGGCTGCACCCGGTGCGGGCCGAGCATGTCGTCGTGCTCGACCACGCCGGTGGCCGCGCCGGCCAGGTCGAAGTCGTCCGGCCCGAAATGGCCGGGATGCTCCGCCGTCTCTCCCCCGATGAGGGCACACCCGGCCTGCACGCAGCCCTCGGCCACGCCGGACAGGATCGCCGCCGCCCGCTCCGGCTGGAGGGCGCCGAAGACCATGTAGTCGGTCATGAACAGGGGTTCCGCCCCGCAGACCACCAGGTCGTCCACGACCATCCCGACCAGGTCGATGCCGACCGTGTCGTAGATCCCCAGCCTGCTGGCGATCAGCACCTTGGTGCCCACGCCGTCGGTCGAGGTGGCCAGCAGCGGCCGCCGCATGGTGGTCAGCCGGGAGGCGTCGAACAGCCCGGCGAACCCGCCCAGGCCGCCGACCACCTCCGGGCCGCCGGTGCGGGCGATCGAGGCGCGCATCAGGTCCACGGCGCGGTCGCCCGCGCCGATGTCCACGCCGGACTCTCGGTAGGTACTCATGAGAGAACGGGGGGAATTACTTCCAGCAGATGCTTGCCCCGCTCGGCCTCGGCGACCGGGATCGGGTACTCACCGTCGAAGCAGGCCCGGCACAGCTGCCCGGCCGGGATCGTCGTCGCCTCGGTGAGGCCCTCCAGCGAGACGAAGCCGAGCGAGTCGGCCCCGATGGAGTCGCGGATCTCCTCGACGGAGGAACTGCCCGCGATCAGCTCGGCCCGGGTCGCGAAGTCGATGCCGTAGAAGCAGGGCCAGGCCACCGGCGGGCTGGAGATGCGCACGTGCACCTCGGCGGCGCCCGCCTCGCGGAGCATGGCCACGATGGCCTGCTGGGTGTTGCCGCGCACGATCGAGTCGTCGACCACGACGACCCGCTGCCCGGCGATGACCTCGCGCAGCGGGTTCAGCTTGAGCCGGATGCCGCGCTGCCGGATCGTCTGGCTGGGCTGGATGAACGTCCGCCCGACGTAGGAGTTCTTGACCAGTCCCTGGCCGTACGGGATCCCGCTGGCCTGGGCGTACCCGATGGCGGCCGGGGTGCCCGACTCCGGCACCGGGATGACCAGGTCCGCCTCGACCGGGTGCTCGGCGGCCAGCATCCGGCCGACCTGGACCCGGGTGGCCTGCACGCTGCGCCCCGCGATGGCGGTGTCCGGGCGGGCCAGGTAGACGTACTCGAACAGGCAGCCCGACGGGTGGGGCCGGGCGAATCGCCGCGACCTGACCCCGCGCTCGTCGATGGTGACCAGCTCGCCCGGCTCGATCTCCCGCACGAACGACGCGCCCACGATGTCCAGGGCCGCGGTCTCGCTGGCCACCACCCAGCCGCCGGCCAGCTGGCCCAGCACCAGGGGCCGGAAGCCCTGCGGGTCCCGGGCCGCGTACAGGGTGTGCTCATCCATGAACACCAGCGAGTAGGCCCCGCGGACCAGCGGCAGCGCGGCCAGGGCACCGTCCTCGACGCTGGCCATCCGCGGGTCGGCGAACAGCGCGGTGAGCACGTCGGTGTCGGTGGAGGGCCGCCGGCCGGGAAAGAGGGCGTGCTCGCCGTCGGCGCCGCTGGCGATGGCCGCGAGCTCGAGGGTGTTGATCAGGTTGCCGTTGTGGCCGAGGGCCAGGCTGGCGACCGGGGTGGACCGGAACGTGGGCTGGGCGTTCTCCCAGGTCGAGGCGCCACTGGTCGAGTAGCGGCAGTGCCCGACCGCGATGTGGCCGCGCAGCGTGGACAGCGCGGCCTCGTCGAAGACCTGGGCCACCAGGCCCATGTCCTTGTACACCACGATCCGGTCACCGTCGCTGACGGCGATGCCCGCCGACTCCTGGCCCCGGTGCTGCAGGGCGTACAGGCCGAAGTAGGCGAGCTTGGCGACTTCCTCACCAGGGGACCACACGCCGAAGACTCCGCATGCGTCCCGAGGAGGCCGGTCGCCGGGATTTACGTCGTCCGTCAGTCGGCCATCGGGGTTGACCACGCGGTCAGTCTAATGACGGCGAAGCGCTGGTCGTACCGCGCAGTAGCGGCAACTGGCCGGAGAGGTCCGCCCGCGGACCGCTCGCGCTGATCAGCCCGGCCTCCCGCGCCTGGGCCCAGGACAGCCGGCCCAGGGCCAGCCTGACCCAGGTCACAGGGTCGGTCTCCACCACGTTCGGGGGGGTGCCCCGGGTATGCCGCGGCCCGGGAATGCACTGGACCGCGGCGTACGGCGGCACCCGGACCTCCACCGCGCGGCCGGGCGCGTCGGCGGCGAGCAGGCCGAGCAGGTAGGTGACCGCAGCCCGGAGGGCCTCCCGCGGCGGTTCCGCGCCCCCGTCCAGCGCCTCGAGCACCGCGAAGGCCAGCGCGCGGCCGAGCACCGCGGGCTCGGCCGGGCCCGCCCAGGGCGGCTGGTCCAGCGCCGAGCGCTGCGCGTCCAGGGCGGCACGCAGGCGCTGGGGATCGGGGCGGCGGGGCGGCATCAGCCCCTAACGTACCGTGACCCGAATCACCCTGATCCGGGACACCGCGTAGACACCCGGGCCCGCTGGGTGACGACATATATCATGATTTGAGCGATTTCCGGATATGGCTGGCCTAACCGCCCAGTAGCAAGTAATCGTCATGGCTATGGGAGGGATTCGCGGTCCGGGGCGACGAGGCAAGGACCGGTCGCGGGCCACCGCTGCCATCGTGATCAGCGCGACGGTCGTGCTGGCGGTGCTGGTCGGGGTGGGCGTGGTGGTCTTCTTGAACTCCGGCAGCTCGAACTCCGCGCAGGGGGGGCAGCTCAAGCTGTCCAACAAGATCACCAGCCAGTCGTCGGTGGGCCTGGCCAACCTGGGCCGCACCGGCCACGCCGGTTCGTCGGGTTCCTCGGCCACGCTGCTGTTCGCCGGGGCGGGCGGACTCCTGTTCACGCCGGGTAACGGCGGGGGCGAGACCGTCCCGTCCAGCCAGCAGTGGCAGGCCGACGAGATGGGCGGCGGCGGGTACGTCCTGCTGTTCTCCCCGACCGGCCAGTGCCTGACCGCGGTGGGCAGCGGCAGCCAGGCGTCCGCGCAGCTGGCGCCCTGCGATACCGGCCTCGACCAGCGCTGGTATCACCCGTTCGAGGGGACCGACTCCCAGGGCCGCGACTACTGGCCGCTCCGCAGCGCGTCCGACCACCGCTGCCTGGGGCTGGGCACCGCGTCGGCGGGCGGGTCGGTGGTGGCGGAACTGCAGAAGTGCGGGACCGGCAAGCCGTGGGCGCAGCTGGTCATGTTCTGGTCGGCGTACTGAGCTGGCTTGACGGCTGGCTGACGGCTCGCTACGGCTCGCCTGCTAGCCGAAAATCCCGGGCAGCGTCCCGGTGTGCGCGGCGGCCAGCTCGTCCACCGGGATGTCGAAGCTGACCTGCCCAGCCAGACCCTGCACGACCAGGCTGTCCCCGCCGGCCACGCCAAGCTCAGCGGCGGGCACGCCGTGCCGGGCGGCCAGCGCGGCGAAGGCCTGCTCGGAGCCGGGGCGGACCGCGACCACGGCGCGCGCCGCCGACTCGCTGAACAACTCGGTGAACGGGTCGCCCGGCAGCACCACCTGGCAGCCGAGACCCTGGTCCAGGCAGCATTCGGCCAGCGCGATGGCCAGGCCGCCCTCGGAGAGGTCGTGAGCCGCCTCCAGCAGGCCGTCCGCGGCCGCCCCGGTCAGGACCTGCGCCAGGGCCCGCTCGGCGTCCAGATCGACCTCAGGGGGCCGGCCGCCGCAGTGCCCGTGCGTCACCTGGGCCCAGGCCGAGCCGCCGAACTCGGCCGCGGTCCGGCCCAGGAGCATGATCGGCGCTCCCTCGGTGCGCAGCCCGACCGGCACCCGCCGGGTCACGTCGGCGTGCACGCCGAGCACCCCGACCACCGGGGTGGGATGGATGGGCGTCTCGTCGGTCTGGTTGTAGAAGCTGACGTTGCCCCCGGTGACCGGGACCCCGAGGGCGGCACATCCGTCGGCCAGGCCGCGGACCGCCTCGCTGAACTGCCACATGACCCCGGGGTCCTCGGGCGAGCCGAAGTTCAGGCAGTTGGTCACCGCGAGCGGCACCGCCCCGGTGGCGGCCACGTTGCGGTACGCCTCGGCCAGCGCGAGCTGGGCGCCCGCGTAGGGGTCGAGCAGGCCGAACCGGCCGTTCCCGTCCGTGGCCAGCGCGATTCCCAGGCCGGTCCGCTCGTCGATCCGGACCACCCCGGCGTCCTGGCCCGCGGCGAGCACGGTATTGCCGCGCACGTGCCGGTCGTACTGCTCGGTGACCCAGCTGGTGTCGGCCAGCCCGGGCGAGGCGAGCAGGGACAGCAGCGCGGCCCGCAGCTCCGGGCCGCCCGAGGGGCGCGAAAGCGCGGCCGGGTCGTCGGCCTGCAGCGCGTCCTGGCCGGCCGGGCGCTGGATGGGCCGCTGGTAGACCGGGCCCTCGTCGGCGGCGCTGGCGGGCGGGATGTCCACCACCTGCTCCCCGCGCCAGGTCATCTCCAGCCGGCCGGTGCCGGTGACCTCGCCGATCACCGTGGCCAGCACGCCCCAGCGGGCGCAGACCTCCAGGAAGCGGTCCACGTTGGCCGGCTCGACCACGGCCATCATGCGTTCCTGCGACTCGCTCATCAGGATCTCGGCCGGGCCGAGGGCCGGGTCACGCAGCGGGACCGTGTCCAGGTCCACCGTCATGCCGCTGCCGCCGCCGGCGGCCAGCTCGGTGGTGGCGCACGCGACGCCGGCCGCGCCCAGGTCCTGGATGCCGGTCACCAGGCCCGCCGCGTACAGGTCCAGGCAGCACTCGATCAGCAGCTTCTCCATGAAGGGGTCGCCGACCTGGACGCTGGGCCGCTTGGCGGAGTCGCTTCCACCGAACGTGGCGCTGGCCAGCACGGACGCCCCGCCGATGCCGTCCGGGCCGGTCCGGGAGCCGAACAGGATCACCTGGTTGCCGGTCCCCCGGGCGGCGGCGAGCTTGAGGTCCTCGTGCCGCATGACCCCGACGCACAGCGCGTTGACCAGCGGGTTCCCGCGGTAGCAGGGGGCGAAGGCCAGTTCGCCGCCGATGTTGGGCAGGCCCAGGCAGTTCCCGTAGAACGAGATGCCGGACACCACCCCGGGCAGCACCCGCCGGGTGTCCGGCGCCTCCGCGGGCCCGAACCGCAGCGAGTCCATCACCGCGACCGGCCGGGCCCCCATGGCCAGGATGTCGCGCACGATCCCGCCCACCCCGGTCGCCGCGCCCTGGAACGGCTCGACGTACGAGGGATGGTTGTGCGACTCGACCTTGAACGTGACCGCGTATCCCTGGCCGATGTCCACCACGCCCGCGTTCTGGCCGATCCCGGCGAGCAGGGCCGCCGACGGCGGCGCGGACTCCGCGAACCGGCGCAGGTGGACCTTGGACGACTTGTAGGAGCAGTGCTCGCTCCACATGACCGAGTAGATGGCCAGCTCCGCGTCGGTCGGCCGGCGGCCCAGCACCTCGCCGATCCGCGCGTACTCGTCGCTGGTCAGGCCGAGCTCGGCGTAGGGCTGCGGCTGGCCGGGCGTGGCCGCCGCGCGGCCGACGGTGTCCACGCCGCTCACTGGCCCGCTCACTGGTCCACCATGGCCCGCAGTACCGACGTGAAGAACCCGAGACCATCCGTACCGGGGCCGGTCAGCGCGTCGATCGCATGCTCCGGATGCGGCATCAGGCCCACCACGTTGCCGCTTTCGTTCCGCACGCCCGCAATATCCCCAACGGATCCGTTCGGGTTGGCCCCCGCGTAGCGCGCGACGACCTGGCCGGCTGCCGCCAGCCGGGCCAGGGTGGCCGGGTCGGCCACGTAGGCGCCCTCGCCGCTCTTGAGCACCACGCTGATCTCCTGATCCTGGGCGTAGTCCGCGGTCCACGGGGTGCCGGTGTCCTCGATGCGCACCCGGACGACCCGGTCGATGAACCGCAGGCCCGCGTTCCGGGTCAGCGCGCCCGGCAGCAGGTGCGCCTCGCACAGGATCTGGAACCCGTTGCAGATGCCCAGGACCGGCAGCCCGGCCCGGGCGGCCGGGACGAGCTCGGCCATCACCGGCGCGAACCGGGCGATGGCCCCGCAGCGGAGGTAGTCCCCGTAGGAGAAGCCGCCGGGCAGGATGACCGCGGCCAGGCCGCGCAGGTCAGTGTCGCCGTGCCAGAGCGGAACCGGCTCGGCGCCGGCCCGGGTCACGGCGCGTGCGGCATCGGCGTCGTCCAGCGATCCAGGAAAGGTGATGACGCCCACGCGGGCTGTCATGAGCATCCTCGCAGCGGGGAGAGCGCGGGTGGTCCTTCCTGCAGGTTACCGTCCCAGGCTGCGTGGTCGGGGACCCCGCGCGCTGGCTCACCCGGTGCTAGCTCAGCCCGCGTTGCGCAACTGGCCTTCCAGCCAGGGCGCGTCGTCCCGCCACGCCATCCGCTTCTCCAGCGAGACGACGGTGCCCAGTCCGGGCCCGCTGCTCAGCGTCACATCGTCCACGCAGGCCCGCATGATGGCCAGGCCGCGGCCGGACTCGGGCAGCATGGCGATCATCTGGTCCTCGGTGAGTGGCTCCCGGGCCGCGCGCCGCCGCCCGCCGGGCCGCGGGGTCCGGCGGGGCGGGCCGCCGCCGGACCGGCGGCGGAAGCGCGACGGGGCGTGCACGGCGTCCCACATGGGCCGGCGCGGGGCCGGCACCAGGAGTGAGTCGAGGCCGCGCTGGTCGTTCAGGACCTGGATCATGCAGCCGCGCTGGCCGATCCGGGCCACGACCTCGTAACGGGGTCCCGGTGCCCCGTGCCTGAGCACGTTCGTGCAGGCCTCGGTCACCGCGAGGAGAAGGTCACTGACCCCTTCCTCATCGGCACCGAGCCGGCGTAGGGTGTCGCCCAGGACCTTCCGCATGACGGGCACGCTGAGTGCCTCATGCGGGAACACCAGGCAGAACTCAACGTCCACAATCGACTCCTCGGCGCGTCTCATGTGAGCCCGCATCCGCCCCTCAGGTCCTCATCCCGTGCTGGCGCTGGCCACTTGTGACCTTTCCCGGCCCTGGCGCGGATAATCGTGAACTCTTAGTGTTATGTAGTTGTGCTCAGACGTCTGGTCAACTGACGGTCGGCCGCTGGTCAGCTCTCGTGCAGCGTGAACTCCTCGATCACCGGGTTGGCCAGCAATTCCCCGGCCAGTTCCGCCACCCGGGCCAGCGCGGCCTCGTCCGCGGGCCCGCTCAGTTCCACCTCGAAGCGCTTGCCCTGGCGGACCCCGAGCACCTGGCCGAACCCGAGCCGGTGCGCCGCGCTGGCGATCGCCTCCCCCTGCGGATCATGGATCTCCTTGCGGAGCATCACGTTGACGACGATTCGGGCCACGGGATTCCTGCCTCTCTGGAGTCTGCTCTTGTGTACCAGGGTTGCCATGCACGGTGCCCGGTCTGCCACGATGGCCTTAGTGAACCCCACCACCATGGGGCATCGTGAACCCCACCACCATGGGGGATCCTGGGCCCCACCACCAAAGGAGTGGCACGTGACCGTCAACGCCGACGGTGCGGTCACCGCACCGGGAGGCCCGGCAGGCCTGGACCGGCCGCCGGGGACGCGCACCGAAACCGTCCAGCTGCTCACCCCCGAGGGTGAGCGGGTCGAGCATCCGGACTACCCCCTGGAGCTCACCACCGACGAGGTGAAAGACCTCTACCGGGACCTGGTCCTGGTCCGCCGGATCGACACCGAAGCCATCGCCCTGCAGCGCCAGGGTGAGCTCGGCATCTGGGCCTCGCTGCTCGGGCAGGAAGCGGCGCAGGTCGGCTCGGGCCGCGCGCTCGGGCCGCGGGACATGGCCTTCCCCACCTACCGTGAGCACGGCGTGGCCTGGTGCCGCGGGCTGGACCCGACGCGGCTGCTGGAGCTGTTCCGCGGGGTCAGCAACGGCGGCTGGGACCCGAACGCCCACAAGTTCCACCTGTACACCATCGTGATCGGCAGCCAGACGCTGCACGCCACCGGGTACGCCATGGGCATCCAGCGGGACGGCGCGGTCGGCGAGGACGGCGAGGCCGTCATCGTGTACTTCGGCGACGGGGCCACCAGCCAGGGAGACGTCAACGAGGCGTTCATCTGGGCGTCGGTGTTCAACGCGCCGGTCGTGTTCTTCTGCCAGAACAACCAGTGGGCCATCTCCGAGCCGCTGGAACGGCAGAGCCGTATCCCGCTGTACCAGCGGGCCAGCGGGTTCGGCTTCCCCGGGCTGCGGGTGGACGGCAACGACGTGCTGGCCTGCCTGGCGGTGACCAGGAAGGCCATGCAGGCCGCCCGGGAGGGCCAGGGCCCCACGCTCATCGAGGCGTTCACGTACCGGATGGGGGCGCACACCACCACCGACGACCCGACCCGGTACCGCCTGGCCAGCGAGCTTGAGGCGTGGAAGCTGAAGGACCCGATCGAGCGGGTCAAGGCGTACCTGGTCCGCTCGGGCTCCGCCGACCCCGCGTTCTTCGAGGCGGTGGACGCCGAGGCCGACCAGCTGGGCGGCCGGGTCCGCCAGGCCTGCCTGGAGATGCCCGACCCGGAGCCGCTGGCCATCTTCGAGAACGTCTACGCCGGGCCGAACGCGCTGCTGGACGCGGAGCGCGAGCAGTACGCGGCCTACCTCGCCTCGTTCGACGGGGAGGAGGCCCGATGACGGTCATGACGCTGTCCAAGGCGCTCAACGCGGGCCTGCGCCAGGCGCTCGAGGACGACCCGAAGGTGCTCGTGATGGGCGAGGACGTCGGCAAGCTGGGCGGCGTGTTCCGGGTCACCGACGGCCTGCAGAAGGACTTCGGGGAAGACCGGGTCATCGACACCCCGCTGGCCGAGTCCGGCATCATCGGCACGGCGATCGGGCTGGCGCTGCGCGGGTACCGGCCGGTCTGCGAGATCCAGTTCGACGGGTTCGTGTTCCCCGCCTTCGACCAGATCGTCAGCCAGCTGGCCAAGATGAGGCTCCGCTCGCTGGGCCAGGTGACCATGCCGGTCACGATCCGGATCCCGTGCGGCGGCGGCATCGGCGCGGTCGAGCACCACAGCGAGTCCCCGGAGGCGCTGTTCGTGCACACCGCGGGGCTGCGCGTGGTGGCCTGCGCCAACTCCACGGACGCCCACGCGATGATCCAGCAGTCGATCCGCTGCGACGACCCGGTCATCTTCTTCGAGCCCAAGCGCCGGTACTGGGACAAGGCCGAGGTGGACCCGGCCGCCGACCTGGCCGGCGGCCTCCCGCTGGACCGGGCCAGGATCGTGCTGGACGGCACCGACGTGACCCTGCTGTGCTACGGGCCGATGGTCCGGACCTGCGTGGAGTCGGCGGTGGCGGCCCGGGCCGAAGGGCGCTCGATCGAGGTCATCGACCTGCGCTCGCTGTCCCCGCTGGACATGGAGACCATCACCGGGTCGGTGCGGCGCACCGGCCGGTGCGTGGTGGCCCACGAGGCCGCGATCATCGGCGGCCTGGGGGCGGAGATCGCGGCCCGGATCACCGAGGAGTGCTTCTACCAGCTGGAATCGCCGGTGCTGCGGGTGGGCGGCTTCTCCACCCCGTATCCGCCGTCGCGGCTGGAAGATCATTACCTGCCCGACCTGGACCGGGTGCTGGACGCCGTTGACCGCACCTTCACGGTCTGAGAGGGCTGGCATGACCGAATCTGCAACCACGCAGCGCCGGGAGTTCCGGCTCCCCGACGTGGGCGAGGGACTGACCGAGGCGGACATCGTCACCTGGCGGGTGAAGCCCGGTGACACGGTGACCATCAACCAGATCATCGTGGACATCGAGACGGCCAAGGCCGTGGTGGAGCTGCCCAGCCCGTACGCGGGCGTGGTGGCCGCGCTGCTGGTGCCCGAGGGCCAGACCGTGGACGTGGGCACGCCGATCATCGCGGTGGACGTGCCCGGGGCGGCGGGCGGGGGAACGCCGGCTCCCGCCCCGCCCGCCCGGCCGGAGCCGGTGCCTATCGACCCGGCGGTCATCGCGGCGGAAGGCCCGCGGCCCACCTCGGAGGACCTGGTGCCGCCGGTCCCCCCGCCCGCGGGACGGCAGGCCGTCCTGGTCGGCTACGGGGTCAAGGCCGGCGCGACCACCCGGCGGCCGCGCAAGGCACCGGCCGGGATCGGCTCCGTTGCGGAGACCAGGCCAGCCACGGCCAACGGTGCGGCGGGCGCCCACGTGAGCGTGCTGGCCAAGCCGCCGGTGCGCAAGCTGGCCCGGGAACTGGGCGTGGATCTGGGCGGGCTGGCCGGTACCGGGCCGGCCGGATCCATCACCCGGGACGACGTCCAGCAGGCCGCCGGGGCGCCGGCCCCGCGGGCCGTGGTGGCACCGGCTGGTCTGCGGGAGGAGAGGATCCCCATCCGGGGTGTCCGCAAGCACACCGCGGCGGCGGTCGCGGCCAGCGCGCGGCAGGCCCCGCATGTGACCGAGTTCCTGCAGATCGACGTGGACGCCACGGTCGAGGCGGTGGGGCGGCTGCGCGAGCTGCCCGAGTTCGCCGGGGTGCGGGTGTCGCCGCTGCTGCTGGTGGCGCGCGCCCTGCTGACCGCGGTGGCCCGGCACCCGATGATCAACTCGACCTGGGACGAGGACGCGCAGGAGATCGTGGTCAAGCACTACGTGAACCTGGGCATCGCCGCCGCCACCGACCGCGGCCTGGTCGTGCCGAACATCAAGGGCGCGGAGGGCCTGGACCTGCCCGCGCTGGCCGGGGCCCTCGCCGATCTGGCCGCCACGGCGCGGGCGGGGCGGGCGTCACCGGCCGACCTGTCCGGCGGCACGATCACCATCACCAACGTCGGCGTGTTCGGGGTGGACTCGGGGACGCCGATCATCACGCCGCCGGAAGCGGCCATCCTGGCCTTCGGGCAGATCAAGGACGCGCCGTGGGTGGTGGACGGCCAGCTGGCCGTCCGGAAGGTGACGACCCTGTCGCTCTCGTTCGACCACCGCATCGTGGACGGCGACCTGGGCTCGGCCGTGCTCCGCGACATCGGGGCCATGCTCCATGACCCCCTGCGCATGCTGGCGTGGGGCTGACCTACTCGGAGGGATCGCCGATGTTCCGGCATACCGTGCTGTTCACGTTCACGCCGCAGACCACCCTGGAGCAGCAGGAGGAACTGGCCCTCCAGCTGCGCACCCTGCCCGGGGTCATCGGGGAGATCAAGGACTACCACGTCGGCCTGGACGCGGGGCTGAACCCGGGCAACTACCAGTTCGCGGTGGTGGCGGACTTCGACAACGTCGAGGACTACCTGGTCTACCGCGACCACCCGGTGCACCGGGAGATCATCGGGAAATACGTGACGCCGATCGTGGCCGACCGGGCCGCGGTGCAGTACGAGCTGTGAGTCTAGAACGCCTCTTCGGGGAGTTCCATGAGGTCCAGCGTGGTGCTCTCGGCGATCTGGCGCTCCACGGCCAGGCGGGGCAGCACGGTCTCGGCGAAGAACCGCGCGGTGGCCACCTTGCCCTGGTAGAACGCCTCGTCGCGGCCGGGTCCCTGGTCCAGGGCGCGGAGCGCGACCTCGGCCTGCCGGGCGAGCAGCCAGCCGATGAGCAGGTCACCCAGGGCCATCAGCAGCCGGGTGCTGTTCAGCCCGGCCTTGTAGACCTCGGCGGGCTGCTCCAGCGAGGCCAGCGCGTACCCGGACATGGCCGCGACCATGGCCTCGACATCGGCGACCGCGGCGGACAGCGCGGCGCGCTCGGTCTTGAGCCGCCCGTTGCCGGCCTCGCCGCCCGCGAACTCCTTGATCTCGCTGAGCACCCGGCCCAGGGCCACGCCCTGGTCGCGGAGGGTCTTGCGGAAGAACAGGTCCATGCCCTGGATCGCGGTGGTGCCCTCGTACAGGCTGTCGATCTTGGCGTCCCGGATGTACTGCTCGACCGGGAAGTCCTGGATGAAGCCGGAGCCGCCGTAGGTCTGCAGGGACAGCGTGAGCAGCTCGTAGGCCCGCTCGGAGCCGACGCCCTTGACGATGGGCAGCAGCAGGTCGTTCACGCGGACGGCGAGGTCATCGGCCTCACCCCCGGCCTTGGCCATCTGGACCGCGTCCTGCCAGGACGCGGTGTACAGCACCAGCGCCCGCATGCCCTCGGCGTACGCCTTCTGCATCATCAGCATCCGGCGGACGTCGGGGTGATGGATGATCGTGACCCGCGGTGCGGTCTTGTCCGTCATCTGGGTCATGTCCGCGCCCTGGACACGCTGCCGGGCGTACTCCAGCGCGTTCAGGTAGCCGGTGGACAGCGTGGCGATGGCCTTGGTGCCGACCATCATCCGGGCGTGCTCGATGATCAGGAACATCTGGCGGATGCCGTCGTGCACCCCGCCGACCAGGGTGCCGACCGCCGGGCGCTCGCTGCCGAAGGTGAGCTCGCAGGTGGTGGAGGCCTTGAGGCCCATCTTGTGCTCGACCCCGGTGACCCGGACGCCGTTGCGCTCGCCCAGCTCACCGTCCGGGCCGACCAGGTACTTGGGGACCAGGAACATGGACAGGCCCTTGGTGCCCGGTCCGGCGCCCTCGGGGCGGGCCAGCACCAGGTGGAAGATGTTCTCGGCCATGTCATGCTCGGCGCTGGTGATGAACCGCTTGACGCCCTCGATGTGCCAGGTGCCGTCGGGCTGCTCGATCGCCTTGGCCCGGGCGGCCCCCACGTCCGAGCCGGCTTCCGGCTCGGTCAGCACCATGGTGCTGCCCCACTTGCGGTCGATGGCCCGCTGCGCGAACTCCTGCTGCTCCGGGGTGCCGATGGCCCACAGCACCTGGGCGAAGTTCGGGCCGCCGGAGTACATCCAGACCGCGGGGTTGGCCCCCAGGATCAGCTCGGCCACCGACCAGGCCAGCGTGCGCGGCGCGGCGATCCCGCCCAGCTCGGCCGGCAGGTCGAGGCGGAACCACTCGGCGTCCATGAACGCGGCGAACGACTTCTTGAAGCCCTCCGGCATCCGGACCGACCCGGTCTCCGGGTCGAACACGGGCGGGTTCCGGTCGGCGTCCGCGAAGGACGCGGCGATCGGGCCGGTGGCCAGCCGGTTCACCTCGTCGAGGATGCCGCGGGCGGTCTCCTCGTCGACGTCCGGGTAGGGCTCACGGCCGAGCAGGTCCTGGCGGCGCAGCACCTCGAACAGGTTGAACTCGATGTCGCGAACGTTGCTCTTGTAGTGACCCATGGCCGCCCCCATTCTGAAGAGCAGTTCTGACAACCGTTGATGCGCCCAGGACTGCTACCGGCGAGTAACAAGAGTCATGATACCCGTTGGTAACCGGGTTGGCCATGGGGGCGGGATCAGCCGACCGGGAGGATGTTCACCGCGCGGGCGATGACCAGCGCGCCCAGCGACAGGGACACCCCGGACTGGACCAGCATGGTCAGCTTGGCCCAGCGGGCCAGCGGCATGACGTCGGTCGGGCTGAACGCGGTGGCGTTGGTGAACGACAGGTACAGGTAGTCCACGAACCGCGGTTCCCAGTCCGGGTTGACCAGATGGTCGATGGTCATCTGCGGAAACAGGAAGTCCAGGTACTGGAACGTGCCGTAGGCCCGGTGCACCGGGCCGCCCCGGTCGAACTCCCAGTACCACAGGGCGAACGCGATCACGTTGGTGCCCCAGATAGCGGCACCTGAGGCGAGCAGCGGGCCCGGAGCGGTGCCGGCGCGGCCGAGGATGATGTGCTGGATGAGCAGCACCGCGGAGGCGGCGTTCGCCGTGGTGAGGATGAGGATCAGCACGATGCTGACCCAGCGGACGAACGGGCCCGCGCCGCTCGATCCGCACCGGGTTGGCGATGGCCAGGGCGACCAGCACCCCGCCTTCGAGGACGGGCAGCAGGTACTGCGGCAGCGGGTGCATGGTCAGCTGGTCCGGCAGCCGGAGCTGCAGGACGATGGCGACGATCACGCTGATCGGTGACCGGCCAGCGCGGCTCACCCCGGGTCCTGCGCCGCCAGGCCGGCACGGCCTGCTGCACGTCGTCCACGGCCTCGTGCTCGGCGTGCTCGGCCCTGGTCACCAGGGCGTACCAGACCGGGTTACGGACCCGGCCGGGGTGCGGCGGGCGGAGCATGCGGTTGCTGCCCACCGGGCGCGGCGGCGGGTGCTGGCCCGGGGCGGGCCCGTCCGGGGAACCACCTGCTGGCGGCTCTGGCTGCATCTACCCATTGTTGACCTGCTCCGGCCGTGCTTGGGTGTTCGTTACCGCAGCATTACGCAGGGGCCTGCTCTCACGGCGAGGTGAACCATGGCGCTCGGGGTCAGCGAAGACCATCTGGAACTGGCCACGTCGGTGCGCGGATATGCCGAGCGGCACGGTGGCCCCATGCCGGGCCTGCTCGGGCTGCACCTGCCGGAGGAGTCCGGCGGGCAGGGCTACGGCCTCGGCGAGCTGGCGGTGGCGCTGGAGGAGCTGGGGGACGCCCTGGTCCCGGGCGGGTTCCTGCCCACGGTGCTGGCCAGCGCGGTGCTGGCCAGCCCCGTACTGGCCAGCACCGAGCCAGCCGGGGCTGACGTGGCCAAGCTGCTGCGGGGGCTGGCGGACGGGTCGCGGTCCGGGGCGGTGGCGCTGGGCGCCGGGCTGACCGGCACGACGGCCGGCGGCGGCCTGATCCTCGACGGCGAGTCGGGGCCGGTTCTCGGGGGCAGCCTGGCCGACCTGGTGGTGCTGCCGGTGCTGGCCGGCACGCAGGAGCGCTGGGTGGTGGTGGACGCCGCGGACCTGGCCGTCACCGAGCTGGACAGCCTGGACCTGACCCGCCCGCTGGCCACGGTCCGCGCCGACCGGGTGCCGGTGCCCGCCGGGCGGGTCCTGCCTGGCCTGGGCCGCACCGGGGTCACCAGCCTGGCGGCCACGCTGTTCGCCGCGGAGGCGTCCGGCATCGCCGGCTGGGCGGTGCGGACCGCGGCGGAGTACGCGAAGATCCGGCACCAGTTCGGCCGGCCGATCGGCCAGTTCCAGGCGGTCAAGCACCGGTGCGCCCGGATGCTCACCGCGGCCGAGCAAGCCGCCGCGGCCGCGTGGGACGCCGCGGCCGCCCGGGATGAGATGCCCGGGCGCGAGATGCCCGGGCGCGATGAGGCAGGGGCGGCACAAGCTCAGTTCGCCGCCGCGGTGGCCGCGGTCGTGGCGCTCGACGCGGCGGTCAGCTGCACCCACGAGTGCATCCAGGTCCTGGGCGGGATCGGTTACACCTGGGAGCACCCGGCCCACCGGTACTACCGGCGCGCCCTGTCACTGCGCGCGCTGCTCGGCCCGGCCGCGGACTGGGCCCGCCACGTGGCGGAGCTGGCCCTCGGCGGTGCCCGCCGCCCGGTCCGGGTGGACCTGCCCGCGGACGCGGAGCCGCTGCGCACGCAGATCCGCGCGGATCTGGCCGCCGTGGCGGCGCTGGAGCGCCCGGAGCAGACCGCGCGGCTGGCGGCTGGCGGCTGGGTGGTCCCGCATCTGGCCGCGCCCTGGGGCCGGGCGGCGAGCCCGCTCGAGCAGCTGGTCATCGCGGAGGAGATGAAGCACGCCGGGCTGCGCACCCCGTCCCTCCTGATCGGCGCCTGGGTGGTCCCGGCCCTGGTCCACTACGGCACCCCGGCCCAGCAGGAGCGGTTCCTGCCCGCCACGCTGCGCGGCGAGATCACCTGGTGCCAGCTGTTCAGCGAACCCGGCGCCGGCTCGGACCTGGCCGGGCTGACCACCCGGGCCGAGCGGGACGCCGAAGGCCAGGGGTGGCGGCTGACCGGCCAGAAGGTCTGGACGTCGCTGGCCAAGGAGGCGGACTGGGCCATCTGCGTGGCCCGCACGGATCCGTCCACCCGGCGCCACGCGGGCATCACCTACTTCCTGGTCGACATGACATCCCCGGGGGTGACCGTGCGCCCGCTGCGCGAGATGACCGGGGACGCCCTGTTCAACGAGGTCTTCCTGGACGGCGTGCTGGTGCCGGACGACCTGGTGGTGGGCGAGGTCGGCGACGGCTGGCGGGTGGCCAGGACCACGCTGGCCAACGAGCGCGTGTCCCTGTCGCGGACCTGGACGTTCGGCTCCGGCACGCCGGAACTGCTGGACGTGCTGGGCGGGCTGGGCGAGGAGGCCCGGCAGAGCCAGCTCGGGGCGGCCGGGCGGCTGGTGGCCGAGGGGCACGCGATCGACGTCCTCGGCATGCGGGTCACGCTCAAGCAGCTGTCCGGGACCGAGCCGGGAGCCACCGGCAGCGTCCGCAAGCTGCTCGGCATGCGCCACGCCCAGGAGATCGCGGAGTTGTGCTGGTCGATGCAGGGCCCCGAGGGGGCGCTGGGATCGTCTCCCTGGGCCCGGCAGGTCCTGCTGACCAGGGCGCTGACGATCGGCGGGGGGACCACCGACATCCAGCTGAACATCATCGGCGAGCGCATCCTCGGCCTGCCGCGCGACCCCGAGCCGCCCACCGGCGAGCCCGCCGGATAGCCCGCCGACCAGGGACATCACCGGCAATCCTCTCGGACACGGCTCGCCTCCCGGCCAATTCTCCGTGGCCGCGCTAGCCTACTGAAAGCCGGCATCTGGGGGGCCGATGGCCGACCGCGACGACGACGCGATGGGTGGATACCGTGAACCTGGCTGGATGGCCGGTTCCGGTTCCCGTCCTGCGCCCGGCTCGCCGGGTCCGCCAGGCGGCCCGGGCGGGCCCGGCGAGCCGCCCAGCGCGCCGGACGAGCCGGTGACCGGACCGGGCCAGCGCGGGGATCCGCCTGCCGCCCGGCCGGGACCCCCGCCCCGCGGCGGCCGGCGGCGGCCCGGGCCGTCCGCCGCGCAGCAGCGGCTGATGACCCGCATCGCGGCCGGGCGCAAGGCCCGGCAGCGCCGTCTCATGCTGACCGTGAGCGCCGCCCTGTCCGTGGCGGTGCTGTTCGTCGCCGGAACCGCCTGGGGATTCACCAGCTACATCAACGACACCATCGGCCGGGTCAACGCGGGCACGGCGGGGACGCCGGCGAGCGGGCCGCTGAACGTGCTGCTGGCCGGGGTGGACCAGCGCTCCGGGCTGACCCGCCACCAGGAACTCGCGCTGCACGTGGGCAACGACGTCAGCTCCAACTCGGACACGATGATGGTGATCCACGTGTCCGGCGACCGGAGCCGGGTCACGGTGATCAGCATCCCCCGTGACTCGTGGGTGAACATCCCCGGGCACGGCTTCAACAAGATCAATGCGGCCTACGGCCTGGGCGGGCCGAAGCTGGTGGTGCAGACCGTGGAGGCGGACACCGGGCTGACCATCAACGACTTCATCCAGGTCAACTTCCTCGGCTTCGTCAGGGTCATCGATGCCCTGGGCGGCGTCAACATCTGCCTGCCGTTCGCGGTGGACGACCCCTACAGCGGGCTGCACCTGTCCAAGGGGCGGCACCACGTGAGCGGGATCACGGCGCTCGAGTACGCCCGCGACCGCCACTCGTTCGCCACCTCGGACCTGGCCCGGATCCAGGACCAGCAGCGCCTGCTGTCCTCGATGCTCAGCGAGGCGATCAGCTCCGGGACGCTGGGGAACCCGGTCAAGCTGGACCGGTTCCTGCGGGCCGCGCTGGCCGCGATCAAGGTGGACCAGGGCCTCAACGTGGCGGCGCTCGCCGACCAGATGCGCGGCATCTCCCCCGGCGACGTCCGGTTCATGACCGTGCCGATATCCGACTACAACTACCAGACCCCGACCGGCCAGCTGGCGCTGCTGTGGGACGCCAAGGAGTCGCAGGCCCTGTTCAGCGAGCTGAAGAACGACGAGCCGGCCACGAAGCCGGCGCCCAGACCGGCCAGGACGGCCAGCCGGAAGCTGCACCGCCGCCAGGTGCCGGTCGAGGTGTGGAACGGCACGCTGATCGGCGGCCTGTCCGCTACCACCGGCGCCGACCTGACCCGGCTGGGCTTCCCGGTGAAGGACGGGCTGACCTGGCCGGTGCACGACATCAGCCAGACCGTGATCGAGTACCCGCCCGGGGACGCCGCCGGGGCCAGGCTGGTCCGGAAGGTGATCCCGGGTGGCTCACTGAAGCAGGTCAAGGGGCTGGCCAAGGTGCGGGTCATCCTGGGCACGACCGGCTACTCGGTGACCTCCGGGACGGCCACGCCGAACCCGGCCGCCTCCTCCAGCGGTGTCCCGTCGGCCACCGCCGCCCAGGACGCCTGCCGCTAGCTCGCCGGCGGAGTCTTCTCCCCCGGGGTGCTGCCTTCGGGCGTGCTGCCTCCCGGCTTGCTCTCTCCCGGCTTGCTCTCTCCCGGGGCACTCTCTCCCGGGGCACTCTCCCCGGGGGCGCTGCCGTCTGGATCACCGAGTCCCTGGGACGCCTCCTGCCGGGACAGCGCATCCACCAGCCGGTCGATCTTCGCCTGGCTGTCCGGGGTGCCGCGCCCGGTGCGCTCCGCGTACACCGTCGCGCCCAGGTCACGGAACATGGCATCCGCCCGGCGCTTCGCCTGGGCCTGGTCCAGCTTGACCTTGCCCTCGCGCGCCGTCTCCTGGGCCATCTGGGCGATTTGCGTGCCCTGCGCCCGGACTTTGTCCATCAGTCCCATGACTGCCTCCGCCGTAGCTCTCGCAGGTTAACGCTCTCTGCAGAGCAGGATATGCCGCCCCGGGCGAGGCTCTGATGTACCGAGGGTAACCGCACTAAAGCACTGCGGAGAGTAGTCGTGAGGTAATGGATTGTCCCGGATGGACTGGTCCAATTCGGTCGTTCCCGCCGCACCGCCGGACATCCGGACCTTACAATCCTGTGAAGCCCCGCCCGGTTCGTTTCGTTCGTGCCTTACGTCCGGGTACCCGCTCACTGGCTTCCGGATGGAGAAAAGGGTCGACGATGGCCGGTGTCATCGAACGCAGGGGGGAGTCCAGAGCAGCGCCGCGGCACCGCAAGACTGGCGAAGTAGCCCAGCCGGAACCGCGCGGCGCCCTGGCTCCCGTTCTGCCGAACCCACCGCTGGATAGTGAGAAGTACGCCTACGTAAAACGGCATGCCTGGGTGCTCACCGTCTGCTCGCTGCTGAGCTTCCCGCCCCTGGTGTACAGCCAGGTGCGGATGATGCAGGGCTTCTCCTGGTTCTGGTGGTACGCGCCGTTCGTGCTGCTGGGTCTCGGTCTGCTTTCTGCTGCCCCTGGTCACCGACCGCCTGGGACGCTCCTTCGATCTGGACGAGCACGAACGGCTGCTTACCGCCTGGCAGCCGCCCAGATACCCGACCGTCGACATCTTCCTCCCGGTATGCGGCGAGCCGGTGGAGGTACTGCGCAACACCTGGATCCATGTCGCGAAGCTGTGCCAGCATTACCCGGGACCGGTTACCACCTACGTCCTCGACGACTCGGCCAGCCCGGAACTGAAAGCCATGGCACGAAGTTTCGGATTTGCCTACGCCACCCGTCCGGACCGGGGTTGGTATAAGAAGTCCGGCAATCTGCTGTACGGCTTCGAGATATCAGAGGGGGAATTCATCCTCCTGCTCGACGCCGACTTCGCACCGCGGTCCGATCTTCTCGACGAGACGCTTCCCTACATGCACGCTTTCCCGGACACCGCGATCGTGCAGACCCCGCAGTACTTCCACATCACCGACCGGCAGACCTGGGTCGAGCGAGGCGCCGGAGCCGTCCAGGAGATGTTCTACCGCTCCATCCAGACGGCGCGGGCCAAGAAAGGCGGGGCGATCTGCTGCGGCAGCTGCGCGGTCTACCGCCGGACAGCCCTGGAGGAAAACGGCGGCATGACGCTGGCCGAGCACTCGGAGGATCTGCGTACCGGGTTCGACCTCCAGCGGCTCGGCTGGAGCCTGCGCTATCTGCCCATCTCACTGTCTACCGGCAACTGCCCGGACAATGTCGTCGCCTACCTCAACCAGCAGTACCGCTGGTGCTGCGGCACGCTGGGCCTGCTCAGCACCAGGAAGTTCTGGCGCGCCAAGCTCCCCATATACGAGCGGTTGTGCTGGCTGAGCGCCTTCACCTATTACTTGTATACGTCGGTCTACACTTTCATCGGCCCAGCCCTGGCCGTTGTCATGCTGCTCCTGGTACCTCATCTCATCAGTTTCCGCAACCTGATCTATCTCGCACCATTCCTGATCTACCTCGGAGTCATTTTCCCAGCCTGGCATCGCGCTCCTTTCCGCTTGGAGGCGTGGTCAGTCAAGGTGATCATCGGCTGGGCGCACATCTTCGCATTCTTCGATCTGTTGCGGGGCAAGCCCCGGGGCTGGCGGCCGTCGGGGGCGTCGCGGCACGACGGCAAGCAGAGGCTCTGGATCGGCCTCGTGGGCTGGAGCGCCACCATCTCGGTGCTGTGGGCAAGCCTGGCCCTCTGGCGCATGATGACGATGAACCCGTACAACTTCTTCCTGCTGTTCATTCTCGGCGTTTTCAATGTGGTGACCGTCGGCCGCGTGCTCATCCAGCCCCGGGCCGGAGCGACTACGTGATCAAGAGGCCGGTACTGGCGTTGCTGGCCGGACTCGCACTGAGCGCAGCACTGGCGGGCTGTGGATCGTTTTTGCGCTCCGCCGCCGGTGTCGGCCCCAATGGCCCAGGTGCTGGCTCCGGTGCTCAGGCCAGCGCCAAGTCACTGCCGTACGACGTGTCACGTTTTCTCGACCCGGGCTCAGGCAAGTTCCTGGGTGTCGAGAGTCCAGGGACGTCTGGGTCGCTCGCGCCCGTGGCCAGGTTCGCCCACAGCGTCGGCAGGCGGCCAAATATCATCGGCCAGTACATAGCCTGGAACACCCCGTTCGCCGCCCAGTCAGTCGCCCGGGCCTGGTCGTACGGAGCGCTGTCCTACCTGGCCTGGGAGCCGTTCGACGTCAGCGTCCAATCCATCGCCGAGGGGCACAGCGACGCCTACATCACGCAGTTCGCGAAAGCTGTCCGGACGCTGAATCTGCCGGTCGCGCTGAGCTTCGGGCATGAGATGAACGGCTACTGGTATCCGTGGGGAACCAAGCAGACCACGCCAGCTGAATTCGTGGCCGCCTGGCGCCGTATCCACAACTTGTTCACCCAGGCTGGTGCCACCAACGTGATCTGGGTGTGGAATCCCAACGACATCTACCCGGTCCCCCAGGTTCAGCTGAAGCCGTATTACCCCGGAAACTCCTATGTCGACTGGATTGGCATCACCGGATACGTCTCCGCAACCGGACCGGACACCTACGGCAGCCTTTACGCTCCCACCGTCAAGGAGATCAGGAGCTTCACCGCCAAGCCTTTCATCATCGCCGAGACCTCTGTCGAGACCGGCCCGAGCGAGGTGCTCGGCGCACGGCAGATAATCGTCAGGACAGTGGCAGATCACGCCGACGTGCTCGGCCTCATCTGGTTCGATTACAACAAGGATGGCGTTGATTGGCGGGTCGAGTCACGTCCGATCCTCCGGGCTGCCGTCGCCGGCGACGTCGCACGACTTCAACTCAGTGACGTCAAGCAGCGATGAACCCGCGGCCGAGGAACTCGGCGCCGGCGGGGCCACCCTGGGAACTCCCGGCTGAGCCGTCTCCGCGCCTCCCGGAGCAGGCTGCCCCGGGGCCTGAGCAGCCACGCCCGGTCCCTGAGCAGGGCGGCCCAGCCCCCCAACGGGCCCGCGGAGCCCCCGAACGAGGCCGGCCAGCCGCCGAGCAGGGCCGCCCACAGCCCCGCCCAGCCCCCGGACCTTCCCACTCAGCCCCCCAACGCTCCCGCCCAGCCCCCGAACGGCCCCGGCCAGCCACCGAGCAGACCGGGTCAACCCCCCAACGGCCTCGCCCAGCCCCCCAACGGACCCGGCCAGCCGCCGAGCAGGCCCGGTCAGCTCCCCAGGGATCTCGCCCAGCCCCTCAACAGGCCCGGCCAGCCGCCCAACGGCCCCGCACAGCTCCCGATCAGGCCCGGTCAGCCCCTCAACGGCCTCGGCCAGCCCCCGGGCAGGCGCGCCCAGCCCGGGCAGAACCCTCGCAGTCCAGGCAGGCCCGGCGGGGCAACTGGCCGTCCTCCCGGCCGGAAGCCGAGACCGTGATGCTTCCCGCGTT
This sequence comes from uncultured Actinomycetes bacterium, assembly GCA_963713815.1. Classification (GTDB taxonomy): domain Bacteria; phylum Actinomycetota; class Actinomycetes; order Streptosporangiales; family Streptosporangiaceae; genus RYN-230. The sequence goes on from CAVQNH010000027.1 coordinate 32,272, forward strand.
CAAGATCCAGCCTGACACCGCCGTGCGGCCCGGTCCGGATGATGCGGTCGCTGGCGGCACTTTGGCGGGCGACGAGCCACTCGCAAGGACCGGGGTAGCTCACCACGCCGCGCCGCGGCAGGCACAGCTCGGGCAGCACCCGGTTCCCCGAGTCCAGCCGCCGCCGGAAGTGGGTGAGCCGCGCAGTCCTCCTCGCGATCCTCGCCGTGCAGGCCGTCTTGTCGCTGCGCATGCAGAACACCGCGTTCGCGGACGAGGCACTGTACCTGACCGCGGGACACCAGGAACTCGCGCATCTGCTGTACGGGGTGCCGCTTCCCAGCGACTACAACTCCTTCTTTTCCGGCTCGCCCGTTCTGTACCCGATCCTGGGCGCTCTCGCGGACACGTGGGGCGGGCTGGCCGCCGCCAGGCACGTCAGCCTGCTGGCCATGCTGGCCACCACAGCCCTGCTGTACTCCCTGACCCGCAGGCTCTTCAATGAGCGGGTCGGCCTCTGCGCCGCGGTGATCTTCTCCGTCACCGAATCGGCGATCTTCCTCGGGAACTTCGCCACCTACGATGCCCCGGCGCTCTGCCTGCTCGCTGTGGCGGCGTGGATCGCGGTGCGTACCGCGGCGTTCCGCTGGCCGGTGTACCTGCTCGCCGCGCCGGTGGCCGCGCTCGCCGTCGGCACCAAGTACGCCGCACTGCTCTTCGTGCCCACCGTCGTCGTGCTGGCCGGGCTCGCCGCGTGGCCGTACCGCGGACGCCGGGCCCTCATCCCCCCGGTGGCGCTGACCATTGCGATGGCCGCGCTGCTCGCTGGCGCGTTGCATCTGGCCGGGCACGACTACCTGCTGGCGCTGAAGAGCACCACTACGGCCCGGGCGCACGGCACGACACCGACGGTTGCCCTGCTGAAGGATTGCCTCCTCTGGGGAAGCCTGCCCTTCGCGCTCGCGGTGATCGGCACCGTGGCCTATGCGCTGCGGCCCAGCAACGAGCCGGGCGAGCGCATGGCGCCTCCCGGCAGCCGGCGGCGACGCATCGCACTGGGTGTCGTACTCACCGGGACAGCCCTGCTCGCCCCGGCGGATCAGATTCACCTGCACACCGCCACGTCATTCCAGAAGCACATCGGGTTCGGGCTGTTCTTTGCCGCGCCCATGGCCGGAGTGGGCCTGGCCCGGATCATCGGAGATCACTTCCGCCGGGCGCAGGTCGGCGTGGCCATCTGGGGGCTGTCCCTCATGCTCGGCATGGTGCAGGCAGGAGACATCTTCAACTCGTGGGCCGACTCGCGGCCGCTGGTCGCGGAACTCTCCCGCTTCCTCCAGCCAGGCGCGCACTACCTGGTCGAGGCGGCCGAGGTACCGACGTACTACCTCAGGGGCAACCCAGACGCCAAGGCAACTCAGTTCGCGTCAACGTACTACATCTCATATACCGGCCAGAACGGGATAACCATGCACGGGAACGCCGGGTTCGAGGCAGCGGTCCGGCAGGGATACTTCCACGTGATCGCCTACGACGACACCGCCACCGTGCCGCTCGATAACATCCTGGCCCGGATGCTGAAAGCCGACTCCTCGTACCGGCTCGCGGCTGCCCTCCCCAACTCCGACGGCGTCGGCACCTACTACATCTGGGTCAAGCGCTAGGCGCGCTGCGCTGAACCACCGCGCCCGGGCCGGCTTTCAGCCAGGCAGGTTCGCCTCGATCGCGGCGATGACGGCCGGGTCCTCGGGGTCGGTGCGCGGGCGGAACCGGGCGACGACCGCGCCGTCCGGGCCGACCAGGAACTTCTCGAAGTTCCACTGGATGTCGCCCGCCTCGCCGTCCGCGTCGGGCACCGCGGTGAGCTCTTCGTACACCGGGTGCCGTCCCGGCCCGTTGACGTCGATCTTCTCGCAGCAGCGGGAAGCTCACCCCGTAGGTGGCCGAGCAGAACTCCTGGATCTCGTCCGCCGTGCCCGGCTCCTGGCCGCCGAACTGGTTGCACGGGAACCCGACGACCGAGAAACCGCGGTCGCGGTAGGTCTCCTGCAGTCGCTCCAGCCCTTCGTACTGCGGCGTGAGACCGCACTTGGACGCGACGTTGACCACGAGGAGGGTGCCCGGCACGTCGCCGAGCGAGGTGGGCTGGCCGGCCAGGGTAGTGAGCGGAATGTCGCGCACGGTCACGTTGGTCTTCCTTTGCAGTCTGCGGGAACACGAAGGGTCCTGATATACAACAGCACGAACACCAGGCGCGCCCGCCTCATGCCCGCCGCGGGCGATGAGGTACCCCCGTAAAGAGGTACGCGATGAAACCAGCCCCCGATGCCGGGGACGACCCGCTCAGCCGGCTCGACCATATGGTCGGGTCGGCCCCCGAGCCCGAGAACGCGGTCCTCACCGACAACGCGAGGCTGGTGCGCTGGACCGGTCCGGCGTTCGCGGCGTTCTCGCTGATCCTGCTGCCGTGGATCGGGTACATCGCCGTCTCGCTGCCGAGCCGCCAGCTGTCCCCCAACTACGACATCGCCTGGGCCGGGTTCGACGTCCTGCTGCTCGCCGGGCTCGCGACCACGGCCTACTTCGCGCTGCGCCGGTCGCGGTACCTGACCACCGCGGCCTCCGCGACGGCGACGCTGCTCATCGTGGACGCGTGGTTCGACTGCATGACCACCCCCGCCGGCGAGCGCTGGCAGTCGTTCGTGCTGTGTGGCGTGGTGGAACTCCCGCTGGCGGCGGTGTGCCTGTGGCTCAGCTATCACACGCACCAGATCGCCGAGCGCCGGATCCGGCTCCTGCTCCGGCAGCGCCCGCTGCTCCGGCCGCGACCCCGCCCGCGTAGCCGTGCATGAAGCGGCGATGCCAGGGCACTTGGGTGGGCGGTACTTCCGGTTTCCGAGAGCGGAGACAGTGATGTCGTCATCATCAGCGCGCGTGTCCATGAAGGCCCGGCGGGCCTCGGACAGCCGCGCGGCCCAGCTGCTGGCCCGCGCGGGCCTGACCGCCCGCGGCGTGATCTACATCCTCATCGGCATAGTCGCCTTCCTGGTCGCGATCGGCCAGGGCGGCCACCAGGCTGACCAGCAGGGCGCCCTGCAGCTGGTGGCCAGCCAGCCCTTCGGCCTCGTCGCGCTGTGGCTGCTGGCCATCGGCTTCGTGGGCTACGCCCTGTGGCGGTTCAGCGAGGCCGCGTTCGGCGTCCCCGGCGAGGGCAACGGCGCGGGCCCGCGCCTGAAGTCCCTGGTGCGCGGGCTGGTCTACGCCTTCTTCGCGGTCCTGACCTTTAAGGTCATCACCGGCAAGAAGTCCAACCAGGCGGGCCAGGAGCAGGACTTCACCGCCAGTGTCATGCACCACACCGGCGGCCGCTTCGCGGTCGGGATCGTCGGGCTGATCATCGTGATCGTCGGCCTGGCGCTGGTGGCCGAGGGAGCGCGGCACAAGTTCATGAAGCACCTGCGGACCGGGGAGATGAGCGCGCAGACCCGGAAGATGGTGAAGCGGCTCGGCACGGTCGGGACCATCGCCCGGGGACTGGTGTTCGCGCTGGCCGGCGTGCTGGTGATCGACGCGGCCATCACCTTCAACGCGTCCAAGGCGGGCGGCCTGGACACGTCCCTGCACACCCTGCGCAACGCGCCGTTCGGTGAGTTCCTGCTGATCCTCGCGGCACTCGGCCTGATCGCGTTCGGCCTCTACGGGCTGGCCGAGGCCCGCTGGCGCCGGGTCTGAACCTCGCACGGCAGCCCCGCGGTGACGTGCCGCCGCGGGGTTTGCCGTCCCGGGAGAACGCCGCCGGGGCAGTGCGGGCGTGTCCGGTGGCGCCGGTCAGACCGTTAGATAGAATTCCGGCTATCGCCACCGGTAATGAGCAGGAGATAGCGTGACCAACTCATCAGTGGGACGCTTTCCATTGAATGAGGTCACCGAGGGCGACTGCCGGAAACTGATCGCCGACCTGCCCGATAATTGCATCGACGTCGCGGTGACCAGCCCGCCATACTGGGGCCAGCGCATATCCGACGGCAATGGCGTCGAGGCGGATCCGCGTGCTTACCTCGCCGAGCTGGCCGCAATTTTCGGCTCGCTGCTGCCCAAGCTCAGGCCGGACGGCCTGCTGTGGCTGAACGTCGGCGACGCGTACAACACGCCGGTGAACTGGCGTACCGAAGACCACTCGTACAGCACTCTCGGGCCGGGCCGGGCCGGCCTCGACCCGGCCAACTCCGCCTACGTCAAGCCCCGGCACCGGCGGAAAGCGTTCCTGGACGCTGGTGAGCCGTGGCTCCGGTACGGGAATCTGCTGGCTCTCCCCTACCGCCTGGTCATTGCGATGTGCGACGCGGGCTGGCTCTTTCGCGGCGAGGTGATCTGGCGCAAGCGCAATCCGATGCCGGAGGGAAAGTGCCGCCGGCCGCACCGGCAGCACGAGACCATCTACCTGTTCGCCCGCGAGGAGCAGCATCCGTTCCGCACCGCGCCCCCGGTCGGCTCCGTCTGGGAATTCAGCAACGAAAAGCTGCCCGGGCTGAAGCATTTTTCCCGGTTTCCCGAAGAGCTGCCGCGCCGGTGCATCCAGGCCTACGGGAGGCTGGGCGAGGACGTTATCGTCCTCGATCCATTCAGCGGGTCCGGCACGACCGGCGTGGCGGCCCGCCTGCTCGGCTGCTCATACCTCGGGTTCGAGATCGATCATGAGCAGGTCACGGCGGCCAACGAGCGCCTCGCCCGCATCTGACGGGGTGGCCGGCTCACCCGCTGAGGCTGCTGGTGGGCTCGAATGGTTCCGAGGGGCCGGCGAACCGGGCGACCGGTACGGCTGCGGGATCGAGGGCGTAGTCGGCCGGACTGGTGTCGTCGTACCCGTCGGTCAGCCCGGTGCCGCGGAAGACGAGCGTGAACCCGACCGCGACGACCAGGTTGATGACGAGAGCGGTGATGGCGATATAGGTGGCGTGCCCCAGCACCGGAGCCGTGGAGGCGCCGAAATGCTGCTGGCCGCCCCCGGGAGTCCAGTACGCCTCGATCGTGCCGTACGCCATCCCCACCGCCCAGCCGATGACCAGCGCGGTGCGATGGAACCAGCGGGTGTACAGGCCGATCACGACGGCCGGGAAGGTCTGCAGGATCCAGATCCCGCCCAGCAGCTGCAGGTTGATCGAGAACGTCTTGTTCAGCTCGAGGGCGAAGCCCAGCGCGCCGACCTTCATGAAGAGCGAGGCCAGCCGCGCGACCCGGGTTTCCTGGGCTGGCGTGGCCTGGGGCCGGAAAAACTCTTTGTAGATGTTGCGGGTGAACAGGTTCGCGGCGGCGATCGACATGATGGCGGCCGGCACCAGTGCCCCGATGACGATCGCCGAGTAGCCGATTCCCGCGAACCAGCTCGGGAACATGTGCTGGAACAGCAGCGGTACCGAAAGCTGCGCGTTGCCGCCGGCCGCCGCGACGCCGGCGTTCACGGCCGGGGTCGCCCGCGCCATGTAGCCGAGCAGCGCGATGAGGCCCAGCACCAGCGTGTACGCGGGCAGCATGGCCGCGTTCCGCCTGATCACGTCGCGCCGCCGGGCGGCGAACACGCCGGTGGCGGCGTGCGGGTAGATGAACAGCGCCAGCGCGGAGCCCAGCGCGAGCGTGGCGTAGGCCCATTCCCCGGCGGGCAGCACGACCAGGCTGCCGAACGCCTTGCCGGTCGCCGGGTTGACGGTCTTGAGGTGCGCCGACGCGGCACCGAAGATGTGCGCCCAGCCGCCCAGCCGGCCCGGGATGTAGATGATCGCGACGATCACGGTCACGTAGATGAGGGTGTCCTTGACGAACGCGATCAGGGCCGGGGCGCGCAGGCCGGCCAGGTAGGTGTAGGCGGCCAGGATGACGAACGCGGTGACCAGCGGCAGATTCGCGATGAACGCGTTGCCCGAGCTGGTGCCCACGCCCATGACGGCCAGTACCGATTCGATGCCCACGAGCTGCAGCGCGATGTAGGGCATGGTGGCCAGGATCCCGGTCAGCGTGACCGCGAGCCCGAGGCCCTGCGAGCCGTACCGGCCCCGGACGAATTCGCCGGGGGTGACGTAGCCCCGGGCCCGGGCGACCGACCAGAGCCGCGGGCCGAAGACGAACACGATCGGGAAGACCATGATGGTGTACGACAGCGCGTAGAACCCGGCCGCGCCGACCGCGTACACCAGCGCCGGCACGGCGATGAACGTGTAGGCGGTATAGAGGTCACCGCCGAGCAGGAACCAGCTGACAAAGGTCCCGAATCCGCGGCCGCCGAGGCCCCACTCGTTCAGCTGCATCGGGTCCTCGGCCGGGCGCCACCGGGCCGCCGCGAAGCCGATCAGGGTCACGGCCAGGAACGAGGCGGCCAGGACGGTGAATGACACCGTGTTCACGTGACTCACCTCGGCCGCCCTCCGCTATCGCCGGGGCCGCCATTGATGGCGGGCTTCGTTCGCAGCAGGATGTAGCAGAGCCAGCACAAAATGGCGACCACGGGGACCCAGACGAGCTGGTACCAGTAGAAGAAGGGGAAGGCTCCGAGCTTCGGCATGGAGCGGGCGTAGATCGGCACCACGAGGGCGCCGCCGACCGCGATGACCAGTAAGGCGGAAACGACGCCCCGGACGACCGGTCTCTTGTCCGGGGCAGCGGGCTGGGCCATGACAACCTCTCAAGGGGTGCGTGCAGCACGCCATGGCCCGGCCCGCTCCCCGGCCCGGGCGTGCAAAAGGATTGCGTTATGAGGTGGTCCCGGGCTAATCGTGCACCGTAACCGCCGGGGCAATGGGGCTTTCTCTGGTAAACGCCGCCGGATCAGCTCAGCGGCCGCAGCCGCGTCCGCTCGACCCGGGCCAGCTTGCGCTTGAGCCGCCGGTACTCCCGCTCTTGCTCGGGAGTGCGCCGGTAGTGCTTGTAGGCCAGGTTGGTGCGCTCGAGTGGATCCCGCTTGAGGTCATACATCTCCCACTGGGGCGGCACCTTCCCGTTGGCGTCGTAGTACCGGGCGATCTTGTAGCGGTGCTCGCGGATGCTGACGATGTGGTTCGGCGGCTTCGGGTAGGGGCCGGTGGCCTGCCCGGACTGCCAGTCGTCGTAGGTAAAGACGGTGTAGGCCTGGGGTGGGCGGGCTGACCGGCACAGGATCTGGTCGGAGTAATCGACCCCCTGCCAGTTGGCCCGGGCCCGCGCCGGCACGTCGAGGAGACCGGCCAGGGTGGGCAGGAAGTTGACGTGCGAGACGAGGGAGCGGTTCCGCTCCGGCCTGGGGAACAGGCGGGGGTTTGAGTAGACCAGCGGGATCCGGGTCGTTTCCTCGTAGAAGTTGAAGTTCTTCTGGCGCAGGCCACCGTGGGCCGTGCCCATCTCCCCGTGATCGGCCGTCGCCACCACGAGCGTGTTCTCGAGCAGGCCGCGGGACTCGAGCGTGTCGAGAATCTTGACCAGGTACTCGTCTGAGGCCTTCATCAGGTTGCCGTAGAAGTTCAGGTAGTTGCGTTTCATCTGCGGGGTCGGGATCGCCCCGGTCAGATTGAATATCCGCAGGAACTCCGCCTGGACCGAAGGCTTGGTCGACAGGTCCTCGTCCACCGTGGCCGGAAGGCCGATGTCGCCCTCCAGCCAGGCCGGGTCATAGCCCCCGCTCTGGTACGTCTTCGGGTACAGCAGTACGTCGTGCGGGTTGACCAGCGAGACGACCATGAAGAACGGCTGGCTCTGCCGGGCTGTGTCACGCAGGTACTGGACCGCGCCCTCGGTCCCCGCTTGGGCCGTGCCCACCGAGTTCATGAACCGGCCGTCATTGTCGTAGAGGCCTCCCCCCTCTTCGGGGATGCTCTGGTCCGCGCCCGCGTCCGGCGGGTTCCACCGGGTGAAGCCGTACTTGTTGACGTCCTCGGGCACCCAGTCCGTGCCGTTCGCGGGCTTGTTGCAGTGGAACTTCCCCTTGTAAACCGGCGTGTAGCCCGCCGCCCGCGAGATGCTGGCCAGGTTCTTGAAGCTGGTGGACAGCTCGACCTGCGGGTACTGCGGGGCGGGCATGTCCAGCTCCAGCGTGTACTTCACGCCGTGCTGGGCCGGGAAGTACCCGGACATCAGCGTCGAGCGGGCCGGTGAGCACATGCACGCGTTGGTGAAGGCGTGCTCGAACAGCATGCCGTGCTCCTGCAGGCGGGTCAGGCCCGGCAGGTTGCGCCTGCCCCAGCCGCGCGGGAAATGCTGGATGGACCGCTGCTGGTCGGTCAGGAACAGGAGCACATTCATGCCCCCGAGCCCGCGAGTACGCCCGAGGCGCCGCGAGGGCCCCGGTTTCGCCGCGGCTGAGGCGGCAGCAGTCCGGCCGAGGAGGAACCCGGGCGCAGCGACAGCAGCCGCCTTCAGCAACTCGCCGCGGGTGATCCCGCCCCCGCTCGCGCCGCTGCCCGTGCTGGCATCAGATTCGTCCATTAACGTTCCTTTCGCATCAATGCCGCCAACCGCCGAAAGGATTCCATGGCTGCCGTGCCTTTTACGGAAGTCTCCGGGACGATGATCGCGGGCGGGCATGCCTAACGCCCGCATCGACACCCTCGCCAGCGCACATTGTTTCGCGCAGGGGAAGGGTTTCTGGCGGGCCTGTCCTGCATTACCGGCAATTAGGTAAAGGCACCAGGCGGCGGAGCTGTGCGGAACATTGTCCCGGTCCGCACCTACTCAGGCAGCGCATCCCGGTGCGGCGGATCGATGCCCGCCTGCCGCAGCGCCTGAGCGACGAAGCTGCCTTTGGCGTTGCTGTAGGCATTGCGGTTGCCAGAATGCTGCCGGGCGAGCCGGTCCTTCAGCTCGGCGTACTCACGGCGCAGCCCGCGGTCGGCGCGCAGCAAATCCCGGAAGGCCAGCAGCGCCACCGCATGCGGATGCCCATCCTCGATCACATGCAGGTGATGTGTCCGGGCCTCAGGCGAAGGCCGGAGGAACCACAGCCGGTAGTGACGGCACGGGTCCCCGGGCCAGAACAGCCAGCCCGCCCCGGCCAGCACCGGAACCGCGGCCTGCGCGCCCGCCAGCGAGCCCACCGGGGCGAGCATGTCGATGACCGGCTTGGCGCTCAGCCCCGGCACCGCGGTCGAGCCGATGTGGCGCACCGGGCCGGCCAGCCACGGCTGAAGCAACTCCTCGACCACCGGCTGCTGCTCGGCGAACCGATCGGGCCAGCCTGGGTCATAGCCAACGATGGCCACCGGCTGATCGGTCATAGCTCAGGGACCATACTGCCCGGCCTGCCCGGCTTCCGCTTAGGCGCCGGTCTCCCCGGCTGTGCCGAGGGAGCCGCTGTAGTACTGGCGCAGGGCGTCCTGCTCGCTGTCATCGACGTGCGCGTCCTGGTCGATGTTGGGGGCGTCCTTGACCTGGTCCTTGGACACGGCGAGCACGACCCGCTCGCCGTCGATCTGGGATCCGCGGATGGGCGCGAAGCTCTGCCGGGTGCCGAACAGGCCGGTCTCCACCAGGAGCCACAGCGCCTGCCCGGTCTGGTCGTCGAAGTACACCTGGCTGATCTTGCCGATTCTGTTGCCCTCGGCGTCGACAGCGGTGCGGTGAATGTACTGCTGAGGATCCTGCGAGGTGGTCATGGCTGCCTCCCTCTGCCGGATGCCGCACGCGGACGTCCGGGCTCGCGACGAGGTACAAGGCATGCTCAGCTACCCCGCGAGGATGGCGGCAAACAGCTCCTCAGCCAGGAGGGGCCTGGCCGGGCGGGTTACGGCTCAGGCACGTTGGCAGGTGGCTGCCACCATCCTTGAGTATTCCGCCGGGCTATCCGTGCCGCGTAGGTGTTACGCCGGGTCTGCTCGCCGTACACGTAGGGCACACGCGGAGGCAGCCCATTCTGTGGCGAGGTGCGCTGGCGGGGTGCGGCACGCTGTGCCTTGATCGCGGTCATGATCTTTTCTCATCCCCTGCGGTGCTGCCCGCCGCTGACCGCATGAGCCGAGTACGAACACGCGAGTCCCTGCGAGTCGTGGACCCTGGTCCTCGTTCGTACCTCCGGGCGGGCCGCCTCTGACTCGGAGTGGGGTATCGCCAGTCTATGTGAGATCTGCCTCCACATGTTCTCCTCCGCGTCTTCAGGTGGATTCGGCAGCATCAGGTGGCCGACCGGTAGCCACCTCCACGACCCCGCACCGCTCGGAGCCCGGCCCCCGGCCGGGCTCCGACGTAGCATCGACGTCGATTCTGGAGCTGCACCTGTGGACGCGACATAACGACAAGCTGCATATCTAAGTCGCCAATTTCAGGCGCATGACCCTAGCGGGGCCCGTAACACCAATCGGAATGGCTTGACTCTCGCTGGAATCTATCGATGATTCGACCTATGGAGAACAACGAGGTTCAAGGATCTAGACGCTCTACCCGCCGTACGTTCCTGTCCGCCTCGGCCGTTACCGCGGTCGCGGCGCCCATCCTCGCGCGTTCCGCCCCGGCCGACGCCGCGACGGCCCACCTCGCAACGGCAGGCGCTGGTTCCGCGCTCACCCGGCGAGAGCCCGACAGCGACCTGCGGGCCATGCTGCGTCAGGTGGATCCCGGCCGGATCCAGGCCACCATCTTGCGGCTGACCCAGTTCGGCACCAGGCATACCGCATCCAGCCAGACCGATCCGGTACGCGGCATCGGCGCGGCCACCGCCTGGGTCTTCGCGCAGATGCAGGCCATCGCGGCCACATCATCGGGCCGGATGACCGTCCAGCAGCAGACGTTCACGCAGCCGGTCGCGAGCAACATCCCCGTGCCGACCACGATCACCAACGTGATCGCGACGCTGAAGGGGACCGCATCCCCGGAGCGGTTCTATGTCATCACCGGGCACCTGGACTCCCGGGTGACCGACGTGCTGGACTTCACCAGCGACGCCCCCGGTGCTGATGACGACGCCTCCGGCGTCGCGGTCGTGCTCGAGCTCGCCCGGCTGTTCGCCACCCGTCAGTTCGCCGGCACCCTGGTGTTCGCGACTGTCGCCGGGGAAGAGCAGGGGCTGTACGGCTCGACCTTCATGGCGGCACAGATGGCGGCCGCCGGCAATGACGTGCAGGGAATGTTCAGCAACGACATCGTGGGGGCCAGTCAGGGCTGGGATGGCACCAAGCCGGACCCGCACACCGTCCGGATGTTCCTCGAGGGTGTCCCGACCGCCGCGACGGCCAGCGAGATCTCGCTCATGCAGTCGGTCGGCGGTGAGAACGACGGGGGATCGCGCCAGCTTGGCCGGTTCGTCCAGGAGGTAGCGCCGTTCGAGCTGACCGGCATGAACGTCCGGCTGATCTGGCGGCGCGACCGGTACCTGCGTGGCACCGACAGCCTCTCCTTCCAGGGGCACGGCTACCCGGCGGCCAGGATCAGCGAGCCCCGGGAGAACTTCAATCACGAGCACCAGAACACGCGGGTGGTCAACGGAGTGCAACTCGGTGACCTGATCCAGTACGTGGACTTCGACTTCGTGGCCCGGGTGGCCAAGGTCAACGGGGCGGCGCTGTGGGCTCTGGCCACCTCGCCCAGCACGCCGAAGAACCTGCTGATTCACGTCTCGCCGCCGGTCAACTTTGCCGGCATCAACAACACGGTGCTCTCCTGGAACGCCAACCCCGAGTCCGACCTGGCCGGGTACGAGGTGGTGATGCGGGAGACCACGGCGCCGGACTGGACGAGCGCGATCAAGGTCGGCAACGTCACCACGGTCACGCTCGACATTGCCAAAGACAACGTGCAGTTCGGCCTGCGGGCCGTGGACACGGCGGGGAATCGCAGCCCGGTCGCTTTCCCCACGACAGTGACCACGTAACGCACGCCGGGTGCGGGAGAGGGCCTGCGGGCAAGGCACGATGCCGCCCAGATACTCGGTGGTTGGGCCCGGTCGGCTGGCTCTAAGGTTGAGCGATGCAGTGGCCCAGGGCTGAGGATCTGCTCGCCGGCCCGCGGGGTCGGCGCCTGTGCTGGTCGCTCCTGAATCCTGGTGATTATCCCGGGTGGGAGCTGGTGTGGGACGGCGCGCATCGGGGAAATCTGACCGGGCTCACGGACGAGCTCGCCGCCTGCGTCGCCCGCACGGACCTTGATTCAACGGTGGTGCACGCCGGCCCACTGACCCTCCTGGCCGCCCTCGTGCAGCCGGTATCGACCGCCATGTACTGGCAGGAACCCGACGACGATGACTACGCCCTGAGTGCTCAGGAGGTGCGGGACGCGTTGCTGCCGGTCGCACAGGCGGTGACCGTGGCTCCGGATGCACGATGGTGGGCATCTCCCATCGCGGCCAGCAGCCAGCAGTACGTGCAATGGCCCGGCGAGCACGGCGGCCCGCCCGCGTTGACGGCTACGGCCACAGAACTTGCCTCCTGGCGAGCCGCGACTATCGAGGATGAGCAGTCAGCCCGAGAGCGGCCAGAAGACCCATCTGCCCCGTTCAGCGGCCACTGGTGGTCGGCGCCGGTCCTGTCGCGGATCCCGTCAACCACGAGATCGATTCCCGGCCTCGGAGCGGTGGGGCTGGTCTTGGTCGAGGACGGGTTTGACCAGGGGAACGCGCGTTGCTGGCCCGTCGCGCCGCGACCAGGTGCGCGGATCTACGAGATCTCCTCCCCCGGGGACTGGACGGAGCTAGCCGGCCGCTACCCGATCGATGTCAGCAAGTCCCGGCGTCATGACTGGTGGCGGGCCACAGGCTGGGCTGGCCGGTGGCTAATCCCCGACTTCGCCGCCGTTGCCGCGGACTACGACGCGGTTCACCTGAGTGTCGCGGGCTACCTCACCACTGCGGGGCGCGCCCTGTCCGTGGATGACGCACGCACGGTCCTGGCAGGCTGGGACCCCGACCAGACATTCTGGCTGACCGAGGTCTTGGCAGCTTCAGGACCTGCCACCAACTGGGTGGACCTGGATAACGGGCCACTCGGCTGGACCCTCAGCGACGCAAGTGCGTGAATCACCCAAGGACATTCACATGAAACGGGCGAACAGCGGCTCATCACTGCCTGTCTGGTGGGCGCCTTCAGCCATAGCTTTGGACCTCCTGAGCCGCTGGGACGCTCACCGCCCTGCGCTAGGCGCTGGGCCGGCTAGCTGACCACGGGAGCGCTTCTCGTGCTGTGAGGCGAGTGTCTGGGCAGCGGCAACCATCAAAGCCGTAAGACAGAGAGGCGCGAACAGGAGGAGTGCGGGACCACCGGGGGCGAATGTGGCCACCATCATCATGGCTAGTGCAATGACCACACATCGGCGGGCCTGGGCTGCATGGCTCATCGTCGGCCGGCCCGGCTCGCGGGCCGGGTTGCTCGGCGGCTGGTCTGCGATCTGCCTGGCGGGGATGTCGGCGGTGACTGCGGCCAGTTCCGCATAGGTCCGCGACGCGAATGCCTGGCCTACCCGCGCATCAAACTCGTCTTTGGCAATCCGGCCTTGCACAAACGCGACCTTGAGCCTGTCGATCACGTGCTCGCGGTCAGCATGGGACGCCCTGAGGTGGCTGCGGCCCGCCGCGGGTACCGCCATCTGGTCTTCCGGTTCTGATGACACCGGCGCCTCCCCACCAGCACGGTGCAGCGAAGCCTAGC
>CAVQNH010000028.1:0-82698 GCA_963713815.1 uncultured Actinomycetes bacterium
CGGGTGTACAGGCCGATCACGACGGCCGGGAAGGTCTGCAGGATCCAGATCCCGCCCAGCAGCTGCAGGTTGATCGAGAACGTCTTGTTCAGCTCGAGGGCGAAGCCCAGCGCACCGACCTTCATGAAGAGTGAGGCCAGCCGCGCGACCCGGGTTTCCTGGGCTGGCGTGGCCCGGGGCCCGGAAAAACTCTTTGTAGATGTTGCGGGTGAACAAGTTCGCGGCGGCGATCGACATGATCACGGCCGGCGCCGGTGCCCCGATGACGATCGCCGAGTAGCCGATTCCGCGCGAACCAGCTCGGGAACATGTGCTCGAACAGCAGCGGCACGGAAAGCTGCGAGTTGCCGCCAGCCGCCGCGACGCCGGCGTTCACGGCCGGGGTCGCCCGCGCCATGTAGCCGAGCAGCGCGATCAGGCCGAGCACCAGCGAGTAGGCGGGCATCAAGGCCGCGTTGCGCCTGATCACGTCGCGCCGCCGGGCCGCGAACACCCCGGTGGCCGCGTGCGGGTACATGAACAGCGCCAAGGCGGAGCCCAGCGCGAGAGTGGCGTAGGCCCATTCTCCGGCGGGCGTCACGACCAGGCTGCCGAACGGCTTGCCGGTCGTCGGGTTGACGGTCTTGAGGTGCGCCGACGCGGCGCCGAAGATGTGCGCCCAGCCGCCCAGCCGGGTCGGGATGTAGATGATCGCGACGATGACGGTCACGTAGATGAGGGTGTCCTTGACGAACGCGATCAGGGCCGGAGCGCGCAGTCCGGCCAGGTAGGTGTAGGCGGCCAGGATGACGAACGCGGTGATCAGCGGTAGGTTCGCGATGAACGCGTTGCCCGTTCTGGTGCCCACGCCCATGACGGCCAGTACCGACTCGATGCCCACGAGCTGCAGTGCGATGTACGGCATGGTGGCCAGGATCCCGGTCAGCGTCACCGCGAGCCCGAGGCCCTGCGAGCCGTACCGGCCGCGGACGAATTCGCCGGGGGTGACGTAGCCCCGGGCCCGGGCGACCGACCAGAGCCGCGGGCCGAAGACGAACACGATCGGGAAGACCATGATGGTGTACGACAGCGCGTAGAACCCGGCCGCGCCGACCGCGTACACCAGCGCCGGCACGGCGATGAACGTGTAGGCGGTGTAGAGGTCACCGCCGAGCAGGAACCAGCTGACAAAGGTCCCGAATCCGCGGCCGCCGAGGCCCCACTCGTTCAGCTGCATCGGGTCCTCGGCCGGGCGCCACCGGGCCGCCGCGAAGCCGATCAGGGTCACGGCCAGGAACGAGGCGGCCAGGACGGTGAACGACACCGTGTTCACGTGACTCACCGCTGCCGCCCTCCGCTGTTCCCGGGGCCGGCATTGACGGGGCCAGCAGCCGGAGCAGGCTTCGTTCGCAGCAGGATGTAGCAGAGCCAGCACAAAATGGCGACCACGGGGACCCACACGAGCTGGTACCAGTAGAAGAAGGGGAAGGCTCCGAGCTTCGGCATGGAGCGGGCGTAGATCGGCACCACGAGGGCGCCGCCGACCGCGATGACCAGTAAGGCGGAAACGACGCCCCGGACGACCGGTCTCTTGTCCAGGGCAGCGGGCTGGGTCATGACAACCTCTCAAGGGGTGCGTGCAGCACGCCATGGCCCGGCCCGCTCCCCGGCCCGGGCGTGCAAAAGGATTGCGTTATGAGGTGGTCCCGGGCTAATCGTGCACCGTAACCGCCGGGGCAATGGCGGTTTCCCTGGTAAACGCCGCCGGATCAGCTTCAGCGGCCGCAGCCGCGTCCGCTCGACCCGGGCCAGCTTGCGCTTCAGCCGCTGGTACTCCCGCTCTTGCTCGGGCGTACGCCGGTAGTGCTTGTAGGCCAGGTTGGTGCGCTCGAGCGGGTCCCGCTTGAGGTCATACATCTCCCACTGGGGCGGCACCTTCCCGTTGGCGTCGTAGTACCGGGCGATCTTGTAGCGGTGCTCGCGGATGCTGACGATGTGGTTCGGCGGCTTCGGGTACGGGCCGCTGGCCTGCCCGGACTGCCAGTCGTCGTAGGTAAAGACGGTATAGGCCTGGGGTGGGCGCGCTGACCGGCACAGGATCTGGTCGGAGTAATCGACCCCCTGCCAGTTGGCCCGGGCCCGCGCCGGCACGTCGAGGAGACCGGCCAGGGTGGGCAGGAAGTTAACGTGCGAGACGAGGGAGCGGTTCCGCTCCGGCGTGGGGAACAGGCGGGGGTTTGAGTAGACCAGCGGGATCCGGGTCGTTTCCTCGTAGAAGTTGAAGTTCTTCTGGCGCAGGCCGCCGTGGGCCGTGCCCATCTCCCCGTGATCGGCCGTCGCCACCACGAGCGTGTTCTCGAGCAGGCCGCGGGACTCGAGCGTGTCGAGAATCTTGACCAGGTACTCGTCTGAGGCCTTCATCAGGTTGCCGTAGAAGTTCAGGTAGTTGCGTTTCATCTGCGGGGTCGGGATCGGCCCGGACGCATTGAAAATCCGCAGGAACTCCGACTGAACGTCCGGCTTGGTTGACAGGTCCTCATCCACCGTGGCCGGAAGGCCGATGTCGCCCTCCAGCCAGGCCGGGTCGTAGCCCCCGCTCTGGTACGTCTTCGGGTACAGCAGCACGTCGTGCGGGTTGACCAGGGAGACGACCATGAAGAACGGCTGGCTCTGCCGGGCTGTGTTACGCAGGTACTGGACCGCACCCTCGGTCCCCGCTGCGGCCGTGCCCACCGAGTTCATGAACCGGCCGTCATTGTCGTAGAGGCCTCCCCCCTCTTCGGGGATGCTCTGGTCCGCGCCCGCGTCCGGCGGGTTCCACCGGGTGAAGCCGTACTTGTTGACGTCCTCGGGCACCCAGTCCGTGCCGTTCGCGGGCTTGTTGCAGTGGAACTTCCCCTTGTAAACCGGCGTGTAGCCCGCCGCCCGCGAGACGCTGGCCAGGTTCTTGAAGCTGGTGGACAGCTCGACCTGCGGGTACTGCGGGGCGGGCATGTCTAGCTCCAGCGTGTACTTCACGCCGTGCTGGGCCGGGAAGTACCCGGACATCAGCGTCGAGCGGGCCGGTGAGCACATGCACGCGTTGGTGAAGGCGTGCTCGAACAGCATGCCGTGCTCCTGCAGGCGGGTCAGGCCCGGCAGGTTGCGCCTGCCCCAACCGCGCGGGAAATGCTGGATGGACCGCTGCTGGTCGGTCAGGAACAGGAGCACATTCATGCCCCCGAGCCCGTGAGTTCGCCCGAGGCGCCGCGAGGGTCCCGGTTTCGCCGCGGCTGAGGCGGCAGCAGTCCGGCCGAGGAGGAACCCGGGCGCAGCGACAGCGGCCGCCTTCAGCAGCTCGCCGCGGGTGATCCCGCCCCCGCTCGCGCCGCTGCCCGTGCTGGCATCAGATTCGTCCATTAACGTTCCTTTCGCATCAATGCCGCCAACCGCCGAAAGGATTCCATGGGTGCCATGCCTTTTACGGAAGTCTCCGGGACGATGATCGCGGGCGAGCATGCCTAACGCCCGCATCGACACCCTCGCTAGCGCAAATTGTTTCGCACAGGGGAAGGGTTTCTGGCGGGCCTGTCCTGCATTACCGGCAATCAGGTAAAGGCACCAGCCGGCGGAGTTGTGCGGAACATTGTCCCGGTCCGGACCTACTCAGGCAGCGCATCCCGGTGCGGCGGATCGATGCCCGCCCGCCGCAGCGCCTGAGCGACGAAGCTGCCTTTGGCGTTGCTGTAGGCATTGCGGTTACCAGAATGCTGCCGGGCGAGCCGGTCCTTCAGCTCGGCGTACTCACGGCGCAGCCCGCGGTCGGCGCGCAGCAAATCCCGGAATGCCAGCAGCGCCACCGCATGCGGATGCCCGTCCTCGATCACATGCAGGTGATGTGTCCGGGCCTCAGGCGAAGGCCGGAGGAACCACAGCCGGTAGTGACGGCACGGGTCCCCGGGCCAGAACAGCCAGCCCGCCCCGGCCAGCACCGGAACCGCGGCCTGCGCGCCGGCCAGCGAGCCCACCGGGGCGAGCATGTCGATGACCGGCTTGGCGCTCAGCCCCGGCACCGCGGTCGAGCCGATGTGCTGCACCGGGCCGGCCAGCCACGGCTGAAGCAACTCCTCGACCACCGGCCGCTGCCCAGCGAACCGATCGGGCCACCCTGGGTCATAGCCAGCGATGGCCACCGGCTGATCGGTCATAGCTCACGGACCATACTGTCCGGCCTGCCCGGCTTCCGCTTAGGCGCCGGTCTCCCCGGCCGTGCCGAGGGAGCCGCTGTAGTACTGGCGCAGGGCGTCCTGCTCGCTGTCGTTGACGTGCGCGTCCTGGTCGATGTTGGGGGCGTCCTTGACCTGGTCCTTGGACACGGTGAGCACGACCCGCTCGCCGTCGATCTGGGATCCGCGGATGGGCGCGAAGCTCTGCCGGGTGCCGAACAGGCCGGTCTCCACCAGGAGCCACAGCGCCTGCCCGGTCTGGTCGTCGAAGTACACCTGGCTGATCTTGCCGATTCTGTTGCCCTCGGCGTTGACAGCGGTGCGGTGAATGTACTGCTGAGGATCCTGCGAGGTGGTCATGGCTGCCTTCCTCTGCCGGATGCCGCACGCGGACGTCCGGGCTCGCGACGAGGTACAAGGCATGCTCAGCTACCCCGCGAGGATGGCGGCAAACAGCTCCTCAGCCAGGAAGGTCCTGGCCGGGCGGGTTACGGCTCAGGCACATTGGCAGGTGGCTGCCACCATCCTTGAGTATTTCGCCGGGCTATCCGTGCCGCGTAGGTGTTACGCCGCGTCTGCTCGCCGTACACATAGGGCACCCGCGGAGGCAGCCCGTTCTGTGGCGAGGTGCGCTGGCGGGGTGCGGCACGCTGTGCCTTGATCGCGGTCATGATCTTTTCTCATCCCCTGCGGTGCTGCCCGCCGCTGACCGCATGAGCCAAGTACGAACACGCGAGTCCCTGCGAGTCGTGGACCCTGGTCCTCGTTCGTACCTCCGGGCGGGCCGCCTCTGACTCGGAGTGGGGTATCGCCAGTCTATGTGAGATCTGCCTCCACATGTTCTCCTCAGCGTCTTCAGGTGGATTCGGCAGCATCAGGTGGCTGACCGGTAGTCCCCTCGACGACCCCGCACCGCCCGGAGCCCGGCCCCGGCCGGGCTCCGACGCAGTTCGCCCTGGCTAATGGCCCGGCGATCCTGCTCACCAAGACCTCACTGCGGAGCGCCAAGGGCGCAGCAGGACGCGACATAACGACAAGCTGCATATTTAAGGCGCCAATTTCAGGCGCATGACACTAGCGGCGGCCCGTAACACCAATCGGAATGGCTTGACTCTTGCTGGAATCTATCGATGATTCGACCTATGGAGAACAACGAGGTTCAAGGATCTAGACGCTCTACCCGCCGTACGTTCCTGTCCGCCTCGGCCGTTACCGCGGTCGCGGCGCCCATCCTCGCGCGTTCCGCCCCGGCCGACGCCGCGACGGCCCACCTCGCAACGGCAGGCGCTGGTTCCGCGCTCACCCGGCGAGAGCCCGACAGCGATCTGCGGGCCATGCTGCGTCAGGTGGATCCCGGCCGGATCCAGGCCACCATCGTGCGGCTGACTCAGTTCGGCACCAGGCATACCGCATCCAGCCAGACCGATCCGGTGCGCGGCATCGGCGCGGCCACCGCCTGGGTCTTCGCGCAGATGCAGGCCATCGCGGCCACATCATCGGGCCGGATGACCGTCCAGCAGCAGACGTTCACGCAGCCCGTCGCGAGCAACATCCCCGTGCCGACCACGATCACCAACGTGATCGCGACGCTGAAGGGGACCGCATCCCCGGAGCGGTTCTATGTCATCACCGGGCACCTGGACTCCCGGGTGACCGACGTGCTGGACTTCACCAGCGACGCCCCCGGTGCTGATGACGACGCCTCCGGCGTCGCGGTCGTGCTCGAGCTCGCCCGGCTGTTCGCCACCCGCCAGTTCGCCGGCACCCTGGTGTTCGCGACTGTCGCCGGGGAAGAGCAGGGGCTGTACGGCTCGACCTTCATGGCGGCACAGATGGCGGCAGCCGGCAATGACGTGCAGGGAATGTTCAGCAACGACATCGTGGGGGCCAGTCAGGGCTGGGATGGCACCAAGCCAGACCCGCACACCGTCCGGATGTTCCTGGAGGGCGTCCCGACCGCCGCGACGGCCAGCGAGATCTCGCTCATGCAGTCGGTCGGCGGGGAGAACGACGGGGGATCGCGCCAGCTTGGCCGGTTCGTCCAGGAGGTAGCGCCGTTCGAGCTGACCGGCATGAACGTCCGGCTGATCTGGCGGCGCGACCGGTACCTGCGTGGCACCGACAGCCACTCCTTCCAGGCGCAGGGCTACCCGGCGGCCAGGATCAGCGAGCCCCGGGAGAACTTCAATCACGAGCACCAGAACACGCAGGTGGTCAACGGAGTGCAACTCGGTGACCTGATCCAGTACGTGGACTTCGACTTCGTCGCCCGGGTGGCCAAGGTCAACGGGGCGGCGCTGTGGGCTCTGGCCACCTCGCCCAGCACGCCGAAGAACCTGCTGATTCACGTCTCGCCGCCGGTCAACTTTGCCGGCATCAACAACACGGTGCTCTCCTGGAACGCCAACCCCGAGTCCGACCTGGCCGGGTACGAGGTGGTGATGCGGGAGACCACGGCGCCGGACTGGACGAGCGCGATCAAGGTCGGCAACGTCACCACGGTCACGCTCGACATCGCCAAAGACAACGTGCAGTTCGGCCTGCGGGCCGTGGACACGGCGGGGAATCGCAGCCCGGTCGCTTTCCCCACGACAGTGACCACGTAGCGCACGCCGGGTGCGGGAGGGGCCTGCGGGCAACCGGCCGGCGGCAGCACCGGCACCGCCCGCGGGCCCACCTCACTGTCAGCCTGAAGAGCCTGAGCGGTCGGGGCACGATGCCGCCCAGATACTCGGTGGTTGCGCCCGGTCGTCTGGCTCTAAGGTTGAGCGATGGAGTGGCCCAGGGCTGAGGATCTGCTCGCCGGCCCGCGGGGTCGGCGCCTGTGCTGGTCGCTCCTGAATCCTGGTGATTATCCCGGGTGGGATCTGGTGTGGGACGGCGCGCATCGGGGAAATCTGACCGGGCTCACGGACGAGCTCGCCACCTGCGTCGCCCGCACGGACCTTGATTCAACGGTGGTGCATGCCTGCCCACTGACCCTCCTGGCCGCCCTCGTGGAGCCGGTAGGGACCGCCATGTACTGGCAGGAACCCGACGATGATGACTACGCCCTGAGTGCTCGGGAGGTGCGGGACGCGTTGCTGCCGGTCGCACAGGCAGTGACTGTGGCTCCGGATGCACGATGGTGGGCATCTCCCTCGCGGCCGACAG
The DNA here is from genome assembly GCA_963713815.1 of uncultured Actinomycetes bacterium. Lineage (GTDB taxonomy): Bacteria > Actinomycetota > Actinomycetes > Streptosporangiales > Streptosporangiaceae > RYN-230. The sequence continues at coordinate 7,338 of CAVQNH010000028.1, forward strand.
CCAGCAGTGCGTGGAATGGCCCGGCGAGCACGGCGGGCCGCCCGCGTTGACGGCTACTGCCACGGAACTTGCCTCCTGGCGAACCGCGACTATCGAGGATGAGCAGTCAGCCCGAGAGCGGCCAGAAGACCCATCTGCCCCGTTTAGCGGCCACTGGTGGTCGGCGCCGGTCCTGTCGCGGATCCCGTCAACCACGAGATCGATTCCCGGCCTCGGAGCGGTGGGGCTGGTCTTGGTCGAAGACGGGTTTGACCAGGCGAACGCGCGTTGCTGGCCCGTCGCGCCGCGACCAGGTGCGCGGATCTACGAGATCTCCTCCCCCGAGGACTGGACAGAGCTAGCCGGCCGCTACCCGATCGATGTCAGCAAATCCCGGCGTCATGACTGGTGGCGGGCCACAGGCTGGGCTGGCAGGTGGCTAATCCCCGACTTCGCCGCCGTTGCCGCGGACTACGACGCGGTTCACCTGAGCGTCGCGGGCTACCTCACGACTGCGGGGCGCGCCCTGTCCGTGGATGACGCACGCACGGTCCTGGCAGGCTGGGACCCCGACCAGACATTCTGGCTCACCGAGGTCCTGGCAGCCTCAGGACCTGCCACCAACTGGGTGGACTTGGATGACGGGCCACTCGGCTGGACCCTCAGCGACGCAAGTGCGTGAGTCCCTTGGGAAACAGGGCGGCTATACCTGAACGGGCGCCTGACCTGCTGGTCCGGCTGCGCAGATCGGTAAGCTCGGCTTCCGGAACTTTCACATGGAACGGGCGAACAGCTGTCTTATCAGTGCCTGTCTGTTGTGCGCCTTCAGCCATAGCTTTGGACCTCCTGGGCCGCTGGGACGCTCACCGCCCTGCGCTAGGCGCTGGGCCGGCTAGCTGACCACGGGAGCGCTTCTCGTGCTGTGAGGCGAGTGTCTGGGCGGCGGCAACCATCAAAGCCGTAAGACAGAGAGGCGCGAACAGGAGGAGCGCGGGACCACCGGGGGCGAACGTGGCCACCGTCATCATGGCTAGTGCAATGACCACACATCGGCGGGCCTTGGCTGCATGGCTCATCGTCGGCCGGCCCTGCTCGCGGGCCGGGTTGCTCGGCGGCTGGTCTGCGATCTGCCTGGCGGGGATGTCGGCGGTGACTGCGGCCAGTTCCGCATAGGTCCGCGACGCGAATGCCTGGCCTACCCGCGCATCAAACTGGTCTTTGGTAACCCGACCTTGCACAAACATGGCCTTGAGCATGTCGATTACGTGCTCGCGGTCAGCATGGGACGCCCTGAGGCGGCCGCGGGCCGCCGCGGCTACCGCCATCTGGTCTTCCGGCTCTGATGTCACCGGCGCCTCCCCACCAGCACGGTGCAGCGAAGCCTAGCGTGGCGGCGCTGTGGTGGCCAGCCCCGCAGCGGGGAGCACGACGGTCCTGGCTGTCCCGCACGTGGCCATGTCATGACCGGCTGTGCCAGACTGGGGAACGGGCGGACCGGTCTGGAGAACTACGTTGAACAAGGTCCTCGTATTGATTCCCGTGCTCGTGCTCGCAGCCGGGTTCGTGGTGTTCTGCGAGGTCGACCTGGCCCGAGCGGAGGAAGTGCGCTACCTGCCCAAGTGGGTATGGGCGATCTTCTGCATGGGCATAGGGCTCACGATTCCGTTCGGCGGGATTGCTTACCTGGTGTTCGGGAAGGTCCGCAGGCCGCACCCGAGATGACGATCAGGGAGACTTGGGGTGCAGGCTCGCGAAGCGACCCGTGTTCGCGGGTTTGACCTTGACACCGCGCACTCGGTCGAGCTCCGTTACTCAAGTGGACCGGGGTAGGCGGCTTCGGCTTGGATGGCGAGCTTGCCTGTTTGGCGGCGAATTAGCACTATTACGGCCACGATCGCGAGGAGGGCAGCGCCGACGAGGATCAGGTCGATGGTGCCGGATGCCCGTTGCAGGGCGTTACCGGCCAAGTAGGCGGCCAGGGTGTAGGCCCCGGCCCACAGGATCCCGCCTGCGGCGTTGGCGGGCAGGAACCGCCGCCATCGCATCTTGCTGGTGCCGGCGAGGAATGCCGCGTAGGTGCGCAGGACGGACACGAACCGGCCGAAGAACACGACTTTTTGACCGTGCCGATCGAACAGGTAGCGGGCGATCTTCAGTTTCTGCTCGTCCAGTCGGACTTTGGAGCCGTAGCGGCGGGCCAGCCGGTAGCCGCCTTTGTCGCCAATCCAGAAGCCGATGTTGTCGCCGATGATCGCGGCCGCCGAGGCCACCGCAAAGATGAGCCATGGGTTGAGCCGGTGCGTGTGCCCGGCGTAGATAGCGGCGGTGATCAGTGCGGTCTCGCCGGGCAGCGGGATGCCCAGGCTTTCCGCGGCCACTATGACGAACACGGCCAGGTAGCCGTAGGTTTCGATGAGGTGGCTGATGCTCACCCGGGGCTGCCGTGCTCGCGGGCTTGGTAGACCTGCTCGGCGAACTGGTCCAGGGCTTCAGCGCACTCTTTGAGCCGCCGTTCGGCCAGTGGTGCGCTTGGGGCGCCGAAGCGGTCCTTGGCCCGGATTGCCCGGTACCAGCGGCGCAGCCGCTCTAGGCTCTGCTCTTCCTCGTCCAGCTCGGCAAGGGTCAGCTTGCCCTTGGCCACTTCACCGGCCAGCTCGGTCTCGTACTTCTGGCAGTCGCTGAGGAACTCGGTCCATTCCGCTTCGCGTTGTTCGGTGAACAGGCTCTCCAGGTGCGCGTCACCGGCGTCTTGAGGGGTTACGGCCAGCACCACCGGCTGGGCACCCGCGGTCTTGATGGCCTCGACCACCTGCGCGAACCCGATGTCGAAACCCTCGCCCTCCGGTACTGCCCAGGTGCCCTGCTGCAATGGCAAGGCGCCCAGCCGCCGCAGTTCCCGCCAGATGGCCACCCGGTGCCGCGACGGCTCAGCGGGAAGCCGGTAAATGATCACTCGCCAGGACAACAGTCCCACCTCGCATCCGGTGCGCCTGGGCCGGCACAGCCGGGTAGTTATTCGCCCGGCCCACGAGGCGCGATGGCTTACGCAGACTCTCTAGGCAGCCCGGGCGGGCGGGAACTGCGTGCCGCGCTGGCCAGTCCAGCGGATAGAGCCACCACTTCCTGGCGTACGTCATCGGCCAGGCTCACCACTTTGGGCTGTGACACTGATGCCGCTGACGATGCCGCCGCATCGTGGATCTGCCGTGCGGCCGCCACGAGGTCGGCAGCTTGAGAGGACACATGAGCAGGCGGGGTACCGGGCGGCATAGCGCGACTGGCGATGGCCAGTGACCGGTCGGTGTCGGTAGCAGCCTGGCGGAGGCGATGGCACAAACTGTTCAGATCCCCAGTGGGTGCGCCGGTCTTGCGCGCCTGCGCGACCGCATGCTCGGCTGCGGTTACCGCACGCCACAGCCTGCGCCGGGCCAGGGTGGCCACCACCCAGTGGCGGTTCGGCGACGGCCGTGACCACCACCATCGCGCCCTCGGGTGAAGGTGGGTAGAGGTGGCCTGGCGGCCTCGTCCGGCCAGGGCGGCCCAGCGGGCACTGTGCAGGCGGGGGCGTAGTTTGCGTTTGAGCCACAGCCCAGCCGCCGCTGCCCCGGTCAGCAGCACAACCCCGGTGATCGCCAGGACAGCCAGCAGCTCGCCGACCCTGACTGCAAGCGTTGACAGCATGGTGCCTTCCCCTCTGTGGCCTAGCCAACAGGCCGCATCGTGGTTTGTAACGCGTGCTACATAATGAACAGTAATCGGCGCGCGAAGTTCCTGGGCCATGACCGATCTCCTGGCCCGCTTCGCTCACGCGTGGTGCGCATGCCGGGCAGGTTCGGCCGGCCCCGGGCCGGTCATTTGACCAGTTGGAGGTAGGCGATGCTGCCCAGTCCGGCAATGAGGCAGTAGATGCCGAACGGGGTCAGGGTGCGAGTCTGGAAATAGCGGACCAGGAACCGCACCGACAGGTACGCGCCGACGCCCGACAGCACGCTGGCGAGCAGGACCTGGCCGCGGATGCCGTTGCCGAGTGGGCCGAACAGGTCGGGGATCTTCAGCACACCGGCGGCCAGGATGACCGGGGTGGCGAGCAGGAACGCGAACCTCGCGGCGTCCTCGTGGGACAGGCCGCGGAACATGCCCGCCACCATGGTCACCCCGGACCGGCTGATCCCGGCCAGCAGGGCGAGAATCTGCGCGGAGCCGATGAGCACCGCCTCGCCGTAGCCGAGCCACGACAGACGCTGGTCGGACTCGGCGGCTTCGGCGATCTCCTGGTCGCGGATGGCCTGGTGGCCGGAACCGTGCCTGGCCACGCCGGGACGGGTGGCCCCGGCCAGCACGAGTTCCCGTTCGGCGACCGCCTGGTCGGCCTGGCGGGAGGCCCGCCGCTGGAACCGCTCCCCGGCCAGCAGGATCACCCCGTTGAGCGTGAGGAATACCGCGGCGTAGATCGGCTTACCGAAGATCACCCGGAACGCGTGCTCGAACGCCAGGCCGACAATGCCGACCGGGATGGTGGCCAGGATGATCATCCACGCCAGCTTCTCGTCAGCCGACCGCAGCTGCCACCGGCTGGTCCCGGGCGCGGGCCGGGCGAATCCGGCCAGGGAAGTGAAGAACCCGGAAATAATGCGGAGCCAGTCCCGCCAGAAGTAGATCAGCAGCGCGATCGCGGTCGCGACATGCAGCCCCACGATAAACGCCAGGTACGGCGACTCGGGGGCGGCGACGTTCAGGTCTTTGGCCCAACTGCCGCCGATGAGCGCCGGGATCAGCACGTTGTGACCAAGGCTGGACACCGGGAACAGCTCGCTCACGCCCTGGATCACGCCGACGACAGCCGCTTCCAGGTAGGTCAGATGGGTCATGCCAGGCCCTTTCGGGTAGCCGAAGCAGCGGGCAGGGATGAGTGGTGTGCCAGACGGAACTGCCGTGGCATACCCGAGCCTGCCGTTCTACACAGACTGTAGAGTATCTACATGACTTGTAGATGCTGCTTGACGCGCGAGATTCCTGGTATGCGCGATGACGCGCCCTCGGGGTGCGGGCCAGGTCTCGTCAGCGGCTGTGGTGCTGGCTGATACTCGATCAGGCCGGGGCTGCCCGCGCGGTCCAGGTGAAGCTGCCCGCCTCGGGCAACTCGCGGGCGACGGCCTGGGCGACCTGCTGGCCGAGCGCGTCGGCGCTGCTGACCGTGAGCGCCGGATCGACCCAGCCCTCGATTTCTACCCGGAGGGTCCGCCCGGTCCACCGCGCCCGCGCGTGGGCGTGAATCACGCCGTCCACCGACCCGGCTGCCGCCTCAGCGGAAGTGACGATGGCGGGGTCCACGCCGTCGGCCAGGCGGTGCACGACGTCTTTAGTGACCTCATAGCCAACGTGGCAGATGAACAAGGTCACCGCCATGCCCGCGATCGGGTCGCCCAGCGGGAAGCCCAGCGCGACCGCGACGAGGCCGGCCAGGGCGCCCGCTGAGGACAGGGCGTCCAGCCAGGAGTGCCGGGCATCCGCGATCAGCGTCGCGGAGTTGATGCGCCTGCCCACCACAAGCTTGTACCGGGCGACCACCTGATTGCCCACGATGCCCAGCGCCGCGCCGACGATGCCGAGGGCGACGTGGCTGGTGGTGCCGTGGTCGATGAACTTGCGGATGCTCTCATACCCGGCGAACGCCGCGCTGACCCAGATGACGACGGCGATGCCGATCCCGGCCAGGTCCTCGGCCCGGTCCAGGCCGTAGGGATACCGCTCCGTCGGCCCGCGGCGCGACAACCGGAACCCCAGGAACACCACCGCGCTGGTCGAAACATCGGACAGGTTATGGATCGCGTCACCGAGCAGCCCGACCGAGCCGGTCAGGACCGCGAGCAGCAATTCCAGGACGCCGGTCGCAGCCAGCCCGATCGCGCTGACCGCGATCGCCCGGTTAGCCTCCCGGCGTTCCTGCACGTCATCCCGCGTACTCGGCAGGGGAAACGCGGCGGCCGGGTCACGCACACCTGCGGTCTTGTGCATCCAGCCAGCATGGCGGGGACTCTTGGCACGGCAAATCCCCCCCCAGGTGAGGCGGGCTGCGGGGCGGCAGAGTCTTGTTGCTCGATGGGGAGCTGCCCATAATCCAACGGCGGGTAGGGGGAGGCCACAGTCCCCGCTTTGCGCTGTCGCTTTGACGGTTCCCCAGAAAGTGATATCATTTTGATAGACAGCGGGTAGCCGACACGCTGACAAGAGGCATCCCGATGCAGGCACTGAATGAGGAGGCCGCTCCCCCGCGATCCGTCCTCATGAAATTTCTGGTCCCGTCTTGGGAATACCGTCGCCCACGTATCTCGGCGTACGTGCACTTTGCCGCTGGTAGTGCCCTGGTCGGCGTTACCATCGTCTTGCTCTCTTACGGCTACTGGTGGGGAGCGCTGCTGCTGCTCGCGGCGGCGCTGCACCTCTGGCTCGGCTATTTCGCCATGACGGTCGCTCGCTCGGCACCTTCCCGAATCTGAGCTGCTCGCACTGGTCTGGCGGGTGTCAGACGAACTGGCGGACCCCCTATTGGCGCAGAACCTCCCGCTCTTCGGGGAGCACATGGCCGTGGTCACCGAGGCCCGCATAGTGTCGCCAGGCGTCGTGCGCGACCCAATCGCGAAGCTAGCCTGCCTCCCGGAAGGATGGCTGCAATGAGCACCTATACCGTGCGTGCCACACGGTGGGCACACGGCTGGGAGTTGCACATCGATGGTGTCGGAGTTACCCAATCCCGCAACCTTGACGGCGCCGAGCAGATGGTGCGCGACTACCCGCTCTAGGGCCATTGTAGGGCCAGCCCTAGGGGCGCACACGGCTCCGGAGGCCACCCGCGTGATCGCACGAACCTTGGCGCTGACCTGCGCCGACTGCACGAATGGTGGAGGCGGCAGCGGAGGTCGTTCGGCGCATGTTCCGGATCACCATTTGTCCGGGCTGGGCTAGTGTCAGACCATCGCGTAGGACGATTCCCTTCCGGGATCTACGCTGTGACGGTGGAGAGAATTAGCGATGGTTTCTTGTCGCGGCGGCCGTTGATTGCCGGGGACCTTCCCATGCTGGCCGAGTGGTTGCGAGAGCCCCAGGTCGCCCGGTGGTGGAATCATGAGACAACCCTTGAGGCGGTCGAGCGCGACTTCGGCGCGAGTACGCGAGGCGAGGAGCCGGGGGAAGACCTCCTCGTTCTCCTCGACGGCCGGCCAATCGGCCTGCTGCAGCGCTCGGCGATTTGCGACTACCCCCAGGATCTCACGAAATTCTCGGCAGTTATCGAGGTGCCAGCCGGCGCCGTCGAGCTTGACTACCTCATCGCGGACCCAGCGCTGCGCGGTCGCGGTCTCGGATCCCGCATGATCGCTGCGGCCGTTGAGGACACCTGGAACTCGTATTCTGATGCGCCCGCGGTGCTTGTCGCCGTGGTGGCCGCCAATGTGGCCTCCTGGCGTGCGCTGGAGAAGGCTGGCTTGAAGCGGGTCGCTGAAGGCCCGATGTCGCCCGACAACCCGATTGATGATGCGCTGCATTACATCTACCGTGTTGACCGGCCTGGCGCCGCCTCGCCGGCCTTTAGGCGCTGACACGTACTAACGAATCGCCTGCGCGGACGGACCTCGGAGCTACTAATTTCGCAGTCGGCAAGAGGATGTACTCACTGAGCACCTGGTCCTGCCCGTCGTCCTCGCAGGCGCAAATCCCTGGGGGCGCAGAGCGCTCTGAGCTGTGCGCCTGACCTGGAGCCTACGTGCGACCTCCCGCCTGCCCACTTTTGTGGATGGGGACGTAGCCTACCTAGCCGCGCAGGGCACCTGAGCGCACACTTGGCAGTGGCCCTTCACCGGAGATCGAAGGAGGTGCTGACGATGGGACTGACCTGGCGCGACGCGGTCTCGTCCTGCGCCATCGTAGTGATCGTCCTCACGTACGCCGTGTATCTGGGAGGAACGAGCCTGCTGCTGATCTCCAGCGCGTGGGCCACATCCGCCGTGGTACTGGTCCTCGGCATCGGCTGCGCTGTCGTCGCGTCCGGCGACCTGTATACGAGACCTCAACCACGTATGGGCCAGGTCTTCAGGTGGATCGCCACCGGGTTCGGCACGATCGCGGTCATCGCTGGTCTGATCGGGCTGATCACCGGCAGCGCCTACGCGCTGGAGATCCTCGTCGTAGTCACGATCGCCTGGCTCGCGACGGGGATCTTCTGGCACGTGCTTACGATCGGATCGGATCGGAGCGATGAGCCGTCGTGACAGAGCGTGTCCTGAGGGCGACTGGTGTACCCGGCCGCGGTCCTCGTGCTGGACGTGGCGTTGTTCTATAAGCGGGTCTGCGGGATAACTGATGCCGGGGCCGGTGCCTGACCGTCGTTGACCGGAGGTAATGGTTCGCTACCCCCGTCGATGCGAACCGCTTGTGCCGGCGGTTGGCCCGCGTCCCTGGGACCGTGCTAGCCCTACCCCAGATTTGGGTGTCCGCCCGGTGTATCTCCTGCCTGGGCCCGGCGAGTATTGAGAGGCAGGTGACCGGGATAGCCGGACACCGCAGGTCGGAGGAGGAATCCCGATGAATGCACAAGATGACAACGCTGCTCCGTCGCGCACCGGCATGCGACGCATAATCCCGCGTTTTGCGTTCCGTCGCCTCCATGCCGTGGCGCGCGTGCACGTTGCCGTCGGTGCCGTCGAAGCCGGCGCTGGCGTCATTACGCTCGTGGGAGGTTCCTTCACGCCGAAGGCGGTCGTCTGGGCAGCGTTCTTCCTGGCGCTGGCGGCGCTGCAGTTCTCGGTCGGCTACTGGTACCTGGCTATCGTCCGCTCCGCAGCTCCCCAGACCTGAGGCTGGTCTGCTCGCACTGGTGTGGCGGTGCTAGACGAGCTGGCAGGCGCTTGCTGGGCACAGAAGTTTCCGCCCTTCGGCTGGGGTTCCGGTTGCTGATCTTCCTCGGTCTTCTCGCAGGCGCCAAGATCCGCGGGAGTAGATCGCCGGGTCTAGGCTGGTGCAAGCCATCGCGAAGCGACGTCTTGGCCGGGCGGCCTAGACTCAGCGGCCGCGAGCGGGCCGATCGGGAGCGAGAAGATGGCTGCACTACAGGCCACAGGAGGCATCCGGATGCGCGCATCGGATGACTATGTCCCTCCCCAGCGGTCCTTTCTCGAAAGAATTCTGATCAGGTCATGGGAGTACCGCCGCCTGCGCTTGTTGGCGGGCGTGCGCATTGGCGCTGGTTTTGTCTTGGTCGGCCTCGGCTTCATTACGCTCGTGGGAGGTTCCTTCACGCCGAAGGCGGTCGTCTGGGCAGCGTTCTTCCTGGTGCTGGCGGCGCTGCAGTTCTCGGTCGGCTACTGGTACCTGGTTATCGACCACCGCCCGTTTGCGCGGCGGGTTCGTGAGCTGGAGCGGTCCCGGGCCCACTTGGTGGACGACTCGGCCGCAAGGCTGCGCCAGATCGAGCGGGACCTGCACGACGGCGCGCAGGCGCAGATGGTCGCCGTCGCCATGAAGCTGGGGCTGGCTACCAAGAAGCTCCGCGGCCTGACCGACGGGACCGGGCAGACCGACCTGGAGCGGGTCCTGGAGCTGGTCGTCACGGCCCACCGCGGCGCCAAGGAGGCCGTCACCGAACTGCGTGACCTAGCCCGCGGCATCCACCCCCCGGTCCTCGACCAGGGCCTTGGCACCGCGCTGACCACCCTCGCCGCGCGCAGCGAGGTGCCCGTCGAGCTGGTCATCGACCTGCCCGAGCGCCCGTCGGCCGCGATCGAGACCATCGCCTACTTCTGCGCCGCCGAACTGCTCACCAACGTGACCAAGCACAGCGGCGCCCGGCATGCCACGCTGGAGGCAGCCCACGTGCCCGGGCTGCTGCGGGTGCTGGTCAGCGACGACGGCTGCGGCGGCGCCCGCGTCGAGGAACGCGGTGGCCTGGCCGGGCTCGCCGAGCGGGTCAGGACCGTGGACGGCAGGCTGCACGTCGCCAGCCCGCCCGGGGGCCCGACCGTGGTCACCGTAGAGCTGCCGTCCCACGCCTGAGCGGACCGGAGCCTGTAATGCGGGTTGTGATCGCCGAGGACTCGGCCGTAATGCGAGCGGGCCTGGTCGAGATCCTGGCCGACAGTGACCACGAGGTGGTCGCCGCGGTCGGCAACGCCGAGGATCTGCTAGCCGCGGTTGAGGAGCACCGCCCAGACGCCGCCGTGGTGGACGTGCGGATGCCGCCCGGCTACACCGACGAGGGCCTGCGCGCCGCGATCACCCTCCGCCGCGACCACCCCACGACCGGCGTGCTGGTGTTCTCCCAGTACATCGAGACCCGCTACACCGCTGACCTGCTCGGCGCGGCGTCCGGCGGCGGCGCCGCAGGCGTCGGGTACCTGCTCAAGGACCGGGTCGCCGACGTCGAGGAGTTCGTCGAAGCGCTGAGCCGGGTGGCCGCCGGGGGCACCGCCCTCGACCCGGAGGTCGTCACGCAACTTCTGCGCGCCAGCCGCCGCACCGACGGGCTCGGCACGCTCACCGCCAGGGAACGTGATGTGCTCGCACTGATGGCCGAGGGCCGCTCCAATACCGCGATCGCCGGGATCCTGGTGGTTTCGGAGAAGTCCGTCGAAAAACACGTCGGGAACATCTTCAGCAAACTCGGCCTGCCCCCGTCGGACGCCGACCACCGCCGGGTGCTCGCCGTCCTCCGCTACCTGGAGTCCTGACCGGCTGCTGCGCGGCGCGGATCAGGCCGTCACGAGCGCGATCGACTCCCACGTCCAAGCCGAGCAGCGCGGCGGCGAGACGATGAGGACGGCCAGGCGGACGTGCTTGCCCCGGTGGGCTCATGCACGCTAATGGCACGGAAGATCAACAACTGCCCAGCAGAGGGAACGGGCCACGCTCGGGATACCGACGCTGACCTGCAAAGAAGCTCATGGAGCGGGTGACGAGAATCGAACTCGCACTATCAGCTTGGGAAGCTGACGTTCTACCATTGAACTACACCCGCGTCGCTGGCCAGGGCCCGCGTGGGCTCTGACGCCGCCCCGACATAGTACCGGAAGCGCTGGCCGCCAGGGTGCGCGCAGCCGGTAGGTTGCCAGGGTGCTGCTCTCCGACCGTGATATCCGTGCCGAGGTCGATTCTGGCCGGGTCCGGCTCGATCCGTACTCCCCCGACCTGATCCAGCCGTCCAGCATCGACGTGCGCCTGGACCGCTACTTCCGGGTCTTCGAGAACCACCGCTACCCGCACATCGATCCCGCTGTGGAGCAGCCCGACCTGACCCGGCTGGTCGAGACGGAGGGCAAGGATCCTTTCGTGCTGCACCCCGGGGAGTTCGTGCTGGCGTCCACGTACGAGGTGGTGTCGCTGCCAGATGACGTCGCCGGGCGCCTCGAGGGCAAGAGCTCGCTGGGCCGGCTCGGGCTGCTGACCCACTCCACGGCGGGCTGGATCGATCCCGGTTTCTCCGGCCACGTCACCCTGGAACTGTCGAACGTGGCCACGCTGCCGATCAAGCTGTGGCCCGGGATGAAGATCGGCCAGCTGTGCCTGTTCCGGACGAGCTCACCGGCGGAGCACCCGTACGGTTCCACCAAGTACGGGTCGCGCTACCAGGACCAGCGCGGCCCCACGCCGTCGCGCTCCTACCTCAACTTCTACCGCGCCGACGTCTAGGCCGTCGGAGGCTGATCTGCCCCCAGCCGCTGGCGCGTTTCGCGCAGGGCCTCGCGCAGCGCGTCGCACTCCGCGTGAAGCTCCCTGATCCGTTGCTCCAGCTCAAGGATCCGGCGGACCGCAGGCAGCGTCATTCCCTCGTCAGTCAGCCGGACGACGTACTGGACCACCGCGATCTCGTTGCGCGTGTACCGGCGCTGGCGGCCGGACGACCGGGACGGCCGCACCACGTCGAAGTCGTCGAGACGGCGCAGGAAAGCCTGCTGGATCTCGAGCATGGCGGAAACCTGCCCGACGGTGAACAGCGGCAGGTTCTCGTCCTCGAACGGCAGCGACGGCATGACTCTCCCCATACTGACCGCGGGGCCCGGACAGCTGGCTGTCCGGGCCCGGCGATGTGAATCCTAGAGGTACTCGATCAGGCGGTGAGGCCCTTCGGCGCCTCGGTCTGGATCTCGACCTTGCGCGGCTTGGCCGCCTCGGCCACCGGGACCCGCACGGTCAGCACGCCGTGCTCGTATCCGGCCTCGACCGCGGCGGAGTCGATCGCGTCACCGAGCCGGATCCGGCGCGAGAACGTGCCGGTCACCCGCTCGCGGACGTATGGCTTCTCGCCCTCGGCCAGCTCCTCGTCCCGCGTGGCGCTGACGGTGAGAACACCGCGGTCCACGGTGACGTCGAGGCTGTCGGGGTTGATGCCCGGCAGGTCGAAGCGCAGCACAAGGCCGCCCTCGGTGCGGGTGGCGTCCATCGGCATACCCGCCGCGGCGCCCGGACGGAACGCGGACCAGGCCGGGCCGAACGCCCGCTCGATCCTGCGGTCGAAGTCCCTGGTGAAGGGGTCGAAAGTGGTTAGCAACATGAAGCTCGCCTCCAGGTGACAATGTGGGCTCATCACTGAGTCCCAGATTACTGCATTCTCTAACTACAAATAACTTCATACTCGAGTTAGATATTTCTTGCAGTCCCGAAGCTCCGCCGCCTGCCCATCACGGGCTTGACCTGGGAATCACCCTGCTGGCCAGCCGTAATCGCTACTATCCGTGATTAGCGACTACTGAACGCATCCGAACGCGTGGCCGGGGGATGGCCTGCGCGAGGGGCAGACCCGGGGGAACGCAGCACCATGGACACCATCGATGACGTCGCGGGCCTGGTCAGCATCGGCCAGCTGGCCAAGGCCGCGGGCGTGAGCAGCCGGACCATCCGCTACTACGAGGAACTCGGGATCCTGCCCGAGCCGCGCCGGACCAGCGGCGGCACCCGCAAGTACCCGCGCGAGTACTGCGGGTACATCGAGACCGCGCTGGCCCTCAAGGACCTGGGCTTCCGGCTGGAGGAGGTCAAGCCGCTGGCCAGGCTGGCCCTGGGCCGGACCATCGCGCCCGGGCAGCGGGCCCGGGCCGCGCAGCTGGTGGAGGACCGGATCCAGGCGCTGGACCGGCAGGTGGCCGTGTTGCGCAAGCTCCGCGAGTGCGTGGATCAGCCGGACGGGACGGCCAGCCTGGACCTGCTGGATCTGCGGACGGGATCGGTGGCCTGGCCGGCCTTATGCTCGTTACCAGTGGCCGACCCGGCAACCCCCCAGCCGGCCACGGGAACGCGATCCTCGGAGGCCGGGATGACGGACGGGATTATCCTGCTGGTGCTCATCGCCGCCCTGGTGGCGTTCGGCGTGACCCGGGCCCGGCGCCGCCTGGGCATGGGCGGCTCGACCGGCCGGACCTGGATCATCATCATGGCCGCTGTCATCCTGGCGCTGGCCGCCCTGTACGCCTACCAGGCGCACGGCCGGTGAGCTAGCCGACCGGCTCGCCGCGCAGCGGCATCTCGAACCAGACCGCCTTGCCGTCCCGGGTCGGGCGGGAGCCCCACCGGGTGGCCAGCTGGTCGACCAGGTAGAGCCCGCGGCCGCCCTCGTCGGTCTCGCCCGCGCTGCGGATCCGGGGCAGCCGCAGGTCGTTGTCGAAGACCTCGACCCACACGGCCTCGCCGCCGCGGCGCAGCCGCAGGGTGAATGTCTTGCCCTCCGCGGCCGCGCCCTCCTCGCTGAACGGGACGGGCGCCCAGCCCGCGACCAGCCCGGACGGCCGCTGGGCAGCCGCGCCTGCCACTTCCAGGGTCAGGGCCCGGCGCGGGGCCCGCGACGGGGCCGTGTGCAGCACGACGTTGGTGACCACCTCGGATACCAGCAGGCAGGTCAGCTCGACCTGCTCGCCCTCCATGCCCCACGACCGGAACGTGGCCTCGGCCAGCCTGCGCGCCTCGGAGACCTTGATCGGCTCGGCGGGGAACGTGCAGTCCCAGGAGGCCAGGTCCACCGGTGAGGTGCGGATCGCCACGATGGCCATGTCGTCGTCGATGTCCCCGGGCACCGCCTCCTGCGCGGCCTGGGCGATGAGCTCGACGTCGCCGTGCGCCACCCGGCGCACCGCCTGGTGCAGCATCAGCCGGGCGTCGTCCTCGGAATAGTTGCCCGTGCCGTCGGGCCGGTGCCGCCGGTCGGTGAGCCCGTCGGTGTACAGCACCAGACCTGAGCCAGCCGGGAGATAACGAGTCTCCTCCCGGTAGGTCGGCAGCGCGGGCAGGCCCTTGCCGCGCACCCCGAGCAGCACGCCCTTGTGCTCCATCTCCAGCTCGCCGACCTCGCCGCCGACGATGAGCAGCGGCGCGTCGTGACCCGCGTTGGCGAAGGACAGCGTGCGGGACCACGCGTCATAGACCAGGTACGTGCAGCTGACCATGGGCGAATCGGGCGCGCCGGGGTCGTCGGCGCGCCCCTTGGCCGGGCTGAGCGTGCGGCACCACTCGTCAAGCTTGCGCAGGATCTCCGCGGGCGGCTTGTCATCCTGGGCGAACGCGCGCAGCGCGGCGCGGAGCTGGCCCATGACCGCGGCCGCCCGGGCGCCGCGGCCCTCGACGTCACCGATGACGATGCCGACCCGGCCCGCGGACAGCGGGATGATGTCGTACCAGTCCCCGCCGACCTGGGTCTGGATCCCCTGGCCGTGGGTCACCAGCGGCTTGGCCGGCACGTACCGGCAAGCCACCTCAAGCCCGTCGACCTGGGGCAGCTGCTGGGGCAGCAGGCTGGTCTGGAAGGCCAGCGCGGTCCGCCGCTCCTCCTCGAACAGCAGCGCGTTGTCGATGGCCACCGCCACCCGGCTGGCCACCGCGCTGAGGAAGTCGCGGTCGTCCGCGTCGTAGTACTGCTCGTGCCGCCGGGTCAGCCCGGACAGGGCCAGGCTCATCACGCCGAGCAGCTCACCCCGGGCGATGAGCGGGGCGGCCACCACCGAGCGCAGGCCGACATCCTCGGCGGCCTCCAGGCTGGTCCGGCTGGGCGCCCGCGGCGTCTGCACCTCGTCCAGGTTCTCGAGCAGGACCGACTCGAGCCGGCTCATGGCCTGCTGGCAGAAATGACCCTCGGGGTAGCTGATCGGGTCGCCGATCCGGGCCCAGCTGCCCGCCGGCGGGATCCAGCCGCCCGCGTTCGTCTGCACCTGGCGGATCAGCTTGTTGCCGCGGAACAGGTCGATGATGCAGTGGTCGGCGAACTGCGGGACCAGGGTCTCGGCCACGTGCCGCAGGGTCGTGCCGAACTCCAGCGACCCGGACAGCTGCTCGCCGATGCGCTCGAGCAGCGAGACCCGGTCACGCTCCCGGCGGCTGCTGCGGCGGCTGGCCTCCCGGGCGAGGATCACGATGCCGTCGACCGAGCCGGACGGGTGGCGCAGGGGCATGGCCTGGGCCCGGACGAACACGCGCGAGCCGTCCACGCGGAGAACCGCGAACGTCCCGTCCCCGCCCCGGCCGCGGAGCACCTGCCTGGCCAGCTCGGCCGCTTTCCCGGCGTCGCCGCCGCTGAACGCGAGGGACAGCACCGGGCGGCCGAGCAGCTTGCCGCCGCCCGGGAAGCCGAACAGCGCGACTGCGAACGGGTTGGCGTACAGGAGGTTGCCCTGCCGGTCGGTGACCACCACCGCCGCGGAGATGTGGGCCAGGATGGTCTGGGCCGGGAGGTAGGCCTCATACCCGGCGCCCGGGTCAGTGAGTGGCCGGTCAGTCACCGGGGGCACCCCCGCAGGCACGGCCGCCCGCCTGGGAGCCCAGCCGGGCCCGGAAGTCCTGGGTCACGGTCAGCGCCTGGCGACGAAGACATGATCGGCCACCAGGCGGGGCAAATCCGCCGTGACACTCCCGACCCTGTCCTCACTGGTCACCCGCACACCCTCGTCGCTGACCGCGAGCGTGACCTCGCGTCCGGGTTGTATCCCGATCCGCTTGAGTTTAAGCATCAGGGACGGGTCGCTTTGGACTTGTTCGCTGATCCGCAGGACCGTTACCGGGGCGGCGAGCTTGGCCGCAACCGCCGTCATCGCCTCGGCCTGTTCTTCCACGGCTGTCACGGCCCGCTGCCGCGCGTCCGGCGGCACGCCGAGCTCGTCCAGCCCGGGGATGGTGTTGCCATGCGGGCACGCGACCGGCCAGTCGAGCAGTTCGACCAGCCGGCGCTCCACGTTTTCCGAGATCACGTGCTCCCAGCGGCAGGCCTCGACGTGCACCTCTTCCCACGGCAGCCCGATGACCCCGACCAGCAGGCACTCGGCCAGCCGGTGCTTGCGCATCACGCGCATGGCCAGGGTCGCGCCCGCAGGGGTCAGCGCGAGCTGGCGGTCGCCCTCCACCTTGACCAGCCCGTCCCGCTCCATCCGGGCCACGGTCTGGCTGACTGTCGGCCCGCTCTGCGACAGCCGCTCGGCGATCCGCGCCCGCAGCGGGACGATGCCCTCCTCTTCCAGTTCGAAGATCGTGCGGAGGTACATCTCGGTGGTGTCGATGAGCCCATGCACCGTCTCCAGGCCTCCCTCCTCACCTGATGCTATGCCGGCTGAGCCCAACCGTGACCCGGCAAGCACAGGAAGGCACGACGGCCTGCCTGGCAGGCGGCCGGGGATCCTGGGCGGGGACCCTAGGGCGCGAGGCGCTCGAGCACCCAGTCCTGGCCCTCGCGGCGGTAGCGGAGCCGGTCATGCAGGCGGCTCGGCCGCCCCTGCCAGAACTCCATCACCTCGGGCACCACGCGGTAGCCGCCCCAGAACTCCGGCATGGGCACGGCCGTCCCCTCCGGCCAGCGTGCCTCCAGGTCCTGGTAGCGCGCTTCCAGTTCGGCGCGGGACGCCAGCACGGACGACTGCCGGCTGGCCCACGCCCCGAGTTGCGAGCCGCGCGGCCGGGAGTGGAAGTACGGCTCGCTCTCGCTGGTGGACAGGGCCTCGGCCGGCCCTTCGATGATCACCTGCCGCTGGATGGGATGCCAGGGAAAGACCAGGCAGGCATAGGGGTTGGCGGCCAGGTGCTGTCCCTTGGCCGAACTCCGGTTGGTATAGAAAACGAGGCCCTCCGGGCTGTAATCCTTCAGCAGCACGGTACGGGCCCGCGGGCGGCCGGCCGGGGACACGGTGGCCAGCACCATGGCCGTGGGCTCGGGCAGCCCCGCGCTGACCACATCGTCCATCCAGCGGGCGAACAGCACCATCGGGTCGGCCGGGGCGCCGGATTCTTCCAGCGGGTGACGGGAGGGTTCCACGGGAATGATCATCACACACGCCCGCCCGGCCCGGCGGGAACCCCCTCCAGCGTGCCCAGTGTCACGCTCTGCTGATCTACCGGATTATTGTGCCAACAGGGTTGAATTAACCCGGCTGACACCTATGGCCAGCCACCGGGAGCACCCCCATCCCGGGTACGCGCTCCACGCAGCTCACGAGGACACACAAGGACCACGGAGGACCAGGACATGTCCGATTTCGTGCCTGGTCTCGAAGGCGTCGTAGCCTTCGAGACAACGATCGCCGAGCCGGACCGGGAAGGCGGGGCACTCCGCTACCGGGGCGTGGACATCGAGGAACTCGTTGGCCACGTGTCGTTCGGCCACGTGTGGGGCCTGCTGGTGGACAACAAGTTCGCCCCTGGCCTGCCCCCGGCCGAGCCCTACCCGATCCCGGTGCACTCGGGCGACATCCGGGTGGACGTGCAGAGCGCGCTGGCCATGCTGGCCCCCGCCTGGGGCATGCGCCAGCTGCTGGACATCGACGACGAGCAGGCCCGTGACGATCTGGCCCGGGCCTCGGTGATGGCACTGTCGTTCGTGGCCCAGTCCGCCCGCGGTCCCGGGCTGCCGCCCGTCCCGCAGGAGCGGGTCGACGAGGCGCGCAATATCGTCGAGCGGTTCATGATCCGCTGGCGCGGCGAGCCCGACCCGCGGCACGTCAAGGCCGTCAACGCCTACTGGACCTCCGCCGCGGAGCACGGCATGAACGCCTCGACGTTCACCGCCCGGGTGATCGCCTCCACCGGCGCGGACGTGGCCGCCGCCCTGTCCGGGGCGGTCGGCGCGATGTCCGGGCCGCTGCACGGCGGCGCCCCCGCGCGCGTGCTGTCGATGATCGAGGAAGTCGAGCGGACCGGTGACGCGGTCAAGTTCGTCAAGGCCTCCCTGGACCGCGGGGACCGGCTGATGGGTTTCGGGCACCGCGTGTACCGGGCCGAGGACCCGCGGGCCCGGGTGCTGCGGCGGACGGCCAAGGAGCTCGGGGCGCCCCGCGCCGAGGTCGCCGAGGCCCTGGAGGAGGCGGCCCTGGCCGAACTGCATGCCCGCAGGCCGGACCGGGTGCTGGCCACCAACGTGGAGTTCTGGGCGGCCATCGTGCTGGACTTCGCGGAGGTCCCGCCGCACATGTTCACGTCGATGTTCACCTGCGCGCGGACCGCGGGCTGGGCGGCGCACATCCTGGAGCAGAAGCAGACCGGCCGGCTGGTCCGGCCCAGTGCCCGGTACGTCGGGCCGCCGTCCCGCCCGGTCAGCGACGTTCCCGGCGCGGACCAGGTGCTGGGCGAGGTCTGACGGTCCCGGGGAGCGGGCCAGAGCCAGCCAGCCCGCTCCCCAGGCCTGGATAGTCTGGCAGCGTGACCGACATCGCCATCCCTGCGGGCCTGAAGCCGGCCGACGGCCGTTTCGGCTGCGGGCCCTCCAAGATCCGCCCCGAGCAGCTCGCGGCGCTGGCCGCGTCGTCCGCTACCTACCTGGGCACCTCACATCGCCAGGCCCCGGTCCGCTCGCTGGTGCGGCGGGTCCGTGAGGGCCTGGCCGAGCTGTTCTCCGTGCCCGACGGATACCAGGTCGTGCTGGGCAACGGCGGCACCACGGCGTTCTGGGAGATCGCCGCGTTCGGGCTGATCCGGCAGAAGTCACAGCACCTGGCGTTCGGCGAGTTCTCCGCCAAATTCAGCAAGGTGGCCCAGGCGGCCCCGTGGCTGGACGACCCGACCGTGATCGCCTCCCCGCCCGGCGGCCATCCGGTGCCGCGCGGCGAGACCGCGGTGGACACGTACGCGCTGACCCACAACGAGACCTCCACCGGCGTGGCCATGCCCGTGCGGCGGGTGCCGGGGGCCGATCCCGGGGCGCTGGTGATCGTCAACGCGACGAGCGGCGCGGGCGGCCTCCCGGTGGACGTCAGTGACTGCGACGTGTACTACTTCGCGCCGCAGAAGTGCTTCGGTTCCGATGGCGGGCTGTGGCTCGCGCTGATGTCACCCGCGGCCCTGGACCGGGCGGCCGGGATCGCGGCCAGCGGCCGTTACATCCCCGAGTTCTTCTCGCTGCCGGTGGCTATCGACAACTCCGCGAAACAGCAGACCTACAACACCCCGGCGGTGGCGACCCTGCTGCTGCTGGCCGACCAGGTGGAGTGGATGCTCGGCCAGGGTGGTCTCGGCTGGGCCGTGGAGCGGACCGCTGACTCCTCCTCGCGGCTGTACACCTGGGCCGAGAAGGCGCCCTACGCCACCCCGTTCGTGACCGACCCGGCGCAGCGGTCCCAGGTGGTGGGCACCGTCGACTTCACCGGCAGCGTGGACGCCGCGGCCGTGGCGGCGGCGCTGCGGGCGAACGGGATCGTGGACACCGAGCCGTACCGCAAGCTTGGCCGCAACCAGCTGCGGGTCGGGATGTTCCCGGCGGTGGACCCGGCCGATGTGGAGGCGCTGACCGCCTGCATCGATTACGTCATCGAGCGGCTCTAAGGCCGCTAGTCAGCGGACCGCCGCGCCGATGAGCGCGCCTGCGATCAGGATCGCGAGCACCAGGGGGAGCAGCCAGCGGGGCGTGCGGTTCACATCAGGCAGCCTATGCGCCGGGTACTACGGGCCGGGTACGGCGGACACGCGCAGCGGCCAGCGGCCCAGGGTCTCATAACGCGGCCGGTCGTGCGGGCGGCCGCCGGGCAGGTGGCTGCGGATCAGATAGATCTCCCCCGCGGTCCATGGGGTGCCGGCATAGCCGGACAGCATGTCCACCAGCGGCCGCGCGTCAACCGGCTCCCGGCACCGGGCCAGGGTCAGGTGCGGCTGGAAGCGCCTGCGCTCCTCCGCCGGGGGTGCGCCCGCCCGCCGCGCCCCCGCCGCGACCGACGCGGCCAGGGCCGCGAGGCCGCGGGGCTCACCCTGAACGCCGGTCCACAGCACCCGGGCGCGGCCGGCGCCGGGGAAGGCACCCGCCCCGCCCAGGGACACCGCCAGGCAGGGATGACGAGCCGCGGCGCGCTCCAGCCGCGGCTCAAGCCGGGTGCTGACCGTCTCGTTCACCTCACCGAGGAACGCCAGCGTGACATGCCACGCATCGCGCCCGGTCCAGCGCAGCGCGGGCCACGACTGCCGCAACGGCGCGACCGCGCCGTCTAGCTCGTCGGCCGCGTGAGCCGGCACAGCGACCGCGACGAACAGCCTCATAACCCATTCGTAGCACCAGCCACCAGGCCCGGGCCGCGCGCAGCGCCACAAAGCCATCGCAGGTCCGGGAAGTGCCGCGCCGCGCTACGAAGCCCCCGTGCAGCGCCAGGAAGCCCCGTGCCGCGCACGGAAATGGTCAGGCGACCATGCGGGCCAGGGCGGCCGGGTGCAGGTACTCCCGGGCTCCCACCCCGCGCCGCCGGGCGACCAGCAGGCCGATGACGGCCGCCGCGGCCGCGGAGATGACCCCGCCAGCCAGCAGGCTCATCCGCGGGCCGAACTGTTCCGCGACCCAGCCGACCATCGGTGACCCGAGCGGCGCACCGCCCAGGAACACCAGCATGTAGAGCCCCATCACCCGGCCGCGCATGTCCGGTGCCGCGCCCAGCTGGACCGTGGAGTTGGCCGCGGTGTTGAGGGTCAGCAGGATGAGCCCGGTCGGCACCAGCATGGCCAGGAACAGCCAGAACGAGGGCATCAGCGCGGTGAGGACTTCCAGCAGGCCGAACGCGAACGCGGCGGTCACCAGCAGCCGCAGCCCGGGCCTGCTGCGCCGGGCGGCCAGCAGGGCCCCGGCCAGCGCGCCCGCCGCGAACACCGCGGAGGCCACCCCGAACGCGGTGGCCCCGGTGTGGAATACCTGCCGGGACATGAGCGCGTTGGTCACCTGGAAGTTCATCCCGAAGGTGGCCACGAAGAAGATCAGCACCATGGGCAGCAGCAGCTGGGGCCGGGCGCGCACATAGGCGAAGCCCTCGCGGAGCTCGCCCTTATGCCGGGGCACCCGTTTCACGGCGTGCAGCTCGGAGGGCCGCATCAGCTTCAGGCTGGTGAGCACCGCCCCGTAGGAGGCCGCGTTGAGGAAGAAGGCGGTGGGCGTGCCCACCGCGCCGATCACCAGCCCCGCGGCGGCCGGCCCGGCGATCCGGGCCAGATTGAAGATCGCGCTGTTGAGGGCGATGGCGTTGGGCATATCGCCGGTGCCGACCATCTCGGTCACGAACGCCTGCCGGGTGGGGTTGTCCACCAGCGTGGCCAGGCCAAGCCCGAAGGCCAGCGCGTATACCTGCCAGATGCGGACCGACCCGGTGACCGCGAGCACGCCCAGGGTCAGCGCGAGCAGCCCCATCGCGGTCTGGGTGAGCATCAGGATGCGCCGCTTGGGGTAACGGTCCGCGATCGCGCCGCCCCACGGGCTGGCCAGCATGGGCAGGAACTGCAGCCCGGTCGCGATGCCCAGCGCGGTGCCGCTGCCGTGGGTCAGCTGGAGCACCAGCCAGTCCTGGGCGACGCGCTGCATCCAGGTGCCGCTGTTGGAAATGACCTGGCCCGTCGCGAACAGCCGGTAGTTACGGGTTCCCAGGGACCGGAACGTCCGCAGCCGGGACCACCGGTCCCGGGCGGGCTCCGTGGTGACCGGCTCCGTGGTGACCGGCTCCGTGGTGGCCGGTTCTGTCAGGCCTGGCTGAGCTTCTCCAGAATCGGCGCGGCCGCCCGGAGCGTCGCCCGCTCC
The DNA here is from genome assembly GCA_963713815.1 of uncultured Actinomycetes bacterium. Lineage (GTDB taxonomy): Bacteria > Actinomycetota > Actinomycetes > Streptosporangiales > Streptosporangiaceae > RYN-230. Next base: position 29,299 of record CAVQNH010000028.1, read on the forward strand.
TGCGGAGTCAGCTCGTTCAGCCGCCTGGCCAGCCAGGCGTCCCGGCGCAGGCGCGCCTTCGCCACCAGTTCCCGGCCCGCGGGGGTCACGGTCAGGACCACCTGCCGCCGGTCGGAGGCGTGCGCGGCCCGCGTGACGAGCTGCCACTCCTCCAGGGCCGCGATGACGCGGGTCATCGACGGCGGTTGCACCCGCTCGTGCCCGGCCAGCTCGCCCGGGCTCATCGCGCCGTGCTTCTCCAGCGTCGCCAGCGCGGCGAACTGCGTGTCCGAGAGCACGGGCTCCGCCTGGCCGGGCGCCGTCCGCTCGACCCGCAGCCGGCGGGCCAGACGGCTCACGGAGATCCGTAGCGTTGTTGCCAGGCCCGCGTCGGACCTGGTCCCCGAGGATGTCATTATCTTTAGCCTGAGTCATTACTTTTGCTAACGATATGCAGGCGGGCAGCATTCCGTCAAACCGTTAGCACGACGAACGGGTGGCACCCCAACGGGGCGTGGACCAAGTACACCACGCGCAGGCCGGTTAACCTGGGTCAGGTGAGCAGGAAACTTCGGCCTGCGCCGCCGCCGCTCGAGGCCAATGACCAGCTCGTGACCGCTGTGATCACCGGCGCCTGGGCAATCGGGCTGATCAGCGTCCTGGTGCTGCGCGACAACCTGTCCCCGGCCGATCGCTGGTGGGTCTGGACATGCGCGGTCGGGCTGTGCCTGGGCCTGTTCGGCCTGTGGTACGTGCCCCGCCTGAAGCGCGCCCGCGCACGGCAGGCCCAGCGCCGGTCGGAGGCCCGGGGCTGAGCGGGGTCAACCCCGCGGTTGCGGCCGGGCAAGTTGCGGCCGGGCTAGTTGTGGTCGAGCGGCTCGAAGACCGTCTCCTCGACCGAGACACCGGGCATGTCCACCAGGTCGTAACCGAGTTCGTCGATGACCGGCCGCAGTGACTGGTCCGCGGTCGCCGCGGTCACCCCTTCGGAATGTGCCCCGCACCCGTGGTCCAGGGAAACCACCCGGCCGTCGTCGGGCGCGTACTCGTTCGCGCACACGCCGAACACCCGCCCCAGAGGCCCGCCCAGCCGCACGAAGAACCCGCATCCCGAGCACAGCCCGGGAGCGGCGCTGGCCAGCGGCGTCTTGGGACCGTGCTCACTGGTGTACCAGCGCAGCGCGGTGTCGTCCCGGCCGATCGCCGAGAGCACCCGGGCCCGGGGCGGCCGGTCCTCGATACCGCCGGCGGCGGTACCGTCGGCCCCCGTGGCGACCACGAGGGCAGCAGCGCCGGAAAGATCCGTTGCGGAGTCGGTTAGATCATCCGGGCCGTCGGCGAGCGGCTCGGCGGACGGGACCGGGACCAGATCCTCGGGTTCCGTCCCGGGCATGGCCCACGCTGTCTCGCCCCAGTCGGCGACCCCGTCGTCCCCCTCCAGGGAGGCCGCCGGGACCAGCCGGGCGTCGTCCGGGGGCGCCGGGAGCAGGTCCCCCACCCCCAGGTCACCGGGCAGTACCCGCTCCCGCCACGGCACCCAGTCCGGGGCGAGGATCGCCTCGTCCCCCGGGATCAGCACACTCTCGTCCACAGTCACGTTCTTGGCCCGGGAGGCCCGGGTCACGGTGACCGCCCAGCACCAGCCCCGGTAGGCGGGATCAAGGCAGCGGAACCGGTGCGTGACCAACCGGTCGCCGTCGGCAGTGACGCCCAGGTGCTGGCCGACGCGGTCGGCGCCCGCCATCTCCTCGGCCGCACCGCGCGCCAGGTCAACCGCCTGCGCACAGGCGTCATCCGGTTCTTTGCTCCGTGCACGCCCAGGGCTCACGGTGAGCAATTGTCCCCCATTCACGCACCCGCTGTGCGTCAGAAAACATACTGGCCAGGTGAAGTCTGGCCCGGCAGGGCTTAACCCCTCTGAGAACGCAGAATACTGGGAGCATGGGACTGTCCGGTGCGCGGCCGCAGGCGAGGCGGGCGGCCGGCGGTTTCGCGTCCGGGCTGCGCTCGACCGGGCGGGCCGGCGCGTCCACGGCGCGGGGCACCGGCCGGGTCATCCGCCGGATGACGCAGGCCTCCGGGGCCGGGCGGACCGGCCTGGACCGGGTCATCGAGCTGACCGCGGCGGGCGCCGCGGCCGACGCGTTCGTGGCGGTGGCGCTGGCCGGGACGCTGTTCTTCAGCACCTCGGTGGACCAGGCGCGGGGCCGGATCGCGCTGACCCTGCTCATCACGATGGCGCCGTTCGCCGTGCTGGCCCCGTTCATCGGGCCGATGCTGGACCGGGTCCGGGACGGGCGCCGGTACATCATGATCGGCACCCTGCTGGCCCGCGGCCTGCTCTGCTGGGGGATGGCGGGCGCGGTCCAGCACAGCGACACCGTGACCCTGCTGCCGGCGGCGTTCGGCGTGCTGGTGCTGCAGAAGGCGTACGGGGTGACCCGCAGCTCGGTCACCCCCCGGGTGCTCCCGGCGAAGATCACCCTGGTGTCGGCCAACGCGCGGATCTCACTGGCGGCGCTGATCGCGTCGACCGTCGGGGTCGGGGTCGCGGGCGCGATCTCGGTCCTGGCCGGCGGGGGCGCCACCGGCGCGACCTGGGTACTGCGCATCGGCACCCTGGTCTACCTGGCCGCGATCGCGCTGGGCATCAGGCTGCCGACCCGGGTGGACCAGCAGGACCCGCAGCCGGCTGCGGCGGATGGGGCTGAAGCGGCTGGGGCTGAGGCGAGGCTGAGGCGGGCGGGGCCACCATCCCGCAGGCTGCCATGCCGGGAGGCGCGGGACCCTCAGCCGCGCGTTCCGCAGCCGGGCCCTCTGCAGCCGGGCCCTCTGCAGCCGGGCCCTCTGCGGCCGGACGTTCTGCGGCCGGCGCGCCGTCGGCCGGCGCGGCCGCCCCGCGGCGCGCCGGATGGGCCGCCACCCTGCGCAGCGTGGGCCCGATCGTGGGCGAGGCCATGCGCGGCAACGCGGCGCTGCGCGCCTTTTCCGGCTACATGATCTTTTTCCTCGCGTTCCTGCTGCGGACCGTGCACTTCCCCGGGGTCAGCGACAAGCTCGCGCTGGGCGCGATGATCGCCGCCGCCGGGGCGGGCGGGTTCATCGGGACCGGCATCGGGGCTCTGCTGAAGGCCCGGACCCCGCACCTGATCCTGTTCGCGCTGCTGGGCACCTCCACCGTGGTCACGGCGGTGTGCGCGGCGTTCTTCGGCTTGTGGGCGGCGCTCGTGGTGGCCCTGGTCGCGGCGTTCGGCCAGGTGCTCGCCAAGCTCGCGCTCGACTCGATCGTCCAGCGGGAGGTCCCGGAGGAGATCCGCTCCTCGACCCTGGCCGCGTCGGAGACCATCCACCAGCTGGCCTGGGTGGCCGGCGGGCTGGCCGGGCTGGCCATGTCCATCACCGACAGCGGGGTGGCCGGGCTGGCCGTGCCCGCCGCGGGGCTGGCTGCCACCACGGCGCTGCTCGTGGCCAGCAGGCGCCGCCGGATCCTGGCCGCCCGGGTCGCCGCCGCCCGCCCGCCGCATCCGCGGGCGGGGTAGCTCGCGCTGGTCAAGCCATCGAGCGCAGGGCCTCGGCCGGAGGGAGCCGGGCGGCGCGCAGAGCCGGGTAGACCCCGGCCACGACGCCCACGGCGATCGCCACGGCCAGGCCGCCCCCGGCGGCCTCGGGCGGGACGACCACCGCCTGACCGGTACTGACCGCGTACCCGACGGTAGCCCCCGCGCCAAGGAGGACGCCGCCCAGGCCCCCGAACGCCGACAGCAGCGCCGACTCGGTCAGGAACTGGACGGCCACATGGCGGCGTGTGGCGCCGAGCGCCCGGCGCAGGCCGATCTCGCCCCGGCGTTCCAGCACGGAGATCACCATAATGTTGGCGATGCCGATCCCGCCGACGCCCACCGCGACCCCGCCCAGGGCGAGGAACAGGCCGGTGAGCGCCGACCGGGCCTGCGCCCGCGCGGCGAGCACCTGGGACGGCAGGCTGACCTGGACCCCCTCGGGCAGGGCCGGGTTCGCGGTGAACGGCAGCACCGCGGCCACCGCCTGGACCTGATCCGGCAGGGCGCGCAGGTAGATCTCGGTGGCGTGGCCGCCCAGGCCGAGCCGGGCGTTCGCGACGGGGAAGCCGACCAGCGCGGCCTCGTCGATCTCCGGCGCGAGCGGCACCGGCCGCAGGATGCCGACCACCGAGAAGTACCGGCCGCCCAGGTACACCAGCGTGCCGGGCGGTACCCGGGTGATGCCCAGCGTCCGGGCGGCGATCGCGCCGAGCACGACCGCGGGGTAGTGGATGGTGGCGGCGTTCAGGAACACGCCGCGGGCCACCTGGCCGCCCAGCGTGCGCAGCAGGCTGGTCTGGGTGGCCAGCACCGAGATGCCCCCGCTGTCCACGGCGGGCACCGCGGCGGTCCGCCGGACCAGGACGCCGGGCACGTAGCCCACCGCGGTCACGGTCTGGACCGGCGGGATCCGGGCGATCATGCCGGAGGCAGTCCCCGGCAGCGGCGCGGGCGCCCCGGTGACGTCCTGCCCGGCGGACACGGTCAGCAGGTTGCCTTCCGCGCCCAGCTCAGCGAGCAGGGCGGCCCGGGAGGAGGCGGAGACGCCGAGCACGGCCACCCCGGCGCCGATGCCGATCGCGATCCCGAGCGCGGACAGGGCGGCGCGCCAGGACCGTGACCGCAGGGACCCGGCCGCGGTGCGGAGGGCGTCACCCGGACGGAGCCGGGACCGGGGGACGGCCGGGGCTGCGACGGGGGGCAGCTGGACGGGACTCGCCTGAGCCGGCGTCCCGGACCGGGTCATGGGTGCTCCCGGACGATCCGGCCGTCGTGCATTTCCACCCGCCGCTGCATCACGGCGGCGATCCCCGGGTCATGGGTGACCACGACCACGGCCGTGCCGTCCTCGGCCAGCCGGGTGAGGAGGGAGATGATCCCGGCCCCGGTCGCGGAGTCAAGGTTGCCGGTGGGCTCGTCGGCGAGCACCACGGCGGCCTGGCCGGCCACGGCCCGGGCGATGGCCACCCGCTGCCGCTCACCCCCGGACAGTTCGCCGGGCCGGTGCCGGAGCCGGTGCCCCAGCCCGACCCGCTCCAGGGCATCCTGGGCGGCGGCCCGCCGCCCGGCCGCCGCGCCGCCGCGGTAGAGCAGGCCGAGCGCCACGTTGCTGACCGCGTCCAGGTGATCGAGGAGAAAGAACTGCTGGAACACGAAGCCGAGGCGGTGGCCGCGGACCGCGGACACCTCGGCGTCGGACAGGCCGGACACGTCCTGGCCCGCGACCCGCGTCACCCCGGTGCTGGGCCGTTCCAGCGTGCCGAGGATGTGCAGCAGGGTGGACTTGCCTGAGCCGGACGGCCCGAGCACGGCCAGCCGCTCCCCCGGGCTGATCCGCAGGTCCACCCCGGCCAGGGCGGTTACCGGCGGAGAGCCAGAATAGGTCTTCGTCACACCGGACAGTTCCAGGACCGGCGGCGCGCTGCCAGGGCTGCCGGTCATGGTGCGGGCACCTCGACTCTCAGCCCGGCCCGCAGCCCCGGGCCGGCCACCTGGACCAGGCTGCTGCTGAACAGCCCGGTGCGGACCCCGGTCAGGTGCGCGGTGCTGCCGGTGATCACCTGCACGGCGTAGCCCCCGCCCGCCAGCGCGACCAGGGCGCTGATCGGCACCGCGAGCACGCCGCTGGCCCGGGCGCTGACGATGTTCACCGTGACCGGGGCCTGGTCCAGCCCGCCCGCGGCCCGCGGGTGCGCGAGCCGGACGGTGACCTCGACCGTGTCACCGCTGGCGGCCGCACCTGACCCCCCGGACCCTGACCCCCCGGACCCTGACCCGCCGGGCGCGGACGGTCCCGGGGAGGGCGGCCCAGCGCCGTCAGGCGATCCCGCGCTGGCCACCCGCGAGATCGCGGTGATGACGCCGGGCACGGTCCTGGCGCCGTCCGGCAGCGTGACGCTGACCTGGTCGCCCCGGCGGACCAGGTATTCCTGGCCGACCGGCAGCTCCGCGCTGACCACCGGCCGCGCCGACGTGGCGGCCAGCACGGCCGCCCCGGGCTGCGCCGCGGCGCCCAGCGTGACGTCCAGCGAGGCCACCCGCAGCGGGCCGGGTGCGTAGGCCACCTGCCCGGCCGGGACCACGCCGGTCACGGTCACGCCCAGCGCGGCCTGCCACCGCTGCACCGCGAAGGAGGTCGCGGCCGTGAACGTGTCGCTCACGGTCAGCGTGGCGGGGGTCGCGTAGCCGAGCGCGATCAGGTTGGCGTCGAGTTGCGCCACGTCCGGCCCGGGCGTGACCCCCAGGAACAGGTCCCGCCATTCGGGCCTGGGCCCGTAGAGCAGGATGACCGGGCTCCCGTCCACCTCGTACAGGCGGTGGCCCCGGCGCACCACCTGTCCCGGCGGGGGCAGCGCCGTGTAGGCGGTGCCCTGCGTCTGGTTGGCGACGGTGTACGAGCCCGCGAACCCGAGCGCCCCGCTCACCTGGACCGTGTTGGTCAGGTCGGTGCGGACCACCGGCGCGGTGGCCACGCGGGAGCCGCCCCCGGCCCCGCTGGCCTGCCCCGTGCCGCTGGACCCGGACACCGCGTGTCCCGACCCGGCCGCGCTGGCCACCCCGCCCGCCCCGGACGTGGCGACGATCAGCCCCGCCGCCGCCCCGCCCGCCACGACCGTCCCGGCCGCGGCGAGCCATCTGGCCCGCACGTCAGCCGTCCTGGCCCAGGCTGGACAGGGTCGACGCGCGGATCTCCGCGGCGTCCAGCCGCTGGCAGGCGTGGATGGCCTGCTGGAAGCTGTGGCTCAGCTTCCCGCCGGCCGGGACCTCGCGGGCGCTGAGCCCGAAACCGTGGCCCGGCGTGTACGGGGTGTTCGCGGTCGGATCGGCGTCGTTCGGCAGCCCGTGCGCCCGCATGCACCGGGCCGCGCGCACCCCGGCCTGGACCAGCTGCGGCGGTGCGGGCGGCTCATGCATCGGGTTGAGCTGAGCCCGGGCCAGCACGCTGCCGCAGGCCGCCTGGACCGCGTCCAGGACGGACTGGGACGCGTCCTGGATGCTGCGCCGGTCGCTGTAGACCGCGCCGCTGGCGGTAAGCACCGGGTCGGCGTAGCCCGGGACGCCGTGCTGGCGGATGCACTGCGCGGCCGCGTGCAGCTCCGCGGCCCGGTCGCCGCCCGCGGAATGGCCGCCGCTGGCGCTGCTCAGGCTGGGCACCGAGGCGGGGCTGGCGCCGCTGCTGCACCCGGCGCCGAGCAGGCCCAGCACGGCCAGCATGAGCGCGCGGCCAGCGTGACCACCGCCGGGCCCGGCTCCGGCCCGCAGGCGGCGGGCCGGAGGCGGTGCGTGTCTCATCGTGGACCTCCCTGGTCGAACCGTGGACGGTGAGAGATCTACGCCGCCGGGCATTACAAAGGCGCTACGCAACGAAGCCCCCGGCGTGGCCGGTCCGCCGCGGCCGGGCTGGTGAGCGCGCCGGGCGGGAGCCACCGGCGCCCCCGCGTGTTATGTCTTTGTCATCCGCGGCGGGGCACCATGGACTGATGCGCGTGCTGGTGGTGGAGGATCAGAAAACGCTGGCCAACCGGATCGCCGAGGGCCTGCGCGATCAGGGGATGGCGGTGGATGTGGCCTACGACGGCGCGACCGCGGTGGAGGTCACCGCGGTGAACCGGTACGACGTCGTGGTGCTGGACCGCGACCTGCCGCGGGTGCACGGGGACGCGGTCTGCGCGAGCCTGGTGGCCGGGCCGTCGCCCGCCCGGATCCTGATGCTGACCGCGGCCGCGGCGGTGGAGGACCGGGTGGACGGGCTCAACCTGGGCGCCGACGACTACCTGCCCAAGCCGTTCGCGTTCACCGAGCTGGTCGCCCGGGTCCGGGCCCTGTCCCGGCGGGCTCCGTCCACCCCGCCGGTCATCACCCGGGGCGACCTGACCATGGACCGGGCCCGGCGCCGGGTCAGCCGGGACGGCCGGCCGGTGCCGCTGACCCGGAAGGAGTTCGGCGTGCTGGAGGCGGTGCTCGGCGCGGATGGCGCGGTGGTGAGCGCGGAGGAACTCCTGGAGAGCGTGTGGGACGAGCACGCCGACCCGTTCACCAACACGGTCTCGGTCACCATGACCCGGCTGCGGCGCAAGCTGGGGGACCCGCCGCTGATCGAGACGGTGATCGGCAGCGGCTACCGGCTGCTGGTCCGGTGAAGCGCCCGGCCTGGGCGGCCCGCGCCGCCGGGCGGCGGCCGATCCGGCTGCGGCTCACCTTGGTCTACAGCGGGCTGTTCCTGCTGGCCGCGGCCATGCTGCTGGCTTTCACCTACGTGTTCGTGGTGCGCGGGCTCAGCACGACCAGCGCCCTGGGCAAGACAGGCCAGCCGTCGACCGTGGCCGAGGAGTCGCTCAGGAAGGCATGCGGCAAGGTGATGGCCGCCGAGAAGAAAAAGTATGCCCTGCCAGCTGCGGACCGGCAGCTGCTCGGCAAGTGCCGGCAGACCTTCAGCAGCGGCGTGGCGGCTGGCGCGCAGAGCCAGCGGGCCGAGGCCGTGCACCAGCTGCTGCTTTACTCGCTGGTGGGCCTGGGCATCATGGGCGCGGTGTCCGGGGCCGTGGGCTGGCTGGTCGCCGGGCGGGCACTGCGGCCGGTGCACGCCATCACCGGGGCGGCCCGCCGCGCGTCGGAGGAGAACCTGGGCGAGCGCCTCGCGCTGGCCGGGCCGCCCGACGAGCTGAAGGAACTCGCCGACACCTACGACGCCATGCTGGCCCGGCTCGACGCGGCCTTCGCCAGCCAGCGCCGTTTCGTCGCGAACGCCTCCCACGAGCTGCGCACCCCGCTGACCGTGATGCGGACCGCCATCGACGTCACGCTGGCCAAGCCGGACCGGACCCCCGCCCAGCTCGAGGACATGGCCGCCGAGGTGCGGGCGGCCGTGGACCGGGCGGAGGCGCTCATCGAGGCCCTGCTGACCCTGGCCCGCAGCGACCGGGGCGTCGCCGCGGTGGAGCTCACCGACCTGGCCGTGCTGGCGGAGGATGCGCTCGACGCCGCAGGGCCGGCCATCCGGGCCGGGTCGCTGGGCCTGGAGACAGGCTTGCAGCCCGCGCCGACCTGCGGTGATCTCGTGCTGCTTGACCGGCTCGTGGCCAACCTGGTGGACAACGCGGTCCGGCACAACAGCCCGGGTGGCTGGATCCAGGTGGCCACCGGAACGCGGGACAGCCAGGCGTACCTGACGGTCACCAACGGCGGGCCGGTCATCGGGGAGGACGTGGCCCCGCTGCTGTTCGAGCCGTTCCGGCGGCTGGCGGGCCAGGCGGGCAGCGGGCCCGGCACCGGGCTGGGCCTGTCGATCGTGCGGTCGGTGGCCACCGCCCACCACGGCACGGTCGCGGCGCGCAGCCAGCCCGCGGGCGGCCTCGAGGTGGCGGTGCTGCTGCCTGGCGTCCAGGCGGAGGGGCCCGGGAAGATCACCGCGGCGGCTACGGCCGGTCAGCCCTAGGCTTCGACGTCGTCGGCGACGGCCCGCAGCACGGCCGCGATCTTCTTCCCGTCGCGGGGGTCTGGGTGCCGGCCCCGCCGGTAGGCGGCGCTGACCCCGTCCAGCAGCTTGATCAGGTCCTCGACGATGACGACCATCTCGTCGGGGCTCTTCCGGCTGACCTTGGCCACCGTCGGCGGAGGCTCGAGCAGCCGCACCTGGAGGGCCTGGACCCCGCGGCGCCCCTCGGCCACGCCAAACTCCACCCGCTGGCCGGGCCGCAGGGCGGTACTGCCCGCGGGCAGCGCCGTGGAATGCACAAAGACCTCACCCCCATCGTCGCGGGTGAGAAAGCCGAACCCTTTGTCGGCGTCATACCATTTGACCTTGCCAGTGGGCACGGACGTGACCTCACGCAGTAGAGCGGGCGGGCGAGCGCAGGGAATAGCAACTCTAGGTTATCGGTCCCGCTGGGTGGGCGTTAGCGGGGACGCTGCCAGGGAGGAAGTGTCCGCAGCCGCGGGCCGCGCCGCAGCCGCCAGACGAGATAGACCGCGCACAGCACGCAACCTGCCCGGATGCTCAGCCCGGCGTCGTGACGTGCGGCCTGGTAGAAGGCCGAGAAGAAATTGCCCGGCGAAGTAGCCGCCCGGATGATCAGTACCGCGAGCGCGATCAGGGGCGGCCCGGCCAGGGCCGCCCACTTGTCGCGGGCGTCCCAGCGCCGGGACTTCAGCGCGACCAGGCCTCCGATCAGCCAGAACGGAAACGGCAGGATCAGCCCGCCGACGCCCAGCAGGACGACGGCGACGGCTTCCAGCGGATGCTTGCGGGCCAGGGCCCACGCTTCCGCGAGCGGCACCACGGCCGGCGAGCGGCGCCGGGGCGGCGCGGGTTCGTCCGCCTCGGTGGGCTGCCCCATGCCAGGGACGATCGACAGCGGCTTGGTCTCGCCGGCCGGCGGGGCGGGACGCGGGCGCATCCAGCCCGGCGGGGTTCCCCCGGGGTCCCGGCCGTTCAGTCCAGGATCGGCATGGTCCGCGCCGGGCACGCCGGCCGCGGGCTCCTCAGGCGCGGGAACGTCCGCCGGCGGGGACGCCGGCCAGCGGGCTCCTCAGGCGCGGGAACGTCCGCCGGGGGGACGCCGGCAGCGGGCTCCTCAGGCGCGGGGACGTCCGCTGGGGGGACGGGCGCGGGCTCCACTGGCATGGCGGCGCCGGCCGGCGGCACGCCGGCCGCGGCCGCGTCCGCCGTGGCCTCCTCGACGGCGGGTGATCCTGCTGGGGGCGGCCCCTCCCCGAGGGCCTCAGCATCACGCGCTGCGGTCGGGGGCGTACCGAATGCAGGCGTTTCGGGCGCGGGCGTTCCGGGCGCGGGCGTTTCGGCGGGGCGCGGCATCGCCTCGGGTGAGTCCGCCTGGCGTGGCACAGCCGGAGCCGGCGGCGCTGCGGGCGACGCTGACTCCGCGGGCGGCGGCTCCTCCGGGCCGGTCATCCCCCGGTGAGGCCACGGCCGGGGCCTGCGTGCCTGGCCTGGCCCCGGGCGGCGGGCCGGGGGCGGAGGCGTGACCGCACCCCGGCGAGGCTCCTTGGCCGGTTTCCACAGCGCGGGCGGCGCGGCGGCCGCTCCGCGCCGCCGGGCGCTGTACAGGCGCTCACGTTCCCGCTTGGCGAGTACTTCCGGCTCACCCAGGGCGAGCAGCGCGTTCCGCACGCTGTCGGCGTCGGCCGACGCGAGGGGGCCGACCTGGGCCTCGATGGCCGCGCGGGTCCGGCCGACGAACAGCAGCCGGTCACCCTTGGGCAGCACCTTCGTCGCCGCGACCGACACGCGGCCGAGGTACTCCCGGATCATCTGCTGACCGGATGGGGGCGGAGCGGAGCGGCGCCTCATGCTTCGATAATCCCCCGGAACCCCGTAGGTGAGCAACGCACGTCTTTATGCGCGCCCAGGTCATCTGTGGTGATTGGCAGAGCGATTATCCGGTGTATCGGCACCCGGCCCGCTGCACCGCCATCAGGAAGCATTGTGTACCTCTCACCCGACCGGTGCTGCCTGGTGTGGATAACAGCCGGGTTGCTCCCTCACCCGAATCCCAAAGACCGCATCGCACGGCCACCACGCCGGCGCCGGTGCGAGTAAGACCCCGGGACCGGCCGGCCCCGGGCGGGAACAGCCGGTGACCCAGCGATGCATGGCCTTCACACGCTGAACCGGGCCATTGTGGAGTCGGCACGCTACCGGCCCCGGAGTGGCGCGAATAAGCCAGGCCGTTCAATGGGCCGGCGTGCGAAAAGGGCGGCCCCGGTATCCGGGGCCGCCCTTCCGGCCGGCGCGGCCGGCCGGTGTTAACCGGCCGCCCGCTAGGACTCACGAGGTCCGGGGGCTGAGCCCCCGGCCGCGTCAGAAGTCCATGTCGCCGCCGCCGCCTGGGGCGGCCGGCGCCGGGGTCTTCTCCGGCTTCTCTGCCACGACTGCCTCAGTGGTGAGGAACAGCGCGGCGATGGAGGCCGCGTTCTGCAGTGCAGAACGGGTCACCTTAGCCGGGTCAATGATCCCGGCCTTGAACATGTTGACGTACTCGCCGGTCGCGGCGTCGAGCCCCTGACCGGCAGGCAGCGTCTTGACCTTCTCGACCACGACGCCGCCCTCGAGGCCGGCGTTCACCGCGATCTGCTTGAGCGGCTCCTCGACGGCGCGGCGCACGATGGCCGCCCCGGTCGCCTCGTCGCCCGTGAGCTCGAGCTTCTTGAAGGCGCTGGTCCCCGCGTGCAGCAGGGCCACGCCGCCGCCAGGGACAACGCCCTCTTCGACGGCGGCCTTGGCGTTGCGCACCGCGTCCTCGATGCGGTGCTTGCGCTCCTTCAGCTCGACCTCGGTCGCCGCGCCGGCCTTGATGACGGCCACGCCGCCAGCCAGCTTGGCCAGCCGCTCCTGCAGCTTCTCCCGGTCGTAGTCCGAGTCGGTGTTCTCGATCTCGGCACGGATCTGGTTGACCCGGCCGGAGATCTGCTCGGAGTCGCCAGCGCCGTCCACGATGGTCGTCTCGTCCTTGGTGACGACCACCTTGCGGGCCCGGCCGAGCAGGTCGAGGTCGGCGTTCTCCAGCTTGAGACCGACTTCCTCGCTGATGACCTGCGCTCCGGTCAGGATCGCGATGTCACCGAGCATGGCCTTGCGCCGGTCACCGAAGCCGGGCGCCTTCACCGCGACGGACTTGAACAGGCCGCGGATCTTGTTGACGACCAGGGTCGCGAGGGCTTCGCCCTCGACGTCCTCGGCGATGATGGCGAGCGGCTTGCCCGACTGGACGACCTTGTCGAGCAGCGGCAGCAGGTCCTTGTTGGCCGAGATCTTGGTGTTGGTCACCAGGATGTACGGGTCGTCGAGGACTGCTTCCATCCGCTCCGGGTCAGTGACGAAGTAGGGCGAGATGTATCCCTTGTCGAAGCGCATGCCCTCGGTGAGCTCAAGCTCGAGGCCGAAGGTGTTGCTCTCCTCGACGGTGATGACGCCTTCCTTGCCGACCTTGTCCATCGCTTCGGCGATCATCTCGCCGATCGCGGGGTCGCCGGCCGAAATGGAGGCCGTCGAAGCGATCTGCTCCTTGGTCTCCACGTCCTTGGCGATCTTGGACAGTTCCTCGCTCACCCGCTCGACCGCGGCCTCGATGCCCCGCTTGAGGGACATCGGGTTCGCGCCCGCCGCGACGTTGCGCAGGCCCTCACGGACCAGCGCCTGCGCCAGCACGGTGGCCGTGGTGGTGCCGTCACCCGCGACGTCGTCGGTCTTCTTTGCTACTTCCTTGACCAGCTCTGCGCCGATCTTCTCCCACGGGTCCTCGAGCTCGATCTCCTTGGCGATGGACACGCCATCGTTGGTGATCGTGGGGGCGCCCCACTTCTTCTCGAGTACCACGTTCCGGCCCTTCGGGCCGAGGGTTACCTTTACGGCGTCGGCGAGCTGGTTCATACCGCGCTCGAGGCCGCGCCTCGCGTCCTCATCGAACGCGATCATCTTGGCTGCCATAGGCTCCAGTCCTCCCGGGACTTGGTGGCTTTTCGTGTGAATCGGGCCGACGCCCGCGACGGCCGGCCCCCCGGCGGACAGTCCCATCCTGCCGCCGGCGAGGCCTCATCGCCCCGATTCCCGCCCTGGAGTTGTCACTCTCATGCCGAGAGTGCCAACGCCTTGTTTAGCACTCTACATGGGAGAGTGCAAACTCGGGCACGAGCCGCGGCTGGCCGTTCCCGCGGGCCGGGAAGGGTCGCCGACCTGGTCATACAGCCGACCTGGTCATACAGGGGAAATCCGGGAAACGGGCAGGGTCGGCAGCGCCCCAGACCCCCCGGAACGCTGTCAGCGAACACGGCTCCGCGCAGCCCCAGCCCGTCCCCGCCCGGAGGACGCGGCACCCGGGCCGGCGACCGCGGGCAGACCTAGCGGCCCGCGTCACGCCCGAAGGCGCTACTGGTAATGCGCCAGGTACTCAGTACCTGGAGGGCGGGCCCTGGAGGTGTGTTACCCCGGGGCCCCCGATGGCCCGGCACCCGTTCCCGGGCACCGGGCCATCAACCGAACTGCGAGGCAGAGCTAGCCCACAGCCCGGACGGCCTCCGCCTGCGGGCCTCGGTCACTCTGCGTGATCTCGAATTCGACCCGCTGCCCCTCTTCGAGGCTGCGGTAGCCATCCATCTGGATGGCGGAGAAGTGCACGAACACGTCCCTGCCACCGTTGACCGCGATGAAGCCGTAGCCCTTGTCCGCGTTGAACCACTTGACGGTGCCCTGAGCCATTACCCAACAACTCCCTAACTCCGCTCGGGCCTCGGGTTCCCCCCTTGCCTTTGGGGAACCCGTCGATCGCGGCGCGGGTTAGGCGTATGCAAGCCAGGCTTACCGTTGCCCCGACCGACAGCGACCGGACACGACCTTACCCGGTGCGGTCGAAGTTGGGGACCTCTAACTCCCCGAACGCGGCCCGGCCCGTTTCCGCATCTGCGCAGGACCGGTGGGCGCTTATGCAGATCCTGGGCAGAACCAGGCGGGGCTGAAAGGGCCGTATCATCCGCCCGCGACCGCCGGAATGACGGACACGTGCGCACCGGCCGGGACCGGTGTATCGAGCCCTTGCGCGAACCTGACATCCTCCTCGCCGACGTACACGTTGACGAAGCGCCGCAACTGGCCGGAGTCGTCCACTATCCGGCCCTGAATGCCCGGATAGCTGGCGTCCAGGCCGGCCAGGACCTCGCGCAAGGTGCCCGAGTCGGCGGTGACCTCCGCCGCGCCGCCGGTGAAGGTACGCAAGATGGTGGGGATGCGGATGGACACGGTCATGCCGGGACCTGCCTTTCCAAGAGCGCGGGACCATTGGGTCAGAGCGGCTGACCACTACCGGGGGCGCCCAGCGCGGCCTCGAAGGCCAGGAACGCGTCCAGCGTCGGGCGGATGGCTGACGAGGTATTCAGCCCGTCGGCGACAGCGTCCAGCGTCTTGAGCCCGTCACCGGAGTTGATGATCACCGTCTCGGCGTCCGGGTTCAGCTGGCCCGAGGCCAGCAGGCTGCGCAGCACGCCCAGGGTCACCCCGCCGGCCGTCTCGCCGAAGATGCCCTCGGTGGCGGCCAGCAGCCGCATGGCCGACACCACCTCGTCGTCGTCCACGTCGGCCACCACGCCGCCGGTGCGGCGCACCACGTCCAGCACGTAGGGCCCGTCGGCGGGGTTCCCGATGGCCAGCGACTTGGCGATGGTGGACGGCCGGACCGGCTGGACCACGTCGTGCCCCTGCCGGAACGCCTCCGCGACCGGCGAGCACCCGGTGGCCTGGGCCCCGAACACCTTGTAGGGGGTGTCCTCGACCAGGCCGAGGCTCACCAGCTCGCGGAACGCCTTGTCGATCTTGACGAGCTGGGCACCGGATGCCACCGGCACGACGATCTGCTCGGGCAGCCGCCAGCCGAGCTGCTCCGCGATCTCGAACCCGATGGTCTTGGAGCCCTCTGCGTAGTACGGCCGGACGTTGACATTGACGAATGCCCAGTCCTCGCGTTCGTCGGCCAGCTCGGAGGCCAGCCGGTTCACATCGTCGTAGCTGCCCTGCACCGGGACCATCGTGCCGCCGTAGACGCCGGTGGCGATGATCTTCTGTGGTTCCAGGTCTGACGGGATGAACACGACCGACCGGATTCCCGCCCGGGCCGCCGCGGCCGCGACCGCGTTCGCGAGGTTGCCGGTGGACGGGCAGGCGAGCACCTTGAAGCCCAGTTCGACCGCGGCCGCGAGCGCGACGGCCACCACCCGGTCCTTGAAGGAGTGGGTGGGGTTGGCCCGCTCGTCCTTCACCCACAGGCTGCGCACCCCCAGCTCGCGTCCCAGTTGCTCAGCGTGCACGAGGCGGGTCCAGCCCGGCTCGGTGTTAGGCGTCGAGGCGATGTCGGGAGGCACCGGCAGCAGGCTGGCGTAGCGCCAGATGCTGGCCGGGCCGGCCTCGATGTCCGCGCGGTCCAGCTTCGGGTAGTTGTAGCGGACCTCAAGCGGGCCGAAGCATTCCGCGCAGGCGTGGGTCGAGCCCAGCGGGTAGGTCTGGCCGCATTCCCGGCAGCCCAGGCCGGTGGCGTAGCCGAACCGGGAGGGGGCGGGCGAAGCGGGGGTAGTTGCGGGTGGTGTGCTCACGTGGCGAGGCCTTTCTCCTCATCTGCCCCAACGGCCGGATAGCCGAGGGCCGGACTTGGCACCTGTCACGGGAATGGCCTCGCGGGCACACCTCACGTGATGGTTGCCGGGGCTTCACCGGGCCGTATCCCTCCACCCCTCTGGATGAGCGTTATGAAGTTGTACTCGTCACTCTAACCGATCCCGCACCGGTGCCCCGAGGCTGATCCCGTCCAGCTAGCCTCGCGTGCATGGACCAGAGCGGTGGTCAGCCCCGGCGCACAGCGGCGAGGCTGGGCCGGGGGCTCCGGGGGTGGTTCCCCGGGAAAGCGGAGCGGGGGGCTCTGCTAGCCGGGGCGGGCCCCCCGGGCCAGCACAGCGGCGGCCGGGTGCTCATCGCGTCCAACCGCGGACCGGTCTCTTTCGCCGTAGGCGACGACGGCTCGCTGGTCGCCCGGCGGGGCGCCGGGGGCCTGGTCTCCGGCCTGTCCTCGGTGAAAGATCACGCCGACGTGCTCTGGGTCTGCGCGGCGCTGAGCGACGCGGACCGGGCTGCGGCGCGATCCGCCCCGGACGGGTGCCTCGACGCCGATCTGACCCCGGGGAAGTCAGTGGTCCGGATGCTGGACATCCCGGCGGCCACCTTCCAGCGGGCCTACAACTCAGTGGCCAACTCCACGCTGTGGTTCGTGCATCACATGCTCTTCGACACGCCCAACCAGCCCGGTTTCGGGCTCGCCTTCCGCCGCGAGTGGGAGTCGTTCCGCTCCTACAACGCCGCGTTCGCGGAGGCACTGGCCGAAGGGGCCGGGACGGGCCCGGCCCGCGGCCAGGTGAGGGCGATGGTCCAGGACTACCACCTGCCGCTGGTCCCGCGGATGCTCGCCGAGCAGCGCCCTGATGTCAGGATCGCGCATTTCTCGCACACCCCGTGGGCCCCCCCGGATTACTACCGGCTGCTGCCCGATGACGTCGGCCGCGAAGTGCTGGATGGGATCCTCGGCGCCGATCACGCCGGCTTTCTCTCCCAGCGCTGGGCTGAAGCCTTCCTGAGCTGCTGCGCCGAGTTCCTCGGCGCGTCGGTGGACCTGGCGGCCAGCACCGTCCGGTACAAGGGCAAACTGACCTCGGTGGCCGTGCACCCGCTCGGCGTCGACGCCGACGGACTGCGGCAGCGGGCCGCCGCCCCGGACGTGCAGGGTCAGGTCGCGGCGCTGACGTCGATCACCGCGGGGCAGCGCCTGATCGTCCGCGTCGACCGCACCGAGCTGTCCAAGAACATCGTCCGCGGCCTGGCCGCCTACCGCGAGCTGCTCGTCACCCACCCGGAATGGCGTGGCCAGGTGACCCATCTGGCGTTCGCCTACCCGTCCCGGCACGATCTCCCCGAGTACCGCGAGTACACGGCGCGGGTGCAGCGGATGGCCGGGGAAATCGAGGACGAGTTCGGCACGGACACCTGGAACCCGCTGATCCTCCAGGTGAATGACGACTACCCGCGCTCGCTGGCTGCCTACCGCCTCGCGGACGTACTGCTGGTCAACCCGATCCGCGACGGGATGAACCTGGTCGCCAAGGAAGGCCCGATCCTCTCGGAGCGCGGCTGCGCCCTGGTCCTGTCCACGGAAGCCGGGGCAGCTGCCGAACTGGGCGGCGACGCGCTCCTGGTGAACCCGTTCGACGTCACCCAGACCGCGGAGGCATTGCACCGGGCGCTCATCATGCCGGAACCCGAGCGGGCCCGCCGGGCCGCGGCGCTCGCCTCGGCGGGCGCGGCGTTCCCGCCCAGCGCCTGGCTGCAGGCCCAGCTCGACGCGCTCACGGGGTAACTTCCCGTAGCCAGCCTGCCCGCATTTCCCGGGATAATGAGGTGCGCGCCGCCGATCACGGCCGCCGGTCCTGAAGAGTTGAGGTGAGGTGCCCCAGTGAGCGTGGTGGTAGCCGTAGCGCTCACTCTGCTGGCCCTGCCGTTCCTCGTCGCACGGGCGGCGGGCGGGCAGCCGCCTAATCCGGGACCCAAGCTGGCCGCGCTGGCCCCCGCGGGCACCGTGCCCGCCGTGGCCGGGGTCGCGCTGGCGGCCTTTTCCTCGTGGTGGCTCGCGCTGATCCTGGCCCTGCCCGCGGCCCTCCTGGTGTCCTGGCAGCTGCCCCCGGTCAGGTCAGCGCGCCGGCGCCCTGGAGCCCCCGGCCCGGGCGGCGAGAGTGTGACGCTGCGGGTCCTGACCCTGAACGTCAAGGGGGGCGCGGCGGATGCGGAGGCCATCACGGCCTCGGTGGCCGCCCTCGACGTGGACGTCCTCGCGGTCCAGGAACTGACCAGCGGGCTGGTCCGGCGGCTGGCCCTGAGCGGGCTGGCGGACCTGCTGCCCCAGTCCCAGCTCGAGCCGCGGGAGGGCTCGCGCGGCACCGGGCTGTGGACCCGCTGGCCGCTGACCCCCCTGCCCTCGGTGGCCGGCCTGACCGCGGCGACTCTCCGGGTCCGTATCGACCCGCCCGGCGGGCCGGCCGTGACCGTGACCGCCGTGCACCCGGTCGCCCCCGTGGCGGACCGCGAGCACCGGTGGCGCGAGGAGCTCGGGCTGATCCAGGCGACCCTGGGCGGCACCAGCGGCCCGCAGCTGGCCGCCGGGGACTTCAACGCCAGCCGGGACCACGGCCCGTTCCGCGCCCTCCTCCGGTCCGGGTTCGTGGACTGCGCTGACGCCGCCCGCCGGCGGTCCTGGCCCGGTTTCACCTGGCCCGCGGACCGCCGGTACCCGCCCCTGATGCGGCTGGATCACGTACTGGCCCCGCGCGACGGGGCCATCGTGCACGAAGCCCGGACCATCCGCGTGCCCGGCAGCGATCACGAGGGCGTGCTGGCCGTGCTGGAGTTCCGTTCCCCCGGCTGAGGCTCTGGCCGGGATGCCCTTAACTCCCGCGCCCGGCCGTCAGCCCGGCGGCCGCGCCCCGGTGACGGCGCTGGCCAGGGCGCCGAGCAGCGCCACGACGCCATCCGGGCCATCCACCACCAGGTCGGCCGGCTGAGCCAGCGCGGTTACCTCCGCGGAGCCGCTGAACACGGTGAGCCCGGGCACGCCTTCCCGCCGGAGCTCCCGGATGGCGTCGAAGGCGGCCACGTCACCCAGATCGTCTCCGCAGAACATCACCGCGGACGGTTTTCGTTGCTGAACCAGGGTGCGCAGGGCCTGTCCCTTGTCCATGCCCTGCGGCCGCAGCTCGATCACCATCCGGCCGGGCTCGACGGCCAGCCCGTACTGCGCGGCCAGGCCGGCCAGCGGATCGCGGAGCCGGTCCAGGGCGGCCTGCGGATCGGCCGCCTGCCGGGTATGCACCGCGACCGCGTGGCCCTTGTCCTCGATGCGCGTGCCGTCCGGGGCGCCCGCCTGGGCCAGCAGTCCCGGCAGCCGGGCGCGGGCCGCCTCCACCCCGGGCAGGGACGGCGGCGAGTCCAGGGTCCCGTCGGCCCAGCGCTCGAGGCCGTAGTGGCCGAGCACGATGAGGCCCGGGACCGCCTCGAACCCGCCCAGGTCCACCGCGGACGCGGCGGGCCGGCCGGTGATCACCGCGAGGGTGCCGACCACGGCGGCCACCTGGCGCAGGGCCGGGACCGCGCCGGGGTGCGCCCGGGCCTTGGCCGGGTCGGCCACGATGGGGGACAGCGTGCCGTCAAAGTCCAGCGCGACCAGGGCGTGGCCGGGGTCGTCCAGGAGTGCCGCCAGCCCGGCCCGTCCTTCGGGGGTGACCGGCACCGGCAGCGACGCGGTCCCGGTCACCGGGCTCTGCTTGCCACCACGGGGCTCACCACGACGGGCCGTCGCGCCGGTCGGGGCCCGCCGACCTCATCCGGTGCCGCCTGGCCCGCTGCCGGCGCAGCCGGGTCACCAGGGCCGGGTCGAACACGAGCGCCTCCGGACGGTCGATGAGATCGTTCAGCAGCTGGTAGTAACTGGTCGCGGTCATGCCAAGGGCGTCACGGATCTCCTGCTCCTTGGCCCCCGGCGAGCGCCACCAGCCACGCTCGAAGGCGAGGACCCGCATCTCGCGTTCGGACAGCGCCGCCATCTGCCCTCCAGTACCGCGCCCGCTGCTTCATCCTAGGGCGGCTCTAGCCCATGTGCCCACGCTCCCGTACGCTCAGCCTTCGTGGCTTCATTCGACTGCATTACGTTCCTTACTGACTACGGCCTGGAGGACGGGTTCGTCGCGGCCTGCCACGGGGTCGCGTCCCGGATCACTCCTGGGACCAGGCTGATCGACATCACCCATCTCGTACCGCCCGGCGATGTGCGCCGCGGCGCCGCCGTGCTGGCCCAGACCATCCCCTATCTGCCGCCGGGCGTCCACGTCGCGGTGGTGGACCCCGGAGTCGGGACCGCCCGCCGCGGGATCGCCGTGGCCGCCGGGGACTGCGTCCTGGTCGGCCCGGACAACGGCCTGCTGTCCTGGGCGGTGGCCGCGCAGGGCGGGGCCACCGCGGCCTGCCAGCTGACCAACGGCGAGCTGTGGCTGCACCCGGTGTCCCCCACCTTCCACGGCCGGGACATCTTCACCCCCGTCGCCGCGCACCTGGCGGCCGGGGCCGACCTGTCCTCGGTCGGCACGCCGATCGACCTGGCGGACCTGGTGACGCTGCCCGCGCCCACCAGCCGGGTGCACGACGGCGAGGCCGAGGGCGAGGTGATGTCGGTGGACCGGTTCGGCAACGTCCAGCTGTCCATCGCAGCCGGGGACGCCGACCGGCTGGGACTGGGTTTCGGGTCACCGGTGGTAGTGCGCTGCGGGCGGCGGCAGCTGACCGTCCCGTACCTGGAGACGTTCGCCGCCGTGGCTCCCGGGGAGATCGTCGCCTACACCGACAGCGCCGGGCTGATTTCACTCGCCGTGAACGGCGGCGACGCCGCGGAGCAGCTCGGGCTGCCCCCCGGGGCCCACGTCCGGCTGTCCGCCGCCATACCTGCCTGAGCCTGCTCCGGCTCCGGCCCCGGCTCCGCCGGGGCGGCCGCATCCAGCGGTATGGCCGGGCCGTCCGCTCCCGCCTCCGAACCGTCCCGAACGTGGCAGAATGCCCGGGGGATGATGGGAGGGTCAACGCATGCCGCAGCGGCTCCGGAGCCGGGCGACGGCGGCTGTCGCCGCAGGTCTCACAGCGACCTGCATCGGGGTGGCAGCAACGCCTGCTTTCGCGGACACGGTCCGTAATCAGGAGTGGTGGCTCACCTCTCTGCACGTGACCAAGGCCTGGCTTTCCAGCCGTGGTGCTGGGGTGAAGGTGGCCGTGCTGGACACGGGCGTGGACGCCAACCAGCCCGACCTGGCCGGCTCGGTGACCACCGGGCGGGACTACACCGGTTCGGGACGGACTGCGGGTGGCCCGTTCTGGGGCGTCCATGGCACGGCGGTGGCCAGCATCATCGCCGGGCACGGGCACGGCCCGCACCACGCCGACGGCGTTATCGGGGTCGCGCCGGAGGCGAAGATCCTGTCCGTGCGGGTCACGCTGGAGAACAAGGACCCGCTGCTGGCCAACTCGACCGTGGCGGCCGCGCTGCCCGACGCCATCGCCCGCGGGATCAGGTACGCGGTCCGGCACGGCGCGCAAGTCATCGACCTGCCCCTCGACCCGGCCGCGCAGGCCGGCGCGACCACCCCGGGCGGCAGCCCCGCCGAACGCAGTGCGGTGGCGGCGGCCCTGGCAAGGGCGTCGTCCTGGTCGCCCCCTCCGGGGATAACGGCGCCGGGAGCGACACCGTCAACTACCCGGCCGCTTACCCCGGCGTGATCTCCGTCGGCGCGTTCGGCCAGGGCTTCATCAAGGCGCCGTTCACCAACCACCAGGCGTACGCGACGCTGACCGCGGCCGGTAACGGCGTCATCGCCGCCAACGGGCCCACCGGGTACGCCAAGCTGAAGAGCACCAGCGCGGCCAGCGCCGTCGTGGCCGGCATCGCCGCCCTCATCCGGTCGCAGTTCCCCACGCTCACCCCGGCCCAGGTCGAGCAGGCCCTGACCAGCAGCACGGCGTTCCATCACCCAGGGCGGGCAGAAGGACGGCTCCGGGGCCGGCACCGCGGACGCGGCCGCCGCTCTGCTCGCGGCGGCCACGATCAACGCGACGCCGACCAGTTCGGCGTCGCCGGGATCGGCGGGCAACCCCACTCCCCCGACCGCCCCGGTGGTCAAGGTATCCACCAAGAGCCTGTGGCAGGCCGTGCGCATCCCGGTGCTCGGTCTCGCCGCCCTGGTGCTGCTCGCGCTCATCATCCTGATCAGCGTGCGGGTCCGGCAGCGCCGGCGCGCTCGACGCCCAGCTGGCCCCATTGCAGGCCGCGGCCCGGGCCTCACGGGCGCAGTCCGCCGCCGGGATGACCGGCATGGGCAGCCCCGGACCGGGCTACGGGCCACCCGCGGGCGCCGGGGCAGGAAGCCGGGCCCCGGCGAGCAGCGAGACCTCGGGCAGCGGCGCGGCGAATTTCGGGCTGGGCGGTCCTGGCCTGGCTGGCCGGGTTGGCCAAAGGATGGCTGGCCCGGACTTCGCCGGTCCCGAGCTGGCCGGCCCCGGACTGGCTGGCGCAGGACTGGCTGGGGCGGGCTCGGCTGGGGCGGCCGCGCCCTTCGGGCAGCGGGTTCGCCAGCGGCGGCCGGCCCGGGTCAGGATCGATCGGCCGCCCGGTGGTCAGCGGAAGACCACCCTGGGAAGAAGACGACTTGCGGGCGCCCCCGGCGTCCGCCCCGGCGCCGCCCGCGCCAGAACCAGCCCGGCCCTCGGCCAGGTTCCTGCTGCCCGGCCGCGGGCTGGGCAGCGCCGGCACGGCAGGCAACAGGCCTGGCCACGCCGGCCCCGGTGGCAGCGCCCCTGGTAACGAGGGCCCCGGAAACGGCGGCCCGGCTGGCCGCGTCCCGGGGAGCGGCAGTCCGTCCGCCGGAGGTTCCGTCCCAGGGCGAGAAGGCACGAGCAGCCTGAATCTGGGCGGCTGGAGCCTGGGCAAGCCCGGCGGTGGCACCGGCCGGGCGGGCGGACGTAACGGCGTTCCGGACGCGGGCAACAGCACCGCAGGCAGCAGCACTCCGGGCGGCAGCACCCCGGGCGGCAGCACCCCGGGCGGCAGTACCCCGGGCGGCAGTACTCCCGGCAACGGCAGCCCGGGCATCAGCCCCACGGGCCGCGGAAGCATGGGCGCGGGCCATCGCCAGGGTCCCCATCGCCGGGGTCCCCAGGAGCCGGGATCCCCAGGGCCGCTGTCCGGGATCGGCGGCGGCACCGGCTCGAACGGGGCCGCGGCCGCGGCCCGGGCGCGGTTCGGCCCGTCGCCGTTCGAGGATCCGTCGTTCGAGATCCCCGCGTTCAGTCCTCCCCCGCCCGGCGGCTCACCCTTCGGCGACGGCGCATTCGGCGCGACTCCGGGCACACCCACCCCGGGCACATCCACCCCGGGCAGCATCCAGCCCCGGGCGCCAGCCTCCACCCCGGGCCACATCCACCCGCCAGGTGGCCGTGCCACCACGGCTTCGCCCGCCGGCCACGGAGGCGCCCGTGGGCAGGGCCGCCACGGTGCGGCCCGCGGCGCCTCGGGCGCGAGTTCCGCGGCCGCCGGAGGAGCCGGCCCGGACGGTCCCGTCTCCGGCCGTGCGGGCGAAGCCCCGGCCCTCCCGATGCGGACGCCCGGGTCCGCGAACCGGCTCAACGCGGGGCGTGGTCCCAGGCCGAACGGGCAGCCACCGTGGGAACCAGCCGAGAAGCCGGTCAGCGAGCTGCCGTGGATGGATGCGCCGGGCTCCGGCCAGAGCCGGAAGGTTCCGCCGCGGCGCGTCTTCCCGGTGGGCGCGGAAGGGCCGGCTACCGGTGCCGCGGCCGGCGGCGCGGGTGCGGGCGGGACCGGCACCGGCCGTCCGGACGCCAGCGGGCCCGCCGACCCCGGACCGCCGCCCATGACCGCATCCGGGCTGGTGCGGCGCCGTCCGAACAGCCAGAGCCCGTTCCCTGACCTGCAGGGCCCGCCGCCGGGGCTGGACGGGACGCCCGGCAGCGAGTCCGGCGAGGACGAGGGCACCAGCAGGCCCATGTATTCGTGGAATCCGTCCGACCCGACGGAGGCCTTCCCCGCCCTACCGCCGCCGGGAGACTCCCACCCCGGGTAGCCGCGCCGCACCTGGCCGGGCGGCACCAGCGGGGGCTACTCCGGGGAGTGCGACGCCTGGCCGTTCAGTTCTGCCTTGCGATCCGAGGCGTACACGGGCACGTATTCCTGGGCGGACAGGTCCTGGATCGCCTGGATGACCTCGTCCGTGATGGCGCGGCGGGCCTTGCCCGGGGCGGTCCCCTGGTACGCCTCGAACGTGAGCGGCTTGCCGATGCGCATCGACACCTGATGCAGCCGGGGCACCACATGCCCCGGCGGGAGAATGCGGTCGGTGCCCATCATCGCCACCGGGATCACGGGCAGGCCGGAGTTCAGCGCGAGCCAGGCCACGCCGGTGCGGCCGCGGTACAGCCGCCCGTCCGGCGAGCGGGTGCCTTCCGGGTAGATGCCGAACAGCTGGCCGCGGCGCAGCAGCGCCAGCGCCGCCTCGAGCATGTCCTGCGCCGCGCGGGCCTGCGCCCGGTCCACGGACAGCTGCTTGGTGGCACGCAGGTAGGTGCCGGCCAGCCGCTGCGCCACACCCCGGCCGGTGAAGTACTCCGACTTCGCGGCGAAGGTGAGCGGACGGTCGAGCATCAGCGGGAGAAAGATCGAGTCCACGATGGACAGGTGGTTAGAGGCCAGGATGGCCCCGCCCTCGGGCGGGATGTACTCCAGGCCGGTGATCCGCGGCCGCCAGAGAAGACGCAAGAGCGGGCCGGCTACAACCCTGGACAGCTGGTACTGCACCCGACAACTCCTGGAATGTCGATCCGCGTGGCTGCTCAAAGATATCCGGGCTCGGCCCCGGCGGGCACGGTCATGCATTCTGCCGCAGGCGACGGCGCCGTCCGGCCCGGCGGGTCACCCGGGCCTGCGGCTCAGCTGGCGCAGATATTCTGGCTGGCGGTCCGCGAGGAGAAGCTGGGCGACGGGGTCGGCGTGGTGCTCTGGGTCGTACCCGCGGTCTCGGTCGTGGTCCCGTAGTTACTGCCCAGCACGAGGACGAGCCGGTCGCTGGTCCCCGGAACCTCCTGGATCGCGGAGCCCGGCACCTTAGCCTCCAGCAGCCTGGCCTGGATCCCGTGGCCCGCGTGGTACTTGATCACCGTTTCGGTGACGTCCGGCGTGGCCTCCTGGGTCATGCTGATCACGTTGAAGCCCTTTTGCTGCAGCAGGCTGCCGACCGAGTCCTGCAGGCCGTACTGCGCCGTCCCGTTGCGGACCGACACCGAGACCGTGTGGGTCGACATGGTCGGCTTCTTGGCCTGCTGGACCGAGGCGTGGCTGACCTGGATGTCGTCGCGGAAGTCCTGGAAGATCGTGCTGTCCTCAGGCTGCGTCCACAACACGTTGGCGGTGTCGGTCGGCACCACCAGCTGGCGAGGATAGGTCGGCAGGGTAAAGAAGGTGACCTGGCTGGCGGGCAGGTTCCGGACGCTCATGGCCAGGTCGTAGAGGCCGTGGATACCGCCGAGCTGGCTGTCGATCGTGATCGACTTCGTGGCCGCGTCGAGGAAGTGGTAGATGGCGATGGGGTTCAGCAGCTTGCTCTTCACCCGCTGGGTGAGCGAGGACATGAAGGCCTGCTGACGGCCGATCCGCTCGAGGTCGCTGCCGTTGCCCAGGGTGTAGCGGGCCCGGACGTAAGCCAGCGCGCCCAGGCCGTGGAGCAGATGATGCCCGGGCTTGAGATGCAGGCCCGACTTCGGGTCGTCGATCGCCGTGGTGTTGCACTCCTCTACCCCGCCGAGCGCGTTCACCATGTCCCGGAAGCCCTGGAAGTTGATGGCCACGAAGTGATCGATGTGGATGCCGGTGTCCTGCTCCAGCGTCTTGATCGTGCAGGCCACGCCCAGGTCGGTGTGGTTGCCGTCCAGGTTGCCCAGGGCAAAGGCCTCGTTGATCTTGAAGGTGGTCGGCGAGGACGTCTGGCCGTTGCCCATCATGCAGGCCGGGATGTTCACCCACGAGTCACGCGGGATCGACATCACGTTGACCCACTTCCGGTCAGCCGCCAGATGCAAGATCATCAGCGTGTCGGACTGGGCCGTGTTGAGGTTCTGGCCGAAGCCCGGGCCCTGGCCGTTGCGGGTGTCCGAGCCGATGACCATGATGTTCTCGGCCTGCGGGTGGGTGTCGACCGGCTGGCTGCCGAGTTCCCCGGAGATGTTGACCTGGTGGATGTTGCCGTTCAGATGCCGGTAGACGGCGTAGGCGCCGCCGAGGGCCAGCAGCACCACGACCGCGACACCCCCGGCCGTCCAGGCCAGGATCTTCTTCTTGCGGCTGGGGCGGTGGCCCAGCTCGACCGGGGCGGCCAGCGCGGCACCCGGCGGGGTAGCTGGGCTGGCTGCGGTATCACCGGGAGGAGAACGCCGCCGCATCCGCATCCGCAGGGGCGGCCCCGGCGGCGTCCGGCGCCTCACCGGCATCCGTGCTCCGCCGCGGCGTCCGGGACGTCGCTGGCGCCCTCCGGACCAGGACTGGCCGGTTCGGGCGCGGCCGGGTCCTCGCTTCCCGGCGCATGCTCGTGGCCCGGACCAGGCTCGTCCATTTCAGCGGGCCCCATGCGTTCTCACCCCATACCCAGATCCGGCGGGGGGCTCGTGCGGTGTCCACGTAAGGCACGCGGTCGTCGCGGAGCGTCACACCCGGATGCGCAAACCATCCCACTCGGCGCAACGTCGTACCCATGTGGATAGTTTCACCGTCCACTACGTACCCGCCTGCGGGCAAATAGTCGCCTTGAGCCGAAGTCACGGCGAGTAACTGCCCTTGTGGTCAGAGTACACGTCGTGGCTTGTGGTGCTCTGGGCGGCAGGGCACCATTTACCAGGAGTGAGGTTCTGATGGGGTGCCCGGAGAATATGGCCCGGTCTGGCTTCCCTTCCCGGCCTGCACGCTCTTCGCCGTCATGGGCCGGGAACCGCGTCATCGCCGTGAAGGCAGCGCACCGGAAAAACCGTTATATCTATAAAACTGATCGGGATAGCATATTACTTGGCCTCAGCAACTCCCCGGGAAAGTCGCACCGTCGCCCAGGCATTACCGGCCACTTAACTATCGGCCACTTATCTGATCGCCGCCGGCCTGGGTCACCCGTAGGGTCGGGTGATCAGCACGACACCGCGAGAGGATCCCCGTGCCCGCACCAGAGGCTGAGCCACTGCCGGTGCTCGACGCCCTGCATTCGACCCCGGCCCGCCGCTACCTGTCCCCCGAGCCGATCCCGGACGAGGTCATCTGGGCCATCCTCGACGCGGCGGTGCGCGGCCCGACCGGCGGCAACCAGCAGGGATGGGGCTGGGTCGTGGTCACCGATCCGGCGATCAAGCAGCAGGTGGCCGGCTGGTACCTGGAGGGCTGGGATCGGGCGTACGGCCGCCGGCGGGAGGAGATCCTCGCCGCACCGCCCGGTGCGGACGGGCTGAACCCCCGCTCGTTCCTGGCCGCCGAGCACCTGGCGCACCATCTCGCTGAGGCGCCGGTGTGGATCTTCCCGGTGCTGCGTCACGCGGCCGGCGCCCGGAGTCCCCGGCTGGGCAGCTCGATCTACGGCGCGGTGCAGCAGCTCATCCTGGCCGCGCGAGCCTACGGCGTGGGCACCACCCTGACCACGCTGTACTCCGGCCACGAGGATGAGGTGCGGGAATTGCTGGGACTGCCCGAGGATGCGATGACCATGGCCCTGCTCCCGCTCGGCTACCCCGTCCGGGGTCGCTGGGCGCAGCCGAAGCGGCGCCCGGTGGAAGAAGTCGTGCACTGGAATCAGTGGGGAGCCACCCGCCCCCGCCCGAGCTCTAGGCCGTGCTGGCCCTTAGCCTTGCCCGGCATGAACGTGCCGGGCCTGCCGTCTAGCTTTGCGCTCAAGGTGCCTGGTCTGCCGTTCAGCTTCGAGCGCAAGGTGCGCGGTCTGCTGTTCGGCTCTGAGCTCGAGGCGCTCGAACCTGCCGTTTATTCCAGGCCGCCAGGCGGTCGAAGCTACTGGCCCGACTCTCCTGGCCTATCCCTCGCAGCGCCCCCAGCACGATGGCGCCGACGATCACCCGCTCATGGAAGCGGGGGCTTCGCAGCACATGACCCACCACGCCCAGCCCGACCAGCCCCAGCGCCGCCTTGACGGCGAAGCCCAAGTCCCCCGACTGCGCCGCCGGCCTGCTGCTGCCCGCCGCCATGGTGGCCAGTGACGGCCTCCCGGCACCTTGTCCTGCTCTTGACATGTCGCCTCACCGCCCTGGCGCGCCGCGCGCACTGCCAGCATGCCCCGCGATGAGGCTCCCTGGCATCACCCCCGGGAGGGTGATCTATTTCCTGGGCGGACGAGGTTCACTCCCGGGCAGCCATGATCACTCAAGCGTCCGGGATACGGGGCCCTGATCTGGAGCCGGTGACCAGGATCGAACTGGTGCTTAGGAGTCCATATTTGGCTGCTCGGTTAGGTGCCCGTCCGCAGCTCAGCCGTTCGGAGAGTGCACCGTGAGCGACCGCGAAACTCCACCCGTCGCCGCCTGGTGTGGCACGAATGTGGCACGACCTGCGCGACGGAACAGCTAGCGCTCGCGGCAATGCCATGACGCGGGTAGATTTGAGCCGACGTTCGCGCTGGCTTGCGTAGCGGGGAGGCGACCTATGTGGGGGCGCAAGCGGAAGCCGCCACTGCCGGCGCTCGATCGCGAGCCCGAGGAGATGCCGCCTAGCCTTGCGCGAGTGGAGCCAGGCTCTAGATGTGTCACGGGTCACGGAACACACAGCTCGCGAGGCCGAGTACTACCTCAGGCATTACCGGCGCATGATGCCCACCGCACGGAATGAGGCCGAATTCCGGCTGATGGCCATGCTCGCCGTTCAGGCGAGCCCGCCTCCACCTGTGAGCATCGCGCCGCTCGACGCAGTGGCGACAGTCCTGCGGGCATTCCGCGGGCGCCGCGATGCTTTGTAAAAGTCCTACCACCGACGCCCAGGAACTGCATGCATCTGATCTTGCCCTGCGGCGCCGCCTTGTTTGTTCCTTGGAAGTCAAGAGGTGGAGTGGTGAAGACAAGAATCGCCCGGTGGGCTGGCCGCTGGCGTGAGCGCCGCCTCGTTCGTGAGCAGGCACGGCAAACATCGGCGGCACGTCAGGCGAAACGTGCCGCTGAGGGGGGTCGATCGCACACCATGGGTCAGGGCGGGTCAGGGGGCGGCTGAGCTGGGCCTCCTCCGGCCGCTGTTGACAGGGTGTTAGCTGTCAATTGGCGGTAGGCCAAGCGGAACGATTCTTAAAGTCTTTTGTCGGGCGCGTACACTGGGTGAATCCATGGGAGGAGGGCCCTAATGCCCATCCTGCTGTATATCTTGATCCCGGTCGTTGCCCTTTTTGTTGGGGCAGTTGCATATGACCTGCACCAGCGTCGGCGTCGTGCCTCGGGCCATGACATCGAATCGGGAACGCGGGAGGCCCGGGCAGACGCAGAGGCCCATCGCGTACCTGGCGGTCACTAGCGTCCCGCTATTCCTCCCCCTGGCGAACCTTGTGTGACAGGTTCGAGGCGCTGTGGCGTGCGCGTTGACGCTGGCGGCTCTGCGGTCCCGTCGCGCGCGGCAGGACCGTGAACGGGATGCCGCGGGAGTTGCGTGGGCAGAGTCGGGGCTCGTCTTCACCACACGGTCAGGTGGGGCGGTGGATCCGCGGAACATCAACCGGTCGCTGTCGATGCCGCGGCAGAGACCATCTTCGGCTGATCGAGCTTGCAGGAGAGGCTGTTGGCTGCACAAGTTGGCTGCACTTCCGCAGTCGTCATCGTCCAGGCGTTCGGATTAGGCCCTCCACGTGGAGCCGGTGACCAGGATCGAACTGGTGACCTGCCGTTTACAAGACGGCTGCTCTGCCAACTGAGCTACACCGGCGGGGCTGGCTGAATCGTAGCCGACTGGCGGCGTGGTCAGCGCCGCAGCAGCACGCCAGCGCATCCGGTGTCCGGCCGCCCCGTGACTTCTAGTCACCCAGGGGGAGCAATCCGCGAATCTTCGTCCCGCCAGGGGGAACAAAAACTTCGGTTAACCACGTACTATCCGGCTAACGAGGTCGCAAGGTCACAAGGTCACAAGGTGGTGGGGCGAATGACCGGACCCGTGCCCAGTGGTATCGGGGAGATCGGCCTGGTTCCTGGCAGTCATGTCTGCGCGTTCTATCGTGGTGATGCCGACCGCGACCGGCTGCTCAGCGGCTACCTCGGCGCGGGGCTCACGGCCGGGGACAAGTGCATCTGTGTCGTGGACTCCGCGAACACCGCGGAGCGGCTGGAGGCGCTGCCCGGGGCCTGCGGCGAGCCCGGGCCCTACACCGGCCAGCTGGACATCCACCTGCCCGAGTCGACGTACCTGGCGGGCGGCGAGTTCACCACCAGCGACATGCTCACGTTCTGGACCGAGAGCATGGTCAAGGCGGAAGTCGAGGGCTACTCCTTCTACCGCCTGGTCGGCGAGATGACCTGGGCGCTGCGTGACGCGCCCGGGGTCGAGCACCTGGTCAGCTACGAGTCTGAGCTGAACCGGGTGACCTCCAGCTATCCGGTCGTCGTGCTGTGCCTGTACGACCTGGACCGCTTCAGCGGCGAGGTCGTGGTCAACATCGTCAAGACCCATCCCCAGGTGCTGATCCAGGGCATCCTCGTGGAGAATCCGTACTACCTCGGGCCGGATGAGTTCCTCAGGGCGGCCCCGGCGAGCCCGATGCCGGCCGCCCCCAGGTCGGCGAGCGCCTGACCGGCCGCGCGATGACCGCCGAGCAGACGACGAGGAAGAGCGGACCCCGCGACACCGCGGCCGTGGTGCGGCTGCCCCGGCGTCCCGCCCGGCCGGCCGAGGCGGACCTGCGGGAGCGGCTGGGCGAGTTCCGGGCGCTGCTGGTGATCTCGCTGCTGATGACCGAGTCGGTCAACGAGGAGCAGATCCTGGAACTGGCCGCGTCCAGCGCCCCGGGGCTCGGACCCTGGCGGATCGACGGCTACGGGTTCACCGACGGCCAGTGGCGGCCCGGCCCGGACCAGCCCACGGCGGCGCCCGGCGGCCTGACCCGGCAGCTGTCCGGGCTGGGCAGCGCAGGCGGCCCGGTGGACCTGCCCGGCCGTCCGTGGGCGTGGGCCTACCCGCTGCGCGGCGTCGGCGGCCTGCTCGGCCACCTGGTCGCCTCCTGCCAGGAGGAACCCTCCGCCGAGCAGCGGTTCCTGGTCCAGGTCATCGCGCAGCAGACCGGGGTGGCCGTGTCCAACGCCCGGCTGCACGCCCGGGAGCGCGCCACCGCGGCCGAGCTGGCCGCCACCAACGAGGCGCTCGCGGAGACCGTCACCACCTTGCAGCGCAGCATGGACATCCACCAGCGGCTGACCCGGGTGGCGGTCTCCGGCGAAGGCCAGCCGGGCATCGCCAAGGCCCTGCACGAGCTGACCGGGATGCCGGTCGCGATCGAGGACCGTTACGGCAACCTGACCGCCTGGGCCGGCCCTGGCCAGCCCGCCCCGTATCCGAAGGAGTCGTTCGCCAAGCGCGAGCACCTGCTGCGCCGGCTGATGCGGGCCGGCTCCCCCACCCGGGACGGGGAGCGGCTCATCCTGCTCGCCTCGCCCCGCACTGACGTGATGGGGGTCCTGGCCCTCATCGACCCGGGGCGGCGCGCCGACCACGCCGACCTGGTGGCCCTGGAACACGGGGCGACCGTGCTGTCCATGGAGCTGGCCCGGCTGCGCGGCATCGCCGACGCGGAACTGCGGCTGCGCCGCGACCTGGTCCATGACCTGCTGGCCGGGACCGACGACGAGAGCGCGCTGACCCGGGCCGAGGCGCTGGACTACGACCTGCGGCGGCCGCACCGGGTCGTGATCGTGGAAGGCAAGGGCCGGGCCCGGGCCCACGATGCGCTGCTCAGCGCGGTCCGGCGGGCCATGCGCCAGGCCCGGCAGGACGGCCTGTTCGAGAACTGGTCCGGCAACGTCGCGGTGGTCACCGCGGGGCAGACCGACTGGGAGCAGCTGCGCCGCGCGATCATGTCCGACCTGGGCGGCCAGGTCTGCGTGGGGGTAGGCGGCTCCGCGGCCCGGCCCTCCGAGCTGACCCGCTCCCTGCGCGAGGCCGGCCTCGCGCTGCGGCTGCAGAAGACGCTGCTGCCCGGGGACAGCGCCTGCGAGTACCCCAAGCTCGGCATCTTCCGGATGCTGGCCGCCATCCCGGACCTGAGCGACGTGGACTCGTTCGTCCGCGAATGGCTGGGCAGCCTGCTCGACTACGACGCGCGCCGCAAGGCCGAACTGGTCCACACGCTCACCCAGTACCTGGAGCACGGCGGCAACTACGACGCGACCGCCGCCGAGCTGTCGGTGCACAAGAGCACGCTGAAGTACCGGCTGCAGCGGATCCGCGAGCTCACCGGCCTGGAGCTCAACGACCCCGACGTGCACTTCAACCTGCAGCTTGCCACCCGGGCCTGGGGCACGCTGCAGGCCCTGCACGACGAGCGCTGACCGCGCCTCCCGGCCCCCTGATCCGCTAGGTCGACGTCCGGCCCGTTCTTCGTCCCCCGGTGACCTGCCCCGCCCGCACCCCGCTGGCGATGCTGAACAGGCAGGCACGGTGCCGGCAGAAGGTGCCGGCAGAAGGTGCCGGCCGAGTAGCGGCGAGGGGTTCACGGATGATCGACGTACGCAACCCAGGCGACGGATTCAGGTCACTGCGCGCGCGGATCGCCGCGCTCGGGACTCTCGGCCCCGGTGACCGCGGGGCGGACGGCACCCCGCTGACCGTGGGCGAGTGGGCGCTGCTGATCGACGACATCGTGGACCACCCGGAAGCCAACACCGAGGGCCTGTGGAACGTGGCCGGCCCCGACGAGGACGACCGCGAGTACGACGCGATCTTCGTGGGCGGCGGCGCGAGCGGCCGGTTCGGCTCGGCCTTCCTGAAGGCCCGGGGCGGCCGCCAGCTCACCATCGACGCGTGGCCCTTCCTGGGCGGCTCCTGCCCGCACCAGGCCTGCGTGCCGCACCACCTGTTCTCCGAGGCGGCCCGGGAGATGGACCTGGCCCGGCACATGCAGGGCCGGCTCTGGTACCCGCCGTTCGACGAGAAGCGGGCCAGCATCCAGGAAATCGTCGAGCTGTTCAAGGCCGGGCGGATGTACCCGCACGCCATCATGAACTGGCAGTCCAAGGAACAGCTGGACATGGAGTTCATCCTGAACACCCCGGCCACGATCATCGACGAGCACACGGTCGAGGTCGAGGGCCGGCGGTTCTCCGCGCGGAACCTGGTGCTGTGCACCGGCGCGCGGACCCGGTACCCGGACATCCCCGGCATCGGGATCAAGGGCGTGTACGACTTCGCGACGCTGATCGAGGACCTCGACTACGAGCCGAACCGCTGCGTGATCATCGGCGGGTCCAAGGTGGCCCTGGAGTACGGGTCGTTCTTCCAGGCCACCGGCTGCCAGACCACGATCCTGACCCGCAGCCCGCTGATGGAGACGGCCAGCCTGCACCACGTGGACGCGGGGCTGCGCGACTACGTGGTCGCGATGATGGCCGACCGGGGCATCGAGATCATCGAGGGCGCCGAACCGCTCGAGGTACTCGGCAACGGGAAGGTCACCGGGGTCCGCTTCCGCGAGCCCGGCGGCGCGGTCCGCGAGATCGACACCGACTTCGTGTTCGTCGGGACCGGGGAGCGCCCCGACCTCAGCATGTACGCGCCGCTGGGGCTGGCCACCGACGAGCGCGGGTTCGTGATCGCGGACACCCACATGCGGACCTCGGTCCCCGGCGTGTACGCGGCCGGGGACCTGGTCGGCCCCCCGATGGAAATGTTCAAGGCCCGCAAGTGCGGGGTCGGCGCGGCCCGCAACATCATGGGCGAGGACTACGAGTTCGACTTCACCGAGTACCCGGACTTCCTGCACACCACGTACGAGGTGACCTGGTGCGGCCTGTCCGAGGCGGAGGCCCAGGCGCGCTACCGGAACGTCATCAAGATCCAGATGCCGCCGGACGACGCCGACCCGGAGACGTTCGCGCTCCCGGCCGCCGAGGGGTCGATGCTCTACGCGTTCACCCGGCCGATCCTGTCCGGCTGGCTCAAGCTCGTCATCGACGCGGACAGCCGCAAGGTCCTCGGCGCGCACCACGTCGGGTACGGCGCCAAGGACGCCTTCCAGTACATCGACTACCTGATCCGCCGGCCCGAGGGCTTCACCATGGACGAGATGGCCGAGCTGAACGAGCTGTTCCTCAACCCGGAGCACTTCATCCAGCTGTGCCGGCTCCGGGCCGGCCAGCAGAACCCGGTGAACCTATGAGTGATCCGCGGGTAGCCGTGGTCACCGGGGGCGCCTCCGGCATCGGGCTGGCCACCTGCGGCCGGCTGCGCGACGAGGGGTTCACGGTCGCCGCGCTGGACATGAAGCCGGACGGCGCGGCCGGCGCCGCGGCGCTGGCGCTGCGCTGCGACGTCACCGGCGAAGCCGACGTGGACAGCGCTATGGCCGAGGTCGCCTCGCGGCTCGGCCCCATCGACGTGCTGGTCAACAACGCGGGCATCACCGGCTCCCAGGCCGCGGCCCGGTGCCACGAGACCCCGGTCGCAGGAGTGGGACCGGGTCCAGGCGGTTAACGTGCGCGGCCCGTTCCTGTGCAGCCGCGCGGTGCTCCCGTCCATGATCGAACGCGGGTCGGGGCACATCATCACGATCGCGTCCATCGCCGGGCTGGTCGCGTTCCCGGGCCGGTGCGCGTACACCGCGTCCAAGGGCGCGGCGCTGATGCTGACCCGGTCGATCGCGGTGGACTACGCGGCGGCCGGGATCCGGGCCAACGCCGTCTGCCCGGGCATGGTCTACACCCCGATGACCAGCTGGCGGCTGGACCAGCCGGACCTGCGGGCCCAGGTGGAGAGCCGGATCCCGGCCGGGCGGGTGGCCCAGCCCGCCGAGATCGCGGACGCGGTCGCGCTGCTGGCCTCGGGGCGGCTCGGCTACATGACCGGCCACCCGCTGGTCCTGGACGGCGGGATGTCGGCCCTGTGAGGGACGAAGGAAGCACTGTGAGCGCAGGCAGCACGGCGGACGGTTTTCGTTGCGGAAAAAAGGACGGGACGCGATGACAGGCAAGCTGGCCGGCAAGACAGCCGTGGTGACGGGGGCGGGGTCGGGCATCGGCCGGGCGGCCGCGGTCCTGTTCGCGCGGGAGGGTGCGGCAGTGGCGGTGGTGGACCTCAACGCTGAGGCGGCCAAGGACACGGCCGGGGAGATCGCCGCCTCCGGCGGCTCGGCGCTGCCCGTCGTGGCCAACGTCGCCGACCGGCTGCAGGTCACCAGTGCTTTCGAGCAGATCCGCAACGAATACCGCCGCGTGGACGTGTTGTACAACAACGCCGGCGTGAACAGCGCCGGGTCGGTGATCGACGCCACCGAGGACGACTGGGACCGGAGTTTCGCGGTCAACGCCAAGGGCACGTTCCTGTGCTCCCAGGCCGCCGCGCCGGGCATGGTGGCGGCCGGCGGCGGGTCGATCATCAACCAGGGCTCGGTCGCCGCGCTGGCCGGCATCGCGAACTTCGCCTCCTACTGCGCGGCCAAGGGAGCCGTGGTCGCGCTGACCCGGTCCATGTCCGTGGACCTGGCGCCGCGCGGGGTGCGGGTCAACGTGATCTGCCCGGGCACCGTGTACACGCCGCTGATGGAGCCCATGCTGCGGGCCCGCGGCGGCGGGGACATGGCGGCCGGGCTGGCGCTGACCGTGGCCAAGTACCCGATCGGCCGGCTCGGCACGCCGGAGGAGATCGCCGCGGTGGCCCTGTTCCTGGCCAGCGACGACTCGTCGTTCATGACCGGCTCCGTGGTCACTGCGGACGGCGGCATGACCTCGCAGTGAGTCCGGCCGGGGAGGCAGCTGACCTGTCCTGGCAGGACAGGGTCAGGTGCGGGCTTTGTCCCTGAGCGCGGTTAGTTCTGCCCCGGAATTGATCTACGCTCCTGGTGACCTGATCCACGGGGCGGTGGAAGCGTGGGCACAGCTGAGTCGGCCGCAGGCCCGTCACTCGCGAGCCCGTATCGGCAGGATCCGCGCCGCGACGAGCTGGGCCTGCTCCGGAGCCAGCTGACTAACCTGCGGGCCCTCCTGGTGCTGTCCATCCTGATGACGGAGAGCGCGGACGACCAGCAGATCCTGCGGCTCGCCACGTCCGCGGCCACGTCGCTGGGCACCTGGCAGATCGCGGGCTTCGTGATCGGCGGCGCGTGGTGGGCGGGCGGCCGCCGCTGCGGTGCTCCCGGCCCGGAGCTGGCCGCCGAGCTGCGGGCCCTGCCCGAGACCGGCGGCCCGGTGACCAGCCTGGACGCCGGCTGGTCCTGGGCGTACCCGATGCGGAGCATCGCGGGGGGGCTCGGCTACCTGATCGTGCACGCCCCGCACGAGCCCGCGGTCGAGGAGCAGTTCCTGGCCCAGGTGCTGGCCCAGCAGACCGGGGTGGCGGTGTCCAACGCCCAGCTGCACGGCCGGGAGCGGGACACGGCGGAGCAGCTGGCGGCCACCAACGGGGCGCTCGAGGAGACCGTGGCCACGCTGCGGCACGGCATGGTCATCCACGAGCGGCTCACCGGGGTCGCGGCGGCCGGGGAGGGCGCGGCCGGCATCGCCGAGGCGCTGCACGACCTGACCGGGCTGGCGGTCGCGGTGGAGGACCGCTACGGCAACCTGTCCGCGTGGGCCGGTCCCGGCCAGCCGGACCGCTACCCGAAACCGCCCGCCTACGAGCGGGAGCAGCTGCTGCGCCGGCTGATGACCGCGGCCCGGTCGGTCCGCGACGGCGACCGGGTGGTCGCGCTGGCCTCACCGCGCCCGGGCGTGCTCGGGCTGGTCGCGCTGATGGATCCCGGCCACCGGGCGGCTACCACCGACGTGATGGCCCTGGAGCACGGCGCCACCGTCCTCGCGGTCGAGCTGGCCCGGCTGCGCGGGATGGCCGACACCGAGCTGCGGGTCCGCCGCGAGCTGGTGCAGGACCTGCTCACCGGCACCGACGACGAGAGCGCGTACCGGCGCGCCGAGGCGCTGGGGTACGACCTGGGGCAGCCGCACCAGGTGGCGGTGCTGGAAGTGGCCGAGAGCTCGCCGGCCCAGGAGGAGGTGCTGCACGCCAGCCGCCGGGTGCTGCGCCACCAGCACCGGCCCTGCCTGCTGGGCAGCGTGGCCGGCACGGTGGTGATCGTGGCGCCAGCCATCTCGCCGGCTGCGCCGGGCGGGCAGGCCCACGGCGACGGCGCGGACTGGGAGGGGCTGCGGGCCGGGATCGTGACCGAGCTGGGCGGCAGCCGCTGCCGGCTGGGCGTCGGCGACGCCTACCCGCGGCCGTCGGAGCTGACCCGCTCGCTGCGGGAGGCCCGGCTCGCGCTGCGGATGCAGAAGGCGTCCGCCTCGGCCGAGCGGACCTCGGTGTTCGCGGACCTGGACGTGCTCCGGATGCTGGCCGCGGTGGACGACCTCACCGACGTGGAGGCGTTCGTCCGCAAGTGGCTCGGCACGCTGGCGGCCTACGACGAGCGCAAGCACACCGAGCTGGTCAAGACCCTGATCCAGTACCTGCAGCATGGCGGCGGGTACGAGGCCACCTCCCGCGCGCTGTCCGTGCACCGCAGCACGCTGAAGTACCGGCTGCAGCGGATCCGCGAGCTGACCGGGTTCGACCTGGGCAACCCCGAGACCCACTTCAACCTGCACCTCGCGACCCGGGCCTACGTGACGCTGTCCGCCCTCCGCGACGAGGGCGCCTGAGCCTGCATGTCGCAGGGAACGCGCTCAGTTGGGCCTGCCAGGACGAGGCCCGGTGCGCGGCGCCACCGTAGCGTCCAGGCCATGGGCGTCCCTGATGACCTGGAACTCTTCGCACAGATGTGTTTCCTGCGGCATTTCGAGGAGCGGGCCGACTCGCTGTACCGGCAGGGCCTGATCCACGGCCCGGTGCACCTGGGCCTCGGCCAGGAAGCGGTCGCGGTGGGGGCCGCGTCCGTGCTCCGCCCGGACGACTACTCGCTCGGCACCTACCGGGGTCACGCGCACGCGCTGGCCCGCGGCGCCCCGGCCGACGCGGTCCTGGCCGAGCTGCTCGGCCGCCAGGGCGGGATCTGCGGGGGCAAGGGCGGCTCCATGCACATCACCAGCGTGGAGCACGGCTACTACGGCTCCTACGCGATCGTCGGCGCGCACCTGCCGATCGCCTGCGGGCTGGCCTGGGCGTCCATGATCCGCCGCACCGGGCAGGTCACCGTGTGCTTCTTCGGCGACGGGACGACCAACATCGGCGCGTTCCACGAAGCGGTCAACCTGGCCGCGGTGTGGCGGCTGCCGGTCGTGTTCGTGTGCGAGAACAACTGGTACATGGAGTACACCCCGATCGCGGACGTGATCCCGGTCGCGCTGCCCGCCGCCGACCGGGCATCCGCCTACGGGCTGGCCCGGATCGTGGTGGACGGCAACGACGTCTCCGCGGTCCGGCAGGTGGTCGGCGACGCGGTCCATGCGGCCCGGGACGGTGCCGGGCCGAGCCTGATCGAGGCGCAGACCTACCGGCTCAAGGGTCACTCGGCCGCGGACGGCGCCGCGTACCGGCCGGCGGAGGAAGTCGCGCGATGGCGCGAGCGGGATCCGCTGCTGCTCGCCCGGGCCACGCTCGTGGCCGACGGCACGGCCGCGGAGAAGCTGGACGAGATCGACGCGCGGATCAAGGGTGACCTGGCCGACCTGGCCCGGCAGGTGCTGGCCCGCCCGGTCCCCGACCCGGCCGGGGCCTGGGCCGATGTGTGGAGCGATGGGAGCTGGCAATGGCGGAACTGACCTACCGGCAGGCCGTCGCCGCCGCGCTGGCCCAGGAGATGGCCCGGGACGACCGGGTCGTGCTGCTCGGCGAGGACGTCGGCTCCGGCGGGGTGTTCAAGACCACCGGGAGGGCTGCGGGAGCGGTTCGGGGCGGACCGGGTCTGGGACACGCCGATCTCCGAGCAGGCCATCGCGGGCGCCGCCATGGGCGCGGCCATGGCCGGGCTGCGGCCGGTCGCTGAGATCATGTTCGCCGACTTCTACGCGACCTGCTGGGACCAGGTGGCCAACGAGATCGCGAAGGTCCGTTACATGACCGGCGGGCAGGTCAGCCTGCCGCTGGTGCTGCGCGGCGCGAACGGCTCCGGCGGGCTGGGGTTCGGCAGCCAGCACGGCCAGTCGGTGGAGAACTGGGCCATGACCGTGCCCGGCCTGAAGATCGCCTCTCCAGCCGGGCCGGCCGAGGCGTTCGGGCTGCTCGCGGCGGCCATCCGGGACGACGACCCGGTCATGGTGTTCGAGCACAAGGCGCTGTACGGGCGCAAGGAGGTCGTGCCGGACGGTGAGCATGTGCTGCCGCTGGGGCAGGCGCGGATCGTGCGGCCGGGAGCCGACGTGACCCTGGTCGGGCTGTCCATCACGGTGGGCACCTGCGTGGCCGCGGCCGCCGAGCTGGCCGCCGACGGCATCGAGGCCGAGGTCATCGACCTGCGGACGCTGGTGCCGCTGGACGCGGCCACGGTCCTCGGCTCGGTCGCCCGGACCGGGCGGCTGGTCGTGGTGGAGGAGAACCCGGGCCAGCTCGGCTGGGGGGCATCGGTCGCGGCTATCGCGGCCCAGGAGGCGTTCGGCTCGCTGGCCGCCCCGGTCACCCGGGTCAGCGGCGGCAACGTGCCGCTGCCGGTCGCCGCGTCCCTCGAGGCCGAGGTGGACGTGTCCGTGCCCCGGGTTATCGGGGCGGTGCGCGGCGTGCTGGGCGCCAGCCGCCCGGTGGTTCGCAGTTAGCTCAGCAGTACCCGTCAGCAGAAAGGCTGAGATCAATGGAGATTCGCGGAGAAGACGTCCTGCTGCCCGTCTCGGCGGTATCGGCGTTCCCCCGGCCGCACTGGCTGCAGGGCCGGGTGCTCGGCTCGCTGGCCGAGCCGGTCTACCGCAGCCACAACCTGCGGGTGGCCTACGAGGACGCCTGCCATATCTGCGCCGACGAGCAGGAGAAGGCCGGGCTCGACATCCTGTGCGACGGCGCGCAGTACTACGAGTGGGAGGCGCCCGGTTTCCAGCTCGAGCCGATCTTCCACTTCATCCCGGAGAACCTGGGCGGCTTCCGGCCGTACGGGCCGCCCGGCGAGGGCGCGAAGTACCGGCCGTTCTACCAGGCCGTGGTCAAGGACAAGATCACCTGGGAGCGGCCCATCTTCGAGAGCGTGGTCATGACCATGCAGAACGTCACCGACAAGCCGTTCAAGGTGGCGTTCCTCGGCCCGGCGCAGCAGAGCGTCATCGTCAAGGACGAGTTCTATGGCGACCAGGTCGCGGTGGCCAGGGACCTGGCCATCGCCATGAACCAGGAGCTTAAGTACCTGGTCAGCCTGGGCCTGGAGGCGGTGCAGCTGATCGACGTCCTGCCGCCGTACACCACGGACATGTGGCAGATCGAGATGCAGAACATCCTGTTCGACGGGGTGGATGCGATCAAGTTCTGGCATGTCTGCTACGGCAGCGTGGACGGTCAGCGGGACATCTTCGACAACCACGCCGCCTCGATGATGCCGCTGTTCAAGGAGTCGCCCGCCGACGTGATCCACCTGGAGTTCACCAACAAGGGCTTCGACGAACTGGAGGCCTTCCGCGACTTCCCCACCGACAAGGTGCTCGGCGTGGGCGTGGTAGACGCCAAGAACCTGCAGGTGGAGACCGCTGAGCAGATCGAGGAGCGGATCCGGCGCGCGCTGGAGGTCGTGCCGGCCGACCGGCTGCTGGTCGCGCCGGACTGCGGGCTGGGCTACTTCAGCCGGACCGCCGCCTACGCCAAGCTGCGCAACATGGGACAGGCGGCCGCCACGGTGCGGAGCACACTCTGACTGCACGGTGCGCAGCACACTCTGACGGCACGGTGCGCAGCACCCTCGTCGGCGCCGCGCGGGCCGGACGCCACAGGCGTCCCGGCCCGCGCGGTGTTACATTCACGAGGGGAGGGCGCGTATGACCGCAGAGGCAGTCCGTGAGGTGCTGGGCCTGCAGCTGCGCGTGGGCGATCACATCTGCGGCTTCTACCGCAAACCCTCCGAGCGCGACGACATCCTCA
Organism: uncultured Actinomycetes bacterium; assembly: GCA_963713815.1. Lineage (GTDB taxonomy): Bacteria > Actinomycetota > Actinomycetes > Streptosporangiales > Streptosporangiaceae > RYN-230. The sequence goes on from CAVQNH010000028.1 coordinate 70,670, forward strand.
TCCCGTTCCTGGTCGAGGGGCTCAAGGCGGGCGACAAGTGCACCTGCGTGGTGGACAGCTGCACCCCGGACGACGTGCTGGCCAGCATGTCCGAGCACATCGAGGTCGACCCCTACGTGTCGGTCTGCCAGCTAGAGGTGCTCGACTCCTACGGCACGTACCTGGCCGATGGCGGCTTCCTGCCGGAGCGGATGCTGAAGTTCTGGGAGACCAAGGCCCGCCAGAGCCCGGGTCCGGACGGTCCGGTCCCCGCCCGGAACATCGGGGACATGAGCTGGGCGCACCGCGACGAGTCGGTGGTCAGCGTCCTGATGGGCTACGAATCAGAGCTCAACCGGATCATGTCGAACTTCCCCCAGGTCAACCTCTGCCTTTACGACCTGACCCGGTGCTCCGGAGACCTGATCATGGACGTGCTGAAGACCCACCCCAAGGCCCTCCTGGGCGGCATGGTCATCGACAACCCGTACTACCTGGACCCGGACGAGTTCCTGGCCAGCCGCCTGGATCGCGACAACTCAGCACCGTGACAACGGCACCGTGACAGCTGAGCCAGGCGCAGCAGCTCCCCCGGCTGCCGCGCGGATCCCGGCCGGGCGCACCCATCACGGCGACACCGTGATCGACGAGTACTCCTGGCTGGCCGCCAAGGAGAAGCCGGAGACGCTTGCGTTCCTGGAGGCCGAGAACGCCTACACGCAGGCGCTTACGGCGGGCCAGGCTCCCCTCCGGGACGCGATCTTCGGCGAGATCAAGGCCCGCACCCAGGAAACCGACCTGTCCGTGCCCACCCGCAGGGGCGGCTGGTGGTACTACTCCCGGACGCTCGAGGGGAAGCAGTACACAGTGCACTGCCGCCGGGCTGTCCGTCCTGACGATTCAGGACCGCCGCTGACCGGCGACGGGGGCCCGCTGGACGGCGAGGAGATCCTGCTCGACGGGAACGAACTGGCCGCCGGCCAGGAGTTCTTCTCCCTGGGCGCCTTCGACGTGAGCCCCGACGGGCGGCTGCTCGCCTACTCCACCGACTTCGTCGGCAGCGAGCGGTTCACGGTGCGGGTCAAGGACCTGGTCTCGGGAGAGACGGCGCCTGACGAGATCCCCGGCACGTTCTACGGCACCGCATGGTCGGCGGACGGCTCGGCACTGTTCTACGTGACCGTGGACGGGGCGTGGCGGCCGTACCGGGTATGGCGGCACCTCATCGGCACCCCGGCGGCCGAGGACGTGATCGTCTTCGAGGAGGCCGACGAGCGGTTCTGGGTCGGCGTACGGCTGACCCGCAGCGAGCGTTTCCTGGTTATCGCCACCTCGAGCAAGCTGACCAGCGAGGTGTGGCTGCTGGACGCCGGGCACCCGGCCGGGGAGTTCACGGTGGTGGCGCCGCGGCGCCAGGGCGTCGAGTACGAGGTCGAGCACCAGGTGACGCCGGACGGCACCGACCGGCTGCTGATCCTGCACAACGACCACGCCGAGAACTTCGAGCTGGCCCAGGCGCCGCTGGCCGACCCGACGGACTGGACGCCGGTCGTGCGGCACCGCGCCGACACCCGGCTGCTCGGGGTGGACGCCTTCGCCGGCCACCTCGTCGTCCACCTGCGCACGGACGGGCTGACCGGGCTGCGGGTGCTGCGGGCGGACGGCACCCGGTACGAGATCGCCTTCCCCGAGCCGGTGTACCGGGTCTCGCCGGGGGCGAACCCCGAGTACCGCGCGCGGGCCTACCGGCTGGGTTATGGCTCGCTGGTGACGCCGGACTCTGTGTACGACTGTGACACGGAGACGGGCGAGCTGACCCTGCTGCGCCGCCGCCCGGTGCTGGCGCTGCCGGGCGGGGCCGAGTACGACCCGGCCGACTACGAGCAGCACCGGCTGTGGGCGACCGCGCCGGACGGCACCCAGGTCCCGATCTCGCTGGTCTGCCGCGCGGGGCTGCTGCGTGACGGGAACGCGCCGTTCGTGCTGTACGGGTACGGCAGCTACGAAGCCTCGATCGACCCGGGGTTCTCCATCCCGCGGCTGTCCCTGCTGGACCGGGGGTTCGGCTACGCGATCGCGCACATCCGCGGCGGGGGCGAGCTGGGCCGCCGGTGGTACGACGACGGCAAGATGCTACACAAGATCAACACCTTCACCGACTTCGTGGCGTGCGCGCGGCACCTGGCCAGCGAGGGCTGGACGTCGCCGCCGCGCCTGGTCGCGCGGGGCGCCTCAGCGGGCGGGCTGCTGGTGGGCGCGGCGCTGAACATCGCGCCGGACGCGTTCGGCGGCGTGGTGGCCCAGGTCCCGTTCGTGGACGCGCTGGACAACATGCTGGATCCCTCCTTGCCCCTCACGGTGACCGAGTGGGAGGAGTGGGGCGACCCGCTGCACGACCCTGAGGTCTACCGGTACATGAAGTCCTACTCGCCGTACGAGAACGTGGCCACCGACCGGGACTACCCGCCGGTGCTGGCCGTCACCAGCCTGAACGACACCCGGGTGCTCTACACCGACCCCGCCAAATGGATCGCCCGGCTCCAGGCGGAGGCCCGGGGCGGCCCGTTCCTGCTGAGGACCGAGATGGCCGCCGGGCATGGCGGGCGCAGCGGCCGGTACGACGCGTGGCACGAGGAGGCCCTGGTGCTGGCCTGGATCGTGGCCACCGCCGCACCCGCCTGACCTGCGGCCGGCTCACCTCCCGTAGGCGTGCCAGTGGGCGCCGAACAGCGCTTCCTCGTTGATCACCCTGGGCTCGATGGGCCGGGACACCCAGGTGAGGTTGACGAAGTGCCGGGCGTTGACGTTCTCGGTGGTGATGTTGCCGCCCCAGGTCCCGCAGCTGAGGCTGAGCGTGAACGGCAGGCCGTTGCGCGGGCTGCCCGCGCCCTCGTTGAGGTTCTGGTTCACCAGGACCCTGGCGGTCCGGGTCGTCATGGCCAGCCGCTCCACGTTCGCGTCCGAGCTGGTGTGGATGCCGCAGGTATGCCCGAGGCCCTGGTAGGCGGTGATCGCGTTGACCAGGCCGGCGGCGGCGCTGATGTCACCCTCGTACCGGTAGACGGCCAGCACCACGGACAGCTTCTCGCCGGAGAACGGGTGATCCGGGCCGGTGCCCGTCTCCTCGACCAGGATCATCGGGCAGGCGGAATCGACCTCGAAGCCGGCCAGCCCCGCGATGTGCGCCGCGGACTTCGCCACGACGGCGACCGCGGGCACCGGGCCGCCGTCCGGCCACATCAGGGTGCGCAGCGCCTCCTTCTGCCGCGGGTCGCACTGGTGCGCACCGGCCTCGGTCAGCCGCCGGAGCAGCTCGTCGTACACGTCCGCGTGGACGACCAGCGCGTTGTCGGCCAGGCAGCTGGTGGCGTAGTCGAAGGTCTTCGCGGTGAGGATGGCCGAGGCCGCGTCGGCCAGGTCGGCGGTCTCGTCCACCACGTGCACCGCGTTGCCCACCCCGACCCCGTAAGCGGGGGTGCCCGAGCTGTAGGCGGCGTGCACCATGCCCGCGCCGCCGGTCGCGACGATCAGGTCGGCCTGGCGCATCAGCTCCTGAGTCTTCGGCAGCGACGGCGCGGGCAGCGACTGGACCAGGTCGGCCGGCGCGCCGACCTGCTCGCACGCGGCCCGCATGAACCCGACCACAGCCTCGGTGGCGCCGGTGGTCCGCGGGTGCGGGGCGCAGATGATCGCGTTGCGGCCCTTGAGCGCGAACAGCGCCTTGACCGGCGGGGTGGCGTCCGGGCCGGTGGTCGGGATCAGCGCGGCGACCACCCCGACCGGCTTGGCGATCTTCACCAGCCCGGCGGAGGGCAGTTCCTCCACGACCCCGACCGTGCGCAGCCCGGTCATGTCGGCCAGCACTCCGGTCACCCGCTTGCTGATCTTCGCGACCTTGTCGGCGTAGTTGCCGAACCCGCCCTCGTCCACCGCCAGCCGGGCCAGCGCCTCGGCGTGGTCCTTGCGCACCACCGCCCAGGCCACCGCGGTGACCAGCTCATCCACCTGTTCCTGGGTGTAGGACTCGATCGCCTGCGCGGCGGCGCGGGCCCGGGCTACGACCGCCCCGACCTCACTGGCCACCGGGTTGGCCTCCGCAGTGCTGGCTACCCCGGTGCTGGCTACCACAGTGCTGGCCACTACGGGGGCGTGCTTGCTGGTGCGCTCCGTCATGCAGCCCAGCGTGACGCCCAGGAGCGCCGATTCCATGGTTCTGGCAGGTCGAGCCCGCCCCGCTTCTTTGTCCCGGCAAGACCTGACTGTGGTGACACCCCGGCCCGCATGCTCGGATGACCGGGCGTCGAGGCGATGGGAGCACGGGTGGCACGGCTCGTGGTGATCGGCGGCGGTGCCGCCGGGATGTCGGCCGCCTCGGCCGCCCGGCGCGTCGACCCCCGCCTCGAGGTGGTGGTCTGCGAAGCGGGCGGCTTCGCCGCCTACGGCATGTGCGGGATCCCGTACTACCTGGGCGGCACCGTGCCGGAGCCGGAGAACCTGCTGGCCTATCCCCCGAGCACCTTCCGCGAGAAGCGGGGCATCGACCTGCGGCTGCGCACCCCGGTCACCGGGATCGACCCGGGAGCCCGGCAGGTGCGTCTCGCCGCCGGGAACGGCGCGGCGCAGGCTCCACCGGATGCCACTCCACCTGCCACCACTCCACCGGCCAGCCACCGGCGGGATTCGCTGGCCTACGACACGCTGGTGGTGACCACCGGCGCCGACCCGGTCCGCCCGCGGGTACCCGGTCTCGACGAGCCCCGCGTGTTCACGATCCGGTCCCTGGATGAGGCGATCGGGCTGCGGCGGCTGCTGGCCAGCGGCACGGTCCGCCACGCGGTCGTGGTGGGCGCCGGGTACGTGGGCCTGGAAACCGCCGAGGCGCTGGTCTGCGCGGGCGTGGACGTGGACGTGGTCGAGGCCCTGCCTGGCGTGCTGGGCACCGTGGACCAGCCGGTCGCCGCGCTGGCCCAGGCCGAGGTCGAACGGCACGCCACGCTGCGGCTCGGCTGCCGGCTGGAGGCGGTGGACAAGGGCAGCTCCCCCGCCGGCTGCCTGACCGCGGTGGTGGACGGCGAGGAGATCCCGACCGACCTGGTGGTCATCGCGGTTGGCGTCCGCCCGGCCACGGACCTGCTGATCCAGGCGGGCGCCACGCACCTGCCGGACGGCTCGGTGGTGGTGGACGCGGAAATGCGCACCTCGGTGCCGGACGTGTTCGCGGCCGGCGACGCGGTCGCGCTGCCGCACCTGGTGCTGGGCCGCCCCGCCTGGATCCCGCTCGGTCCCGCGGCCAACAAGACCGGCCGGGTGGCCGGGACGGTGGCCGCCGGGGGGACCGCCTCGTTCCGCGGCGTGGTGGGCACCGCGGTGGTCAAGGTGTTCGATCTGGAGGTGGCCCGGACCGGGCTGGGGCTCGCCGAGGCGCAGGCGGCCGGGCTGGACGCGGTGGCCACCGACGAGGTCTCCCGGTCTCGCGCCAAGTACTACCCGGGCAGTTCGCCGCTGCACGTCCGGCTGGTGCACACCCGGCAGGGGCGGCTGCTCGGCGGGCAGCTCGCGGGCCGCGAGGGCGCCGCCAAGCGCGTTGACGTGCTGGCCACCGCGCTGCACGCCGGGTTCACCGTGGACGACCTGGCTGAGCTCGACCTCAGCTACGCCCCGCCGTTCGCGCCGGTGTACGACCCGGTGCTGGCCGCCGCGATGAAGGCCGCCCGCGGGCTGGCCGCCGTCTCCGCTGGAGGATCCCCATGAGCCTGCACCCACCGGCCGACAAGCGGGCCAGCCTGGCCGACGCGGCCGCCCTGGTCGCCGATGGGGCCATGGTCGCGCTCGGCGGGGGCCTGTCTGCCCGGCTGCCCATGGCCCTGGTCCGGGAGCTGGTCCGGCAGCGCCGGACCGGCCTGCACCTGGTCGGATCGGCGCACAGCATCGACGTGGACATGCTGGTGGGGGCGGGAGCGGTCCGCCGGTGCGAGGAAAGCTACGTGGGCTTCGAGCAGGACCTCGGCCTGGCCCCCGCGTACCGGCGCGCCGCCGAGGAAGCCACGATCGAGGTGGCGGAGAGCTGCTGCGCCACGATCCTGGCCCAGCTGCGGGCGGCCGAGATGGGAGTGCCGTTCCTGCCGGTCCGCGGGGTCCGTGGCTCCGACATCGTCCGGCTGCATCCGGAGTACGCGGAGATCACCTGCCCGTTCACCGGGGAGAAGCTGGTCGCGGTGCCGCCGCTGCGCCCCGACGTGGCCCTGCTGCACGCGCCGTCCGGGGACCGCTACGGCAACCTGCACCTGGAGCAGCCCTACGTGCTGGACGAGCGGTTCGCGTCCGCGTCGCGGATGGTCGTCGCGACCGTGGACGAGATGGTGTCCACCGAGCAGGTGACCGCGGCTGGCGTCACCATCCCCGCGCACCTGGTGGCAGCCGTGGCGCACGTCCCGTTCGGGGCGCATCCGGCCTCCTGCTACCCGCGCTACGCCTACGACCGCAGCCACCTGCAGGAGTACGTGGCGGCGGCTCAGTCCGGGCCGGAGGACCTGGACAAGTACCTGGCTGCCTACGTGCAGGACAGCGAGGAGAGCTACCGGGGCGCGATCGGGCCCGACCGGCTCGCCCAGCTGGCCACCTGGTCCCGGTCCACCGACGCCTGGCAGGAGCTCTTCTCGGCCGAGGGAGCGGGGAGCAGCGCATGAGCTGGACGATCGACGAGTGGTTCGTGGTGGCGCTGGCCCGGACCATCCGGCCGCGGGAGACCGTGTTCCACGGCTTCGGCAGCCCGTGCGCGCAGGTCGCGATGCACGTGGCCCGGCGTACCCACGCCCGGGACATCCTGCTGGTCGAGGGGGCCATGTACGCGATCAACCCCGACCCGCCGTTCATCCCTCCGACCAGCAACGACGCGAGCCTGAGCCGGGGCGCCGCGTACAGCATGCGGTTCGAGGAGTTCTTCGACGCCGCGATCCGCGGCGACGTGGACCGGATGTTCCTGTCCGGCGGCCAGATCGACGGCTACGGCAACACGAACGTCACCGCGATCGGCCCGGGCACAGGCCAGGGCGGGCGGCCGAAGGTGAAGCTGGGCGGCGGGGGCGGCGGCTGCAACCTGTCGGCCACCATCGGCCATCTCACGGTGTGGACCACCCGGCACCGCTCCGGCCGGACCCTGGTCCGCGACTGCGACTTCGTGACCGACATGGGGCACCGCACCCGGCTCGGCACCCGGGACGAGCTCGGCTTCACCGGCGGTGGCCCGCAGTGGCTGGTCACCGAGCTGGGGGTGTTCGACTACCCGGCCGGGCAGGCCCGGCTGGTACAGGTGTTCCCGGACGTCAGCGTGGCCGAGGTCCGGGCGGCCACCGGCTTCGACCTGCAGGTCGCCGGGGACCTGCGCCCGGTCGCGCCGCCGTCGGCGTCCGAGCTGGCCGCGGTCCGCACGGTGGACCCGCTCGGGGTCCGCACGTCCGAGTTCTCAGCGAAAGAACTGACCCGCACGTTCAATCCGGGTCACGGCCAGGACTGCGCATGCTGAGCCGCGGGGGGCTGGGCATGCTGAGGGGCAGGGGCTGGGCATGCTGAACGGCCGTGACGGCCTGGCCGCCGTGTTCGCGCCGCGCCGGGTCGCCCTGGTCGGGGCGTCCGACCGGCCCGGCTCGGTCGGCCGGCTGCTGTGGGACAACCTGGACGGCTTCCCCGGCGAGGTCGTGCCGGTCGGCCCGGCGGAGCGCGTCGGTGGCCAGGTGGCCTACCCCGCCTTGGGTGACGTCCCAGGCGACGTGGACCTGGCCGTGCTGGCCACGCCCGCCGCCACCGTACCGGGCATCATCCGGGCCGCCGCCGCCAAGGGCATCCCCGCGGTGGTCGTGCTCAGCGCCGGCTTCGCGGAGACCGGCAGCGAGGGCGCGGCGCTGCAGGCCGAGGCGGTGGCCGCGGCCCGGGCGGGCGGCGTGCGGCTGGTCGGGCCCAACTGCTTCGGGGTGCAGAACGCCGACCTGCCGTTGAACGCCTCGATCGCGGCCGGCGCGCCGCGCGGCGGAGGAGGCGTCAGCATCGTCACCCAGTCCGGGTCGTACGGGATGGCGGTGCACGCGCTCGGCCAGGACGAGGGCCTGCGCGTGGCCAAGGTGTTCGCGGCCGGCAACAAAGCCGACATCACCGACGCGGAACTGCTCGCCTACCTGCGGCAGGACCCGGACACCTCGGTCATCTGCCTGCTGCTGGAGTCGATCACCGACGCCCGCGGGTTCTTCACCGAGGCCTGCCTGACCACGACGCATAAGCCGGTCGTCGCGGTCGTGGGCGGGCGGACCAGCGCCGGGCAGCGGGCTGCGCTGTCGCACACCGCCGCGCTGGCCACCGACGACGCGGTCCGCGACGCCGCGCTGCGCCAGGCCGGCGTGGTCCGGGTGCGCACCGGCCTGCAGGTGCTCGACGCGGCCCGGGCCCTGTCCAGCCAGCCGGTGCCTCGCGGTCCCCGGGTGGCGGTGATCACCAACTCCGGTGGCACCGGAGTGGAACTGACCGACCTGCTGGCCGACGAGGGTCTCGTGGTTCCGGAGCTGAGCGAGTCCCTGCAGAAGGAACTGCGGGCCATCATGCCGGCGTACGCCAGCGCCCGGAACCCGGTCGACATGACCCCGGCCTGGAAGCTGTTCACCACGGTGTACCCGGGCGCGATCGACCTGCTGGCCCGGTCGGGCGAGGTCGACGTGGTGGTGCCGGTGCTGTTGCAGCGGTCCGCGTCGGCTGAGGTCGCGATGGCGGTCCGGGACGCGGTGGAGCGGCTGCGGGCCGATTCGGTGCCGGTCCCGGTCTACGTGTGCTGGGTAGCGCCGCGGTCCGCGGACGAGCACGCCCGGGTGCTGCACGAGGCCGGGGTGCCATGCTTCACGTGGCCGGAGCGGACCGCACAGGTGGCGGGGGTGGCGGTGCGATGCGGTGCCGGGCTGCGGCGGGAGGAAACCCTGGTGCCACGCGATGGGGCACCGGACACTGAAGACCAGGCGCCCGGTACGGGGGCCGGGGCCGCTCCGCTGGGGGCACCAGCGGCGAACCGGTTCCTGCCGACCCGGGCCGCGCGGGACCTGCTGGTGGCAGCGGAATCACGGTGATCGAGACCGTGTGCTGCCGCAGCGCCGCATCCGCGGCGGCCGCCGCCGACCGCCTCGGCTATCCCGTGGTGGCGAAGGTTGACCACCCGGATCTGGTCCACAAGAGCGACGCGGGCGGGGTGCGGCTCGGCCTGGGTTCCGGGGCGGAGGTGGCTGAGGCCGCTGCCGAACTGCTGGGGCTGGCGGAGGGGGCGGGGGTGCTGATGCAGCATCAGCACCGGGGGGTCGAGTTGCTGGTGGGCGGGGTCCGCGACCCGGAGTTCGGGGCGATGGTGATGGCCGGCTTCGGCGGGGTGCTGGTGGAGACGCAGCGGGACGTGCAGCTCGCCGTGGCACCGGTGGACGCCGGGCAGGCCCGGGCCATGCTGTCGTCGTTGCGGGGCGCCGCGATCCTCGGGGGGCTGCGAGGCAGTCCGCCGGTCCACCTGGGTTTCGTTGCGGAAACCATCGTGGCCGTCGGAAACCTGATGATTGCGCACCCAGAGATCGCCGAGCTGGACCTGAACCCGATCCTGGCCGGCCCGGACGGGTGCGTGGCGGTCGACTGGCGGATCAGCACGCGGTAACCTTCCCCGGCCTCCTCGGCTCTGGCCCCGCAGCTCAACGGGCAGCCTACTCCTGCAAATGTTCGATAATAAATTCGATATTGAGATGCGGGTGACGAAGAGATTCGATAGTATTATCGTGCACGTTAGATCCCGGCCCAGGCGGGAGGTGATCCCGATGTCAGCGGACTCCGAGCACTCCGTGGACCAGCCTGGCCAGGATCAGGCCCCGGGCTGGGACATGGCCGATTTACCCGCCCTGGAAGAGCCTGACTGGTACGCCGACGACCCCGGGGACATCGATGACCCTGCCTGGGCAGCCTCAGACCTCGGTGTTCCTGGGTGGGAAACCCCGGATCTCCATGACCCGTGCGACGACGATCCGCCCCCGGGTGCCCCGTTCGCGGATGGCGGGTGGGCTGATGGGCTGGCGCCTGATCCGGTGCTGGCCACTCTGGTGGATCTGGTGCAGCGTGAGGGGCTGGGGAAGCTGGATGATGATCAGCTGACCGGGGTGCTGCAGGCCGCGAACCGGCTGGCCGCCTGGTCCGCCGCGGCGAAGCTCACCGCCGTCTCCGCGCTCGCCGCCCGCCGGGAGCAGGCGGGCCGGGACGGGGACTGGCGGCCGTTTGAGCACGCCGATGATGAGATCGCGGTCGCGCTGACGCTGACCCGGCGCAGCGCCGGGCGGCTGCTGGACCTGGCCCTGGAGCTGGACCGGCTGCCGCTGACCCGCGCCGCGCTGGCCGCCGGGCTGATCGATGAGCGGCGCGCCGAGGTCATCGCCGAGGAACTGGCCGGCCTGGACGATGCGGACGCCGCCGCGGTGGAGAAACTGATCATCGGGGCGGCGCCGGGGCTGACCACCGGGCAGCTGCGGGCCCTGGTCCGCCGCGCGGTGCTGTCCGCGGACCCGAAGGCCGCCCGCCGCCGGAAGGAGAAGGCGCTGCAGGACGCGCGGGTGGAGATGTTCCCCGAGACCGGCGGGACCGCGGCGCTGGCCGGGCGGGACCTGCCGCCCGCCGCGGTGCTGGCCGCCGACAAGCACCTGACCGCGCTGGCCCAGGCCATGAAAGCCGCCGGGCAGCCCGGCACCCTGGACATCCTGCGCGCCTGGGCCTACCTGCACCTGCTGTCCGGCAAACCCGCCGCCACCCTCCTGCACCCCACCCAGCACAACCCCACCCCCGGCGACGCCACCCCCGGCGACGGCGCCCCGGGCGTCCCGGGTACCCCCGGCGGCACGCCGGGTGGCGCCGCGGACGGCCACCGGGCAGCGCAAGCGGCGGCCCGCACAGCCAGCCGCCCGGCGGGACAGACCCGCACAGCGAACCGCCCAGCGGTCCCGATGCCGGAACGAACTTCCCCGCGGCACCGGGCCCCGGCGGTGACAGCCCTGGTCCCGGTGCCCCCGGGCCGGGCCCGGACGGTGTCCCCGCCCCGGGCGGGCTGCGCGGCACGGTCAACCTGACCATGCCGCTGTCGGCGTGGCTCGGCTGGACCGAGGCCCCCGGCGACGTCCCCGGCTACGGCCCGATCGACGCCGAGGACTCCCGCACCCTCGCCAGCCTGCTCGCCAGACCCGGCAACCGCTGGTGCGTCACCCTCACCGACCCCGCCGGCCACCCCGTCGCCCACGCCTGCGCCCGCCACGGCCCCGGCGGAACAGGCCAGCCCGGGCGGCCCCGGCCCGGCCGACCCCAGCCCCGGCGGTCCCGGGGACAGAGCCGGTCCCAGCCCGGGCGGCCCCGCGCAACGAGCCAGCCCCCCGGCCACAGCCGCCGTCCGCCGCCCCGGTCCCGGACTGGCTGCGCGCACTGACCTTCAGCACCCTTGAAACGGGGACCTGCACTCACCCGCGCCAATCACGCGGGTACCAGCCCAGCCCCGCCCTGCGCCACCTCATCTGCATCCGCAACCCCACCTGCACCGGCCCCGGATGCCGACGGGCCGCCACCCGCTGCGACCTCGACCACGTGACCCCCTACGACCAGGGCGGCCGGACCTGCGAATGCAACCTTCACCCCGCCTGCCGCCACAACCACCACACCAAGCAAGTCCCCGGCTGGACCGTCACCAGCCCTGCCGCCCGGCACCCTCACCTGGACCACCCCCGGAAACCGCACCCACACCACCACCCCCGCCCAGTACTGGGAATAAACGCCGTGTCCGTCGGGACCTCGTGGTGACGCGCTCAGAGATGGCCGAGGTGGATCTCAGTCCGCTGCTGGCTAGCCGAGATGGCTGCGCGGCCGCCGGCTGGCGGATCAGCAGGCGGCAGCAGGCGGTAATCCATCAGGACTGCGGCACTTCGACCAACCCCGTAATTCGACTAGCGGTACTTCGACAAACCGCCGTACTTCGACGTTGTAGTGAAGTACCCCTAGCCGGCGAAGTGTCCCGG
>CAVQNH010000029.1:0-136704 GCA_963713815.1 uncultured Actinomycetes bacterium
GTGATCCTGGCCGGCTACGCCGACCGGATGGACGTGTTCTTCCGGTCCAACCCCGGGATGGCCTCCCGGGTCGCGCACCACATCGACTTCCCGGACTTCAGCCTGGACGAGCTGACGCAGATCGCCGGGCTGATGCTGGACCGGGAGCAGTACCAGCTGACCGGGCCGGCCCGGTCAGCGTTTGCCGAGTACGTGGGACTGCGGATGACGCAGCCCCGGTTCGCCAACGCGCGCAGCATCCGCAACGCCATCGACCGGATGCGGCTGCGCCAGGCCCGGCGGCTGGTCGCGGCGGGCGGCACCATCGGCCGGGACTCCCTCATCGAGATCAGCGAGACCGACGTCCGCGCCAGCCGCGTCTTCGGCGATCAGGCCCCGGACCCGGCGGATAACCGCTGACCCGGGCGGATCAGGCCGTGTGGCCACCCAGCTGCTCTGCCACCCAGTCCGCCGTGAGGTAGCGGTGGAAAGGCGCCAGGTTGGCGCAGCCATGGTTGCCTTCCTCCAGCAGCAGCAACTCGGCCGGCCCGCTGGCCTCCTTGACCAGGCGGGCAGAGTGCTCCCACGGGATAAGGCGGTCCCGCTTACCGGTCACCGCCAGCAGCGGGCAGCGGATCAGTTCCGCCCGGCCTTCCATGCTGAGCTTGGCCGCGGCTGCCCGGGCCGAAGCCATGTCCGGCGTCTTGGACCGGACCCGGAACGCCTCCTGGGTGAGCACCGGGCGGCTGTCCCAGCCGTCGGCGAACGTGTATGGCCCGGCCAGCGCGACACACGCTTTTACCCGGTCGTCGCCGCTCGCCACCCGGGGCGAGTAGTAGCCGCCGAGGCTCACCCCCCACACGCCGATCCGTCCCGCATCCAGGCCGGGCTCGGCCACGAGCCGGTCGATGATGGCCGCGCCGGGGACCTCCCAGTCACCGCGGATGGCCAGGTCGTACTCGGCCTCGCCCTGGCCGGGGCCGTCCACGCTGAAGGTGGCGACACCCCGCTCCAGGAAAAGCTCCTCGGTGGAGCGCAGCTCCTCTTTCGTTGAGTCCAGTCCCGGGATCATGAGTATCACCGGGTGCGGTCCCTCTCCGCCCGGCCGGCGCAAGATGCCGACCAGGTGCGATCCCTCGAACGGGATCTCGATCCGCTGGCCGGGCGGATCGAGGTAGGGCAGCGCGTCGTCCAGGCACCGCACCGCCGCCATGTGCGCCGTGCGCATCTGGTCCAGGTCATCGACGAACAGGAACTTGGCGAAGTGGTAGTAGACCGCCGCCTGGGACAGGTGCGCTCCCGCGGACCTGTCCCGTCCGGCGGCCAGGGCGTCCCGGCCGAGTTGCTCGTGCTCGGCAGCCACGGCGCTCCACGCCGAGCACCAGTCGGACCAGCGCTCCAGACCGCTCGTGATCCGCTCGAAGTCACCCGCAGTGACCCCGTTCATGGTGAAACGCGGGGCCCAGTGGGAGATGGCCGCCGTCAGTCGCTCGTCCACGCAGCCTCCTTGGCTGAAAATTGGTTCAGGGCAGCTCGTAGTTACCCTGCGGTCACCCGCTGGCCACCGTGCGTGAGTGGCGCAGAAAGCACCCGGCCGGCGGCAGAAGTGCGGGCGGGGCCAGTCCCGTGCCGGGACCTCGCGGAGCGGCTCACAGTGCTAGCCCAGATGTTCGCGTGCCCCAGGAAACCGCGCACCGACCGCTCGCCCGGGCCTGCGGCCCGGGCTCGCTCGCCGGTCTGGGGCACGCTCACAGTGCGAGCACCATCTTGCCGCGCGCGGCCCTAGCCTCGAACGTTCGATGCGCGTCCGCCACCTCCTGGACCGGGAAGACCGCGCTCACGCCGAGGTCGACTGCCCCGGAGGCGACCAGCCCGACCGCCTCCTCCAGTACCGGCCGCAGCAGCTCCGGTGAGTGCGCGGACAGCCCGCCGCCCGAGAAGCCGAGGTATCCCACGCACCGGGCGCGCATCCACTCAGCGTCCGGGACGACTTCGGGCTCGGCCGAGATGTTGCTGTAGCTGACCAGCCGGCCGAACGGGGCCAGGAGCCCGAACGACCGGGCGCGCAGATCGCCCCCCACGGGGTCGAGTATCACGTCCACCCCGCCGGGGGCGATCTCACGCGCCCGCGCGTCGAAGTCGGCGTAGTCGTAGACCGCCGCGTAGCCGTGCTGGCACGCGTACTCGGCCTTGCTCGCGTCCCCCGCGGTGCCGAGCAACGGGCGCAGCCCGAGCCGCGGAGCCAGCTGTCCCGCGACGGTGCCGACCCCGCCGGACGCGCCGTGCAGCAAGACCAGCTCGTCTGGCCGGACCCGCGCCACACGCGTGAGCAGCATGAGCACCACCGGGACGGTGACCAGTACCCCGGCCGACTCCGGCCGACCGGCCAGGCTGTCGGGCAGCGGCACAGTGAAAATCTCGCTGGCCAGCGCCACCTCGGCGTAGCCGTGTCCTCGGGTGAAGGCCGCAACCGGCTGGCCCGGGCGCAGCGTGGTCACCCCGCTGCCGACCTCGCGCACAGTGCCTGACACTTCCACGCCGGGCACGAATGGGGGAACCCCCAGGCCGTGCCCCATCCGGTTGCGCACGTCCGTGTAGTTGACGCCGGCGAACTCCACCGCCACCGACACCTGGCCGGGGCCCGGGCGGGGTTCGGGGATGTCACGGACGGCCAGCACCTCCGGCCCGCCGAACCGGGGAACAACAACGGCCCGCATCGTCGGTCCTCTCCTCGCCCGGCGCTCGGCCGGCGCCCCACCGGCGCCGGCTGATCGCTCGGCCTGACCACCGGAGCGCGCGGCGCCCGGCCTGAGCCGAGCGAGATTTACTTGCCTGGCCTAAGCATCTTGCGCAGCCTAAGCGCGGGATGCAATGGTTTGCAAGAGAACGTGACCTGGGCGTGGAAATGCCCCGGCTCACGGACGGGCCTGGCGGCCGACTGGGCGGTGAGGAGAGCCATGGACGCGAGCGCGGACATCGTGGTAGCGGGCGCGGGCCACAACAGCCTGATCGCCGCCTGTTATCTGGCCAAGGCAGGCTATCGGTGCCTCGTTCTCGACGCCCGGCACATTCCCGGTGGCGGGGCGGCCACCGAGGATCTGCTGCTGCCCGGAATCGGCATTGACACCTGCTCGACCGGGCACACCCTGATCCGGAGTAACCCGCGTGCTGGTCCACGACGAGCTGGGGCTGGTGGCCGACTACGGTCTGCGGTACATCGACCCCGACCCTGTCGCGCACGTCGCTTTCCCCGACGGCGAGCACTTCACGATGTGGCTGGACCCCGAGCGCACGGTAGCGGAGATCGCCCGGTTCTCCGCGGCCGACGCGGCCGCCTACCGGCGCCTGCTCGACGAGTATGACCAGGTCAAGTCGATCTTCACCGAATCGCAGTTCACCCCCATCGGGTTCGGGGCCACGCTGGACCAGCGCCTCGCCGAGCATCCCGCAGGCCGGATCTGGCAGCGTCGCCGTGCCCTGTCCGCCTGGGACATCATCCGGCACGAGTTCACCAGCCGTCACGTCCGGGCCTTCATGCTGTGGATGGCGTTCCAGACCAACCAGGCGGTCGACGTGCCGGGGTCCGGGCTGCTCGCCTACTCGCTGATCTACGGCCGCCAGCAGCGCAGCTGGTCGATCCTGTCCGGCGGTTCCGGCCGCCTGACCGACGCCCTGGTGGGCTACCTGGAGCAGCACGGCGGCACCGTGCTGTGCGACAAGCCCGTCACCGGGCTGCTGCTGGATCAGGGCCGCTGCGTCGGCGTGCGGACGGCCGACGGGGAGGAGTACCGGGCCGGCACGGCGGTGATGTCGACCATCCACATCAAGCACCTGCGGGACATGGCGCCGCGCGAGTCGTGGCCGGAGGAGTTTCACTACGGAGTCGATACCTACGACGTGGGCATCCCGGGTTTCGGCAGCTACCTGGCCACGACCGAGCCGCCGACCTTCGCCACCGCGGACGGCCCGGTGACGGCGGTGTCCGCCGGGGTCGTGGGATGGCCTGAGGACGTGGTCAAGCTGGGGATCGACCTGCGGGCAGGCCGGTTCGTCACCGAGGTGCCGTGGCTGCTGGTGGCGACGCCCACCCTGGTTGACCCGGGCCGCGCCCCCGAGGGTCAGCACACCGTCAAGCTGCTGAGCCAGCAGGTGTACGAGCTGCCCAGCGGGATGGGCGACTGGGACACGGTCAAGGAACAGCACGCTGACCGGCAGCTTGACTACCTGCGGCGGTTCACGCCCGGTTTCACCGACGACAAGATCCTGGCCCGCATGGTGAAATCCCCGGCTGACTACGAGACGCTGAACCCGCATATGGTGCACGGCGCCTTCCACGGCGGCGATCGTGGCCTGGCCTTCAGCGGAGCAGCCCGCCCCGTGCCTGGCTGGGCGTCGCACCGGATGCCCATCCGGGGGCTGTACCAGACCGGCGGGTTGACGCACCCGGGCGGATCGATCACCGGCGGCCCGGGGCGGAACGCCGCCATTGTCCTGCTGCACGACCTCGGGCATGACCCGGCGGACGTGATGAGTGCGCAGGCCTCGCTCGCCCGGCCGGCTGCTGCCGCTGGTGAAGGGAGGCCCGGGCCTTCGGGGCCGGGCCAGCACAAACCCGCTGCGGCAGGCCTGCTGACTGGCCTAGCCGGCCGCGACGGCGGCCCGGTTCGACGGGCAGGCCGGCCGCCTCCAGATCAGCTGCCAGGGCCGCCAGGTCAGCGGGGCTGACCTGGCCCAGCGGCGGCCGCACCGGTCCGCCGGACATTCCGAGCAACCCGGCCCAGGCCTTGATGTAGGGCACCGGATGGCCGCGGCGGCGGGCCTCCTCGCCATGCAGCCACTTGGCCGCCGCCGCCCGCACTGGCTCCAGGGTGGCGGCTACTTCAGCCGCCTTCTCCATGTCCCCGGCCAGGGCCAGTTCGGTGTAGTCCCGCATGGGCCGCCATCCGGGCACCTGGTACAGATACGGCGCGGCCGACGACATGAAGACCCGCTGGCCCTGGTCACGCATGTTCTCCAGCCAGGTTCCCTCGTTCGGCTCGCACACCAGGATGCGGTCGCCCACGCGCTTCAGCACCTCAAGGTAGCGAGCGTGATCATGCCCGACCTTGATGCCGCACACGTTGGGGATATCGGTCAGCCGGTCGATCAGGTCCAGCGAGAGGCTTACCTGCGCGAACCGGGTGTCGAACAACCAGACGCCGATGCCAGCGTGGGCGCAGACGCGGGCGAACCACTGATACAGGCCATCATCGTCCGCCGCGGGGTAATAGGGATTGATCACCACGACGAAGTCCGCGCCCGCCTGCTGCGCATGCCGGGTCAGCTCGATGGTCTCGTCCGCACTGTGATGACCGGTATGGGCGATGACCTGGCATTTTCCGGCAGCTTCGCTGATCACGGCCTCGACTACCTGCCGCCGCTCGGTGCCGGTCAGGGCCCAGAATTCGCTCATCACCCCCGCGCAGAACACGCCATCAACGGCGAGGTCGCCGGTCAGCCGGGCCATATCGCGGCGCAGCGCCGGGAGGTCCAGCCCGCCGTCCGTGCCGAACGGCACGGTGCCGGCTGCCCACACGCCCCGGAAACGCTCACGGGCGGCCTGCTTGGCTTGATCCGGCGCATAATCCATGGCCATCAGCGCGTCCTCCCCGCGGCCAGGGTTTCGGCCAGCCAGTCGGCCACCAAGGGCCGGGCCTTGTAGTAGATGTTGTTCAGGATGTGCACGCCGTCGTCGAACACGACATTGGTCACCGGGCCGCCGTATTCGGCCGCGATCCGCTGGCCGTGCTCCGGCGGCGAGCCCGTGTCCAGGCCGCCGTACACCTGCAGCAGCGGCGCTGTCGCGCGGCCGGCCACGCCAGCCAGCGTGATGGACTCCATCATGGCGGCGGGTTCGGGTCCGAGGTGCTGGTACTGGCCGGTCTTCAGCAGCGGCGGCATGTGCTCGAACCGGCCGGCTGGGGTGTACCAGCTCGAGATCGACGCCACCGCGCCGACCCGGTCGTCGATCGCGGCCGCGCGGATGGAGAACAGGCCGCCGTAGGAGATGCCGCCGACGGCGAGCCGGCTGGTGTCCAGGTCGTCGCGGCCGGCCAGGCTGTCGATGACCGCCTGGATCACGTGCTCGTAGTCCGGGCGCAGCGGGGCGTCGATGCTCACCATTCCCTGGCCTGGTCCGTCGAAGGCGGCAAAGGCCAGGCCGCGGGCGACGATGTAGTCACCCAGGTTATACAGCTCTTCTTTGACCGAGTCCCCGCCCGGGAACATGATCACCAGCGGAGGGCGGGTCACCCCGGCCGGTATCCGCAGGTAGCCAGGCAGGGTCAGGTTCTCGAACGGGACTTCCAGGATGCTCATGGGCGGGTCGAGCAGCGGCGCCGCCTGCTGCCAGACGGCGGCCGTGGCCTTCAGCGCGGCCCGGTACTGATCCTGGTCGTGGCTGAACATGAAGCTTGCCCAGTGATAGAACAGCCCGGCCCGCAGGTAGGCGTCACCCGCGGTCAGCCGCCGGCCTGCTGCGAGCGCGGCGTCGCCCCGTTCGATGTGCGAGCGGGCCTGGGCGCTCCAGGCGCCGCACCACTGCTCGTAGTCGGTGATTTCCTGCCTGAGCTGCTCGAACTCCCAGGGAGAGACGTAGTTGGACAAGATCCGCCAGGTGAAGCGCTCGTACATCGTTTCGAGCCGGTCGTCCATGGAGTTCTCCGATCAGGGGTGCTGAGCTGCGGGCACGGGGGCGGTGGGGAGGGTGTCGGGCGGGCTTTCTTCTGGCTGGCCGGCCAGCCGGGCCCGGGCCTGCTGCTCGCCAATGCGCAGGGTCATCAAGGCGCTCGTCCCGTTGCCGTGGGTGAGTGTCAGGGCGTCGCGGACCAGCTTTTCCGCCGGATTGCCGGTCATGATCCCCCGGCCGCCGAACAGGAACATGGCTTTCTGGGTCACCTCGATGGCCACCTCGGCCGCGTGCACCCGCACGCCCCACGACAGCTGCGGGTGGAAGGCGGGTGACCAGGAGTACTCCCAGGCGGTGCGCATCAGGTAGCTGTGCGCCGCGTCGAGCAGCAGTTTCATCCGGCCCAGATCGTGGGCTACCAGTTGATGGCGGTAGATCGGGACGCCGCCCTGCACGCGGTCCAGTGACCAGTCCAGCGCCGCCTCGTAGGCGGCCCTGGCCACCCCCAAGGACATGGCCGCGTTGGTGATGTTCGCCGCGGTGAGGCCGCGCTCGGCGGCCTCATATCCCTCACCGACCGCGGTGACAGCATGATCGGCGGGGACCCGGCAATCCTCGAAGAAGATGTCAGCCTGCAGCGAGCCGCGCTGGCCGAGCTTGTGGTAGACCGGCCCGGTCGTGACCCCCGGCGCGCTCGATGGCACGGCGATCATCGTCGCTCCCTGGCGCACGCCCACCGTGGCGTCGGTGCGGCCGAGCACGAAGATGAGCGTCGCGATCGGGGCGTTGGTGATCATGAGTTTGTGGCCGTTCAGCACCCACTCGCCGGCGTCGAGCCGTGCGCTCGTCATCGCGCCGTGACCGGGAGCGTCGTAGGGCAGCGCGTTGTCTGACCCGGACTGCGGCTCGGTACTCGCGCTGGCGGGGACGAACCTCTCGTCCTCGGCGATCCCCCGGACGATCAGGTCACGTACCGGCCGGGACAGCCGGGGCACCAGCCGGGCGAACCGCCAGTAGTGCCGGAAGAAGTAGGCGGCCGCGATGTCACCCGCCGCCAGCTCCTCTGCGACCAGGCACTGGGTCACCATGTCCGCGTTCAGGCCGCCGAGGTCACGAGGCAGCGGGAGCGCCTTGAGCCCGAGCGCCGAGCCTTCGCGCATCAGGTCGAAAGGAAAGTCCTCGGCACTGTCCAGCTGATCCAGGCGGGCGGCCGCCGGCCGGATGACCCGTTCGGCATAATCCCTCGTCTGCTCGACCAGGCGCTGCTGGTCTCCGGTCAGGTCAAAGTCCATCAGTCAGCTTCCGTCCGGGGCCTTCCCTCACTGGGCTTTCTCTTGCGCCGCCCCCTCGTCGGTGACGCCGCTTTCCTCGATCGTTCCGCCGAGGTAGAGCGCGCGCATCTGCGGATTGGCCAGGACCTCGGCGCCCGTGCCCTCCAGCCTGACCCGGCCCGCTTCCATCACCACGCCGTGCGTGGCGAGTTCCAGGCCCGCCCGCACGTTCTGCTCGACCAGCAGGATGCTCCGCCCGGTATGGGCCATCTCCCTGACACTGTCGTACATGGCCGCGGCCGCGCGCGGCTCGAGTCCCATCGACGGCTCGTCCAGCACGACCAGGGCCGGATCGAGCATCAGCGCCCGGGCCAGCTCCACCATCCGTTGCTGGCCGCCGGAAAGCTGGCCGGCCCGTTCTCCGGCGCGCTCCGCGACGATCGGGAACTGCTCGCTCACCCCATCCAGGCGGCGCCGCAGCAGGGCCTGGTCCTTGATCAGGTAACCGCCGATCTCCACGTTCTGCCGCACGGTCAGATCAGGGAACAGGTTCCGCGACTGCATGACCTGGACGATGCCGGCCTCGAGCACCCGCCGGGGCGAAGTTCCGCCGATCGGCGCATCCCGGAAGGTGATGGTGCCGAGCCGGGGCCGTATCAGACCGCTGACCACCTTGAGCAAGGTGGACTTCCCGGCGCCGTTGGGGCCGACCACGCAGGTGATTGAGCCCTCGGCCACGGTGAGATCCACCCCCCGCAGCACGTCTCCCCCGCCGTAGCCGGCGAACAGCCCGGCGATGGTCAGCATGTCAGTTTCCCTTCTTCGGCCCGGCGCCAAGGTAAGCCTCGAGCACGGCCGGGTCAGCGCGGACCTGTTCGGGCGGGCCGCTGGTCAGCGCGGATCCCTGATGCATGACGAGCACGTGGTCACACAGCCTCATGACGAATTCCATGTCGTGCTCGACGATGATGAAGGTGACCCCTTCGGAGTTCAGGGCCCGGATCCGCTCGGAGATGTGCCGCAGCAGGCTGGGGTTGACGCCACCGGCTGGCTCGTCGAGGAGGATGACCGAGGGCCGGGCCATCGTGATGAACGCGAACTCCAGCAGCTTCTGCTGCCCGTAGGACAGGTCCCCGGCGATCTCCGGCGCCAGCCGGGCCAGGCCGACAAATTCGAGCACCTCCATCGCGCGCTCCCGCTCCGCCGTAGAATCCCAGCCGCGCGCCTGCGCGACGAACCCCGGCCGCTGGGCGGCGACATGCACGTTCTCCAGCACGGTGAGCTGGGGGAAGATGCGGGTGATCTGAAAGGTCCGGCCGATCCCGTGCTCGAAGACCTTGTCCGGCTTGGCGTTGGTGATGTCCTGGCCCCGCAGGCTGACCTGGCCCGAGTCGGCGGTCTCGTAGCCCGTGATCACGTTGAACAACGTGGTCTTGCCCGAGCCGTTCGGGCCGATGAGGCCGTTGATGGCCTGGTCCTCGAAGGACATCGAGCAGCCGGCCAGGGCGCGGATCCCGCCGTAGGACTTCTTCAGGTCGGTGACCTCGATGACGCTCATGCCCTGTCCTTCTGCCCGGCGCCTGGCCGGGCGTCTTCCGGCCCAGTGCCCTCTGGCCCCGTGCCCTCTGGCCCACTGCCTCCCAGCCCAGTGCCTCCCGGCCCAGTGCCTTCCGGCTCGGCCTTTTCCTGCCTGGCGCGCGCCCGGGCCACCAGGCGGCCCCGCCACGCGTTCGTGACACCTGGCACGATGCCGCCGGGCAGCAGCCGCAAGATGAGGATGAACAGCACGCCGTAGGCGATCAGGTACAGGTTGGCGTTGCCGAACTGCAGGTAGAAGTACTGCTGCAGCGGGATGAGCACCAAGGCGCCCAGCACTGGGCCGGACAGCGTGCCAATGCCGCCGACGAAGACGAGGACGGCGACAGCCAGGTCGAACGTCGGATCGAAGCCGAACTGCGGGTACACCGAGCCCACGAACGGCGCGTACAGGCCACCAGCTACCCCGACGAAGAATGCCGAGGCCGCGTACGCGATCAGCTTGGTCCGGGTGACCTTGATGCCGAGCCCGCGGGCCCGCTCCTCGTCGTCGCGGATGGCGAACAGCCCCAGCCCGTACTTCGACCGCCGGACCCACCAGGCCGCGGCGCCGGCCACGACCGCGCACAGCAGCCCGACGTAGTAGAAAGGCATGTTGAAGAAATTGCCGGTCCACGTCGGGAACGGCATGGTCAGGCCGCCCGACCCGTTGGTGAGCGAGGTGAGGTTGAAGGCCAGCAGCTGGAAGATGAACATGACCGCGATGGTCAGCACGATGAACGTGTGCTTACGCACCCGCAGCAGCAGGAAGCCGATCGGGATTGAGGCCAGAGCACAGACCAGGCCCGCCGCCGGGAGCAGGCCGAACAGGCCCCAGCCGCCGGCCAGGTGGGCGTGGATGGCGATCAGCGCCACGGTGTACTGCCCGAGGCCGTAGTAAGCAGCATGGCCGATGGAGATGTACCCGGAAAAACCGGAGAAGATATTCCAGCCGATCGCCGCGATGAGATAGATCATCGTGAACACGCCGATAGACGTCACGGTCGGGTTCGGGAACGCCAGCGGGAACGCGATCAGCAGCACCAGCAGCCCGGCCGTCGCCCCGTACCGCACCGCGCGGGGTGGCCGGTAAGGAACATGCTCAGGCGCGGCGGCGCCGACGGCAGCAATCTCGGTAGTCGTCATTGCGCGCGCACCGCCGTCCGGCCGAAGAGCCCCTGGGGCCGCAACAGCAGCACCAGGATCAGGACGAGGTAGAACGTGGTCTGGCCCCATGTCGGTGACCAGACGACCGCGACGACGTCCTCGATGACCAGCATCAGGATGGAGGCCACCAGCGCCCCGCTAAGACTGCCGAACCCGCCGAGGATGACGATGGCCAGCAGCCGGGAGATGAGGTCGTAGGAGCTGGCCGCGTCGAAGGAGTTGGTCGAGCCGAAGACCATGCCGCCTGCCGCAGCCAGCGAGACCCCGATGCCGAGGGTGAAGGCGGAGATCCGGTCGACGTCGATTCCTACCATCCTGGCCGCGGTCGGGTTCTGCGTGGTCGCGCGCAGGTTGCGGCCGAACCTGGTCCGGTACAGCAGCCAGTACAGCGCGCCGAGCAGAACTACGGCCATCGCGAACGAGAGCAGGTAGATGACGGGAAAAATCAGCGAGCCGATCTGGACCGAGGAGTTGACGTAGGAGGTAGTGGTCTGCACCAGGTTGCTGGTGAAGATGAGATCGAGGATTCCCTCGATGACCGTGCCCACCGCGAACATGGTGAGCAGGGACATGATTACCCGGTCTCTCTTGATCGGCTTGATCATGGTCCAGTAGATGACCACGCCGACCACGAACATGGCCGGCAGCGTGATGAGCAGGCCTACGAACGGATCGATGTGCAGGTGCGAGTACAGGGCATAGCTCAGGTAGGCGCCGAGTACCACCAGGATGCCCTGCGCGAAGTTGACGATTTCCATCACGCCGAAGACCAGCGTCAGGCCGGCGGCCATCAGCGCGTAAAACCCGCCGATCAGGATGCCGTCGATGATGGCCTGCAGGATCAGCACGGTTTTGCTCCCACCCTAGAAACCCTCCGAGCTCCGGTGCCTCGCCGCGGGCGGCCCTCCCGGTGCGGCCCGGGCGGGCCGCACCGGGAGAAACCACCCGGACTCACGGCGTCTGGCCCCAGGGGGTCTTGACCACCAGGATCGGCTTCGTCTGCCCGACCCCGAGGGGCAGCACATCGACCAGCTGGCCGCTCTGCCACTGGAACACGTACGGGGTCGCCGCCTTGTTCTCGCCGTCGGAGGCGAACTGCACCGGGCCCTGGACGCTCTGGAACTTGGCGCCGGACTGGAGATAGGCGTTGAGCTTGGCGTTGCTCATGCTCTTGGTGTGAGTGACCGCCTGGGTGAGCACCTGCCCGGTGGAGAACGCCTCGGCGACATCGGCGCTGATGTTGGCCGCCGTGCCGCCGAACATCTTCAGGTACTTGGCCACCATCTGGCTGTTCTGGTAGAACGTGGAGCCCGGGTACCAGGTGTTCGGAACCATGAGGCCCTGCGTGTTCTTGGCCCCCACCGCCTTGACGAACGCGGCCCCCTGGTCCGGCCCGGAGGCCTCAATCAGGATCTTGGGGTTGTAATGGTCCTGGATGAAGTCCTGGATAAAGCCGTAACCATCGGGCGGCATCGAGCCGATCACGACCACGGACGCCTTGGACGCGGCGATCGCCGAGGCGATCGGCGTGAAGTCGGTCGTCTCCACCGGGTACAGCTTGTAGACGACGCTCTTGAAACCGTGCGCGGTCAGGTAGCTGCGCGCGCCGTCCAGCTCGGGCTGCAAGAACGGGTCGGTCATCGATGCGTAGGCCACTGACTCGGGCTTCTGGGTGGCGACCAGCCACTTGGCGAAGGTGATCATCTGGTACTTGGCCGACGCGCTCACGTCGTAGACGCTGTGCAGGCCCTGCTGGAACACCGACGGGCCGCCGCCGATCCCCTCGAGCATCACGTAGTTGTACCGGTGCGCGATCACGGACGCCGGCTTGGTGAGCAGCGTGGAGTAGGGCCCGACCACGAAGTTCACATGATTGACCGTGATGAGCTTCTGGTAGTTGGTGACGACCTGAGTGGGGCTGGAGCCGTCAGACAGGAACTCCAGCTTGATCTGGCGCCCGAGGATGCCGCCGTGCGCGTTCTGGAACGCCGCCCAGGTCTCGTAGCCTTGCTTGGTGGCCAGGCCATCACCGGAGAAGTCCCCGGACAGCGAGACCGAGACACCGACGGTGATCGGCCCGGAGGAGCCTCCAGAGCTGCCGGACGAGGATGCGCCGCACGCGGCCACGAGCAGGGTCGCCATGCCCGCCGCCAGCCATCCGGCTGTTCTGCCTGGTTTCAGCGCCGATGGCCAGCGAGCAGCCGCCGCGCGATGTGTCTTCAGCACAAGTGATCAACCTCCTGAGGGATACCGGCTAGTCGGCCAGCCGGTGACCAGCGACAACTGGCGCTCAACGAGCGGGCGCCCACGTGCAGCGGTCTCCCGCCACGGTCCAGACGGTGTCGGTCGGCGGCGGCGCCCAGAACTCCAGGAACGAGAACTCTTCTGGCGAGTCGTTCTCGAACCAGTGGACCTCGCCTGGAGCGACAAGTGCGCTCATGCCCGCTTCCAGCCTGACTGGCCCGCCCGTCGTATGCAGCACGCCGGAACCGGCCAGGACCCAGAAGACGTGCGAGCAGTTCTCGTGATAATGCGCAGCAGCCGTGTCACCCGGGTGATAAATAATCCGGTCGGCTCGGAGTAACCCGGCACCGACCGGCACGTTCTCCGTGACAAGGTCCAACCGGTCACGGGTGTCGCGGGTGGAAGTCAGATGCGGCAGATCGCCGACGGGAAAGAGCTTTACGGGCATAGCGCCATCCCTCTCCGGATTCTCCAGTAGCAATGCTCGTCATTGGGCACATCTGCCGGAAGGGAACTTCCGGGTCCCGGGGCGGCTATCGACCGGACGGGGTCCCCGCCGTGGGCCCTCCAGCACTCAATGGTTACCGGGCCCACGGCGGCACCGTAGAGCACCCGCCCGGGCAGGCTGGCTCATACTTTCTGCCACCGGCGCATACTCTTGGTAATCCGCTCAAACTGCCGTGTATTGCGCATCATCCGTGTAAATCAATCGATTGCAGTAATGGTACGATTCGCCCGCTAGCGTGTCAATGATCAGGAACAAAGCATTACCAAGATGCGGTATTCACTAGCAAAACCCCTGGTCACAGCGGCAGCATGAACCCTGGATGGGCCTGTCGGCCTCCGCGGATAACCCGGGTCGTTTGCAATCCATTGCACAGTAGTTACCCGGAGTAACTATGCAGAGTGATGGCCGCGGGCCGGTGGCTGACGGTCAGCCGGTGGCGCGGTACCCCTCGCTTCGCCGGTCCCCGGGCGGGTTTCAGCTATTCCCCCGCCGACTGGGCCAGCATGCATTCCAGACCGTCCGGGCCGGCGGTGAACGCGATCTCAGTCGCCGGGCTGAGCCACAGCATGCTTTCCCGCTCCAGCGGATATTGCTCCTCGCCGACCTGCGCCGTGCCCGAGCCCGCCACCACGTAGACCATCGCCTCCTGGGCCGCGATCGTAACCGGCGCCATGGCGGCCGCGGGGGCGAGCGTGAACAGGCGGGCCTGCATCTCGACCGGCGCGCCGAAGGCGGCCGGGCCCGCGCAGACCGTCTCGGTCCAGCCGGTTCCCTGCCGGGTCGGTCATCTCACTGCGCTGGCGCACGACTGGCATCTCGGTGGCTCCTGGGGTGAGCAGGCCTGGGGCAGGCGGGAGGGGTCACATGGTGACGATCGGGCGGATGGCCTCGCGCCGCTCCAGCATGGCGTAGGCGGCCGCGACATCGCTGAGCGGGTACTGGTGGGTGGTGAGCGGATCGGTGTTGATGACCCCGGCGGCGAGCAGCGAGATCATCGCCGGGTAGGCACCGGGGCTGGACCGTACGCCGAGTACGTCCAGTTCGTCCAGGGTCACGGCGTCAACCGGAAGTTCCGCGGTCTGGCCCCCCGCCAGCCCGAGCAGCGCGACCTTCCCGCCGCGCCGGACCGAGCGCAGCGCCTGCGCCACGACCGGCGGGCTGCCAGAACAGTCGAACACGCAGTCGGCACCGCGACCGCCGGTGGCCGCGCGGATGGCCGAGACCGGGTCGGCGTGCTCGTAGTCCACCAGGTCGGTACTGCCGAGCTCACCCGCCGTCACCAGCCGCTGGCCCCGGCCGACCATGATGAGCTGGGTGGCCCCGGCCGCCCTCGCCACCTGCAGCATCAGCAGGCCGAGCAGCCCGGGCCCGAACACGGCGACGGCGGCGCCCGGGCCAAGTGCGGCTCTGCGCACCGCGTGCACGGTCAGCGCACCCTGGTTGACCAGTGCCGCGGCGGCGTTGCTGACCTGCGGCGGCACCTTATGCAGGGCAGTCGCAGGCCGCACGGCGTATTCGGCGAGCGCTCCTGGCGCGGTGTGGCCGTACAGCCGGAATCCCGGCTCCCTGACCCGCTCGCACAGGTTGTAGCGGCCGCTTCGGCACATGGGGCACTCGCCGCAGCCGGTATGGTTCTCGGCCACGATGCGGTCACCGACCGCCAGACCGCTCCGCTCAGTTCCGGGTCCCAGCGCGGCCACCTCGCCGGACCATTCGTGACCGATGATGAACGGCAGCTCCGGCGGCCAGGTGCCCTTATAGGCGCCCTGCACGATCTTCAGGTCGGTACCGCAGATCCCGCACGCCCGGACCCGGCACAAAACCTCCCCCGGCCCGGGGACCGGGACCGGTACCTCGTCCAGCTCAAGCCGGCCGAACTCACGCAGCACAGCCGCCTGCATCAGCGCCGGGACGCCCGCGTCGCTCACTGGGCCACCCCGGCCTCGGCGGCGGTCACGGCCCCGTCACCGGTGGCGGATTTCCCGGGAGCGGCAGGGGACGCCAGCGCGGCCCAGATCTCCCGGGCGCGCTGCACCACGTGATCGGCGACAGCTTCGGCGATCTCCTCGGCCCGGGCGCGCTCCGCCCGGGCCGGCTGGCCGTACCAGCCGGTCGGCGCGATGTCGCGGAAGTCACTGAGCACCGGGTAGACGTCGGGGCGCCGGAACAGGCCGTGCGCGGCCTCGCCCGCAGCGTAATCGCTGGGCTCGGTGGCCTCGTCCAGCCGGACCAGGTCCGCGTCGTAGGCGAGCACCGCGGCCGTCTCCATCGCCCCGGCGTGAGTGAACTCCATCTCGCCGGGATAGTGGCTGCTCGTGATCACGTGCGCTTCGGCAATGACGATCTGCACGCCGTGCTGCTGCTGGGCCGAGCTGGCCGCCAGCCGCAGGGTGGGTGAGTTGCCCTCGTGCCAGTTGACCACGACGATCCGTTCCGCCCCCGCCGCCCGCAAGCCGCCGCAGATGTCGACCACGATCGCGGCCAGGGTGCCCGGGGCCAGAGTCAGCGAGCCCGGCCAGGGCAGGTGGTACGGCGCGATCCCAACCGGGCCCAGGGACGCGACTACGGTGTCGAGCCGCTGCGCGACGCGCTCGGCAATGGACAGCGCGGCGAACGCGTCGGTGCCGAGCGGCAGGTGCCCACCGTGCTGCTCGACGCTGCCGGTCGCGATGACCGCGGTCCCGCTGCCGGCGAGCAACCTGGCTGCGGCGGGCTGGGACAGGCGCTCCAGCTGGCGCTCGGGATGACGGGGCATGACGGGCTCAGCCTCCATATCCGGCAGCCGTGCCATCCTCGACCGCCTCGCGGTGAGCGCTGATGGGCGTCTGCCACACCTCAGTTACCACGTCGACCAGCGCGGGCCCGGGACCGTCCGCAGCTGAGCGGAGGGCCGCGGCCAGCTGCCCCGGCTCGGTCACCCGCTGGCCGCGCAGGCCGAAGGCCCGCGCCACGTCCGCGAACGCAACGTCACCGAAATCCTCGTCCTCCCAGCCGCGGCCGAAGTGGATCCGGCGATACCAGCGAATCCATCCGAGGGAGCGGTTGTTCAGCACCACGATGGTGACCGGCAGCCGGTGCTCGACGAGCGTGGCGAGCTCACCGACCGCGTACCCGAACGCCCCGTCCCCGGCCAGCACCACGGTCCGGCCGCCCGGCCGTGCCGTGGCTGCACCGACGGCGGCGGGCAGCGCATACCCCAGGCCGGCCTGGCCGCGGGGGAACAGCACCCGGCGGCCTGGGGTGCGCTGCTCGAAGTAGGCCCCAGCCCACCCACTCGACAGGCTGGCGTCGCAAACCAGCAGGTCGTCAGGACGCAGCACGCGCTCCAGCTCACCGAGCACCCGCTGCGGGGCAATGGGTACCCGATCGCTCACGCGCTCGGCGTCCCGCTTATCCCGCCAGCTGGCGCTCAGTACCGCCAGCCGCTCCCGCCAGGCGGTCCGGTCTGGCTCGGGCTCCGCAGATTCCGCCAGCGCAGCGGACAGCGCCAGCAGCCCAGCCTGGGCGTCCCCGAGCATCCCCGCCTCCAGCGGGAACGCCCGGCCGAGCTCGGCCGGGTCCAGGTCGAGCTGGAGCACCGCCTGATCGCTGCGGGGCAGGGACCAGTTCGCGGTGGCGCCCCCGCTGGCCTTGGACCCGATGAGCAGGACGACATCCGCCTCGGCCAGCGCCGCCGTGGCTGATGCGGCGCCCATCGAGCCCGCGACGCCCACGCTGAGCGGATGATCTTCGGGGATCACGCCCTTGCCGGTCAGGGTGGTGCCGACCGCGGCCGACAACCGCTCGCCGAGCGCGGTCACCGCGAGGCCGGCGCCGGAGTGCATGGCGCCGCCGCCGGCCAGCAGGTAGGGGCGGGCCGACCGGCGCAGTACCGCGGCGGCCGCCGCGATGTCACCTGAGTCGGGCACCGGCCGGAACGGCGGGAAGCTCCCGAACCGGGCCGGCCCCGCGGTGCCGGCGGGCCGCTCAGCGGGCCACGCCTTATCGGCCGGGCCATCCAGCACATCCTGCGGCAGGAACAGCGCCACCGGTCCCGGGCGGCCCGTGGTGGCCATCCGGAAGGCCTGGCCCACCAGGGCCGGCATCGCGGCCGCGTCTGGCACCAGGGCCTGCCATTTGGTCACGGGGGCCAGCAGGCTGGCCTGGTCGAGCGCCTGCGAGGCCGCGCTCCGGTACCGGTGCGGGGCCAGCCGGGCCGGCAGCTCGCTGACCAGCGCGATCACCGGAACCGACGCGCCGAGTGCCTCAGCGAGCCCGGAGGGCAACTTGGCCGCACCCGGCCCGACCGTCGCGTCGCAGACTCCCACCAGCCCGGTCACCCGCGCGTAGGCGTCGGCGGCGTAGGCCGCCGTACGCTCGTCCCTGACCAGGACGTGGCGCAAGGCGGGTTCCCGGTCGAGGATCCCGTCGTACAGGGCGAGGGTCTGCCCGCCGGGTACGCCAAACACGTGGCGGACGCCGTGCTCAGCCAGCAGCCAGGCGAGCAGCGCGCCGCCGTGCCGGGCCAGCGAGACCGACGAGGAGGCGTCCGGCGGCCACGGCTCGCCAGTCACGCTGCCTCGCGGCTTCCCAACGGCCCCAGCGCGACCCGCCGGCTTCCCGCACAGACCCGCTTCCGCACTGGTCCTCCGACCCTGGCCGTGTTTAGCCTAGCGATGCAACCGTTTGCGTCCGCATTGTCGCCAGCAGCGCGGAAATTTGTCAAGAGGCGGGCGGCGGCCGTCCGCGCGGCCGGCGCCCTAGCTCCGGGCGGCAGGCAGCCCGCCCGGAGTCCACCGGGGGCATGGCGCCAGCGGAAGGCCAGGCCGCCGCGGGCCGGGACAGAGGGAAGATCGTGGCCAGGCACTGGCGCAGATGGCGGTGCAAATGATTGCATACGATCTTCGGCCCCGAAGCGAGAGGATTCCCGTGCCTGACGATCAGGTCAGATCAGCCATCGCCAACTGGGGGCCGCGATTCACGTCGCAGGGCGTGGATCCTGGCGACTTCACCCGGGTGACCAGCAGGCTGGAGAACTGGGCTGACTGGCTGGACGCGTGGTGCGCGAACGGTGACATGCACGCCGGCCTGGCCCGCGAGGCCGAAGACCTCGGCCGGCGGCGCACGGCCGGCGAGGCCTGGGTCCGCGCCGCGCTCAGCTATCACTTCGCCAAGTTCGTCTGGATGCTGGACCAGACCCGCCACCGTGCCGCAGCCGACCAGGCGGTCGCCGCGATGGCCCAGCGCGCACCGGCTGCTGGACCCGGCCGCGGAACGGCTGGAAATCGGGTTCGACGGCATCACCATGGCCGGCAACCTGCGGCGGCCCCCGGGCGCGGACCGCCCGCCGCTGGTCCTGCTCATCGCGGGCCTGGACTCGACCAAGGAAGAGTTCTTCGCCGCGGAGAACGTCCTCCTGGCCCGGGGCATGGCCACCTTCTCCCTCGACGGGCCCGGGCAGGGCGAGACGGGATACGCCAGCACCATCCGCCCCGACTTCGAGGCACCACTCGCCGCAGCTCTCGATGTGCTGGGCCGGCGGCGTGACCTCGACAGCCGCCGGACCGGCATGCTGGGCGTCAGCCTGGGCGGCTACTTCGCCGCCCGGGCCGCCGCGTTCGAACCCCGGATCCGGGCCCTGGTCATCTCCGGCGGGCCCTATGACTACGGGGCGCTCATCCGCGACCGGCCCGCGCACAGCGTCGCGACCTTCGCCCACAACAGCGGGACCACCACCCTGGAAGAGACCTACGCGTTCGCCGGGAAGCTGACCCTGGCCGGCGTGCTGCACCAGCTGACCCAGCCCATGATCGTGGTCTTCGGCAAACTCGACCGCCTCGTCCCCTGGCCACAGGCGGTCCAGGTCGCCGACGAGGCACCCGGCGCCAGCCTGTGGATGTTCGACGAGGGCAACCACGTGTGCATGAACATGACCTACCGCTGGCGCCCCCAGGCCGCCGACTGGCTGGCCGAGCAGGCCGGCACTGGCGGCCGGGTCACCGTGCGCAGCGGCGCGCTAGCGCGGTCGGTACCAGGCTCATGTCCGCGAAGCGGTCTCCGCTGGCCACGCCAGGCGGGAAGGCCTCGCTCAGCTCGCGCACCTCAGCCCCGGCCAGCTCCAGGTCCGCCGCTGCCATGTTCTGCTCGAGGTGACTTAGCTTGCCGGTGCCAGGGATCGGAACGATGTCCTCGCCCTGGGCCATCAGCCACGCGATGGCCAGCTGCGCCGGGGTACAGCCGTGCGCGGCAGCGATGTCACGCAGCCGCGCTGCCACTGCCGCGTTGGCCCGCAGGTTGTCGCCCAGGAACCGCGGATGCTTCCGGCGGACGTCCTCCGGCGGGAGCTCGCCGGGATCGGTGAAACCGCCGGCCAGGAAGCCGCGGCCGATCGGGCTGTAGGCGACGAAGCCAATGCCCAGCTCGCGGACGGTCGGCAGGATCTCACGCTCCACATCACGCGACCAGAGGCTGTACTCGGTCTGCAGCGCGGTGATCGGATGGGTGGCATGAGCGCGGCGGATGGTGGCGGGCGCCGCCTCGGAGAGGCCGAGGTAGCGCACCTTGCCGGCGGTGACCAGCTCGCCCATGGCGCCGACCGTCTCCTCGATCGGAACCTTGGGGTCCACCCGATGCAGGTAGTACAGGTCGATGTAGTCGACACCGAGCCGGGCAAGCGATGCGTCGCAGGCCTGCGGCACGTAGGCCGGATCGCCGTTGACCCCGAGAAACGATCCGTCGTCACGCCGGATGTTGCCGAACTTGGTGCCGATGACGACCTGGTCGCGGCGCCCGGCGAGCGCCTTGCCGACCAGCCGCTCGTTGGTGAAGGGCCCGTAGGCGTCAGCGGTGTCGAAGAACGTGCAGCCCAGTTCGAGCGCGCGGGCCAGCACCCGCAGTGATTCCGTCTCCTCCTTGCTTCCGTACATGCCGGCCATGGGCATGCAGCCCAGGCCGAGTGCGGACACTGCCAAGCGGGCCGAACCGATGTATCGCGTCTGCATGGTGCCTCCATCGTGGCCAGGTCGTGCTGGTCAGGTCCGCTCAGCGGCCGGGTCCTGGTTGCCGAGCCCGTCGTCCACCGGGTCAGTCTCGGGCTTGAGGACCAGACCCGAGTTAGCCGCCTGCAGTTCGAGCAGCACCGCGAAGTCCTCCTGCGTCCGTCCCCGTGCGACCGCCGACTGAACCTGCTCCCGCGCCGCGGCCGAGACCGGCATGGGCACCTCCAGCTCGCGCGCTGCGGCCAGCCCGAGATCGAAATCCTTTTGCAGGAGCACGGGAGTGAAGGTCGGGGTGAAGTCCAGGTGCACCAGTGCAGGACTCTTGTAACGCGTGAACATCGAGCCCATGACGCTGTTGTTGATGAAGTCGAGGAAGCTGGCCCGCGGCATGCCCGCCTTTTCAGCCAGCACCGTGATTTCCGCCAGGTTCTGCGCGACCACGCCGAGGAGCAAGTTGTGGCAGATCTTCGCCAGCCGGGCGAGCTCACCCTCCCCCACGTAGCTCACGTGCCGTCCCAGCATCGCGATCAGGTGCTCCACCGCCTCGAAGGCATCGCGCGGCCCTGATACCACGACCGACAGCAAGCCTGCCTGCCCGACCTTGCCGTTGCCGCTCACCGGGGCGGCCAGGAAGGCCGTGCCGCGGTCACCGGCGGCCGCCCGTACCCGGCTGGACGCCGCCGCGGAGACCGTGGAGCAGTCGATGAGGAACCGGGGGGCACGCCCGGGGTCGGCGAACAGCCGGGTCACGACCGACTCCAGCTCAGCCGATCCCGTCACCATGGTGAAGACCACGTCCCGGCCAGCCAGGTCGGACGGATCGTCGACGAGTTCTGCCCCGGTCCGGACCACGGCCTCCGCCTTGCCCCGGGTCCGGTTCCACACCGCCAGGGGCACACCCGCCCGGGCCAGGCGCTCAGCCAGCGGCTTGCCCATCCGGCCGGTTCCTATCCAACCGACCGTCAAGCTGGTCGCCGCCGAGTCCACCATCGTTCCCACCTTGCCGCGAGCCACGCTGAGGATCTTGCTAACTACAACCTGCAATCGATTGTTAATCAATCATAACAGAATGCCCCCTAATGTCACCCGCCACGACGGCCGAGGATAAGAACCGGATCGCGGAGTTCGAAGCAACGGTGGTCCTGCTCATCGGCGAGCCGTACTGCCTGTACCGGCCGGAGAACGAGCGGAACTACGGGCGGTCCCCGCGCCACCGGAGAGGTCCTCGGGCTCACCCCACCGCCGGATCCCATCAGCCCCATTAGCCCCCGCAGCCGCCAGCGGGGCATGCG
Organism: uncultured Actinomycetes bacterium; assembly: GCA_963713815.1. Classification (GTDB taxonomy): domain Bacteria; phylum Actinomycetota; class Actinomycetes; order Streptosporangiales; family Streptosporangiaceae; genus RYN-230. The sequence goes on from CAVQNH010000029.1 coordinate 21,681, forward strand.
GGGCTAACAGGGCCAGTGGGGCTGCCTGGGAGCGTGGGGTCGGCCGGTTACGCGGGCCGGGCGGACAGGGCTGGCGTTGCGGGGCATTACCGCGGGTGGGACTGAGCGGCGGGGAGGTAGGGGATGGCCAGGCGGACGGTGGTGCCGCGGCCGGGGGTGCTGGCCAGCTCGAGGTGGCCGCCCAGGAGTTCCGCGCGCTCTCTCATCCCGGACAGGCCGAAGCCCGTGGGCCCGCCGGGCGTGCCCGCCGCCGGGATGTCGGCCATCTCGAAGCCGGTGCCGTCGTCGGTGACCTCCAGCACGGCCCGGTCCTTCTGCCGGTACAGCCGGACCCGGATCGTCCGGGCGTCGGCGTGCTTGGCCGCGTTCTGCAGCGCTTCCTGGGCGGTCCGGTACACCGCGGTCTCCGCGTGCTCGGCCATGCTGAGCGGGTCCGCGTCCACCTGCACGTCCAGCAGGGGGAACCCGTGGCCCAGGCTTTCCAGGCTGGCGGCCAGGCCGAGGTCGTCCAGCACCGGGGGACGCAGCCCGGCGATCGCCGACCGGGTCTCGTCCAGGGCGGCCCCGGCCAGTTCCTGCGCCCGGGCCACCTGCTCGGCCGCAACCTGAGGCGAGCCCGGGATGGCGTCCGCCGCGGCCGACAGGTGGAAGAACAGGCTGACGATCCGCTGGCTGATGCCGTCGTGGATCTCACCGGCCATGCGGCGCCGCTCGTGTTCCTGCCATTCGACCATCCGCTCGGCGAACCGCTCCAGGGCCTCCTCCCGCTCGGCCAGCCTGCGGTGCAGCCGGGCGTTCTCGATCGCCCCGGCGACCAGGCCTGCCACGGTGCGGAGCAGCTCGACGTCGGCCGCGGTGAACTCGCGGCGCAGCCTGGTGTGCACGTTCAGCACGCCGACCAGGTGCCCCATGGGCGTGACCACGGGCACCGAGAGCATCGAGGTGAACTCCTCGCCGCGCAGCGCCGGGATGTAGCGGTAGCGGGGGTCGGCCGTCTTGTTGTCCACGATGACGGCGGGCTGGCCGTGGTCGGCGACCCAGCCGGCCACCCCCTCGCCGACCGCCAGCTCGACGCTTCCGACCATGGTGTCGAACGGCGGCGTCGCCCCGCGCAGCTGGAGTTTGCGGCCCCGCTCGTCCAGCAGGTGCACGAAGCACACGTCGGTCTCGGTGGTCTCGGTGACCAGCTGGGCGACGCCCTGCAGGATCCGGTCCAGGTCCAGCCCGGCCGAGATGGTCTCGACCACCCTGGACAGGAGCTGCGCCTCCCGCTCGGCGTCGGCGACCCCGAGCCGGCCCGGGCCGTCGCCCGCGCCCGGCCCGGGGATCAATGGAAGACCCCCTCGCGCAGCGCGACCGCGACCGCGCCGGCCCGGTCGGACACGCTGAGCTTGCGGTAGATGCCGCGGGAGTGCGTCTTGACCGTCTCCTCGCTGACCACCAGCCGCATCGCGATGGCCCGGTTGGACAGCCCGGCCACCAGCAGGGACAGGACCTCACTCTCCCGCTGGGTCAGGCCCAGGTGGGCGCCCGGCCAGAATTCGCCGCTGCGCAGCCGGGCCGCGGACAGGGCGACCCGGCCGGCCAGGCTGGGGTCGATCAGGACCTCGCCGTCGAAGATCCGGCGCAGGTAGTCGACCAGCTCGGAGCCCCGGATCCGCTTCAGCAGGAAGCCCGCCGCGCCGACCCGGAGGGCCTGGTAGAGGTACTGCTCGTCGTCGTAGACGGTGAGGAACACGACCTTGCAGCCGGGGGTGACGCGGAGGATCTCGGCGCACACGTCCAGCCCGCTGGCCCCGCGCAGCCGGACGTCGAGCAGCACCGCGTCCGGCTTGAGCTCCCCGGCCAGCCGGACCGCCTCCCCCGGATCGCTGGACTCGCCGACGATCTCGACCTGATCCCGGTAGGACGCCAGCATGGCCTTCAGGCCGTCCAGGACCATCTGGTGATCGTCGACGATCACCACGGTCATCGGGCCGGACGTCAGCTGGTCCATGCCCGGAAAGGTACCCACTTGGCGGTCACGTCCGCGCCTCGAGCAGGTGCCAGAGCAGCAGGAGCTGGGCGATGGCCAGGGATTCGCTGCGTTTGCCGGCGGCGTACTCCCCCAGCTTGTCCGGCGGGGCCGCGTCGGGCTCGAACGACAGCTGCTCCCAGATCGCCTTCTCCACGATCCGGCTGTCCTCCCGCGGCGCGTAGCCGTGGACGTGCAGCGCGTCCACCGGGCGGCCGTCGCTGTCCCGGATCAGCTTGAGGTGCACGGTCCGCCGGTCATCGTCGGGGAGCACATGGGACAGTTCCGGGTGCTGGATGGTCGGCCGGAGCAGGATCTCCGCGGACAGCTGGGTGCCGTCGGGCTCCGATGCCCGGCGACCGGGGCGAACCGGATGGAGATGTCGGCCTGCTGCCGCTGGGGCCGGATGTACGCGGCCGATTCCGGCTCGCGCCGCTCCAGCTCGGCGAGCACCTGCTCACGGGTGTAGCCGCGCTCGGCGCAGTCCCGCCTGAGTTTCCATTCCCGCCGGATGTCCTCGGGCGGGTCCAGGTAGACGGCGATGTCGAAGCAGGCCCGGGACAGCTTGGTGTGCAGGGGCAGCAGGCCCTCGACGATCACGAACTCGCGCGGCTCGACCAGGACCGGCCGGGCCAGCTGCCCGGTCGCGTGGTCGTAGACCGGCTTGAGGATGGGCCGCCCCAGCGCGAGCAGCTGGAGATGCTGCTCCATCACGTCGATGTAGTTGCAGTCGGGGTGGAGCACGGTGAACGGGACGCTGCGCCGCTCGGCCCGGTCGTAGCGGTGGTAGTCGTCCACGCACAGCGCGGTGGCCCGGCCCGCGCCCAGCGCGGCGGCGATGCCCCGGGTCAGCGTGGTCTTGCCCGCGGCGCTGTCACCGGCGATGGCCAGCATGACGGGCCGGGGCGCTTCCGGCGCCGACTCGCTCCGGCGCAGCCGCATGAGCTTGTCGGGCATCAGGCTGACCGCCTCCTCGCCGCCGGGCTGGCACCGGCGGGCCTGTCCTGCGAACCCGGTCCGGATGGCCTGGACTTTCCACCCTAGGCGGGGCCGTTCCGCCCGGCTTCCCCCCAGCCGGGGAGACCGGGGGTGAGCTGCAGGCCGCGGCTTCCCCGCCTGGTCCACACCTGCGGGGGATGTGCCCGCCCGGGCCGCGGCCTACGGTCGGCCGATGGACGCACTGGGGGAACGGGCGTCGGCACTGGTGGCACCCCCCAAGGGGATCCTGGCCACCGGGCCGGGCGGCGCGGCCATGTCCGGGCGGCTGGCGGCCGCCGGGGTGCCGCCGACCTGGGAGAACCGGCGGGCCTTCCGCGAGCTGCTGATCACCGCACCCGGCCTGCGGGCCGGCATCACCGGGGTGATCCTGGACGCCGAGGGCATGGACCAGTGCTCGTCCGCTGGGCCGCCGCTGGCGGAGGCGATCGCCGCGGCCGGCCTGATGACCGGGGTCCGGGCCAGCACCGGCCGGCACCCGCTGCCCGGCACCCGCGGCGAGACGATCACCGAAGGCCTGGACGGACTCCCCGCGCGGCTGGAGGGGTGGGCCCGGCGCGGCGCGGTGTTCGCGACCTGGCGGGCCGTGCTGCGGATCGGGCCCGGGACCCCGTCGCCGGTGGCGGTCCGGGCCAATGCGCAGGCCCTGGGGCGGTACGCGGCCGCCTGCCAGGCGGCCGGGCTGGTCCCGGTGGTGGCGCCGCACCTGGACGCGGGCGGCCTGCACCCGGGGGCGCGGGATTCACCAGCCCGGAGCGAGACCGTGATGTCGCTGGTGCTGCTGGCGGTGATGAGCGAGCTGCGCGACTACGAGGTGGACCCGGCGGCTGTGATCCTCAAGCCGACCATGACGCGGCCGGGACCGCGGTCCGGGCGCCGGGCCAGCGCCGGGGAGAGCGCCGAGGCGACCGTGCGGACCCTGGCCGGTGTCCCGCTCACGCTGGCCGGGGTGGCCTTCGCGGGGGACAGCCAGCATCCCGGGCGGGCGACCGAGATCCTGGCCGCGATGCAGTCAGTGCCGCATATCTGGCCGCTGACGTTCGCGTTCGGCCGCGCCCTGACCGGGCCGGCCCTCAGCGCCTGGGGCGGCCGGCCGGGCCAGCGGGCGGCGGCCCAGCGGGCGCTGGCGCACCGGGTCGCCATGAACGTCGCCGCCATGGAAGGCCGCTATGCCCCGGAACTGGACCTCCACGCCGCATGACCTGGCCGGCCTGGGGTGAACCGGCCGATCGGACCGTTGCGGAGAAGGGGCCTCAGCGCGGGCGGGGCGTCGCGGGCGGCCGGCCTGCGGGAGCGGGACGCGGCCTGCCCGAAGTGGCGGGCTCAGACGTTGAAGCCGAGGGCGCGGAGCTGCTCCCGGCCGTCGTCGGTGATCTTGTCGGGGCCCCACGGGGGCAGCCAGACCCAGTTGATCTTGAAGTCGCTGACCAGCCCGTCGAGGGCCGACCGGGCCTGGTCCTCGATCACGTCGGTGAGCGGGCAGGCCGCGCTGGTCAGCGTCATGTCGATGGTCAGCGTCTTGTCCTCGCCCAGCGTCACCCCGTAGATGAGCCCGAGGTCGACCACGTTCACCCCCAGCTCGGGGTCGACCACGTCGCGGAGGGCCTCGACCAGGTCCTCGGTCTCCTCGGTGATCTGCAGCAGGGGCCCGCTGGCCTCGGTGTCGCCAGTGCCAGTGTCGTCTGTCATTTCTGCTCCTCCAGCGCTTGCGCGGTCGCGTCCTTCCAGGCCATCCAGCCGAGCAGGGCGCACTTGATCCGGGCCGGGTACTTCGCTACTCCGGCGAACGCCACGCCGTCGCCGAGGATTTCCTCATCGGGCTCCACCTGGCCCTTGGACTGCATGAGGCGGAGGAACTCCTCGGCCAGGCTCATGGCCTCGGGCACGGTCTTCCCGATGATCAGCTCGCTCATGACCGACGCGCTGGCCTGGCTGATGGAGCAGCCCAGCGCGTCGTAGGACACGTCGGCCACGACCGGCTCACCGGTCGCGTCCTTGAGCGTGACCCGCAGCGTCACCTCGTCCCCGCACAGCGGGTTCACGTGGTGCACCTCGGTGTCGTACGGCTCCCGCAGGCCCTTGTGGTGCGGGTGCCGGTAGTGGTCCAGGATCACTTCCTGGTACAGCGACTCCAGCCGCATCAGTCACCACCGAAGAACCGCTGGGCCCGCCTGATCCCGTCGACCAGGGCATCGACCTCCGCGGTCGTGTTGTACAGGTAGAACGAGGCCCGGGTGCTGGCCTGGATGCCGTACCGGCGGTGCAGCGGCCAGGCGCAGTGGTGCCCGGCCCGGACGGCCACGCCGTGCTCGTCGAGCACCTGGCTGACGTCGTGCGGGTGCACGTCCTCCAGCGTGAACGAGATCGCCGCGCCGCGGACGGCCGGGTCCGAGGGGCCGAGGACCCGCAGGCCCGGCACGGTGCCCAGTGCGTCCAGCGCGTACGCGATCAGGTCCTGCTCGTGGGCCCGGACCTCATCCAGGCCCACGTCGGCCAGGTAGTCCATGGCCGCGTCCAGCCCGGCCGCCTCGGCGATCGGCATGGTCCCGGCCTCGAACTTGTGCGGCGGGGGGGCGAACGTCGAGTGGTCCATCCAGACGCTCTCGATCATCTCGCCGCCGCCGAGGAACGGCGGCATCTCCTCGAGCAGCTCCCGGCGGCCCCACAGGACGCCGATGCCGGTCGGGCCGCACATCTTGTGGCTGGTGAAACCCAGGAAGTCGGCTCCCAGCTCCTGCACGTCGACGGGCATATGCGGGACCGACTGGGCGGCGTCCACCAGCACCAGCGCGCCGGCCGCGTGCGCCCGGTCGGCGATCTCCCGGACCGGGTTGATGGTGCCGAGCACGTTGGACTGGTGGGCCAGGGCCACCAGCCGGGTCCGGTCCGTGATCAGGTCATCAGCCTGGGACAGGTCGAGCAGGCCGTCGTCGGTCACCCCGAACCAGCGCAGCGTGGCGCCGGTGCGCTCGCACAGCAGCTGCCACGGGACGATGTTGGAGTGGTGCTCCATCTCGGTGATGACGATCTCGTCACCGGGGCCGAGGCGGAGCCGCGCGGAGCCCGTCCCGCCGGACTGGCCGCCTGATTGGCCAGCACTGGCGTTGCCCAGCGCGTAGGCCACGAGGTTGATGCCCTCGGAGATGTTCTTGGTGAACACCACCTCGGTCTCGTCCCGGGCGCCGATGAAGCCGGCCGCCTTGATCCGGGCGCCCTCGTACGCGGCGGTGGCCTCCTCGCCGAGCTGGTGGCTGGCCCGGTGGATGTTGGCGTTGTGGCGCTCGTAGAACTCGTCCAGCCGCTCGATGACCTGGCGGGGCTTCTGCGACGTGTTGGCGCTGTCCAGGTAGACCAGTGGCTGCCCGTCCCGGACCTGCCGGTCCAGGATCGGGAAATCCTTGCGGATCCGCGCCACGTCCAGGGTCATGCGGGAACTCCGGCGGCCGCCTTGATCCACTTCTCGTAGCCTTCGGCCTCGAGGGTCTCGGCCAGCTCGGGGCCGCCTTCGTCGACGATCCGCCCGCCCACGAACACGTGCACGAAGTCCGGCTTCACGTAGCGCAGGATCCGCGTGTAGTGGGTGATCAGCAGGACCCCGTGCCCGGGCTGGGCGCTGAACCGGTTGACGCCCTCGGACACCACCCGGAGCGCGTCGATGTCCAGCCCGGAGTCGGTCTCGTCGAGGATCGCGAACTTCGGGTTGAGCAGCTCGAGCTGCAGGATCTCGTGCCGCTTCTTCTCCCCGCCGGAGAAGCCCTCGTTCAGGTTCCGCTCGGCGAACTGGGGCTCGATGGACAGGGCGGCCATGGCCTCGCGCATCTCCTTGAGGAACACGCGGAGCTTCGGCGCCTCGCCGCGGACCGCGGTCACCGCGGTGCGCAGGAAGTTGGACACCGTCACGCCGGGCACTTCCACCGGGTACTGCATGGCCAGGAACAGCCCGGCCCGGGCCCGCGCGTCCACGCTCATGGACAGCACGTCCTCGCCGTCCAGGGTCACGCTGCCCTGGGTGACCCGGTATTTGGGGTGCCCGGCGATCGCGTAGGCCAGCGTGGACTTGCCAGAGCCGTTCGGGCCCATGATGGCGTGGATCTCGCCGTCTTTCACGGTCAGGTCGACGCCGCGCAGGATCTCGCGGCTCTGATCGGCCGCATCCACCACGCTGACGTGCAGGTCGCGGATTTCCAGAGTGGCCATCGTTATCTCTATCTCCAGCTCATGTGGTTTGGTTAGGCCCCGGCCGTGGCCGGGACGGCGACGTACACGTCGCCGTCTTCGACCTTCACCGGGTACGTCGGGACGGGCTTGGTGGCCGGGGGGCCGGTGGGGGCGCCGCTGCGCAGGTCGAAGCAGGAGCCATGCAGCCAGCACTCCACGGTGTGGTCGTAGACGTCCCCCTCGGACAGCGGTACTTCCTCATGCGAGCAGACGTCGTGCAGCGCGAACACTTCCCCGCCCACCCGGACCACGGCGACCGGCACGTCGCCGATCTCCACGCCGATGGCCCCCTGCTCGGGGAGGTCGGCCACCGCGCAGACCCGGACGAAGGTGCCGGTGCTCCCGGAGGTGTTGGTCTCGCTCATGCCGGGGATCCTTCTGCTGGCCCACCCTGCAGGCCGGGCAGCCGGGCCAGCTCGTTCTCGATCGCGGCGGTGATCCGCTCCCGCAGCTCGGCCACCTCGATCTTGGCGATCAGCTGGCCGAAGAACCCGCGGATGACCAGGCGGCGCGCCTCGTCCCGCGGGATGCCCCGGGCCATCAGGTAGAACAGGTGCTCGTCTTCGAGCCGCCCGCTGGTGCTGGCGTGGCCCGCCCCGACCACCTCGCCGGTCAGGATCTCCAGGTTCGGCACGGAGTCGGCCCGGGCCCCCTCGGTCAGCAGGAGGTTCCGGTTCCGCTCGTAGGTGTCGGTGGCGATCGCCTCGGGCCGGATCAGCACGTCGCCGATCCACACCGAGTGCGCGCTGTCGCCCTGCAGGGCGCCCTTGTAGTCGACCCGGCTGCGGCAGTGCGGCTGGTTGTGGTCCACGAACAGGCGGTGCTCCAGGTGCTGCCCCGGGTCCGCGAAGTACAGGCCGAGCAGTTCCGCGTCCCCGCCGGGGCCGTCGTAGCTGACCGAGGGGGCCAGCCGGACCACGCCGCCGCCCAGGCTGACCACGGTGTGCTGGAACGTCGCGTCCCGGCCCACCCGGGCCTGATGGTGGCTCAGGTGCACGGCGTCGGCGGCCCAGTCCTGCACGCTGACCACCGACAGCGAGGCCCCGTCGCCCACCACGAACTCGACGTTGTCCGCGTACGTCGCGGGCCCCGCGTGATCGAGCACGACCACGGCCCGCGAGTGGCGGCCCACCTCGACCACGGTGTGGCCGAAGGCCGCGCCGCCCGCGTCCTCGCCGCGCACCGTCACGATGGTCGGCTCGCTGACGTCGGTGTCGGGCGGCACGGTGATCACCGTGCCCTCGTCGAACGACGCGAACGCCCGGGCGCTGACCCGGTCGGCGGGAAGGAATGCGGTCCCGAACCGTGCGTCCCCGCGCGGCGGGCGCGCGACGGACACCCCTGGTGCGGCGTCCACCTCGACCCTGACCTTCCCCTGGGCCAGCGGGGCATCGCCCTGCAGGCCGCGCAGGCGGCGCAGCGGCGTGAACCGCCACTCCTCCTCGCGGCCGCTCGGCACCGGGAAATCAGCCAGGTCCGCCGAGCGGTGCTCGTGCAGCCGTGAAACCGGGGCGGCGGACTCCACCGCCCCCTGAAGCCCTGCCATCAGCCGACCGCCCCCTCCATCTGGAGCTCGATCAGCCGGTTCAGCTCGAGCGCGTACTCCATGGGCAGCTCACGGGCGATCGGCTCGATGAAGCCGCGCACGATGGTGGCCGCCGCCTCGTCCTCGGTCATGCCGCGGCTCATCAGGTAGAACAGCTGGTCCTCGGAGATCTTGGACACGCTGGCCTCGTGGCCCATCTCGACGTCGTCCTCGCGGACGTCCACGTACGGGTAGGTGTCGGACCGGCTGATCGCGTCGACCAGCAGCGCGTCGCACTTCACGGTGGACCTGGAGTGCCCGGCACCCTCCTGGACCTGGACCAGGCCGCGGTAGGAGGTCCGGCCGCCGCCGCGGGCCACCGACTTGGACACGATGTTGGAGGAGGTGTTCGGGGCGCAGTGGACCATCTTGGCCCCCGCGTCCTGGTGCTGGCCCTCGCCGGCGAACGCCACCGACAGGGTCTCGCCCCGGGCGTGCTCGCCCATCAGGTAGACGGCCGGGTACTTCATCGTGACCTTGGACCCGAGGTTCCCGTCGATCCACTCCATGGTCGCCCCGGCGCTGCACACGGCCCGCTTGGTGACCAGGTTGTAGACGTTGGCGGACCAGTTCTGGATCGTGGTGTAGCGGCAGCGCGCCCCGGCCTTGACGATGATCTCGACCACGGCGGAGTGCAGCGAGTCGGACTTGTAGATCGGCGCGGTGCAGCCCTCGACGTAGTGCACGTAGGCACCCTCGTCCACGATGATCAGCGTCCGCTCGAACTGGCCCATGTTCTCGGTGTTGATCCGGAAGTAGGCCTGCAGCGGGATCTCCACGTGCACGTTCTTCGGCACGTAGATGAAGCTGCCGCCGGACCACACGGACGTGTTCAGCGAGGCGAACTTGTTGTCGCCCGGCGGGATGACCGTGGCGAAGTACTCCTGGAACAGCTCCGGGTGCTCGCGCAGCGCCGTGTCGGTGTCCTGGAAGATGACGCCCTTCTCCTCCAGGTCCTCACGGATCTTGTGGTAGACCACCTCGGACTCGTACTGGGCCGCGACCCCGCCGATCAGCCGCTGCTTCTCGGCCTCGGGGATGCCCAGCTTGTCGTAGGTGTTCTTGATGTCGGCGGGCAGGTCGTCCCAGGTCGCCGCCTGCTTCTCGGTGGACCGGACGAAGTACTTGATGTTCTCGAAGTCGATGCCGGACAGGTCTGCCCCCCAGTTCGGCATGGGCTTGCGGTGGAACAGCTTCAGGCCCTTCAGCCGCAGGTCGAGCATCCACTCGGGCTCGTTCTTCAGGCCCGAGATGTTGCGGACGACCTCTTCGGACAGGCCGCGGCGGGCGCCCGTGCCCGCCACGTCCGAGTCAGCCCAGCCGAACTTGTATCGGTCAAGGCCCTCGAGTTCGGGGTGAGCGGTTGTGGTCATACGGAGATGCCTCCGATTTGCGGTGCGGTTATGGAGCGGTGCGGGTGTTCAGGGGAGCCGGTGCGGGTGTTCAGGAGATCTGGTGCGGTGATATGTGTCGTGCAGATCCCATCGCCATGCGCGATGGTGGCCAGGCGCTGCACGGGGGTGCCGAGGAGCCGGGCGAACGCCTCGGTCTCGGCCTCGCACAGCTGGGGGAACTCGGCGGCCACGTGCGCCACCGGGCAGTGGTGCTGGCAGAGTTGCTCGCCCCGGCCGGCGCCCGGGCCCGGATCGGCACTGGTGCCGGCGGCGGGGGCGCCGCTCGCGGAGGCCGCGTAGCCGTCCGCGGACAGCGCCTCGGCCAGGGCCGCAACCCGGCCGGCGGCCGGGGCGCTCTGCACCACCGGGCCGTACCGCCGCTCCAGGTCGGCGACCTGACGGCGGGCGAACTCGGCGACCGCGCCCGGGCCGGCCGCCTCGGCCAGGAAACGCAGCGCGCTGGTGGCCAGGTCGTCGTAGGCGTGCTCGAACGCGCTCCGGCCCACGTCGGTGATGGCGAACAGCTTGGCCGGGCGGCCCCGCCCCCGGTTGGCCGGGCGGCGGGCCGTGCGGGTCTCGATCAGCCCGTCGGCCAGCAGGTTGTCCAGGTGCCGCCGGACCGCGGCAGGCGTCAGGCTCAGCCTGGTGCTCAGGCCGGCCGCGGTGACCGGGCCGTTCTCCAGGATGAGCCGGGCGATCCTGGCCCGGGTGCTCCGCTCGGATCCGGGCCGTGCTTCATGAGCCCGTGCTTCATGAGCCCGTGCTTCATGAGACTGGGCCGGCAGCGCCGGATGGGGTGTCGTGGCGGGCTGGGCCGGCTGGGCGGGCTGGGCCTGGGCAGCGGGAAGCCCGGCACCGCGCTGGGTGCCCGATCCCGTGCTATCCAGTCCCATAGTTTTCACAACATCAGTATGACGTAAATGCTTCCGCGCCCGCTACCCGACCCCCCAGGGGGCCCGGGGCTGGCCCCGCGGGCTGGCACCGCAGGGGCTGCGGCTGGCGCCGCGGGCTGGCGTCCCCGGGGCCGCGGGCTGGTGCGACATCGGTGGACAACACCCGGGCTGGCCGCTGATATTTCCGCTTATGCGGCGATCTGATGAGCGCCTGGTGTCCCGCTGAGTCCCTTTAGCGGTTACCTGCCGCACACGCCGGGTATCTGCTTAGTCGCTAAGGGTTATCCCATTAGCGCACCCGGGGGGACGTTCATGCGCGCATTCCGGCCAGCCGCGGCCCAGGCCGGGCTGACCCTGGCCATCCTCACCGGCCCGGCCCTGGCCTGCGTCCTGATGCTCGTTTCCCCCGCCCAGGCCGGTTCCTCGCCGGTGGACATCACGCCGAATCCGTCCGCGCCGGGCACCTCCACCACGTTCGCGGTCAACTGCAGTTCGCTGACCGCCGCCGGGAAGGCCACCTCGGCGACCCTGGCCGGCACCACGCTGGGGCTGAGCGAGCACATCCCGATGCAGCCCGGCACGCACGCCAACGAATTCGTGGCCACGGTGACCCTGCCGGCCGGCATCAGGGCGGGCACCTACCAGCCCGACATCGACTGCTCCAACGGGGTCACGGCCAGCGCCGTGCTCACCGTGAAGGCAGTTCCCGGTGTCGCCCCCGCCACCGGCGACGGCACCACCGCGACCGCCACCGATGACCGGCTGACCGCGATCGGCCTCGTGCTGGCCGGCCTCGGCGCGGTGTCGGGGGTCCTGCTCCTCACCCGGCGCCGGTTCCGCCCCCGCGCCTGAGCCTGGCCAGCCCGGGCGACCCGCGGTGGGCATCCTGCGCAAGCTCTGCGTCGCGCTGATCGCGGCGTCGATGGCGGCCGGCATCACCCTGGCCTTCGCGGGCCGCCACACGCTGCGCTGGTCGCCGCCGCCGTTCCCGCCGCGCTCGGAGGCGCTCCCGGCGGCGGGACTGCCGGCCGCGGGACCGCCGGCGGCAGGGCGGCCCGCGGGATCCCGCGGGGATCGCGGCCTGGCCGCCAGGCCGTGTTGCACCCGGCCCGGGCCGGCAACCCGCCGCGGCCGATGGCCCGCTCGGTGCCGCTGGCCCTGGCCATCCCGGCCATCCGGGTCCGGGCGAAGATCATCGCGCTGGGCCTGCGGCCGGACGGCTCCCCCGCGGTGCCGCCTCTGGCCACCCCGTTCGTCACCAGCTGGTACGACCCCGGGCCCACCCCGGGCGCCCCGGGCGCGGCGGTGATCTTCGGGCACGTCGATTCGGCGGCGGTCGGCCCGGCCGTGTTCTACGACCTGGGCCGGCTGCGCACCGGCGACCTGATCGACGTCACGCTGGCGGACCGGCGCACGGCGGTGTTCCGGGTCTACGGCGCGGGCCTGTACCTGAAGACGGACTTCCCGTCGCTGGGCGTGTACGGGTACACCCGGTGGCCCACGCTGCGGCTGATCACCTGCGGCGGGGAGTTCGACCGCCGCAGCGGGCAGTACCTGGGCAACGTCGTGGTGTTCGCGGAGTACGTGGGCCAGCGCGGCTGAGCCGGCCGTGCCCGTCCGGCCCGGCCCCGGTCATTCCAGGCCGAGCCCGCGCCGTCCGGTGGCGTTGAGGTCGCTGGCCGCGAACCGGTCGGGCCAGCCGCGCTCGTAGTGCTCTCCGGGAAAATCAGCCGGGCTGGACCCGGTGCGGAAGGCCTCCCGGACGCTGGCTGAGTACTCGCGGTTCCGGGGACACCACGGGGCGGCCGGGATGTACATCACGTTGCCCCATCCCCGCTGGTTACGGACGGGGGCCACGCTGTGGATCAGGTCGCAGTGCCACCAGACCGAGTCGCCCGCCCGGACGTCGGGGATACCGCTGAGGGCCCGCATGAGGAGCGGGTGCCATCTCTCGCTGGCCGGGAAGACCTGGTTGACCGTGACGCCGCACATGTCGTCCTCGGGCACGTCGGCCAGCAGCGGCCGCAGCATGAGGCAGGCCATGGCGGCGGGGATCGGGACGGTGTGCAGGACTCCCTGGTCGTGGTCCATATCCGACAGGGCGGTCCAGCCCTGGAAGGTACGGAAGGCCGAGCACATGGTCGTGCCGGGGTACTGCGGCCCGGCGGTGCGGTAGGCGGCGTCCCACGGGTCGTACTGCTCCACCGTCCCGTCGAAGAGGTGCCGGAACGCCTTCTGGTACGCCTGGGTCATCCACAGCTCGAGGGTGCCGGGGTCGAGATGGGTCCCGAGCCCGCCCGAGTCGGCACCCGGCGGCCGCCGCCGGATCCGGTCCGGGTACAGCGCGTCGCGGTCCGGGTCGAACCACGCAGCGCCCTCGGAGTCGTGCTTCCACTGGCGGCTGAGGAACGCCTGCACCCGGGCCATCCGGTCACTCTGGCGGGCCTGCATCTGGGGAGCGGACCAGTAGACCGGGTAGATCTCCGGCCGGGAGCCCACGGCGGAGAAGAAGTCGTCACCGGGACCGCGGTAATTCTCGAAGAACGCGTTGCTCTCGACGTAATTAACCAGGTCACTGTCCCAGGCCAGGGCCTGGCCATGGTCGAAGTGCCCGCGGACCACGAGGCACCCGCGCCGGCGCAGCTTGGCCAGCGCGTCCGCCGGGACGGCTCCGGCCTCGATATCGGCGTAGTCGATGACCGGCCAGATCGCCTCACCGCGCTGGCGGGCGGCCAGGATCTCGTCCACCTCGGCGCTGACCCGCTGTTCGGCCACGCTGAACACGTCCTCGACCGTGCGGCCCGAGGCGGCGATGCGGGCCCGGAGCGCGGCCTTGACCTGCCGGATGGCACCGGGCAGGTCGGCCGGCGCCGATTCCCAGTGCGGAAGCGGGGGAAGTGGCGCGGTGGCCAGGGCGGCGGGGTGCGCGGACACGGCAGCTCCTTCTAGTAACGTCTTCTTACTAGAAGACTTTACGCGTCTGCCACTTTCTAGGCAAGACTCCTGACTAGAATGGCGCCGTGACCCAGGCCGACCCGTCAGCCGCATCGCCCGCGAAGCCCTCGCTGGAGCTGCTGCGTTCGCTGACCGACGAGCACGTGCTCCGGGCGCTGATGCAGGCCCGCCGGCTGACCCGGGCTGACCTGGCCTCGCGGACGGGGCTGTCGAAGCCGACGGTGGGCGAGAGCGTGCGCCGGCTGACGGCGGCCGGGCTGCTGCTCGACACCGGGGAACGGACCCCCGGCGGCCGCGGCCGCGGCCGGGTCGGCTCGTACTACGCCCTGGCCGGGAACATCGGCTCGGCGCTCGTGGCCAGCATCGCCCCGGACGGGGTGGTGGCGGAGTCGGTGGACGCCTTCGGCGACACGGTGGCGGGCGCCCGGGAGGCCATCAGCCGCCCGGCCCGGCCTGCGCAGGCCGCCGAGGCGCTGCGGGCCGCCGCCGCGCAGGCCCGCCGCGGCGCCGGCCAGGCGGCGCGGCTCGCCGTGGTGAGCGCCGCCGATCCGGTGCAGCGCGGCAGCGGCCGGCTGGTCCATCTCTCCGACTCCCCGTTCCTGCTCGGGGAACTGAATCCGGCCGAGGTCCTGGCGCCGCAGGTCGAGGGCCCGGTCATCGTCGACAATGACGTGAACTGGGCGGCCCGGGCCGAGCGCGAGCACGGCGGCGCCGGCCGCCTGGATGACTTCGCCTATGTCTTCCTGGGCGAAGGGCTGGGCTGCGCCATCGTCAGCGATGGCGAGGTCAGCCGCGGGCACGCCGGGCTGGCCGGCGAGATCGCGCACCTTATTACGGTCGGCCCGCACGGGCAGGCCACCCGCCTGATCGAGGTGTTCGGCGAACTCAGGCTGCGCCAGGCCGGCTCGACGGCCATCGACGCCGGCCGCCTGCTCAGCGTGGTGGCCGGCCAGGACGCTCAGGCGGCGGGCACGCGGCACGCCCTGGGCCAGGCCATCAGCGGGGTCCTCGCGGCCATCGTCGCGCTCGCGGACCCCGGGCTGGTCATCATCGGCGGCTCCTGGGGCCGCCACCCGGTGGTCATGCAGGCCATCTCGTCAGCCTTCGCCGGCCTCCCCCGGCAGGTGCCCGTCCGGGCCGCCGGGCTCACGGACCAGCCATCCCTGGCCGGGGCCCGAAGCGACGCGGTCAGGCGGCTGCGGTCGGCCATCGTGGCCGCCGCTCACCCGCGGCGCGCTGGCTGACGGTCACTCGAGGAAGCCGCGGAGCAGGGCGGCGGTGCCGTCCAGGTGCTCGGCCACGGCCCGCTGGGCCCGCCGCGTGTCGCCGTCGAGGATCGCCTCCACGATCGCGGTGTGCTGGACCGCGGTGTGGTCGATGTTCCGCTGCAGCAGCGGGATCGCGTTCAGCAGGTCATTGAGGCGGACCCGGGCGTCCGCGCAGGCCGCCGCGAGGAGGCTGGACCCGGTGAGCTCCGCGAGGGACAGGTGGAACAGGGTGTCCATCCGGCGGTAGTCCTCGGGGCACGCCTGGTTCACCGCGGCGAGCCGGGCCCGGAGCACCTCACGGACCCGCTCCGCCGCGGCCCCGCGGGCATCCCCGCCGGGCCCGCCGCGCTGGGCCAGGATCTGGGCCGCGCCGGTCTCCACCGCCATCCGGAAGGTCAGCGCGTCGTTGATCTGGTCGGCGTCCTCGGCCGCGATCCGCTGCAGCTCCACGTGGCTCGGCGCGGGCGGGGTGTAGGTGACGAACGTGCCCCCGAACCGGCCCCGCCGCGACTCCACGTACCCCGCGGCCCGGAGGTCCCCGATGGCCTCGCGCAGGGTGATCCGGCTGACGCCGAGCAGGGCCGCGAGCTCGCGCTCGGCGGGGAACCGCTCCCCCGGCCCGACCACGCCCAGCTTGATGACGGCCAGCAGCCGCTCGACGGTCTCCTCGAACGCGTTCTGCAGCCGGACCGGGCCGAGAACGGCGGCCAGGTCGACCCCGGCCGCCGGGGTGGCCGGGCCTGCGGCGGATGACGGGCCGCCGGGTCCGGCGGCGGCCGCCGCGGGACCGCCATCGGCCAGGCCAGGACCGCCGGCCACCGCCGGGGCCGGGGCCGAGCCCCTGGCCCGGGAAAGTCGGCTGGTACGGCGCGGAAATCCGGGTCTGGGTCTTGACATCCGCCGCTCACTATCCATCAATGGTCTGATATTAAACCATTCGCTTTCTCCGGTGGCAGATCAGGGTTCGCTCCGCTCCCGGCCTCTACGGTTTCCGGTCCCCAAAAGCCCAGCTAACAGGCCCAGCAGCGGGCCCCGTCAGATTCAGGAGCAGTCATGGCGGTCAACGAGCAAGCGGCACCGCTCAGCGAGGACGAGCAAGCCCTGCACCAGATGGGCTACGCGCAGGAACTACGGCGGCGGATGTCCGGGTTCTCCAACTTCGCCGTCTCGTTCACGATCATCTCGATCCTGTCCGGCTGCCTCACCCTGTACGGGTTCGGCATGGCCACCGGCGGCCCGGCCGTCATCGTCTGGGGCTGGCTGGGCGTCGGCGTCATGACCCTGTTCGTCGGCCTGGCCATGGCCGAGGTCTGCTCCAGCTACCCGACCGCGGGCGGCCTGTACTACTGGTCAGCCAAGCTGGCGCCGCGGCACGGTCCGGCCTGGTCCTGGTTCACCGGCTGGTTCAACTTCCTCGGCCAGGTCGCGGTGACCGCGGGCATCGACTTCGGCGCGGCGTTCTTCATCAACGCGTTCGGCGCGCTGGTGTGGGGCTGGAGCACCGCGCACTCGGTGACGATCCTGATCTACGCGATCGTGCTGCTGGTCCACGGCCTGCTGAACCAGTTCGGCATCCGGCTGGTCGCGCTGCTGAACGACGTCAGCGTGTGGTGGCACATCGTCGGCGTGCTGCTCATCGTCGCGGTGCTGGTCTTCGTGCCGTCGCACCACCAGTCGGCCAGCTTCGTGTTCGGGCACTTCGTCAACGACACCGGGCTGCACGTCTCCCCGATCTACATCGTGCTGATCGGCCTGCTGCTGGCCCAGTACACGTTCACGGGCTACGACGCCTCCGCGCACATGACCGAGGAGACGCACAGCGCCGCCCGCAGCGGCCCGCGCGGCATCGTGATGTCGATCCTCGTCTCGCTGGTCGCGGGCTGGGTGCTGCTGATCGGGATCACCTTCGCCATCCAGCACTACGAGGCGGAGCGCACCTCGGCCATCGGCGTGCCGCCCGCGCAGATCTTCATCGACGCCGCCGGGTCGGCCTGGGCCAAGTTCCTGCTGCTGGTCGTGATCGGCGCCCAGCTGTTCTGCGGCATGTCGTCGGTCACCGCCAACTCCCGGATGATCTACGCGTTCTCCCGGGACGGCGCCCTGCCGGGCTCCCGGGTTCTGGCACAAGGTGAACAAGCGGACCAGGACGCCTACCAACGCCATCTGGCTGGCCGCGGCCGGTGCCCTCATTCTCGGGCTGCCGTACCTGTGGAACGCCACCGCCTACGCGGCGGTCACCTCCATCGCGGTCATCGGCCTCTACATCGCCTACGTGATCCCGACCTTCCTGCGGCTGCGCCAGGGCACCAACTTCCAGCGCGGCCCCTGGCACCTGGGCCGGTGGAGCAAGCCGGTCGGCATTATCGCGGTGACCTGGGTGGTGATCATCACGATCCTGTTCATGCTGCCGCAGGTCGGCCCGATCACCTGGACCACGTTCAACTACGCGGTGTTCGCCGTCGTCGCGGTGATCGGCTTCGCCGGCATCTACTGGCTGGCCTCCGCGCGGAACTGGTTCACCGGCCCGCGGGTCCAGGGCAGCGCGGAGGAACTGGCCGCGATCGAGCAGGAACTGGCCAGCTGACGCCGCGGCGTCCCCGGCGCCACCTATTCATCACCGCCGGGCCGGGGTGCCCCCTGGCCCGGCGGACTGGATCAGGCAGCACCGGGTAGCACGTAGGCAGACCGACCCTCGGACTGGAGGCCCATGGAGAAGCAGCGCGGTGCGACCCCGCACACCCGCCGCCGCGGGATGCTCACCCTCGAGCAGCTCCGCGTGGAGGTGAGCGAAGGCAATATCGACACGGTTGTCGTCGCCTTCACCGACATGCAGGGACGCCTGCAGGGCAAGCGGCTCGCCGCCGACTTCTTCCTCGACGACGTGGTGGGCAGCGTCATCGAGGGCTGCAACTACCTGCTCGCGGTGGACGTGGAGATGAACACCGTGGACGGGTACGCGATGTCGTCCTGGCAGACCGGCTACGGCGACTTCGTGATGGCGCCGGACATGAGCACGCTGCGCCGGGTGCCCTGGCAGGAAGCCACCGCGATGGTCATCGCCGACCTCACCTGGCACGACGGCTCACCCGTGGTGGCCTCGCCCAGGCAGATCCTGAAGGCCCAGACCGACCGGCTCGCCGAGCGCGGCCTGCAGGCCATGGCCGGCACCGAGCTGGAGTTCGTGGTCTACGCCGACTCCTACACTGCCGCGCAGGCCGCCGGGTACCGCGGCCTCACCCCGGCCAACTCCTACAACGTCGACTACTCGATCCTGGGCACCGCGCGGATCGAGCCGCTGCTGCGCAAGCTCCGCAACGGCATGGCCGGGGCGGGCCTGCAGGTGGAGTCGGCCAAGGGCGAGTGCAACCTGGGCCAGCACGAGATCGCCTTCCGGTACGCCGAGGCCGTGACCACGTGCGACAACCACTCCATCTACAAGACCGGGTCCAAGGAGATCGCCGACGCGGACGGCATGAGCATCACGTTCATGGCCAAGCCCAACGCCCGGGAAGGCAACTCCTGCCACATTCACCTGTCGGTCCGTAAGGCCGACGGCACCCCGGTGATGGCCGGGGACGGGCCGCACGGCCTGTCCGCCTTCGGCGAGCACTTCATCGCGGGCCAGCTCGCGATGCTGTCCGAGCTGGTGCTGTGGCACGCGCCGAACATCAACTCCTACAAGCGCTACGTGCCGGGCAGCTTCGCGCCGACCGCGGTCCGGTGGGGCGTGGACAACCGGACCTGCGCGATGCGGCTGGTCGGCCACGGCGCCGGGCTGCGGGTGGAGAACCGGGTCCCCGGCGGCGACGTGAACCCGTACCTGGCCGTCGCGGCCATGATCGCCGCCGGGCTGCACGGCGTGGACCGGGAGCTGCCGCTGGAGGAGGCGTTCGAGGGGAACGCCTACACGGCCGAGGGCAGCCGGGTGCCCTCCACGCTGCGCGACGCGCTGGATCTGTGGCTCAAGAGTGAGCTGGCCCGTGAGGCGTTCGGCAGCGATGTGGTGGAGCACTATGCCAACGCGGCCCGGGTGGAGATCACGGCGTTCGACGCCGCGGTCACCGACTGGGAACTGCAGCGCGGCTTCGAGCGGATGTAGCCGGGCCGGAACCACGGGCCAGGGTACGGCCACGCGAGCGAGGAGGCTGGAGCAGGCATGTCTACGTTCACGGTTGTGAACCCGGCCACCGAGGAGACGGTGGCCGCGGTGCCGTCGTGCTCGGCGGAGCAGGCTGACGAGGCCATCGCCCGGGCGGCCGCGGCGCAGGCCGCCTGGCGGGCGGTGACCCCGGGCGACCGGGCCATGCTGCTGCGCCGCTTCGCCGAGGTGGTGGACAGCCACCTCGAGGAGCTCGCCCAGCTGGAGGTGGCCTGCTCGGGCCACCCGGTCGGCCAGGCCCGCTGGGAGGCGGGCAACGTCCGCGACGTGCTGCGCTACTACTCTGCCGCCCCGGAGCGGCTCACCGGCCAGCAGATCCCGGTGCCGGGCGGCCTGGACGTCACGTTCAAGGAGCCGGTCGGCATCGTCGGGCTGATCGTGCCGTGGAACTTCCCCATGCCGATCCTGGGCTGGGGGCTGGCGCCCGCCCTGGCCGCCGGGAACCCCGTGATCGCCAAGCCCGCGGAGCGCACCCCGCTTACCGCGATCCGGATCGGCGAGCTGGCCCTGGAGGCCGGCCTGCCCGAAGGCGTCTTCCAGGTGCTGCCGGGCAAGGGGTCGGTCGTGGGCCAGCGGCTGGTGGACCACGAACTGGTCCGCAAGATCGTCTTCACCGGGTCGACCGAGGTGGGCAGCAAGCTGATGGCCGACTGCGCCCGGCAGGTGAAGCGGGTCACCCTGGAACTGGGCGGCAAGAGCGCCAATATCGTGTTCGCCGACGCCGACCTGGAACGGGCGGCGGCCACCGCGCCGTACGCCGTGTTCGACAACGCCGGGCAGGACTGCTGCGCACGGTCCCGGATCCTGGTCCAGCGCAGTGTGTTCGACCGGTTCATGGAGCTCCTGGAGCCGGCGGTGAAGGGCGTGGTAGTGGGAGATCCCGCGGACTCCGCCACCGAGATGGGCCCGCTGATCACGGCCGAGCACCGCGCCCGGGTCGCCTCGTACGTCCCGGCGGACGCCCCGGTGGCGTTCCGCGGCAGCGCCCCGGCGGGCCCGGGTTTCTGGTTCCCGCCCACCGTCCTCGCCCCGGTGGCCGCGGACGACCCCGCGTTCACCGAGGAGGTGTTCGGGCCCGTCGTGGCCGTCGTCCCGGTCGAGGACGAGGCGGAGGCCATCGCGGTCGCGAACGACACCCCGTACGGGCTGTCCGGGTCCATCTGGACCGGGAACATCGGGCGGGCGCTGCGGGTGGCCCGGGCGGTGGAGACCGGCAACCTGTCGGTGAACTCGCACGCCTCGGTCCGGTACTGGACCCCGTTCGGCGGGTTCAAGCAGTCGGGGCTGGGCCGCGAGCTCGGGCCGGACGCGCTGGACGCGTTCACCGAAGTCAAGAACGTGTTCATCGCGACGGACTAGCACAGCCCGCCGGCCCGGGTACGCCCGGATCAGCACAGAGGAAGGACAGGGCACGCACATGCAGCGCCTGCAGGACCGAATCGCCGTGATCACCGGCGCGGGCAGCGGCATCGGGCTGGCCAGCCTGCGCCGGCTGGCCGCCGAGGGAGCCACGGTCGTGGCCGTCGACGTGGACGAGGCGGCCGGCAAGCGCGCCGCCGATGAGGCCGGCGGCCTGTTCGTGCACGCCGACGTGACCGACCCCGACGCGGTCCGCGAGATGTACCAGCAGGTGGTGGACGCCTACGGGGCGGTCCACATTGCGTTCAATAACGCCGGTATCTCGCCACCGGACGACGATTCGATACTGACTACCGGCCTCGACGCCTGGCGGCGCGTCCAGGAGGCCAACCTGACCTCCGTCTACCTGTGCTGCAAGTACGTGATCCCGCACATGCAGCGCCAGGTGGCGGCGGGCGGCCCCGGCGGGTCGGTCATCAACACCGCGTCGTTCGTGGCCACGCTGGGCGCGGCCACCTCGCAGATCTCCTACACCGCGTCCAAGGGCGGGGTGCTGGCCATGACCAGGGAACTCGGTGTGCAGTTCGCCCGGGAGGGCATCCGGGTCAACGCGCTGTCCCCGGGCCCGGTGAACACGCCGCTGCTGCGCGAGCTGTTCGCCAAGGACCCGGAGCGGGCGGCCCGGCGGCTGGTGCACGTGCCGATGGGCCGGTTCGCCGAGGCGGAGGAGATCGCCGCCGCCGTCGCGTTCCTGGCCAGCGACGACGCGTCGTTCATCACCGCCGCCAACTTCCTGGTGGACGGCGGGATCTCCGGCGCGTACGTGACGCCGCTATGAGTTCCCGCCCGGCGGCCCCGCACGTCGGCATCAGCGCGTACGGGGAACCCGCCCGCTGGGGGCCGTGGGACCGGCCCGCGGCGCTGCTGCCCATGGACTATCCCGAGGCGGTGGCCGCGGCCGGGGGCGTCCCGGTCCTCCTCCCCCCGGTGCCCGGGATCGAGGAAGCGGTCAGCCGGCTCGACGCCCTGGTGCTGTCCGGGGGCGGGGACATCGACCCGGCCGCTTACGGCGCGGCGCCCCACCCGCTGGCCGAGCGCGTGTACCCCGGCCGGGACCGGGCCGAGCGGGCCCTGCTGGCCGCGGCACTGGCGGCCGGCCTGCCGGTCCTGGCGATCTGCCGGGGGCTGCAGATCGTCAACGTGTCCCGCGGCGGGACGCTCCGCCAGCACCTGCCGGACGAGGTGGGCCACCACGACCACGGTTCCGCGCCGGGAACGTACGCCTCGCATCCGGTGCGGATCGCGGCGGACAGCGCGGCCGGCCGGATCCTCGGCCCGCCGGAGCCGGACGGCTGGGTGCGCGCGGCCGTGCCCACCTCGCATCATCAGGCCATCGGCCGGCTCGGCGACGGGCTGATCGCGACCGCCTGGGCGGACGACGGCACGATCGAGGCGGCGGAGCCTGACCGGGAGGCCGGGGACGGGACCGGCTTCCTGCTCGCGGTGCAGTGGCACCCGGAGGCCGGGGACGACCCGCGGCTGTTCGAGGCGCTGATCGATGCCGCGCTGGCCGCCCGCGGGCTGGCCCTCCCTGGCTAGCCCGCCGGCCGAGGAGGCGCGCCACGGCCTCTAGACTCGCGTGCGTGAGTACCGGACTCGCAGTCGAGATCACCAGCCTGGTCAAGAGATATGGCCGGGTCACCGCGGTGAACGGGCTCTCGCTGCGGGCCGGGAGGGCGGCCGTGACCGCCATCCTCGGCCCCAACGGCGCCGGGAAGACCACCACGATCGAGATCTGCGAGGGCTACCGGCGGCCCGACGATGGCGTGGTCCGGGTCCTGGGCCTCGATCCGGACCGTGACGCGCGGCAGCTGCGCCCGCGGGTGGGCGTGATGCTGCAGTCCGGCGGGATCCCCCCGGCCGCGCGGCCGGCCGAGTACCTGCGCGTGGTGGCCGCGTTCTACGCCCACCCGCTCGACCCGGCCATGCTGCTGGACCGGCTGGGCCTGTCCGCGGCAGCCTGCGCACCTCGTTCCGGCGGATGTCGGGCGGCCAGCAGCAGCGGCTCGCCCTGGCCGCCGCGGTGATCGGCCGCCCGGAGCTCGTGTTCCTGGACGAGCCCACGGCGGGACTGGACCCGCAGGCGCGGCTGGCCACCTGGGAACTCATCAGCAGCCTGCGCGCGGCCGGCGCGGCGGTCATCCTGACCACGCACAACATGGATGAGGCCCAGCGGCTGGCCGATCAGGTCGCCGTGGTCGACCACGGGCAGGTGGTGGCCGAGGGCACGCCCGCCGACCTGACCGGGACCGCCGGGCAGCTGCGGTTCCGGGCCGAGCCGGGGCTGGACACCGACGCGCTGATGGCCGCCCTGCCGCCGGGCAGCGCGGCCAAGGAGTCCCCGGCCGGGCACTACATCGTGGAGGTGCACGACCGGGTGGACCCGCAACTCCTCGCCGCGGTGACCGCCTGGTGCGCCGAGCACGGCGTGCTGGCCCAGGACCTGCGCATCGAGAGCCGCACCCTGGAGGACGTGTTCCTCGAGCTGACCGGAAGGGAGCTCCGCTCGTGAGCGGAGGGGTACTGCCGGCCCGCACCGCGGACCCGGCCGCCAGCTGGCCTGTCCCGGACCCCGGGAGCGCGCCACGGCCCCGGATGATCGCCGCGCAGGCCGGCCTGGAGCTTCGCATGCTGGCCCGCAACGGCGAGCAGCTGCTGCTCACCCTGATCATCCCGGTGGCCCTGCTGGCCGGGTTCAGCCTGGAACCGCTGATCAAGACCGGCTCCGGGCCCCGGATCGACTTCCTGGTCCCGGGCATCCTGGCCCTGGCGGTGATGTCCACCGCCTTCACCAGCCAGGCCATCGCGACCGGATTCGAGCGGCGCTACGGCGTGCTCAAGCGGCTCGGCTCCACCCCGCTGGGGCGGGACGGCCTGATCGCCGCGAAGACCTCCGCCGTGCTTGTCGTCGAGCTCGGCCAGGCCGTCGTGATCCTCGCGGTGGGCCTGGCCCTCGGCTGGCGGCCGGACGCCCGCCCGGCTGCCGCCGCCTGGGTCGTGCTGCTGCTGCTGGCCGGGACCGCCGCGTTCAGCGGGCTGGCCCTGCTGCTGGCGGGCACCCTGCGGGCGGAGGCCACGCTGGCCGCGGCCAACCTGGTCTACCTGGTGCTGCTCGGCGTCGGCGGGGTGATCTTCCCGCTGAGCAAGTTCCCGGCGGGGGTCCAGCCGCTGCTGCGGCTGCTGCCGTCCGGGGCGCTGTCCGACGGACTCCACTCGGTGCTGCAGCACGCCGGCGGGCTGCCCGTGCGGGACCTGGTCGTGCTGCTGGTCTGGGCCGCGCTCGCGATCAGCGTGACCGCGCGGGTGTTCCGCTGGGAATAGCGGCGCCGACCCAGGCCAGGGCGGAGGCCGCCCTCGGGGCCACGCCGCCGGCGGTGCTCGTGCTGACCGGCATAGTTTGCGTGCAGGTCGGGGCGGGCCTGGCCGCCCGGCTGTTCAGCCAGGTATCCCCGGCCGCGGTGACCGGGCTGCGGCTGTGGTCGGCCGCCCTGCTGCTCGCGGTGCTGGGAGCCCGGGGGCTGCGCCGGGAGATCACCGGGCTGGTCCGGCGGCGGGCCTGGGCCGACGCGGCCGTGGTAGTGGCCTTCGGGCTCACCCTGGCCGTCATGAACTACTCCATCTACCAGGCGTTCGCCCGCATCCCGCTGGGCGTCGCGGTGACGGTGGAGTTCCTCGGGCCGCTCGCGGTGGCCGTGGCGGCGACCCGGCGTGCCCTCGACCTGGCCTGGGTCGCGCTGGCGGCGCCGGGGTCGCGCTGCTCAGCCGGGCAGGCGGCACGGCGGCCGGCGCGTCCCGTACTCAGACCCGGCGCGGGCGCCAGCCCTGGCCGGGCCCACGGTGGGTGGCCTGGACCTGGCCGGGCTGCTGTTCGCGCTGGCCGCGGCGGCCTCGTGGGCCATCTACATCCTGCTCAGCGCGGCCACCGGGCGCCGGTTCCCCGGGTCGTCCGGGCTGACCGTGGCCATGATCGTCGCCGCACTGGCCGTGACCCCGGCGGGCCTGGCGGCGGGCGGACGCTCCCTGCTGCGGCCCGGGGGTGCTCGCCACCGGGGCGGCCATCGGGTTGCTGTCCTCGATCATCCCGTACTCGCTGGAACTGGAGACCCTGCGCCGGGTCCCGGCCAAGGTGTTCGGCATCTGGATGAGCCTGGAGCCCGCGGTCGCCGCCCTGGTCGGACTGGTCATGCTCGGCCAGAGCCTCAGCCTGGCCGGAGTGGGCCGCCATCGGGTGCGTCACGGTGGCCTCCGCCGGCGCGGCCCTGTCGGCGGGGTAACCCGGCCGGCTGGGAGGGCCGCTGGGTGCGGACCGGACACCGCGCTCCTACGATGGGTCCGTGCCAGCCGACCTCAGCCCGGACGCCACCGAGCCTGCCCCCGCCGCCGGCGTGACCCGGCGCCGCGCCCGGGCCTGGGCTGCCCCGTTCCTGTTTCCCACGCCCACGTCGATGCGCCGGGTCGCCCTGGCCGGGGTGGCGGCGAACGCCGGGATCATCATGACCGGCGCCGCCGTCCGGCTGAGCGCGTCCGGCCTCGGCTGCCCCGACTGGCCGGACTGCACCTCCAGCAGCCTGGTCGCAGCACACAGCCAGGGCGACCCGATGGTCCACACCTACATCGAGTTCACCAACCGGATGCTGACGTTCGTGCTCATGGTCGTCGCGGTGCTCGTCCTGGTCACCGCCTGGCGGTTCCGCCCGGCCGGAACCCGGCGGCGCGTCATCGTCTGGCTGGCCGCCGCCCAGCCCCTCGGCGTCGTGGCCCAGGCGGTGCTGGGCGGGATCGTGGTGCTCACCGACCTCAACCCGGCCGCGGTCTCCCTCCACTTCCTGCTGTCCAGCGCGATCCTGGCGCTGGCCGTGACGCTCTGGTCGCGCTGCGCTGAGGGGGACGGGCCGGCGACCCGGCTGGTCCGCGCGGACCTCCGGGTCCTCTCGGTGGCCCTCGTGCCCGTGGTGGCGCTGATGCTGGCGGCCGGCACCGTGGTCACCGGCACCGGGCCGCTGGCCGGGTCGACGTTCGTCCCGCACGCCGGCGGCGGGCCGGCCTACGTGCCCCGCTACCACCTGCCGCTGGAGGGCGTGACCCAGCTGCACGCGGACATCGGCTGGATGCTGGGCACCCTGGTGGCCGTGCTGGCGGTGTGCCTGCAGCTGACCGGCGCGCCACGGCGGGTGCGGAGGCTGGGCTGGCTGCTGCTCGGCCTGGTCGGGCTGCAGGGGGTAATCGGCTACGCCCAGTACTTCAGCGGCCTCCCGGCCGGGCTGGTCTGGGTGCATGTCAGCGGGTCCGTGCTGATCTGGATCGCCGCGCTGCGGCTGATGTTCGCCACCCGGGACCGGGGCCCCCTCATGTCCACCACCGACGCGCCGGCCACGGGACTAGGGAGCGTGGGCCGGACCCTGCCGGTGCCGGCCGAACCCTGACGCGCCGCCCGGCGCCCACGGGGGCTGCGGCGGCTCCGGCTGGCGCTGGAAAAACGCGCCGCGGGCCATGGCCATCAGCCGCAGCAGGTCCCGCCGCCGCTGCTCGAACTGGGCCGGGGCAATGATCTGGCGCTGGGCCCGCAGGTGGACCAGCGCCAGCTCGGTGGCGGCCAGCTGGTAGTCCTCCATGGCCCGGGCCGCGGCGCGGCCCCCGGTCCGGCGGGCCCATAGCCGGGCGGCCCGCCGCTCGCGCAGTGTGCTGAGCATCCGCAGGTCCGCCTCGGTGACCACGCCGATGGCCTCGTACACGGGCAGGAACCGCCAGATGAGGCGCACGATCCGGCGCCGGTCCGCGACGATCACCCCGGCCAGGATGCCCAGCACGCAGGCCAGGATGGCGTACGCGATGGCCAGCCCGTGCAGGCCGAAGGCGGTCAGCCCGTTCCACGTCCCGTGCAGCACCATGGCACCCAGGAGCCCCAGCGGCACCGCCCACCGGGCGTGCCGGTGGGTGGCCGCGTACGCCACCCCGAGGCCGGTCATGGAGGTGAAAATGGGGTGCGCGAGCGGGGAGAGCACGCCGCGCAGCACGAACGTGGCGCCGAGCAGCTTGACCCCGCCGACCTCCGGCCGGACCAGGGCACCGATGTAGTACCCGATGTTCTCCATCATGGCGAAGCCGAGGCCGACCATGGCCGCGTAGATGATGCCGTCGGTGGGGCCGTCCAGTTCCTGGCGGCGCCGCCAGAGCAGGATGATCAGGATGAGTCCCTTGAGGCTCTCCTCCACCACCGGGGCCCCGAACGTGGCGGACACGTACTCGCCGGTGCTGTTGCCGAGGGCCGGCTGGGTGACGAAGACCAGCCCGGCGGTGTTGATGACCGCCGCGAGCAGCGCGGCGACCCCGGCCCCCCAGGCGAAGGCGAGCACCAGGTTGGCCCGCGGCTCGGGTTCCAGCCGGTCGAGCAGCAGCACGCAGCCGACCAGGAAGGGCACCGGGAGCAGGGCGAACGGCAGTGCGATGAGAAACGGCGCGACGCTGTGCCCGGCGGCGTCCACGCTCTGCAGGGCGTCCGCGCCGAGGACCACGATCCCGCAGCCGATGGCGGCGATGATGCCCAGGATCAGCCCGGTCCGCGGCCTGCCTGGAGGCCGGCCCTCGATCACCGCCCGCGGGTCGAAGCCGGGCATCGGGGTCGCCATGGCAGGGAGCGTACCGGCAACCACCGCGATAATCCCGTGGCCCTGAGCACGGCGGTCACGCAGTCCTTCCGGACCGCGGGGTCGGTCCGGGAAGGAGGCGAAACTGGGGATAGGGTTTCGAGTGCCTGGCCGAGGGGAGGCCCGGGCGGAGGCCACGAGAGGAGCCCTGATCCCGCGGTGAGCAGCACATCAGATACCCAGGCTGCAGGCCCGGCCACCCTGGAGTGGACCGATGCCGACCGGCGCGCCGTGGACCTGGTCCGGGTCCTGGCCATGGATGCGGTGCAGAAAGCAGGCTCGGGTCACCCCGGCACCGCCATGAGCCTGGCCCCGGCGGCCTACCTGCTGTACCAGAACGTGCTCCGCCACGACCCCTCCGACCCGAACTGGCTCGGCCGGGACCGTTTCGTGCTGTCCTGCGGTCATTCCAGCCTGACCCTGTACATCCAGCTGTACCTCTCCGGGTACGGGCTGTCGCTCGACGACCTGAAGCGCTACCGGGAGTGGGGCAGCCTGACCCCGGGCCACCCGGAGCACGGCCTCACCCCGGGCGTGGAGACCACCACCGGCCCGCTCGGCCAGGGCCTGGCCAACGCCGTCGGCATGGCGATGGCTGCCCGCCGGGAGCGGGGCCTGCTCGACCCGGACGCGCCCGAGGGGACCAGCCCGTTCGACCATCACGTCTACGTGTTCGTGTCGGACGGCGACATCGAGGAGGGCATCAGCCACGAGGCATCCTCGCTGGCCGCCCACCAGGACCTGGGCAACCTGATCGTGCTCTACGACGACAACCAGATTTCGATCGAGGACAACACGCAGATCGCCAAGTCCGAGGACGTGGCCGCCCGCTACGAGGCCTACGGCTGGCACGTGCAGCGGCTGGACTGGCGCAGGCCCACCGGCTACCACGAGGACCCGGCCGGGCTGTACCAGGCGCTGCAGGCCGCCCGGGCCCGCACCGACAAGCCCTCCCTCATCGCGCTCCGGACGGTCATCGCCTGGCCGGCCCCGCACGCCCAGAACACCGGGGCGGCGCACGGTGCCGCCCTCGGCGAGGACGAGGTCGCCGCCACCAAGGAAGTCCTCGGCTTCGACCCCACGGTGACGTTCCCGGGCGAGGAAGCACTGGTCGAGCAGGCCAGGAAGGTGGCTGAGCGGGGCAAGCGGCTGCACGCCGAGTGGGACGAGACCTTCAACGCGTGGGCCCGGGCCAACTCGGAGCGGGCCGCCCTGCTGGAACGCCTCCGGGCCCGGCGGCTGCCGGACGGGTGGGCCAGGGCGCTGCCCGCCTTCCCCCCGGACCAGAAGGGCATGGCTACCCGCAAGGCGTCGGAGGCGGTACTGAACGCCCTGGCCCCGGTGCTGCCCGAACTGTGGGGCGGCTCGGCCGACCTCGCGGGCAGCAACAACACGACGATGAAGGGCGAGCCGTCGTTCATCCCGGCCGAGCACCAGACCGAGATGTTCCCCGGCAACGTGTACGGCCGCACCCTGCACTTCGGGATCCGCGAGCACGCGATGGGGTCGATCCTCAACGGCATCGTGCTGGACGGCCTCACCCGGCCCTACGGCGGCACGTTCCTGGTCTTCAGCGACTACATGCGGCCGGCTGTCCGGCTGGCCGCGCTGATGGGGCTGCCGGTGACCTACGTGTGGACGCACGACTCGATCGGGCTGGGCGAGGACGGGCCCACCCACCAGCCGGTCGAGCACCTGGCCGCGCTGCGGGCCATCCCCGGGCTCGATGTGGTCCGGCCGGGCGACGCGAACGAGACCAGCGTGGCCTGGCGGACCGTGCTGGAGCACACCGACCGCCCGGCCGGGCTGTGCCTGAGCCGGCAGAATCTGCCCGTCCTGGACCGTTCCGAGGGCAAAGGCCTGGCCAGCGCGGATGGGGCAGCCCGTGGCGGGTACATCCTCGCCGAAGGGGCGGGCGGTGAGCCGACGGTGATCCTGATGGCGACGGGCAGCGAACTGCAGATCGCGCTCGCGGCACGGGACATTCTCCAGGATGAGGGCATCTCGACACGAGTTGTTTCCATGCCGTGCGTGGAATGGTTTACCGCCCAGGATGCTTCCTATCAGGAGGAAGTACTGCCCCCGGGCATCCGGGCGCGCGTCAGCGTTGAAGCCGGCGTCGCGCAGCCCTGGCACGTGTTCACCGGTGACTTCGGCGAGTGCGTCAGCCTGGAGCACTTCGGGGCATCCGCTTCCTACATGAAGCTGTACGAGGAGTTCGGGTTCACCGCAGGGCACGTGGCAGCAGCCGCGCGCTCCAGCCTGGCTCGGCTGGGCACCGCGGCGGGCGCGAACACGAGAAGCGAGGATTCATGACCTCCCAGCCAATCCCACAGCCGTCTCACCCGGTCCTCCGCGAGCTGACGGG
Source organism: uncultured Actinomycetes bacterium (assembly GCA_963713815.1). Classification (GTDB taxonomy): domain Bacteria; phylum Actinomycetota; class Actinomycetes; order Streptosporangiales; family Streptosporangiaceae; genus RYN-230. Next base: position 51,594 of record CAVQNH010000029.1, read on the forward strand.
GGCCGGCGTATCCATCTGGCTCGACGACATCAGCCGGGAGCGGCTGAGGACCGGCAACCTGGCCGAGCTGATCCGGGACTGGGCCGTGACCGGCGTGACGTCCAACCCGACCATCTTCGCCAGCGCCGTGGCCCACGGCGACGCCTACGATGAGCAGCTCAAGGATCTGGCGGTCCGCGGCGTGCAGATCGAGGAGGCGGCCCGGCTGATCGCCACCTACGACATCCGCTGGGGCTGCGACGTGTTCCGGCCGGTGTACGACATCACCGGCGGCGTGGACGGCCGGGTCTCCATCGAGGTCAACCCGCGGATCGCCAAGGACACGGCGAAGACGATCGCCGAGGCCCGGGGGCTGTGGTGGATGGTGGACCGGCCCAACCTGTTCATCAAGATCCCGGCCACCGTCGAGGGCCTGCCCGCGATCACCGCGGCCCTGGCCGAGGGGATCAGCGTCAACGTCACGCTGATCTTCTCCCTGGAACGGTACGGCCAGGTCATCGACGCGTTCATGGCCGGCCTGGAGCAGGCGCTGCAGGCGGGCCGGGACATCTCCACGCTGGCCTCGGTGGCGTCCTTCTTCGTCAGCCGGGTGGACACCGAGGTGGACCGCAGGCTCGACAAGATCGGCACCCCCGAGGCGGCCGCCCTGCGCGGCAAGGCCGCGATCGCCAACGCCCGGCTCGCCTACGAGCTGTACGAGCAGCGGATCGCCACCCCGCGCTGGCAGGCCCTGAAGGATGCCGGAGCCAAGGTGCAGCGTCCGCTGTGGGCCTCGACCAGCACCAAGGACCCGGCCTTCGACGACACCATGTACGTGGTCGACCTGGTCGCGCCCGACACGGTCAACACCATGCCGGAATCGACGCTGCGGGCCACGGCGGATCATGCCAAGCTGCGCGGGGACACGATCCACGGCACCTATGAGCAGTCCCGGCAGGTCTTCGCCGACCTGGCCAGGCTGGGCATCGGCTACGACGACGTGGTCAGCGTGCTCGAGGAAGAGGGCGTCGAGAAATTCGCTGCCTCCTGGAACGAGTTCCTCGGCACGATCGAGTCGAACATGGCCGCGGTGGGCAAGCCCTGACCGCTGGGCCGCCTGGCAAGGCAACAACAGACGGAGCGCAGGATGACTGATTCGGCGACCACGGCCCCGGACGGGACCCAGACGGCCGGGAACGGCCCGGGCGGGGACCAGCAGCCCCCGGGCGGGCACATCAGCCAGGACGAGCAGGAGGCGCTGGCCCAGCCGTCCGGGCTGATGCCGCTCATCTCCGGCGCGGCGGCCAACCCGCTGCGGGACCCCCGGGACCGGCGGATCCCGCGGGTGGCGGGCCCGTGCGTCCTGGTCATCTTCGGGGTCACCGGGGACCTGGCCCGCAAGAAGCTCATGCCGGCCATCTACGACCTGGCCAACCGCGGCCTGCTCCCGCCGGGCTTCTCCCTGGTCGGCTTCGCCCGCCGCGACTGGGAGGACGAAGACTTCGCCCAGGTCACCTACCAGGCGGTGAAGGAGCATGCGCGGACCCCGTTCCGGGACACGGTCTGGCAGCAGGTGTCCGAGGGCATCAGGTTCGTGTCCGGTGAGTTCACCGAGGACGAGGCGTTCGACCGGCTCGCGGAGTGCGTGAGCGAGCTGGACCGCGAGCGCGGCACCGGCGGGAACTACGCGTTCTACCTGTCGGTCCCGCCGAAGTTCTTCCCCGTGGTGGTCAAGCAGCTGAAGCGGTCCGGCCTGTCCACCCCGCCGCAGCCGCCCCCCGGCCGGCCACGGCCGTGGCGCCGGGTGGTGATCGAGAAGCCGTTCGGTCATGACCTGGCCAGTGCCCGCGAGCTGAACGAGACGCTCAGCGCCGTGTTCCCGCCCGAGTCGGTGTTCCGCATCGACCACTACCTGGGCAAGGAAACTGTCCAGAACATCCTGGCCCTGCGCTTCGCCAACGAGCTGTACGAGCCGATCTGGAACCGCGGCTACGTGGACCATGTCCAGATCACCATGGCCGAGGACATCGGCATCGGCGGCCGGGCCGGGTACTACGACGGCATCGGCGCGGCCCGGGACGTGATCCAGAACCACCTGATGCAACTGCTGGCGCTGACCGCGATGGAGGAGCCCGTCTCGTTCGACGCGGACTCGCTGCGGGCTGAGAAGGAGAAGGTCCTGTCCGCGGTCGCGCTGCCCGAGGACCTGGGCCTGGAGACGGCCCGCGGGCAGTACACCGCGGGCTGGCAGGGCGGACTCCCGGTGCGGGGCTACCTCGAGGAAGAGGGCATCGCGCCCGACTCACACACCGAGACCTACGCCGCGGTGAAGCTCGGGGTGGAGACCAGGCGGTGGGCGGGTGTCCCGTTCTACCTCCGGACCGGGAAGCGGCTGCCGCGCCGGATGTCGGAGATCGCGCTGCTGTTCCAGCGCGCCCCCCACCTGCCGTTCGCGGCCACCGACACCGAGGAGCTCGGGCAGAATGCCCTGGTCATCCGGGTCCAGCCGGATGAGGGGGTGACGGTCAGATTCGGATCCAAGGTCCCCGGCTCGGCGATGGAAGTACGCGACGTGAACATGGACTTCGCCTACGGCGAGTCGTTCACCGAGAGCAGCCCCGAGGCCTACGAGCGGCTGCTGCTCGACGTGCTGATCGGTGACCCGCCGCTGTTCCCGCGGCACCGGGAAGTAGAGCTGTCGTGGATGGTCCTCGACCCGATCGAGGAATTCTGGGCTGAGCACGGCAAGCCGGAACCCTACCCCGCCGGCTCGGCCGGCCCGCCCTCCGCGGATGCCCTGATGGCCCGCGACGGGCGGGCCTGGAGACGGCTTTGAGCGCAAAGGACTGCCTCCGATGATGATCGATCTGGCCGAGACGACCACTGACCGGATTCACGAGGCGATCCGGCAGGCCCGGCAGCGGCTCGGCGGTCCGGCCAGCGGGATGGTCCTGACGCTGGTCATCGTGACGGACGAGGCGGCGCAGTACGATGCCGTCCGGTCAGCCAGCGAGGCGGCCCGCGAGCACCCGATGCGGGTGCTCGCGGTGATCACCCGGCGGCCGGAGGCCGGGTCCCGGCTCGACGCGGAGATCCGCGTCGGCGAGTCCGGGCCGGGTGAGGTCGTGCTGCTGCGGATGTACGGCGCGCTCGGTGAGCACGCCGACTCGGTGGTCACCCCGCTGCTGATGCCGGATACGCCGGTAGTGACCTGGTGGCCCGGGACTCCCCCGGATATCCCCTCCAGCCGCCCGCTCGGCGCGCTCGCGCAGCGCCGGATCACCGACGCCGCCGCGGCCGGCACGCCGCACGAGTGCCTGGCCAGCCTGGCGTCGCACTACAAGCCCGGGGACACCGACCTGAGCTGGACCCGGGCGACGCCCTGGCGGTCGCTGCTGGCGGCCACGCTGGACCAGCCGCACGGCGCGATCCGCGGCGGCCGGGTCGAGGCCGAGCGGGAGAACCCGAGCGCGGAGCTGATCGCGTCCTGGCTGTCCGTGCGGCTCGGCGTCCCATTCGAGAACCGGGTGTCCGGCGGCCCCGGGGTCACCGCGGTCATCTTCGACACCAGTGACGGGGAGATGACGCTGACCCGCCCGGATGGCCGGCTGGCGTTGCTGCGCCGGCCCGGCGAGCCCGAGCGCAGGGTGGCGCTGCACCGCCGGGACACCGCGGAACTGCTGTCCGAGGAGCTGCGCCGGCTGGACCCGGATGAGGTGTACGCGGAGACCATCGCCCCCTTCGTCCCAGCACCGGCCCAGGTCAAGCCCAACGGCGGCACCAGCCGCAAGCGGGCCGCCGCGAGCGCGGACACGTCCCGCAAAGACAAAGCGCGGTGAGCACGCCGGAGGTCCTCGTCCACCACGACGCCAGCCTGCTGGCCAAGGCGGCGGCGGCCCGGCTGGTGACCAGGCTGGTGGACGCCCAGGCGAGCTCAGGCACGGCGGACCTGGTACTGACGGGCGGCGGCATCGGGACCGCGGTACTGGCCGAGCTGGCCGCCGCGCCGGCGCTCGGCGCGGTGGACTGGCAGCGGCTGGACATCTGGTGGGGCGACGAGCGCTTCCTGCCGTCCGGCGATCCCGAGCGTAACGAGGAACAGGCGGACCAGGCCCTGCTCAGCCGGGTGGACGCGGACCCCGCCCGGGTGCACCGGATGCCGGCCTCGGACGGGCCGGACGGCAACGACCCGGAGGCGGCGGCCGCGCGGTATGCGGACGAACTCCGGCGGGCGGCCCAGCCGCAGGACCATGGCCCGGTGCCTGCCTTCGACGTGCTGATGCTCGGGATCGGGCCGGAAGGCCACGTGGCCTCGCTCTTCCCCGGCATGCCGGCGCTCTACGACGAGCGGCCGGTCGTCGCGGTCCGCGGCGCGCCCAAGCCGCCGCCCACCAGGATCAGCATGACGCTGCCCGCTATCCGGCGGGCCCGCGAGGTGTGGATACTCGCGGCCGGCGAGGAAAAGGCCGGGGCGGTCCGCCTGGCGCTGTCCGACGCCGGCCCGGTCCAGGTCCCGGCCGCCGGAGCACGCGGCCAGCAGCGCACGCTTTTCCTGCTCGACCGCAGCGCGGCCAGCCAGCTCCCGCCGCAGCTGAGCCGCCTCGCCTCACCCTGAGCTGTCCCGGGCCGGTGTCCTCAGTCGGGGTAGCGGCCGGTCTCGTCGCCGGAGCCCGGGTCATGCTCACCGGGCCGCCGATCCGGCCCTGGCCGGCCGCCCCGGGACGGCCTGGCGGCCAGCCTGAGCAGCGTGAACAAGATGACCAGCACCGGGATGAAGGCGAGGGGTTCCCGGGCGGTGAGCGCGATCCCGAGCCAGATGACCAGGATGGGCAGCATCGGGCTGAGATGGCGGCGCGGGGGTGGCGGTGACACCGGCAGCGCCTTGTCCCCGGCCGGCTTGAGCCTGGGGTGCCGGCCGGGGAATCTCCAGCCTGGCTTGCTGAGGCAGGTCACGGGTGAGCTCACGGAGCCCGCCCCAGGTCTTCGCGGTGAACGCGACCGTGGTCCGCTCGTCGAACTCGTCCAGGGTCAGCCGTCCGGCGCTGTACGCCTCACGCAAGATCTCGACAACGTGTTCCCGGTCGGCGTCCGAGGCGCGGATACCGCCGTCTTCCGTCATCTCCGGACCTCCCCGAGCCCCTGTCCGCCATTCGCCCCTTTCATCCGGAGGATACCCCGGACCGGTCGCACCGGACCCCGGCCGGGTGACCGGATTGCCTGCGGCGGCCGGGATCCGGCGCCGCCGGCCGGGTGCCGGGGCCGCCCGCCGCGTGCCCGCATGGTCAAGTGCGCCCCGCTATGGTTAGATCTCGCCGTGCCCCCGGTGCCCCGCCGACTTGCCCAGGACCGGAACCACCTGATCGTGTGCGGGGACGACGCGCTGGCCTACCGGGTCGTCGAGGAGCTCACCACCAACTACGGTGAGCGGGTAACGGTGCTGCTCAGCGCCCGGGGGCGCGGTCACGGCCCGCTGATCGCCCGGTTGCCGGGCGTCCGGGTCATCGAGCGGCCGGAGCTGGATGGCAGCGCCTTCGCGGACGCTGGGGCCCGGTCCGCCCGGGCGATCGCCCTGATGGGGCGCGACGACCTGGCCAACTTCCACGCCGCGCTCCGCGCCCAGGACGTCAGCCCGGGCCTCAGGCTCGTCATGCGCATCTTCAACACCGGGCTGGGTGAGCGGATGCGGAGTTTCTTCCCGGACTGCGCGGTGCTGTCCAGCTCGTCGATGGCCGCGCCCTCGTTCGTCGCCGCCGCGCTGGGAGAGCCCGCTCCGAGCCATGTCCGGCTGGCTGGCCGCACCCTGTTCGTGGCCCGCCAGGGCGAGGCCGGCGCCGCGAACCTCATCTGCGGGCTGGACACGACGGGGGCACCCGGCGTCCCCCGGCTGCTCCCTCCCGGCCAGGACCAGGCTGACCTGGTGCTCGCCGTGGCCGACGGCACCCCGCGCAATCCGCTGACCAGGCAGCGCCGGCGGCCCCTGCGGGCCGTTGCGGACCTGCCCCGGCTCCTCTTCGGGTACAAGCTGGGGTTCGTGTTCCTGGCCCTGTTCGGCGTCCTGGTGGCCGGTTTCGTGCTGCTCGCCACCGCCGGCGGCTACTCCCCCGGCAACGCGCTGTACCTGACCTTCCTCGACGCGGCGGGCGCGGCGCTCACCAATTCCCGGCTGGGCGCCCCGGAGAAGGTCGCCCAGTTCATGCTCACCTTTGACGGGATGGCGTTCCTGCCGGTGGTCACCGCAGCCGTCGTCGGGGCCAGGCTCACCGGGTCAGTGCGCGGCAAGGAACGGCCACTGAGCGGCCATGTCATCGTGGCCGGGCTGGGCAACGTCGGCACCCGCATCGCCGGCCAGCTGCACGACCTGGGTGTCGACGTGGTCTGCGTGGACCGGGACGAGAACGCGGCCGGCATCAGCCTGGCCCGCCAGCTGGGGCTGCGTGTGGTGATCGGTGAAACCACCCGTGAGGAGACCCTGCGGGCCGCGGGCATCCGCACCAGCCAGGCCCTGGTCTCGGTGACCAACAGCGACATCGTGAACCTGGAAACGGCGCTGCACGCCCGGGCCCTGGCCGCCGACGTGCGCCTGGTCCTGCGGCTGTCCGACGACGACCTGGCCGGGCGGGTGCAGAAGACGGTCGGGAATGCGATCTCGCGGAGCGTCCCCTCCCTGGCCGCCCCGGCCTTCGCCGCCGCCATGCTGGAGCACCAGGTGCTGCGGACCATCCCGGTCGGCCGGCACGTGCTGCTCATCGCGGACGTGAGGGTCAGCGCCGGGTCCGAGCTGGCCGGGCAGCCGGTGCGAGGACGTCCACCGCGGCGGCGAGGTACGGGTCATCGCGGTGCAGCGCACCGCGGGCGACGGCGTCGACTGGTCGCCGCGTCCCGACTACGTGATCGCCCCGCAGGACCGGATCTACGTCCTGGCCACCCGCACCGGACTGAGCGGGGTATTGGCCCGCAGCCAAACTGGCGGCACAGTCGCGCCAGCGTAAGCAAAAACCTGGGTCTCCCCCAAGCAGGAATCCAGCGTTACGCTCAGGGCAGATCTTCCGTGTGGTTCTGCTGAGCCGCCTGTGAAGATGGAAGAAGGTCCCTAGATGGTCGGTTTTGTCCGGGTTTTCTCTCCCGTTCGGGGGACACCCGCTACGGCCCGGGCGCCGGGCACGCCAGCCTGCCCTGTCGTTGCCGCCGGGATCTTCAGTCAACCCACGCACCGCCCGGCCCTCCGGGTTACCTGCCGGTGGCCGGGCACCGCACCGCCTCATCAGGAGGAATCACTTGAGCGTCAACGATGACCTACCTGCAGCTCCAGCAGCTCCTGTGGCCGCTGTGGGGACCGGGATAGCTGACCCCGCACCGCTGGGACTGGCTGCCTTCGCCCTGACCACGTTCCTGCTGTCGGCGTTCAACGCCGGCTGGATGACCTCGGCGAGCGGCCTCGCCTGGCTCGGGTACGCGTTCGCCTACGGCGGCCTGGGCCAGTTGCTGGCCGGCATGTGGGAGTTCCGCAACCGCAATGTTTTCGGCGCCACCGCGTTCGCCAGTTACGGCGGCTTCTGGATCGGTCTCGGCCTTTACTTCGTGCTCGTGGGCAATTCGCTGCTGGCCCACCCCCTGCTGGCGCACGAGTTCGGCAAGGACGTCGGCTGGATCCTGCTGGCCTTCGCCATCTTCAACACCTACATGCTGATCTGGAGCACGCAGGTGAACGCGGCCATCTTCGCCGTGTTCCTCACCCTGGAGGCCACCGAGGTCATCCTGTTCATCGGCAACCTCTCGGGCAGCAGCGGCACGGTCAAGTTCGGCGGGTACATCGGCGTGCTCACCGCGGTGTGCGCCTGGTATGCCTCGGCGGCGGGCGTCGCCAACGGGATGGGCGGCCGCTTCCGCGTCCCCGTCGGCCGGCCACTGGTCGCCCCGCGCGTCTGAGCCCGGACTCAGCCAGCCCGGGCCGGGCAGGCCCGGGCTGAGCGGGTACGCAGTCAGCTGATCCCGGGGGGCCGAAACAGGCCCCCCGGGATCACGCGTTTCCCGGCCCGGGCAGGATTGTGCGCGTGGATCTGCACGAGAAACGGCAACTCGACCTCGCCGAGCACGTGGCCAAGGTGAACGAGCAGGTGGCCAAGGCCAGGGTGCACACCCAGCCCTGGCGGGCCATCATCTCGGCGGTGCTGGCCGTCATCGCGGGCGCCGTGGCCAGTACTGCCGACACGGCTTTCAAGGACTGGACCGGCAACGGCCATTACGTCTACAAGATTGTGGCCGCGGGATGCATCGCGGCGTTCTTCCTCTTCGGCACGGTGGCCGTGGTCGGCCTGGCCGGAAAGGCCCGGCAGGTCCTGTCCCCACTCGTTGGCGCGTCGCACGCGGCGGTGGTGCGTTACGCCATCCTGCTCATCGGCGGAGTGACGATCCTCATCCTGGGCGTGGGGCTGATGAAGGTCCCGATCGGGCAACTCCTCGTCGGCGGGGCGGTGACCACGATCCTGCTCGGCATCGCCGGCCAGCAGACCCTGTCCAACGTTTTCGCCGGCCTCGTGCTGCTGCTGTCGCGGCCCTTCAACGTCGGGGATTTTATCCGGCTCAAATCCGGGGCCCTGGGTGGCGTGACCGATGGGCTGGTGGCTGAGATAGGCATTACCTACTTGCGCCTGGACACGGAGGACGGCACGCTGCATCTGCCCAATTCCCAGGTGCTCGCGGCCGCGGTGGGCCCCATCGCGCGGCCCCGGCCCGGGGCGTCAGAGCCGGTGCCCGCGGAACCGATACCGGCCCGCGAGCCAGCCAAACCGGCTCATGACGACCCGCCGTACGGCATGCCGCCGTACGGATCGCCATGATGCCCCGGCTCAGTGCTGGTTTCACTCAGTGCTGGTTTCACTCAGTGGTGGTTCGTCTCGTAACTGGCCACGACATCGGCCGGGATGCGGCCCCGGTCGCTGACCTCGATGCCGCTTTCCTTGGCCCAGCTCCGGATGGCGGCGCTGTGCTGCCGGTGAGCCGTCGTCCGGCGCTTGGTCCGGCCCGCCCGGGCAGACGCCCGGCGCGCGTGCTCCGCGTAACGGCCAACCACGTCGTCAAACTTTTGGCTGTGCTTGGCGCACAGGTCGATCTCATAGTCCCGGCCATCCAGGCTGAACCGGCGTGCGTGATGCTGGCCCTCAGGAATCAGTTTCTGGTCGTAGTCACAGGCAAAAGTGACGGAAACCTTCTGTGCCACTTGAGGCCCCCCTTCCTCTGGTGGCAAATATATCCCGCCACGGGCGCCCCAACCATAACGACACCCAAACAGGGGCAGAGCAGCAACCAGGGAGACCGCCATTCGGGGCGGTGATGCCCGGCCGGGCCCGGGTCCCGGGGCGCCGCCCCGGGGCAGGGGCGGCTATCGGTCAATGACGGCCGGGATAGCGTCCCCGTTCCCGGCGGTCGTGATTGCCGGGCGGGGGCCCATAGGGGAAGGATTCCTCGGGCTCACTGCCATAGTCCTCGACGGAGTGGTCGGCTGTGTCATCCCACTCGGAGCTCTCGCCATAGTCCGGGCCGGCCGGATAAGCCCCGGAGTCGTCGGCGGGCGCTTCGCCGGGATAATCCGCAATGCCCGCCTGGCCGGAATAAGGGTGGAAAGAGGGGTCACCCGGGTAGCCGCCCGCCGGGCGGCGGTGGCTGCCGGACTGCGCGGTGCGGTAGTCACCGGTGCCCGGCACGTCCGGGTATCCGGGGTCGTGGTACGCGCCGTGGTCGTCGTCATCGCGGTATTCCGCCCCGGCCGGATCTGCGGGGTAGCGGGACTGACGGGGCTCGCCGGGAAAGTCGCCGGGGTCACGGCGGTGGCTGCCCGACTGGGCCGCGCCGTAGTCGCCGGTGGCGGGCACATCCGGGTAGCCGGTCGCCGCGCCCCGCCGGTAGTCGCCGGGGCCTGGCCCGTCCTGGTAATCGGGGTCCGCGGGATATCCCGTGCCAGTGTCGTATTCCTGGGCCGGGCCGCGGTATGAGCCCGTTGACGGCTCGTCCTGGTACCGGCCGCCGGGCACCGGGTAGGCCGGGTCGAGCGGGTCCACCGGGTAGCCGCCGGAGTCCCCGCGGTAGGCCCGGCCCGGGCCCGTCCCGTAGTCGCCAGGCGCCCCGGCCGGGTAGCCCGGCTCCGGGCGCGGCCCATCCGGGCGCTGGCCCGGCGGCGCGCCTGACCCGGCAGGCATCCGCATGGCGACCGTGGCCTGGCCTTCCCCGGGACTGCGGCCCGCCGGGCCGCCCCCGGCCGGGGACCGGCCCGCGGGCCCCTCAGGCCCGGCCTCGCCCGGTGCCTCCCGGCGCCCGGCCCGCTGGCCCTGGGGGCCCCGGTGCAGCGCCTCGATCATCCGGGCCAGATCGTCCATGGGCAGGCGGAATGTGCCGGTGCAGGTACCGCCCTGCCAGATGCTGAAGACCGCCACGCCCGTGTCGGCGTACCAGCTCAGCCGCATGCTGCGGGAGTCGCCTCGTACGTCGAAGAACACCTCGCCGAGCCGGGGCAACGGGGCTGCGTCCGACGCTGACATGGAGCCCATGGTGGCGCTGAACTCACGGGTTTGTCCAATTAACCCGGCACTATGATAGGAGCCGGGGCGGGCGGTACCGCTTCCATGCTGGGGGTATGCCCCTGCGGCCGGCCCGCGCGGCCGGGCCCAACATCTCTGCCGCGGATTCGCGATCCGGCCTGCGAAACAGGCCTTGCGGATGGCATCATTGATCATCGGTCCGGTGGACAGGACTGGTTGTGTCAGAGCGGGCGGCACCCGGTTGCCGCTGCTCATCCGGCAGGGTTGCTCCTCTAGCTACTCCCGTGGCGGTCACGGGCGCCTTGAGGCTGCCCGGGTCCCGGGAACACGCAGGTGATGCAGTGCGTTGGATACCTGTGACGGGGCAAAAGCCGCACATGGCGAACCAGATGTCCGACGGAACAAGAGGGTCGGCTGGACGCGGAACACACACTGAGCTTGTTGAGGAGATTGAGTCATGTCTGAGGTACGGCGGCAGGTTACCCTGCCTCCCCGGCCGAACTGGGGCTGGCAAGATGCCGCCGCGTGCCGCGGCACGGATGTCGTGCTCTTCTTCGGCCCCGACGGCGAACGTCAGCCGGAGCGCGACATCAGGGAGCGGAAGGCCAAGGCGCTCTGCGCCAGCTGCCCGGTGCGCACCGAGTGCCTGGATTACGCGATTTCGCGGCCGGAGAAGTACGGCACGTGGGGCGGCCTGAACGAGGACGAGCGGGCTTCCGAGCGCCGCCGCCGGATGCGCCGCGCTAACGCGGCCTGACCGGGCTGATCCTGACCGGGTTCCCCAGGTAACCCGCGTAACAAGTGACACCGAGCACACTGGCCGGCCGCGGCGGACGCCGCGGCCGGCCACACTATGTCCATGGTCTGCCTACCCTGCCGCCGCCAGCACCATGAGGACTGCCCGGGGGGCACCTGGTGCGATTGCCAGCACCTGCCCCTCTCGGCGCTGCCGGAGCCGCGGCGGGGCGCGCGCTCGCTCAGCTGGGTGCGGCAGGGCTGACCGGACCCGGGGCTGACCGGACCGGGGCTGGCCAGACCGGGCTGGCCAGACCGGGGCTCAGCGGAGCGGGGCTGACCCGGCGCGCCCGGGCGGAATAGGCGCGGCCGGCGTGGGGTTGGCACCATGCGTGGGCACGCTGAGCGCCCCGGCCGCCAGGCAGCCGGGCCAACGATTTACTTCGGAACGCGAAGTTGTCTCGACATGCCGTGCCCTCGCGTGTGATCCTCGTATGGTGAGCGCTGCAGATCCCCTCCTCGTCGCCCGCAGGCATGTTGACCTGCTCCGGGTGCGCAGCGCTGCGTGTCGACTCGGCCGCTGACCACTGCCCCGATCGTGGGCGTGTGCCGCGGCCGGCATCTGCAGCCCTGGCGGCCTGCCTCCCGCGAGCCTGAATCGCGAACCAGCTAAGCCGCCTGGTCAGCAGGATGAACCGGTGCAGCCTGAGGCTGCCTGTCGCGTCGCGCGTCCCGCCCCAGCCAGACCCGCAGCAGCGGGCCCGACCGAGCAGGACAAGAAGGGACGCGCCAGATGCCGTCAGCCCACCGTCACCGAGGCCAAGGCCAGTGGGCGCTCGGATACCGCGAGCCGCTGAACAAGAACGAGGAAAACAAGAAGAACGACGACGGGCTCAACGTCCGCCAGCGGATCATCGACGTCTACTCACGGCAGGGTTTCGACTCCATCGACCCGGCCGACCTGCGGGGACGGTTCCGCTGGTACGGCCTGTACACGCAGCGCCGGCCGGGCATCGACGGCGGCAGGACCGCCACGCTCGAGCCCGAGGAGCTCGATGACCGCTACTTCATGCTGCGCATCCGCATCGACGGCGGCCAGCTGAGCAACGACCAGCTGCGGACGGTCGCCGATATCTCCGAGCGGTACGCCCGGGACACCGCCGATCTCACCGACCGGCAGAACGTTCAGCTGCACTGGATCAGGATCGAGGACGTCCCGGCAATCTGGGAGGCCCTCGAGGCGGTCGGCCTGTCCACCACCGAAGCCTGCGGCGACACCCCCCGGGTGGTGCTGGGCTGCCCGCTGGCCGGGATCGACGCGGACGAGGTGATCGACGCGACCCCGCAGATCACCGAGACCACCGACCGCTACGTGGGCGACCCCGCCTTCTCCAACCTTCCCCGCAAGTACAAGTCGGTGATGAGCGGGTGCACCGCGCAGTGCACCGTGCACGAGATCAACGACGTGGCCTTCGTGGGCGTGGTCGGCCCGGATGGCGAGCCCGGCTACGACCTGTGGGTCGGTGGCGGGCTGTCCACCAACCCCATGATCGCCAAGCGCCTCGGCGCGTTCATCCACCCCGAGCAGGTCCCCGAGGTGTGGGCCGCGATCACCTCGGTCTTCCGTGACTACGGCTACCGCCGGCTGCGGCACCGCGCGCGGCTGAAGTTCCTCATCGCCGACTGGGGCCCGGAGAAATTCCGCGAGGTGCTGGAGAAGGAGTACCTGGGTTACGCGCTGCCGGACGGCGCCCCGCCGCCCCCGCCCAGCAATGGCCGGCGTGACCACGTCGGCGTGCACCGGCAGCGGGACGGCCGGTACTACGTGGGGTTCGCGCCCCGGGTCGGCCGGGTGTCGGGCAGCTCCCTGGCCCGGGTCGCCGACCTGGCCGCCCGGTACGGCAGCGGGCGGGTCCGGACCACGACCGAGCAGAAGATGGTCATCCTCGACGTGCCCGAGGAGAACGTGGCCGGGCTCACGGCGGAACTCGACGCAGCGGATCTGCCCGCCACGCCGAGCGTGTTCCGGCGGCACACGATGGCCTGCACCGGCATTGAGTTCTGCAAGCTGGCCATCGTGGAGACCAAGGCGCGGGCCACCCAGGCCATCGCCGAACTCGAGCGCCGCCTCCCCGGCTTCACCGAGCCGGTGACGATCAACGTGAACGGGTGCCCGAACTCCTGCGCCCGGATCCAGACGGCCGACATCGGGCTCAAGGGATCGCTGGTCACCGGGCCAGACGGCCGGCAGACCGAGGGATTCCAGATCCACCTGGGGGGCAGCCTGGCCGGCGGCGACGGCGAGAGCTCAGGCTTCGGCCGGAAGATCAGGGGGCTCAAGACCACGGCGGAGGACCTGCCCGACTACCTGGAGCGGGTCCTGCGGCGCTTCCAGGACGGCCGGGAGGCGGACGAGACCTTCGCCGCCTGGGCCAGCCGGGCCACCGAGGAGGACTTCGCATGACATTCCACACATCAGGGACAGAACGTGCAATCCCTTTCTACTGCCCTTATTGTGGCGAAGAAGATCTAGAACCACAGGAACAGGACGGCGGCTGGCGGTGTCGCAGCTGCATCCGGTCCTTCCAGCTACGATTTGCTGGAACGGGAGTGATCCTGTGAGCACCAGCGTGACAAAGCGCACCTACCCTGGTCAGGCAGTCCCTGAAGTCTCCGATCCTGAAGCTCGGGAGGAACCAATCCGCATGGAGAGGCTCGCAGCCCAGGCGGCGGAGGAACTCGCCGACGCGCCCGCGGAAGAGATCGTCCGCTGGGCGGTGGACACGTTCGGGTCCCGTATCTGCATCACGTCGTCCATGACCGACGCGGTGATCATCCATCTCGCCTCGAAGGTCAAGAGCGGGCTGGATGTGATCTTCCTGGACACCGGGTACCACTTCCCGGAAACCATCGGCACCCGGGACGCCGTGTCCGCCGTCTACCCGGTCAACGTGGTCAACGTGACCCCGTCCCGGACCGTGGCCGAGCAGGACGCCGAGCTCGGGCCCCGGCTCTACGGGCGCAACCCCGACCTGTGCTGCTACTTCCGCAAGGTCGTGCCGCTGGAGCGGGCCCTCGACCCGTACGACGCCTGGATCACCGGGGTGCGGCGGGAGGAGACGAACGCCCGCAGCGACACCAGGGCCGTCCAGTGGGACGCCCGGCGGCAGATGGTGAAGGTCAACCCCATCGTGGCCTGGACGCAGGAGCAGGTAGACACCTACATCGCCGAGAACGGCGTGCTGGTGAACCCGCTCGTGTACGACGGGTATCCCTCCATCGGCTGCGCCACCTGCACGATGAAGGTGGCCCCCGGGGCGGACCCGCGCAGCGGCCGGTGGACGGGAACGGGCAAGACCGAATGCGGCATCCACACCTCCTGACCCCGTCTCTGGTCGCGATCGCGCACGGCAGCAGGGACCCGCGGGCCGGGGCGACGGTCGCCGGCCTGCTCGCGCTGGCCCGGACCCGGGCCAGCGCGCGGGGGCTGGCCGGGCTCGAGGCCCGCGGGGCCTTCCTGGGCCACGCGCCGCCCGCGCCGCTGCAGGTCCTCAGCGCGCTGGCCGGCCAGGACGGCGGGGATCGTGACGTGGTGGTGCTGCCACTCCTGCTCACCGCGGCGTTCCACAGCGGGACGGATATCCCCGGGCTGCTCGCCGAGGCCACGGCCGGCCTGCCCGGCCTCCGGATCCGCTACGGGGAGCCGCTGGGCCCGCATCCCGGGCTGGTGCGCGCCCTGGAACGGCGCCTCACCGAAGCAGGCCACGATCCGGCGGACGACCCGGCCGGCACGGCGGTGGTCCTCGCCTCCGCCGGGTCGAGCCACCCGGCGGCGAATGAGGCGATCGCCCGGATGGCCTCCGGCTGGCAGGCGGCCCGCGGCTGGGCCGAGGTCCGGCCGGCGTATGCCTCCGCCGCCTCGCCCACCCCGGCGGAGGCCGTGACGGACCTGCTCCGCGGCGGGGCGCGGCGGGTCGTCGTCGCGACCTACCTGCTCGCCCCCGGCCTGTTCGCCGACCGGATCCGCGGCACGGCCCTGGCGGCGGGGGCGGTGGCCGTCTCGGCACCGCTCGGGGCCGCGGAGGACGTAGCCGACGTGCTGCTCGACCGTTACGAGCAGGCTGCGGCGGGCCGGCTGGAACGCCGCGGGGCCGCCGCCCAGCGACGTGACGCCCAGGTATTGGTACGGTAAAGCGCCCGCATGGTGACGGGTTTCCGGGTGGTAACAAGCGCAGTAGTGTCACCATCATGACGTCTCTGCCGGCTACCACGGGGCCGACCACCACGGGACAGGCCACCACGGGCCGGCCGCCACGGGCCGGCCGCCACCGGGCCGACCACCACGGGGCAAGCCGCCGCCGGGCCGCACCTGACCCACGATGTGCTCAACCAGGTCCCGCTGCTGGCTGGCTACGATGTCGCGGACGATCCCGCGCTGCTGGCCGCGGCCGCCCGGGAAGGCGCGGGGTGGGCCGGGGACAGCCTGCACGAGCTCGGTGAGCTGGCCGGCACCCGGGAGACCCAGGAGCACGCCCGGCTGGCCAACGAGCACCCGCCGGTGCTGAGGACCCATGACGCGCGGGGCCACCGGATCGACGAGGTCGAGTTCCACCCGTCCTGGCACGTCCTGCTGGGCACCGCGGTCAGCCACGGGCTGCACGCGGCGCCGTGGGCCGATCCCGCCCCCGGCGCGCACGTCGCCCGGGCGGCCAGGTTCTTCGTGTGGTCGCAGGCCGAGGCGGGGCACAGCTGCCCGGTCTCGATGACCTACGCGGCCGTCCCGCCGCTGCGCCACGCCCCCGAGCTGGCCCGCCGGTTCGGGCCACTGCTCACCGCCCGGGAGTACGATCCCGGGCTGCGCCCGCCGGAGGGCAAGGCGGGCCTGCTGGCCGGGATGGCCATGACCGAGAAGCAGGGCGGCTCGGATGTGCGCGCGAACACCACCCGGGCGGAGCCGGTGCCCGCGGCCGGGCCCGGCGCCCACCTGCTCACCGGGCACAAGTGGTTCTGCTCCGCGCCCATGAGCGACCTGTTCCTGGTCCTGGCCCAGGCCCCGGCCGGGCTGACCTGCTTCCTCCTCCCCCGGGTGCTGCCGGACGGGACCCGCAACGCCGTCCGGCTGCAGCGGCTCAAGGACAAGCTGGGCAACCGGTCCAACGCCTCCGCCGAGGTCGAGTTCGACGCCGCGCTGGCCTGGCAGGTCGGCGAGGCCGGCCGGGGCGTGCCGACCATCATCGAGATGGTCAGCGCGACCCGTCTGGACTGCGTGCTGGGCAGCGCGGCGGGGATGCGCCTGGGCTGCGTCACGGCCGTGCACTACGCGACGCACCGGCGTGCCTTCGGCGCGAGCCTGATCTCGCAGCCGCTCATGACCTCCGTGCTGGCCGACCTCGTGCTGGAATCGGAGGCCGCGACCACGCTGGCGCTGCGGCTCGCGGGTGCGGCCGACCGGGCCGCCCGCGGGGACGCGGCCGAGGCGGACCTGCTCCGGGTCGCGCTGCCCGCCGCCAAGCACTGGATCTGCAAGCGCGCGCCGCTGCACGCCGCCGAGGCACTGGAGTGCCTCGGCGGCAACGGCTACGTGGAGGAGTCAGGAATGCCCCGGCTGTACCGCGAGGCGCCCCTGAACTCGATCTGGGAGGGCTCCGGCAACGTAACCGCCCTGGACCTGCTCCGGGCCCTGCAGCGCCAGCAGGGAGCGGCTGAGGCCCTGGCGGCCGAGCTGGACCTGGCCGCGGGCGGGGACCCCCGGCTCGACACGGCGGTCAGCGGGCTGAACCAGGAGCTGCGGAAACTGGCCGCCCGGACCGGCCCCGAGGCGCAGTTCGCGAGCCCGCCGCCTGGCCGGGATGATCACCGTCGCCCTCCAGGCGGCGCTGCTGGTCCGGCACGCCCCCGGCCCGGTCGCGGACGCGTTCTGCGCCTCCCGCCTGGGGCCGGGCGCGCCACCCGGGCCCGGGGTGCCGTTCGGGACGCTCCCTGACGGGCTGGCGCTGAACGAGATCCTGGGCCGGGCCACGCCGGTACACGGGTAGGGTCGGCTGGTGCGCGTTTGGCCTGGAGCTCCCTATCCGCTCGGAGCAACGTGGGATGGCACGGGAACGAACTTCGCGTTGTTCTCCGAAGCTGCCGAGCAGGTTGAATTGTGCCTGCTCAACGGCGACGAGCCTGCCCATCACGAGACGCGCATCGCGCTGACCGAGGTCGACGCGTTCGTCTGGCACGGCTACCTGCCGGATGTGGCCCCCGGCCAGCGGTACGGGTACCGGGTGCACGGCCCCTACGACCCGGCCCGCGGGCACCGCTGCAACGCGGCGAAGCTGCTGCTCGACCCCTACGGCAAGGCCATCAACGGCGACGTCCACTGGAACGAGGCGGTGTTCAGCTACCGTTTCGCGGACCCGTCCGCGATCAACACCGTGGACAGCGCGCCGTACATGCCGGCGAACGTGGTCATCAACCCGTTCTTCGACTGGGGAGACGACCGGGCCCCGCGCACCCCGTACCACGAGACGGTCATCTACGAGGCGCATGTCCGCGGCCTGACCCTGCGCCACCCGGACGTGCCCGCCGATCAGCGCGGCACCTACGCCGGGCTGGCCCATCCCTCGGTCATCGAGCACCTGACCCGGCTGGGCGTGACCGCGGTCGAGCTGATGCCGGTGCACCAGTTCGTGCCCGAGCACAACCTGCAGGCCCGCGGGCTGACCAACTACTGGGGCTACAACACGATCGGGTTCCTCGCCCCGCACAAGGCGTACTCGTCGTCGCAGCAGCGCGGCGGGCAGGTCGGCGAGTTCAAGGCGATGGTCAAGGCGCTGCACGCGGCCGGGATCGAGGTGATTCTCGACGTCGTGTACAACCACACGGCCGAGTCCGACCACCGGGGCCCGACGCTGTCGTTCCGCGGCATCGACAACGCCGCCTATTACCGGCTCCGCGACGACGACCCGCGCTATTACGTGGACTACACGGGCTGCGGGAACAGCCTGAACGTCCGGCACCCGCACGCGCTGCAGCTGATCCTGGACTCGCTGCGCTACTGGATCCTGGAAATGCACGTGGACGGGTTCCGGTTCGACCTCGCGTCCGCGCTGGCCCGGGAACTGCACGACGTGGACCGGCTGTCGGCGTTCTTCGACCTGGTCCAGCAGGATCCGGTGGTGTCACAGGTCAAGCTCATCGCGGAGCCCTGGGATGTGGGCGAGGGCGGCTACCAGGTGGGCAACTTCCCGCCGCTGTGGAGCGAGTGGAACGGCAAGTACCGGGACACCGTCCGGGACTTCTGGCGCGGCCAGCCCTACACGCTGGCCGAGTTCGCCTCCAGGCTGACCGGGTCGAGCGACCTGTACGAGACGAGCGGCCGCCGGCCGGTCGCCTCTATCAACTTCGTCACCTGCCACGACGGCTTCACCCTGACCGACCTGGTCTCCTACAACCGCAAGCACAACGACGCGAACGGCGAAGACGGCGCGGACGGCACCAACGACAACCGCTCGTGGAATTGCGGCGCCGAGGGCCCGACCAGCGACCCGGCCGTGCTCGACCTGCGGGCCCGGCAGCGGCTGAACTTCCTGGCCACGCTGCTGTGCTCGCAGGGAGTCCCGATGCTGCTGGCCGGGGATGAGCTCGGCCGGACCCAGCGCGGCAACAACAACGCCTACTGCCAGGACAACGAGACGTCGTGGGTGGACTGGCAGATGGCCGGGGACGAGAGCAGCCTGCTCGAGTTCGCCCGGGGGGTGGCCGAGCTGCGCCGCAACCACCCGGTGTTCCGGCGGCGCCGGTTCTTCACCGGGCCCGCGGACGGGGCGGCGGGGCGGCCCGGGGACATCGCCTGGTTCACCCCGTCCGGCCGGGAGATGACGGACGCGGACTGGAAGACCGGCTACGCGAAGGCGATGGGCGTCTTCCTGAACGGTGACGCCATCACCGAGCCCGACCCCCGGGGTGAGCAGGTCCGTGATGAAACGTTCCTGCTGCTGTTCAGCGCGGATAGTCAGCCGGCCCGGTTCACGCTGCCCGCCGAGGATTTCGGGCACCAGTGGGAAGTGGTGCTCGACACCGGCTCGGCGGGATCCGCCGACGGCCGCCCGCCCGCCACGACGATCTCCGGTAACGGGGTGCCCCACCCGGCACTGCCCGGGTCCGAGGCGGCGGTCGCGGCCCAGGTGGAGCCCCGGGAGCACGAGGCCGGGTCGACGGTGATGCTCGCGGGCCGGTCCATGATGGTGCTGCGCCAGACCGGCCAGCCCATCAGCTCCGGATGAGGCGCCCGTGAAACTGGCCCCGTGAAGCCTGCCCCGTGGAGCTGACCCCGTGAACCTGACCCCGTGCGGCTGATCTACCCCGGTCCGGCGGGTAACAGCCCGCCGGACCTGGCCGGGCTGTACGCCTACCCGGCCCATGCCGAGGCCGGACGGCCCTGGGTCCGGGCCAGCATGATCGAGAGCGCCGACGGGGCGGCCGCGGTCGACGGCCTCTCCGGCGGCCTGGGCGGCCCGGCTGACCATGAGATCTTCGGCCTGCTCCGCGCGCTGGCCGGGGTGATCCTGGTCGGCGCGGGCACCGTCCGCGCCGAGGCGTACCGCCCGGCGCGGGTGGCCGCGCGCTGGGCGCCGCTGCGCGCCGGACGCCCGGCCACGCCGCCCATCGCGGTGCTGAGCGGCCGGCTGGACCTCGACCCGGCCGGGCCGCTGCTGGCCGGCGCGCCGGCGGAGGCGCGCACGATGGTGATCACCGCGGAATCCGCGCCCGGGGACCGGCGGGCGGAGCTGGCCCGGCACGCCGACGTGATCATCGGCGGCGAGCACGAGGTAACCGCCGAGGCCGCGGTCAGCGCGCTGGCCCGCCGGGGCTACCGGGAGATCCTCGCCGAGGGCGGCCCGTACCTGCTGGGCCAGCTCGCCGCGGCGGGCCTGATCGACGAGCTGTGCGTGACCATCAGCCCGGTCCTGGCCGGCGGCCCGGGCGGGCGGATCATCCAGGGCCCGGTGCCAGCCCCGGGCGGGGCGGTCTCAGGGGCGCAGGCCGGCCGGCTGAGCCTGGCCCACGTCCTGGCGGACGACCACGGTTACCTGCTGTGCCGTTACCTGAGGACGGGCTAACGGTCGCCGAGGATTTCCGTGAGGTCGTACTTGACCGGCTCCTCCAGCTGGTCGTAGGTGCACGAGCGCGGCTCCCGGTCCGGCCGCCAGCGGGCGAACTGGGTGGTGTGCCGGAACCGGCGGCCCTCCATGTGGTCGTAGCGGACCTCCACGACCCGCTCCGGCCGCAGCGGCACGAAGGACAGGTCCTTCCCCGCGTTCCACCGGCTTCCCTCCGCCGACCGGGGGTTGCGCGCCGGGGGAGCTGGCGATTCGCCGGGGGCTCCGGGGGCAGTCCCCCGGGAAACCGGAGCGGGGGGTGCTGCCCCCGGGTCCGCGCTGCCGGCCCACCGCCACGGATGATCATCGAACGTGGTGACCAGCGGCTGCAGCTCGGTGAACAGCTCGCGGCGGCGGGCCATCGGGAACGCCCCCACCACGCCGACGCTGGCCAGGTCGCCGGCGGCGGTGTACAGGCCGAGGAGCAGGGAGCCGACCGCCTCCGGACTGCTCTTGTGCGGCCGGTACCCGGCCACCACGCAGTCCGCGGTCCGCTCATGCTTGATCTTGAACATGACCCGCTTGTCGGGCTGGTAGGTCCCGTCCAGCGGCTTGGCGATCAGCCCGTCCAGCCCGGCCCCCTCGAACTGCTCGAACCACTGCCCGGCCAGGTCGCGATCGGTGGTCGCCGGGGTCAGGTGCACCGGGGAGCGGGCCTGCGCCAGGGCCTGCTCGAGCGCGGCCCGGCGCTGCTCGAACGGCTGCTCGCAGAGATCCGTGTCGTCCAGGGCGAGCAGGTCGAAGGCGACGAAGTGGGCCGGGGTCTGCTCGGCGAGCAGGGCCACCCGGCTGGCCGCGGGGTGGATCCGCTGCAGCAGGGCTTCGAAGTCCAGCCGCCGGCCGGACGCGTCGGGGATCACGATCTCCCCGTCCACGACGCACCGCGGCGGCAGGTTGGCCGTCAGGGCCTCGGCCACCTCGGGGAAGTACCGGGTCATCGGGCGCTCGTTACGGCTGCCGATCTCCACCTCGCCCCGGTCGAGGAAGACGATCGAACGGAAACCGTCCCACTTGGGCTCGAAGCTGAATGGGCCCTCGGGTATCTGCGGTACCGGGCGGGCCAGCATCGGCGCGACCGGCGGGTTAACCGGAAGGTGCATCCCCCCATCCTGCCTGGCCGCCCGGGTCCGCGCGCCGCCAGGCCGGTCAACCGGGCAGGTCAGCCGGGAATCAACAAGGAGATCAACGGGCAGATCAGGCCAGGGGGCCCGGGATAGCCTGTGGCGTCGGACGCTGGGCCCGGCAGCACACGACCGCAGCAGCGACGATCTGGCCGCGAGGGAGCCGCATGGCACTGCACAGGCAAGTCGAGCAGCAGGACGACGAGCTCGAGATCAACCCGCTCTACGTCCGGGAACTGCACTTCTCGGTGCCGAGGCACCGGCTGGCCCCGCACGGGCTGCTCCCCGACACCGCGCTCCAGGCCGTGCGGGACGAGCTGAGCCTGGACGGCAACGCCCGGCTCAACCTGGCCACGTTCGTGACCACGTGGATGGAGCCCCAGGCTGAGCAGCTGATGACCGAGTGCCTCAGCAAGAACATGATCGACAAGGACGAGTACCCGCAGACCGCCGAGCTTGAAGCGCGGTGCGTGAACATCCTCGCCAACCTGTGGCACGCCCCCGAGCACGGATCGGCGACCGGCTGCTCGACCACCGGGTCCAGCGAGGCCTGCATGCTGGGCGGCATGGCCCTGCTGTGGCGCTGGCGGGCCCGCCGCCGCGCGGCGGGCGCCGACGCCACCCGGCCCAACCTGGTCATGGGTGCGAACGTCCAGGTCTGCTGGGAGAAGTTCTGCCGCTACTGGGAGGTGGAACCGAGGCTGGTGCCGATGGAGGAGGACCGGCTGCACCTGCGCGGCCCGCAGGCCGCCGCGCAGTGCGACGAGAACACCATCGGGGTGGTCGCGATCCTGGGCTCCACCATGGACGGCAGCTACGAGCCGGTCGCCGAGATCAGCGCGGACCTGGACCGGCTCGCGGCCAGCGGCGGCCCCGACGTCCCGATTCACGTGGACGCCGCGTCAGGCGGATTCGTGGCGCCGTTCATCCAGCCCGGCATCATCTGGGACTTCCAGCTCCCCCGGGTGGCCTCGATCAACTCGTCGGGACACAAGTACGGGCTGGTGTACCCCGGGGTGGGCTGGGTGGTCTGGCGCAGCCCCGACGCGCTGCCCGAGGACCTGGTCTTCAACGTGAACTACCTGGGCGGCGAAATGCCCACGTTCGCGCTGAATTTCTCCCGTTCCGGAGCCAACATCGCGGCCCAGTACTACAACTTCCTGCGCCTGGGCTTCAGCGGCTACCAGCGGACCCAGCAGGCCTGCCAGGACGTGGCCAGGCGCCTGTCCGGCAAGATCGGCCGGATGGAGCCGTTCGAGCTGCTGACCGACGGGAGCGACCTGCCGGTCTTCGCGTTCCGGATCCGCGACGAGTCGGCGGGTTTCACCGTGTTCGACCTGTCCGAGCGGCTGCGGACCCGGGGCTGGATCGTGCCCGCCTACACGTTCCCGGCCAACCTGGAGCACGTCGCCGTGCTCCGGGTGGTGGTGCGGAACGGGTTCAGCAACGACCTCGCCGACCTGCTGTTCAGCGACCTGCAGCGGCATGTCCGGGCCCTGGCCGCGCACCCCCGCAGCCATGTGCCGATGGCGCCGCCGGAGAAGCGGCAGTCGTTCGCGCATTGATCACACGGCAGGATCCAGCTCGCGGGACGCCAGATCCGTGCCCGCCCAGCCGGATATGAATTAATGTCCAGCCTGTTCCTCATTAGTGAACAGGAGAATCGGTAATAGTGGTTCCCGATAAAGGACAGAAAGCGGCAAATATAACGTCAAAGAAAAGTATCTGGCGGGCCGTTGAGCCGGCCGCCACTGCAGCCTGGGCCAGTCGCCGGCCTGACCCGGCGGGCCCGGCCGGCCAGGGCAGCTACCACGCTCCCGCCGGTGATCCGGCATCCCGGGCCGGTCAGGCCGGGCAGGTCAGGAGGCAGGTATACCAAGGCCCGGCGCGGGCCGCTCGCGGGAAGCGGGCGGCCGCAGCCGGGCCAGGGCGGTTCTGCCAGTCAGGCGTTCTTGCGCAGCCGGTCCAGCGCCTCACGCAGAATCGCGGCGCCGTCGGTGTCGGTGCGCCGCTCTTTCACGTACGCCAGGTGCGTCTTATAAGGCTCGTTCTGCGGGGGCCCGGGCGGATTGTGCTCGTCGCGTCCGGCCGGGTACCCGCAGCGGGGGCAATCCCAGGTCTCGGGCACCGCGGCATCACACGCGAAACTGGGCCGGGTCTCGTGCTTATTCGAGCACCAGAAGGAGACCCTGATCCTGGGCGCGGCCTCACCACGTTCCGCTTCGCCCATCGGGCCGGCGCCTACCCGGCTTCCTCTGATCGCGTTGCCACTACTCACAGCTCACCCCTTGCTACGTCCGCTCTTGGCCCGCCCGGCGACCCCCGGGCGCCCGCATCAGTGGTTCAGCAGCAGATCCAGCCCGATGATGCACAGGAACCAGACGACACCAGTGAAAATCGTGAGGCGGTCCAGATTCCGCTCAACTACGGACGATGATCCCAGCGTAGAGGAGACCCCGCCACCAAACAGGTCCGACAGGCCGCCGCCCTTGCCTTTGTGCAACAGCACCAGCAAGATCATCAGCAGGCTGGTGATGATGAGGACGGCTGAGATTGCGATTACCACTGCCCTGTCCTCGTCCTTCCGGGTGCCTGCCGCGACCTGCGTATCCTGTGCCAGCGTTGCACTGGATAGTGGCCGCGAGTCAGGCTTCGACTGCTAGTTTTCGGTACCGGCATATCGTGGCGAACTCACCGGCATCCAGGCTGGCGCCGCCGACCAGCGCACCGTCAATGTCAGGCTGCGTCATTATTGCAGCGATGTTGTCGGCCTTCACCGACCCGCCATACAGGATACGCATACTTGCGGCTGCTTCGTCGCCGTGACCC
Organism: uncultured Actinomycetes bacterium; assembly: GCA_963713815.1. Lineage (GTDB taxonomy): Bacteria > Actinomycetota > Actinomycetes > Streptosporangiales > Streptosporangiaceae > RYN-230. The sequence continues at coordinate 75,936 of CAVQNH010000029.1, forward strand.
TCGGAAACACGGCCGCGGATCGCCCCGCACACCTCTTGCGCATCCGCTGGTGACGCCACCTCACCGGTGCCGATGGCCCAGACCGGCTCGTACGCCACCACCAGACCCGCCACCTGCGAGGCCGGAATCCCGGCCAGGGCCCCGTCGAGCTGGCCCAGGACGAAGCTGAGCTGCTCCCCGGCCCGGCGGACGTCCAGGTGCTCGCCGACGCACAGGATGGGGGTCAGCTCAGCGCGGAGCGCCGCCTTCACCTTGGCGTTGACCAGCGCGTCGTCCTCGCCGTGGTACTGGCGGCGCTCGGAGTGCCCGGCCAGCACGTAGCCGCAGCCCAGCTTGGCCAGCATCGGCCCGGACACGTCGCCGGTGTAGGCGCCCTTGTCGTGCGGGGACAGGTCCTGGGCTCCGTAGCCGATCCGCAGCTTGTCCCCGGCCACCAGGGTCTGCACGCTGCGCAGCGCGGTGAACGGCGGCAGCACCACCACCTCGGCGGCGTCGTAGTCGGCGCTGGTGAGCGTGAAGGCCAGCTTCTGGACCAGCGCCAGCCCCTCGAAGTGCGTGTTGTGCATCTTCCAGTTGCCGGCGATGAGGGGCTTGCGGGCGGAGAAGCCGCCGGTCATCCCTCCGCCCCGAGCGCGCTGAGCCCGGGCAGCGTCCGGCCCTCCAGGTATTCCAGGCTCGCCCCGCCGCCCGTGGAGATGTGCGTGAACGCGTCGGCGGGGAAGCCCAGCTGGCGGACGGCCGCCGCGGAGTCGCCGCCGCCGACCACGGTCAGCCCGCTGACGCGGCTGATCGCCTCGGCGAGGGCCCGGGTTCCGGCGGAGAAGGCCGGGAACTCGAACACGCCCGCCGGGCCGTTCCAGAACACGGTCTTCGCGTCGGAGAGCTTCTGGGCGAACAGGGCCCGGGTCGCCGGGCCCATGTCGAGGCTCTCACGGTCGGCGGGGAACTCGCCGACCGGCACCACGCGGTGGTCCGCGTCCGGGGCGAACCGGTCGGCCGCCACCAGGTCCACCGGCAGGACGACCTCCACCCCTCGCCGGGCCGCCTCGGCCAGCAGCTCTTTGACCTGCGGGATCTGGTCCGCTTCCAGCAGGGATTTGCCTACCTCGTAGCCCTGGGCCGCGAGGAACGTGTAGGACATGCCTCCGCAGATGATCAGCCGGTCGGCCCGGCCGAGCAGGTTGCCGATGACCGCGAGCTTGTCCGACGGCTTGGCGCCGCCGAGCACGACCACGTACGGCCGGGGCGGGTCGGAGGTGAGCTGGCGCAGCACCGCGATCTCCGCGATGACCAGGTCCCCGGCGGCGTGCGGGAGGAGCGGGGGCACGTCGTACACGCTGGCGTGCTTGCGGTGCAGCGCACCGAAGCCGTCGCCGACGTACAGGGTGGCCAGCGCGGCGAGCCGGGCCGCGAGCCCGGTCCGCTCGGCGTCGTGCTTGCTGGTCTCGGCCGGCTCGAACCGGACGTTCTCCAGCAGGCCGGCGTCGCCGTCGCCCAGCCCGGCCGCCAGGGCCGCGGCCGACTCCCCGGCCACGTCCCCGGCCAGCGGGACGGGCTGGCCCAGCAGCTCGCTGAGCCGGGCGGCGACCGGACGCAGCGACGGCCCGCCCGCGGCCCGGGCTGCGTACCCCTCCCCCGTGGGCCGGCCCAGGTGGGCGCAGATGACCACCCGCGCACCGCGGCCGGTCAGCGCCGTGATGGTGGGCAGGCTGGCCCGGATCCGGCCGTCATCGGTGATCACGTCGCCGTCGAGCGGCACGTTCAGGTCGGCCCGGAGCAGGACAACCTGCCCGGCCACGTCGAGGTCGTCGATCCGCTTCATCAGAGCCGGGCGCCCACGAGCGCCGTCAGGTCAGCGAGCCGGTTGGAGTAGCCCCACTCGTTGTCGTACCAGCCGATCACCTTGACCTGGTCGCCGAAGGTCATGGTGAGCGCGGAGTCGAAGGTGCATGACCAGGGCGTGCCCACGATGTCGGAGGACACGATCGGGTCCGCGGTGTAGTGCAGGTACCCCTTGAGGGTCCCCTCGGCGGCCGCCTTGAACGCCGCGTTCACCTCGTCCTTGGTGACTTCCCGGGTCAGCTGCACGACCAGGTCGGTCACTGACCCGTCCACCACCGGGACCCGCATGGCCATCCCGTCGAACTTGCCCTTGAGCTCGGGCAGCACCAGGGCCGTGGCCTTGGCCGCCCCGCTGCTGGTCGGGATGATGTTCTGCGCGGCGGCCCGGGCCCGGCGCAGGTCCTTGTGCGGGAAGTCCAGGATGACCTGGTCGTTGGTGTACGCGTGGATGGTGGTCATCAGGCCCTTGACGACACCGAAGTTGTCGTTGAGCACCTTGGCCATCGGGGCCACGCAGTTCGTGGTGCACGAGGCGTTCGAGATGATGTTGTGCCGGGCGGGGTCGTAGGCGCTGTCGTTGACGCCCATCACGATCGTGACGTCCTCGTCGGACGCGGGCGCGGAGATGATGACCTTCTTCGCGCCGGCGTCGAGGTGCTTGCGCGCCTCCCCGGCCTTGGTGAACCGCCCGGTGGACTCGATCACCACATCCACCCCGAGGTCGCGCCAGGGCAGCGCGGCCGGGTCCCGCTCGGCGAGCACGCGGACCCTCGTGTCGCCGACCAGGATCGCGTCGCCGTCCAGGCTCACGTCCTGGGCCAGGGTGCCCAGCACCGTGTCGTACTTGAGCAGGTGGGCCAGGGTGGCGGGGTCGGTCAGGTCGTTCGCGGCGACGATCTCGATCTGCTCGGCGCCACCGTGCCCCGTGGCCGATGCGGCGTGCACGGCCCGCCAGTAGTTCCGCCCGATGCGGCCGAATCCGTTGATGCCCACGCGGATAGTCACGGCTGCGCCTCTCCTCGTCCCTTAGCTCTCGTCCTCAGCTCTGCGCGCTGGTCTGCACCCAGCGGTGCGCCTGCTTTTCCGGGTCCGACCCTATCGGACGGCGGCGGCCACCCGGGCACACCCGGGCCGTCGTGGGCAGGGTGGCCTTACCCAGCGTGACTGGCGGTCCGGGTGGCCGCGGCCTGCCCGCGGTGCCCGTGGCCGTCTGAGCGGGGGCGGACGAGCGTGAACGTTTCAAAGGGCGTGTAGTCCGGGTTCGGGGCGCCGGCCGCGCCGGTGCCGGGGTTCGCCGGGTCGGCTCCCACCGCGTGGTGGTAGGTGACCGTGATCGAGGTCTCGCCCCCCGGCTCGCCCGGGTCCAGGTCGAAGACCGCGACCCCGTAGCCGGTGGCCGGGTCGCGCATCGCCGACCAGGTGGCGTCCTCGACCGCGTCCGCCGCCGCCCGGGTCCACGTTCCGGCGGCCGTCCCGGGGACGGGCCGGTTGGCCTTCGTGAACACCTTGGCCTGGCGCAGGCCGTCCGAGGGGTCCACTCCGTAGTCGTCCAGCGGGGCGCTCGTGCCGCCGCCGCCCAGGATCAGGTGCACTGTGCCGGAGGACGTGTCGAACGTGGTGGCCTGGGTGGTCGTGACCGGGTGCGGGCGCCGGGTCTGCACCGGGGCACCGGTGGCCACCTCGGTGCCCACCATGCTGTCGTAGCCGCGGACCGGGAAGGACCGCTCGTAGTCGTGGTCGTGGCCGCACAGCACCAGGTCGACCTGGTACTCGTCGAACAGCGGCAGCCACTGCTCACGGATGCCGAGGTCGGACCCGTTGCCGGTGGCGGAGGAGGAGCACGAGTCCTGGTGCATCTGCACGATGATCCAGTCCACCGAGCGGTCGGCGCGCGCCCCGGCCAGGGTCCGGCGCAGCCACGCGGTCTGCGCTCCCCCGCTGTAGCCGCGGACGTAGAGGGAGGTGCCCGGCGCGATGGCCGGGTTGCCGGTGCTGGCCGCGGGCGTCAGCGCCGCCGGGCCGGACACCAGCGGGCCGGCATCCTGGTACACCACGTCGTCGGCGTCGAGGGACACGAACAGGGCCGACCCCACCTGGAACGAGTACCAGCGGCCCCGGAACCGGGGCACCCCGTTGTCCGGCAGGAGGTAGCGGGTCAGGTAGGACGTGTAGCCCTGCGGGCCGTTGTCGAACTCGATCTCGTGATTCCCGGGGCACGGCATCCAGGGCCGGAACGCCGCCGAAGCCTGGTTGTTGTTGCCGAAGTCCCGCCACACCTCGGGCTGGACCGTGGGGTTGAGGTCCGCGTAGCAGAGGTCCCCGTTGAGCAGGTGGAACAAGGGCTTGAACGATTCGACCGCCTTGACCGCGTAGGCGCTCTGCCCGTACGAGAGAACCCACGCGGTGTTCGGCGTGGCCAGGTCCCCGAAGCTGGTGAACCGGAAGGGCACCCGGCCTTCGGGCGCGGTGCGCACGCTGCCCTGCACCGGCGTGGCGCCGTTGCGGAGATTGTCCGCCGTCACCGTGTACGGGTAGCTCGTGTCCGGCCGCAGGCCCGTGATCCCCGCATGGTAGGTCCACACGGTCTCCCCGTTCAGCCCGTCCGTGTAGCTGCGGGTGTGCGCCGTGACCACCTCATGCCCGCCGCCCCGCTGGAGCAGCACCCGGGGCCGCACCGCCCGCCCCGGTGACGCCCACGACACCACCACGCTGGTCGCCGGATCATTCCCCCAGGTCAGATGCACCTGCTCCGGCGTCCCATCGCCAGACGAGGCCGCGCGCGAGGCGGCTGACGCGGACGGGGCGCGAAGTCCTCCCGCGCCCACGGCCGCGAGCAGCCCGGTGCCGCCGGCCCCGACGAGGACCTCCCGCCGTGACAGGCCAGAACCGTGGCCAGCCGGGGGTGCGGCATCCGCCCGCGGCGTTTGGTGGGCCGCGGGCGGCATGCCGCCCCGCAGCCCGGCATCAGCATGGTGGTGGGTTTCCGTCGCAGCACCGAGGGAGTCATCCATGCCGCCACGGTTGCGCCCGACCGTGAACGACGGGTGGCGCCTTGGAAAGCCAGCACATCCCCGGCCGTGAACTTCTGCCGCTACTGCGTCATCATCTCCGGCGTCAGGCTGGACTCGGTGTCGGGGACGCCGAGGTCACGGGCCTTCTTGTCCGCCATGGCCAGCAGGCGGCGGATCCGGCCGGCGATCGCGTCCTTGGTCAGCGGCGGGCTGGCCAGCTGGCCCAGTTCCTCCAGGCTGGCCTGCCGGTGCTCGATGCGCAGCCGCCCGGCCACGGTCAGGTGCTCGGGCGCCTCCGGGCCGAGGATCTCGAGCGCCCGCTCGACCCGGGCGCCTGCGGCGACCGCGGCCCGGGCGCTGCGCCGCAGGTTGGCGTCGTCGAAGTTGGCCAGCCGGTTGGCGGTGGCCCGGACCTCGCGGCGCATCCGGCGCTCCTCCCAGGCCAGCACGCTGTCGTGGGCGCCGAGCCGGGTCAGCAGCGCGCTGATCGCGTCGCCGTCCCGGACCACGACCCGGTCCACCCCGCGCACCTCGCGGGCCTTGGCGTGGATCTTCAGCCGCCGGGCCGCGCCGACCAGGGCCAGGGCCGCTTCCGGGCCCGGGCAGGTGATCTCCAGGGACATCGAGCGCCCCGGCCCGGTCAGGGAGCCGTGGGCCAGGAACGCGCCGCGCCAGGCCGCCTCGCAGTCGCAGGTGGTGCCGGACACGACCTGCCGGGGCAGCCCGCGGACCGGCCGCCCGTAGTTGTCCACCAGGCCCGTCTGCCGGGCCAGGCTGTCCCCGTCCTTGCGCACCCGCACCACGTACCGGTTGCCCTTGCGCAGGCCGCTCGGGGCCAGCACGATCAGGTCCGAGGAATGGCCGAACACCTCCGCGATGTCCTTGCGCAGCCGCCGCGCGGCCACGCCGGTGTCCAGCTCAGCCTCCACCACGATGCGCCCGCTGGCCAGGTGCAGTCCCCCGGCGAACCGCAGCAGGGCCGACACCTCCGCCTTACGGCAGCACGGCTTGAGCACCGTCACGCGGCTGAGCTCGTCTTTGACCAGGCCGGTCATTGCCACCGGCATCACTCCCCCTCGAAAATCTCTGCGAACGCCCCGGCCAGCTGACGCGGGTCGTGGCGCGGTGTGCCATCGCGCATCGCCAGGTCGGCCAGGACCAGCCTGCCGCCCAGCAGGCCCGCCGCCTTCTCCAGCTCGGCGGCCGCGCCCCCCGCGGCCCCCCGGTCGGCGAGCACGATGTCCAGTTTCAGCTGCGGCGCATGATCAGCCAGCACCTCCAGGTGCGTCTGCGGGGAGAATCCCTCCGTCTCGCCCGGCTGGGCGACCAGGTTCAGCGCCACGATCCGCCGGGCCGGCGTGCTGACCAGCGCCTGGGCCAGCTCGGGGACCATCAGGTGGGGCAGCACGCTGGTGAACCAGGACCCGGGACCGAGCACCACCCAGTCGGCGTCCAGGATCGCGGTGACCGCCTCCGGGCAGGCGGGCGGGTCCTCCGGGATCAGCGACACCGAGCGGACCCGGCCCGTGGTGGACGCGCAGGCGACCTGGCCGCGGACCGTGCTCAGCGCGAGCGGGCGCTCCGGGTCGAGCCCCTCCACCTCGGCCACCAGGTCGAGCGGGACCGACGCCATGGGCAGCACCCGGCCGTACGCGCCGAGCAGCCGGCCCACCCAGTCCAGCCCCTGCACGGTGTCGCCGAGCAGTTCCCACAGCGCCACGATCAGCATGTTGCCGACCGCATGCCCGCCGAGCTCGACCTCGCCGGTGAAGCGGTGCTGGACGACCCGGCTCCAGGTGGTGCCCCAGGCGTCGTCGCCGCACAGCGCCGCGAGCGCCATCCGCAGGTCACCGGGTGGCAGCACGCCGTACTCGCGGCGCAGCCTGCCGCTGGAGCCCCCGTCGTCGGCCACGGTCACGATCGCGGTCAGCTGGCGGGTCACCCGGCGCAGCGCCGAGAGCGAGGCGGACAGGCCGTGGCCGCCGCCGAGCGCCGCCACCTTCGGGTTCAGCGGCCGGACCGAGGCGACGAGGTCCACGTCGGCCTGGCCGGAGCTGGTGGCAGCGGGGCCAGCCGGGCCAGACCCAGGCGGGCCGGACCCAGCCGGGCCAGCCATCATTCGCGCCCCAGATCCCGGTGCACGACCTGGACGGCCGGCCCTTTGCCGCTCAGCTGGCTGGCGATCTCCTCGGCGACCGCCACGCTCCGGTGCTTGCCTCCCGTGCAGCCGATGGCCAGCGTGACGAAACGCTTGCCCTCCTGCTCGTAGCCGGCCAGCACCACCCGCAGCGCGGCCAGGTAGGAGTCCAGGAACTCCGCCGCCCCGGGGCGGCTGAGCACGTAGTCCCGGACCCGCTCGTCCTGCCCGGTGAGCGCGGCCAGGTCGGGAACCCAGCGGGGGTTGGGCAGGAACCGGCAGTCGGCCACGATGTCGGCGTCGACCGGCAGTCCGTACTTGAAACCGAAGGACACCACGTTGACCCGCAGCGTGGCCGGGGCGTCGGCGCTGAACGCGTCGTGCATCCGGGCCCGCAGCTCGTGCACGTTCAGGGCCGATGTGTCGATGACCAGGTCGGCTTCCTCACGGACGCCGCGGAGCAGTTCCCGCTCCGCGGCGATGCCCTCCACCACCCGGCCGTCCTCCTGCAGCGGGTGCGGGCGGCGGACACTCTCGAACCGGCGGACCAGGGTGTCGTCGCTGGCCTCCAGGAACACGACCCGCGGCCGGACGCCCCGGGCGGCCAGCTCCCCGATGGCGGTCTGCAGGTCAGTGGTGAACGCCCGGCTGCGGACGTCCATGACGGCCGCGATCCGCGGCACCGCGCCCATGGCCCGGCGGGCCAGCTCGATCATGGTCGGCAGCAGGCCGGGCGGCAGGTTGTCGGCCACGAACCAGTCCAGGTCCTCCAGCGACTTGGCCGCCGTGCTGCGTCCCGCGCCGGACATCCCCGTGATGATGACGATGTCCGGGCCCGCCGCGTCGCCGCGCTCTTCGTGCCCGTTCAATGGCCGTTCCGCTCCCCGATGTCAGTGCCATTCTGCGCGCCGTTCCCCTGCTGCCCCGCGGGTGGCTCCCCCGCGGGCGGCTCCGCTGCAGGCGGCTCCGGCCGCAGGGCGGCGAGCACCGCGCTCGCGACCCGCGGCCCGATGCCGGGCAGGCCCGCGATCTCGGGCTCGGTCGCGCTGGCGAGCCTGCGCACCGAGCCGAAGTGCCGTAGCAGCGTAGCCCGCCGCGCCGGGCCTAGTCCCGGGACCGAGTCAAGCTCGCTGACAGCCAGGGCCTTTGACCGTTTTGCCCGGTGGTACGTGATGGCGAAGCGGTGCGCCTCGTCCCGGACCCGCTGCAGCAGGTACAGGCCCTCGCTGGTCCGGGGCAGGATCACCGGCGAGTCGTCGCCGGGCAGCCAGACCTCCTCCAGCCGCTTGGCCAGCCCGCAGGCCGCGACGTCATCGATGCCGAGCTCGTCCAGGGCCCGCGCCGCCGCCGCGACCTGGGCCGGCCCGCCGTCGATCACGACCAGGTTCGGCGGGTAGGCGAACTTGCGCTGCCGGGCCACCTCGGCGGAGGCCTGGACCGCCTCGGCGGAGGCCTCCGGGTCGCCGAGCACGTCGAGCTCGCCGGTCGCCTCCCGCTCGTCCAGGTAGCGGCGGAACCGGCGCAGGATCACCTCGTGGATCGCGGCCACGTCGTCGGTCCCGTCCAGGCCGCGGATGCTGAACCGCCGGTACTCGCTCTTGCGGGCCAGGCCGTCCTCGAACACGACCATGGACGCGACCACGTGCGTGCCCTGCAGGTTGGACACGTCGTAGCACTCGATGCGCAGCGGGGCCTCGTCCAGGCCCAGCGCCTCCTGGATCTCGTGCAGGGCGCGGCTGCGGGTGGTCAGGTCGCTGGCCCGCCGGGTCTTGTGCAGGGCCAGCGACTCCCCGGCGTTGCGGGCCACCGTTTCCAGCAGCGCCTTCTTGTGCCCGCGCACGGGCACCCGGAGCCGGACCGGGCCGCCGCGGCGTTCCGCCAGCCATTCCTCGACCGCCGGCGCGTCCGGCGGGAGTTCCGGGACCAGCACCTCGCGCGGAATGGCCGCCGACCGGGTGGCCGGGCGGGCGTTTCCCTTCTGCCCCATGGTCCTGCGCCCCGGCGCCTCCTCGGAGCCGTCCGGGATCTGCGTGCCCGGCGCCGGGCCGGCCACCGCGTCGTCGCTGTAGACCTGGCCCAGGAACTGCTCGACCAGTTCTCCCGTGCTCATGTCCTCGACCTTGTCCACCACCCAGCCCCGCTGGCCGCGGACCCGGCCGTCCCGCACGTAGAAGACCTGGACCGCCGCCTCCAGCTGGTCCTCCGCGAGCGCGATCACGTCGCAGTCGGTGCCGTCGCCCAGGACCACGGTCTGCTTCTCCAGCGCGCGCTGGAGCGCCTTGATGTCGTCGCGCAGCCGCGCGGCCCGCTCGTACTCCTCGGCCCGGGCGGCCTCGCGCATCTCGGCTTCCAGGCGGCGGATGAACCGGTCGGTCTGCCCGGCCATGAAGTCGCAGAACTCCTCGGCGAGCAGCCGGTGCTCCGCCTCGCTCACCCGGCCCACGCACGGGGCCGAGCATTTGCCGATGTAGCCGAGCAGGCACGGCCGCCCGATCTGGCCGGACCGCTTGAACACCCCGGGCGAGCAGGTCCGGACCGGGAACACCCGCAGCAGCGCGTCGACCGTTTCCCGGATCGCCCACGCGTGCGAATACGGCCCGAAATAACGAACCCCGCGCCGCTTGGCGCCGCGCATCACCATGACCCGCGGGAATTCCTCACCCATGGTGACGGCCAGGTAGGGATAGCTCTTGTCGTCGCGGTACCGGACATTGAAGCGCGGGTCGAACTCCTTGATCCAGGAGTACTCCAGCTGCAGCGCCTCGACCTCGGTGGCCACCACGGTCCAGTCGACCTTGCTGGCGGTGCGCACCATGGTCTGGGTCCGCGGGTGCAGGCCGATGAAGTCAGCGAAATAGGAATTCAGCCGCTGCCGGAGATTCTTCGCCTTCCCGACGTAGATGACCCGGCCGTGCGCATCCCAGAACCGGTACACGCCCGGCGACTCGGGGATGGACCCGGGCGCTGGCCGGTAGGACTGCGGATCTGCCACCCAGTAACTCTATGCGCGGTCGCCCATGGCCGAGCGTGCGGCGAGCGCCGCGCCACGCGCGCCGGCCCGGTCCAGATCGGGCACCAGGACGAAATCGACCAGCTTGGCCTGCTCGGCGCGGAGCGTGGTGTGCTCCCGGATCTGGCCGAGGAACCATTCGCTGAACGCGGGATCAGCCTCGACGACGCCGCCCCCCACGAAATAGGTGCCCGGATCGGTGAACATGGCCGCGATGGAAAAGAGCCGGCCGAGCGCCGCCGCCTGCTGCCCGAATATCTTCCGCGCCATCGGGTCGCCGGCCTCGCCGTACCCCCGGACCAGCTTGGCCGCCCGGGACAGCGGCTGGACGTCGGCCAGCCCGTGCCCTTCGTAGCGGCTCAGCCAGTACGGCAGCAGATTCTGCTCGATCCCGCTCAGTGACGCGAAGCTCTCCACGTCTCCGAGCAGCCCGCAGTTGCAGGCCGGTACCGGCTGGCCCTCTTCGAGCAGCCCCTCGAGCGGGATCTGGACGTGGCCGAGTTCACCCGCCATGCCGGCCATCCCGCTCACCACCTGGCCCGACTCGACCAGGCCGCCACCCAGCCCGGTGCCGACGATGACCGCCACGGACGAGTGGTGCGGCGCGTCCTCGCCGAACCGGGCGTAGTGCGCGTACAGCGTGGCCGCGTTGGCGTCGTTCGTGTACACGACGGGCAGGCCCAGTGCCTCCTCCAGGGCGGCGCGGATGTTGAAGCCGCGCCAGCCGGGATGACCGAAGTTGGTGGCGCCCTTCGAGGACAGGACGCCGTCCGCGCTGGCCGGGCCGGGGGTGTCCAGCCCGACCGCGGACACGGCCGCCCGGCCCACGCCGGTGACGTCGAGCACCTGGTCGAAGGAGGCGGCCAGCGACTCGATGGCCCGGTCCGGGCCCTCCCGGACCCGGCTCGGCCGCTCCAGCATGTGCTCGACCAGGAAATGGCCGGACGGATCCAGCACCGTGGCGTTGTTCATGGTGCCGCCGTTGTCCAGGCCGACGATGAACGACTGGGACGAGTTAGCCATCCTGGGCCTTTCCTGCCGGTGTCCTGGCGGCAGCGTAGCGCCTATTCCGCCGGGTCCATAGGAGGCCCCGGCATCGCCTGCGCGCAAGCTCCGGGCGGCCTCATTCCGCGAACGCCTCGGCCGGCGGGCAGGCGCAGACCAGGTTCCGGTCGCCATACGCCTGGTCGATGCGGCGCACCGGCGGCCAGTACTTGGCCCGCCGGTCGCCGGGCAGCGGGTACGCGGCCTCGGCCCGCTCGTAAGGGTGCTTCCAGTCCGCCTCGAGCAGCATGGACGCGGTGTGCGGGGCGTTCCGCAGCGGGTTGTCCTGGCTGTCGTACTCCCCCGAGGCGACCATCTCGATCTCCCGCCGGATCGCGATCATGGCGTCGCAGAACCGGTCCAGCTCGGCCGGGTCCTCACTCTCGGTGGGTTCGATCATGAGCGTGCCCGCCACCGGGAACGACATGGTCGGGGCGTGGAATCCGTAGTCGATGAGGCGCTTGGCCACGTCCTCGACGGTCACCCCGGTCTCCCGGGTGAGGGGCCGCAGATCCAGGATGCACTCGTGCGCGACGAGGCCGCCGCGCCCGGTGTACAGCACCGGGTAGTGCGGGGCCAGCCGGGCGGCCACGTAGTTGGCGGCCAGGATGGCCACCCCGGTGGCCCGGCGCAGCCCGTCCGGGCCCATCATCCGGATGTACGCCCAGGAGATCGGCAGGATCCCCGCCGACCCAAAGGGTGCGGCCGCCACCGGAGCGGCCCCGGCACCGTCGACGGCTCGGGTCGGCAGGAAGGGGGCGAGGTGGGCGCGGGCCGCGACGGGACCGACACCCGGGCCGCCCCCGCCGTGCGGGATGCAGAACGTCTTGTGCAGGTTCAGGTGCGACACGTCGGCGCCGAACCAGCCCGGCCGGGCCAGCCCGACCAGCGCGTTCAGGTTGGCGCCGTCCACGTACACCTGGCCGCCGGCCGCGTGGACCGCCTCGCAGACCTGGGTCACGGTCTCCTCGAACACCCCGTTGGTGGACGGGTAGGTCAGCATGATCGCCGCGATCTGGCCACCCCGGTCCGCCAGCTTGGCGTGCAGGTCACCGAGGTCGATCGCGCCGTCGCCGCCGCACTTGACCACCACGACCCGCAGGCCGGCCAGCACCGCGCTGGCCGCGTTGGTGCCGTGCGCCGATTCCGGGATCAGGCAGATGTCCCGCCCGGTGTCACCGCGGGAGCTGTGGTACCCGCGGATGGCCAGCAGGCCCGCCAGCTCACCCTGCGAGCCCGCGTTCGGCTGGACGGACACCGCGTCGTACCCGGTGATCTCGGCCAGCCAGCGCTCCAGGTCGCTGATCAGCTCGGCGTACCCGGCGGCCTGCCCGGCCGGTGCGAACGGGTGCAGGTTGGCGAACTCCGGCCAGCTCACCGCCTCCATCTCGGCCGCCGCGTTCAGCTTCATCGTGCACGAGCCGAGCGGGATCATCGACCGGTCCAGCGCGATGTCGAAGTCGGCGAGGCGGCGGAGGTAGCGGAGCATGGCCGTCTCGTTCCGGTGCTCGTGGAAGACCGGGTGATCCAGGTATCCCGACGTCCGGGACAGGCCGGGCGGGAGCACCGGGCCGGACCCGGTGAGCTCGCCCGGGACCGTGGCGCCGTCCTGCCCGCCGGCCAGCAGCCGGGCCACCTCCAGCAGCTCGGCGTCGGTGGTGGTCTCGTCGCAGGAGATGCCGACGGTGTCGGCGTCGGCCAGGAGCAGGTTGTAGCCGGCCTCCCGGGCCCGGTCCACGGCCGCCGCGGCCCGGCCGGGCAGGCGCACCCGGATCGTGTCGAAGAACCCGCTGGCCGGGGCGGCCAGGCCGCTGTCCCGCAGCGTGGCCGCCAGCCGGGCCGCGCGGCCGTGCACGCTGGCCGCGATCGCGGCCAGGCCGCCGGGACCGTGGTACACCGCGTACATCGCGGCCATCACGGCCAGCAGCACCTGCGCGGTGCAGATGTTACTGGTCGCCTTTTCCCGCCGGATGTGCTGCTCGCGGGCCTGCAGCGCGAGCCGGTAGGCCGGCCGGCCGTCCGCGTCCAGGGACACGCCCACCAGACGGCCGGGCAGCTGCCGGCGCAGGTCGTCACGGGTGGAGATGTAGGCGGCGTGCGGGCCGCCGTAGCCCATGGGCACGCCGAACCGCTGCGTGCTGCCCACCGCGATGTCGGCCCCCAGCTCGCCGGGCGGCATCAGCAGGGTCAGGGCCAGCAGATCGGCGGCCACGGCGGCGAGCGCACCCTGGCCGTGCGCGGCGTCGATGACCGGCCGCAGGTCCCGGACCTCCCCGCTGGCCCCCGGGTACTGCAGCAGGACCCCGAACAGCTCCCCCTCGGGCTGGGCCTGGATGAGCGCGGGAGTGACCGGGCCGACCACCAGCTCGATGCCGAGCGGCTCGGCCCGGGTGGCCAGTACGGCCAGGGTCTGCGGCAGGCAGTCCGCATCGGCCAGGAAGATCCGGCCGCGCCGGGCGGCCCGGCGGGCCAGCGTCATGGCCTCGGCGGCCGCGGTCGCCTCGTCCAGCAGGGACGCCCCCGCCACCGGCAGCGCGGTCAGGTCCTCGATCAGGGTCTGGAAGGTGAGCAGGGCCTCCAGCCGCCCCTGCGAGATCTCGGGCTGGTACGGGGTGTAGGCCGTGTACCACGCCGGGTTCTCGAACACGTTGCGGCGGATCACGGCCGGGGTGTGCGTACCGTAATAGCCCAGCCCGATCATGGACCGGGCCACCGTGTTCCGGGCGGCCAGCCGGCGCAGCTCGGCGAGCGTCTCCGCCTCGGACAGCGCGGCCGGCAGGCTCAGCGGCCTCGGGTCGCCGATCCCGGGGGGCAGCGCGGCCTGGGTCAGCTCGTCGAGGGAAGCGTGGCCGGTGGCGGCGAGCATCCGTTCCTGCCCGGCCGGGGACGGCCCGATGTGACGTGACTCGAAGGTCAGTGATTCGGGCTTCGGTGCCTCGGACTTCGGTGCCTCAGCGTTCATGGAGCCTCCAGAGGGAGCCGCCAGGCACACCGCGTGCCTGCCTGGTCCTCCCCCTCTGTCGCCGCCCGCCGTCAGCCGGGGGAACTCCAGAGATGCCTGATCCGTCCGGTCCTGGGTGCCTGAGAGGTTCCGGGGAGGTTGCCCCTTCGGCGCCCCGCTTCAGCGCGGAGTCTCTCCCGGACGGTGTGATCAGCACGACCCAGCTTACCCGAGCCCGGGCCACGGACCCTGCACGGCTCGCGGACCGGCCGGCCGAGTTCCCGGGAGAGCGGTCAGCCGGTCCGCCGGACCCGCCGCCGGGCCAGCTCGTCCGCGTCCGTGCTCCCCCCGGCCGCCTCCGCAGGCTCGCCGGCGGCCTGCTCGGCCTGCTCGGCGGGCAGTGCGGCCAGGGTCCCGTCGACCTCCTGCCAGATGCGGCCGAGCGCGATGCCGAACACGCCCTGCCCGCCCTGCAGCAGGTCCACCACCTCGTCGGAGGAGGTGCACTCGTAGACCGAGACCCCGTCGCTCATCAGGGTGACCTTGGCCAGGTCGTCGGTGCCGCGGCTGCGCAGGTGGGCCACGGCGGCGCGGATCTGCTGGAGTGAGATCCCGGTGTCCAGCAGCCGCTTGACCACCTTGAGCACGAGGATGTCCCGGAAGCTGTACAGCCGCGCCGTGCCTGAGCCCTGCGCGGCCCGCACGCTGGGCTCGACCAGGCCGGTCCGGGCCCAGTAGTCGAGCTGGCGGTAGGTGATCCCGGCGGCTGAGCACGCGGTGGGCCCGCGGTAGCCGATTCCTTCCGGCCGGGCGGCGACATCGTCGCCGAACAGCAGTCCCTGCTGCCCAGCCTGCCGGATCGCCGCACCGCGGACTCCGGGCGAATCGCTGTTACCTTTGGTTACCGCCACGCCTGCCTCCACCCGGGAGCTCGCCACCCTGGGTACTCGTCTCGCACGGTAGGCCGCCAGCGCCGGGTGCGTCAACGATCGCCCACGGCGCGTCCTGGACTAGTCCGGGGGGACGACCCCCCTGGACCCCCCGCCATCCGCAGCCTCAGCCAGCACCCCGCCTCCGGCGGGGCCTGGCTTCGGACCGCGGATACGCGCTGGCTTGCGTCCTAACTACAGCTCGGCCCCCGCTGGCCCGTGGTCCCCGCTAGGTGGCGCGGCCGAAGTCTTCGGGGGTGATGGTGTCGAGGAATTCGCGGAACTTTTCGACCTCGTCTTCCTGCTCATCCGGGATGGCCACGCCCGCCTCGTCGAGGACTTCCTCGCTGGCGTAGATGGCCGCGCCGGTTCGCAGTGCGAGGGCGATGGAATCCGACGGCCTGGCGCTGACTTCCTTCCCGTTCGAGAAGATCAGGTCCGCGAAGAAGATGCCGTCCCGCAGCGCGGTGATGTTCACGGTCTGCAGCTGAACCTCGAGCGCTTCCAGCACGTCCCGGAACAGGTCATGGGTCAGCGGACGCGCCGGGACCATGCCCTGCTGGGCGAACGCGATCGCGGTTGCCTCGACCGGCCCGATCCAGATCGGCAGGTAACGGTCACCCTGCGTCTCCTTCAGCAGGACGATGGGCTGGTTCGTGGGCATCTCAACCCGGACGCCGACGACCTCCATCTTCCTCACGGCGGCTCCGTCCTCATCCGCGCCTGACGCGCTGCCTCATGCATGGGCCCTGCGGTGACTCCCTTGCCAACGTACACCCGTGCTGGCAGAAAGTGCTGTGGCGGCCGGCCCGGGTGGGCTGGCGGCAGACGGCGGGAACCGGCCGGCTCATGCCCCGGACCTGGCCGCGGCCGGCCCGGCGAATCCTGGCTCGTCATACCCCGTACCCCCCAGCCTGACTTCGGCCGGAGCGGCCTCCCCGGACTCACCGGCCCAGGCCGCCCGGGCCGCGCCGGTCAGCCCGTCCGTCTGCAGGCCCGCGTCGGCCAGGGCGCTGCCCATCAGCGACGCGTGCAGCTGCAGGGACAGCGCCGCGATCTCCTGAGCCGTCTGCCCGGCCCGCTCCCGCGACCCGGGGCTGCGCTGCCGCCGGGTGGGCGCCACCACCTGCTCGATCAGGGACGTCTCGCGCTCCACCGCGGCCCGGACCGCGCGCAGGTGCCGGGCCTGGACCCCGTACCGGCCGAGCGCGACGATGATCCGGGCAGCGTCCACGGCGTCCGGGCCGTACTGCCGTCCTGAGGGCCGGACCAGGCCGAAGTCTTCCAGCTCGGACAGGTAGACGTCGTCGATGCCGGCCGCGTCGAGCAGTTCCCGCCGGCTGAGCGGCCGCGGGCCGCGCCGGTGCGGCTGCTCCTCGGGATCGTCCGCACCGTCATCCTCAGCGGCGGCCAGCCGGTCCTTGATCACCCGCAACGGCAGGTACTGGTCGCGCTGGGCGGTGAGGATGTACCGCAGGCGCGCCACGTCGGCAGGCCCGAACCGCCGGTAGCCCGACGGGGACCGGGCGGGCTGGATCAGCCCCTCGGACTCCAGGAACCGGATCTTGGACACGCTGACATCAGGGAACTCACCCCGAAGCTGGGCAAGCACCTCACCGATGCCGAAAGAGGCCCGGGCAGGCTGAGCGCTCATGCCCCTACCTGGGCGCCCCCGCCGCCGCGCTCATACTGGGGCCGCCGCCCGGTCAGGAACACCAGCCGGAACTTGCCGATCTGGACCTCGTCGCCGCCATTCAGCGGCGCCTCCTCGATCCGCTCCTGGTTGACGTAGGTGCCGTTGAGGCTGCCGACGTCGCGCACGGTGAAGCGGTCGCCGCGGCGGTAGAACTCGGCATGCCGCCGCGAGACCGTCACGTCATCCAGGAAGATGTCGCTGTCCCGGTGCCGCCCGGCGGTGGTGATGTCGTGGTCGAGAAGGAACCGGCTGCCCGCGTTCGGGCCGCGCCTGACCACCAGCAGCGCAGTGCCCGGCGGCAGCGAGTCCTCCGGGGCGGCCTGGTCGGTGTAGTCGTCGTAATCGGCGTCGGCCAGGTCACCGCCCAGCGAGATGGTCGATGTGGTTTCACCGGGGCGCTCGGCCCCGCCACGTGCCAGCATCGTCCCGCAATGCAGGCAAAAACGCGCGTCGTCAGGATTGGCCTGACCGCAGCGTGTGCAGTAGATGCTCGGCATGTCGAGGCCCAGCCTCTCCTCTGCTGGCCATGGGCTCGGGGCGGGGATCGCGTCGGACCTGGCCCTTTCCCCGGGCTCGGACGTAGCGTGCTCGGCGGACGCAGTCCACGCTACCTGGGCCGCGCCCGGCCGGTCCATGCGCCACGCGCGTCGTCCCGCCGGGGTAAACCGCGCCCACCATCCCCGGCGACGTCCTTGACCTTGGGATGACCGCCCAGAGGACGATTCCGCCCCTCCGGGCGCGCCCGGGCCGCTTTCGCGGCGCCTACGCCACATCCTGGCCGCACCTCCGACGCACGACTCGTGCACGCTCCGATGAGGTGGATTGTCTCATGGGTGGCGATGCCCTCGCTGGACACTGAGCTGGCCAGCTTAACGCGCTGACCGTCCGGTGACAGGGTAATCGCCAGACCGTGCCGCTCAGTCCGTTACGGCGGCCAGATCGCTCCGCTACGGCGGCCCGGTCAGCTGCCAGATCGCTCCGCCACGGCGGCCCACTCGTCCAGCAGGGCCTGGGCGGTGTCGGCGTCCGCGCCTTCCGCCCACAGGTGGGTCACCGCCTCCGAGGGGTCGGGCAGCACCAGGACCCAGCCCCCGTCCGGCTCCACGATCCGGACCCCGTCGGTGGTATCGATGATCCGGTCACCGGCCGCCTCCACCACGGTCCGCATCACGCTGCCCTTGGCCGCCCACGGCGTGGGCATGGACCGGCGCAGCAGGTGCGCGGCCGGGATCCGGGCGTCGATCTGGCTGAGCGACAGCCGGGTCCGGGCGACCAGGCCGAGCAGCCGGGCGAAGGCCGCGATGCCATCCAGGGTCCGGCTGAACTCGGGCACCACGAACCCGCCGCGGCCGTCGCCGCCGAAAATTACATCGTCCCCCGCGGTGGCCTCGGTGAGGCCGTGCAGCGAGGTGGGCGTCCAGTCCACGTGCACCCCGTGGAACCGGCAGACCTGCTCGGCCACCCGGGTGGTGGTCACCGGCAGCGCGACCCGGCCGGACCGCCGTTCGGCCGCGATGAGGTCCAGCGCGACCAGCAGCGCCCGGTCGTCGCTGATCATCGCGCCCTTGTCGTCCACGAGCATGATCCGCTCGCCGACCTGGTCGAACCGGACCCCGAAGGCGGCCCGGGACGAGGCGACCAGCTCAGACAGCCGCTGCATGCCCGCCCGGACCTGGGCCAGGCTCTGGGTGGGGGTGGCCTCGTCGAGCCGGTTGTTGACGGTGAGCGCATCCACCCCGAGCCGGCCGAGCAGGCTGGGCAGCACCAGCGACACCGTGCCGCCGGCGCAGTCGACCACGACCTTCAGCCCTGCCTCGCGCACCCCGGTGAGGTTGACGCTGCGGGCCAGTTCCTGCGTGTAGGACTCGACGACCCGGGACGGGTAGGTGAGCTCGGCGATCTCGCCGGGGAAGGCCCGGCGGTACTCCTGGCGGGAGAAGACCCGTTCCAGCTTGCGCGCGGCGGCCTGGGACAGTTCCGCCCCCCGCTCGTCCAGGAACACGATGTCGATCGACTGCGGGTCCCCGGAGGTGGTGCGCAGCGCGACGCCACCGCTGCAGACGCTGCGCGCGGTCTGGAACCGGGCCACCGGCAGCGGCTGCGCTTCCAGGTCCACCACGTTGATCGCGCTGGCGTTCAGCGCGCACTGCACGGCCCGCTTGAGCGCTCGCGCGGCCCGGGACACGTCCCGCGACGTGGTGACCATCGATCCCTTCTTCAGCGTGGTCGCGTATGCGCTGGTCAGCCGCACGCACAGCTCGGGCGTGATCTCCACGTTGACCAGGCCGGACACGCCGCGCGGGCCGAACAGGGTGCGCTGGCCGCGCGATTCCCAGATGACGCTGGTGTTCACCACCGCGCCCGCCTCGATGGTCTTGAACGGGTAGACCTTGACGCCCGCGGAGAGATAGGCCTCCGGCTCGATCACGCACTCGTCGCCGACCACCGCGCCTTCCTCGATCCGCGCGGACGGCATCACGTCGGTGTTCTTGCCGATGACGCAGCCGCGCAGCGTGACACCCTGGCCGACGTACACGTTGTTGTGCACCACGGCGCGGTGCAGGAACGCGCCCTCCTTGACCACCACGTTGCTGCCCAGCACGGTGAACTCGCGCAGTTCCGCGCCCGCCTCGACCTTGGCGTAGTCCCCGATGCAGATCGGCCCGGACAGCAGGGCGTCCGGGTCGACTTCGGCACCTTCCGCCACCCAGACCCCGGGCGATACCTCGAACCCGTCGATCTCGGTGTCCACCCGGCCGGACAGCACGTCGGCCTGGGCCTTGAGGTAGCTCTCGTGCGTGCCGACGTCTTCCCAGTAGCCGTCCGCGATCCACCCGAACAGCGGCGCCCCGCGCTTGAGCAGGGCGGGGAACACGTCAGCGGACCAGTCCACGGACTCGCCGGGAGCCACCTCGGCCAGCACCTCGGGCTCCATCACGTAGATCCCGGTGTTGACGGTGTCCGAGAACACCTGCCCCCAGGTCGGCTTCTCCAGGAACCGCTGGATCCGGCCGTCCTCGTCCACGATGATGATGCCGAACTCCAGCGGGTTCGGCACCCGGGTGAGCCCCACGGTGACCAGGGCACCGTTTTCCTTGTGCGCGCGGACCATGGCGGTCAGGTCGATGTCGGTCAGCGCGTCCCCCGAGATCACCAGGAACGGCTCGTCGCGCAGTTCGTCCTGGGCGTTCTTCACGCTGCCCGCCGTGCCGAGCGGGGCCTCTTCCGTCGCGTACCGGAGGCTCATCCCGACGTCCTCGCCGTCGCCGAAGTAGTTGCGCACCAGCGAGGCCAGGAATTGGACGGTGACCACCGTCTCGTCGAAACCGTGCCGCTTCAGCAGCCGCAGCACGTGTTCCATGATCGGCTTGTTGCACACGGGCAGCAGCGGCTTGGGCTGGTTGGCGGTCATCGGGCGCAGCCGGGTGCCCTCTCCGCCGGCCATCACGACGGCCTTCACCGGTGGCGGGCCTCCTTCACCTTCGTCCGGGCCAGCTTCCCTTGGTCCCCGCGCCCAGGCCGGCCGGCGGATCGGCGGGGTGACTCCATCATGACGGGCGGCTCGCGACCGGCCAACGCCGCTACCTCGTTAGCCATCCGGTTGTTCCGGTTCGGCCACCTCGCCGGCCGGTCCCTGCCCGCCTGCCGCCTCCGGGCCGCCCTCGGGCGCTGGCCCGGCCGGAGCGGACGTGAGCCGCCAGGCCTGGACCAGGTACAACCCGGCCGCCACCCAGTACAGCGCGGTGCCCCAGGCCACGAACGCCCAGCCGACCACCTTGGCCACCAGCGCCGCGTGGCCGGAGTAGGCGCCCAGCAGGAGCAGCGGGAACGCATCGAACAGGCACAGCGTCGCCGCCTTGCCCACGAAACTGACCTGGAGCGGCTCCCAGCCGCGGGCCCGCAGCCGGAGCAGGGCCACGGCGAGCACGAGTTCCCGGCCGACCAGCACGCCCACCAGCCACCAGGGGATGATGGCCCGGATGGCCAGCCCGATGAGCATGACCCCGATGTAGAGCCGGTCCGCGGTGGGGTCGAGCACCTGCCCGAGCCGGCTCTCCTGGTGCAGGGCCCGGGCCAGCTTCCCGTCCAGCCAGTCCGACGCGGCGGCGGCGATGAGCAGGATGACGGCCCAGCCGTCCGCGTGCGGCCCGAGCACCAGCCACAGGAACACCGGGACGCCGAGCAGGCGCGCGATGCTGAGCGCGTTGGGCACGGTCCAGATCCGGTCCGGCAGCCGGTCAGGATCCGGCTCCCGGGCCGGGACGCCCGCCTGGACTCCGGCCGTGGTCCCGGCGGTGAGGTCAGGGCCGGCCTGCTCCCCCTCCGCCGCAGCGTCCGGTGCGCTGCTGTTTCCGACCACGCCGCGGGCCCCTTTGTTCGTGGTGCACACCCCTGGCCGACACTACCCGGCGCCCGTCGTGCGGCCCGGCGGCAGGCTGGCCGCCTTGGCCGTCAGGTAGTGCCGCTCGCGCAGGTTGGCGGTGCCCGCGGCGGCGGCCCGGAACTCGCTGGCGGCCCCGGCGCCGTCCCCGGCCATCTCCAGCAGGTGGCCGCGCACCGCGTGGAACCGGTGATGGCCGCCGAGCTGGCCGCGGACCCCGTCCAGCCGGGCCAGGCCGGCGGCCGGGCCCGCCACCATGGCCTCGGCCACCGCCCGGTTGAGGGTCACCATCGGGTTGCCCGTCCGGCGCTCCAGCCACCCGTACAGGGACAGGATCTGCGCCCAGTCGGTCCCGTCGTGGCTGGGCGCCTGGTCGTGCACGGCGGCGATCGCGGCCTGGATCTGGTACTCCCCCGGCTGTCCCTGCCGCAGCGCCCCGGTGATCAGCGTGATCCCCTCGGTGATGAGCGCCCGGTCCCACCGGCTGCGGTCCTGCACGGCCAGCGGGATGAGCTCGCCGCCGGGGCCGGTCCGGGCGGGCCGCCGGGCGTCGGTGAGCACCATCAGCGCCAGCAGACCGGTCACCTCCGGGTCGGCGGGCAGGCTGGCGTGCAGCCCCCGGGCCAGCCGGATGGCCTCGCCGGACAGGTCGCTGCGGGCCAGGTCGGGGCCGCCGCTGCTGGCGTATCCCTCGTTAAACAGCAGGTAGAGGACGTGCAGCACGGACCGGAGGCGCCCAGCCCGCTGGTCCGGCGGCGGCAGCGTGAACGGCTCGCCGGAGGCTTTCAGGGTGGCCTTGGCCCGGCTGACCCGCTGGGCCATGGTCGGCTCCGGCACCAGGAACGCGGCGGCGATCTCCCGGGTGGTCAGGCCGCCGACCGCGCGCAGCGTGAGCGGGATGGCCGAGCCCGGGGTGAGCGACGGGTGGCAGCACATGAACATGAGGATCAGCGAGTCGTCCCGCGCGGTGTCGTCCTCGCCCGGCGCCGGCCCGGCCGGCGCGGTCAGCGACCACGAGGCGGCCAGCACCTCCCGGCGGCGCCGGGCCTCCTCGCTGCGGTACTCGTCGGTCAGCCGGCGCGCGGCCACCCGGATCAGCCAGCCGAGCGGGTTGCCCGGCGTCCCGTCCGCGGGCCACCGGGTCGCCGCGGCCAGCAGCGCCTCCTGGACCGCGTCCTCGGCGGCGGCGAAGTCCCCGGAGCGCCGGGCCACGGCCCCGAGGGCCCGCGGCGCCAGCTCCCGCAGCAGGCCCTCGGTAGTGGTGGCCCCGGCGGTCACCCTCCCGTCAGAGCTCCGGGTCGGGCGCGCTGAGTACCTGCCGGACCTCGATGGGCTGGCGGATCGGCATCCCGTCCGGGCCGGGCGCGGCGGAGGCCTGCGCGGCGATCTCGATGGCCCGCGCGGGCGTGTCCACGTTGACCAGCCGGTACCCGGCCAGCAGCTCCTTGGCTTCGGGGAACGGGCCGTCGGTGATCACCGGCGCACCGGTCCCGTCCGACACGACCCGCCGCGCCTGCTCGGGGCCGGCCAGCCCCTGCGCGTCCACGAGCTCGCCCCGCTCGAGGAGCTCGCTGTTCAGTGCGTGCTGGAAGTCGATGTGGGCCTTGATATCCGCGGGTGACCACTCGGGCATCGGCGGGCAGTCAGACTCCACGGGCCCGTAGTTCTGCAGCAGCATGAATCGCATCGGTTCATCCTCCCTGGTCAAGGGGCGCCACGGTAGCGCCCACAGCCAGGTATCGGGGCTGGCCCCCGATTCTCGACATGGTTCCCGGCCGGGCCCGATACCTCGCGCTGCGGGGAGTGAGGCTGCTGAGACGGGGTAGTGGAGGCCCCAACTGCACATGCCCAATGGAACAGAGGAGCAGCTCATGCTCACACTGACCGACAGTGCCGTGACGGCCATCCGTAACCTCACCTCCCAGCCGGAACTGCCCGACGACACCGGCCTGCGCATCATGTCGCAGGACGAGGGCGGCCCGGCGTTCCAGGTCACCCTGGCCGATAGCCCGGTCCAGGGGGACCAGGTGATCGAGACCGAGGGCGCGCGCGTCTTCCTGGAGCCCGGCGCCGCGGTGGCGCTGGACGACAAGTCGCTGGACGCGCAGGTGGACGAGGAAGGAACCGTCGCCTTCACCCTCGCCGAGCAGGCGATCTGAGCATCCCGCGGCGGGCGCCCAGGCGGCCCCCGCCGCGCTGAAGGCTGGCCCGCGGGCCCGCGCGAACCTCGCCGGGCCCGCGGGCCAGTCTGCTTTAAATTCTCCGCAACGGGTCCTTATCAGGGATCACGGCTCGCGCTTGCGTCATCACACCGCGCGGATAGTTCCGTTTGAGCTGGGCATGGAGTTCCGGCCGGCGTGCACCGGGCGGCCGGGGCGAGCGATAGCCCGGCAGTGCCTGCCGGATGAGGGCCTGCCCGGTCAGGGCCTGCCCGGTCAGGCCGCCTGCCAGAGGGTGGCGATGCCCTGCCCGACCCCGATGCACATGGCGGCCGCGCCCCGGGACCCGCCGCGGCGGCGCAGCTCGTGCAGGAGCGTGGTCGTGATCCGGGCTCCCGAGCAGCCCAGCGGGTGGCCGATGGCGATCGCGCCGCCGTTCACGTTGACCCGCTCCGGGTCCAGCTTGAGCTCGTCGGCCACCGCCACCGCCTGGGCCGCGAACGCCTCGTTCAGCTCGACCAGGTCCAGGCTGCGGACGTCCCAGCCGGAGCGGCCCAGGACCTTGCCCATGGCCGGGACCGGCCCGATGCCCATGTAGTCCGGGTGGACCCCGGCCGCGGCGGTGCCCTGGTACCGGGCCAGCGGCGTCACTGCGTCGGCCAGTACCCGCTCCGAGACCAGCAGCACGCCGGCCGCGCCGTCGTTCAGCGGGGAGGAGTTGCCGCCGGTGACCGTGCCGCCCTTGCGGAACGCGGGCCGCTTGGCGGCGAGTTCCTCCAGGGTCAGCCCCGGCCGGATGCCCTCGTCCTGGCTGACCACCCCGGCGCCGGTCGGCACCGGCACGATCTCGTCGCCGAACCGGCCCGCGTCCCGGGCCTGGGCGGCCCGCTGGTGGCTGCGCAGCGCGAACTCGTCCTGCCGCTCCCGGCTCACGCCGTACCGCTCGGCCACGTTCTCCGCTGTCTCACCCAGGGGGATCGGGGGGTAGAGCTCCTGCATCAGCGGGCTGACCAGCCGCCAGCCCAGCCGGGTGTCGGCCACCCCGCTCTCCCGCGCGAACGGCTCGCTGGCCCGGGGCAGCACGAACGGTGCCCGGGTCATCGACTCGGCCCCGCCGGCCAGCATGATGTCGGCCTCCCCCGCGGCGATGGCCCGGGCCGCGCTGGCGATGGCCTCCATGCCGGAGCCGCACAGCCGGTTGACGGTCGCCCCGGGCACCTCGACCGGGAGGCCGGCCAGCAGCACGCCCATCCGGGCCACGTTCCGGTTGTCCTCGCCGGCCTGGTTGGCCGCGCCCCAGTACACGTCGTCGATGCGGGCCGGGTCGAGCCAGTCGTTGCGGGCCAGCAGGGCCTTGATCACCTCGGCGGTCAGGTGGTCGGGCCGGACCGAGGCCAGCGCGCCCTTGATCCTGCCGACCGGAGTCCGGCACGCATCTACCGCGAACACTGCCGTCATGTCTGCCACCCTGCTTCCGCCGCCGCCGATTCCCTTCCGAGGTTACCGGCGCAGCGCACAGATATCCGTATCGCGCACTCCGTAGCGGGTGGCTTCGAGCGAGACCGGCAGCGGCCGGGTCACGACGGGCCGGACGGGAGGCGGAAATCCGGGTGCTCAGCGGACCGGGGCGCCCCGGCTGACCGCGCGCGCCGCGGGCGTCCATGGCGCCTGGACACTGAGCCGGATGGCGGGGGCATTGCCGGCCAGCGCGAGCGCGGCCTGGTAGCCGGCGGGCGCCGGGAGCGAGATCAGCGAGCAGCCGTGCACGGCCGTGGCGGGCACCAGCTGATCGGGGCCGCCGGGCCCGGCCAGGCCGGACGGGGCCCCGGGCCGGCCGAGGACGGGGAACTCGCCGATCTCGTGGCCGATGCCCTCCCCGGTGCACTTGAGCACCGCCTCGGACCTGACCCACCAGCGGATGACCAGCTCGTGACGCCCGGACTCGCTGAGCGACCGGCCCCACTCCGCGTCGGCAGTGTTCATGTCCGCGGACATCGTGCAGACGCACCCAGTCGGCTGCTGCTCCACATCCACGCCCACCTGCTGGGCGGCCACGGCGATCAGCACCGCGTCACCGCTGTGCGCGAGCGAGAAGTGGAGGTTGTAGCGCCGCTCGAGGGCCGGGCGGCCGGTCGGCTTCCCGCACCGCGGGCACGGCTCACGGTGGAAGAGCAGGCTGGACGGCGGGATGTCCAGGTAGCCGGACAGCACCCGGCGCAGCATCACATGCGCGGCGGTGTACCGGCGCCGGTCAGCCCGGAACGCGAACGCCGCGGCCCGCTTGTGCTCCTCCAGGCTGAGCTCGGCCAGCTCGGCGCGGCCCACATTGACCGAGGTGATGTCGAGCCACCACACGTCCGCACTGCCCGCGGACGGGACCGTGAGCATCAGCCGCTCCCGCCACGAAGGTCACGGCGGGCCGCTGGATTCCATTTCCCCATGGTGTTGTCTGCCGCCTCGAATCCGAATACCCCGCGCGGGCCAAGGTTCCTGGCGTGAACCATACCGCGCCGGGCACCAGCCACGTGATCTTCCCCAACTGCGCATTAGGGCTATTTCCCCGGGACCCGCCGGAAATGGTACGTCAGCTGACCAGAGGGGCGGGTGAGGCGGGGCATAGGCGGCGGTACGGGCGGGGTCAGGCCGGGACGGACAGGGACAGCGCGAACCGGTCCTGCTTGTCGGTCCACCAGGACCGCATCGTGAATCCGGCCGCGGCCAGCTCGGCCGCGATGCCGGCCCGCCGGAACTTGGCCGAGACCTCGGTACGCATCTGCTCCCCCGCCTCGAACCGGACCGTCAGCCCGATGCCCGGCACGTGCACCACCTGGTCGTCCGCGGCGCGCAGGCGCATCTCGATCCACTCCTCCTGCGGGTCCCAGACGGCCATGTGATCGAACGCGTCCGGGTCGAAGTCCGCGCCCAGCTCGGCGTTGAGGACGGCCAGCACGTTCTTGTTGAACGCGGCGGTCACCCCGGCGGCGTCGTCGTACGCGGCCAGCAGCACCGCCGGGTCCTTGACCAGGTCGGTGCCGAGCAGCAGGGCGTCGCCCTCGCGCAGGCCCGCGCGCAGCCGGGCCAGGAACGCGGCCCGTTCCGGGGGGAGCAGGTTGCCGATCGTGCTGCCCAGGAAGGCGACCAGGCGGGGCCCGCCCGGGGCGGGCAGGCCGAGCCGGGCCTCGAAGTCCGAGACGACCGCGTCCACGGTCAGCCCCGGGTAGCTGGCCAGCACCCGGTGCGCGGCCGCGATCAGCGCGCTCTCGCTCACATCCACCGGCACGTAGCTGCGCAGCGATCCCGCGTCACGCAGCGCGTCGAGCAGCAGCCCGGTCTTCTCCGAGGAGCCGGAGCCCAGCTCGACCAGGGCGCTGGCCCCGGTCGCCGCCGCGATCTCCGGGGCCGCGGCCACCAGGATGGATCGCTCGGCCCGGGTCGGGTAGTACTCCGGCAGCAGGGTGATCTTCTCGAACAGCTCACTGCCCCGCTCGTCATAGAACCATTTGGGGGGCAGGGTCTTCGGCGTCGCGGTGAGGCCGGCCCGGGCGTCCGCGCGCAGCGCGCCGGCCAGGAAGCCGTCCGGCAGGAGCCTCTCGACGTGCAACTGGTTCATGATCGGAGTCCCTTCCCTGGTCTGTCCTTGGCCAGTTCCGTCATTGGCTGGGTGTGCGGGTGGCCGGGTGTGCGGGTGCCCGTGGTCCGAAGGCCCGTGATGGGATGCTCAGCCGGCCGGCTTGAGCGGGCTGGCGTCCACCACGCCAGGCCGCGCGGTCAGCACCGTGCGGTCCGGCACGGTGCTCCAGCCCGGCTCGTCATCAAAGGGTTCCGAGGCCACCACGACCTGGCCTGGCCTGGTCTGATAGCACAGCGTGTCGCCGGCGGCGGTGGCGGCGATCGTCGTCCCGTCGGTGAGCAGGAAGTTGAACCGGCCGGTGATCCCGGCGGCGTCGAGGTCGCCCACCGTGCCGGCCAGCGCGTCAGCCGGGCTCTCCCCGGCCCGCAGCCGGTGAAGTACCAGCGCCCAGGCCAGCGCCGAATCGGCGCGCGCCTCGAGGGCGAGGAGCTCCGCGGCGGGCAGGGTGGCGGCCAGCCCGGCCGTCGCGTCGGGCCAGCCGTCAAGCGTGCCGTTGTGGCTGAACAGCCACGGTCCCGCGGCGTACGGCGCGGCGGCCGCCTCGACCTGGGCCGTGCCGTCCGTCGCCGAGCGGACCGCGGCCAGCAGCGCCCGGGTCCTGGTCACCCGGACCAGGTCGGCGAACGACGCGTCGCCCCACATCGGTACCGCGCGCCGGTAGCGGGCCGGCACCGGGTCATCGTCGGCGTACCAGCCCACCCCGAATCCGTCGGCGTTGACCGTGCCGTGTTTCTGCTGGCGGGGCGCCCAGGACTGCCGGAGCAGCCCATACGGCGGGTCGGTAAGCACTGACCGCAGGGTGGCCTGCGGTCCCAGGTAAGCCAGATGGCGGCACATCCGGTGGCGTCACTCCCCACCCGGATGGTCCGCCACGGCCCCGAGAGCGCCGGCCTCAGGAGCGCCGGTCTCGACTGTGCCGGTCTCAAGGGCGCCGTCCCGGGCGGTCCGGAAGCCGGCGAAGATCTGCCGGCGGACCGGGTAGTCCCAGTTCCGGAACGTGCCCCGGCAGGCTACCGGCGCCACCGCGAACGAGCCGCCGCGCATCACCTTGTACTCCGGGCCGAAGAAGACCTCCGAGTACTCGCGGTACGGCCAGGCGCGGAAGCCGGGGTAGGGCAGGAAGTCGCTGCTGGTCCACTCCCACACGTCCCCGATCAGCTGGCGCGCGCCGCACGGGGCGGCTCCCTCGGGGTAGCTGCCTGCGGGCGCGGGCTGGAGGTACTGCTGGCCGAGGTTGGCCCGGCCGGCGGACGGGTCCTCGTCGCCCCAGGGGAAGCGCCGGGACCGCCCGGTGGCCGGGTCGAACCGGGCCGCCTTCTCCCACTCGGTCTCGGTCGGGAGCCGGCGCCCGGCCCAGCGGGCGTAGGCGTCGGCCTCGTACCAGGACACGTGCAGCACAGGCTCGGCCGGGGGGACGGGCTCGGTGACCCCGAACCGGTCGCGGATCCAGGTGGTCCCGTCGCGGCGCCAGTACAGCGGCGCGGCCAGGCCGGCCCGCTGCCGGTGCGCCCAGCCGTCCGGCGTCCACCACCGTGGCTCGTCGTACCCGCCGTCGGCGATGAACTCCTGGTAGGCGGCGTTGCTGACGGGCGTGGTGTCGAGATAGAAGGACGGCACGTCGACCTGGTGCGCGGGCCGCTCATTGTCCAGGGCCCACGGCTCGGTGGAGGTGCCCAGGGTGAACGGGCCGCCGGCCACCAGCACCTCCGGCGGCAGGCGCAGCGCGTCCGCCGGCGGCGGGCCGGGCGGTGCCGCGGCGAGCGCGGCCGCGCCCTTCCGCAGCTGGTGGGTGATCAGCATGGTCTCGTCGTGCTGCTGCTCGTGCTGGGCGACCATGCCGTAGGCGAACCCGTCGGTGAGCAGCGGGGCCCCGGCGAACTTGGCCGATTCCAGCAGGTCCATGACCCGGCCGCGGACTTCCCGGGCGTACGCGCGGGCCTCGGCGGGCGGCAGCAGCGGCAGCGTGGGCCGCGCGGCCCGCGGGTGCTCGAACGCGTCGTAGAGCGGGTCGATCTCGGGGTGCATCGGCTCCCGGCCGCCCACGTTGCGCAGCAGCCACAGCTCTTCCTGGTTGGCGATGTGCGCGAGGTCCCAGACCAGCGGCGACATCAGCGGCGAGTGCTGGCGGACCAGGTCGGTGTCGTCGACGGACTCGGTGAGCAGCCGGGTCCGTTCCCGGGCCGTGAGCAGGTTCCCGGCGATCAGGTCCCGCAGCTCGTCCGCTCCGGCGTCAGCCCGCAGGCCGCCCGACTCCGGGCCGTCGTCCTGGCGGCGCGAGGCGGGGGTGGCAGGCGTGGGCGTCATGAGGACTCCTCCAGACATGCGTCAGGGTTACGGGGGCCGGGCGGGAAACTGAGCGCGACGCGGGCCTCGTCCAGCCGGTCGTCCGCGGGGCAGCGGCCACGCAGCACGTAGCGGTCGGCGAACGCGGCGACCGCGTCCCGGATCGTTGCCGGGGCGTCGAGCCGGGCGAGCGCCGAGTCGGCCGCGGCGAAGCATTCCCGGCTGGCCGTGGCCAGGGCCGGGTCGTCCTGGCCGAGCCGGGCCGCGCGCACCAGCAGCTCGCCGGGAGGGCCCTCCTTCTGCAGCGGCTCCACCGCGGCCATCGCGGCCTGCGCCGCGACCGGGTCATCGAGCAGGGCGGACACCACCGCGGTCGGCACGATCCAGCCGTCGCCCAGCTGGGCGTCGATCACCCGGAGTTCCAGGTGCCCGCGCGGCCGGACCGGCGGGAACAGCGTGGACATGTGATAGGTGAGGTCGTCGGCGGTGGGCGGCGGCCCGACCGCCCCGCGCAACCAGTCGCGGAACGTGAGGCCGGACGGCGCGGTCCAGCGGTGGGAGCCGGGATCACGCAGCACCATGACCTGGGCGTCGAGCACATAGCTCACCCAGGCGTCCCGGGGATCGGTGTCTTCAGGCCAGGCGGAGCCGTGATCGGCCGCGCCTGGTTCCACCTCCTCGGGGGCCCGGGTCCGGCTGGGATCGAGCCGCGACCACACCGCCTGCCGGGTCGACTTCCAGCCGGACACCCGGCCGTCCTGGAACGGGGAGTTGGCGAACGACGCCACGAGCACCGGGCTGAGCCCGTGCAGCAGGTGCCAGCGCCACCGGAATCCGGCGGGGCCGCCCTGCTCCTGCCCGGCGTCCACGCACACCTGGACGGAGGCGGTGCTGCACATCATGACCCGGCCCCAGGGACCACTGCGGTCGAAGAACTCTTCCATGGCCGCATAGCGCGGCAGGTCCAGGACTCGGCGTGGGGGTCGGAGAGGATCAAGGCCATGCCCGGCGAGGCTCAGCCCCTCAGGGGCGATGGCCTGGCGGACGGCCGCGAGGTCGCTGCGAGCCGCGGCTACGCAGCCACCCAGGCCGGACGCGGGCGCGGAACTCAGCTCGACCTGGCCGCCGGGCTCGGTAGTCAGCCGGCCCCGGCCAGGGAGCGCTCCGGGCTCATCCAGGCGGGCGAGGGCTGCGGCCACTCGCCGCTGGTCAACAGGCAGAGCCGGGTCGCGGCCGTCACAGACCAGCCATTCCAGCTCTACCCCGACCTGCCCGGGCGGGCCGGTCTTGAAGGCGATCCCGTGCGCCTGAGCCTCCGCCTCACGTTCGGTGAGCGGTGGGCCAGACGAGCGGGCAGCATTGCCGCGCTCAGAGGTCATCGATTACCCCGTCCGTGTCGGTTGGGCCAGGCACGTAGTAGGAAACGTGGTCTCCGTCGCTGCAATTCCACCCTGTCATACCCTGAGTCCCCGGACCGACGCTATCCGGGAGCCGGGGAGACGCGAGTGACCGTGCACGAGGTGGATGTCGTCGTCCTGGGCATGGGCCCGGGGGGCGAGGACGCCGCGGGACGGCTCGCCGTGGCCGGCCTGTCGGTGGCCGGGGTGGAGGCCCGGCTGGTCGGCGGCGAGTGCCCCTACTGGGGCTGCATCCCGTCCAAGATGATGATCCGCGCCGCGAACCTGCTGGCTGAGGGACGCCGGATTCCCGGCCTGGCCGGGAGCTCGCAGGTCCACCCGGACTGGGCTCCGGTCGCCCAGCGGATCAGGGAGGAAGCCACCGACAACTGGGATGACAAGGTGGCGGTCGACCGGTTCACCGGCAAGGGCGGCACCCTGTTCCGCGGGCACGGCCGGATCACCGCGCCCGGCGAGGTGACGGTGGGCGGCGAGGTGCTCCGGGCCCGGCGGGGCATCGTGATCAACACCGGCACGCAGCCGTTCATCCCGCCCATCGACGGCCTCGCGGGCACCCCGTACTGGACCAGCCGGGACGCCATCGAGGCCACCAAGGTCCCGGCGTCGCTGCTGGTGCTGAGCGGCGGGGCGGTCGGGGCAGAACTTTCCCAGGTTTTTACCCGATTCGGGTCCCGGGTCACCGTGATCGAGGAGTCCGGGTCCCTGCTGCCCGCGGAGGAGCCCGAGTCGGGCACCCTGCTGGCGGACGTCTTCCGCCGGGAAGGCATCGAGGTGCGCACCAGCACCACGGCCCGGGCGGTCCGCCACGACGCCGCGGCCTTCACCCTGTCCCTGTCCGACGGCACCGGGGTGACCGGGGAGGCGCTGCTGGTCGCGACCGGGCGGCAGACCGACCTGGCCGGGATCGGCGCCGGCCTGGTGGGGGTGGACGAGAGCGGCCACGCCATCCCGGTCGACGACCACCTGCGGGCCGCGCCGGGAGTATGGGCCATCGGCGACATCACCGGCCACGGCGCGTTCACCCACATGTCGATGTACCAGGCGAACATCGTCGTGCACGACATCCTCGGCGAGGAGGTCTCCCCCGCCGAGTACCACGCGG
This sequence comes from uncultured Actinomycetes bacterium, assembly GCA_963713815.1. Taxonomy (GTDB): domain Bacteria; phylum Actinomycetota; class Actinomycetes; order Streptosporangiales; family Streptosporangiaceae; genus RYN-230. Next base: position 107,520 of record CAVQNH010000029.1, read on the forward strand.
TCCCCCGGGTGACGTTCACCGACCCGGAGATCGGGTCGGTCGGCCTCACGGAGGCCAAGGCCCGGGACCGCGGCCTCGACGTGCGGACCAGCTCCTACCCGGTCCCCCAATCCACCCGGGGCTGGATCCACCAGGCGGGCAACGACGGGTTCATCAAGCTGGTCGCCGACGCCGGCCAGGGCATCCTCGTCGGCGCCACCTCGGCCGGGCCGGCCGGCGGCGAGGTGCTGAGCCTGCTCACCCTGGCCGTGCACGAGCGGGTGCCGGTCCGGCGGCTGCGCGAGATGATCTACGCCTACCCCACGTTCCACCGTGCTATCGAGGCGGCGCTGCAGGATCTGCGCCTCTAGAAGCCGGGCTTCCAGACACTGGGCCTCCAGACACTGGGCCTCCGGAGCCTCCAGACACTGAGCCTCCAGATACTGGCGCTCCAGAAACTGGCCCTCTCGAAGCTGGGCGGGCGCCCGGCGCGCCGGCCCGGCGTGAGTCGTAGCCAGTGAACCCGGGCAGTGCGAGGCAGACCACGCCGACGGCGGCCACGCAGGCCAGGCCGCCGGACCACAGCGAGAACCGGGTGCCGGCCAGGGCGGCGACGCCGCCGGCCCGCAGTTGCCCCGCAGACGGGCCCACGCCGTAGCTGAGCAGCTCCACGCCCGCCATCCGGCCCCGCATCGCGTCCGGGATGCTCTGGTTCCAGAGCACATCGCGGAAGATCCCGCTCATCATGTCCGCGGCTCCCGCGGCCAGCAGGCAGCCCAGCGCCACATCGATGTCCGGCGCCAGCCCGAACGCGATGATCGCCACGCCCCAGCCGGCGGCAGAGGCGGCGATGGCCCGGCCGAGGCGGTGCACCCGCGCCGTCCAGCCGCTCAGCGCGGAGGCGGCCAGCGCACCGACGGCGGGTGCCGAGAACATCAGGCCCACCGACCAGGTGGCGTGCAGGGTGGAAGCCATGAACGGGAACAGGGCCGTGGGGTACGCGAACGTCATCGCGGCCAGGTCGGCCAGGTAGGAGCCGATCAGGTCCGGGCGCTTACGGGCGTAGTGCAGCCCGGACACCACGCTGCGCAGCCCGGGGGCGGGCGTGTGCTCGCCGGCGTCCGGGGGGGCCAGCGGTCGGAGCCGGCACAGCAGCCAGAACGAGACCGCGAACGTCGCGGCGTCCAGCAGGTAGACGAACTGCGGCCCAGCCCCTGCGGCGACGGCGCCCCCCACCGCGGCCCCGGTGATCTGCCCGGCGTTCGAGCTCATCGACAGCATCGCCGAGGCGCCGCTCAGCCGCTCCCGCGCCACCGTCCGGGGGACGGCCGCGTCGAACGAGGGCCGCTGCAAGGCGGCGAGCGCGCTCATCCCCGCGGCCAGCGCGTAGAGCGGCCAGATCGCCGGATGCGGCAGGCTGGCGTTCAGCACCAGCGCCCCGGCCAGGCAACCCAGCCCGGCTTCGCACCACCGGAGCATCCGCCCCCGGTCGAAGCGGTCCGCCAGCAGGCCCCCGTAGAGGCCGAACACCACGATCGGGACGAGCTCGGCGATGCCCAGCAGGCCCACGGCGACCGTGGAGCCGGTCAGCTGCTTGGCCTGCACCAGCAGGGCAACCCCGCCCGCGTTGGTGCCGAAAAGGGTGATGCTGCGGCTGGTGAACAGCAGCCGGAACTCCCGCGAGTCCCGCAACGGGACAAAGTCCATCCGCAGCATGGCGCGGTCACGCTAACAGCGGGAACAGCCGGGGGCATCTCCTTTTTCTGCCGGTCCCGCTGGTGCCGGGGCTGGCGCACGGGATCAGCGGGCCAGGCCGGCCGGGTCAGGCGGCCGGCGTCAGGCGGGCAGCGGGCCCGGGTGCGGAGGCAGCCCGGGCATCCCCCGCGGGTGCAGCCCCTGCTGCTCCGCCACCACGCCGAGCAGGCTGACCAGCTGCGCACGCTGCGCCTCGGTCAGCCCGGCCCCGAACTCCGCCTCGTGCTCCACGGTGATCGCCCGGACCTGCTCGACCGTGGCCAGGCCCTGGCCGGTCAGGTACAGCGCGTGGGAGCGGCGGTCGGCCGGGTTACGCCTGCGCTCGACCAGGCCGAGCTTTTCCAGCTCGTCGACCAGGAACACCATCCGGGTCGCGTTCACGCCGATCATCTCGGCGATGGCCTGCTGGGACTGGCCCTGGTTCGCGGCCAGCCGGATGAGCATCCCGGCGTGCCGCTGCTCCAGGCCCAGCGGCGCCAGCCGCTCGCCGAACCGCCGTGCCCCGTGCAATCCCAGCTGGACGAGCAGGAACGACAGCCGGTCCGTCGGCACCTCCGGGGCGCCGGGTGCCGACTCCCGGGTACGGTCTTCCACCCGGTCACACTATCACTCAGCTAAATACTTGCGGGCAATAATCATCTCTGCTAGAAACGATATAATCCTGAAATCATCTGCTGGCGGAAGTGGTGAATCACGGTGCGCGAAACCGCAGGCACGCCGGGAAGGCCCGTGGCCCGGAGTCCGGTGGCCCGGAGTCCGGGGGCCGGACTGCGAGCCGGCGGCGCCGAAGCCGCCCGCCGGTCCAGCTTCGGGGTGGCAGTCGGGCTGCTCATCCAGTTCGCCGTGGGCTTGTGGGTCAGCGTGTACGTCACCGTGCCCGCCCGTGACCAGGGCGGCGGCACGTTCGCGGCGGTCGGCCGGGCGCTGGCCAACGGGCCGGCCGCGCTGGGCCTGCACGCCGGGCTGGGCCTGCTCCTGCTGCTCGGCTCCATCGTCCTGGTGGTCCGGGCCGTGGTGGCCGGCGACCGCTTCTTCATGGTCACCACGGTGGTCAGCCTGCTCGCCGTGCTGGGCGCGGCCGGCAGCGGCGCGGCGTTCGTGAACAACGGCCAGGACAGCGCCTCGCTGACCATGGGCCTGCTCACCGCCGTGGCCCTGCTCTGCCAGCTGATCAACTTGTTCCGGCTCAGCGCCCCGCACCCGTCATCCGGTCAGCCCGGCCGCTGACCTGCCCGATCCCCGTGATGCCTGTGGTCCCGGCAGCAGCGAGCCACCGGGACCACAGGCCACTAACCTTCAGCCACCTACGACGCAGGGCACGTCCCAGGGGTCATAGCTCTGGCATACGGCGGCCGGGTTCCGGAAGATCCCGATCGACGGCAGGGCCACGCCCTGGGAGTTGAACAGCGTGAGGTTGGCGTTCGGGGTGCCGATGCCGGTCCCGGGCTCCCACGGCACGCCGGGAATCCAGTCCGGCGCCCAGTAGAACAGCCCCGCGCCCAGCCCGTCGGGCACCTGGGCCAGGATCGACAGCTCGTCGGTCACGAACGACAGCTGGCCGCCCGGGCTGGCCGGGTAGCCCGAGGAGAGCTGGCTGGGCTCCCACACGAAGTTGCCGGTGCTGTCCCCGATGGGGGAGTTTCCGTTGGCCAGCGTCCACGGGTACTGCGTCTCCGCGATAACGATCTTTTTGTGGAACTGGGTGGCCAGCGCGTCCACATTCGCCTTCATCTGCGAGAGCGTGCCGTGGAAGAAGGGGTAATAGGACAGCCCGATCACGTCGAACGGCACGCCCTCGGACTCCAGGTTCTGGAAGAAGGCCTGGCTGAGCGCGTTGTTGCCGCCCTGGTCGTAATGCATCATGATCAGCAGCTGGTGCCCCGGCGGGTTCGCGGCCCGGGCCCCGGTCACGCCCGCCTTGAGCAGTGTGGCCAGGTTGTCATAGTCCGCCGGGATGGTCGGGTCGTTCACCTGGCCGACCGGCCACAGGATGCCGTTGCGGATCTCGTTCCCGATCGACACCATGTCCACCGGCGTGCCCTGCTTGGCGAACGCGCCGATCACCTGCTGGGTGTATGACTGCACCGTCGCGGTGAGCTGGGCCAGGTCCTGGCCCTGCCACGCGGCCGGGATGTCCTGGTGCTGCGGGTCGGCCCAGAAGTCGGAGTACATGACGTCGAGGTAGATCTTCATCCCGGCCGCACGCACCTGCCGGGCCAGGGCGAGGTCCACGGACAGATCGTTATAGCCCGCAGGTGGGTTCACCCACAGCCGCATCCGGACGTAGTTGGCTCCGTTCTCGCGCGTGATCGTGACCGGGCTCTGCTGCTGCCCGCGGTAGGTGAACTGCGCGCCCGCCGCGAGTTCCTGCGGGGTGAAGGACAGGTCGGTGCCGAGGTCGAGGCCCGCGGCCGCGGGGTCGGGCCCGTAGGCCCGCAGCTCCCCCACGCAGACGTCCGCGCCGGTGTCGCTGTAGACGGTGAGCTGGGCGTACCGGGCCTGGGTGCCCCGGGGCAGCGGCACGTACATCGGATTCCCCGGGTCGAGCGCGACGTTGCGGGCGGCCGGCACGGCCTGCCAGTTGCCGGCCTGGGTGGCGACCTTGATGGTCGCGCTGGCCGACGGGCTGCTCGCGTCCAGCGTGATGCCCAGGTCGCTGAGCGCGCGAGCCTGGCCCAGGTCGACCACCAGGCTCCCGGTCCACGCCCCGGTGCACCAGTCGGTGCCGGCGTCGCCGTCGATCGCGTTGGACGCCGGGTCACCCGACTCCGTGGAGGTGGCGCTGGCCTGGCCGGACAGCGCCCAGTTGACGGTGGGGACCGCTTGCGGCCCCGGGGCGCCAGCCTGCGGCGACACCGCGGAGCCGGACACGCCGGCCATCAGCGGCACGACCAGCAGGGCGGGCGCGGCGGTCAGGGCGAGGCGGCGGCTTAACCGGCCCCGCCCGGTGCGGAAGGGGAGGCGGCCGCCCAGACGGGAGATGACCCGGCGGGACACATCATCCATGATGATCTCCGTTCAGCGCAGGTGGCGGGGCGCGGACAGCCCCGCCGGAGATGAGTCCACAGGCCGGCGGCCTGCGGCGGATACGCACGACCAGACGCGATCGCACACACTTCTCCGCAAACCAACAGCCGGAACTCACCCGAACAGTAGATCCGGGCGGTGCCGCCGGGCAATGGCCACTCCGGGGCAGCCCGAGACTGGCGCCGGGATGGGAAGCGGTAGTTTGGGGCGCGAACAGGAGGGTCGCCGATGGGGATCGAGCACCTGGTCCAGTCCGGGCCGCTGATCCTGGCCGCCCCGATCGCGGCCGCGGCCGGTGCGCTGACCTTCCTGTCCCCGTGCGTCCTGCCGCTGGTTCCCGGCTACCTGTCCTACGTGACCGGCATGTCCGGGACGGACGCGGAGCGGGCCGAGGCCGCCACGGCGGAGCGGGTGGCGGTGGCGTCTGACGGGACCGCCGTGGCTGGGGATGGTGCGGGCGCCGGCGACTGGGGCGGGCCCAGGTGCGGCCAGCGAGACCCCGGCCGCGACCGGCCACCCGACCACATCGGCCCGCGGGATGACGGCGGCCCGTCCCGCCCGCGGGCGGACCCTGCTCGGCACCACCCTGTTCGTCCTCGGCTTCTCGCTCGTGTTCGCCACTGAGGGCCTGGCTTTCGGCGGCCTGGGGCTGGTGCTGGTGCGCCACCAGGCCGGGGTGACCCAGATCCTGGGCGGGGTCACGATCGTGCTGGGACTGATGTTCGCCGGGGTGTTCGACCGCTTCCCGATCACCGGGCGGATCGCCCGGCCCGCTATCCGGCCCCGGGCCGGCCTGGTCGGCGCCCCCTTGCTCGGGGATACTGTTCGCGGTCAGCTGGACCCCGTGTGTCGGCCCCACGCTGTCCGTCGTGATGTCGCTGGCCCTGACCTCGGGTACTGCCGTGCGCGGCGCGGTGCTCGCCTTCATCTACGGCCTGGGCCTGGGCATCCCGTTCATCATCGTGGCCCTGGCCTTCCAGCGCGGGATGACCGCGTTCCAGTTCGCCCGGCGGCACGCCCAGCTCATCGCCCGGATCGGCGGCGGCCTGCTGGTCCTGGTCGGCGTCCTGGAGGTCAGCGGCGCCTGGACCTCCGCGCTCCTCTGGCTCAAGATCCACTGGCTGGCCAGCTACAACAGCCCCCTCTAGCCCGCGCCGCCTCGCTCCCCGCACCGCCGGACCCTTGTGGCCTGTGTGGCAGGAGTGATCAGCGTTGCGGAAGAGCCGGCCCCCGCCATCGTGATCATGGGATCACTGGGGCCAGGGCACAGCGATCCCATGATCACGACTCGTCCGTGGGCGGGGCGTGAAGGTGATCAGCCGGCTGGTGCCGCCCCGCGGCACCAGCCGGCTGATCCTGAACTGGCGATGGCTGCTTACTGGTGGACGGTGGTCGGGACGGCGGGGCGGGGGGCCGGGGCCGCGGGGACGCGGCGGGCCCGGGCGGCCAGGGTGCCGGTGCGGGCCAGCAGCATGGCCACGGACAGGAAGATCAGGCCGTCGGTGAGAGCTCCCACCGTGATCTGGTTGGTGATCATCCAGTGGCCGAGCTGGGCCCCGAACACATGGGTGGAGCCGTAGGCGAAGTAGATCCGGGCGCCCACGACGGCGATCCAGATCAGCGCATACGGCAGGCCAGCCCAGGTCATGGCCTTGCCCGTCTCCCTGTCGCGGAAGACGCGCATCAGCGCCGCGGCGAGCACGCCCAGGGCCAGCCCGGCCGCCGTCGCGGCGACTTCCAGCAGCAGGCCCTTACCCGATGTGGCGACGCCCTTGAAGAAGAAGGGCACGATGACGGCCGCGGCGATGAACGGGCGGAGCAGCCGCAGCCGGGTGACCTTGCGGTGGCCCAGATCGGAGATCAGCACCATGAACAGGATCACGAGGTTGGGGATCAGGACGTTGGCGTCCACGGTAACTCCTCAGGGGTTCTTCGGTGTGTTGCGCTTACCCTGGACACGCTAGGAACGGGGACCCTGCCTGCGCGCCGGCCTGCGGCTTGATACCGGGTCCAGGCCGGGTGCAGGCCCGGCCGGGCCGGGTGGACGCCGGGTGGAGACGGTCACCTCCACCCGGGGTCAACCCGGCGGCCGGCGCCCCGCTGGCAGACTGCCCGATACGTTTGAGAGCGTGCTTCGCTCCTTCACCATGAACCGCGGTCCCGCCGCCAGCGCCGGCATGACGGACGGGCCGCTGGCGCTGGATGCCGTGCGCATCCTCGTCTTCGTGGTGGTGCTGATCACCGTGCCCCTGGCCCAGCCGCATCTGGGCTCGGGGGCCGACGGCATCGGTGTCGCCGTCGCCCTCGGTGTCTCGACGGTCAGCTGGGTGGTCTACCTGCTGGCCCGCCGCCGGCCGCGGGCCGCGATCGTGGCCCTGTCCGTGACGGGAGTCAGCCGGCGGCGTCCTGGCCGGGCTGTCCCCGCTGAGCACGGCGATCGCCGTCGGCTGCGTGGTCACGTCCACCGCGGGCGCCCGGCTGAATCCGGAAACGTCACTGGCCATCACCGCGGGGACGGTGGCGGCGTTCCTGGCCGCCGCGCTGGCGACCGGGGCGCCGACCGAGACGCTGCTGGGCTACCCGCTCACGTTCATCGGCTTGTGGGCGTTCGGCCTGTCCCGCCACGCCTTCCTGCTCCGGGCCGAGCAGGCCGAGCGGATGCTCGCGGAGAGCCGCCGGGCCCGGGAAGCCGAGACCCAGGCCGCCGCGCTCGCCGAGCGGGCCCGGATGTCCCGGGAGATCCACGACGTGCTCGCCCACTCGCTCGCGGCGGTGTCGGTGAACCTGCAGGCCGCCGAGGGATTGCTGGGTACCCTCCCCGCCGGGAGCCCGGAGCTGGCCAAGGCCCTGGAGTGCATCGGCCGGGCCGGTGTTTTCACCCGGGAGGGCCTGGCGGACGCCCGGCGCGCGATCATGGCCCTGCGCGATGACGCGGCCCCGCTGGCCGATCAGCTGGCCGCACTGGCCGGGGAGTACCGGGCCGATGGCGACGTGGCCGTCGATGTCACCGTCACCGGCACGCCGCGGCCGGTCGCCGCCGAGGCGGCCCTGGCCGCGTACCGGACTGCGCAGGAGGCGCTGACCAACGCGCGCAAGCACGCGCCGGGCCAGCCGGTCCGGCTCAGCCTGGACTTCTCGCCCGGGGAGATCGCGGTGCGGGTGGCCAACCCGCTTCCGGCGCGGGCCGGCGGGCCGCTCGCCGCCACCGGTGCGCAGTACGGGCTGACCGGCCTCCGGGAGCGCGCCGCGCTGGCCGGCGGCACGCTGACCGCCGGGCCGGCCGACGGGGAATGGCGCGTCGGCCTGAGGATCCCGGCGTGAGCGCCGGGAACCCGGCCGAGCCGGTCACGGTGATCGTCGCGGACGACCAGTCCGCGGTCCGCGAGGGCCTGGTCCTGCTGCTCGGCACGCTGCCCGGCATCGTCGTGGCGGGTGAGGCGGCGGACGGGAACGCCGCGGCTGACCTGGTCGCGGAGGTGCAACCCCAGGTCGTGCTCATGGACCTGAACATGCCCGGCAGCGACGGGGTCAGCGCCACGCGCCGCATCACCGCCGAGCACCCCGGGACGCGCGTCGTCGTGCTCACCACGTACGCCGACGACGACTCGATCATCGGGGCGCTGCAGGCCGGCGCCCTCGGCTACCTGACCAAGGACGCGACCAGGGCGGAGATCGGCCGTGCGGTGCTGGCCGCCGCGGCCGGCCAGGCGATCCTCGATCCCGGCGTCCAGCAGCGGCTGCTCTCGGCCGCGGCCCGCGCGGCGGGGTCACCCGGCTCGCCTGGCGCGGCCCAGGTTTCCGGGCCGCCCGGGGCCTCACCGGGCGACGATGATCTCACCCCGCGCGAAGCCGAGGTGCTGCGGCTCATCGCGGCCGGCGCGTCCAACCGGGAGATCGCCCGGGCCTTGTTCGTCAGTGAGGCGACGGTCAAGACCCATGTCAACCGGATCTTCGCCAAGACCGGTTCGCGGGACCGCGTCCAGGCCATGCGCTACGCCTACGCCCACGGCTACGCCGAGCCCGCCCCGCCCTCCTGAGCCCGGCGCCCTCCTGAGCCCGTTGCCGTCCTCAGCCCGGCGCCCTCTTGAGGTCGGCTGCCCCTGAGCCCGGCGCGCTGATCAGTCGCGGGGGGCCAGGGCCAGGGCGGCCGCGCCGCAGACCAGGATGGCCAGGCAGGCGAAGGCCAGCATCGAGGCCGCGTTGATCGCGGGCGAGGTGGCCAGCAGCCACGCCGCGCCGGTGATCACGAAGAGCAGGCCGCCGAGCGTGATGAGCAGGCGGGGGATCCCGCGGCCCAGGGAGAGCGAGACGCCGCAGGACCCGTCGTTGCCGTGCATGTTGCGCGGGCACCCGCACCGCCGGCAGCGGTCCAGGTTGGCGGGGTACTGGGCCTTCAGCTGGAACTGCGTGTCAGCGGGCATGGGACTCACGCTTCTTTCGCCACGTCAGCACCCGGGCGGAGGACCGGCCAGCGCCCCGTGCTGCCCACCTCCATGATGCTCCGGACCTGCCCGGATGGCTACCCGTCCGGGGCGGGCCGGCGTGGCGCCCTGATGCTGGTCCAGGCCGTCGGGTTACCGCAGCGGACGGGAGGCGCCAGCGGCCGGCGGGCTACGGCTGCGGCCGGGGCGGCAGCGGCGGCTTGGCCTTGGACGGGCGGTCAGAGACGTCCGGCGGTCCGGCCGGCGGCCGGGACTCCACCGCCTCCATGGCCAGCCGCACCGCGGTCTCCAGCTGCACGTCCCGGCCCTCGGCCCAGTCCTGGGGGGAGATGAGCACCTCGACGTCGGGGTCCACGCCGTGGTTCTCCAGCTCCCAGCCGAAGCCCTCCAGCCAGATGGCGTAGCGCGGCACCGTCATCGCGGTGCCGTCCACCAGGACGAACGGCGCGTTGATGCCGATCACCCCGCCCCAGGTGCGGGCACCCACCACCGGGCCGAGGCCCAGGATGCGGATGGCCGCGGTCACGATGTCGCCGTCCGAGCCCGCGTTCTCGTCGGCCAGCGCGACGATCGGCCCGCGCGGCGCGTCCCGCGGGTAGGTGGACGGGGTCATCCAGCGCGGGATGTCCCAGCCGATGATCTTCCGGGCCAGCTTCTCGATCACCAGCTCGGACACGTGCCCGCCCCGGTTGGACCGGACGTCGACGACCAGCGCCTCCTGGGCCATCTCCACCCGCAGGTCCCGGTGGAAGTGCGCCCAGCCCTCCCCCATCATGTCCGGGATGTGCAGGTATCCGGCGCGGCCGCCGGTCAGCTCGCGGACCCGCTGCCGCTTCCCGGCCACCCAGTCCTGGTAACGCAGCCGCCGGTCACTGGAAAGCGGGGTCACCGCGAACCGCCGGGGCAGCTCACCGTCCCGCGCCACGGTGAGCTCCACCGGCCGGCCCGCGGTGCCGACCAGCAGCGGCCCCGGCCCGAGCTCGGGGTCCACCGGCCGGCCATCTACGGACACCAGCACATCGCCGGGCTGGACCGTGACCCCCGGGGCCGCCAGCGGGGCGCGCGCCCGCGGGTCGGAGGACTCGCCGGGCAGGACCCGGTCGATCTGCCAGCGCCCGTCCGGGCCCCGGGACAGGTCCGCGCCGAGCAGGCCCACCTGCCCCTTGCCGCCGCCGCCCGGGGTGGCCCGGGGCCGGATGTAGGCGTGGGAGGTGCCGAGCTCGCCGACGACCTCCCACAGCAGGTCGGCGAACTCCGACGGGGTGCCGATCCGGTCCAGCACGGGCCGGTAGGACTCCAGGACGCCGGGCCAGTCCACCCCGGCCATGTCGGGGACCCAGAAGTCGTGCTGCATGAACCGGCCGACCTCGGTGAACGAGTGCTGCCAGAGCGCCACCGGGTCGGCCATGAACCGGGCCCGGGACAGGTCCACCTGCACGCTGTCCGCCCCGTCCGGGTCGGCCTTCCGCTGGGACGGCACGACCCGCAGCTCGCTGCCGTCGCGGACCACCAGCCACTCACCGTCGCCGCTGGGCACGAACCAGTCCAGCCCGCTGACCAGCTCCGTGGTCTTGCGGCGGGCCAGGTCGAAGCGTTCCAGGGCGGACCGCGGCCGCTTGGCGTCCGGCACCGCCGCGCCCTCGCCGAGCACCCCGATGACGGGCTCCTTGAGCCAGGCGAAGCCGCCGGTCACCGGGTGCAGCGACGCGTAGCGCGACTCGGGCACCGGCAGGCTGACCACCCGGGTGGGCAGCCCGTCCAGGTCCACCCGGGTGGGCGGCGGCGCGTCGTCGTCGCCGTCCGGCTGGGCGTCGGCGGGGGTGTCCTGGGCGACGATCTCGCCCTCCGCCTCCTGCCCCGCCCTGGTCCCGCCGCCGGCCTCGTCCTTGTCCTTTTCCCCGTCCTTGTCCTCGTCCTTGTCGGGGCCGTTCCCGACCGGCCGGCCCTGGGGCAGCGGCGCGAAGGGGGACGGCGTGTCCGCGGCCAGCGGCACCAGGTACGGCCTGGACCCGAAGGGGAACGAGAGGTCGAAGAAGTGCGCGTCGTACACCGGGTCGAAGATCCGCGCGGACAGGAACGCGAGGTACTTCCCGTCCGCGGTGAACACCGGCTCGGAGTCGACGAAACGGCCGTCGGTCACGTCGGCGATCTCGTCATCGGCCAGCCGGGCCAGCCGGATCCGGCTGAGCGGATCACGGCCCGGGTGCGCCCAGGCCAGCCAGGCGGAGTCCGGGGAGTAGGCCAGCCCGGACACGGCCCCGTCCGGGGACTGGGCCAGCTGCCGCACCGCGCCGGAGGCGACATCCACCACCAGCAGCCGGCCGTCCCGGGCGGCGACCGCGACCGTGGACCCGTCGGGGGCGGCGGCCAGCTCGTCGACCAGCCCCAGCTCCCCGGCGGCGAGCCGGCGCGGGCCGGCGGCGGCCGGATCCTCCGTGGTCCCGAGCGCGGACACGTCCGGGCCCTCGGCCGGGCCGATCTCGAGGCCGTCCACGCCCCCGGCGTCGCTGACCCAGACGACCAGGCCATCCCGGCCCAGCACCCGGGGCATCCGGTACCGCACGTCCGGCTCCACGGCCAGCGCCCGGGCCGGGCCGTCGCGGTGGGTGAGCCAGTGCACCGTGCCCCGGACCTCGATCACGCTGGCCAGGCCGGTGTAGTCGGCAGACAGGTCGCCCAGGTGGTCCGCGGCCGAGATCAGGCGCGGGGCCAGCGTGGTGGAGGCCGAGCCCAGGCTGATGCTCAGCGGGCGGGGCTCGCTGTCCGGCGCGAGGTTGTCCAGCAGCCACAGCTCACCGCGGCACTGGTAGATCACCCGGGTGCCGTCGGTGCCGGCCTGGCGGGCGTACTCGCCGTCGTGGTCGGTGTGCCGGAGCAGGCCCGAACCGTCCAGCCGGCATGAGTACACGTTGCCCGTGCCCTCGTGGTCGGACAGGAACGCCAGCCGGTCGCCGACCAGCATGGGACTGGAGAACTGGCCGGTCAGGGGGGCCAGGATGCGCTCGAACGGCGCGCCGCCCGCCGAGGTCCACAGCCGGCCCGCGGTGCCGCCCCGGTACCGCTTCCAGAACGCCGGGTCCCGTCCCCAGCTGCCGTTGAGCAGCGCCCGGGCCGTCTCCTCCAGGGTCACGTCCGCGACCGGGCCGAACGGCAGCCGCTGCGGCGGGCCGCCGTCCACCGGGACCGCGTAGGCCCAGCCCTGCCGCTCGAAAGCCTGGCCGCTGGCGCTCAGCGCGAGGACCTCGCCGTCTGGTGTCCAGCCGCAGACCTTGGCGGCCTGGTCACTCCAGTAGGTCAGGCGCCGGGCCCGCTCGCCGTCCACCCCGGCCAGGTAGACCTCGGCCGGGCCGTCGCGCCAGCTGGTCCAGGCCACCCACTGCCCGTCGCGGGAGAACCGCGGGCTGGCGGCCTCGGCCCGGTCCGCGGACAGCCGCCACCCCCGGCCGCCGTCCAGGGGCGCCAGCCACACGTCGTCCTCGGCCACGAAGGTGATCAGGTCGCCATGGATATGCGGAAAGCGGAGGTACCCGGCTGACGTCATCGCATCATCGTAGGACCGGCCGCCGCACGCCCGGCGCCCGGCCATGCGGTAAAAGGCCTGCCCTGGGCCCGCCGCCGGCCGGTGGGCCCGGCGGCCTCACGCGGGGTCGCCGCCCCCCGGGAATTCTCCTTATCAACTACGTAATTTAGTAGTCAGTACCGGCTATTAAGTGGCGGACCCAGGGCCGATCCGGGCTTACCCGGAATGACTTGTCGATAGCATGCGCGGCTGCCACAATTCAGGGCGTGGCGATTACACCGGGCCGGGGAATTCCTGGGGAGGAACCGGCGCAAAACCCCGCCGCGGGCCCGGCCGGCCCGGACCCGCTCGCCCCTGCGGCGGCAGAACCCGGCCCGCTCGCCGCGCCGTCTCCAGGCATCCTTCCTGCTCAGCCCGGATGTTCGGACATCACGGGCCCCGCACGGGCCCCGCCGCGCCAGGCCGCCATCCCCGGGCCGCAGGCCGCGGCCACCCCTCCCCGCACCGGAAAAGAATGTCCCGAATTCAGCGAGCGCCCGGCCAGGCCGGATTACACAATCCTGAAACAAACCCTGGCCGAGGCCGGCCCCGCCGCCGATAGGCAGATGGCCTATTTCTACAGCGTTCTTTTCACGGCCCATCCCGAACTGCGCGCCATGTTCCCGCTGGCCATGGACGAGCAGCGCCGGGCGCTCAGCGCGGCGCTGGCCCGGTGCGCCTGGAGCATGGACAACCCGCAGTCGCTGCACGAGTACCTGGGCCAGCTGGGGCGCGACCACCGGAAGTACGGCGTCCAGGAACGGCACTACCAGGTCTTCGGCGAGACGCTGGCCACGGCGTTGCGCATGCTCAACGGGGCGTCCTGGAACCAGGAGACCGCGGCCGCCTGGCACACGGCGCTGAGCCACGTCTGCTCGGTGATGGCGGCCGCGGCGCAGGACGCGGCCGACGAGCCGCCGTGGTGGGTCGCGGAGGTGATCCGCCACGAACGGCGCCGCCCCGATCTGGCCGTGCTCACGATCCGGCCCGGCGAGCCATTCCCTTACCAGCCCGGCCAATACCTGAGCGTGCAGGTCCTGCGGTGGCCGAGGGTCTGGCGCAGCTACTCCATCGCCAACGCACCCCGGGCTGACGGCACCCTGGACCTGCATATCCGCGCCATTCCAGGCGGGCAGGTCAGCACCACCCTGGTCCAGGACACCAGCGCGGGCGACACGGTCCTGCTCGGCCCGGCCCGGGGCTCCATGGTCGTGGACCACAGCTCGGCCCGCGACATCCTGTGCATCGCGGGCGGCACGGGCTTCGCGCCGATCAAGGCGATCATCGAGGGCCTGGGCGCCCGGCCCGGCGGGGCCGGCCCGGCGGATCCGGCTCTTCGCCGGGGCCCGGCGCCGGGCCGACCTGTACGACCTGCCCGACCTGGCCCGGCTGGAGTCGCAGTGCGCGCGGCTGGACGTGGTCACCGCCCTGTCCGACGAGCCCGGCGCCTGCGGCCCGCACGGCCTGGTGCCCGACGTGGTGCGGCAGCAGGCCAGCTGGCAGGACTGCGACGTGTTCGTCAGCGGGCCGCCCGGCATGGTCCGGGCCACGCTGCGGGCGCTGGCCCACCGGGCCTCAGGCGAGCACCTGTACTGCGACCCCTACGACCAGGCCGAGCCGCGGCTGCCCCGACGCCGCCGTCCGAGCCGCCGCCGAGAACGGCCGCGCTCAGAACGGCCGGCGGTCCGGCCTTGCGCCACTCAGACCTTGCGCCATCGGGGCACCCAGGCCCCGTCCTGCACCTCGTAGTCAGCGAACAGGGCGGGCGCCTCGGCCCGCATGATCTCGGCGATCTTCCCGAACACGAGCCGGATCTCCTCCTCGGCCCCCGGGTCGGTCCGGGCCTCGATCGTGTGCCGCAGCGTGCGGATGTTCGCCGTCCAGACGATGCCGGTGGCCACCCCGTCCGGCGCGAACCGCCGCATGAACGACGTCTTCTCCTTCTTCTCGTGGAACGGCACGCCCTCCTCGTCCAGCCCGAAATGCTCCGCCATCCAGAGCTGGAACTCCTCCATCTGGCCGAGCAGCGCGGTGGCCCGCTTCATCAGCTCCGGGTCCTCCCGGGCCCAGTCGGGGAACCAGAACGGGATCTCGTCCAGCCGGACGAACCGCAGCGACTCCTGCGAGACCGCCGTCCCAGGACGATGCCGGACAAGTTCATGAGAAAAAACACGGCTGACGTTGTGCAGCACGAACGTGAAGCTGGCGTGCTCCAGCACCGACCCGTGCTGCTGCTTGAGGATGTTCTGCAGGTAGGCCTCGTGGTCGTTGCGGACCCGGCGGACGTTCGGGTTCAGCCCCGGCTCCCAGGCCCGGTAGCACATCTTGCCCGCGAACTCGGCCAGGTTCTCCGCGTCGCTGGCCTTCTCACCGTCAGGCAGATCACCCCGGTCGAGCCGCTCCAGCCACTGCTCACCGCCCACCTCACGCAGATACGCGGCAAGCTGGTCGTAGTCGATGGCGGGCTGCGCGACGAGGAACACCTCAGGCTCGACACTTCTCATGGCTCCGCACCCTAGCGGGGCCTGCCGACACCGGGGCAGCCCCCCACCAGGATGGGAAGGATGAGGACGGCGATGTAGAGCACGCGGCGGCGGCTCCGACTGACCGATGAGAGCGTGCCAGCGGGGTGCGCGGACCGGAAGGATGTCCACGATGAAATACCTGATGCTGATCTACGGAAACCAGGAGAAGTGGGACTCGATCCTCGCCGAGGAATGGCCGGGGGCCATCGCCAAGCAGGAGGCGTTCAACCGCAAGTACTCCGGCACCGGCGAGCTGATCGGCGCCTACGGCCTGGCTGACGCGGTGAACGCCCGGCTGGTCCGGCGGCAGGACGGCGCCCCCGCGGTCACCGACGGGCCGTACCTGGAGACCAAGGAGTACATCGCCAGCCTCTACCTGGTCGACTGCGAGAACGCCGAGCGGGCCGAGCAGATCGCGGCGGACATGCCCTGGGCCGACCAGGAGCCGATCGAGGTCTGGCCGATCCTGCACGAGTCGCCCACGAACCCCTGACCGCGCTCAGCCTGGAGCCCTGATGCCGGAGCCCAGAATGACCGCGGACCGTGACCCCGGGGACCTGCTGCGCGAACTGGCGCCGCAGGTCCTCGGGGCGCTGCTGCGCCGGTTCGGGCACTTCGACCTCTGCGAGGACGCGACCCAGGAGGCCCTGCTGGCCGCCGCGCTGCAGTGGCCCCGGGATGGGACCCCGGACAACCCGCGGGGCTGGCTGATCACGGTGGCGGCCCGGCGGCTGATGGACGCCGCGCGCAGCGAGCAGTCCCGGCGCCGGCGGGAGGACCAGGTCGCGGTGGCGACCCCCCAGTCCGAGCTGCTCAGCCCGGCCGCCGACGCGGATCCGGGGCAGGACCGGGACGACTCGCTGACGCTGCTGTTCGGCTGCTGTCATCCGGCCCTGTCCGCGCCCAGCCAGATCGCGCTGACCCTGCGCGCGGTCGGCGGGCTGACCACCGCCCAGATCGCGGCGGCATTCCTGGTCCCCGAGGCGACCATGGCGCAGCGGATCAGCCGGGCCAAGCAGGCCATCAAGGCCAGCGATGTGCCGCTCTCGGTACCGGCCAGCGAGGCGGAGCGCGGCGACCGGCTCCGCGCGGTGCTGCATGTGCTCTACCTGATCTTCAATGAGGGGTACGCGGCGACCCAGGGCGACCAGCTGACCCGGCCGGACCTGTCCGCCGAGGCGATCCGGCTGGCCCGCTGGGTGCACCGGCTGCTGCCCGGGGATGGCGAGGTGACCGGGCTGCTCGCGCTGATGCTGCTGACCGAGGCCCGGCGTCCCGCGCGCACCAGCCCGGGCGGGGAACTGGTCCCCCTGGCCGAGCAGGATCGCAGCCGCTGGGATCAGGCCCTCATCGCCGAAGGGGTGGCCCTGGTCACCGGGGCGCTGGCCGCCGGGGGGAAGGCCGTCGGGCCATACCAGCTGCAGGCCGCCATCGCCGCAGTCCACGACGAGGCGGAAGACGTGGACGCGACCGACTGGCCGCAGATCCTCGCCCTGTACGACCTGCTGGACCGGGTCGCGCCGAACCCGGTGAGCAGCCTGAGCCGCGTGGTCGCGGTGGCCCGGGTGCACGGCCCGGCCGCCGGGCTCGACGCGCTGGCCGAGCTGGAATCCGACCGCCGGGTGGCGGGCTACCACCGGCTGCTCGCCACCCGCGGGCACCTGCTCGGCCTGGCCGGGCAGCACGGCCCGGCCGCCGCGGCGTACCGGGAGGCGGCCCGGCGCGCCACCAGCGTGCCCGAGCGCCGGTACCTCAGCCGGATGGCCGCGGAGCAGCAGGCCCGCCAGCCGGGCACCGGCGCGACCTAGCCGGGCTCCGGCGCGGGCGCCAGGAACGAGGCGCGGAACGAGTTGGCCGCCAGCTGCCGCAGGGTCTCGCCGTCCAGTCCCAGCTCCCGCTCCAGCGCCTGGAAGTTGTCGTCCACGTACCCGCCGAAGTAGGCGGGGTCGTCGGAGTTGATCGTGACCAGGAGGCCGGCGTCCAGCATCTCCCGGACCGGCACGTCCGCCCAGGACCGGGCGACCCGCAGCCGGACGTTGGACAGCGGGCACACGGTGAGCGGCACCTGGTCGGCGGCCAGGCGGCGCACCAGGGCCCGGTCCTCCAGGCAGCGGACGCCGTGATCGATCCGCTCGGCGCCGAGCACGTCCAGGGCCCGCCAGATGTAGCCCGGCGGGCCTTCCTCGCCGGCGTGCGCCACCCGGTGCAGCCCTTCCCGGGCGGCGGCCGCGAACACGTCCTCGAACAGCTCCGGCGGGTAGCCGACCTCCGCGGAGTCGAGTCCCACGCCGATGATCTGGCCGCGGTAGCCGAGCAGCTGGTGCAGGCAGTCCAGGGCCGCACCGGGGCCGGAGTCCCGCAGGAAGCAGGCGATCAGCCCGGTGGACACGCCGAACCGCGCGCCGCCGGCGGCCAGCCCCTCGCCGAGACCCCGCATCACCTCGGCCAGCGGGACGCCGCGGGCCAGGTGGGCCTGCGGGTCGAAGAAGATCTCCGCGTGCCTGACCCCCTGCGCCGCGGCGCGGGCCAGGTACGCCTGGGCCAGGTCCGCGAAGTCGTCCGCGCGGCGGAGCACCGCCATGGTCGCGTAGTACAGGTCGAGGAACGACTGGAGCGAGGTGAAGGCGTACGCGCCAGCCAGGTCCGCCGGGCCGCTGTAGGGCAGCGGCACGCCGTTGCGCTCAGCCAGCCGGAAGGCCAGGTCCGGCTCGAGGGTGCCCTCGATGTGCAGGTGGAGTTCGGCTTTGGGCAGCGGCGCGGGGGGCGGCGGCCCCGCGGTCATGCCGGCGGCCGCCCCGCGCCTGCGACCGACGCGCGGGCCTGGCAGAGCTGCAGGAGGTTGGCGATGACCTGGTGGCCCGTCCGGCCCGAGGCGGACAGGATCGACTCGGGGTGGAACTGGACCGCCCACCGGCCCGCCTGCTCGTCCTCGATGGCCATGACCACGCCGTCCGGCGTCACGGCGGTGACCGCGAACCCTCCCTTGACCTGCTCGGGCACCGCGTGCAGCGAGTGGTAGCGGCCTGCGGTGAACTCCTCCGGCAGCCCGGCCAGCAGCCCGGAGCCGCCCGAGCCGGTGCGCAGGACCCGGCCCGGCTTGCCGTGCGCGGGCTCGGCCAGCAGGCCCAGCTCACCTCCGGCGTGCTCCACCATGGCCTGCAGCCCGAGGCAGACGCCGAACACCGGCAGCCGCCGCGCGTCCAGCTCGCCGAGCAGGGCGTCGCAGGCGAAGTCGGACGGCTGCCCGGGGCCGGGTGACAGCACGACCAGGTCCGGCCCGAACTCATCGAGCGCGGCGGGCGGGAACCCGGCCCGCAGCGTCATGACCTCCGCGCCCTCCTGCCGGAAGTAACTGGCCAGCGTGTGCACGAACGAGTCCTGGTGATCCACCAGCAGGATCCGCAGGCCCTCGCCGGGCCGCCCGGCCGGGCCCGGCTGGGCCGCCGCGCTGGCCGGGCTGTCCGGCTGGCCCGCCTGGGCCGCCACCTGGGCCTGGGCCAGGGTCTCCAGCAGGGCCCGGGACTTCAGGTGGGTTTCCTCCTCCTCGGCGTCCGGGTCGCACTCGAACAGCAGCGTCGCGCCCGCCCGGACCGCCGCCACGCCGCCCCGGATGTGGGCCGTGCGCAGGGTGAGGCCGGTGTTCATGCTGCCGTCGAAGCCGATGACCCCCACCGCGCCGCCGTACCAGCAGCGCGGGGCGTCCTCGTGGTCCTCGATGAACTGCATGGCCCACGCCTTGGGCGCGCCGGTCACGGTGACCGCCCACATGTGCGACAGGAACGCGTCCAGGGCGTCCAGGCCGGGCCGCAGCCGCCCCTCGATGTGGTCCACGGTATGGATCAGGCGGCTGTACATCTCGATCTGGCGGCGGCCGATGACGGTGACGCTGCCCGGCACGCAGACCCGCGACTTGTCGTTGCGGTCCACGTCGGTGCACATGGTCAGCTCGGACTCTTCCTTGGCCGAGTTGAGCAGGGTGCGGATGTTCTCGGCGTCGCCGAGGGGGTCGGCGCCGCGCCGGATCGTGCCGGAGATCGGGCACGTCTCAACCCGGTCCCCGCTGACCCGCACGAACATCTCCGGCGAGGCGCCGACCAGGCTCTCCCCTTCCCCGAGGTTGAAGAAGAACTCATACGGGGCCGGATTTACCTGGCGGAGCGTCTCGTAAAAGGCGGCCGGGGAGTCGCACGCGCCGCGGAACACGTGGCTGGGCACCACCTCGAACAGGTCCCCGCGCGCGAACCGCTCCTTGGCCTTCCGCACGACCTCCGCGAAGGCGCCCGGTACCGGGCGCGCGCGGAAGGTCCCCTCTGGCGCGGGATCCGCCTGCTTCTCCGCAACGGAACCGCCCGCGTTCCTGGTCACCCGGACGGGCGCCGGCGCTGTCTGGCGCGGCAGCCCTTCGGTGCTGGTCCCCCCGACCGCGAACTCGTAGCGGTAGACCATCGCCGATTCGCGCTTGCGGTCCAGCGCGAACAGCTCGTCCGGGAGGTGCAGGACCAGGTCACGCTGGTCCTCGGGGCGGTCGCGGCGGAGCCGGACCGGCTCGAACTGGAAGGCCAGGTCGTAGCCGAACGAACCGTACAGGCCGAGGTGCGGGTCGTCGCCCGCGAACGCGGCGGTCACCTCGCGCAGGGCGGTGAACACGGTAGGACGCCGGCTCCGGTCTTCCTCGGCGACCAGCCCGGACGGCTCGGGGATGACCACCTCGATCGCGTCCCCGGCCGGCCCCGTCCCGTCCGGCGTGACGGGCTGGCCGGCCCGCAGCAGCGCCTCGCCGAGGACTGGCAGCAGCACGTGACCGCGGGGGTTCAGGGCCCGGACCGAGATCCGCCGGCCCCGGGCCACGATCTCGGCGCACGGGTCCACGTAGGCCAGGTGCCAGCGGCTGTACCGGCCGGGGTACTCCATGCCGGAGCTGAGCACCCCGCCGCGCCGCTCGTCCACGCTCCGGGTGAGCCCGGCCAGGACGAGCGGGTCGAACGGCTCGGCGGTGCGGGTGACGCGGATGCCACCGGCCGTGACGAATTCCGTCCGCTGGACTTGCTGCGGATCCACCTGGTCGCCTGCTTCCTGAGGGTTCTTTCGCCGGCGTCAGGCAAGCGCATGAAGCGACCGCCGTTGCCGGACGGTCGCTTCTGGGTGTCTGAGCACGCGAAACCAGCAACCGCCTATCGGCGGCGCCACCACTGGCGGGAGGCGGGGCTGGGTCGCATGGCCGTGAGCCTAGCGGGTCGGCCTGCCGTACGCCAGCGCTCACCCCTGGGAGTTCGGCCCCCGGGTGCTGGGCCGGGACTGGTCCCCCGGCGCGGGCACCGTGCGGTGCACCCCCCGGGCAGGCACACCGCTGCCGGTCCGCTCGCCAGCCGGCCCTCCGCCACCGGACCCTCCGCCACCGGACCCTCCACCACCGGTCCCCTCGCCATCGGGTACGGCCGCGGGCGAAGGGACGGGCGGGCCGGCGGCGGCGCGGCCTGGCGCGATCTCCAGGCCGTCCGGGGCGTGCTGCGGGACGGGCAGCCCGAGCAGCCGGTATACCTCGTCGCCGTCCACGGTCTCGCGCTCGACCAGCAGGTCGGCCAGCCGGGTCAGGTCACCCTGATGGGTGCGGATGAGCGTGACCGCGCGCTGTTCCGCCTCCCGGAGCAGCCGGCCGACCTCCTGATCGATCACGGCCTGGGTGGACTCGGCGTACGGCCGGCTGGACAGCCCGGGGCCGCCGCCGCCGTCACCCAGGAACATTGAGCCGCCCTCCGGGTAGCCCACCGGCCCCAGCTTGCTGGACAACCCGAACTCGCGGACCATCTTGGTGGCCAGGTCGGTGGCTGACGCCAGGTCGTTGGCGGCGCCGGTGGAGCCCTGGCCCAGTACGACCAGCTCAGCGGCCCGCCCGCCCAGCCGGACGGCCAGCGACTCGTTGAGGTAGTCCTCCCCGTACAGGTGGTGCTCGACCAGCGGCAGCTGCTCGGTCACGCCGAGGGCCTGGCCGGCGGGCAGGATGGTGACCTTGGCCACCGGGTCGGCGTGCGGGGACAGCGCCGCGACCAGGGCGTGCCCGGACTCGTGGATGGCCACGGACCGTTTCTCCTCGGGCAGCAGCAGGTTCGAGTCGGCCCGGCTGCCCAGCAGGATGCGGTCCCGGGCGTCGTTGAAGTCCACCATCGCGATGTTCGCCCGGCTGGCCCGGACCGCGAAGATGGCCGCCTCGTTGACCAGGTTGGCCAGGTCCGCGCCGGAGAAGCCGGGCGTGCCCCGGGCCACCACGTCCAGGTCCACGTCAGGCGCCAGAGTCTTGCCCTTGGTGTGCACGGCCAGGATGGCGGCCCGTTCCGTGAGGGTGGGCAGCGGGATCGTGATCTGGCGGTCGAACCGGCCTGGCCGCAGCAGGGCCGGGTCCAGGACCTCGGGCCGGTTGGTGGCGCCCAGCACCACGATGCCCTGGGACGTGTCGAAGCCGTCCATCTCGGCCAGCAGCTGGTTGAGGGTCTGCTCCCGCTCGTCGTTGGACACGTACGCGCCGCCGCTCGCGCGGCGCTGGCCGATGGCGTCGATTTCGTCGATGAAGATGATGCAGGGAGCCCGCTTCCGCGCCTCGGCGAACAGGTCGCGGACCCGCGCCGCGCCGACCCCGACGAACAGCTCCACGAAGCTCGACCCGGTGACCGAGATGAACGGCACCTCGGCCTCGCCTGCCACGGCCCGGGCCATCAGCGTCTTGCCGGTGCCGGGCGGCCCGACCATCAGCACGCCGCGGGGCGCGACCGCGCCGAGCCGGCGGTACCGCTCCGGGTGCTTGAGGAAGTCGACCACCTCGCTGATCTCGCGTTTGGCGGACTGGTAGCCGGCCACGTCGGAGAACTTGGTCTCCGGCCGCTCGGCGTCGAAGACCTTGGCCCGGGCCCGGCCCACGCCCGTGAGGCCGCCCAGCGGGCCGGCCGCACCGCCGGCCTGGGACATCCGCCGGATCAGCCAGAAGACGAAGATGATCGGCAGCAGCGAGATGAGCAAGAACAGCAGCTCGGTGCCGAACCCGGTACTCGGCGGCGCGGCGTCGATGTTGACGCCCGCCTTCTCCAGCGTGGTGGCCAGCGGCGTCCCGGCGAACGGGAGCGGGACCACGGTCGTGTAGTCCTTGCCGTCCTTGAGGGTGCCGGTGCCCGGGGCGGTTGACCCGGTGCTGTTGTCAAGCGTGAACGTCTTGACCTTGTGCGCGTTGACGTCGCTGAGGAACTGTGAGTACGTCAGGTTGACCGAGGGCACGCCACTGACCCGGGGCAGGAACAGGAACAGCACCACCGCCGCCAGCAGCCCGAGCGGCCACAGCCAGTGCCGCCAGGCAGGTGGGGGCGGGGGCGCCGTGGGTGTTGGCTTATCCCCGCGGGGCGGTGACTGCGACTGCTTGCTCATAAGCCATTTTTACGCGCTCCGCGCCCGGGATGCGTAATCACTCCCCCTGTAACGCCGCCGCGGCGCCCATCCGGGCCAGCGCCTGCTCCCGGCCGTTCACGGTCTCGGCGGCCACGATCGATGAGCGGCTGAGTACCGCGATGCCGGTCACGGCGAGCGCGCCGCCAGCCAGCTGCACGCCCAGCTGCCAGGCCGAGGAGGCGAGTTTCTCGTCGAACACGGTGGCCGCGATGACCACGGCGACGATCGGCGACAGCGTGTCGAGCACCGGGAGGCTGAGGGACAGCGCCCCGGAGCTGTACGCGCTCTGCCCGAGCAGCGCCCCCGCGATCCCGCACAGCAGCAGGGCCCATGGTTCCCAGGTGGCCAGGGCGCCTACCCCGCGCATGGCCACGACATCCACGGTGGCCTTGGTCAGCGCCGACAGCACCCCGAAGACCGAGCCGGCCGCCACGGCCAGCCAGATGACGCGGGCCTTTCCGGTGACCCGCAGCCCGGCCAGGGCCGTCACCGCGCTGAGCGCCCCGGCGGCCAGGAAGACCGGCCCCCACGAGGCCAGGCTGGGTGCCTTCACCCCGCCGCCGGGCGGGGCCACGCTCAGGAAGATCACGATCCCGCCGGCCACGGTCACCGCGCCCGCCTTGTCCTGCAGGGTCAGCCGGCGCCCCTGGCGCCGGGCGATGAGGGGCAGCGCGAACAGCACGTCCAGCGAGGCCAGCGGCTGGACCAGGGCGAGCGGGCCGAACGCCAGGGCCAGGGCCAGGATGAAGAACGCCAGCGCGTCCAGGCCGATCCCGGCCAGCCAGCGGGGCCTGCGGGCCAGGTCCAGGAGCAGCCGGGGCCGCAGGGCCTCGTCCGCCCCGGTGGCGCGGGCCACGGTCTGCTGCACGAGTGCGGCCACGGCGAAGCAGAAGTGCCGCGAGCAGCGCGGCCACCACTGCGATCACCGTTGTCACCTGATGTCCCCCAACTCAGCTGGCCTGCCCAGCCCGGGACGCTGCCACCCGTGGCGCCGCCTCCCCTGGCGGGCAGCACCGCCTGTCCCCCGGCCCCCCGGCCCCGGGCCAGATATCCAGCCACCGTCCTTCCGGCCGGTGGGCCAGCTAGCCAGCCACCGGCCTTCCGGCCTGGCTCAGAAATCCACCCAGGTACCGGCCCCGAGCCTGGCCGCGTTCCGGTAGACCCCCTGGGCGGCCGCCAGGTCCTCAGCGGCCAGCCCGAGCGACTCGAAGACCGTGATCTCCCGGTCGCCGGTACGGCCAGGCACCGTCCCGGAGAGCAATTCCCCGATTTCCCCCCGGATATGCACAGGTGGGGTGGAGTGCTCCGCGATGGCCAGCCGCAGGTCACCGGCTTCGGCCAGCGCCGATTCCCGGCTGTCGGCGAACACCGCGGCGGCGGCCATGGTGGCGGAGTCGAGTTCCCGGGCGTCCGGCAGGCACGCACCCACCGCGTTGATGTGGGTGCCGTCGGCCAGCCAGGACCGTTCCAGCACCGGGGTGGCCGAGGACGTGGCGGT
Organism: uncultured Actinomycetes bacterium; assembly: GCA_963713815.1. Lineage (GTDB taxonomy): Bacteria > Actinomycetota > Actinomycetes > Streptosporangiales > Streptosporangiaceae > RYN-230. The sequence goes on from CAVQNH010000029.1 coordinate 131,733, forward strand.
GACCACGATGCCGGCGCTGGCCACCGCCTCGGCCGCGGATCCGCAGGCCCGCACGGGCACCCCGGCCGTGCTGAGTTCCGCAGCCGCCTGCGCCGCCCGGCCTGGCGTGCGGCCCGCGATCCGGATCCCGGCCAGCGGCCGGCCCCGGGCCGCGTAGTCCCGGGCCAGGGCGATCGCGTGCGCGCGGGCCTGGACCCCGGTGCCGATGATGGCCAGCTCGCTGGCGTCCGCCCGGGCCAGCAGCCGGGTGGCTACCACCGAGGCCGCGGCCGTGCGGATCTCGGTCAGCGCGGACGCGTTGAGCAGCGCCTGCGGCTCTCCCGTGTCCGGGCTGGACAGCAGCACGACACCCTGATGGGCGTCCTTGCCGAGGCCCGGGTTGCCGGGGAAGATGCAGATCGCTTTGAGGCTGTACGCCGCGTCCGGGTCCGGCCCGCCGCCGCCGGCCCGGATCGCGGGCATGAGCGCCATCAGCCCCGGCGGGGAGGATCCGCCCCGGCTGGGCGGCTGCATCACGGTCCGCAGCGGCTGGTACACCTCGCCGCGGGCCAGGGCGGCCAGCGCCCCGGCGACCAGGTCGGCACACTCCCCGTAGGGCAGCAGCTCGTGCACATCACGGGCGCTGAGGACGAGCAGCTTCAGGTCAGGCACCCCTGCAGGCTAACGACTCCTGTCTGGCTAACGCCGGGTGGCTAACGCCGTCTGGATAACGCCGTCTGGATAACGACTGTGACCGGAACCAGCGCCCGGCGTCGTGATCGTGGTCCTGGCCGTGATGGCCGGGTTCTTCCGGCTGACGGTGCGCTCCGCCGGAGGGCGCTGGTGCCCGCCGCCCGGACAGGTGGGCCATCAGGGCGGCGTCCTCGCGCATCTCCGCCTCGGTCGGCGACAGCGAGATGATCACGGTCAGGACGAAGGCGAGCAGGCTGATCCCGATGATCAGCGGGAGCAGGAACGCCTGCGCGCTGACCCCGCCCGACATCGCGGCCAGCATCCCGGGGTTCTGGGTGCCGTACACATGCATGGCGGCGATGCCGGTGTAGTGCATCCCGCTCACCGCCACGCCCATGATCAGCGACGCGACGAGGGTGGACCATACGGTGACCAGCCGCAGCGCGGCCCATAGCGCGGCCGTCCCGGCTACCACCGCGATGACCACGGACAGGACCACCACGGCGTTGTTGTACCGGACGGTGTCGGGCATCTTCATCGCGGCCATGCCGATGTAGTGCATGCTGGCCACGCCCAGCCCGATGATCAGCCCGCCGAGCAGCAGGGTGCGCCACCGCGAGCTGCCGAACCCGACGATGAGCAGCCCGATGCCGACCACGATCACCGCGATCACCATGGACAGGACCGTGACCGGCACGCTGTAGGTGATGGTCTGGCCCGGGATCGTGAACCCGAGCATGGCCACGAAGTGCATGACCCAGATCCCGGTGGTCGCGATCGACACCGTGGCCAGCAGCAGCCACCGGACCCGGGTCGCGCCGTGAGAGGCACGGGCCCGCGTCGTGCAGCGCAGGCCGAGAAAGCAGCCCAGGCTCGACATGACAAAGCCGAGAACCGGGGTCAGCGGGCCGTAGGTGAAGTTGTTGACGTGCACCATGAGAAGCGGGGCCTCCCCTCCCGGCCGGGGGCCCCTGCCCCGGCCCAGCCCGTACGTTCTTGACCCTTGCAGTCCGGGATGCTATCGATTGCAGTAGTTACCTAGGCGTAACACGGGCCGGGAGTGAGAAGGCTCACATCGGCAAATGGGCCGGTCAGATGCGCATCCTGCGGTCACCGGCAGTGCCACGGCGGTCACGACGGACCCCAGGTCCGCTGGCCCACCTGCCGGCGGGCTGAGGCGCGTTCCTAGTGACCCGGCCGGAACCAGCGCCCGGCATCGGGATCGCCGGGTTCCTGCCCGGGCCGGGCCGGACGGTACGCCCCCACGGGCCGCTCTTGCGGCGGGGCGGACAGGTGGGCCATGAGCGCAGCGTCCTCGCGCATCTCCGTCTCGGTCGGCGACAGGGAGATGACCACGGTCAGGGCGAACGCGAGCAGGCTGATCCCGACGATGAGCGGCAGCAGGAATACCTGCGCGCTGACGCCACCCGACATGCTGGCCAGCATCCCGGGATCCTGGGTGCCGTACACGCGCATGGCGGCCATGCCGGTGTAATGCATTCCGCTCACCGCCACGCCCATGATCAGCGACGCCACGAGGGTGGACCACACGGTGGCCAGCCGCAGCGCGGCCCACAGCGCGGCCGTCCCGGCCACCACCGCGATGGCCACCGACAGAACGACCAGGCCCTTGTCGTAGCTGACCGTGTCCGGCATCCGCATCGCGGCCATGCCGATGTAGTGCATGCTCGCCACCCCGAACCCGATGACCAGGCCGCCCAGCAGCAGGGTCCGCCAGCCCGAGCTGCCGAACCCGACGATGAGCAGCCCGATGCCGACCACCACGACCGCGATCACCATGGACAGGATGGTGACCGGCACGCTGTACGTGATGGTCTGGCCGGGGATGGTGAACCCGAGCATGGCGACGAAATGCATCACCCAGATCCCGGTGGTGGCGACGGACACCGCGGCCAGCAGCAGCCAGCGGGCACGCTGCGCGCCGTGCGATGCCCGAGCCCGCGTCGTGCACCGCAGGCCGAGAAAGCAGCCCAGGCTCGACATCACGTAGCCAAGCACCGGTGTGACCAGGCCGTAAGTGAAGTTGTCAACGTGCACCATCTGACCCGACCCCCCCGCGGGAGCCTGCCCCCGCCGCCCGGCGATATGTCGGACATAGCATGACATGGTGGCCTACAGGCTGTGACGCACATCACGTCTCCGGCACAATCGATTTCACTGTGCAATCGGAAGTCCCCGTCAGATGTGCATCCCGCCGTCCACGGCCAGCGCCGCGCCGGTCACGAATGAGCTGTCCGAGCTGGCCAGGTACAGCACGGAGCGGGCGATCTCTTCCGGGCAGGCGTGCCGGGCCAGCGGGATCCTGGCCTCGAAGATGCGCGCCGCGACCTCAGGCGGGGCGCCGGTCGCCGAGACCTCGATGGCCCGCTGGAAATCCGTGTCGGTCGGCCCCGGGTGCACGGTATTCACCCGGATCCCGCGGCCGGCCATCTCCTTCGCCGCCGTGCGCATGAGGCCGACCTGCGCGTGCTTGGCCGTTGCGTAGGCGCAGATGCCCGCGTCCGAGGTGAGCCCGACCACGCTGGAGTTGATGATCACGCTGCCGCCGTCCCTCAGGCTCGCCAGCCCGTGCTTGAGCAGGAAGAACGCGCCCAGCACATGCACGTCCAGGACACGGCGGAACATGTCGGCCGGGTAGTCGGTGATCGGCGCGATGTCCCCGCTGATACCCGCGTTGCTGAACAGGATGTCCAGGCCGCCGAACCGGGCCGACGCCTGCCGCAGCGCGGCTGCGACCTGCTCCTCCACGGTGACGTCGGTGACGCTGAAGTCGGCCACGTCCGGTCCCAGCTCGGCCACGGCTGCCTCCAGGCCGCCGCGGGCCAGCCCGGCCAGGTGGACGCTGGCCCCCTCGGCCACGAACAACCGGGCGCAGGCCAGGCCGATCCCGCTCTCGCCCCCGGTGATCAGGGCGACCTTGTTGTCCAGCCGGGCCATGACGGCTCCTCCCTTTTCCCCTGGGTGACGGGTCCCCAGGGTCACACCGGCGCGACTCGCACGCTGACCACCGCCGAGCGGCCGCCGCGGACCTGCGCGAGCGCCTCGCCCAGCGCCTCCGGGAGCCGGGCCGCCGCGGTCACCGTGCGGGCGTACGCGCCGCCGGCCGCGGCCGCCACCTCGGGCAGGTCCGCCTCGGGCTGGAAGCTGGCGGCGAACCCGCCGGCCGCGAGCTCGCCCGCCGGGTGCACGGCCAGGGTGGACAGCGACGGCGCCTTCCAGCCCTGGTTGTCGAGGATCACGGTCAGCGAGGGAGCCTGGTAGCGCCGGGCCATCCAGTGCACCGACGCGGGCACGGCGAACAGGTACGACCCGTCCCCGACCAGGCTCACCACGGTGCGGTCCGGCGCGGCCAGCTTGGCCCCCACGGCCGCACCGCGGCCCAGCCCAGCGACCCGCCGCCGCTGCCCAGCAGCGACCCGGGCTGGCTGGCCGCCAGGTGCTCGCTGACCACCGGGTAGCTGGTGATGGCCTCGGTCAGGAACAGCGTGCCGGGGGGCGCCGCCTCGCGGACGCAGGCGACCGCGTACTCGGGAGTGATGCTGCCGTCGGGTGCGGGCTGTTCCCGGCGGGCCCACCCGGCCCGCTGCGCGTCGTGCACGGCCCGCCGGCGGGCGGCCCGGTCCGCCACGGCCGCGGGATCCAGCCGCCCGCGGGCGGCCAGCCGGGCGGCCAGCTGGCCGACGGCGAGCCCCAGGTCCGCCTGGGCATACCGGAGGGCGGGCAGGTGCCACAGCGGCAGGCTGGCCTTGAGCGGATCCACATCGATGACGTAACAGCGTGCGGCCGGGTCCGGCCGGTTGTGGGCCGGGATCCACGGCACATCGCTGCCCAGCACGAGGATCACGTCCGCCCCGGCCAGCACCGGATGCTGCTCGGGCTGGTTCCAGTGGTATCCCACCTGAAGCGGGTGACCGGCGGGGAAGTTCATCCGCATCGGCACCGACTCCAGGACGCCGATGCCGGCCAGCTCGCATAGCGCGGTGAGCCCGGCCACCGCGGCCTGGTCCCGGCCGAGGTAGGACGTGACGATCAGCGGGACCGGGCCTCCTCAAGCGCCGCCGCGATCTCGTCGGCCACCGCATCCGCCAGCGCGGCCGGGGCCACCGGATCCCACCAGGGGCCCTGGGGCGGCTGGGCCGGGCAGCCGCTCCTCCAGCACCTCGCGGGCGGCGGTCAGGTACACCGCGGCCGGCCGGCTCGCTGCGGGCGATCTGCAGGGCCCGGTGCACCAGCTGCTTGACGTTGCGGCCGGTGCGGATCTCGTGGTCGTACTTGGCGT
>CAVQNH010000030.1:0-92558 GCA_963713815.1 uncultured Actinomycetes bacterium
GGCTGCGCAGGAGCCTGAACGGAACGCTTCCCTGCCTCGGTGGGCCGATCCTGGCCTAATTCGCGCTCCGGTGATCGTTCCGCAGATCTGGAACGTTCCTAATCGGAACGCCGACTTCACAGGGCGCGCAAACATCCTGGAAAGGCTGCACGACGAGCTGACGGGAGACGGCACTGCCGTTGTTCTGGCCCGGGCCGTCTACGGGCTGGGCGGCGTCGGCAAGACACAGGTCGCACTGGAATATGCCCATCGCTTCAAAGCTGATTACAGGCTGATCTGGTGGATCAACGCGGAACAGTCACTGGAAATAAGCCTGGCCCTCGCGGAGCTGCCGCCGGCTGGGTCTTCAGAGCAGTGATAATGCGGCCGAAGCGGCCGCGTCAGCCCTGGAGCAATTGCGCCGTGACGTTGCCGGCCGGTGGCTGCTCATCTTCGATAACGCCGAGGACCCCGAGGATCTCGCCCCCTTCCTTCCAACCGGGCCCGGCCACCTCCTTATCACGTCCCGGAATCAGGCCTGGACTCGTCACGCCCAGCCGGTAGAGCTGGACGTCTTCAGTCGGCAGGAGAGCCTCGCGCACCTCACACAGCACGTCCCTGGACTCGGGGCAGCTGATGCGGCCAGAGTGTCTGCCGTCGTGGGTGATCTACCTCTGGCGATCGAGCAGGCGGGTGCCTGGCTGGCGGAAACCGGTATGCCCGCCGCTCTATACGCCGAATGGCTGGAAACCCAGACAACCAGCGCCCTAGGGCTGAACAAGCCGCTCGACTACGCGAAGCCCGTGGTCGCAGCCTGGAATCTGTCTATCGACCGGCTCAAGCAACAATCCCCCGCGTCGGTCCGGCTCCTGCAGATCCTGGCCTTCTGCTCGCCAGACCCAATCTCAGCGACTCTGCTCTACAGCGATGCGATGCTCGAATGTCTGCTGCCCTACGACGAGACTCTCGGCCAGAAGTTGGTCATCGGCCGGGTGATCCGGGATATCAGCCGGTTCGCGCTAGTGAAAGTGGATCAGGGTACGAGCTCGGTTCAGATTCACCGGCTGGTCCAGGCCGTGATCCGCTCGCAGATGACTGACGAGGAACAGGTTGGGGCGCGGCACGAGGTGCACAAGATCCTTGTGGGTGCCCGGCCTCGCCAGGGCGAAACGGACGATCCGGCGAACTGGTCGACCTACGACATCATCTGGCCTCATCTAGGCCCATCCGAGGCAGATGAATGCGACGATCCGCGGACCCGCCAACTACTGATCGACTGGGTGCGTTACCAATGGAAGCACGGTGAGTTCGAGGCCAGTCTAAGTCTGGGACAACGGCTGCAGACACTGTGGATCCACGGGTTGGGTTCCGATCATCAGCAGACGTTGCACCTGCAGTTCCAGATTGCCAACGTGCTGCGTTCCCAGGGCCGTCTCGGTGAGGCCCGGGACCTGGACACTTATGTCCTAGAACGGCAGCGTGCGGTGCTCGGGCCCGACCATCCACATTCCCTGATGACGGCGAACGGACTGGGCGCCGACCTCCGCGCGCTCGGCGACTTCCAAGAGGGACTCGCTTCCGACCAGGAGACCTACGAGAGCTTCAAGGAGCAGTTCGGCGAGGACTACCCGCGCACCCTGGGTGCCGCACACAACGTTGCGTGCTCGCTGCGGCTAGTCGGCGACTGCTTCACCGCGCGCCGGATCGATGAGGAAACGCTGGACCGCCAGCGGTCGGTGCTCGGCCTTGACCACCCCAGCACCCTGCAATCGATGGCCAGCGTGGCCCTGGACCTGCGGATGGCGGGCCGCTTCAGGGAATCCGTGGATCTGCTGCAGGCGACACGGGGGAAATACCAGGAGGTCCTCGGCGATGACATGCTTGACACCCTGCGCGCGACGGACAGTCTCGCCGTGTCGCTGCGCAAGGCGGGAGACCAGGCCGACGCATTGAACCTCGGGCAGGATACCTACCAGCGGTACCAACGCCGATATGGCAGTGACGTGCCGGATGCTCAACGGTGCGCCCTGAACCTGGCGCGGCACCACGCGGTAGCCGGTGACGCACCGCGAGCCCTCGATCTGGTGCTCGGCGTCTGGGGCGCCTACCAGGCTGGGCTAGGAGATGATCACCCGTACACCTTGGTCGCCGGGAACAACCTGGCTAGCTACATGCGGACCCTGGGCCAGGTGTCGGAGGCGCTCGCACTAGCGGACGACACGCTGACGCGAATGCGGCGCAAGCTTGGGGACCACCACCCACAAGCCCTGGGCTGCGCGGTAGGCCTGGCCAACTGCCACGGCGACTCAGGAGAACACGAATTGGCCGAGGCACTGCTTTGCGAAACCATCGTTCTGCTCCGGGACGGCCTGGGCCGCGAGCACCCTGACGTCCTGGTCTGCGAGGCTAATCTCGCTATCACCTGGCACGAGGCGGGGCGCACAAAGGACGCCGACGAACTCCTGGCCACGATTATGGACAGCTTGAGCCGGATCCTGGGCCCGCAGCATCCAGACATAAGGCTGCTCCAGGATTGGCGCCGGATTGATCTTGATCTTGAGGCTTTGCCGATCTGATCGATCTAGGCCCTATCACCACATTGCACCAGGCTGACGGGTGACATGGAACGGGCGCGGCTATGCTCCGGCCCATGTGCGCCGACCAGGAGTCGCGGTCCGGGACAGACCGGCTGCGGACGTTCGAGGAGATCTATGTCCAGGCGGGCCAGGACTTCGCGGCGATCCCGTGGGCCGCGCTGGCCCCGCACCCGGCCCTGGTGGCGTGGCTGGACCGGCAGCCGCCGCCAGCCGGTGACCCGGCCCTGATCATCGGGTGCGGGCTGGGCGACGACGCGGAGGACGCCGGCCGCCGCGGCTACCAGGTCACGGCTTTCGACCTGTCGCCCACGGCGATCGGGCACTGCCGGGACCGGTTTCCCGGGTCGGCCGTGGACTACCAGGTGGCGGACCTGTTCGAGTTGCCGGCCGGCTGGGCGGCCGCGTTCGCGCTGGTGGTCGAGATCCGCACGTTGCAATCACTGCCGCTGTCGCAGCGCGCGGAGGCCACCGCGGCCATGGCGGCGACGGTCCGGCCAGGCGGACGGGTCTTCGTCCACTGCCTCGGCCGCGACGATGACGAGGTGCCAGCCACGCGTCCCTGGCCGGTGAGCCGCCACGAACTGGGCGGCTTTGCTGCGGCGGGCCTTAAGGAGACCGAGTTCGCCGACCAGTCCGCGACCCCGCGGAACGAGAGGACTTTCACGGCCGTGTATACGCGGCCGGGGCCAGACTGACGCGGGAAGCGGGCCGGTCGAGCGGTGGCAGGCCGTCACCAGGGGCTGGTCCGCCGCGAATACCGGATCTAGGGTGACACTCAAGCGTCACCAATAGCCGGGAGGGTCAATGAAGACCAAGGCCGCGGTTTTGCGCGGAGTGGGCCAGGACTTCGAGATCACCGAACTCGACCTGGATCCCCCCAAGGCCGGTGAGGTGCTCATCCGCTACGTCGCGGCCGGCCTGTGCCACTCTGACGAGCACCTGCGGCACGGCGACATCGTGCCCCGGTTCCCGATCGTGGGCGGGCACGAGGGCGCGGGAATCATCGAGGAAGTCGGCGCGGGTGTCACCCGGCTGAAGCCCGGCGACCACGTGATCTGCTCGTTCCTGCCCGTCTGCGGGCACTGCCGGTGGTGCTCGACCGGCAAGTCGAACCTGTGCGACCTGGGTGCCACCATCCTGGACGGCATGCTGCCGGACGGCACCTACCGGTTCCACCAGAACGGCGAGGACCTCGGCGGCATGTGCATGCTCGGCACGTTCTCGGAGTACTCGACCATCTCCGAGAACTCCGCCATCAAGGTGGACTCTGACCTGCCGCTAGACAAGGTGGTCCTGATCGGCTGCGGGGTGCCGACCGGCTTCGGCTCCGCGGTGCACGCCGCCGAGACCGAGCCCGGCGACACCATCGCCATCTACGGCATCGGCGGCATCGGGATCAACTCGGTACAGGGCGCCGCGCTGGCCGGAGCCCGGAACGTGGTGGCCATCGACCCGCTGGCCAACAAGCGGGAAGCCGCCGAGCAGTTCGGCGCCACGCACAGCTGCGCGAGCGCCGAGGAAGCCCAGGAACTGATCACCCAGCTAACCCGGGGCGTGGGCGCGGACAAGGCGATCGTCACCGTCGGCGTGGTGACCTCCGAGGTCGTGACCAGCGCGTTCAACGCGATCCGCAAGGGCGGCACGGTCGTGGTGACCGGCCTGGCCGACCCGACCAAGACCACCATCGAGCTGCCCGGCGCGATCCTGACCCTGTTCGAGAAGCGCATCCAGGGCAGCCTGTTCGGCTCCGGCGACCCGTTCGCCGACATCCCGAGGATGGTGGAGCTGTACCAGTCCGGGGACCTCAAGCTGGACGAGCTGATCACGTCCACCTACACCCTGGACCAGGTCAACCAGGGCTACCAGGATCTGCTGGACGGCAAGAACATCCGCGGCGTCATCCTGTATGACTCATGATCCGGCCGCTCATGACCGGGAAGCGTTCGTGAGCTCCGGAGGATGACGCTGCGTACCGGCCCGCCGCCCGTCGTCGGCCTGCAGCGGGAGCGTGAAGTGCTCACCGTGGCCCTGGCGGCGGGCCTGGCACGTGGTGATCGAAGGACCGCCGGGCACCGGCAAGTCCACGCTGCTGCGCGACATCGCCCGGGAAGCCGGCACGGTCGTGGTATTCGCCGAGGGCAACGCCGAACTCACCCCGGCCCGGCTGATCGGGCAGTACGACCCCTCCCAGGTGCTCGCCGAAGGCTACGTCGCCGCCAGCTTCACCGATGGCCCGCTGCTGGCGGCCATGCGCTCGGGTGCCCTGCTCTACCTGGAGGAGTTCAACCGGGTCCCGGAGGAGACCCTGAACGTCCTGATCACGGTGCTCACCGAGGGCGAGATCGCGGTCCCGCGGCTGGGCACCGTCCAGGCCGCTGACGGTTTCCGGCTGGTCGCGGCCATGAACCCGTTCGACGCGATCGGGACCGCGCGGGTCAGCCACGCCATCGCCGACCGGATCTGCCGGGTGGTCCTCGGCTACCAGGACGCCATCGCGGAGCGGGAGATCACCACCGGGGCCACCGGCCATCGCGGCCCGCTGACGGACTTCGCGGTGACGCTCACCCGGGCCACCCGGGAGCACCCCGATGTGCGGATGGGTTCCTCGGTGCGCGGCGCGATCGACCTGGTCCTCCTGCTGGCTGGGCTGGTCCAGCTGCGAGGCGAGCCGCGGATGACGCGGGAGAGCGCCCGCGACGCCGCGTACGCGGCCCTGTCCGGGCGGATCCGGGTCGCCGACGGGTGCGAGCGGACCCCGGAGTCGGTGCTCGACGAACTGCTGGACGGGCTCTGGCCGGCCGGCTCGCCGGATCCGCTGCCCCCGCCGGACTCCGCTGATCCCGATGACTCCGGCGCGGGGTCCCTGGACGGCCAGGGAAAAGGTAACTGCCTGCCGCCGCCGGCGGCAGGCACCCGCCGGAATGGGCCGGGCCAGGACCAGCGCGGTCCGCCCCGGACCTCGGCGTCCGCAGCCCGCCGGGACCGGGCCCGGGGCGCGTCCCGGCGGAGCATCAGCCGGACCGAGCTGGCCGGGCAGCACTCCTCGTTCACCGATATCTCGCCCGGGCTGGGCCAGCTCGACGAGGAGGCGTTCGCCCGCCTGCTGGCCGATGACCCCGACGCCGCCGTGACCCTGCTGCCCGACCTGGCCCGGGCCACCGACCGTGAGCTGCGCGCCGCGGCGCGCCGGCTGGCCGCGCAGGTCTTCGTCCGGCTGGCCCGGGCCGGGCAGCAGCCGGCCCGGGGAACCCGCCGCCTCGGCCCCGCCCGGACCGAGGGTGATCTTGACCTGGACCGGACGCTCAGCCAGTGGTCAGGGCCCTGGCCGCCCCGAGGGGACGATCTGGTGACCCGTTCCTGGCGTGCTCATCGACGCGCGCTGTGCCTGCTCATCGACAGCAGTGGCTCCATGTCGGGCCTGGCCGTGGCCATCGCCGCCGTCGCCGCGGCGAGCCTGGTGCTGGCGGCTGACGGCCGGCTCGCTCCCGCGATCATTTCTTTCCGCAACGACGCGACCGTCCTGCAGGCCCAGGGTACGCACGGCGCGCCCGGGCCGCTGGTGGGCGAGCTGCTGGAACTCCGCGGACACGGGGTCACCGACCTGGCCGCCGCGCTGCGCGCCGCGGCCGCGCAGCTGGCCGCCGTGACCGCCGACGAACGGGTGGTGCTGCTGCTGTCGGACTGCCTGCCCACGGCAGGCGGTGATCCCGCTGGGGCCCTCACCGGGATCAGCCGCCTGCATGTGCTCTGCCCGCTGCCGACCGCGGAGTCAGAGCGGGCCGCGCATGCCCTGGCCCGTCGGGGGCATGGCGTGAGTCAGCCCCTCCGGACCCTGGCCGACGTGGCGCCCGCCCTGACCCGCGTCCTGTCCTGAGCGCTGTTCCCAGCCCTCTTCGCCAGCACTGGCCGCCGCTACGGCTCCAGGAAGGTGCTGAAGCCGTTGGCGGTGGAGTTCAGTGCACCGGAGTCAGCCTCGGTCACGCTCCCGGGGCCGGTCATGATCAGCCGCGAGGTGGTGAAGTACCCGGAGAACGTCAACTTGGTGCCCTTGTAATTGGTCAGCTGGCCGCCGGTGAACGCGGCCACCTTGGACTGGGACGCCGGTGCGGTGAAGGCCGGCACGCTCCACGGGGTGTCGCCGAACTCGGAACCGATCCGGATCTCCTTGAAGGAGACCCCGGTTCCGATGTTCAGGGTGAACCCGGAGGTGGTGTGCGCGGTCAGGTCGTTCACGGTGAAGGTGAGGTCGCCATTACCGGTGTTGTAGAAGATCTCTTCCTGCACGGAATGCCCGACCGCATAGCTGACCGCGCCGCTGGTCCACGACGCTGGCGTGCCCGCGCAGGTGTTGTTCGAGGTCGCGCACACCAGGGCGTGGGTGGAATTGTTGAACACCGCGACCGCCGGGCTGTACGGGCTGGTCGTGGTGGTATCAGACACCCCCAGGACGTAGACGTTGCCGCCTCCCCAGAACTGGACCGACTGGCCGAGGCCGGCGACGGAGGCGCTGTACTGGCTGGCGTTGCGCAGGTACACGGTGGCCTGCGCGTAGCGGAACTGTGCCCCGGTGAACTGATACCCGGCTTCTTCCTTGGTCGGCGTGACCGGACCGGTGGCGGCGCTGGCCGCGGTGGCTGCTAAGCCGGCCGGCAGAGCCAGTGCCGCCGCAGCCGCGGCGAGGGCAAAGAACCTGGTAAGCCTCGACATGGGAATCCCCTTTTCCCGGCGACCATTCAGGATCGTCGTTAACCACTGTCATGAAAGGCCTACCGCATTAGCGGTCAGGAGACCAGAGGGCCAATGCCTTTTCTTGGCTGTCCCGGCACGCGCGGGGGACGGGGCGGGGGCACGCTGTCCAGCAGCTCCTGGGGCCGGTTCAGCCGGTCCTCACGTTGCGAGCGCATCGGCTCGGCGAGTTCCATGGACGCGAAAGCGGCCGGCCAGTCAGCCGGGCTGTATCCCGCGGCCAGGTCGCAATGATGCAGCTCGACCTCGGCCAGCCGGCGGGCCAGCAGCTGCCCAGCCGGAGACGGCGCCGAGCCCGGGAGCCGGACGGGACCGCGCCCAGGCCTGATCGGGCAACTGCCGGGCCACGGTGCGCAGCGCCATCGCCGAGTCGGCCACGTCCGCCACCAGGTCTTTTGCCTGCTGGGCCGCGCTCCGCTCAATATCGGCCTCGCGGGCCCCGGCGCTGGCGTAGGCCGGGCGGTCCGCACCCGTCCGGGCCCCGATCAGCAGGGTGCGCATCGCGTCGGCGCTCCGGGCCAGGTGGGCCAGGACATGCGCCCGGGTCCAGCCCGGCAGCAGGGACGGCTGCCGCAGGTCCGGCTCGGCGATCACCCGGGCCGTGCCGAGCAGCCGCTGCGTCGCGTCGTCGATCTGGTCACAAAGCCGGCGTTGCGCAGCGTCCACCCCCCCACTCTAAGCAGTCTGATGATCAGCGCGGTGCATCGTGTGTGCTGGGCGGCTGGGGCGCCCACAATGCACCGCGCTGATGGGGGGCAGAGCCCGCCGGGCGGGCCTTGACTTTGTGTTGCAAAGCAAGCTAACTTTGCAACACAAAGCCAAGGACGGGCTGGACGACGGGCAGGACAAGGGAGCCGACATGTCAGAGGGCGCGGACGCAGGTGAGGGAACGACCATGGATGTCCAGGAAGCGGCAGTGATCATGCAGGAGGCGGGCGAACGCGCCCAGCGCGAGTTCCGTCTCAGCTACCGGGCCAGCTTCATCGCCTGGGGCGTGATACTGCTGCTCGGCTACGGGTCAATGTGGCTGAACGTCCGGGGCCAGCACCCGTTCCATGGGGTCAATCCGGGGGCGTTCGCGGCCGTGACCCTGCTGGCCAGCGGATCAGCCCTCGCAGTTGCGGCCCAGTCCCGGGCCGAGTCGGGCGTCGGCGGCGCGTCGGCCCTGCGGCGGCGCATCCACTCCCTGTCGCTCATCGCCGGACTCGCCGGGATGTTCGTCCTGGAAGGCGCGCTGTACCGGGCCGGCGCCAGCCGGGCCGTGATCGGCATCTTCGAGGCGGCAACGCCGATCCTGGTGGCGGGACTGTTCTACCTGGCCGGCAGCGCCGTGCGGCTGGACTGGGCCATGTGCGCTCTCGGCGTCTGGCTGGTGGCCGTGGCGGCGGGCGGCGCGTTCGCCTGCCCGGTGGGAATCTGGGCGGTCGGTTCGCTGGCGGGAGGCCTGGCGTTCTTGCTGGCCGGGGTCTTCGAGCCGGCGCTGCACCGCGCATGAGCGACGATGGACTCGACCCGGTTATCCACGCTCCGGCCCGGCTGCGTATCGCGGTGACACTGGCCGCACTGCCGGACGGCGACAACCTTTCGTTCACCCGGCTGCAGGAACTGATCGGGCTCACGCCGGGCAACCTGATCACCCACTTGCGCAAGCTCGAGGACGCCGGGTACGTCACCAGCCATAAGAACGGCAGCGGCGTCACGGCGCGAACCTCGGTCGCGCTGACCCACAGCGGCCGGGCCGCGCTGGAGCACTACACCACGGTGGTGCGGCAACTGCTCGACTCGGCGGAGAAGCCGTAACCGTGGCCACCTGCCTGCGGGGGACCGTGGCTCCCGGCCTGCCGTGAACCGTGACTCCCCGCCGCCCGGGTAAATAGGTCCCGGAGGCGGGGTTCTGCGGCGGGGGTTCCCTCTTGAACGGGGATGGATTTTTACTGATATATCCGCCGATCAGCCCAACCGACCGTTTTGATCAACCATCATGGACCGCCATGGGTCGGGTGGCGGGCAGGCCAGTGCCGTCACCGGGGAGACCGCTACGGTCCCTGACTACTGCGCGCTGGTCCTGGCCCTGCCGCGGCTCCCCCAGCCCGCCCTGGCCGGCTCACTCCCGCCCGCCGTCCTGGCCCGGCTCCTGACCGGGCTCACCCCATCAGCGCTGGGCACCGTCCTGGTCACCCTCCCATCCAGGTCTCTGGCCGGGGTATTGTCCAGGCTGCAGCCTGCCGCGGCGTCGCGGATCCTGGGCGAGCTGCCCACCTCCGTGCTCAGCCAGCTGGCGCCCTCCGCGCTCGCCACGCTGCCGCCCTCGGTCCTGGCCAAGCTCCCGGTCCCGGTGCTGGCCAAGCTGCCCGCTTCGGTGCTCGCCACGCTGCCCCCCTCCGTCCTGGCCAAGCTCCCGTCCTCGGTCCTGGCCCGGCTGCCCCTCTCGGTCCTGGACAAGCTGCCGTCCCCGGTCCTGGCCAAGCTCCCTTCCTCGGTGCTGGCCAGGCTCCCTTCCTCGGTGCTGGCCAGGCTCCCTGCCTCGGTGCTGGCCAGCCTGCGGCCTGCCATCCGGGCCGAACTGCCCGCCGCGCTCCAGGCCCGTCTCCCGCTGGGTTAAGGCGTGTTTGTATTGGCCGCGGGGGGCCATAAGGGGGGGGGGGGGGGGGGGGGGGGGGAAGGGAGGGGGGGGGGCCAAGGGGGGGGGGCGGCAAGCGGCGGGCGCCCGTCGGTGGGGGCGGGGAGAAACACCTTAGCGGCCGCAGCCGGGGGTGCGACAAAAAAGGGCCGCCCGGCGCTGAACTAGGTGACACGGCACGCCAGACGCCAGGAGGAGACAACCCGTGCACCAACTGATCGGCTTGCTGAACCACGATGGTTACGGACTGCCCACCCTCACGGAAGGCGCCGAGAATGGCGCGGCCTGGCCGGACACCACCCGATGCCGTGCTCAGCGCCTGCCGCGGCGCATCCCGCACGCCTGCTTCGCGTACCGGCAGACCGAGCCACCGAGCCCCGAGTTGCTGGATCGTGTCCTCAAGGGCCTCATGAGGCTGTGAGGATCACGCCCGGCCGGGCCGCACCTGCCGGGGCGCACCGCCGGCCGAGACGACCCGGGCCGGATATTCGGGGCGGAAAAGCAGGTCCGCGCCATGGTGACCCAGCGGGCGCCATTCCCGCGGCGGCCATTCCCGGATGGGCCCCGGCGGACGTTTCCCGTGGAACCCGGTAGGTTGGGCACTGGAAACGACGCTCAGCCGGGCCGGGGGTCCCGCCGCTGACCAATGCAGGATCCGCCGCCTGGATGACAGCATCCTCAGCGGCCAACGGGAAAGGCACGCGCCGATGAGCAGCCAGGAGCACGACAACCCGGCCGCGGACGCCGTGGCGGGCGACTCGCTGTCCTTCGACACGTCGGTCGCTCATCCGGCCCGGATCTACAACTACTGGCTGGGCGGGAAGGACAACTACGAGGCCGACCGCGAAGCCGCTGAGCAGGCCATCGCGGTCACCCCGGACATCCTGCCCGGGGTCCGCGCCAACCGGGCCTTCCTGCGCCGCGCGGTCGAGTTCGTGGCCGGGCAGGGCATCCGGCAGTTCCTCGACGTCGGTACCGGGCTGCCGACCGCCGACAACACCCACGAAGTCGCTCAGGACATCGCGGCTGAGTCGCGCGTCGTCTACGTGGACAACGACCCCATCGTGCTGGCCCACGCCCGCGCCCTGCTGACCAGCACCGCGGAGGGCGAGACCGCCTACGTGGATGCCGACGCACGGGACACCGCCAAGATCATTGAGCAGGCGGCCCGGGTGCTGGACTTCACCCAGCCGGTGGCGGTCATGGCCCTGATGGTGCTGCAGTACATTCCCGACTCCGATAAGCCGCAGCAGATCGTCTCCGAGCTCATGGACGCGGTGGCGTCCGGGAGCTACCTGGTGCTCTCGGACACCACGACCGACATCGGCGACGGGGCCAGCCGCGTCGCCTCGAAGATCAATCCGCGGATGGGCCCCACCCGGCTGACTCCCCGGCCGCGGGCCCAGATCGCCGCGTACTTCGAGGGTCTCGACCTGGTAGAGCCGGGGCTCGTGGCGATGCCGGAATGGCGGGGCGAGGCCAACCCGCACGTGGTCGTCAACGCGTTCGCCGGCGTCGGCCGCAAGCCGTAGCGCGCGGCCCAGGCAACAGGCCGCAAGCCGTAGCGCGCTCAGACTCCCATCTCGGCGGGGATGCGGCCCGACTTCACCGCCTGGGCCAGGGCGTCGTAGTCCCGCTCGTTCTGGTCCGCGTAGACCGTGGAGAAATCGGCGACCGCCCGGTCGAACACCTCACCCGGGCCCAGGTAGGCGCCGATCGCGATCCGGTCACCCCAGCGGGCGTGCGCGCGGGCCAGCGTGGCCCCGCACATCCGGGCGTACAGCGTCATCCCCGGCACCCGCATGGTCTCCACCTCGGCAGAGCCCTTCCAGTCGTGGAACTGCCGGATGTAGTAGTCCCGGGCCTGGCCGTCGAGGTCGGTGACGCGGAGCCAGCCGAGGAAGATGTCGCTCGCCGCCTGCATCAGGCGCTGGCCGACGACCACCCGCTCGCCGTGGTGACGCAGCCGGCTCCGGCCGGCGAACGCCTCCAGCACTGAGGGTTGGGCCTCTTTGGCCTGCAGGAACAGTGGATCGGCGGGATCCCGGCCCAGCATGAGGAAGATCCAGCACCGCGTGCCGACGCTGCCCACGCCGACCACTTTGCGGGCCATGTGCACGTAGCGGAACTCCTCGATCGGGTGGTGGTCGTGGGCCAGGGTCCGCCGGTAGCGGGCGATCAGCTCCCGGATCGACTCCTCCGCCCGCTCGCGGGCTTCGGCGGACAGCAGCAGGTCCTCGATCGGCGTGATGACCGGGGGGTCGCGGACGATCCGCAGCTCTCCCTCGACCTTCCCGGCCCGCCGGGCCAGCACCCGCACGCTGTCGCGGGTCCGGGCCTTGGCCATGTCCCGCCGGGCCTCCTTGGCCTCTTTCTTCCCCAGCCGGCCGCGGCGGACCGCCTGGCGGATGCCCTCGTGGATGGCTTCCTCGTCCAGGTGCGCGTACCACGCGTCAAGGGTCCGCATCCGGGACGCCTCGCGCAGCTGCTCCCGGTACTCGCGGACCCCGGCCAGCACGATGCCGCGCCGGTCGGCCGGGGAGAACCCCAGGTCCCGCCCGGCGACCTCGAAGCTGGCCGCCATCCGTTTCACGTCCCACTCCCAGGGACCAGGCAGCGTCTCGTCGAAGTCGTTGATGTCGAAGATCAGCTGCCGTTCCGGGGAGGCGAACACGCCGAAGTTCGACAGGTGCGCGTCCCCGCAGAGCTGCACCGTGATCCCGCTACGGGGCGTGGCGGCCAGGTCGGACGCCATGATCAGCGCGCCGCCCCGGTAGAACGTGCCCGGCGAGACCAGCATCCGGCCGTACCGGATCGGCACCAGCTCCGGCACCCGGGTGGCCGCCTGCTCCTGCAGCAGCGTGACCGGGTCCGGGCGGCCCGGCGCGGGTTCCCAGCGGGCGTGACCCGACCGGGGTGACTCGCGCCGTGCCGCCCGTCCCCGGGCGATCCGGTCCTCCAGGCTCAGGTCGGCTAGCCGCCACCCCGGCGCCGTCCGCCCCCGCCGTGCTCGCACCGCCACGCTGCCCGCGCTCCCTGGGTGGTCCCGACAGCAGCAGCGTTCCCGGGCCAGGGCGCGCTAACCGCAACCACGGACCGTTTGAGAAAAGGATGGTGGTGGTTTGCCCGGCTTTGCGGGGACGGACGGCGACGCTGAGTAGCCAGCACCGGTCAGCCGGCCCGGGTCAGGTCGCCGGCATCAGCCCGCACCCCGGACCCGGAAGAACATCGTGGGATGCCACCACGCGTTCGCCGTATGCCAGCCGATCAGGGTCCCGGAATCCAGGGCACCGAACGTGTGGCCAGGCCGGACGAAGAACTCCACATGCCCGGTGCCGTAGAAGGCCAGGTCACCGCGGCGGGCCTGACGCTGGGTCTCCCGGACCAGGCGGCCCGAGTCGAGCATGGCGGTGGTGGACCGGCCGAAGCGGATGCCCTCCCGGGCGTACGCGGCCATCACCACCCCAGAGCAGTCGTAGCAGCCGGGCCCGGCGCCGGCCCAGCAGTACGCGTGGCCTGCCGTGTGGTGGTAGGCCCATAGGTAAGCCGCCAGCCGCGGGGCTCTGGACCCGGCGGAGGCGGCTTGGGGGGCAGTGGCGAGGGGGATCGCCGCCAGGGATGCCGTCGCCATGAACGTGATCAGAAGACGACGGAGTACGCGATACGTGCCCACAAGGGGCTCCCAGATCGCAGGGTGCTTTCCGCTGCGCTGGCCACGGGTTCACGGTGACGAGCGACACTCAGCCGGAAAGCCCGACAAGCACAGCACCCTAACCGACGTAGGACCCTTGGCATGGTATTTGGGCATCATTAACCCCCGCATGCCCCGCAGCCCGGCCCACCGGACTGCAGGGCATGTGCGGTCTGACCTGGGACTATGAGCTGCGCTCCCAGGTAACGGCGAATCCGTTGCCGCTGCCATTTAGGGCCCCGGGGAGGGCCTTGGTGGCGCCGGAGGAGTTGATCATCGTGATCTCATCGTCGGAGAAGGACGAGATGACCCCGGACGTGGAGCCGGCCTTCACCGTGGCCCCCGATTCGGTCCAGCTGTGGAAGTTGGACAGGGGGTACACGCCGCTGCTGCCGCTGGGCGCCTCGGCGATCCACTCGGCGCTGGAATTGGCGCACCCTGAGCAGGACTGGGTGGTGGAAAAACTATCCGCGGAGCGACTTGAATCGGTCACCTTCAGCGTGTAGCTGGTGCCGCTGCGGACCACGGAGGACGTGATGCTGTCGCCCGCATGGAGCGTCGAGCCGACGACCTGAATGGAGTTGGTTGGATACATTTCCCACCACGTGTAGTAGTACGCGGTCCCGCGGTAGCACTCGGCCAGGGTCCCGTCCTGCTCCACCGAACTGCTGCTGTAGCCATCGATGCCGACCCAGAAGGCCGCGAGGGAGGTCGCCGAGGTACAGCTGACCGAGGGCTCAGTCCAGCTGCCGGTGACGGTGGAGAAGCCGCTGCCGGTGTCGGCATACCCGGACCAGTTCGTGCTCTGGACCTGGGTCAATCCCTTGACCCGGAGCGACGGCCCGGCGACCCGGTGATCGGCGGCGTGCTGCCCGATGGACAGGTGCCTGAGGGTCTGCCGGGCCACCGTGGCGGCGCGGGCGCTGGGGGTCGCGGCGGCCGTGCTCACATGGGCGGCGGTGCTCGCGCCCGCGGCGGGGCCGAAGGCCACCAGCAGGCCGAACGCTGGCACTCCTACCATTAAGAAGCGGGCCAGCAGGCCAGGACGAGGATGGCGCATGGTGGGGTCACCTCTCGCTTGGGGCGGCCATTGGCAGCCGCTCCTTAACCCGATCTTAAATTTTCCGAATTCGGCATTCAATAACGTGAGGAGAAGTTAGCAGGATGTGGCCGGCCGTATTGGCGTCAATGGCTCAGTCGCCCCGGGAGAAGATCCGCAGGAAGAACAGGAACACGTTCAGCGCGTCCAGGAAGATCGACGCGGCCAGCAGCGGGGCGGAGACCACGTCCGAGGAGCGCCGCAGCCGCTGGAAGTCGACCATGGTCAGCCCGGCGAAGACCACCAGCCCGATCACCGAGTAGATCAGCTCGCCGTGCGGGATCCGCACGAAGATCAGCACGATGCCGAACACGATGAGGGCGACGAGCGCCCAGAAGCTCACCCGCGCCAGTCCGGACAAGTCCCGCCGGGTCGCATAGCCGGCCGCCCCGAACCCGGCGATGAACAAGGCGGTCGCCCCGCCCGCCTGCCAGAGCACCTGGGGGTTCGTGCTCGCGTAGTAGACCAGCGTCGGGGCCAGGGCCAGCCCCAGGCACAGGCCCACGGCCAGCAGCAGGCCCACGGTCAGCCCACTGGACCGCCGGACGGTGAAGTTCATGCTGATCAGGCAGGCGAAGGCGACGATGAACCAGAGGATGGCCCAGCCGCCGGACAGGGTCCGGCCGAGGTAGGCGCCCAGCGCGAAGAAGCCGGCGGTGACCGCGACGTACCCCATGGTCTGGCCGAACAGGGCGTGGCCGCGGTCCCGGTCGATGACCCCGGGGGCGCGGTAACTCAGCGAGTCGCTCATGGCTTCAACCTTCTCAGCGGGGGCGGCGGTTGTCTTCCCCAGGATGGGCAGAGTAACGGCCCGGCGGCCAGGGCCGCGAGCCCTGGGGTGGCGGCCCGGAGGCCCGGCGCCAGCGCCGCCGCCCGGGGCGGAGGTGGCCCGGTAGGCCCCCTCCCTTCCGTTGCTGGCCCGGCGGCGGCATGCTGGAGGCGATGCCGCCAGCGGAGTCAGGGCGGCGGCGCGGACGCGGCAAGGGACAATCTTGAAGCACACGGTGCGAACGGCCGACGACAGACGACTTTCCACCCAGTCCAGCGGCGATCCCGATGGCAGACCCGTATTCATCCTGCACGGGACGCCGGGAAGCCGTTTAGGCCCGCATCCCCGCTCCGCCGTCCTGCACCGGCTGGGTGTCCGGCTCATCTCCTTTGACCGGCCGGGTTACGGGGGGTCCGACCGGCTGGCTCGGACGGCGGGTCGCGGACGCGGCCGCGGACGTGCTGGCCATCGCGGATGCCTACGGCCTGGAACGGTTTTCAGTGGTTGGCCGCTCGGGAGGCGGCCCCCATGCGCTCGCGTGCGCAGCCCTGCTGCCCGAGCGGGTCACCAAGGCCGCCGTCCTGGTCGGACTGGCCCCCCACGGAGCTGACGGGCTCGACTGGTTCGACGGGATGGCCCAGTCCAACGTCATGGAGTTCACTGCGGCGGCCAACGGCTACGAGGACATCGTCGCGCACACCAAGGTGGTCGCCGACGCGGTCCGGGCCAACCCGGCCAGCCTGATCACCAGGCTGCAGGCCGAACTGCCTGATCCCGACCGGCGGGTGGTGGCGGACCGGGGCATCCAGTCGATGCTCATCGAGACCTACGCGGAGGCGCTGCGGACCTCGGACTACGGCTGGATCGACGATGCGCTCGCGTTCTGCTCACCGTGGGGGTTCGATCCAGCCTCCGTCATGGTGCCCGTCCTGCTGTGGCACGGAGACAGCGACGTCTTCTCCCCGGCCAGCCACGCCCGGTGGCTGGCCGACCGGATCCCCGGCGCCGCGGTAGTCGTGCAGGCCGGAGCGGCCCACTTCGGCGCGCTCGACGTGCTTCCGGACATCCTCCGGTGGCTCTCCGCGGGCCGGCCGGATGACCGCAGGGTCATCACGCGTCCTACAGACCGCGGATTAGTGGAACATGCGCGGTTCGACGGCGGCCGGTAGCGAGCGTTCAGATCTGCTGCGGTTCCAGGTCACGGTTGATGCGCTGCCACTCGTGCAGTTGCGCCGTGTCGGGGTGACTCGCACCCAGGACCCGGGTGAGGTCGGCCAGGATCGCGCGACCGGAGTTCCTCGGCTTCATGATCCCGGCCCGCCTGTCGGAGGGTGATGGACAGGTTGGCCTGGCAGACCAGGGTGTCCGGATGATCACGCCCCAGCATCTCGCGGAGCAGGGTGACCGTCTGCCGTTCCAGCGTCTCGGCCGACTCCGGGGTCGCCTGAGTCGCCGCGGCAGTTGGCCAGATTGACCGCGCAGGACAGGGTCAGCGGATGCTGGTCACCAAGGTGGCGCCGCATCCGCGCCAGTGTGTTGTCGGCCAGTACGAGCGCCTCCGGCAGCCGCCCCAGTAGACCGCAGATAGCACGCCAGATTGTTGACGGCGACCAGAGTGTTCGGGTGATCGTCACCCAGGCCGCCTGGTTGGCCGTCCTAACCTCCGACGACCAGCTCCAGCGCCTGCGGCATGTCGTCGGTCGCCGCGTAGTCGCAGGCCAGGTTCAGCGCGCACGACAGCGCGTCCGGCCCGTCGCTTCCGTAGCGCCGCTTGTAGCGCTCGTACGTGTCCTGGGCGAGCTTCATCGCCTCGGCCTGCTCGCCCGCCTTGCGCAGCGACACGGCCAGGCTCGCTGCCGTGCGCAGGGTGTCGGTCATGTCGTCGCCCAGGACCTCGCGGTATTTCTCCCAGGTTTCCCGCAGCAGGTTCACTGACTCCCGGAACGCTCCCGCCGCCCGCAGGTCGAGGGCCAGGCTGGCCGCCGGACTAGCAGGGTGTTGGGATGCTCGCGGGGGAGCACCTGCCGCTGCCGGTCCAGGGTTTCCTCGTCGAGCCGCCGCGCGGCGAAGCAGTCACCCATCAGGCGCAGGGAACTGCCGAGGTTGTGGGCGGCCAGCGAGGGTTCGCGGGTAGTCCTCGCCGAACTGCTCCTTGAAGCTCTCGTAGGTCTGCCTGGTCAGCGGTCGAGCGCTGCCTGGAAGTCGCCGAGTGCGCGCAGGTCGGCGCCCAGCCCGTTCGCGGTCATCAGCGAGTGCGGATGGTCGGGCCCCAGCACCGCGCGCTGCCGTTCCAGGACGTAGGTGTCCAGGTCCCGGGCCTCGCTGAATCGCCCCTGAGAGCGCAGCACGTTGGCGATGTGGAACTGCAGGTACAGGGTCTGCTGGTGGTCGGGCCCGAGCTGGTGGCGCCACAGCATCTCCAGCCGGCGGGCCAGGGCCAGGCCGGCCTCGAACTCGCCGTGCTTCCACTGGTAACGCACCCAGTCGATGAGCAGCTGACGGGTCCGCGGCGTCGTCGCACTCCTCCGCCACGGACGGTCCCAGGTGCGGCCAGATGATGTCGTAGGTGGACCAGTTGGCCGGATCGTCGGTCTCGCCCTGCCGAGGCCGCGCCCCGATCAGGATCTTGTGCACCTCGTGCCGCGCCTCGACCTGCTCCTCGTCGGTCATCTGCGAGCGGATCACGGCCTGCACGAGGCGGTGGATCTGGAGCGAGTTGCTGCCCTGATCCACCTTGACCAGGGCGAACCGGCTGATATCCCGGATCACCCGGCCGAGCATCAGCTTCTCGCTCAGCGTCTCGTCGAACGGGAGCAGCGACTCGTTCATCTCGTCGCTGTAGAGCAGGTCCATGGAGATCGGGCCCGGCCGAGAAGAAGGCGCACAGCTGGAGCAGCCGCACCGCGGCCGGGTGAGCGCTGCTTCAGCCGGTCGAAGGACAGGTTCCAGGTGGCCACCACCGGCATCGGGTAGTCCGGCGGCTGGTTCAGCGCCAGGATCCGGGTGGACTGGGTCGCCAGCTGCTCGACGTAGACCCGGGCCGGCATCCCGGTCTGCTCCAGCCAGGCACTGGCCTGCTCGACCGCCAGCGGCAGGTGACCTAGCGCGTCGGCGACTCGTCCTGGCGTCGGCCACGTCCAGGTCGGGCACGTGCCGGAGCAGGTGCCCGACGCTCTCGTCCCGGGTGAAGACGTCCACTTCGAGCGGCTCAGCCGAGTGCGTCCAGGCCTGGTTCCGGGAGGTGATGAGGACATGTCCCGAGCCCAGTGGGCAGGTACGGCTCGAGCTGCTTGGGGTCGTCGGCGTTGTCGAAGATCAGCAGCCAGTGCGGGGTGGTGTCGCGGCGCAGCTCCTCCAGGGCCGCCTCGGCCGCCTCGGCCACGTTGTCGCTGACCTTCAGGCCCAGCTTGCGGGCCAGATCGGCGAGCGCCCCGCTGGTCTCCTCGGCCCGTTCCGACGGCACCCACCAGACCAGGTCGTAGTCGGCCATGAAGCGGTGCGCGTACTCCAGCGCGAGCTGGGTCTTGCCCACCCCGCCCAGCCCGTACAGGGCCTGCGCGACCACCACCGCCCGGCCGCCCCCGGCCAGCTTGTCGCGCAGCAACTCCAGCGTCGCCCCGCGGCCGGTGAAGTCGGCGTTCCGGGCGGGCACGTTCCAGATCGGCGGGATCGTGCCCGGGAACCTGGGCTCCTCGGCCTGGCCTCCCGTTCGCCCCAGGGGCTGTGCTGGCCGGTCCAGGGCCCACAGCAGCTTCGCGGTCGCCTGGGCCGCGTCCATCCGGGCCAGGTCCACGACCGGGTGCTCGTTGAACGGCTCGGTGATCCGCACCTCGCTGATCCGGACGGGGATCAGCTGGCGGTGCGTGTCCGCGGCATCAGCCGACGACAGCGTCTTCCAGATGGCTCTGGCGTCGGGCGAATGCAGGTAGGCGGAGGAAAGCACCGCTATGGCCCGGGGCGCTATCTGGAGCTCGCGCTCGGCCTGGATGCTGCCGCGGACGTCCCCGTCGCCGCCGCCAGCCGTCAGCACGGTGCTGCGCGGCAGGACGCGGAAGCCGGCCCGGGTCAGCACGGCCTCGATCCAGTCCGCCCACATCCGGTCCTCGGGCACGTAGCTCAGGTAGACCTGGGTGGAGGATGCCGGCTGGCGCCGGGCGAAGGCGTCCTTGTACTGCAGCCGGAGCTCCTCGGGAATCGGCCGCATGGTGCTCACGTGCCCGGCGGTGACGGCGTCGGTGATCCGCTCGAACGAGGCGAGCAGGGAGGCAGGCGAGCCCGGGTCGTCCCCGAACGTGGCCAGGGTTTCCTCGAAGGCGTAGAAGGGCTTGTACGGGACCTCCACCGAGGCCCAGTACAGCGCCGAGCTCTCCGGGGTCATGCCGGCCGGGAACCCCTCGAACTTCATCCGGGCCAGGGCCCGGCCGACGTCCAGCTTCTCCTTCTCGCCGTCCTCGATGCGCATCGGCACCGGCAGCACCCGGATGTTGCGGTCCCGGTACCGCCCGCTGATCTGGCGGGCCACGTTGGCGGCGCCCTCGATGCTCTGGTCGCTGAGCGTGAAGCAGATCGTCAGGACGTCGGGGAGCTCGATCGTGCAGATGTCGGCCACGTCGCTCAGCCCGGTGCGGCTGTCGATCAGCACGTAGTCGTATTTCTGCTTCATGTCGTCGCGCATGGCCCGGAAGAACCGGCCGCCGCCGAGCCGGTCGTAGAAGTTGTCCCAGTCGAGTGAGCAGACGGCAGCGGAGTAGTCACGGTTCTGGCGCCCAGCCGAGAGGAAATCCAGCTTGCCGCCGTCCGGGAATGCCCAGTCGAGTGAAACGGCGTGCCGTTCTACCTGGGCGAGTTCCAGATGCCAGTCATCGCTGCGCGGCCCAGGATCAACGGCGGCCGACGCGTAATCATTGATGATCTCGATCACGCCGGGGGTGGCGCTGACCGTCGATTCGTCCAGGAACGGATGGAAGAACTTGTGCAGGCCCGGCGATTCCAGGTCCCAGTCGACGGACAGGACGCGCTTTCCGTTGCTGGCCAGTATCCAGGCCACGTTGGCCAGCGCCATCGTCCGGCCGGTGCCGCCCTTGTAGGAGTAGAACGTGATGATCTGGCCCTGGCCGGTCTCACTCATCGGGCATCTCCGGGATCATTAGGATCGGCTCTCCTCAGCCGCGGGCGCTCGATGACAGGACCTGCGGGTGGATGGGCGGTCGCTTCTTTACGGAATCTCTTCAGCATGATCATCGTCATCTCGGGCAGGATCTGGCCAAAATCCTGGAGGGTGGGGATTCCGTTCGCGGCCATCTGGCAGCGGCGCGGGACGCTGGCCAGCTTGCGCCCCAGATGCTGCTCCAGATTTGCGCGGAGATCGGCGCGCGCCTCGTGCGTCTCGGAGTCCTGGCTGTTCCAGGGCACCAGCACGCTGACCCAGGGCTCTTCCACCTGGTCCAGGCGACTGAGCTGTTCCTGGTGCTTGGCCGACAGGCTCACCCAGGGGTCCACCAGGCACAGGCTGGGCGGCACCGGATGCTCGGCGCTGGACCAGTTGGTGACGTCGTCGTCGAAGGCCCCCACCAGCGGCTTGCAGTCCAGGCACTTCTTGGCCAGTTCCTGCGCATAGTCGGCCAGCGGTTGAGGGTAATCCGGCCGGTACGGGCTCCAGGTGTGCGGCGTGGCCCCGTAGTACTCCGGTGTCCGGCCGGGGGCAGGGTGGAGGTGTCGTGGGCCAGCACCGCGATCTGGAGCCCGCCGTCCGCCGTGCGCCGCGCGCTGGCCGGGCCGAACGCACTGGGCAGCGAATCAAAGTCCGACCGCGTGGAAGGGTGGGAAACCGTCTCGTCGGCAAAGGGGACGCTCTCGTCACCGATGGCGATGATCCGCTCGGCCAGCCTGTGCACCGCACGCTGGTAGTCAGTCCGGTAGTTGTGCAGTTTCATGATCCCGTAGAAGCCCTCGGTGCAGTAGCGCTCACCGAGGAACTTGTGATCGAACTGCACGGACTGCGCGACGTAAGGCAGCTTGTCCCGCGGAAGCTTCGTCCACAGGGCCGGGACGATGGCGTCCACCACCTGGCGCCCGCGGGCCCTGTGCGTGATTTCCCGGCGGGCGAACGCGAACCATTCTCGGCCGCAGTTGTCACTCTCGAAATATCGCCGCGAGTAAAGCGGGACGAATACCCGGCACCGGGCCAGCGCCGACGTCAGTTCCGGTGACCATAGGGCGCCGATCTGGTTTTCCCGGTCCATGAAACCGGCCTCTTCCGGCCGGGCATCGGTCATCTGTAATATTTCGGCGCACAGGTCCTTGTAGAGCTTGTAAACCCAGCGGTCCGGGTCATCGCGATCGGCTGGATCCCGTTTAGGTGTCCGCGCATAGCTGAGGAAGAAGTATGGCCTGTCGTCTCGCCCCGAAGCCATCGGCGCTTTATCCCCCTATCACGCCAGTCTCACCAGTCCCCGTGGTGAGACCAGAAATCATTCGCCACTCCAAAGCGCCCAGGCGAAATGATGATATAAGAGATTTCTGCTAGTTACCAGAGGGTACTGTCGCGCTCGCGGAACGGCCGGGCTGACCGATCAGCCACCATGGCCGGCCCCGACCCGCTGGTCCCGATGATGGTGGCTTCCGCCACCCACGCCGGGGCACACGCAGAGACGGCTTTCAGGCGCTACTCGCCGGTTGGAACGGCTGCCGAAATTACCCTCCGGCCGCTTCGGGAGCTTGGCCGGCCGACCGCTACCTGCGTAGGCGCCAAAAGCCGGCTACGGCCAGGCGGCCGTACCTACACAGCGCAAGAGCCCCTCGAGGGGGCTCTTGACATCTGCGCCTACCGTGTGGGGAAAAACCGACCGTCAGGTGGGTCGTGGAAGTCGTGGAGGGCGAGGATCGCGGTTGGTTTTCCGAGCTCAGAGCCCTGAACTGAAGCGCCCAACCGACACCAATGGCGGGCGAGGCTCGTGGAGGACGCGCTGCACCACTGTGGCTAGAACTCCTGGCATCAGCATCGACAACTCGTCAAGTGGTATCGGCCTAAGGTCTGGCAGTGCGACCGGAACTGTTGAAGCCTCATCAGTGGATCTCATGGCCCCTATCATTCTGTCGCGCCATGGCGGGGCGACTCGTAGCGCTTAGGTGCTCCGAACACAGTTAGTACCCGCAGGTCACTGTCTGTAACCAGCGGGCACATCGTAAGAAGTGTCGGGGACTTTGTGGTAGTTTGCCCCGAGTTTCGGGCGGCCATCCACTGTTTGAACGGCCCGGGAAAGGGTACAGGCAGCGGCACTGTCGGGATCACACTCGAAGACTCCCCGCCGGCGCAGCTGATAACGTGGTGGCGGCCAACCGCTAGGTCGCACATGACGCGATGCAGGTAAATGGCGCCTGCAGGCCGCCGGGTGACTCATGGCCAATGGCCCGGCTTCGCATGATGCGCCCCTAGTCGGCTACGCCGTTCTGGGGGATTCCAGATGACGGTATGCCTATCCGCCCGTTTCGCCTGGAGTGATCGTTCGTTCACTCTTCATTCCCCTCGCACTGGTGGCGGGGCAGGCCCATCCGGTGCCAAGGATACAGAATGGCGCATCTCCCGCACGAACGACGTCCCGAGCGGCGTGAGCGCATCCGACTCAGCAGGGCCTCGATGGCCTGCGGGTGTCGGCACTCCACCGGACAAACTGCCGGCCCGCCTCCTCGGCGGCCGGGCCCGCCGCGCCGTGCCGGCGTGCCCACCACACCTCGGTCACTGCCAGGTGCGCGTAGGCGCTCTGGAGCAGGGCGTCCACCTGCTGCTTGTCCCTCCCGGCGACGCGGGGAAGAGATGGGTCGTGGCTGGGTGGTACAGGTCGTACGGATCGAGAACCCGCCCCGGCTTCACCTGCTGGAAGTGGACGATGAGTCGCCCGCCAGGGGACCGCTCGGCCGGCCGCGCCATGGCGACAGCCCCGAACGCCTTCGGCTTTCCGCACTCACGTCCCGGCCGTCGGGCGGGGCGGCCAGGGGCTTAGCGCCGTCAGGCCCGCCCCGAGTGCTGGAGCGTAGGCACGGTGCTGCCGCTGGATTTCCTGCCATGCTCCCCGGGATGTCGGACTGCCACTGGCCGAACTCGGTGTCGCTCAGCCTGGGGGCGACCTGCTGTTGGTGGAAACCACGGAACGGGTCGGTGTCCTCGAGGGCCACCCGCAAACCGCCCATGTTCAGCACCCGCACCGGCTGCCATTCGCCCGATCTGGCGTTCCCGGGAACAGGAACACCGCATGGCTGGCCGTCCAGGAGGGGTCCGAGCGCAAGCGTCCAGTACGAGTCGGCGACCTGGATGATGACGGCGTTGCTAATCACGCTGACGGTCGCGGTCTCGAGGTCGCCGTCGGCTGAAGTCGCGGCTTCGTCGTCGCCGAGCACGAGCCGGCCGAACGTCGGCAGGTGCACCGCTGAGTTGATGACCGGGACGGTGACGGCCGCGCCAACCTGGGCGCGGGCCGCGACCGCGGCGGCGACCGCGCCGAGGTGATCGAGTTCGGCGGCCAGCTTCCGCGAGTCGCAAGCCTGGTGCTCGCCACCAGGCCAGGCATCGGCGGATCGCAACTGCTCCAGGCACCGCGTCGCCCAGACTCTGATGTATGGATGTCCCAGCACGGTGCCGAGCGCCGCGGGCTGTTCGCGATCGAGCGTGGTCAGCAGGGACCATGCGCTCCGAAGTGTGGCCTTGGCCGCAGCTGGCACGCGCGGGGCGGCCATGGCGGCCTGGTACACCGCACCCAGGAGAGCACGTGACAAGCCGCGCTCGGCCTCGGTGAGCTGCATCAGCGCGGCAGCGTCGCCGAAACCCGCAGCCAGGGCCCGGAAATGGTCGTCGCTCAGGGCGTGGACCGAGCACTCCGCCCGGATCGCCGGGCTCCCCGGACAGGCGGCTGCCGATGTGGGAGATCAGCTTAAACAGGTCTGAGCAGTAAACGGAGGGATTGGAGAAGCCCGTATCCTTGCGGTAGCGGTGCGTGTAAAGCCCTCCGCCGCAACTGGTGACGACCGGGCATTCCTGGCAGGTCTGGCACAGGCCGGCGACGCCCTGCTGGCGGGCCAGGATGCCTGGATGCGCGGCGACGAGATCGATGGGATCGCTGAACACGTCCGACCCGGTTTCCGGAGCCCCGTCGAACGCTGCTTTGAGCGAGTCCACTTGCTCGTAGCTGCCGTCGGTCTCGATGACCAGCAGGCTGACCGGGTCGAGACCCAGGGCTTCGGTGTAGCTTCCGCCGCCCCGGAGGGTGGAGAGAATCGAATCGAAGGTCCGGATCCGGGCCGGGCATCCTTCCGCGAGCCATTGGTCGAAGATCGCGATGAGCCAGTCCGCGTAGTCGCTGTCCCTGGCCGGCTGGCGACGGGGCGGATGGTCCCAGGTCGCGTGAGGAAGCAGGAAGTCAACCCTGGGCGGCCTCAGGTCCATCAGGGATTCATAGACCACGAGCGGATCGTTGGCCGTGTCGATGGTGCAGAGCAGGCCCGCGTACAGATGCCGGAAAGGGCCCGCGCGCAGCAGGCCGATGGCCCGGATCACCTTGTCATAACTGCTGCGCCCGTCCGCGTACCGCCGATGCCGGTCGTTAGCGGCCCGGTCACCATCTATGGAGATGCCGACTTGGACGTCATGCTCAGCGAAGAGCTCGCAGTACTGCTCGCTGAGCAGGACGCCGTTGGTGTGGATCCTCAGGTCCAGGTCGCACAGGCCATCCAGTGCTTCACGGAGTTCGGTCACGACCCGGCGCAGCCGGGCCGGGCCAGCGAGCAGCGGTTCTCCGCCGTGCAGTACGACTTGCACGGCGGGCAGTGCATGCGAGGACACATGATCCGCGATGCGCCGCGCCGTGTGCGAGATCACCTCATCGGAGATGACCGTCGGCCGCCCGCGCCAGCTCTGGTCAGCCGCCTCGTAGACATAGCAATGATCACAGGCCAGATCACAGCGGCTGTGGACCTTCAAGACGATCTGGCTCAGCGGAACAGGCAACCCGCTCATGCCACGCTCTATCTAGATGGACGAACCGAAGGCCGTGCCGAGCGCACGGGCCGTAGAGGAACCGCTCAGGACACGCCGCACTAGCTGGTCGAGAGCGGCCGTCGGGAAGGCAGGCCTCTCTTCGAGACGAACCGCGCGGAGGTCTGGCAACGCCGTCGAAGCCTCATCGTTGGGTGTCATCGGCCCCTGTCAATCTGCTCTTGCACCCAGATAGAGCGCAAATGTTCTGCTGCATCGGTCTTCGAAAGCTGTTAGTGCTCAGTGGCGAGCCAAGAGTTACTGCTGAGTCATACCAGCGTATGGCAGGAGTAGCTGAGCTGCGTGGGTGACCCTGCGGGGACGGGTCGTGTCATGGTGGGGTTTCACTGCGGTGCTTGGAGGGTAGCCGAATCGCCGTCCCGCGGATGCGCTCATGCCGGTGACAGTTCCATTAAATTCCTAGCGCCGCCGTCGGCTGGGACCAGCAGCCAATGTCAATTCCACCCCGTTCTTCCCAGACGGGCTGGTCGAGGCTCTGGACAGAGGCAGACGACCGTAGGACTAGTTAACAACTTCCCCTGAAACAGGGTTGCGAGCGATACCTCAGGCACGCACGCTAGGCACACTGACCGTCATCCGCGGCTCACGAGCCCGAATCGCCGCAGCGCTGGCCGATCCCAACTAATGGGGAGCCGGGTGGTGAGGATGCGCTCCCTGATGGGTAATCAGCAGCACTACTGCCGCAGTCGCGACAGCCGCCAGCGCGAACGCCATCGCCATGGCTAGATGCAGAAGGACCGGACGGAGTACATCAACGCGCCAGCGATCGTTGAGCACGGGAGAAGGGTAGTGCAGCGGGCCAGAGCCCGCCTTCAGTCACCGGTTTCAGTTCTATTAATTTCCTGCCAGTGGCTACTCGAAGTCACCGGCAGCGGTGAGCCCTTAATTCCAAAGCCCCGTCTGCGGACCCCTTAGGGCTGCCCTAGGCGATCACGCCGTTCTGTGTCACTGTGGTGATGATAGGTCGGCTTGACCGTTTCGTCCGATACACCATGAGGTGTATGGCTGTTGTCACGGGTGCGGGTGGGGTCACCGTGATAACGATGCGGCGGGCCAGGTTCCGAGTCAGCCGCCGGGCCGGGTGGGTGGTTCCGGCAGTGCTGGCCAGTCTTGTGACGGGATATCTCGCCTGGGGCGGCTGGGTCTCGGCGGCTGACCGGCCCTGGCTCTACCAGACCGAGGCATGGTGGCGCGTATGGCTCCGTCCGGGGTATGTCGCCGCGCCACTGGTCTTCGTGGCGCTCTGGCTGGCCGCTCTGCTGTGCTACTGGTACCCGCGGCGGCTGACCCCGCAGGTCGTGGGGATCGCGACGGTCGTGACCATGGTCCTCATCGGAGGGATTCTCACCACGGCGGCCCTGGCCACGTGCCGGCAGGGCCAGACACCGGGCTCGGTCGTCGGCTGGGTGCTCGACCTGTACGTGGGCAACCCGCCGTCCTTCCCCCAAGGGGCGTGCAATACACCGCTGCCGCTCGCCTACCAGATCGGCAGCCCCGTGTGCGTGGGCGCGACGTTCACCGGGGCACTGACCGTGGCGACCGTCCTGTGGCGCCAGCCGCTCGACCGGATGCGGGCCCGGCTGGTCCGGGATGCGACCATCCTGACCGGGCTGGACAGCATGACGATGCCGGTCCTGCAGCGCCTGGCGCAGACCTTCCGGCCCGAGAGCATCGTCGTGATCGAGCCCGACGCCAGCGACCCACTCCTGGAGGAGGCTCGCGCCGCCGGGGTTCATGTCATGATCGGCGACCCGTCGTCTCCGCGGGTGCTCCGGCCAGTGATCGCGGGCCGGCGCGGCTGCGCGCTACGGCGCTTGTACGCACTGCGGGGCGACGTTGCGGAGAATGAGGCGGTTCTCGCCGCGGCGAGGATGGTCCTGCACCGCTACCAGGCTGACCCGGACCGCCAGCCTCATCTGGTCGCCCGCATCGACGATCCCCGTCACGCCGATCACTGGCGCGGCTGGCACGTCGGCCGGTCCAGCCTCTGGTTCGAGGACGCCCTCAGCGCTCACGAATCGACCGCTTCCGGACTGCTCGATCAGGTCTTCCGGACCAGGGCCAGGCAACTGCTGCTGTGCGGGGACAGCACCCTGGCCCTGGCCATCCTCCGCGAACTGGCCCGGCGGGCCTGGGAACGGCAGGAACTGGCCTACTCCGCGAACGGCACGGCTGACCGTCCCCGGCCCGCCCCGCTGCCGGTCCAGCACGTGCTGCTGCTCGACCGGCGGGCCGAGGACCTGCGCCGCGAGTACCTCGCCACCTCCCCCCCGTCCGTGGTCCGGGCCCTGTGCGACGTCCGGGCCGAGCCGCGTCACTGGATGGACGGGCTGCTCGCCATGCTGGATGCGATGCCGCCCGCGGCCGCGGCCGGGACCGCCGTGGTCGTGGCGGATGCCCTGAGCGAACGCGGTATGCACGAGGCCGGGCGGGTGGCGCGGCTCCACCCCGGGATCCCCGTCTTCGTGCAGACCTCGGAAGGTGGTGGCACGAGCGGCGCGATCTTCGATCTGCTGCACCCTTTCCAGCGGGCGCTGCTCGTCGACGGGGAGGTACCCGAGGACACCTGGACCAGAGTGGCCCGCCACTGGCACGAGTGTTACCGGCTCAGCCATCCGCCGGCGCCCGGTGACCCGAGGACCCTGACCAGCCGGCCCTGGGCCAGCCTGGATGAGTTCCTCCGCCAGGACAACATCCTCCAGATCCGCAGCATCATGACCGCGGTCGTGGCGCGCGGCCGATGCTGGGTGCCGGACCGCGCGGTCGCCCCGGGCAGCTTCATCGAGCTCAGCGAGCACGACCTGGAAGCGGTCGCGCGCACCGAGCACACCCGCTGGTACCGGCGCCGGGCCGGGGCTGGATGGTCACCGGAGCCCAGCCCTGACGGCCATCGCCACCTGGCGGACGGCCGCCACCCGGACGGGAACCCGCTCGTGAACAGCCGCGTGGTCCCGTGGGCCGAACTCCCCCCGGCCGAGCGCAGCCAGGCCGTCGACTACCTGCGTTCACAGCTCGCCCAGCTGGAGGACGTGGGCTTCATGCCAATCGTGCCGCCGGGCGGCCCTCCCGGGGCGGCCGAGTTCCGTCGCACCGGCACCGTGCGGGCCAGGCGCCTGCACGCCCGCCGGCCATGGACGCGCCGGTCCGGGGACGAACTGCACGGCAACGCCGGGGACTGGCGGGTGGTCGACGACGCCGGCGACGAGCGGACCGTCCGGGACCTGGCCTTCCGCGACAGCCACGCGCCGCTGGGCGGGGAGGTCTGGCAGCGGACCGGCACGTTCCGGGCCTGGCAGGTCAGCGAGACGCTGGTGCTGCGGACGATGGAGGGCCGGGCGGTGGCCCAGCCCGGGGACTGGGTCGTGGAAGGTAGCCGTGGCGAACGCTGGCCGGTCACCGACAGCCAGTTCCGCCGCACCTACACCAGCACCGGCCCCGATTCCTGACCGCCGCCCGGCCCACCGCCCGCTCAGGCCGCCCAGGCCGCCCAGCGACAGGCCGCCCAGGCCGCCCACGCCCAGCGGATCAGGACGCCGCACCGAGCAGGCCCTCGATCCGGCTGAGCTGGTCGCGCAGCGCGGCCACGTCGCCCTTGGTCGCGCCCTGCTCGGAAGGCTTGAGGCTGAGCACCAGCTGCCCGCCCGGCTCGAGGACCCCGTCCGCGACCTCGCTGACGTCGTCCCCGTTCTGCACGCGCACCGCGTGGTCGACCTCGCTGCGCCGCAGTCCCAGGTGCACCAGGGCACGCTGGATCACGTGGCCGTCCCGGATCACCGTGGTCGGCTTGCCGTCGAAGATCCGCGCCGCGGTGGTGTTGCTGGCCACCACCCGGTTGACGACCGCGTTCACCGTCACCAATGTCACGGCGCCGACGACCCCGCCCGTCAGCGAGGTGTCGTTGCCGATGACCGCGTTCTGCACCACGTTGGACAGCAGGAAGATGACGACGAAGTCGAACGTGCTCATGTTGGACAGCCCGCGCTTGCCGGTCAGCCGGAAGAGCACGGCGATCAGCGCGTACACCAGGACGGTGCGCAGGATCTTCTCCGCGAACGGGATCTGCTCGATGAACATGGCGTGCCACATCCCGGCCTCCAGGCTGCCTCCGAAACGGACCCGCGCCCGCTCTTTCGAAGACCCTAAAGTGACCCGCGTCAGGATGTGGCGTGCGCCGCCTGATCAGACGTTCTGCCCGCCGGACACCTCGATCCGGGTGCCGTTCACCCACGAGAACCCGTCGGACAGGATCGCGGCCACGGCTCCGCCGACGTCGTCGGGCAGGCCGACCCGGCCGAGCGGGATGCTGGCCGCGATGGCGTCGTTGACCGCGGCGTTGTCCCGGATCCGCCCGCCCGCGAAGTCCGTCGCGATGGCGCCGGGTGCGACGACGTTGACCCGGATCTGCCGCGGGCCCAGTTCCTTGGCCAGGTAGCGGGTCAGCACCTCGATGGCGCCCTTGGTGGAGGCGTAGGCGGCGAAGCCGGGCAGCGTGAAGCGGGCCAGCCCCGAGGACATGTTGAGGATCCGGCCACCGTCGGCGATCAGTGGCAGCAGCTTCTGGGTCAGGAAGAACGGCCCCTTGAGCTGGATCTGGACCAGCGCGTCGAACTGCTCCTCGGTCGTCTCCGCGAACGGCGCGTTGATGCCGATGCCGGCGTTGTTGATGAGGAAGTCGAAGTTCTCGCGCCCGAACTCGTCCCGCAGCGCGGCAGAGACGGTGTCGGCGAACCCGCCGAAGCCGGCCGTGTCAGCCGCGTCGAACGGCAGCATCACGGCCCGGGCGCCGCTGGCCCGGATCTCCGCCGCCGCCGCTTCGGCTTCGTCCTTCCGGCTGCGGTACGTGCCGATGACGCTCACCCCGGACCGGGCCAGATGCACGGCTATGCTGCGGCCCAGCCCCCGGCTGGCCCCGGTCAGCAGGGCAATCTTCTCAGGCATGGAGGTGCTCCTCGGTCGTCCGGTCTGCGGCACCTCCCACGCTACGGGGAGCCGCCGCGGCACGACGGGCGCCCCGGCTGCCCGGCGCACTCAGCCCGGCGCACTCAGCCCGGCCCGGCGGGCTGGCCCGGCGGCCTGCCGCCGCCCGCCGCATGCGCGCCTCTCACGCCCCCCACTGGGCCTGCAGCCACGCGGGATCGACGATCCAGACCGCGAGGGCCAGGACCGCCGCGGACAGGATCGGGTCGATGATCAGCAATTCCGGCAGGGTGCCGGTGGTGAACGCGAATGGCTCGGGCAGCAGGTGAAAACGGTACCGGGACCAGGGGTAGCCGAGCATGCAGCCGGAGTCGGTCAGCATGTCCCCGGTGATGTGGGTGGCGCAGCCGAGGAGCACGGCGATGGGGATGAACCGCAGGCCGTACCCGTACCAGACCGTGGCGGCGGCGACCGCGATCCCGGCCAGGTCGGCGACGTGCCCCCGGGCGACGTGCAGCGCCTCCAGCGCGGCGGACACGCTGAGCGTCATCAGCAGCGCGAGTCCCGCCTTGCCGCCCCAGTCCGCCCGGAAGTGGCAGGAAACCCAGGCCAGCGCGGTGAACACCGCGATGCCGAGGAAGGAGTGGGTGGCGTGCCGGTGGCCGCCGCTGATCCGGCCGAAGACCCACGCGACCGCCTCGGACACGAAGCCGAGCGACCGGGCCGGCGACGAGCCGCACTGGTCCAGGTCGGGCAGCAGTGCCATGCCCGCGGTGAATCCGGCGAGCGCCCCGGTCTGGGGGATCGGCAGGTGCAGGAAGATGCCGGCCGCGAGGCCCGCCACCCCGCCGGACAGGGCGTGCGAGTGCCCCAGCATCAGCCCGATCCCGGGCGCCGCGCGCCAGCTCGTGCCATTCCCACCGCCCTCCGCGGGCAGATAGTAACCAAGCCGGGCGAACCACCCTGGGAGGCGCGCAGGGCCGCGCCCGTGTCGGCTCCCGCACGCCGGCGCGCCCGGTCCCCGCCCCGCGGGACCGCCATCAGACGCCGCAACGAGAACCACCCCGGGCCGGTGCCCGGGCCGTCCAGGGGCCCGGGGGTCAGGGCGTGACGCCGGACAGGTTGAGCCCGATCACCCCGGCCAGGATCAGCCCGATCGAGACCAGCTTGGCCGTGGACACGGAGTCATCCAGGGCGATCATCCCGATCACGGCCGTGCCGGCTGCCCCGATGCCGGTCCAGACGGCGTAGGCCGGGCCTACTTCCAGCTCGCGCAGGGCCAGGCTGAGCAGGCCGAAGCTGATCAGCGCGCAGGCCGCGAAGCCGATCGTGGGCCACAAGCGGGTGAAGTGAGCGCTCTGCTTGAGCAGCACCGCGAACCCCGTCTCGAACAGCCCGGCGGCCACGATGAGGAACCACGCCATGGCGGACCTGGCCGGGCCGGGCCGGGCCCGGGTCAGGCGGCCAGCGGCCGGCCGGTCTCCAGCAGCGTCTTCAGGTCGCTGAGGATCCAGGCCCAGCCGCCGCCGGCTACCGGGTGCCGTCCTTCGGCCAGCGCGGCCGTGCTGGGTGCGCCCGCCAGGTCGTGGGTGAGCGTCAGCGTGCTGACGCCGCTGTGACCTTCTTCTATCTCCCAGGTCAGCCGGGTGCCGCCCTCGGCCCGGGTCGCGGCGTCGAACAGGACGTGCCAGGTCTGCACGAGCCGCCGCGGGGCGTCGGCCTCGAGGACCTCGCCGTCGATGACCACGCCGTCGATGCCGCGCATCTTCATGCTCACGCTGGCGAAGGCCCGGTACGCGCCGCCCGGCCGCATGTCGTACTGGGCGGGCGTCCGGTAGCCGTACAGCTGGGTCCAGCCCGGCCGGGTCAGCGCGTCCCAGATCTCCAATGGCGTGGCCCGGATGAAGATGCGATGCGACTGCACGGTGGGAGTCAGCACGGTGGGAGTCAGCACGGTCGGGGTCAGCACGTGGGGGTAGGGGGGTGGGAGTCGGCACGGTATGGGTCTGCCCGGGCAGCCAGTCCTCGGTCGCGGCGGTCATGTCCTCTCCTCTGCTCGGTGCCGTCTGCTCGGTGCGGCGGGTGGCCGCACCGAGGCGGCGGGCCGCCCTGATCCGTATCTCGGGGGACGTCGGATCAGGGCGACGAGACCAGGTAATCCGCGCGTGGTGCAGGGCTTGTGCGCCCGGTGTGGTGACGGCGTGAAGAAACCCTGAGCTGGGCCCGGCCGGATGTTCAGGCGCCCGCACCCAGGGTCAGAGTGCCTGGCTCAGTGCGCCTGGCTGAGCGTGCTTGGGTCAGCGTGCCTGGGTCAGGCCGCCCCGGATCAGCGTGCCTGGGTCAGCACGCCTGGGTCAGGCCGCCCCGGATCAGGCCGCGGGCAGGGTGAGCGTCATCTCGGTGCCGCGGCCGGGCTCGCTGGCCACGGTCAGCTGGCCGCCGTGGGCCCGGGCGAGCTCGGCGGCCACCGCGAGGCCGATGCCGCTCCCGGAGGTCTGGGCCGCCTGCCGCCCCCGCCAGAAACGCTCGAAGATGTGCGGCAGCTCGTCGGCGGGGATCCCGGCGCCGGTGTCGGTGACCTGGAGCACGGCGGACGGGCCCGCGGTGCGGGACTGGATGGTCACCTGGCCGCCGGCCGGGGTGAACTTCAGCGCGTTGGTGAGCAGGTTGGTGATCACCTGGTGCAGCCAGCGCGGGTCGGCCATGACCCAGGCCGGGGCGAGCTCCTGGCGGACCGCCAGCCCGGCTGCCTCGAACCGGCCGGCCAGGCTGCCGGCCGCGGCCGCGGTCACCTCGGCCAGATCGCAGCGGCGCAGCGACAACTGGAGCGTGGCCGCGTCCGCCGCTGCCAGGGTCTGCAGGTCGTCCACCATCCGGGCCAGCCGGAGCACCTCGTCACGGAGCGAGGTCAGCTGGTCCGGGGTCGGCTCGACCACCCCGTCCAGCAGGGCCTCGTGGCCGGCCTGGAGGATCGCGACCGGCGTGCGCAGTTCGTGGGCCACGTCGGCGACCAGGTCGCGGCGCAGCTGCTCCTGCCGGTCCAGGGTGTCCGCCATCTGATCGAACGCGGTGGCCAGTTCACGGAGCTCGCCGGGCGCCGTGACCGGGCCGACCCGGGCCGCACGGTCACCGCCGCCCATGGCCCGGGTCACGGTGATGATCCGCTCCACCGGGCGGGTGATCCGCCGGGCCAGGAGCAGGCCCGTCAGCAGCGCGAGCAGCGCGGCCAGCCCGGCGGCCCCGGCGATGGCCCGCAGCAGCGCGGTGCGCAGGTTCTGCTCCGCTCCGCCCAGGCCCGATCCCCGGAACTTGATCACGGCCGCCCCGACCCGCTGGCCGTGCACCACAACCGGGGTGCTGAGCTGGGCTCCCGGCTGGCCGGCAAATCCCGGCGACGACGACACGGGACGGCCCGCCGCGTCCCGTATCTGGACGTCCGCGCCGGTGCGCCCGGCCAGGTCCAGCACCGGGCCCAGGTCCGCGGCGGCCCAGCTGTTGGTGCGGTCCCAGGCCGCACCGGCGGCCACGGTGACGGCGCTGGCCAGCTGGGCCCGCTGCCGGGCGGCCAGGTCCGAGACGTCCGCGGCCGAGAACACCGCGGTCAGCCCGGCCAGCAGGGCGATCGCGGCCAGCGCCACCCCGAGGAACGCCAGCGCCAGGCGCAGCCCGATGGCCCCGTTCCGGCCCGGGGGGCCGGGCACCGGCGGCCCGGGCGGCGCGGGCACGGGCGAGGCGGGTCCCGGGGAGGCTGGTCCCAGGGAGCCTGACCCCGGGGAGGCTGGTCCCGGGGAGGCTGGCTCAGGCATCGCGGGGCAGGCCCAGCCGGTAACCGCCGCCCAGTACGGTCTGGACGATCCGCGGGTTGCCCGGGTCCTCCTCGATCTTGCGGCGCAGGTTCTTCACGTGCGAGTCGACGGTGCGCTCGTAACCTTCGAACTCATAACCCCGCACCCGGTTGATCAGCTCGAACCGTGAGTACACCCGGCCCGGCACGGTGGTCAGCGCCACCAGCACGCCCCATTCGGTCGGGGTCAGGCCAACGTGGGCCCCCCGCACCGTGGCCAGGCGCTGCGGCTCGTCGATGACCAGTTCGCCGCCGCCGTAGCTGGCCACGCCCTGGGCCTTTACCGGGCCACTGCGCCGCAGCACCGCCTGGACCCTGCAGCACCAGCTCGCGCGGGCTGAATGGCTTGGTCACGTAGTCGTCTGCGCCGAGTTCCAGCCCGCGGATCCGGTCCTCTTCGGTGCTCCTGGCCGTCAGCATCAGGATCGGCGTGGGCCCGGCCGCGCGCAGCTCGCGGGCGACGGTCTCACCGGCCACGTCCGGCAGGCCGAGATCCAGGATCACCAGGTCCGGCGAGGCCGACCCGGCCAGCGTGAGCGCCTCCGCGCCGGAGTCGGTGGTCAGCACGGTGAACCCGGCCCGTTCCAGGTACGAGCGGACCAGCTCGCGCAGCTTGCGCTCGTCCTCCACGACCAGCACGGTCGCCGCCATCGCTGCTCACCTGCCTTTCCCTCCCGCCGCCGCGCTACCCGGCCGGGACGGCCAGGCGGCAACGCCGGGCTTCCATGATCCCTCAGCAGAGGAGTGGTACCCGGTACGGCCGGCCTGGACGCGCGGGCGCGGCCCGGCTCCACACCATCGCCATAACAGCTCCACGTGCCCGGCATCCTCGCCTGGTGCACTGAGGACATGACCGGCAATGACCTGATCGTGATCGCGCCGTGGATCATTTTCGGCGCGACGCTGGCCGTCGTGCTGGCCCGGCTGCTGAGTTCCCGGCACCGGGGAGGACGCTGGTGATCGACCTGGCCCAGCTGGATATCAGCTCCCCGGTTTCCTATCTCGTCGCGGTTCTCGTGCCCGCGCTCGACGCGCTGATCCCGGTCCTGCCCAGCGAGACCGCGGTGATCGCCCTCGGCGTCGCGACCGCGGGGAGCACCGACCCGCGCATCGCGGTGCTGGTCGCGCTGGCCGCGCTCGGCGCGTTCGTCGGCGACAACGCCGCCTACCTGCTGGGCCGCCGGTTCGGCCCGGCCGTCAGCCGGTGGATCTTCGCGGGCGAGCGGGGTGCACGCCGCCGCGCGTGGGCGCAGCGCTCGCTGGCGGAGTACGGCACCCGGATCATCGTGGCCTGCCGGTTCATCCCGGGCGGCCGGACCGCGGTGACTCTGACCTGCGGTCTCATCGGGTACCCGCGGCGGAGCTTCGTACTGGGCACCGGCGATCGCCGGGGTCCTGTGGGCCAGCTATGCGTTCTTCATCGGCCGGATCGGCGGCCAGGCCTTCGAGGGCCGCCCGTGGGCCGGGCTGCTGGTGGGTCTGGGACTGACCGTGGCGGTCAGCGGCGTGATCGAGGCGGCCCGGCGGCTCCGCGGCCGGGCCCGCCGCCGCGCCGCCCAGTCCGCCGTGCCTCCTGGCCCGGGTCCTGATTCCGGTCCCCACCCCGACTCGGGCCCGCACCCTGATCCCGGCCCTCACCCTGATTCCGGCGCCCGGCCTGGACCCGGCCCCGAGCCGGGAGCCGACCCCGGCCGGGACCTGGCACTGACCCGCGCCCCGATGCTGGCCGGCGGGGCTCCACATCTCCTGCACATGTTCTGCAGACGGACTCCACCGAGTCCGTCTCTCCTGGTCAGGAAGAGAGGGCGGATGTGCACCACCCGGCATGCCGTCCGGATCCGATAGCCAGGCGGTGCCCGCCGGGCGTGGGGAGCGGGCGCCGCCTGGTCCGGTCAGACGGGGGCCTGACCGGACGGGCTCCCCGCGTCCAGCGCGTACTTACCCCGGGTGGATCCGGGTTCGTCGGTCACCCGGAGGACGGCCTGCGCGGCCGCGATGAGGCGGCCGTCCTCGCCCGCTCCCTCGGCGGCCAGCGCCTTGGCGAGCGGGCGGTTCCATCGTGACGGGTCCTCGGCATGCTGCCGGAGGACCATGCTCCCGTTCGGGCGCCTGCGGAGCCGCTCCTGGGCCAGGTGCCAGCAATTCGGCCTGCGCGTCTGGTAACGCGGGCGGCGCACCGCCCCGGCGGGCGGCCCCGGCTCCGGCCGACAGCGCGGTCACGATGAGCGTGATTGGGTCCATCTCACTCCTTGGTCGGCTGGATCCAGGCCAGGCTGGTCCAGTGCGCTGTGATGCGGGCCCGCTCGGTCCAGGGGGGTGCCGGGGCCGGGCAGCTCTGTCCGGCCCGGCTCGGGCAGCGCGCCGGCGCCCCGGCCCGGCAGCCGCACGTCGGCCGGGTCGGGAAGCGGGGAGCTGCTGACCCGGGGCAGGGTGACGATGGCCGGGTCGCATTCCACGGACGTGAGCACCGGGCCGCCGGCACCCCGGGTGACCAGCAGCAGCGCCTGGTCGGGCAGGTTCTGCAGCACGGCGGGCTCGACCGCGTACTCGTAGACCCGCTGGCTGGCGGCGGCGTTGCTCCAGTTGGTGCTCTCCGCCCAGGACCGGGCGGTGGACCAGTTCCGGGACACCGACCGGCTGCGGGACGGGCCGCGGGACTCCGGGTGGCCGGCGTTCCGCCGGCCACCCGGGTGAACGCGGCTCTTCCAGCCGGCCTGGCTGCCGGTGTGGATGGTGTCGCTGACGGTCTGGCCCTCGGTCTCGGTGAGCGTGTGCGTGTCGCTCCCCCCCAGGGTGGCGGTGACGTTCGAGAGCACGAACCGGTGCTGCCGGCCGATGTACGCCGCGGCCTGCTCCGCCTCGCCGTGATGGCCCAGCCGCATGAACGCGGCAGCGCCGCCGCCCAGCATGCCCAGGCCGGTGTCACGCAGGTGGCGGAATAGCAGGGTCAACGGGACTCCGCGCCGCTCACACGCTCCGGCCAGCCGCTCCAGGTGCGGGCGGCTGATCTCGTCCGCGCCCGCGATGATGACGGCGGGAGCCGGGTCATCGCTGCTGGTCACCTGGACGGTCAGCCACTGGACCGCGAGGGCGGCCAGGACCTCGGCGCGGGCGCTGCGGGCCGCCGGCTCCAGGGCCAGGCAGGTGTAATAAGCGGGTGGCTCAGGGGTGGCGGGGGGCTGGCCGGGCGGCTCCGCGTGCTGGGCCAGCGCGGTCAGGAAGGCCTCGATCCGTACCAAATTCGGCTCGATCTGGCGCCGGTATTCCGCCGGGAACAACTCGGCCGAGATCAGCGCCTGCTCCTGCTGGCTGAGCACGGAGGGACGGTCGGCATGGCCCAGGGCCGCGCGGACCGCCGCGGCCAGCCGGACCGGTGTCACGTCACCGCCGAGCGCGCCGTGCAGCTGCTCCAGGACCCGGGTATCCACCGCCCGCTCGGCGCGGGCCGCGCCCGCGGCGCCGCCCGCGTGCACCGCCTCGGCCAGGGCGTCCGCGAACTGGGCCGCGGACAGCCCGGCAAGCACGCCCGAGGCCCCCAGCTGGGTGGGCAGCAGCCAGACGGAGGAGGGCACGCCCGCGGCCCGGGCGGTGTCGGTGAGCTCCTGGCAGATCACCTCGCCGGTCAGGTCCACGGTCAGCACGGGCTGGCTGGCCAGCAGGGAGGTGCCGTGCGTGGTGAGCAGCGCCTGCCAGCCGCGCAGGCTGCCCCCGAACACGTCGGTCCGGAGCGTGCCCCCGGGCAGCTGGGCGCTGCCCCACTCATCGACCCCGTCCAGCCGGCTCAGCTCGTCCCGCTGCCAGGCCTCCTCGCTCTGCTGCCAGGACGCGACCGCCCGCTCGTGATCCTCGGCGACCCGGCCGGCCGCGGCGGCGGCCTGGCGGGCCTTCCGCCACCGCAGGAAGGTGAGCGTCATGCCGGGACCGCAGATGACCAGGGCGATCAGGTC
Organism: uncultured Actinomycetes bacterium; assembly: GCA_963713815.1. GTDB lineage: Bacteria > Actinomycetota > Actinomycetes > Streptosporangiales > Streptosporangiaceae > RYN-230. Next base: position 38,255 of record CAVQNH010000030.1, read on the forward strand.
GCTGACGACCGGGGGCCCGCTCCCGCTGACATTGGCCGCGCAGCCGTTGGCCAGCAGCAGCACGACGAACAAGAGGGTGCTGGGGATGCCCAGGAACTTGCGGATCTTCCGGTACGCCTTCCCGGCCGCCTCGGCCTGCTGGGCGGCGGCGGCCCGCATCGCCTCGAGGTCGGGCCGGGGCTGGGGAAACGGCGCGGCGAGCTGGCGGCGGTCACGGAACTCCCAGCCCAGCCGGGGTCCCGGGGTGAACAGGCTGGCGCGCCGGTCCGCCGCGTCTGCGACCGGTGCTGGCTGCGTGCTCATACCGATCACTCCGTGGGACTGGGCGGCTCCGGCCGGGCTGAGCACGGAATCACGCGCCCCTGGTAGGCAAGTCGTGATGCTACCAAATACCCGCTGACGGCTCCTTTTCCCGGCGACGGCCAAGCGCCCGTTTCCCGGCCGCCACCCGCCCGGGCCTCCGGATGTTCCGCCAGATAAACAACGGCACCCTCCATTACCGCGCGGTTTGATCTGCGGTGCGCCCATTGACCCGCCCGGGCCTGCGTCTTAGCGTCGGTGCTAGCTGATCGTTTCGGTGTCCAAAGTCTCCGGTCACACTCACCGCTGGCGGCTGGGGGTAAGCGGGTGGCGGCACACGCGCACGGCACGCAGGGGATCGCGCAGGCCGTGGCGGCGCGGGTGGACACCATCGAGCATTGCTCGTTCGCCGGGCCGGACCGGAAATACGGCCCGGATTCCGACCCGGCTGTGGTGGATGAGATCGCCGCCGCGGGCATATACGTGTGCCCGGCCATGAACGTGCACGCGCTGACGATCCGTGACCGTTTCGGCGACGCGCTGGATAAGGTGATCATGGGACTGTACTCAGGCGGCGCGCAGATCATCGCGGTCCCCGGCGACCCGCAGTCTGACCTCTCGGTCCTGCGCTACATCGAGCTGGTGGTGGCCCGCGGCACGGAGCACCGTCCCGCGGCGGCCCGGGTCCGGGCGGCCGAGCTCGCGGCCCCGGCGGGACCCGGTCCCCGGTGACCGCACTCGCCGAGTCGCTCGACCGGATCACCGTCGCCGAGCTGCGCCGCCGGGGCGGCCTGAAATGGACCTACGCCGGCCCGGATGTGCTCGGGGCGTTCGTCGCCGAGATGGACTTCGGCACCGCCCCCGAGGTGGATGCGGCGCTCCGCGAGGTGATCGCGCGGCAGGACTTCGGGTACCTCCCCCCGGCCACGGCCCAGCGGATGGCCGAGGCCTGCGCGGCGTGGCTGGCGGACCGGCACGGCTGGGCCGTGGACCCGGACCGGATCCGGCCGCTGCCCGACGTCATCAAGGGCCTCGAGGCGGCGATCACCCTCTTCTCCCGCCCCGGCAGCCCGGTGATCCTGCCCACCCCGGCCTACATGCCGTTCCTGTCCGTGCCGCCGCTCCTGGGCCGGGAGATCATCCAGGTGCCGATGACGGCGGCCGGGGACCGCCCCGTCCTTGACCTGGACGGCATCGACGCGGCGTTCCGCGCGGGCGGCCACCTGCTCATCCTGTGCAACCCCTGCAACCCGGTGGGCCGCGTGTACACCCAGGCCGAGCTGGCCGGGGTCAGCGAGGTCGTCGAGCGGCACGGGGGGCGGGTGTTCGCCGACGAGATCCACGCGCCGCTCACCTACCCCGGGCACCGTCACGTCCCGTATGCCTCGCTGAGCGAGGTCACGGCCGGCCACACCCTGACCTCGACCTCGGCGTCCAAGGGCTGGAACCTGCCCGGCCTCAAGTGCGCCCAGATCATCCTGAGCAACGACGCGGACCGGGAGGTCTGGGCGGAGGCAGGCCGGATCATCGAGCACGGCGCGAGCACCCCGGGCGTGCACGCCAACATCGCGGCCTTCACCCGTGGCCAGGACTGGCTCGCCGAGGTGGTGGACTACCTCGACGGGAGCCGGATGATGCTCGGGAACCTGCTCGCCGAGTTCCTGCCGGAGGTCCGCTACCAGCCGCCGGAGGGCACCTACCTGGCCTGGCTGGACTGCCGGGAGCTGGACCTCGGCGACAGCCCCGGCGAGTTTTTCCTCGACAAGGCGTGGGTGCTGGTCAACGACGGGCCCGCGTTCGGGGCGGCCGGCGCGGGCCACGTCCGGCTCAACTTCGCCACCCCCCGCCCGGTCCTGATCCAGGTCGTCAGCCAGCTAGCGCGCGCGGTAGCCAACCGCTGACCTGACCCTCCGGGCAGGGTCGGCAGGCGTAACGGTCCGGCCAGCCGGCCAGCAATTCCGTGAAGCGCGATGACAATTAGTGCCTAATGGCACAAGATAGGGCGCCTACGGTAGCGTCCGGTCGGGTAGTGACGGGATTCCGGGACGGGATCGATCCAGGAGTGACCACATGGGCAAATCCAGCTCGGCGGGCTCCCAGGAGCCGGAGGCCGCGCGCCGGACGATCCGGTTCACTTTCACCGCCACCGTCGCCTTTCCGGCCATCTGCCTGATCTTGCTCTGGGCTCTGGCCGCGGGCGCGGTGCTGGGCAGCTCGATGCACGGCCGTGGCTTCTGGTCCCCGGATCATCGCGAAGTCCTCGAATTAACGATGCTGGTCGGCGCGGGTCTCCTCATCGGCCTGGTATGCGTCATTTTGATGGGCCGCTTCTCCGCCAAGCTGTCGCGCGATATCGCGACCCTCGCGGCCACGGCCCGCCGTTCCGCGGATGAGCAGCTTCCGCAGTTGCTGGAGCGGCTGCGCAGCGGGGATATCGACACCCCGCCCGCCGCCGAGCCGCCGCAGCCCCGGCTGCGGCTGAAGAACGCGGAGATCGCCCAGGCCTTCGCGGCGGTGGCCAGCCTGGAGCAGACGGCGATCGGGGCGGCCGCTGGAGAGGCCGGGCTCCGCAACGGACTCCGCCAGGTGTTCGTCAGCCTGGCCCGGCGGAACCAGTCACTGCTGCAGCGGCAGCTCCGGCTGATCGACGCGCTGGAGCACAAGGCCTCCGACTCCGCCGCGCTGGCCGACCTGTTCGCGCTGGACCACCTCACTACCCGGATGCGCCGCCACGCGGAAAGCCTGGCCATCCTGTCCGGGGCGGCGCCCGGCCGGTCCTGGACCGAGCCGGTGCCGATCATCGACGTCATCCGGGCAGCCATGGCGGAGGTCGAGGACTACCGCCGGGTCACGGTCCTCACCACGTCCGAGGACGCGGTGGCGGCCCCCGCGGTCGCCGACATGATCCACTTGCTGGCCGAGCTGACCGAGAACGCGACCATGTTCTCCCCGTCCGGAACCCGGGTGGAGATCCGGGCGGAACGCGTGGCCAACGGTTTCGCCGTCGAGATCGACGACCGCGGGCTCGGCATCGAGCCCGGCCAGCTCGCCGAGCTCAATCAGCAGCTCGCCCAGCCGCCCGACTTCGACCTGGCCAACGCGGACCGGCTCGGCCTGTTCGTCGGCGCGAAGCTGGCCGCCCGGCACGGCGTCCGGGTATCGCTGCGCCGGTCCCCGTACGGCGGCACCACGGCGATTGTGCTGATGCCCACCAGCATCATCGTGCTCGTGTCCGCGGCTCCGGCGGCGGCCGCGTCCACGGGCGCGCTGCCCGCGGCGCGCCGGGCGGGCGGGCGGGCGGCCGGGCTGGACCTCGGGTCCGGCGCGGCGCTCGCGCTGACCGGCCGGCGCGCGGTCTCGCCGCCGGGCGCCATTCCCGCGGCCAGCACGATGCCTTCGGAGCGGGCTGCGCGACCGGCCGGCCCCGTGCCCACCCCCAGCACCGTGCCCACCCCCAGCACTGTGCCCACCGCCGACTCCACGCCCGGCACCCGCTCCGTCCCTGACGCCGGGACGGTGCCCGGGGCGGAGACGGTGCCCACCGCCAGCACGCTGCCCAGCGCCAGCACGGCTTCCGCGGCCGGGACCGTGCCACCCGGGTCCGTGCCACCCGGGAACACCGTGCTACCCGGGAACACCGTGCTACCCGGGAACTCGGCAGCACCCGGGAACACGGTGCCGGGGACCAACGGGGAGGCTGGCCCCCGCCGCCTGCTCCCGCACCGCACCCGGCAGGCGAGCCTGTCCCCGCATCTGCGGGACAGCCTCGCGGACCGCCCGGCGCGGACCACGGCGCCGGTCGACGGCCGCACTCCGGAGCAGGCCCGCGATCTCGCGTCGTCCCTGCAGACGGGCTGGCGACGCGGCCGCCAGGACGACCCGCCTGAGCCGCCGGGCACGGCTGCCCCGCCGCTGCCAAGACGGGCGAAGTCCCCCGCGCCCGATGGCGAGGAGAGGTGATGGGCGAGCACGAGGCTTCCGGGACCGGCCAGGACCTGAGCTGGCTGCTCGAGGACCTCGCCAGCCGGGTCGAGCATTTCCGCAAGGCCGTCATCCTGTCCCGGGACGGGCTGGCCATCGCGTCCACCTCCGGGCTGCACCGCGATGAGGCCGAGCGGCTGTCGGCGCTGGCCGCCGGGGTGCAGAGCCTGGCCAGCGGCGCGGGCCAGCACTTCGGGGTCGGCGAGGTCCGCCAGACCATCATCGAGCTGGAACAGGCCCTGCTGTTCGTCACCGCCGCCGGTCACGGCAGCTGCCTGGCGGTCCTGTGCCCGGCGAGCGCCGACGCCGGCCTGATCGCCTACGAGATGGCCATGCTCGTGAAACGGGCCGGACCCCACCTCGCCGCCCGGCCACGGTTCCCGGCCGGCCAGATCACGGTGGACTGAGCCCCGATGGGTACCGGGGGCAAGTGGGTCGACCGGGACTCAGACCCCGTCGTGCGTCCCTACGCGCTGACGGGCGGACGGACCGAGCCGGCGGACGGCGAGGTACTGGACCTGATCGCGATCATCGTGGCTTCCGGCCGCCCGGCCCAGCCGGCTGACCAGCGCGGGCTCAGTCCTGAGCACCGGCGGATCCTGACGCTGTGCCAGCGGCCTGCTACGGTGGCCGACGTCGCCTCTGACACCGGGCTGCCGCTCGGCGTGATCCGGGTGCTACTGGCTGACCTCATCCAGCAGGGCCGTATCAAGGTGCTGCAGGGCCGCCCGGCGGGCGACCAGCCCAGCGCACAGCTGCTGAGGGAGGTGCTGCATGGCCTCCGGGCTCTCTGACCCCGGCGCCGAGGGCCCCCTCGCGGCATTCAAGATCCTCATTGCGGGCGGATTCGGGGTGGGCAAGACCACGCTGGTCAGCGCGATCAGCGAGGTCCGGCCGCTGCGCACCGAGGAAGCGCTGACCAGCGTGAGCGTGAGCCACGACGACCTGCAGGGGGTGGAGAACAAGGCCACGACCACCGTGGCCATGGACTTCGGCCGCATCACCCTCGGTGGCCGCCGGGTGCTCTACCTGTTCGGCACGCCCGGCCAGGAGCGGTTCTGGTTCATGTGGGACGACCTGTCCTACGGGGCGCTCGGCGCCGTGGTACTGGCGGACACCCGGCGGCTGGCGGACTGCTTCCCGTCCGTGGACTACTTCGAGAAGCGGGGGCTGACGTTCGTCGTGGCCGTCAACTGCTTCGACGGCGCGCACCGCTACGACCCCGCTGAGGTCCGCGCCGCGCTCGACCTCGGCCCGCAGGTCCCGGTGGTGCTCTGCGACGCCCGTCAGCCGGAATCGGTGAAGAGCGTCCTGATCACCCTGGTCGAGCACATCCTGGCCGGCCTGCCCGGCGAGGACTACGGGACCGAGCCTGCTTCTGCCGTTCCGCCCCTGGCGTAGGCGTTGCGGGCGGCAGTGATATCACAGATGATCTCGTCTAGCGGCCGGGACGGCCGCGGAGCAGGGGTAGCGGGTTGATCAGCCAGGTACCGGCCGGCGGGCCGGCCGAGTCGCCGGACGGCCAGGCACAGTGGCCGGTCCGCATCGGAGTGGTGCCGCCGCTCGCGGACGGGTTCAGCACCAGGCCGGAGAGCGCACCCCGGGTCGGTGCCGCGCTGGTGCCGGGCACCGCGGTCGTGCTGGTGCCAGGCCACGGTGCGGGGCCAGGATCGCGGGACTGGCTGGGATCGTGCGGCAAGACCCAGCTGGCGGTGTTCTTCGCCGAGTCGCTCTGGCGGTCGCGTGAGGTGGACCTGCTGGTCTGGGTGCCTGCCACGAGCCGGGCATCGGTGCTGGCCGGGTACGCGGAAGCTGCGGAGGCCGCACTCGGGACCGATCCCAGCGGCGACGCCGAGGCTGTCGCCGCGCGCTTCGTGAGCTGGCTCGGCGAGACCCGGCGGCGCTGGCTGGTCGTGCTCGACGACCTGTCCGGTGCGGCCGACCTCACCGGGATGTGGCCGGCCGGGCGCCGGCCAGGTCCTGATCACGGCGACCAGCCCGGCCGTCCTGCCTGGCGATCACCGGGCCCTGGTCCTCCCGGTCGGGGCGTTCAGTTCCCGGGAGGCGCTGAGCTACCTGATGGGCCGCCTGACCGCCGACCCGGACCAGCGGCTCGGCGCGATCGACCTCGTCGAGGACCTCGGCTGCGAGCCCATGGCGCTCGCCCAGGCCAGTGGCGTCATCTCCACCTCCTCACTGTCCTGCCGGGATTACCAGGGCTACTTCACCGCCCGGCGGGACCAGCTGGCGACGACCGCGGGCAGCAAGCCGCCCGCCGCCGCGGTCAGCTGGCTGTTCTCCGTCGAGCAGGCCGACCGCCTGGCCCCGGGCGGGGCGGCCCAGCCCGTGCTGGCCCTGGCCGCGCTGCTGGACGGCCACGGGATGCCCGCCACCGTGTTCAGCTCGCCCGCCGCCGGCGCGTACCTCGCCTCGGATGGCACCCGCGCCGCGGCCGCCCGCGAGCAGGCCTGGAGCATCCTGCCGGTCCTGGAGCGGACCGCGCTGCTGGGCCTCGACCGGGCGGCGTCCCCGCCAGTGGTGCGGATGAGCCCGGTGATCCAGGCGGCGATCCGCGGAGTGACGCCGGACACCATGCATGACCGGGCCGTGCGCGCCGCGGCCGACGCCCTGATCGAGGTGTGGCCCGCGGACGAGCCGCCCTGGCTCGGTGCGATGCTCCGGTCCTGCACGGCCAGCCTGCAGAAGCACGCCCGCGACCTGCTGCTGGCCGGCGGCTGCCACCCGCTGCTCATGCGCGCCGGGCAGAGCCTCGGCCAGGCCCGGCTGGCTGGCCCGGCCGTCGGGTACTGGCGGGAGCTCGCCGCGGCCAGTGAGGCGATCCTCGGGCCCGGCCACCCGGATACGAAGGTGATCGACCAGCGGCTGGCCGACGCCTACCTCACGGCCGGCCAGGCCGCGGAGGCCGTGGCCTGGTTCCAGCGGGTGCTGGCGGACCGGGTGTCGGCGCTGGGCGCGGACCATCCCGGCACCGTCGCGGCCGGGCGGGACCTCGGCCACGCCCTGATGGCGGCCGGCCAGTCCGCCGAGGCCGTCACCGTCCTGAACGGCGCGGTGGGCGACTACGACCGGATCCTGGGTCCCGACCATCCCGACACCATCAGCGCCCGTGAGGAACTCGCGGCCGCATACCGGGCCGCGGGCCGCCTGTCCGACGCGATCCCGCTCTACCGGCGGACGCTGAACGACCGGGAACGGGTGCAGGGCGCCCGGCATCCGGACACGCTGACCACCCGGCAGAAGCTGGCGGACACCTATCTGGCCGATGGGCGGCTCAAGGACGCGACCTCGAACTACAAGAAGGTGCTGGCAGACCGGGAGCGGGTCCTCGGCCCGGACCACCTGGACACGATCGCGGCGCGCGGCAACCTCGGCTCCGCCTACCATTCCGCGGGCAAGATGGCCTCCGCCGTCCAGCTGTACGAGCAGACCTGCGACGGCTACCAGCGCGTCGTCGGCCCGGACCATCCCGACACGCTGGCCCGCTGCGCCAACCTGGCCAGCGCCTACTACTCGGTAGGCCGGCTGACCGACGCGCTGACCCTGCTCCGTGACACCGTGTCCCGCTGCGAGCGGGTCCTCCCGCCGGGCGACCCGATGACGGCGGCCGTACGGGAGAGCCTGACCAACCTCGCCGGAAGCTGACCTCGCCGGGCCCGGAGCGCCGGTCCTGCGGCCGCTACTCCGGCCGGCTGAGCAGGTAGCGCGCGGTCCCGATGCCCGCTTCAGCCAGGTCGGCCTCCGGGTACGCGGCCCGGCCGTCCAGGTACCCGGCCCGGTCCTCGGAGACGTGCACGATCTGCCAGCCGTCCAGGGACAGCCGGTCGAGGCAGGCCAGGACCTCCTTGATCGGGTAACCGAACTGGGACGCCGGCAGGCCGATGTCAACGGGAACGTGGTCGGCCCCGTTGAACAGCCAGCCGACCCAGGTGTGCAGCTCGGCGATCTGGACGGTCTCCCGCCATTCCGCGAACTGCGCGGCGACGGTCGGCTGGGGTTTGCGGGCCCGGAATTCCTCCGCCACGTAGTCGTGGGCGTTCTGGGGGTCTACCACCGTCTCCGTGCCATCGGGAAACCGGATCCGGGCCACGTCCACCCGGGGACCGCCGTCGTGCAGGCGCTCCTTGCCCACCGCGACGTCCGTCCCGGCCTGCCAGTCCGCCAGCTGGCGTTCCCAGTTCTCGCTGTTGCGCCCGAACACGTCCGCGGCGACCGCCCGCACCCGCTCGTCCCACCACCGGCGCGCGGCCTCGTCGCCACTGTCCTTGGCCACCACGAGGGGCTCCTGGCCCGGGATCTCCACCATGTCGAACACCGCCCGCGTGATGACCAGCATCGCGTGGCGCACCGGCATACTGCCTCGCCCCCTGATGATCGGCCTCGGTAAGCGGCCTGGCGTTACCGCCGCCCGCTGGGGCCTGGTACCCAGAGACGCGGAGATAATCCCCCGGCTACCGGGCGGATGCGTACCTAGCTGCCCGGGCTCCCGGCGCCGGAGGCCAGGCGCGCGAGCACGATATCGAATCTGACGCTGGTCCACGGCTCATCGAGGGGCCGCCCATCCGGCCCGGGTCCCGGCGGGTGCTCCGCGAAGTCCGTGATGAGGCTGTCCTTGACGCCGAACACGGCGTCCCGGTCCAGGTACGGATCCCCCGCGACGAAGATGTGCGTGATCAGCGTGCGGTAGCCGGGCGCCTCCACCTTGAAGTGCAGGTGCGCGGGCCGCATCGGGCCCCGGCCCGCGGCCGTGAGCAGCGCGCCGACGGGCCCGTCATCAGGGATCGGATAGGGGGCGGGGCGAACCGACCAGAACCGGTACCCGCCGTCCGGGGCACTGCGCAGCCACCCGCGTCCCCCGATCCGGCCATCGGGGTACTGGACGTCGTAGAAGCCGTCCTCGTCGGACTCCCACACCTCGATGCGGGCACCGGGCAGCGGCTCGCCGCCGGTGCCCTGGACCGTGCCGGATACGTAACAGGGACGTCCCTTGGCCTCGCCGGCGATGTCGCCGCCCAGCGGTACCTCCGGCGCATCCGCCACGAAGAACGGGCCGACCACCGTCGATTCGGTGGCTCCCGCCGACGCCGGGGCGTTGATGGCCACGGTCAGCATGGACAGCCCCAGCACGTCCGAGAGCAAGATGAACTCCTGCCGCCGGTCGTCGGTGATGTGCCCGGCCCGGGTCAGGAAGTCGATGCCCTGTTCCCACTCCGATTCGGTCAGCCGCACCTCGCGGGCAAATGCGTGCAGGTGCCGCACCAGGCTCTGCATGATCTCCCGGTAGCGGGCCGTGTCCGCGCCTGCGAAGCTGGCCAGGACCTCGTCGGTGACCGCCTCCTCGCGGGCGCCCTGCTCCCCGCCCGCCCGGCCAGCCCCGGCCAGTCCGGTGCCGGCCAGTTCCGCGCCGGCCAGTTCGGCGCCGCCAGTTCCGCGCCGCCAGTTCGGTGCCGACCGGGTCCCCGGCCCAGGCGTGGCGGAGCAGCACCTCGAGGGCCGCCGCGCCGGCCGGCACCGGGTTGTCCGCGGGCACCACCGGCTCGATCAGCCGGGCCGCCTCGGCGAGCTGGTCCTCGGCCAGCCCGATCTCACGGAGCCCGCGGGGCAGCCCGAGCCGCGCGGCGAGCGCCTGCAGGGCAGCCGCCGGGTGCTCGCTGCCGAGGGCCTGCCCGATCCGGCTGGCCGCGTCCGGCGCCCCCGGCGCGTTGAAGGCCAGCACATACGGCAGCATGATCGCGTGGGTCTGCGCGTGCGGCAGGCCGTACCGGCCGCCCAGGACGTGGCAGATCTTGTGATGCAGGCCGGATCCGGTCACCGCGAACGCGGAGCCGGCCAGGTACGCCCCGTATAGCAGATCACTCCGGGCGCCGAGGTCCGTCCCGTCCCGGGCGACCGCCGGCAGCGCCGCGGCCAGGACCCTGATGGCCTCGGTGGCGGCCAGCGCGCTGACCGGGTTACGGCCCGGGGCCCAGAACCCGTCCACACAGTGGGCCACGGCGTTCAGGCCGCTGGCCGCGGACAACGGCCCGGGCAGCGACACGGTGAGCTCGGGGTCGTAGATCACCAGCCGGGGCAGCACGCGCATGTCCACGCCGGTGGTCTTGCGCTCCCCGTCGCTTAGTCCCCAGACCGGGGTGACTTCCGAGCCTGCGTAGGTGGTCGGCACCGCGATCACTGGCAGCCCGGTGGTCAGCGCGACCGCCTTGGCCGTGCCGGTGGCCGACCCGCCGCCCACGCTCAGCACCGCATCGGCGCCGATCGCGGCGGCCTGCTTGCGCGCCGCGTCCGCCACCTCCACCGGCACGTGCGGCCGGACCCCGGTGAACGTCCCGGCGATCCGGTCCGCCAGCGGCGCCGCCAGATCGCGCGCGACCGTTTCCCCGCCGCCCGCGGCGATCAGCAGCAGCCGGGAGACCCCGAGCCGGGCGACCTCGTCCGCCAGCGCGGTACGCGCCGCACCCGCCCCGAACACCACCCGTCCGGGCAGCGCGTCACACGCGAACGCCTCCATCAGACCTCCGGGCCTGGACAACGCGGCACAGGCAAGTATCCCGCGTCACGCGACAAACCGCCTGGCGGCCCGGCGGCCGAGGGCGACCCGTGTGACTGGCGGCCCGGCATGCCCGCCGGGCGCCGGCGCACGCTACCTGCGGGCGCGCCGCCGCCGACCGCCAGCCAGGCGCATGAGCCCGACCACCACCAGAGCCACCAGGGCCACCACGAACAGGAAGTGCAGCGCGGAAATCACCAGCGAGACAACGAGGAACGCGGCGAACACCACGACCAGGATGAGCAGAAGTTTCCCCATACACCCACGATATGCCAGCGCCGCGGTCCCGGCACCATCCTGGTCCCGGGGACTACAGGAATGCAGCCGTCCCGTCCGCCGGGGACCCCGCCGCCGCATCTCCGGCGCTGGCCCCCGGCCTGCTGCCATCCCCGGTCCCGCGGGCCACGCCCGGACCGGCGCGCTGGCCAGGTCAGACTGACCCAGGTTCTTGGCTAAATTGATATCACTATGCTAGGTTCGTGTAATCAGCTCCACGATGGAGGAGGCCGAGAGATGGCCACGCACAACGCAGCAGCACCCAGCCCGGAAACCGACCGCCCGGATCGGCGCAGCCCCGCAGCACCCGCCCCCCAGCAGCCCGGCCCGCAGCCGCCTGCCCGCCGCCTGACCGAGCGGCCCGCGGGTTCCGCGCCGGGCGTGCCCCTCCTCGTCCTCAGCATCGTCGTCCTGCTGGCCGGGGTCGGCCTGCTGATCCTGTCCAAGCCAGTCGGCGGAGGCGCCGAAGTGGCCCTGATCATCCTCGGCGTGCTCCTGCTGATCGGGAGCGTACTGGGCCTGCGCGGGCTCTTCGCGGTCGTCCCCGGTGAGGCCCGCGTGATCCAGCTGTTCGGCCGGTACGCCGGCACGGTCCGGGAACCGGGCCTGCGCTGGGTCAACCCGTTTACCGACCGGCGCCGGGTGTCTACCCGGATCCGCAACCACGAGACCGCGCTGGCCAAGGTCAACGACGCCGACGGCAACCCGATCGAGATAGCGGCCGTGGTCGTGTGGCAGGTCGACGACACCGCCCTGGCCCTGTACGCGGTGGACGACTTCACCCAGTTCGTGGCGACCCAGACCGAGACCGCGGTCCGGCACATCGCCACCAGCTACCCCTACGACACGGCCGACACCGGCCAGCTGTCGCTGCGCGGGAACGCGGACGAGATCACCACGCGACTGTCGGCCGAGATCGCCGCCCGGGTCGCCTCGGCCGGCGTCACGATCATCGAATCGCGGCTCACCCGGCTGTCCTACGCGGCCGAGATCGCCCAGGCCATGCTGCGCCGCCAGGCGGCGAGCGCCGTGGTCGCGGCGCGGTCGCGGATCGTCCAGGGGGCTGTCGGCATGGTCCGCCTGGCCTTGCAGCAGCTCGAAGAACAGGACGTCGTGGAGCTGGACGAAGAGCGCAAGGCCGCTATGGTGTCCAACCTGCTCGTGGTGCTGTGCAGCGAGCAGGCCACCCAGCAGGTGGTCAACACTGGTTCGCTGTACCAGTGACGGGGGTCTCATGACGGATTGGTGTCGGGTCTGGTGAGCGAACGCAAGGGCATGCTGCTCCGGCTCGATCCGGCCGTGCACGACGCCCTGTCCAAGTGGGCCGCTGACGAGCTGCGCAGCACCAACGCCCAGATCGAGTTCCTGCTGCGCCGGGCGCTCGCCGAGGCGGGACGGCTGCCCCGGGACGCGGCGCGGATGCGCCCGCGGGGCCGGCCGCCGGCCGGCCGCCAGGCCGAGCCGGCCAGCGAATAGGCAGGCTCCGTGGTGCGGCACGCCGCACCACGCCCGCCTTGGCGCGGGCTGGCCGGGCCGGCCGGGCCCCGCTGGTAGCCTTTCGGCCTCGTGAGCACCCCCGCGACCGCACCCCATGAGGATGGCAGCCGCCCGGACGCTCCGGTCCGGCCCGATCTGCTCCTGTCCCTGCGGACCTGGCAGAAGGAAGCCTACTGGGAGTATTTCCGCCTGCCCCGGCGCGATTTCCTGCTCGTCGCCACCCCAGGAGCAGGCAAGACAGCCTGGGCGCTGACCATCGCCGCCGAGCTGCTGGCCCGCCGGGAGATCGCCTCGGTCACCGTGGTCACGCCCACCGAGCATCTCAAGCATCAGTGGGCGCAGGCCGCGCACTACGCCGGGATCTCCCTCGACTCGTCCTACCGCAACGCGCAGGGCCGGGCCTCCGCCGACTTCACCGGGGTGGCGGTGACCTACGCCCAGGTTGCCGCGCACCCGATCCTGCACCGGCAGCGCACGGTGAACCGGCGCACGCTGGTGATCTTCGACGAGATCCACCACGCCGGTGACGCCATGTCGTGGGGTGAAGCGGTCCGTGAGGCGTTCGAGCCCGCCCGGCGCCGGCTGGCGCTCACCGGCACCCCGTTCCGCAGTGATGCCAACCCGATCCCGTTCGTGACCTACGCGCCGGACGCCGACGGCAGCCGGCGCAGCGTGTCCGATTACGTCTACGGCTACGGGCCGGCCCTGGACGACGGCGTGGTCCGGCCGGTCATCTTCCTGGCCTACTCCGGTGAGATGCGCTGGCGGACCCGGGCCGGTGACGAGATCACCGGAACGCTGGGCACGCCCATGCTCCCCGAACAGCTCGCGCAGGCCTGGCGGACCGCGCTGGACCCGCAGGGCGAGTGGGTGCAGCGGGTCCTGGAGGCCGCGGACCGGAGGCTGACCGAGGTGCGCCGGGGCATGCCCGACGCGGGCGGCCTGGTCATCGCCGGTGACCACGCGGACGCCCGGGCCTACGCGGCGGCGCTGCGCCGGCTCAGCGGCACCAGGCCGGTCGTGGTGCTGTCCGACGACCCCACGGCCAGCCGGAAGATCGCCGCGTTCGCGGACTCCGGGGACCGCTGGATGGTGGCCGTCCGCATGGTGTCCGAGGGCGTGGACATCCCCCGGCTGGCCGTCGGCGTCTACGCCACCAGCGTGGGCACGGCGCTGTTCTTCGCCCAGGCGGTGGGCCGGTTCGTCCGGGCCCGCCAGCGCGGTGAGACCGCCTCGGTGTTCCTGCCCTCGATCCCGGCCCTGCTGGGTTACGCGGCGGAACTGGAGGCGGCCCGCGACCATGTGCTGGCGGCCAGCCCGGACGACGCCGAAGAGCGCGAGCTGGCCGAGGCGCAGCGCCAGCGGGACACCCCGGACACCGGCGGCGAGCTCCCGTTCGAGGCCCTGCAGGCGTCCGCGCACTTCGACCGGGTTCTCTACGACGGCAGCGAGTTCGGGACCACGGCCGCGGAAGAGGACTTCCTCGGCCTCCCCGGGCTGCTCGAGCCGGAGCAGGTCGACCTGTTGCTGCGCAAGCGCCAGGCTGAGCGGCTCAAGCGGGGATCCGGGGGCTCGGGGGCTGGCGGCACGGGCCCGCCGCCCCCAGGCTCGGGGCGAGGCGTTCCCGCGTGGGCGGCTTCCGTTGCGGCGAATGAACCGGAAGCGGCGGCCGGTGGTGCAGCCGCCCGCGGCGCGGCAGGTGCGCCGGCCGCGGCGTCCCAGCCGGTCCGCCGGGAAGTGCTGGCCGGCCTGCGCAAGGAGCTGAACGGGCTGATCGGCGCCTGGCACCACCGCACCGGGCAGCCGCACGCGCTGGTGCACGCGGACCTGCGCCGGGCCTGCGGCGGCCCGGCCCTGCCGCAGGCCACCGCGGAGCAGATCCAGGCGCGCATCGAAATGATCCGCCGCTGGGCCAGGTCCGGCCGCTGACGCCGGGCTGATGGCCGGCCCGGGCGTGGCGCGCAAGCCCGGAACCGGCCGGGCTATCTTGTCTGAGCTCGTCGTTGACATGATCCCGCGCGGGGCGGTAGGACCTGGAACCACTGTCTCCCACCACCCCCGACCACCCTGGACACGCTGATGCCCTCTCCCGCCGGCCTGCCGCCTGGTGTCGAGTCCCAGCAGATCGAGACGTCGCGGCTGCGCACGCACGTGCTCACGGCGGGCCCGCCGGACGCGCCGCTCCTGGTGCTGGTGCACGGCAACGTGTCCGCCGCCCGGTTTTTCGCCGAGACCATGGTGGGGCTGGCCAGCGGCTACCGGTGCGTCGCCCCCGACTTGCGGGGCTTCGGCCGTTCGGAGCGGGCGCCGGTGGACGCGCGCCGCGGCGTCCGGGACTTCGCCGACGACCTCCACGCGCTGCTGACCGAGGGCGGCCTCCGGCCCGGGACCGGGCCGCTGCACCTGCTCGGCTGGTCCCTGGGCGGCGGCGTCGCCCTCCAGTACGCGGCCGACCACCCGGGCACCGCCGCGTCGGTCACCCTGGAGAGCCCCATGTCCCCGTTCGGCTTCGGGGGGACCCGGGACACCGGGGGGACTCCCTGCTGGCCGGACTACGCCGGCTCGGGCGGGGGCACCGCCAGTCCCGAGATGGTCCGCCGGATCGAGGCCGGGGACCGGGGCACTGACGATCAGACCTCGCCCCGGCAGGTCCTCACCCATCTGTACGGCAACCCGGTCGCGCTGCCCCCGGACGTGGAAGACGCACTGGTGGAGGCGATGCTGGAGATGGCCATCGGCCGCGCCAACTACCCGGGCGACACGGCGGTCTCGAAGAACTGGCCGGGTGTCGCCCCGGGCGAGCACGGCGTCAACAACGCCATCTCCCCGAAGTACTGCGACCTGTCCGGCTTCGCGGCCCTCGGGGACCGGCCGGAGGTGCTGTGGATCCGCGGCGACGCCGACCAGATCGTCTCGGATACCTCCCTGGTCGACCTGGGCCACCTCGGCGCGCTCGGCGCCATACCGGGCTGGCCCGGCCCGGACGTCTTCCCGCCCCAGCCGATGGTGGGCCAGATGCGCGCGGTCCTCGAGCGCTACCAGGCGGCCGGCGGCCGGTACACCGAACTGGTGCTGCCCGGCTGCGGGCACTCACCGCACCTGGAGCGCCCCGCGGAGTTCGCTGCCGCGGTCACCGGGTTCCTGGCCAGCGTCCCCGCCCGCTGACCGTCAGCCCCCGGCCTTGCGCCCCGGCCGGGCCCGGCGGTGCCCGTCCAGCCAGGAGGCGAGCGCGAACACCGGCGTGCTGAGCGCGATCAGGAGCGCGCAGCCGGTGAACGCGCTGGCGATGAACGGGCCGCCGACCCGGGCCACCCCGTAGTAGTAGAGGATCACCACGGCCATCAGCAGCAGGTAACCGCCGAGGGCGGTGCCCGCGTAGCGGCGGGCCAGCCCGGTCCAGCCGGCTGCCGGCGGGCCGGGGATCCCCGGCGGCCCGGTGCGCTCGCTGGCCCGGGCGCTCTGCTGGCCCGGGGATCCCTGCTGGCCCGGGGATCCCTGCTGGCCCGGGGATCCCTGCTGGCCCGGGGATCCCTGGCGGCCCCGGCCTCCCGGGAGCGGGTCCGGGGGCACCCTCCCGCCCGGTCCCCGCCGGCCCGCCGTCCCGCCGCAGCAGCCGCAACCCGGCGGCCAGGGCGCCCATCAGCAGCAGGTAGCCGACCGCGACGGGCAGGACATCCTGCCTGAGCAGCGACGACGGCATGTCAGGCGCGGAGCAGGAAGTGCCAGCCGCGGACGAAGATGTGCCAGCCGAACCATAGCCACAGCGCGAACAGCGCCCACCGGCCGACCGGGTAGCGCATGATCGCCCGGAACGCGTCGCTGAGCGTGGGCACCCCGCTGATATGGCTGAGCGCCAGGCCCTCCCAGGCGAACAGCGCCCCGAACAGCACCGCCCACACGACATAACCAATGACCGGATGCTCAGCCACATCGACCTCCTCGGCTGGTGGCTGGCTGGCCAGGGCGGACCCGGGCCGGCCTGACCGCGGAGCACGTACCGCGGCCCGCCAACGGTCTATCACTGCCCAGGGCCGGCTGAATGCTCATAGAATCGCGGCGTGCTGCCTCCCGGATCGGCCGCCGCGGTGAGCGGCGGGACGGACGGCGCCCTGGACATACTGCGCCGGGTGTTCGGCTACGACTCCTTCCGCGGCCCCCAGCAGGAGATCATCGAGCACCTCATCGCCGGCGGCGACGCGCTCGTGCTGATGCCGACCGGTGGCGGCAAGTCGCTCTGCTACCAGATTCCCGCGCTGGTCCGCCGCGGAACCGGGGTGGTCATCTCCCCGCTTATCGCGCTGATGCAGGATCAGGTGGACGCCATGCGGGCGCTCGGCGTCCGGGCCGGCTTCCTGAACTCGACCCAGGAACTGGCCGAGCGGCGCGAGATGGAGTCCGCCTTCCTGGCCGGCGACCTGGACCTGCTGTACCTGGCCCCGGAGCGGCTGCGCACCGAGTCCACCGTGGCGCTGCTCGACCGGGGCACGGTCTCGCTGTTCGCCATCGACGAGGCGCACTGCGTGTCCCAGTGGGGGCACGACTTCCGCCCCGACTACCTCACCCTGTCCGGGCTGCACGAGCGCTGGCCCGAGGTGCCCCGCATCGCGCTGACCGCCACCGCCACCCAGGCCACCCGCGCCGAGATCGCGGACCGGCTCGGCCTGCAGGACGCGCGCCATTTCGTGGCCAGCTTCGACCGCCCCAACATCACCTACCGCATCGTGCCCAAGGCTGAGCCGGGCCGTCAGTTGCTGTCCTTCCTCCGCGACGAGCACCCCGGCGCCGCCGGCATCGTCTACTGCCTGTCCAGGGCCTCGGTGGACAAGACGGCGGAGTTCCTGACCGCCAACGGGATCACCGCGCTGCCGTATCACGCCGGGCTGGACGCGTTCACCCGGGCCCGGAACCAGGCCCGGTTCCTGCGCGAGGACGGGCTGGTCATGGTGGCCACGATCGCGTTCGGGATGGGCATCGACAAGCCCGACGTCCGCTTCGTGGCCCATCTGGACCTGCCCCGCTCGGTCGAGGGCTACTACCAGGAGACGGGCCGCGCCGGGCGGGACGGCCTGGACGTCCACCGCGTGGCTGGCCTACGGGCTGCAGGATGTGGTCCAGCAGCGCAAGCTGATCGACACCTCCGCCGGCGACCTGGCCCACCGCCGCCGCCAGGCCGCGCACCTGGACGCGATGCTGGCCCTGTGCGAGACGATCGAATGCCGCCGGGCCCAGCTGCTCGGCTACTTCGGCGAGGAGACCGGGGCCTGCGGCAACTGTGACACCTGCCAGTCACCGCCCGAGGCGTGGGACGGGACCATCGCGGCGCAGAAGTTCCTGTCCGCCGTGTACCGGCTCAAGCATGAGCGGGGCCAGCGGTTCGGCGCCGGCCAGGTGATCGACATCCTGCTCGGCCGGGGCACCCCGAAGGTCACCGAGAACGGGCACGACTCGCTGACCGTGTTCGGGATCGGCACGGAGCTGACCGAGTCCCAGTGGCGCGGGGTGGCCCGCCAGCTGCTGGCCCGGGGGCTGCTCACCGTCCAGGGCGACTACGGCACGCTGGAGCTCACCGCGGGCAGCGACGAGGTGCTCGGCAGGCGCCGCGAGGTGATGCTGCGCCGCGAGCCCGAGCGGCCGCCCCGGGCGCGGGCGGCCCGGTCCGCGAAGACCGCGGCGCCCGCGGACGAGATGCCCGCCGCGGCCGCGGGGCTGTTCGAGCAGCTGCGCGCCTGGCGCGCGGGCGCGGCCAAGGAGCAGGGCGTCCCCGCGTACGTGATCTTCCATGACGCGACGCTGCGGCAGATCGCCACCCAGGCACCGTCGACTCTGACGGCGTTGTCCGCAGTGAGCGGGGTAGGGGAGGCCAAGCTGGCCCGGTACGGCCAGCAGGTGCTGGACGTCGTAGGCGGCGGCCAGTCCTGAGCGGAGCAGCCCTGAGCAGTGCGGTCCCGAGTGGAGCAGTCCTGAGCGGAGCAGTCCTGAGCGGAGGAGAGGGAGCGGCCATGCAGATTGGCGTCGTGTTCCCGCAGACCGAGATCGGCCCGGACGCGGGAGCGGTGCGGGCGTACGGGCAGCGGGTCGAGGAACTGGGCTTCGCGCACGTGATGGCCTACGACCATGTGGTCGGCGCGGACCCGGCCGTGCACCGGGGCTGGAGCGGCCCCTACGACGTGCGGACCACGTTCCATGAGCCGATGGTGATGTTCGGTTACCTGGCCGCGCTCACCTCGCTGGAACTCGTGACCGGCATCATCATCCTGCCGCAGCGGCAGACCGCGCTCGTGGCCAAGCAGGCCGCCGAGGTGGACCTGCTGTCGGGCGGCCGGTTCCGGCTCGGCGTGGGGCTGGGCTGGAACGAGGTGGAATACGAGGCGCTCGGCCAGGATTTCCGCACCCGGGGGCGGCGGATCGAGGAGCAGGTCGCGCTGATGCGCCGCCTGTGGACCGAGGAGTCCGTCACCTATCAGGGCGAGTTCGACCGGGTGACCGGGGCGGGGCTGGCGCCGCTGCCGGTGCAGCGGCCGATCCCGGTCTGGTTCGGGGCGCAGTCCGAGCGCGCCTACCGCCGGGCCGGCCGCCTGGCCGACGGCTGGTTCCCGCAGGTCAACCCGGGGCCCGAGCTCGACAAGGCCCAGGAGATCGTGCACGCGGCCGCCCGGGAAGCCAGCCGGGACCCGGCCCAGCTCGGCATGGAGGGGCGGGTCAGCTGGCGCGGTGACGCTTCGAAGCTGGCCGAGCAGGCCGGGCGGTGGCGCGAGGCCGGGGCTACCCACCTGGCGGTCAACACGATGGGCGCCGGGCTGGCCAGCCTCGGCGATCATCTCGGCGCGCTGGAGGTGGCGGCCGAGGCGCTGGGCGTTGGGCCGGCTGATCCCCCGGCGGGGGTACGCGGGGTAGCTGAAATGCCCTGGACGGGGTACGCGGGGTAGCGGCGGGCTCGCAGGCGTCGCCACTGGTTGCGCTGGTCAGGCGCGCCGCGGTTGGGTGCATGGCTCAGCGAGCATCGTTTACGCCCGCCGCCACCCCCGCACCCGTCCTCAGGCCCACCCCGCACCCTCGTCGTCCCCCGCACCCTCGTCGTCGCCGCCACCCCGCACCCCGTCCTCGCCGCCCCCCGGGCCCCCGTCCTCACCGCCACTCCACCTGAACCCAATAGCGCGGTGCATTGTGCGCACCCCGCTGCGCACAATGCACCGCGTTGCTGTCCGGACCGTGCCCCAGCCACGCTCCGGCGGTACCGGGCGACGGGGCGACCGACCGGGACGCCCGCGGGTCCGCCGGACCCGCCGGACGCCCGGTCCGCGGCCGGGCCCCGGGAGCCGGCGGGCATAATGACCTGGGGCTGGTGGAATGCCCCGCTCCGACTTGCTGGCCGTCCGGGCCGTGAGGTGATCTGGCGGCGGCCGCCCGGCGGCGGGTGTGGCCGGGATGGGATGTCGATGGCGGACTCGGCTGGGCAGGCTGCTGGAGACTGGACCGAGCCGGGGTTGTTCACCGTGGCCCCTGGCGTGCACCGGATCCCGCTGCCGCTGCCGAACGACGGCCTGCGCGCGGTCAACGTCTACGCCATCGAGTCCGGCGGCGACCTGGTGCTGGTCAACGCCGGCTGGGCGCTGGCCGAGACGGGCGGCCTGCTGGACGCGGCCCTGGACCGGATCGGCCGCCACTCCGCGGAGATCACCCGCTGCCTGGTGACCCACGTGCACCGGGACCACTACACGATGGCGGTGATCCTGCGCCGCCGCTTCGGCACTCACGTGGCGCTGGGCATCGGCGACCGCCCCTCGCTGACCGTGGCCAGCGAGGCCGGGCGCGAGAACATGACCGAGCATGTGCGCCGGATGAAGCGGGCCGGCGCCGAGCCGGTGATCCGCGCGCTGCGCGCCGCCTTCGGCACCGCGCCGCCGGAGCGGGAGGACCTGTGGGAGATGCCCGACGAGTGGCTCAAGGATCAGGTCACCATCAAGCTGGGCGGCCGCGAGCTGCGGGCGGTGGCGACCCCCGGTCACACCCAGGGACACACCGTCTTCGCCGACCTCGCGCACAACCTGCTGTTCGCCGGGGACCACGTACTGCCGCGCATTACCCCGTCGGTCGGCTTCGAGGCGGTCATGGGCGAACTGCCGCTGGGTGACTACCTGCGTTCGCTGAGGCTGATGCTGGACCTGCCGGACATGCGGCTGCTGCCCGCGCACGGCCCGGTGACGGACACCACCCACGCCCGGGTGCACGCGCTGCTCGCTCATCACGAGGACCGGCTGAATGCGTGCCTGGACCGGGTCCAGGCCGGGGCGCACACCGCTTACGAGGTCGCGCTGGCGCTGCCCTGGACCCGGCGCGCCCGCCGGTTCAGCGAGCTCGACCCGTTCAACCAGATGCTCGCGGTCCTGGAGATCGGGGTGCACCTGGACCTGCTGGTGGCCCAGGGGCGGCTGGCCTGCACGGCGGCCGGCGAGCTGATGACTTACGCGCTCCCTGGACCCGCGGCCGGCTGAGGGCCAGCCCTCCCCGGCCCGCCCGCTGATCGCGCCGAGTCCGCGGCGCCGCCCCGGCCCGCCGGGCCAGCGTGCTACGGTACATACATGCGTATGTATCTAAATGGGCTCCTCGCCTCACGGGCGGCACGATGACGGTGACCGAGCAGGGACGGCCGAACCCCCGGGGCGAGGCCATGGCGGCCGAGCTCAAGTGGGTACACGACATGATCCGGCATGACCTGGGCGTGATCCGCCAGATGGCCGCGGACGCGGAGGCCGGCCAGCCAGCCGGCGCGATCCGGGGCGCCATCCAGTCGCTGGCCTCGGGCAGCGCGGTCTGGCAGCTGAAGGTCAGCTGCCTGCAGCACTGCCGGTTCGTCCACTCGCATCACACGCACGAGTCCATGCTGCTGTTCCCGGCACTGCGGCAGTCCAACCCGGCCCTGAACGCCGTGGTGGACAAGCTGGAAGCCGACCACGCGCACATCTCCGATCTGCTCGACGAGGTCGAGGCCGCCTCGGATCAGCTCGGCCAGGCGGGTGAGCCGGCCATCCGCGAGCGCCTGGTCACGGCCCTGCGCACCCTGAGCGACGACCTGCTGGCCCACCTGCAGTACGAGGAGGAGCACATCTCCGGCACGCTGCGCACCTGGACCCGCTGGCCGGGCTGGTAAGGCCGGCCAGCGATGACGGCAGCCGGCCCGGCAGCGGCGGAGCGCCCCGGCGCGCCCCATGACGCCCAGGCCTGCGCGCAGGCCTGGGCGGCGCTCACCGCGGCGCACACCCTGGTCACCGAGCAGCTGAGCGCGGCGCTGACCCGCACCTGCGGGCTGAGCATCAACGAGTTCCAGATCCTGCTGCGGGTGGACCGGAGCCCGGAACCGGGAGTGCGGCTCGGTGAACTGTGCTCCGCGGTACGGCTGACCCAGCCCTCGCTCAGCCGGGCGGTGACCCGGCTGGAGCGGCACGGCTGGCTGCGCCGGGCCGGGGCCCCCGGCGACGGGCGCGGCGTGATGATCACCATGACGACGGCGGGCCGCGAGGTCCTCGCCCGGGGCAGCGCCGTGCATACCCAGACCATCAGTGAGCTGCTGCTCGACCGCCTCACCGCGGACGAGCAGGAACTGCTCGCCCGGGCCCTGACCCGGGTCGCGGAAGGCGACCCGGATACTCCTTCCGGGGCCCCGGCCAGCGGGCCCCCTCCGACCGTGCAGGAGCACTCATGACGCAGCCAGCCGCATTCGGCCTGAACGTCGATCCCAACGCCGGCGGCCTGGCCATCGCCGGGCGCATCGCCGCCATCGCCGACTCCGCGGGCCTGGAGTACGTGGGCATCCAGGATCACCCCTACAACGCGGAGTTCCTGGACACGTTCACCGTGATCACCTGGCTGGCCGCCCGGACCAGCCGGGTGCACCTGTTTCCCAACGTGGCCAACCTGCCCCTGCGCCCCCCGGCCATGCTGGCCAAGCAGGCGGCCAGCATCGACGTGCTCAGCGGCGGGCGGTTCGAGCTCGGGCTGGGCGCGGGCGCCTTTGCCGACGGCATCGCGGGCATGGGCGGCCCGCGGCGGACGCCGGGCCAGGCCCGCGCGGCGCTCAGCGAGGCGATCGACATCATCCGGGCCAGCTGGGCGGGCGAGCCGTTCAGTTTCCAGGGCACCTACTACCAGGCCCCCGCGGTGCAGCCCGGGCCGCGGCCGCCGCACCCCGTCGGCCTGTGGCTGGGGGTGGTCGGGCCGCGGGCGGCGGCACTGGTCGGCGCGAAGGCCGACGGCTGGTCGGTGTCTGCCCCCTACATCCCGCCGGAGCGGCTGCCGGAACTGAACGACATCATCACCGGGGCCGCGCTGGAGGAAAACCGTGATCCCGAGCAGATCACCCGCCTGTACAACGTCATGGGGCTGATCTCCGCGGACGACCAGGGACCGTTCCATGGCCCGGCGGAGCGCTGGGTGGAGACGCTGACCAGCCTGTACACGGACTACCAGATGAACGCATTCGTGTTCTGGCCGTCCGGGGACCGGGAACGCCAGTCCCGCATCTGGGCCGAGGAGGTCGTCCCGGCGGCCCGCGAGGCGCTGAGCCAGCCTGGCTGACCGGCCCGCGGGAAGCCCGATCCGGGGCAGACCGCCGGCGCGGCGGTGAGGTTGGGGTGGATAGGGTTTCTCCCGTGGAATACCGAACGCTAGGCAGATCAGGACTCCGGGTCTCGGTGCTCACCTTGGGCACGATGACCTTCGGCGGCACCGGCGGGTTCGCGAAGGTCGGTTCGACCGGCGTGGGCGAGGCCCGGCGCCAGGTGGACATGTGCCTGGACGCGGGGGTCAACCTCATCGACACCGCGGACGTGTACTCGGGCGGACTGGCCGAGGAGATCGCCGGCGAGGTCCTCGCCGGGCGCCGGGATGACGTGCTGGTGGCCACCAAGGTCCGGATGGCCATGGGCGGCGGCCCCAACGACGCCGGCCTCTCCCTGCACCACATCGTCTCCGGCTGCGAGGCCAGCCTGCGCCGGCTCCGCACCGACCACATCGACCTCTACCAGGTCCACGAGTGGGACGGGGTGACGCCGCTGGAGGAGACGCTGGGCGCCCTCGACCTGCTGGTCCGCTCGGGCAAGGTCCGCTACGTCGGCGCCTCCAACTACGCCGGCTGGCAGCTGCTGAAGGCCCTCGGCACGGCCAGCCTGCATGAGCTGCCCAGGTTCGTCAGCCAGCAGATCTACTACTCGCTGCAGGCGCGTGACGCCGAGTACGAGCTGATCCCGGCGGCCGTGGACCAGGGGCTGGGCGTACTGGTCTGGAGCCCGCTCGCGGGCGGCCTGCTGTCCGGGAAGTACCGCCGGGACCAGCGGCCAGATTCTGGTTCCCGGCAGCTCACCGACTGGAACGAGCCGCCGGTCTACGACCAGGAGAAGCTGTACGACACGGTCGAGGTGCTGACCGAGATCGGCGCCGGGCACGGGGTGTCCGCGGCCCGGGTCGCCCTGGCCTACCTGCTCCGCAAGCCCGCCGTGACGTCGCTGGTGATCGGCGCGCGGACCAGCGAGCAGCTGGCCGACAACCTGGGCGCGGCTGACCTGAGGCTCAGCGACGGGGAAATGGGGGAGCTCGACAAGGTCAGCGAGGTACCCCTGCTCTACCCGTACTGGCACCAGGCCAAGACGGCCCGGGACCGGCTGTCACCCGCCGACCTGACCCTGCTCGGGCCTCATCTGTAACCGCCGGTACCTTGGGACGCAGGTATCCCTCACGGACCCCTAGCCCTGCACACGAGAAACAGAGCACCAGGACCGCTGATGACCCTGGATGGAGCACCGCAGCCCGCCGGCGGCCCTGCGCCGCAAGCCGTGACGCAGCCGGTGGCCGCCCCGCTGACCGCCGCGGCGATTTTCCTCGTCGTCACCGTGCGCCCCGGCCAGGCCAGTGAGACGGCTGTCCGCGACCTCAGCGGCGATCTCGGCGGCCTGCTGCGTGCGGTGGGCTTCCGCGACCTCGGAGCCGCGCTGACCTGTGTGATGGGGTTCGGGGCTGAGCTGTGGGACCGGCTGGCCGGTCCCGATCGCCCCGCCGGGCTGCACCCGTTCCGCGAGATCCGGGCCGATGACCGGCACGCCGTCGCCACCCCCGGAGACCTGCTGTTCCACATCCGTGCGGACCGGATGGACCTGTGCTTCGAGCTGGCCACGCACATCACCAGGCGGCTGGGCGACGCCATGGGCACCGTCAACGAGGTGCACGGCTTCCGCTACTTCGACGACCGGGACCTGATCGGCTTCGTGGACGGGACGGAGAACCCGACCGGCCAGGATGCGGTCGGGGCGACGGTGATCGGCGCCGAGGACCCGGCGTACGCCGGCGGCAGCTACGTGATCGTCCAGAAGTACCTGCACGACCTGGCCAAGTGGAATGCCCTGCCCACCGAGCAGCAGGAGAACATCATCGGCCGCACCAAGCTGGACGACATCGAACTGGACGACAGCGTCAAGCCCGCGTACGCGCACAACGCGCTGACCACCATCGTCGAGGACGGCGAGGAAATCGACATCGTCCGGGACAACATGCCCTTCGGCAACGCGGCGAAGGGCGAGTACGGCACCTATTTCATCGGCTACGCCCGCACGTCGCGGATCATCGAGCAGATGCTCACCAACATGTTCGTCGGCCTCCCGCCCGGCAACTATGACCGGCTGCTGGACGTCAGCCGTGCGGTGACCGGCAGCCTGTTCTTCGTGCCGTCCGTCCCGCTGCTGGAGAGCCTGGCCGATGACCCGGCGGACGGTGACGATGCCGGGCCGGACGGTGACGATCCGGGCCCGGATCAGGACGGCACAGCTCAGGACGGCACAGACGACGACCGCGCGGCCGGGCCGGCCGCACCGCCCGGATCCGCCGGATCACTCGGCATCGGCAGCCTACGAGGAGTGACTCAGCATGGATAACCTGCACCGGGAACTCGCCCCGATCTCTGACGCAGCCTGGTCCCAGATCGAGGAAGAGGCCACCCGCACCCTCAGGCGCCACCTCGCGGGGCGCCGCGTGGTGGACGTGTCGGGCCCGGGCGGGAGCACGCTGTCCGCCGTCGGCACCGGCCACCTGCACGACATCGAGGCCCCGCACGACGGGGTGCTCGCCCGGCAGCGTGGCGTCAAGCCGGTCAACGAGTTCCGCGTCCCGTTCCGGGTGGACCGGAGCGCGATCGACGACGTGCTGCGCGGTGCCCAGGATTCCGACTGGCAGCCGGTGAAGGACGCCGCCCGGCAGATCGCGTTCGCCGAGGACCGGGCGGTCTTCGAGGGTTATGCGGCCGGGGACATCGCCGGGGTCCGGCAGGAGACGAGCAACCCGCCGATGACGCTGCCCGGCGACGTGCGCGCCTACCCCGAGGCGGTCGCCGAGGCCCTGCGCTACCTGCGGATCGCCGGTGTCAACGGCCCCTACTCGGTCGTGCTCAGCGCCGACGCGTACACCGCGGTCAGCGAGACGAGTGATCACGGCTACCCGATCCACGATCACATCAAGCGCCTCATCAGCGGGGAGATCATCTGGGCCCCGGCCATCGAGGGGGCCTTCGTGCTGACCACCCGGGGCGGTGATTTCGACCTGCGCCTCGGCCAGGACATCTCGATCGGGTACCTCAGCCACGACGCGGCCAGCGTGGAGCTGTACCTCCAGGAGACGTTCACCTTCCTGGTCTACACGTCCGAGGCCGTCGTGGCCCTGGCTCCCGCACCCTGACCTGCGGCGCAGGCGGCCCGGCGCCCACCGGGGGCCGGTGCCCGGGGCGCCGGGCGGATGCCGCGATTGGGCATTCGGCCCTATTAGCAGGAATCTCATTGCTAGCGTTGTGAACATGTCCGTGAAGACCTTCAGCATCAGCATGGGTGAGCGCGCGTACCGGCAGGCTCGGGCCGAGGCTGACCGCGCAGGGCTGTCCATGTCGGCGTGGATGACCCGGGCCGCGCGGGAGAAGATCCAGCGCGACGCGGCGAGTGTGATCGCCGAGGCCGACCGGCGCACCGGTCACGACTGGGCGGAGTGGACGGAGGCTAACGCAGGCGACTTCCCGCCTAGCGCCGGCAAGGGCGCCGCGTGAACCGCGGTGACATTTTCGCCTATAAGGGAGTTGCCCGGGCCGGGTACGTGGCCATCGTCAGCAACGACGGCTTCAACGCGATCACCGGCCACCCCGTGGTGGTCAAGGTCAGCGACCGGCCTGACCTGACCGAGACTCCCTACGTCGTCGCGCTCAGCCACAACGATCCGGTCCCCGGGCACCTGGAGTCCTACTCGGCGGTCCGGGTGCGCCGCAGCAGGCTGTCCGGTGACCGGATCGGCCAGCTCGCCGACGAGACCATGCGCAAGCTGGACGACGCCCTCGCGCTGATCTTCGACTACGAGGCCTGAGCAACTTCCCGCCGCGCGCTGGATCGCGCGTCACGGAGGTCCGCATCGGCGGCTCACCCGACGTGGTGGAACCCCTCCCAGGGGGCCGCCAGGTGTACCGTCATCGCCGCGATGAGCAGGCCGCACACGATCGAGGCCGTCAGCAGCAGCCACCGCGTGGTGCGGCCGGCCAGGACACCGCGGGCCCGGTTGAATCCGGCCGGGCCGCGGAGGTCAGCTCCGATGAGCCGGGGCAGCCGCCAGACGTACGTGAGGACATGAATCGTCATCACGCCGAACCAGAGCACGAAGAACGCCTTGTGCAGGAAGAGCCACGGGCCGGCGGACGACCCGGCGAAGGCCAGCACCACCCCCGTGCCGATCACGCCGACTGAGGTGATCAGCACGAACGGCCCAAGTAGGCGGAGCAGCGGCGCAGGCGGCCCCTGGCGCCGGTATCCGGGGGCACCGGTGTAGTAGCGGGTGAACCGGTAGAGCACCGCGCCGACCTTAAGCGCAACCGGGCCGATCAGCAGCATGCCGAGGAAGAAGTGCACCGTGATCAGCTGGTGGATGGACAGGATGGTGACACCCTCGGCGGCGAACAGTACGAGCAGCACGGCGCCGACCACTGCGGTGAGCCGCTCATTGCCCTCAGCGCCGCCGGTGTTGTCCCTGGGAACAGCCGGCCGGGCCGGGCCGGGCTGTTCCCAGGGACGGGCGGGGGGCCGCTGCGTGCGCGGCGGCGCATCGTAGCGGCCACCCGGATCCTCCGGGCCAGGGTCGTCGCGTGGGCCATACGGGCCGAGCGAGCGGCGAGGGCCACGCGGGACGCGGGGGTCTATGCGAGCCTCGGGTCCCGGTCGGTAGCCAGTCATCCGCTCAGCTCCTCCCTGTCCTCCCTGCTCGCTGCAGGCCGCCCGGTGGCAGCGAGCCGGCCAGCGGCCCAGCCGGCGGGAAACTATGCAGGGGTCACCGGTCTCCGCCTGTCAAGCCTGCGGGGCGGCTAGCCGGGAACACCTTCAGGAATCGCTCAGAACCGGTAAGGAAAAACCCGACCTCAGTCGGATACCTGCCCCGGCCGACGCGCTCGTTCCGGCAGCTCGGCAGGCAGGATCACGGTGACGGTGAGACCGCCTCCCAGCCCTGGTTCCGGCTGGGGGCCTCCCGGCAGGTCGGGCCGGCCGAACCGCTGGAACGCCGCCTGCCTGGTCGTGCCGAGCACGTCACCGATCCTGCTCCAGCTCTGCCCGGCGGCCCGGGCCCGGTCCACCGCCGCCCGCAGGGCCGCGTCGGTGGCGCCGGACAGCTCCCGGGCCGCCGCCAGGGCCTCCAGCGCGGATCCGGTCGCCGGGTGGGACAGCTCCGTCACGAGACGTCCCGCCGCCCGCTGGATTCTCGCCGCCACCGGGTCCGCTCCGACTGGCCTCTTTCCGCCAGCGTCAACGCCAGCCTGACAACCATCGGGTGTCAAGAGGGCTTTCACTGTGTCCTGCTGACGCTGGGACAGGTCGCGCTGCCGCCGCGCGGCGCTGCGGCACGTGGCATCGCAGAATCTGCGCCGCCGGCCCCGTCCCTGCTGGGGGGGAAGCGGGCGGCCGCACGCCTCACACCAGCCTGGTCCGACTACGTTGGCCATGACGTCACCCGGTGTGGTGGAACCCCACCCAGGGCAGCACGGCGCCGGCCGCCGCGGTGAGCCGCTTATTGCCCCCGGCGCCGGCCGTGTGGTCCCTGGGGACAGCCGGCCGGGCGGGGCCGGGCTGTCCCCAGGGACGTGCGGACGGCCGCGGTCCGCGGGCCGGGGGATCTGGCTGGTAGCCCGTCATCCACTCGCTTCCCTCCCGGCCCACCGCGGGCCCACCTGGGGGCGGCCCGGCGGACGCACCATCACCAGCCCGCCGAAAACGTGCGGAGTCACCTCATTCCGCGTCTCAAGCCTGCTGGGGACGCGGACGGGAACCGGTTCAGGAACTGCTCAGAACCGGTAAGGAAATGCGGCCTCAGCCGGGCGCCAGGCCAGGGCGGCGGTTGCGGTCCGGATTCTGGGCAGGCAGGGTCACGGTGACGGTAAGGCCCCCGCCGGGGGTATCCGACAGTGCGACCGAGCCGCCATTGGAGGTGACCAGGCGGTGCACGATGGCCAGGCCCAGCCCGGCCCCGCCTGGCGTGCTGCTGACGAACCTGCGGAACGCCATCTCCTGCTGGCGCGGTGTCATCCCCGGCCCGTCGTCCGCCACCACCACCCGGGCCCCGTCCCCCTCGACGACCGCGCTGACCTGGACCTGACCGCCCGCCGGGACCGCGTCGAGCGCGTTGGCCAGCAGGTTGTCCAGGACCTGCTCCAGGTGTCCTTCACCGGCTATGGCCGGCACGGGGCCGCCGCACGAGGGGCGCAGGTCAACGCCGCGCTCCTCCGCCACCGGCCGCCAGGCGGCCGTCCGGTCCCTGATCACCTCGTCCACCTGGATGCCGACCGGCTCGACCAGCACGCTCTCGGCCCGGGCCACGGCCAGCAGGCCGTCCACCATGTGGGAGAGCCGCGCGATCTCATCCTGGGCCCCGGAGAGTTCCTCCGCGGTGTCCGGGTCGGTGTCCTGGCTCAGCACGTCCAGCCGGAGCCTGAGCGCGGCCAGCGGCGTGCGCAGCTGGTGGGAGACGTCCGCCATCGCCGCCCGGTTCCCGTGCACCAGCGATTCCAGGCGGCCCGCCATGCCGTTGAAGTTGCGGGCGAGCCGCCGTACCTCGGGCGGCCCGTGCCCGGCGGCCGACCGGGTATCCAGCGCCCCGCCGCCGAGGCGCTGGGCCGCGGCGTCCAGGGAGCTCAGCGGGCGGCTCACCCACCGGGCCAGCGCGATCGCCGCGACGGCGGCGGCGGCCAGGCCCGCCAGGGCCACGGCAGCCAGCCAGGTCCACAGGACGCCGACCTGTTCTTCCAGTTCCTGGGACGACCTGGACAGCACGACGGCCCCGACCACCGTGTGACCGTTGTCGCCCATCACCGGGGCCGTCACCCGCAGCCGGTCCTCGGCCCTGCTGTCCACGACGAGCCGGCCGCGAAGCGCCGACGTCAGCGCGGCCGCGGGCACGGCCGCGGCGCCGCCGGTGCCGGTGACCAGCCGGCGTCCGGCACTGTACACGCGGACCTGCTCCCCGGCCCGCCGGGACTGCGCCAGGGCCCGGGCCACCGCGGCGATCCCGGCCGGGGGCCGGTCGGACAGCCGGTCCTCGGCCAGGCCGGCCAGCGCCTGGGCCGACAGTATGGTGTCCTGCCGGAAGGAGCTTCCCTCGTGACTGGTGGTGATCAGCCCGAGCGGCACGACCGTCGTCACCAGCAGCGCCCCGATCAGGGCGAGCATGGTGAGCACGATGCGCCGGGCCATCAGACCTCGCCGAGCCGGAAGCCCCTGCCGTACGCCGTCTCGATCAGCCCCGGCACGCCGAGCTTGCGGCGCAGCGCCGCCACATGCACGTCCAGCACCTTGGTGGGGCCGTACCAGTGCGCATCCCAGGCGCTCTCCAGGATCTCCTGGCGGGTCATCACCCGGCCGGGATCGCTGGCCAGGCACTCCAGGATGTCGAACTCCTTCGGGGTCAGCGCCACCTCGCGGCCGTGCACGGCCACCTTCCGGGTACGCAGGTCAACCGTGAGCGGCCCGTGCCGCAGCACCTCCCCGCCCGGCCGGACCCGGCGCAGCACGGCCCGGATGCGGGCCAGCAGCTCGGCCAGCCCGAACGGCTTGACCAGGTAGTCGTCGGCGCCCGCGTCCAGCGCCAGGACGCGTTCCGGCTCCTCACCCCGGGCCGTGACGATGATGATCCCGGCGTCCGAGCGCTCCCGCAGCCGGCGGCACACCTCCACGCCGTCCGCGTCCGGCAGGCCCAGATCGAGCAGCACGACGTCCGGATCACCGGACGTCAGTGCCTCCTGGCCGGTCATCACGTGAGCCACCCGGTATCCGCCCCGGCTCAGCCCCCGCACCAGCTGGGTCGCCAGGCTCGGGTCGTCCTCCACCACCAGGACACTGGGGGTGCCCTTCGCGGAAGGCAGCCCGGCGCCGGCGGCACTGCTCGCCACGCTCATAGGGACCACCGTAGAGCTACCCGGGCCACGCCACGACCATCACCGCCAGCGTGCTCCGGCCGGCCAGGCCGGCCCCGGCCAGGGCTAACCCCTAGAGGGGCACGACCACGATCGGCTTGGTGGTGGGCTGGCTGGTGCCGCCGGCCGGCTCGACGGTCAGCGCGACCGCGTCCCCCCTCGCGAGCCCGGACGCCAGCAGCGGCGCCGTCCGGCCGGCCGCCGGGGCCGGCAGGAGCCCGGCCCGGCGGGCCGTCTGGCCCGACAGGAACCACAGCTCGTAGACCTTGCCCCCGCGCAGCGCGGGCAGCCCGGATGTGCTGATGACCAGCGCGTGCCGGGACGGGGAGGCGACCACCGTGGCCACCCCGCCGGCCAGGGTCCGGCGCACGGCCAGCCGGGCGTCGGGGGCGGACAGCACCGCGGCGACCGAGCGGTTCTCGGCCTGGGCCTGGTCCAGCTGGCGCTGGGTCGAGGACTGGACGACGCCCAGTGCTACCGCGGCCGCCACGGCCGCCGCCGCGACGGCGGCGGCCAGCCGGGGCAGCCAGGGGCTGCGGGCCGGCCGCAGCCGGGCCGGCGGTGCCTGGCCTACCTCGGGCGGCAGCTGACGGGTGACGGAGGCGGCGGTCAGGACCCGCTCCCGCAGCCCGGGCGGCGGGCTGGCAGCGACGGCCAGGGCCAGCCTCGTGGAGGTCTCCCGGAAGCCGCGGACCTCGTTCTCGCACGGCGGGCACTGGTGGAGATGATGCTCGAACTGACCCAGCTCCAGCCCGGTCAGGGCGTCCAGCGCGTACACGCCGGTCAGCCCGTGCAGGTCATGGCGGCCCGGTCGCATGTGGCGGCCCAGTTTCACCAGCTCACCCCCATGCAGTCGCGCATCCGGATCAAGCCGTCCCGGACCCTGGTCTTGATGGTCCCGAGGGCCGTGCTGAGCAGCGACGCGACTTCCGGGTACGTGTACCCGTTGTAGTACGCGAGGGTGATCGACTGCCGCTGCAGCTCGGTCAGTGAGTCCAGGCAGTGGCGGACCCGCTCCGCGTCCAGCCGCGACTCCACCGTCTCGGCGACCCCCTCCGGGGGCACGGGCGCGACGGTGCTGACCTTGCGCTCCCGCTGGGTCTCCGCGCTCACTGAGCGGACCCGGTCAACGGCCCGCCGGTGCGCGATCGTCATCACCCAGGTCATCGCGCTGCCCCGGCCGACGTCGAAGCGTGACGCGGTCCGCCACACCTCCAGCAGGACTTCCTGCGCGACCTCTTCGGACTGGGCGGGGTCCCGGACCACCTTGCGGATCAGGCCGTAGACGGGGCGGGCCAGCCGGTCATAGGCAACCTCAAAGGCGGCCTCGTCACCCCGGGCTACCAGCGTCAGCAGTTCGGCCAGGTCCACCTCGCGCCCCGGCATGGGCCGGGGACCCGGGCGGGACTCGGGCACGTCCTGTGTGCTCATAGTCGGTATTCGGAGCGTCCGGGCCGCTGGATGGGTCCCGATGTCCCGGGGACCGCGCTGGCGCGCGGCCGGACGCTTCAGCCGGCCAGCTGCGCCAGCTTCGGCACGAAGAGCGCCGCGTTGACGGTGCCGACCCCGGAGGCGAGGTCGTAGCCGGGGCGGGCGCTGAACCCGGTCACGGTGTGCACCTTGCCGCCCTGGGGGAACGAGACGGTGTTATTGCCCTTGGTCACGTCCACGATGCCCGCTGCCGCACCCATCGCGGACATCTTGTACAGGGCCGGGTTGATCAGGCCCAGCGGGTGCCCGGCGACCTGGTCGGCCAGGGCGACGACCCCGGCGAACAGCGGGGTGGCCTCGCTGGTGCCGCAGGTCGGGTACCAGCCGGCGGGCTGGCCCTTGAAGCTCTGGTACATGTCCACCGCCCCGTTGCAGGCCCCGCTCATCGAGATGTCGGGGACGCCGCGCTGGGCGCCGGTGACCGCGGCCACGCCGGTCTGGTACCCGGGCCGCGGGAAGATCACGGACTTCCCGCCCCCGCCAGCCAGCGGGTTCGGGCCCTTGGTGCCGAAGATGTACTGCTGCGTGGGCACGTTGTAGGTGTCGTTCCACACCACCGAGCGCCACCCGTGCTTGGCCGTGTCACGCAGCTGGGTGCCACCGACCCCGGTCACCAGCGGGTCGCTGTCCGGCCACGAGGTCACCGGGTGGAGGTAGTAGGTGGTCTGGTTGAACTTGACGTCGGCCGCGCCGCTGTCGCCGGAGGCGGCCAGCACGGTCACGCCCTTCTTCGCCGCGTCCTGGTAGGCGCCGCGCAGGTTGAGCAGGGACTTCTTCGACGGGAACGTCTGCTCGGTCGCGCTGAAGCTCTGGCTGATCACGCCGCCGAGGTGGTGGTTGACCACGTACGTCTCGGCCTTGACGATGGCCGGGAAGCCGGTCGTGCCCTCGTTCTCCGAGGTCGGCGTCTCCACCAGCAGGATGTTCGCGTCCGGCGCCATCGCGTGCGACCACTCGACGTCCAGCTCGGTCTCGCCGGCCCAGCCCTCCCGGTTGGACGTCGGCCGGTACTTGGCCACCGGGCCAGCCGGCTGGATGACCCGCAGCGACGGCGGGTTGGGCAGATGGAAGGTCTTGTCGAACACGCCGAGGTCGTGGCGGACGGTCGGCGATCCGTAGGAGTCGACGATGACGATCGTCTGCCCCTTGCCGGTGACTCCCTTGCTGAACAGGGGGCCCAGGTTGTAGGCCTGCTGGATCTGGGCGGGCTCGTAGCAGGCGATCTTGTAGTGCGCCTCGCAGAAGGCGGTGGTGGGCGGGGCCGCCGCGGCGTCCCGCAGATGGACCGCCGCCGGGCTGATCGACACCGTGGCGGTCGCGGCCACCGCCGCGGCACCGCCCGCCGCCGCGGCGGACGTACTGCCCGCTATCGCAGCGGCCACGCCGGCCGCACCTACGGCCATGGACAGGGGGCGGCGCACTCGCATCCCATCTCCTGGTTGCTGACGGCCGGGACAGCCCCACCGCCGTCCCGTGGCCAACCTGACCCTAACAGCGGGAGCTGGCCGCCGCGAGGGGCAGCGGCCAAGGTCCGGCACTGGGGCCCGGCACTGGGGCCGGGTAGGCTCGCGGCCATGATCGTGGTCGTGGCCGGCGTGTCCGGCAGCGGCAAGTCAACGGTCGGTTCGCTGCTCGCGGGCAGGCTGGGCTGGCCCTTCACCGATGCGGACGCCCTGCACCCGGCGGCGAACATCGCGAAGATGCGGGCGGGTCATCCGCTGACCGATGCCGACCGCAGGCCCTGGCTGGCCACGGTAGGGGCATGCATGGACCGGTACGCCGCCGCGGGCGAGTCCGCCGTCCTGGCCTGCTCCGCCCTCAAGCGTTCCTACCGCGACGAGCTGCTGGCCGGCCGCCCCGCGGCCCGGATGGTTTTCCTGCACGCAAGCCGGGAGATGCTGGAGGCCCGGCTGCTGGCGCGGCACGGCCATTTCTTCCCCGCTGCCCTGCTGGTGAGCCAGCTCGCTGCCGTGCAAAGCCCGCAGCCAGGCGAGCACATCCTGGTGCTGGACGCCGGCACCCCGCCGGATCAGGCTGTGGACGAGATCATCCGGCGCCTTAAGCTCCGCCCTTCGCAGGAGAAGATGAGCCCATGAAGCTGAAGCTCGACCTGCACGACATTTACAACCGGGGCCAGGACATCGACCGGGCCCTGCGGGCCATCATCGATGAGGCCGTGGCCAAGAAGGCGCCCATGGTCGAGATCATTCCGGGGAAGGGCTCAGGTCAGCTGAAAAAGCACGTCCTGAGGTTCCTCGAGCAGAAAGAAATCAAGCAGCTGTACAGCCGGGTCGAGAAAGACTCAAAGAACTTCGGCCGGGTCTTCGTGCATTTCCGGTGGAAATAGCCGCGTCTTCAGCCGGCCCACACTGGGTGCGGTCGCGCGGGCAATTCTGACCCATCGCGGCGGTTTGCGGTGCCGTGGGGCGAACCGCTGATGTACCCGCGCGTCAGCGAACCGCCCGTCGGGAGGGTACGTCGATTGCCACACACAGCCCACAGTTACTCCCCCCTCGCCACGGTTCGCGGGCCGGCCGCCGGCCATTGCGAGGGCCGCCATCGTCCGGCCCGATTACCGCGTTCTGCTCCCCGGGAAGAAGGCACCGGGTCCCTCATCCCCCCCATACGCAGACAAGCAGGGGACTACGACTCGTAGTCTCCCGCATCCGCCGGCGCGTTTGTCATGCTGGCATGAACCGTCTTGGTTGTCCAGTGAAAGCGCGAATTGAAGCGCCATTATTAAGTTACTAATTTGCTTAGCTGAGCAGATTTATGGCCCTATACCCCCTTCCGCCCGGCACTACACATGACCAGCCCGGCCGAGGCGGCAAATCGCGCCCGCCCGGGGGGCGGGGGCTTGCCGGCGAGGGGAGGCGCGCCGGAGGCGTGTCCTCGCCGGGCCGGCGAGTAACCCGGCAGCGGCAGCGGATGAGCGCCTGCCGGGGCGGGCAAGTTGGGGGTTCCCGGCGCTCGGCCCCCCGGGCTAGCAGCGTCTTCTCCATACCTCTCATCGTGGGATGATTGCCGCATGCGTGTGCTGATCCGGGCGGTCCTGACCGCGGCGGCGCTGGCCGTGGCCACGTGGCTGGTGCCGGGCATCCAGCTCGGCCACGGGAGCACCGCGTCGAAGGTGCTCACCCTGCTGGCGGTCGCGGTCATCTTCGGCCTGGTGAACGCCATTATCAAGCCCGTGGTCAAGGCGGTCGGCTGCCTGTTCTACGTGCTGACCCTCGGGCTGATCGGGCTGGTGGTCAACGGCCTGCTGCTCTGGCTGACCAGCTGGGTAGCGGGCAAGCTCACGCTCCCCTTCCACATCACCGGATTCTGGGCCGCGTTCTGGGGCGCGATCATCGTCGGGGTCGTCGGCTGGCTCCTCGGCGTGCTGATCCCGGAGCCGCGCGACCACGAGTAGCGGGCCGCCCGGCCGCACCGCCCGACGGCACCGCCGGCGCACCGCGCGACCGCACCGGGCGCCGGTCAGCCGGAGGCCGGCTCCAGGAACTCCAGCCGGTTGCCCAGGGGATCCTCGCTGTAGAACCGGTGCATGCCGGGGAAATCACCGTCCGGCTGCACCGGGTACCCGGCCGCGCGCAGCCGGGCCGCCCAGGCGGCGAGGTCCCGGACGAGCAGGCCCGGGTGGGCCTTGCGGGCCGGGCGGAAGTCCTCCTCCACCCCCAGGTGCAGTTCGATGCCGTGGCCGCGGAACCAGCAGCCACCCCGGGCGGCCAGAACCGGCGGCTTGGGGATCTCGCCCAGGCCCAGCACCCCGTCGTAGAAGGCGCGCAGGACGGCTTCGCTTCCCGGCGGGCAGGCCAGCTGAACATGATGGATCATGTGCACCTCCAGGCGGGCAACACCAGTGCGGGCCGGCCGGCGGCCCAGCCCGCCGGGTGCGGCATCTATCTCGATATCAAGATACTAATCCACACGGGAGTCGCAGTGCGCGAGACCATCACGGCGGAGTTCGAGGTGCTGGACGACCGGTTCCGGGCCGTCCACGGTGACCGGCAGCTTGAGATGCTGCACACCGGCTGCCGCTGGACCGAAGGGCCCGCGTACTTCCCGGCGGGACGGTACCTCGTGTTCAGCGATATCCCGAACGACCGGCTGCTGCGCTGGGACGAGACCACCGGGACCGTAGGCGTCTTCCGCCAGCCCTCCCGGTTCTCTAACGGTCATACCGTGGACCGTCGGGGCCGCCTGGTCAGCTGCGAGCATGGCGGGCGCCAGGTCAGCCGTACCGAAGTGGACGGGTCGGTCACGGTCCTGGCCGACCGTTACCAGGGCAAGCGGCTCAACAGCCCGAACGACGTCGTGGAACGCGCGGACGGCTCGATCTGGTTCACCGACCCCGCGTACGGCATCGACAGCGATTACGAAGGGCACCAGGCGGACAGCGAGATCGGCGCGTGCCACGTGTACCGGATCGATCCGGATTCCGGGGCGGTGCGCGTCGTGGCCGGCGACTTCAACCGGCCCAACGGGCTGGCCTTCACCCAGGACGAGCGAAGGCTGTACATCTGCGACAGCGAGGAACGGCATATCCGGCTGTTCACCGTGACCGACGACGGCACGGGCCTGACCGGCGGGGAAGTCTTCGCGCGCTGTGATGCTGGCACCTTCGACGGCATCCGGCTGGACAGCGAGGGCCGGGTCTGGGCGGCCGCGGGCGACGGGCTGCATTGCCTCCACCCGGACGGCACCCTGCTCGGCAAGCTGCATGTGCCGGAGACCGTGGCCAACCTGACCTTCGGCGGCCCGCAGCGCAACCACATCTTCATGTGCGCCACGAGCTCCGTCTACTCGATCCGGGTCACGGCCCGCGGCGCCCGCTACCCGGGCTAGGCGCCCGGCCCGGCGGCCAGCGTCCGGCCACCCATCTCGCGCCCGGTAAGTAAGTGAGGGACGAGTAAACCGGAAGCGGGCTCCCATACATCAGTGGTGCCTGCGAATCCGTCAGTGGCGATCACCGTAGAGCTCGGGGCGGCGGTCGGCGAAGAGATCGTTGCGGGTGTTGATCCGCTTGTCCCGGGCCCGGGGCAGGTCGCAGTCGGCGGTCAGCACCGCGGCCCGGTCGGCGGTGACCGGCCCGGCCAGCGGGTAGCCGTCCGGGCCGGCGATGAGGCTGCCGCCCACCCAGTGGACCCCGCGCTCCGTACCGCACCGGTCTGCCACCGCGATGAAGACCCCGTTCGTCGCGGCACCGGCCTGCACCTTCACCACCTCGGACGGCCGCTCGGCGGGCGGGTGGGGCGCGGCCGGCCAGTTCACCGGGGCGGCGATGAGGTCCGCGCCGGCCAGTGCCGCCCGCCGGACCCACTCGGGGAACTCCAGGTCGTAGCAGATCATCACGCTGACCCGGCCCAGGGACAGTCCCACCACCGGCGGCGCGTCCGCGCCGGGGGTGAAGACGAGCTTCTCGGCGTCCCACAGGTGCGCCTTCCGGTACACGGCGCGGACCCCGGAGTCGTCCACCAGGGCAGCGCTGTTGAACAGCCGGCCGTCCGGGGCGAGTTCGCAGAAGCCGCCTGCGATCACGGTGTGATGCCGGGCGGCGAGCGCCTGCCACTGCCGCAGCGCCGCGGAGTCCGCGGCCGGGCTGGCCAGCGTGCGGGCTTCCGCGGCGTCGCGGAACACGTAGCCGCTGTCGCACAGCTCCGGGAGGACCACCAGGCCGGCCCCGGCGGCGGCGGCCGACTCGACCGCCCCGGCCGCGGCGGCCAGGTTGCCGTCCGGATCACCGATCGCCAGGCTGAGCTGGCAGGCCGCGACGACCGTCACGCGGACCGCCGCCCGGAGCGACCCGATTCCGCGTGGCGCGGCCCCCGGCCCCGGGGGTGCTTCACGCCGGGTCCTCGCCTGGCAGCAGCAGCAGTTTGCCGGTCGTGCCGCGGGAGGCCAGGTCCGCCTGGGCCTGCGCGGCCTGCTCCAGCGGGTACCGGCC
This sequence comes from uncultured Actinomycetes bacterium, assembly GCA_963713815.1. Lineage (GTDB taxonomy): Bacteria > Actinomycetota > Actinomycetes > Streptosporangiales > Streptosporangiaceae > RYN-230. The sequence goes on from CAVQNH010000030.1 coordinate 76,772, forward strand.
GCCGACCCGGACCGACAGGCGGCCCTCGGCGATCCAGCGGAACAGGTCACCGGTCCGCCACAGCAGCTCGTCCCGGCTGGCCATGTGGTGGCCCAGTGTCGGCCGGGTGACGAACAGGCTGCCCGCCGGGTTGAGGCGCTGCAGATCGAACGGGGGCACCGGGCCGCTCGCCGCGCCGTACAGGACCATGTACCCGCGGACCCGCAGCGCCGACAGGCTGGCCTCGAACGTGGCCTGGCCGATGCCGTCGTAGACCGCCGCCACCCCGGCGCCGTCGGTGACCCGCCGGGCCACCTCGGCGAAGTCGTCGTAGTCCGTGACATAGTTCGCGCCGGCCTGCTCGGCGAGGAGCGCCTTGCCGGTGGTGGAGGTGGTGGCGACGCTGATCCCGCCGCGCATCGCGATCATCTGGGTGAGCAGCAGCCCCACCCCGCCCGCGGCCGCGTGTACCACGACGTGGTCACCCTGGCTCACCGGGTACGTGCTGTGACACAGGTAGTGCGCGGTCATGCCCTGGAGCATGACCGCGGCGGCGACGCTCAGGTCCACGCCCTTCGGCACCGGCACCGCCAGCGCGGCGGGCACCGCGACCTGCTCCGCGTAGCTGCCCGGCACCTGGGTCCAGACGACCCGGTCACCGACGGCGAAATCGCGCACGCCCGGCCCGACGGCGGCGACCGTTCCGGCGCCTTCGGATCCGGGGACGTAGGGCAGCGTGGCGGAGGCGTAGGGAGGCCGCCCCTCTCGCTGGTAGATGTCCATGTAGTTGACGCCGGCCGCGGCCACGTCCACCAGCAGCTGCCCCGGGCCTGGTTCCGGCGCGGCGACCTCCCCCATCTTCAGGACCTCAGGACCGCCGTGCTGGCTCCCGATCACTGCGCGCATGAGCTCATCCTCTCCATCGAGTCGCCGACAGTAGCCTAGGTGGCAAAGGGGGAGGTTCCGGTGGGGATCGGCGAGCGGGTCCGGGCCGTGCACCTCAGCCAGTACTGCCCGGGAGGCCTGGGCTTCCCGGCGGGTTCACCGGGCACCGGGCGCCCGGGCCCGGACGATACGCCCGGCGGCCCGTCCTGGCCGGAGCTGGCCGGGAACGAGGCCCAGGCGGCCGGCCGCCGGTGTGCCCGCTGCCGGCGTGAGATCAGCGCCGGCCAGCCGGCCCGCCGCCGGGCCGATCAGGACTGGGTGCACGGGGACTGCCGCTGACGTCAGCGGGACCTGCGCCGTTCGTCCTCGCCGATCCCGCCGGACAGCAGCCCCACGCAGGGCAGTCCGGCGCGAGCACATCCCAGACCGTGTCGCCCTCAGCCACCGGAGGCCCTGGATTCGATGACCTGCTGCGCGGCCCTGACCCGGGCTTGCTCCAGGAAGTCGGCCTGGCTGCGGGCCCGGGAGATGAGCTCATCCAGTTCGCCAGCGTCGAGCCGCCCGTCCCGGTCGGCGAGCACCCGCACCGTGCGCCAGCCGGCCGCCTTGCCCTCGACGCCCAGCCGCAGCAACTCCAGTTCCTCGAGGTTGCTGAGCGGGGAGCGCGTCGTCAGGTGGCCGTTGGGCTTGAGCCGGCCCGCCTTCTCGCCGGCCCAGGCGGCCCACACCTTGTAGCTGCGGACCGGGACGCCCAGCGTGCCCATGATGCGCATCAGGGCGGCCCGGTCCTCGGCCACGTCGTCGGCGAACCGCTGCAGCTCCGGCCCGGTCGCCGGCACCTGCCGGGCACCGGCAACCCGGCGGGCCAGTTCCAGCCCGGCGGTCGCTCCGGCCAGGTGATCGTTGAGGTAGATGCCCAGCGGATCCTGCGCGGACCGCCTGATGCTGGCCGCCGTGTCCCTGAGCGCCACGCTTCTCATTGCCATGTCATCCTTCTTCCCCCGTTGCGGTGAGCCGCCCGGTCCCGGGCCCTGCCAGCCCAGCGTCTCCCGGTCGGTATGAGAGCCCGGCGCCCCCCGCCCAGCACCGGCCCGCTAGCAGCCACCGCGGCGGCCGGCGGGCTGAGGTAGCCAGTTGAACTGGCCCGCCGCGGTCCCGACCGGCCAGGACGCTGGTTCCGAGGCTGATCGGCTTGTAGATGAGCTTGTTCACTGGCCCGGCCTCTCCGGACTCGTGGCGGGCCTGGCGGCCTGCCGGTTTTCGTTGCGCCCTGGATTGTGCGGTGCGCGCGCGCGCTGCTACCCGGGCAGGCGCCGGCTAACCAGGGTGCCGCACGGATCGCGGCCCTGGCCGGCGAGCGAGGCGCGGCGGTTGCGCCCAGCCTTCGCGGGTAGTGGGTGCCGGCGCCCAGCCGAGCATGACCCGGGAGGACCGAGCATGACCGCCAGACGGGTCCCGCAGCGTGACTGATCTCGTGACCCTGGTGCGCAGCGACCTGAGCGGGCCGGGTATCCGGCGCCGGCGGCACGGCCGGGGGTTCCGCTACCTCGGCCCGGAGGGCACGCCGCTGCGTGACCCGGAGGTCCTGGCCCGGGTCAAGGCCCTGGTCATCCCGCCCGCCTGGGAAGACGTGTGGATTTCCGCCGCCCCGGACGGGCACATCCAGGCCGTCGGTACCGACGCCGCGGGGCGGCGGCAGTACCGCTACCACGACCGGTGGCGTGAGCAGCGCGACCGGGAGAAGCATGACCGGGTGCTGGAGTTCGGGGCCGTGCTGCCCCGGGTGCGGACGGTCGTCCTGGACCATCTGGACGGCCGCACGCTGTCCCGGGACCGGGTCCTGGCCGCCGCCATCCGCCTGGTTGACCTGGGCTTCTTCCGGCCGGGCGGGGATGAGTACGCGGTGGAGAACGGCAGCTACGGCCTGGCCACCATCCTGCGCGAGCACGTGACGTGCCGCCGCAGCGGCGAGCTGGTCTTCGACTACATCGGCAAGTCCGCGCAGCATCGCGAGCAGGCGGTCGCGGACGAGCGGGTGTGCGCGGTGGTGCGCAGCCTCAAGCGGCGCCGGGACGGGGGGCCCGGCCTGCTCGCCTACCGCAGCGGGCCGCGCTGGCACGACGTGACCGCCGCCGACATCAACGACTACCTGCGCGAGGTGTCCGGGGACGACTTCACCGCGAAGGACTTCCGGACCTGGCATGCGACCGTGCTGGCCGCCGTGGGCCTGGCGGTCTCGGAGCAGGCGGCGGGTTCGGAAACCGCCCGCAAGCGGGCCATCGCCCGTGTGGTCCGCGAGGTCTCCGGCTACCTGGGCAACACCCCGGCGGTCGCCCGGGCGTCCTACATCGACCCGCGGGTGATCGGGTTCTACCAGGAGGGCATCACGATCGCGCCCGCGCTGGGCCGGCTGGGCCAGCAGAGCGAGTTCGGGGAGCTGGCCACCCAGGGAGCGGCCGAGGCGGCCGTGCTGAAGCTGCTGTCCGGGCCGCGCGCACGCTGACCTGGCCGCCGGGGACCCGCGGGCCGCCCCGTGATGGCCTAGCTGGCGAACTCCAGCCCCGGGGCCGTGTCCCAGCCGACGATGCCCAGGACCGCCCGCAGGTGGGGCGGCACCCGATGGAGCACCACCCGCCGGCGCCCCGCAGCCAGCTGGACGATCACCCTCAGGCCGGCCAGGTCGCTGTAGGCCAGGGCGCCCAGGTCGAGGTGGACCTCGTCCAGGTTCGCGGCGAGTTCCGCCAGCATCGCGGCCAGTCCGCGGACCGTGAACTCGTCGAGCTCACCGGCCAGCGCGTAGCCGGGGCCCGGGCTAGGGGCCGGGATCCGGGTTATCCGCAACACCCCGTCGTCGTAGACCGGGGGTTCGTCGCCAAGCTGGGGGGGTTGCGGGGTGCTGGGCGAGATCACCCGGCCGCCGGGGGGCGCGGGGCCCGGCCCGGGGCTCCTGTGTGCCCGGGGGGCGGCACGGTGACCGCCGGGGCGGCGGGGTACGGCGCGGCGGCGATACGGGCCGCCGGGCCCGGTGGGACGACGGCATGGCCCAGCTCAGTCGGGAACACACGATGCCTCCTGCCAGCAGTGACGGAACTGACCTCGCCGACTGCTGCCAGAGGGGGCCGCGGACCGAGGATCCGGCGGCGCGATGACCAACGTCGAGGTTACGGACAACCGCAGGTTCTGGGCGGTGTCGTGACGACGGTTACGAGTATGCCGGAATCCGGCCGACAGGCAAATCCCGATGACAACTGAGGGTTGACTATGACAACCCCAGGTTGTCATACTGGCGTCATGAACTCACCCCAGCGCAGCGCCGCCCAGCAGGACACCATCCGCCGCCTCAAGGAGGTCCGCGCCGAGGCCCTCCAGCACTTCCGCATCGCCCAGGATCTGGCCCGTGAGCGCCGCGACCTGATCCGCGGCCTCACCGAGGAGGGCGTCTCGCAGGCCGAGATCGCCCGGGAACTCGGGGTATCCCGGCAGGCCGTCCAGAAGATGCTCGCCGTCTGACCACGCCCGCCTCAGGACTTGCGGGTCCGGCCCGGAAGGCTGATGACCACATTGTTCGCGGTCGCCGAGATCGAAGTGGCCCCGGTGGCGACGACGACGGAGGTCACGGCGGTGCGGGTGTGCCCGTCCCCGACCTGTCCCACGTGCCCGACCCCCCAGGCGTACACGCTCCCGGTGGTCGAGATGGCGTACGAGGTGGCCGACCCGGAAGCCAGGCTCCGGTACAGGACTCCGCTGGGGGAATGGAACCGGACCGGCCGGCCCTCCATATCCGTGAGCCCGTCGCCAAGCTGGGCGGCCCGGTCGTTTCCCCAGGACCAGAGCGAGCCGTTCGACAGCATCACCAGCGTCTGGCCGTTGTTCCAGATGGATCCGCCCTGGGCGACCTGGGTGACCGGATGCGGGAGGCGCACGTGCACCGGGACGTCGGAGGAGTGGTGCACGGATCCGTCGCCGAGCTGCCCGCTGCCGTCGAAGCCCCAGTCGAAGTACCTGCCGTCGGACAGCAGGGCTCCGGAGTTCGCGAACGAGGCCACCAGAGTGGTGACGGACAAGCCGCCGAGCCGCGCCACCCGGCGGGGCGTGGTGCTGTTGTACCGGGTTCCGTCACCCAGGTCGCCATCGACATTCTGGCCGCACGCGTAGACCGTGCCGCGGGCGTCGTACAGCGCATGGTTGCTGGCGCCGGCCAGGGCGGTCACGCCGGCCAGCGGTAGCTCGACCGGGGTGCTGTACTCCGTGGTGTTGCCCAGGCACAGTTCGCCGCCGCCGTTGTCCCCCCAGCCCCAGACGTTCCCCCGCGTGTTGACGGCCAGGCCGGTGTCGTACGGCATGACGTCGCCCGGGATGGACGCGATCTTCACCCCGGCGGGGAAGCGGACCCGGACCGGGCTGGTGAAGGAGTTCACCCTCAGGCCGTCGCCCAGCTGGCCCTGGGTCCCCAGGCCCCAGGCGTAGAGGCTGCCGCTGGTGAGCAGCGCGTACTCGGTGGAGTTCGAGGTGCCGACCTCGGCAACAGTGCCGGGGAGGGTCACGGTGACCGGGGACTTCTCGATGTCGAAGTTGCCCTTGGCGCCGCCGAAGAACGATCCCCAGTGCTGGACGGTAGACGTCCTCTCCCGCTTGGCCATCGCGGCCGAGGACGGCCTGCCCGCGGAGTGGCCGGGTGACAGCGAGCAGCTGACCGAGGCGAGCACGACCGCGATCGCGGCCGCGCACAGCCTGATCCCGGCCAGCAGTGTCCTCGTCTTCGTCGCTCGTCTTCGTCGCCGCGGCGGGCAACGTCCCGGCGCGCGACGTTCCTGGGGTTAGCGGCACACAGTGACAATATTGTGCCCTCCCGCGCGGAAGGCACCAGATGCCGGGAGGGGCCCCATATCTGTGGCCAGATCTTGACGCCAGAACGCGGCCGGGGCAGGGCAGGCCCAGGCTCACCCAAGTACCGCTACCACGACAGGTGGCATGAGCAGCGCGACCTGGAGAAGCATGACCGGGTGCTGAGTTCGGAGCCGCGCTGCCAGGGTGCGGACAGTCGTCCTGGACCATCTGGACGGCCGCACGCTGTCCCGGGACCGGGTCCTGGCCGCCGCCATCCGCCTGGTCAACCTGGGCTTCTTCCGGCCGGGCGGGGATGAGTACGCGGTGGAGAACGGCAGCTACGGCCTGGCCACCATCCTGCGCGAGCATGTGACGTGCCGCCGCAGCGGCGAGCTGGTCTTCGACTACATCGGCAAGTCCGCGCAGCATCGCGAGCAGGCGGTCGCGGACGAGCGGGTGTGCGCGGTGGTGCGCAGCCTCAAGCGGCGCCGGGACGGGGGGCCCGGCCTGCTCGCCTACCGCAGCGGGCCGCGCTGGCACGACGTGACCGCCGCCGACATCAACGACTACCTGCGCGAGGTGTCCGGGGACGACTTCACCGCGAAGGACTTCCGGACCTGGCATGCGACCGTGCTGGCCGCCGTGGGCCTGGCGGTCTCGGAGCAGGCGGCGGGTTCGGAGACCGCCCGCAAGCGGGCCATCGCCCGCGTGGTCCGCGAGGTCTCCGGCTACCTGGGCAACACGCCGGCGGTCGCCCGGGCGTCCTACATCGACCCGCGGGTGATCGGGTTCTACGAGGAGGGCATCACGATCGCGCCCGCGCTGGGCCGGCTGGGCCAGCAGAGCGAGTTCGGGGAGCTGGCCACCCAGGGAGCGGCCGAGGCGGCCGTGCTGAAGCTGCTGTCCGGGCCGCGCGCACGCTGACCTGGCAGCCGGGGACCCGCCGGCCGCCCCGTGATGGCCTAGCTGGCGAACTCCAGCCCCGGGGCAGTGTCCCAGCCGACGATGGCCAGGACCGCCCGCAGGTGGGGCGGCACCCGATGGAGCACCATCCGCCGGCGCCCCGCCGCCAGCTGGACGATCACCCTCAGGCCGGCCAGGTCGCTGTAGGCCAGGGCGCCCAGGTCGAGGTGGACCTCGTCCAGGTTCGCGGCGAGTTCCGCCAGCTTCGCGGCCAGTCCGCAGACCGTGGACTCGTCGATCTCACCGGCCAGCGCGTAGCCGGGGCCCGGGGCTGGGACCCGGGCTAGAGGCCGGGCTGGGGGCCGGGCCGGCGGCCGGGATCCGGGTTATCCGCAACACCCCGTCGTCGTAGACCGGGGGTTCGTCGCCAAGCTGGGGGGGTTGCGGGGTGCTGGGCGAGATCACCCGGCCGCTGGGGGCCGCGGGGCCCGGCCCGGGGCTGATGTGTGCCCGGGGGGCGGCACGGTGACCGCCGGGGCGGCGGGGTGCGGCGCGGCGGCGATGCGGGCCGCCGGGCCCGGTGGGACGACGGCATGGTCCAGCTCAGTCGGGAACACACGATGCCTCCTGCCAGCAGTGACGGAATTGACCTCGCCGACTGCTGCCAGAGGGGGCCGCGGACCGAGGTCCGGCGGCGCGATGACCAACGTCGAGGTTACGGACAACCGCAGGGGCTGGGCGGTGTCGTGACGACGGTTACGAGTATGCCGGAATCCGGCCGCCAGGCAAATCCCTGTGACAACCTGGGGTTGACTACGACAACCCCCGGTTGTCATACTGGCGTCATGAACTCATCCCAGCGCACCGCCGCCCAGCAGGACACCATCCGCCGCCTCAAGGAGGTCCGCGCCGAGGCCCTCAAGCACTTCCGCATCGCCCAGGATCTGGCCCGTGAGCGCCGCGACCTGATCCGCGGCCTCACCGAGGAGGGCGTCTCGCAGGCCGAGATCGCCCGGGAACTCGGGGTATCCCGGCAGGCCGTCCAGAAGATGCTCGCCGTCTGACCACGCCCGCCTCAGGACTTGCGGGTCCGGCCCGGAAGGCTGATGACCACATTGTTCGCGGTCGCCGAGATCGAGGCGGCCCCGGTGGCGACGACGACGGAGGTCACGGCGGTGCGCGTGTGCCCGTCCCCGACCTGTCCCACGTGCCCGACCCCCCAGGCGTACACGCTCCCGGTGGCCGAGATGGCGTACGAGGTGGCCGACCCGGAAGCCAGGCTCCGGTACACGACTCCGCTGGGGGCATGGAACCGGACCGGCCGGGCCTCCATATCCGTGAGCCCGTCGCCCAGCTGGGCGGCCCGGTCATTTCCCCAGGACCAGAGCGAGCCGTTCGACAGCATCACCAGCGTCTGGCCGTTGTTCCAGATGGACCCGCCCTGGGCGACCTGGGTGACCCGATGCGGGAGGCGCACGTGCACCGGGACGTCGGAGGAGTGGTGCACGGATCCGTCGCCGAGCTGCCCGCTGCCGTCGAAGCCCCAGTCGAAGTACCTGCCGTCGGACAGCAGGGCCCCGGAGTTCGCGAACGAGGCCACCAGGGTGGTGACGGACAAGCCGCCGAGCCGCGCCACCCGGCGGGGCGTGGTGCTGTTGTACCGGGTTCCGTCACCCAGGTCGCCATCGACGTTCTGGCCGCAGGCGTAGACCGTGCCGCGGGCGTCGTAGAGCGCATGGTTGCTGGCCCCGGCCAGGGCGGTCACGCCGGCCAGCGGAAGTTCGACCGGGGTGCTGTACTCCGTGGTGTTGCCCAGGCAGAGTTCGCCGCCGCCGTTGTCGCCCCAGCCCCAGACGTTCCCCCGCGTGTCGACGGCCAGGCCGGTGTCGTACGGCATGACGTCGCCCGGGATGGACGCGATCTTCACCCCGGCGGGGAAGTGGACCCGGACCGGGCTGGTGAAGGAGTTCACCCTCAGGCCGTCGCCCAGCTGGCCCTGGGTCCCCAGGCCCCAGGCGTAGAGGCTGCCGCTGGTGAGCAGCGCGTACTCGGTGGAGTTCGAGGTGCCGACCTCGGCAACAGTGCCGGGGAGGGTCACGGTGACCGGCGACTTCTCGATGTCGAAGTTGCCCTTGGCGCCGCCGAAGAACGATCCCCAGTGCTGGACGGTAGACGTCGTCTCCCGCTTGGCCATCGCGGCCGAGGACGGCCGGCCCGCGGAGTGGCCGGGTGACAGCGAGCAGCCGGCCGAGGCGAGCACGACCGCGATCGCGGCCGCGCACAGCCCGATCCCGGCCGGCAGTGTCTTCGTCGTCTTCCTCGTCTTCGTCGCCGCGGCGGGCAACGTCCCGGCGCGCGACGTTCCTGGGGTTAGCGGCACACAGTGACAATATTGTGCCCTCCCGCGCGGAAGGCACCAGATGCCGGGAGGGGCCCGATATCTGTGGCCAGATCTTGACGCCAGAACGCGGCCGGGGCGGGGCAGGCCCAGGCTCAGCCATCATGGGGCGATGACGGAGTTCGACCGCCTGGCCCGCCAGGTATACGTGGGTGCCCGGGATGGCGTCCTCGACCCGTTAGGGTCGTCAGGTGGCTGACTTCATCCGGGCCGTGACGAGAGCGGCGACCGTGCTGGCGCGAATCGGCCGCCCAAGTCGTTCATAAATGGCCTCGTATTCACGCTCAAGGGCTTGACGTTGGCCCGGTGAAATCCGAGCGTAAAACGACATCGTACGAAGGAGGGCATTGAGCTCGTCAGGAGTGTGCTCGACGAGCTTTGGCATGACTGCCACCTGAACATCACCGAACAAGCGGCTGGCATAATCTTGCCCTATGTCGTAGCTGCCGAGCCAGGCCCATACCTCTGAGACGTTGCCACGGCGTTGTTCCACCCCAGCGACTGTGGCGTCGAGATCCCGGTAGGACGGCCAATTAGCGGCAATGTCCGGGGCGACCTTTCTTATGGCAGCGAGCGCTGCTTCCTGATCCCGCTTGCTGCGCGGTTCCTCAAGTCCGCAGTATTGCACGAGGGCGAGCGTTCCGCCGGGAACAAGTACGTCCGCGGTCTTCTGCCAGCTAACTTTAGGGTCAACCCAGTGAAACGCGGACGCAGAGAACACGGCCTGAAAATGCTCGCGGGGAAGCAATGCATCCTCAAACTGGGCGTTCACAAATTCCACCTCTCCAGCACCTTCCAGGTTCTGCCTGGCCAGTGCTATGAGGCTCTTGCCGGGTTCGAGTGCTGTGACGTGCAGGCCCCGGGCGGCCAGGCCGCGCGTCAGCTGGCCGGTTCCGCACCCGACCTCAAGCACATGATCACCGCGCCCGATCCCTGCGACCTGGCAAGCCTGATCGAGGAGCTCGTCAGGATAAGCCGGACGGTGGCGGTCGTACTCAGCCGCGATCTCATCAAAAACCTTGCCGTAACGACGTGCAGCAGATTCTGGGAGCCGGGTCATTAATCTCGTTACCGTGATCGCCACGTCATGGTCGCGGCCAGGTTCCGGCGCTGCCCCCGTCTGAGCCGCGGCGAAAATCCCAGTGACGGGCGCGGGGGCTGGCGAAGTGATCCCGGAGTGACGGCTCGAAGCGGCGCCTAGACCTGGTGGCGCGAGCTGGCAACCGGGAGCAGGAAGATGGCCGAGCCAGTGTCCCGTCGCCTGCCATGTGAGCCAACCTTAGCCGTCTCACCGCGGCGTACAGTCCGGCACGCGGCGGGCCGGACTCGTCTTGCTGTGGTCTAGGGCCCGAGGTACTTGACGAACCAGTCCCGAGCCGGGCCGCTTGCATCGTCGAAGCCCTTGACGTAGGCGTCGAAGTGACCGCCCGGCAAGATACTCAGCCGCTTCGGCTCGTGCGCCTTGTCGTAGGCCGCAATGGCTAGTTCTGACGGAGTGAGGTGATCTCCGCGCGCAGGCAGCAGAAGCAGCGGCGTCGGGCTGATGTAGGGCATGTAGCTGATTGGCTCGTATTCGGTGAACATCTCGACGCTGCGCAGCGTCACCTCGTTCCTCCACGACGGCGCACGGGACTTCCCGGTCTCGGTGAACCAGGTGTAGGAGTCGGCCGTCGGCAGCGCGGATGGTGCGAGCGGATCCTCGTCGACTACCGGGACCATGACCGGGGGCTCACCACGGAATCGGGCGAGGCGATCCTGGTCAAACATTTCGCGGAATCCGGCGATGAAATCGGCGCGTACCAGGGCACGGAAGTTGTCGTGCCCGCTGATCAGCGGAACCTGGCTGACGACCGCCTTGACCCGGCGGTCGGTCGCGCCGACTACCAGGACGTGGCCTCCGGAGTAGCTGCTCCCCCAGATCCCGATGCGGTTAGCGTCAGTCTCGGGAAGGGTGCTCGCGTAGGTGATGGCGTGGCGATAGTCGCGGACCTGCGCCCAGGGGTCGATCTCCTGACGCGGCTCGCCGTCGCTTGCGCCGAAGTTCCGGTTGTCGAACACCAGCGCGTTCAGGCCAGCCGCCGCGAAAACCTCGGCGAAGCTGTCGAGGTACATCTCCTTCACGGCGGAGAAGCCGTGCGCCATCACTACTGTCGGCGCGGCTCCGGCCGAGCCATCCGCCACGTAGAGCCAGCCTCGCAGGGTGACACCCTCAGCGTCGAACTCGACGTCGCGACGAGCCATCTGGACCTCCTGGTCGATATGAGCCCAGCAATTCGTCCGGCTCAGCCCTGGGCCACCCTGACTCAGTCTTTACCCGCAGCTTAATCAGCCCTGACTGCTTTGCCTAGAACGAGGACCAGGCCGGGCGCTGCTTCAGTGCGAGGATGGCCGTAATGGAGTCTCAGCGTTGAGCGCCCTCCGCTGCCGGGACTGGCCGGGGTGGACCGCCTCGTGGAGGCAATGGCCGGGGCCGAGACGCCCGAGCGGGCGCTGATGTTCTTGCAGGCCCACCTGCTGCACGAGTTCCGAACTGCGGTCCCCTGGCGGCAGCGGAGGTCGTTCCGCGCATGTTCCGGATCACCATTTGTCCGGGCTGGGCTAGTGTCAGACCATCGCGTAGGACGATTCCCTTCCGGGATCTACGCTGTGACGGTGGAGAGAATTAGCGACGGTTTCTTGTCGTGGCGGCCGTTGATTGCCGGGGACCTTCCCATGCTGGCCGAGTGGTTGCGAGAGCCCCAGGTCGCCCGGTGGTGGAATCTTGAGACAACCCTTGAGGCGGTCGAGCGCGACTTCGGCGCGAGTGCGCAAGGCGAGGAGCCGGGGGAAGACCTCGTCGTTCTCCTCGACGGCCGGCCAATCGGCCTGCTGCAGCGCTCGGCGATTTGCGACTACCCCCAGGATTTCACGGAATTCTCGGCAGTTATCGAGGTGCCAGTCGGCGCCGTCGAGCTTGACTACCTGATCGCGGACCCAGCGCTGCGCGGTCGCGGTCTCGGATCCCGCATGATCGCTGCGGCCGTTGAGGACACCTGGAACTCGTATTCTGATGCGCCCGCGGTGCTTGTCGCCGTGGTGGCCGCCAATGTGGCCTCCTGGCGTGCGCTGGAGAAGGCTGGCTTGAAGCGGGTCGCTGAAGGCCCGATGTCGCCCGACAACCCGATTGATGATGCGCTGCATTACATCTACCGTGTTGACCGGCCTGGAGTCGATGAGCGGAGTGCTGTTCGGCGCCCGACTGCGGGAGCGTGGCTCCCAGCGTGGCTCCCGGGGCCGTAAGAAAAGCCCCTCAGCGGGCGGCGAGGGGCTTCTGAGCTGGCGCGCTCGGAGGGACTCGAACCCCCAACCTTCTGATCCGTAGTCAGATGCTCTATCCGTTGAGCTACGAGCGCTTGATGCCCGGATAGTCTACGGCACCCCGGGGACCGCTGCTGCTCGTCGCGCCGAGCGCAGGCCCGGGCGGACGTTGAGCCAGCCGGCCCGCAGCGTGGCTACGGCCATTCTGCCCGGGAGGCAGTGGTCATTCACTCCGGCGGGATCCTGGCCAGGCCGGGTGGCACGTCGGGCCAGAGCGTGGCCGCACGGATGGTGCCCGGCGGCGTCCACTCGTAGCTGACGCTCGCCCCCGGGCTGGCCGACAGGACCGGCAGCCAGGTGGACCGGCTGATCCAGACCGTGGCCGGCGGACCGCCGGAGCCAGTGAGGACGAGTACGTAGGCCTGCTGACCGTCGATGGTGGTGGCGCGGGTAACACGGGCGTGGGTGGCCGGGGCGCGGCTGTCGCCCCCCACCTGGTGGTGCAGTTGCGCCGTGATCGCCTGGGCCGGCGTCTCGATCACGGCCCGGCCGGGATTTCCGGGCGCGTCCGCGAGCACGGCCTGGCTCCAGTTACCCGCCGCGAAGTTGACGGTGCGGCTCTGGTACCTGCGCGCCGGGCCAGGGAGCCTGCGGACGGCGCTCTCACTCATGGTCCCGCCCGCACGGTTGTGCACCAGCTCGGTGACCTGCCCCGGGTCGTCGATGATGGTCCGGCTCACCCCGTGTGGCGTCGTCACGATCATCTGCAGGACAGTGCCTGTCGCGGCCGCCGAGACCGCCGCCGCGGTCCGCGCCAGGATCAGCGCTGCCGATGGCCGGGATGAGGCACTGTCCCGGGCCGGGGTGCTCGTGTCCCGCGCCGAGCCGATCACCAGGCCGGCGACCGTGACGCCCACTGCTACTCCGAGCCACGCTGACGAGCGATGTCTCATACCTCCTAGACGTTGCCCTGGCGTGGTGAAGTTGTCGGAGCGGAACGCCCGGATTTGAGCGGGTCGCCCCCGGGTGCTGACCCCGGCGCGCCCGGGTCGCTGTTTGAGTGGCTGGCCCATTCCTCGTCGGTGTCCAGCTCGTGCCGCCACGGCGGCTCGGCGCCGGCCCTGGCGCAGGTCAGCGACGCGACCCGGGCCGCCGCGGTGACGGCGGCGAGCAGCTGGGGCGAGTGCTCCAGGTTCTCCCGGGCCAGCCCCCGTTCGGCCCACCAGGCCAGGAAGGCCCCGCCGAAGGCGTCCCCGGCGCCCACGGTGTCCACCACCTGGACCGGCGGCACCTGGATGGCGAGCTGGTCGCCCCCGGTGAACGCGCGCACCGATGAAGGGCCGTCAGTGAGCAGGACGCAGTGCGCGCCCCAGTCGAGGAGGATCCGCGCGGCTTCTGCGGGACGGCGGTCCGGCACCAGGAACGACAGGTCCTCGGTGCTCGTCTTCAGGATGTCGGTCCGGGGCAGGATGCGGCGGATCCGGGCCCGGTGCGCGTCCGCATCGGGGATGGCCTGGGGACGCCAGTTCGGGTCGAGCAGCAGCAGCACCTCCGGCGGGAGGCTCTGCACCAGGCGCTCAAGCTCCGCCGCCATCGGGTCCACGACGAGCCCGAGGGAGCCGATGTGCAGGGCGGTGACGTCGGCCCGCAACGCCTGCCGCGCGGTCGGCTGATCCAGCATGAAGGTCGCCGTCTGGGCGACGTGGAACCAGTACTCCGGTACGCCCAGGCCGCCGAGCGCCACGATGGCCAGCGCCGTCGGTTCCGGGACCCGGCCAGGGATGGCCAGCTCCACGCCGTCCTGGACCAGCTTTTCGGTGAGCAGGTCGCCGAACGGGTCGGCGGAGAAGCGGCCCAGGAAGCGGGCGGGCTGACCCAGGCGGGCGATGGTCCGGGCGGCGTTGAACGGGCCTCCCCCGGGGCTGGCGTGCACCCCGTCATCCGCCCCGACGATCAGATCGATCAGGCTCTCACCAGCGACCAGGATCATGGACCGCTCCCGTGACTCACGCACCCCGACTGGCGGACACGGTGTTGTGCCAGCCTGTGAGATCAGTTTCCTACGGGTTGAGGCTGAGCCACACTCCCCGCCTGCTCATCCGGGAAAGCCACCTCGGCGCGCTGCTCAAGAGACCGCAGCGACAGTCGCGCCACCACGATCGTGGCGACGGTCAGGACGCCGGCGATCACATACCCGACGATGGTGATCGTGCTGCCCACGCCCGACGCGGCGCTGCCCAGCGCGTAGGCGCCGAAGGCGTAAAAGCTGGCCCCAGCACGCCGCCAGCCGCGTTGGCACCAGGAACCGGGACCAGCGGATCCTGCTGACCCCGGCGAAAAACGCTGCGAAGGTCCGCAGCACCGCGACGAACCGCCCGAAGAGGACCACCTTCATGCCATATGTCTCGAACAGGTACCGCCCGACCTTGAGCTTTGCCCGGTCCAGGCGCACGAAGCGGCCGTAGCGCTCAGCCAGACGCTGGCCGCCTGTCCTGCCGATCCAGTATCCGGCGTTGTCGCCGATGATGGCCGCGGAGGCGGCCACGGCTACCAGCACCACGATGCTGAGGTGATGAGTCGCGCCGGCGTAGACCGCGGCGGCGATGAGGGCGGTCTCTCCCGGCAGCGGAATCCCCATGCTCTCCAGGGCGATAAGCGCGAAGACCCCGTAGTAGCCGTATGACTGGACTCCCCGTCCGCCCGCCCGCAGTCCCCCTCCCCAGGTAGACGGGACACAGCACCGGACTGTGAGGGCCGCCCGCCGCCTGACATTCCGGGGGGCTGCGTCGTCGTACTGCTCAGACGAGCACAACGACCAGCCCAGGAAGGCACCATGACTACCCCGATTCCGGCAGCACTGTTCACCGACCCGGCGCCCGCGCAGCGCCTGGAGCAGGCGGCCACTGCGCTGGCGGCAAAAAATTTCGCCGTCGAAATCCTCGATGACGCCGCCGCCGCGCGTACCCGCATCAAAGACCTGATTCCCGAGGGCGCCAGCGTGTTCACCGGGGCCAGTGAGACCCTCCGCCTGTCCGGCATCGAGGAGGACATTAATAACAGCGGGCGGTACGACGCCCTCAGGTCACGCGGCACGACCATGGACCGCGCCACCCAGATGGACGAGATCCGCAGGCTGCTCGCCAGTCCGGACGTCATCGTGGGCAGCGTTGCCGCGGTCACCGAAACCGGCTCCCTTGTGGTCGCTTCGGCCAGCGGAAGCCAGCTAACCGGCTACGCCGGCGGCTCCGCCCGCGCAATCTGGGTCGTCGGGGCGCAGAAGGTGGTGCCCGACCTGAGCACGGCGCTGCGCCGCGTCGAAGACCACTGCCTCCCGCTGGAAAACGACCGCGCCATGAAGGTCTACGGCCAGCCCAGCGCCGTCAACCGCGTCCTCATCCTCAACGCAGAACCCCACCCCGGGCGCGGCATCGTCCTGCTGCTCCGCGAAGCCATCGGATTCTGACGACCACCAGTTGCTCGCTGGCCGCCCATGCTGGC
>CAVQNH010000031.1:0-164770 GCA_963713815.1 uncultured Actinomycetes bacterium
CGGACATGCCCTCGCGCTCGCACTGGGCGAACATGTCCTTCAGCCGCGCGGCCCCGTCCAGCATCGAGTACTCGGTGTGCACGTGGAGGTGCACAAACCCGCCGGAGTGGCCGGTGTGGTCCGCTGCGGCTGCCGTCACGAACTACCGCCTCCTTTAAGGCATGCAACGAAAACCCTCGCGGGCACTCACCAGCCAGGGCCGGGGGAATCGGCCGGTTGCCTTAGGTCAAGGGCCTGCCCGGCCGGGGAATTCCCCGGCGGGAGGACGCCGCGGCAGTGGCGCACCGGCCCGGCGGAGTCGAGCCTACCGAGGCTGCGCAGGCGCGGCGACCCGCCACACCGGATGGCCGGTTATCCCGTTTTGCCGCCGCAGGCGACCGTGAGGTGCCCTAACTACGCGTAACACAAAAAGCGCATAGAGTGAGCAGAAGGATACGGACCGCCGGCTCGAGGGGGACACAACGCGTGCGTGCAGGCTGCTTCAGGAGGGCAGCGGCGGTGCTCCTCACCGTCGCGGCCGGGAGCGGCCTGCTGCTCGGGACCGGGCGCGCGTCAGCCGCCTCCGGGCACCGCCTGGCCGGCCAGGCCACGCAGGCCCCGGCCGGGGTCTCCCGCGCCTACCAGTTCCTGAATCAGATGATGGACATGCAGGCGACCGGCACGGTCCCGCGCCTGGTGCAGAGCTACACCGGCGGGGTGCTGGGCACCGAGAAGTACACGTCCTCCAGCATCTACGACGATGCCCTGATCATCGACGCCTACCTGGCTGAGCGCACTACCGACGGGCGGGCTCGCGCGCAGGCCATCGGCGCCGCGCTGCTCTCCGCGCTGGCCCAGGCCGCGCCCCAGGGCGGGGGCCTGTATGACGACTACGCACCGGCCCCGCTCTATCTCCCGGCCGACGTCCAGCCGGCCAGCGGCAGCCGCACGACCGGCGACGCGGCGTGGGCCGGCAACGCCCTGCTCCAGCTGTACGCGGCGACCCGGGTCCCGTCCTACCTGAGCGGCGCGGAGAACATGGCCGCCTGGATCCAGGCGAACTCAGCCGACACCCGCGGGCACGGCGGCTATACCGGCGGCTACGCGGAGACCGGGACCGCACTCCGGTGGAAGTCGACCGAGCAGAACATCGACGTGTACGCGTTCTTCAGCCTGCTCGGCCGGCAGAGCGGGCTGGCCGCCTGGGCGGCCCGGGCCGCCACGGCGCGGACGTTCATCGCCTCGATGTGGAACCCGGCCGCGGGCCGGTTCAGCCTGGGCACGCTGGCCGACGGTGTGACCACGAACGACAGCCCCCAGACCGAGGACGTCAACAGCTGGTCCTACCTCGCGCTGCGGTCCCCCGCCTACGCCGCGTCGGTCGGCTGGGACGTGCGGAACCTGGCCTCGGCGGCGGGGCGGCTGCGCGGGATCAGTATCTGCCCCGGCGACCGGACGGGCGTCTGGTTCGAGGGCACCGCCCATCTCGCCGACGCCCTGGAGACCCGCGGCCAGCCGGGTGATTCCGCCCAGGCCGCGGCCTACCTGGCCGACATCGCCTACGCGCAGGCTCACGGCCCGAACGAGAACGGTCTCGGCATCATGGCCGCGTCCAGGGACGGGCTCACCGACTGCGAGGGTGACTCGGTCTACGCCTCGCTGCACACCGGCACCACCGCCTGGTACATCCTCGCCGCCCGCGGCATCAACCCGCTGTCCGCGACCACCCCCATCTCCGCGCAGTAGCGGCCCGCGTGAAACGGGTGGGAGCCCTCGCGGTGGCCGCCGCCGCCGGCATCGCGCTGCTCGTCGTCACCATCCTGCACACCAGCCCGCCGGCCGCGGCCGCGTGCGGGCGGCCAGGACCTGCGCGCCTGGATGCGGGCCGGCTCGCCGGCGTGGCCCCGGCCGCCCCGCGCCCCGCCCGCCGGCTGGCGGGCGGCGTGGCCCGGGCCTACCAGTTCCTGGACCACATGATGGACCTGCGGGCCAGCGGCCCGGCCCGGCGGCTCGTGCAGAGTTACACCGGCGGGCTGCTGGGCCAGCGGGGAGACATCACCGCGAGCACGTACGACAATGCGGTCGTCATCGACGCCTACCTGGCCGAGGGGACCGCTGGCGGGGTAGCCCGGGCCGAGACCATCGGCAACGCGCTGGTCTACCTGCAGGCCCACGATCCCGCCCGCGACGGCCGGCTGCGCAACGGGTACGCGCCGGCTCCCCTGGTCGACGTGCACGCCATCGGTGTCGCCGACCCGGCCAGCAGCACCGGCACCCTGGCCTGGGCCGGGCAGGCTCTCGTGCAGCTGTACGCGGCCACCCGGATCCGGGCCTACCTGCGCGGCGCGATCGCGCTGGGCGACTGGATCCAGTCGCGGTGCTCGGACGGGCGGGGGGCGGGCGGCTACACGGGCGGCGACACCGCCACCGGGGCGAAGATCCCGTGGAAGTCAACCGAGCACAACATCGATGTGTACGCGTTCTTCCGGCTGCTGGCCCGGGAGACCGGCAACCCGGCGTGGTCGCAGCGGGCCGCCTGGGCCCGGCGGTTCGTCGCGTCGATGTGGGACCCGGGCCAGGGCCGGTTCTACCTGGGCACCACGGATGACGGCGTCACCCCGAATGACAGCGCGCAGGTCGAGGACGTGAACAGCTGGTCCTACCTGGCCCTGCGGGATCCCGCGTACGCGGCGTCGGTGGGCTGGGACGTGGCGAACCTGGGCGTGGCGCCGGCCGGGTACCGCGGGGTGAGCTACTGCACGGGCGACCGCACGGGCGTCTGGTTCGAGGGCACCGCCCACGTCGCGGACGCCCTGCGGCTCCTTGATCAGCCCGGGGACTCCGCCCAGGCCGCGGCGTACCTGGCGGCCATCGCTCACGCCCAGGCCGACGGGCCCAACGCGGACGGCCTGGGTGTCATGGCCGCCTCCCGCGACACGCTGTCCGATTGCCAGGGCGGCTACCTGTACGCCTCGCTGCACACGGGGACGACCGCCTGGTACATCCTGGCCGCCGGCGGAATCGACCCGCTGTCCGGGACCCCCGTCCCCGGGCAGCGGGCCGCCCGCCGCTGACCCCCCTCCCCTGGCCAGCCGGTCACGAGCCGGTGACCAGGGCGCAGCCCCCGGCTCACGCCGGAAGGCCACGTGCGGAGTGCTGCCTGGCCGCCGGTTGGGTGATGACACCAGGCCACCACCCCGCTCAGCTGCCAGAGCCGCCGGCGGGCTGGATGTTCTGGTTGACGTGGAACGTGTTGTCCGGGTCGTAGCGCTGCTTGACCTGGGCGAGCCGGTCGTAGTTGCCGCGGTAGGACGCCTTCACCCGGTCCTGGCCCTCGTTCATCATGAAGTTGATGTACGCGCCGCCGGCCGAGGTCGGGTGCAGCTCCTGCCAGTAGTCCCTGGCCCACTGGGAGATCGCGGCGGCGTTGGCCGGATCCGGATCGACGCCGACGATCACGCCGGCCCAGCCGCCGTCGCGGTAGGCGAAGGCGGTCGCGTCGGCGGCCACCCGGCTGGCGGCGCCGTCGATCGGGTACATGTGCATGGTGGAGTGGCCGGTGGGCAGCAGCGCCCCGTACTTGCGGTGCACCTCGATGGCGGCGTCGGAGATCTCGTTGAAGAAGTCGGCCCGCCAGTACCACTGCAGCCCGGCCGGGTACAGGGCGTCGAACGCGCTCTGCAGCACGCTGAACGGCATCTCCATGAGGCCGACCAGCAACGGCGAGCCGAACGTCTTCACCGGCTCGAGCACCTCCGCGGCCCGGTCGTGTGGCCCGGTGTAGCACCAGACGATGCCGCAGGCCTTGCGGCCCCAGAGTTCCTCGGGGAACGGCGGGGCCGGCGGGATGGTGAGCAGGCCGATCCAGCCGCTCAGCTCTTCCGGCAGCGACGGCAGCAGCTCGCGGTACCAGCGCATCACCTCGGGAGCATCCGCGATGTCGTACAGCACGGGCCCGCCGATGATCACGCCGTTCTCGCCGATGTCGTGGCAGCGGAACGTGAA
This sequence comes from uncultured Actinomycetes bacterium, assembly GCA_963713815.1. Classification (GTDB taxonomy): domain Bacteria; phylum Actinomycetota; class Actinomycetes; order Streptosporangiales; family Streptosporangiaceae; genus RYN-230. Next base: position 3,985 of record CAVQNH010000031.1, read on the forward strand.
CGAGGTGACGATGCCGAAGTTGCCGCCGCCGCCGCGCAGGGCCCAGAACAGGTCACTGTGGGAGTTCTCGCTGGCGGTCACGAACGTGCCGTCGGCCAGGACGACGTCGGCGGCGAGGAGGTTGTCGACGGTGAGGCCGAAGCGGCGGGACAGGTAGCCGATGCCGCCGCCCAGGGTCAGGCCGGCCACGCCGGTGGAGGCCAGGAAGCCGGACGGGGTGGCCATGCCGAACGCGACGGTCGCGTGGTCAACATCTCCCCAGGTGCAGCCGGCGTCGACGCGGACGGTGTGATCCTCAGGGCTGACCGTGGTGCTGCGCAGCCCGGACAGGTCGATGACCAGGGCGTCGTCGGCCACCCCCAGGCCGGCCGCGTTGTGCCCGCCGCCCCGCACGGCGATCTCGGCTCCGTGCTGGCGGGCGAACCGCACGCAGGCGATGACGTCGGCGGCGTCGCGGCAGCGGACGATGGCGGCCGGGTGCTTGTCGATCATGCCGTTGTAGACGGCGCGCGCCTCGTCGTATCCGGGATCTCCCGGCTGGATCAGTTCGCCGCGCACGGTGGCGGCCAGGTCGGCGTACGGCGGCGTGGTGGTGCGCGCGGATGTGGCGGTCATGCGATTTCCCCCTTGAGGTACGTCACCGGCTGGTGACACACCGGACGCTAGGGTGGCCTGCGTTCGCGGAGCGTTCGCGTGCCGCCGCTCGCGGTCAGGCGGTCGGGCAGAACGCTGCCCGCCGGGGGGATGACACCCCGCGCGGCGAGGTCCCGCTCGCAGCGCCGGAGCAAGGCCACACTGCCGTGCCCGGACGCCATCTCCCTGGCGGCCTGCAATCGCAGCACCGCGGCGTGGCCGTCGTCGTAAGCGGCGCGCATCCGCATCACCTCGGGCAGCCACCACAGGTCATCCCGGGCATTCGCGGCGGCCGCCAGGGCCGCGTCGAGGATGGCCCGGGCGGCGCCGGGCTGGCCGTCGCGCACCGACAGGTCAGCGAGCAGCGACAGCCAGTACGGCATGCGCGCAAACGAGCCCTCCGCCCTGAGGTGGTCGATGCCCTTCCGGGCCAGGGCGATACCCGACCCGTCCGTGCGGGACCAGCCGTCCAGGATCAGCACCCACTCGCGGTAGTAAGCGAAGGCATACCGCTCGCAGAGCTCACGCAGCTCCTCGACGATGCTTCTCAGCTCGGGGGTATCCCTGAACCCGGGTGCCTCCCCCGCCCCAGCGCGCATCCGGGCCCCGCGGCGTACCATGGCTCATCTGGTACGTGATGCCGGCGTAAGCCAGGGCCACGGCCAGGTTGTACGGGTGATCGATCGACCGGGCCAGGTCGATGGCGTTGCGGGAGGCGGACAGGGCCGCGTCGTCGTCGCCCAGCAGCCAGTGGGCGTGGGCCGACCACGCCGTGCCGTGCACCCTGGGCCGGGTGCCGATGCTCAGCGATACCGCATCACTCGCCAGTTCCGCGGCGATCCCGAGGTGCCGCAGGCCCTCCGCGGGCATGCCCAGGCTGATGGACGACCCGCCGACGCCGAAATGAGCCACGCCGCTCAGCTCGGAGCCGGGGTCGGCCAGGGCCAGGGCGCGGCTGGCCGTCAGGTACCCGTCGGCGGTCCGTCCCTGGACGAACTGCGTCCCCCACAGCGCGACCATGCCGCTGACCCTGGAGCCGGTGCGGCCCAGCGATCCGGCCAGGTGGATCGAGCGCTCGAGCGTCTGCTGCAATTCGCGGGACGAATAGCCATACCGGGCGTTGAGCGGCGCGGCCAGGCCTTCGAGAACGGCGAGTTCCTGGCTGTCCCGGTCCTTCCCGGGGGGCAGGTCGCGGACGATAGACAGTGCCTCCTTGTGCAGCCGGATCGCCTCGGCGTGAGCGAACATGTCCGCCGCGACCTCCGCGGCCCGGCGATAGTAGGCCACCGCGCGGCCCGGCCGCCCGCCCCGGGCGTACTGCTCCGCGAGCTGGGCCGCGACCAGGTCGGTGCTTCCGGCATGCTGCAGTTCGAGGCTCTGGGCGATGCGCCGGTGCAGCAGCCATCGCTTCGGCGGGCTGACCTGCGCGTAGGCCGTGTCGCGCAGCAAGTCGTGGGAGAAGTCGTAGCCGTCCCGGAACTCGCGCATGATCCTGCGCCGCCACAGTTCGTCGACCGCCCCCACCACCACGTCGGCGTCCAGGTCGCTGGCCTCGGTGAGCAGGTCGAGGCTGAAGTCCCGGCCAACCGCGGCGGCCAGGCCAGCCACCTCGCGGGCGGCCGGGGTGGCCTGCTCGAGCCGGTTGTGCAGCACCGCGCTGAGATCGCCGGGAGGACGGGGCGCATGGCCGCGGTCCGCGGTGCCGCGCGCCGCCTCGACCACGTACAGCGGGAAGCCTCCCGTGGCCGCCTGGAGCAGCATCGCGTCGGACTTGGCCAGAGGTTCACCGGCAATCGCCCCGGCCAGACGGGCCGTGTCTGCGGCTTCGAAGGGGCTGAGGGTCAGCTCGGTCAGCAGGCCGGTGGCCCGCATCCGCTCGGTCCAGTCCGCGGGCACCGCGTCGGCACCCGGGTCATCACGTACCGTGCCGGCCACCAGGAACTGCGCCTCACCGGCCAGGCCCAGGCAGAACGTGAGGAAGGCCAGCGTTTCCTGGTCGCACCACTGCATGTTGTCCAGGACCAGCAGCATCGGGCGGCCCACGGCCAGCAGCGCCCGGGCGAGGCCCTCGAAGAAGCGCAGGCGCTGCCAGGCCTCGGCCACCGCCCTGGAGCCGGCGCCGTGCTCGCTGCCACCCCGGGTGGGCACCAGCCGGTCCACTTCGGCTCGCCAGGCCTCGTCGAGGGTGGCCGTCGCCGCCTGGACCGCCGGGTTGCGGAGCCAGTCGGCCACCGGCGCCAGCGCGAGCCGCCCGGCGGTCCCGAAACACTGGCTGCCCGCCACGACCGCGCCCTGCACCCGGGCCTGTCCCGCGATCTCGGTCACCAGGCGCGTCTTCCCCACACCGGCACCCCCGCGGACCACGACCATGCCCGGCTGCCCGGCCACAGCGCCCCGCCACAGATCCTGGAGCACGCCGAGTTCGCGGGACCGGCCGACCAGCCGGGCCGAGGCGATCCCGGAGCGGCCGGGGGCCGGCCCGGTCCGCGGCGATGGCGTCCCTCCCGGGTCGGACCCCGGCCGGGCCATCAGGCCCTCGAAGGCCTGCCGGGTCGCCTGGTCCGGGGTGATGGCGAGCTCACGCTCCAGGACCGACGCGCAATGGTGATAGGTGCTCACCGCGCCGGCCCGGTCGCCCAGGTCCGCCAGGAGCTGCATCAGGGTGCGGTAGCCGACTTCCTCGAGCGGCTGGAGCCGGATCCGGCGGCGCGCGGCATCTGCCGCCCCGGTCAGATCGCCGTGCCGGGCGCGGGCGGCGCACAGCAGGTCGCACAGGTCCACGCACTGGCGTTCCAGCTCTGACCTGGCCTCCAGTACCCAGTCCTCGTACACGCCGGGCAGGAGGTCACCCCCATACCGGGCGAGGGCCTGGGCGCCGTGCGCGAGAACTCCGTCATCATCACCAGCCGCGGCGGCCTCCCGGGCGGCCTGGCGCTCGATCTCGAAGCTGCGCACGTCAACCCGGCACGTCCCGGTGTCACACCAGCACAGGTCCCTGGGCGTCACGATGAGCGAGGGCTCATCGCCCAGGACCTGGCGAAGCTGATGCAGCTCACGCCGCAGGTTGGTCAGGGCCTGCCCGTCGGCCGAATCCGGCCAGAACAGGCCGGCGATCCGCTGCCGGGCCTGGGGGGAGCCCGCATGGATGGCCAGGAAGCCGATGAGGGCAAGCGCGCGTGACGAACGGGCCCGGATCCCGGTCCCGTCGTCGGTGATGGACTGCTCCCCCAGGAGAGACACGTGCAGCATTCCGACCCGGCCTCCTGGGACACCAGGGTAGACGGACTGGGAACCTCAGGCAAAGCCTGGGTAAAGCGCGGTGCCCTGAGAGAGCGGGCAGACCGCCCGGCGCTGACCCTGTCCCCCGGCCCCGTCGTGGCGTAGGGTGCTGACCCGTGCCGCAGTCGCTGACGTTCGGGATGTTCCCGCTGGGCCTGGCCGGCAGTCCGGACGGGGTGGCTGCGGGGCCGCCCGATGACGTCGATCAGATCGTTAGGGCGGTGCAATACCTGCAGGGCGACGGGCCGCCGCTGCTGGCGCGGATGTACGTGAGCTGGACCGGGGCCGCTTCGACGGCTTCCGCGCTGGCCCAGGTGCAGGAGCTGGCGGGGATCCCCTGGGACCTGGTGCTGTGCTACCGCGACCCGGCGGGCGACGTCGCGGGCTGGGCCGGGTTCGCCGCCGACGTGGTGCGCGGGCACGGCCATCAGCTGGCCGCGATCCAGGTGACCGGGGAGGCCAACCTGACCGGCATCCCGGATGCCGCCGACGGCGCCTTCCCCCGCGCGGACGAGGCACTGGTCCGCGGGGTGCTGGCCGCCGCGGACGCGAAACGGGACTGCGGCGCCACGGCAGCCATCGGGTTCGCGGTAAGTCCCGAGATAGACCCGGCCGGGGGCGTGTTCTGGCCGGCCGTGGCGCGGCTGGGCGGCGCGGCGTTCGCGGACGCGGTGGATTACGCCGGGCTGGACATGTACCCGGACGTGTTCGGGCCGCCGGTGGCCCTGGACCAGCTCGACGGGGCCGTGGACTGGCTGCTGCGCAGCTTCCGCGAGGAGGTGCTGCCGATCGCGGGCATCGGCCCCGGGACGCCGATCCGGATCTGCGAGAACGGCTGGCCGACCGGGCCGGGCCGCACCCCGGAGCAGCAGGCGGACGTGCTCGAGACCATCCTGCGGGCCGTGCACGCACGGCGGGAGGAACTGAACGTCACGCACTGGGAACTGTTCACGCTGCGCGACGCGGACAGTTCCCGGGACAGCCTGTTCCACCAGTTCGGCGTGCTGCGTGACGACTACTCCCCCAAGCCGGCCTTCGAGCGGCTGCGCGGCCTGTTCCGCGAGCTCCGCTAACTACCGCCCCGCCTGGCTCAGGAGGATCCGCCCGATCCCGGGCCAGCCAGCCCCGGGCCGCTCAGCCGCTCGCGGAGGGCCCGCAGCGCCTGGCGCCGCTCGGCGGGGGGAAGGCGGTCGAGGAACAGGTGCCCGTCGAGGTGATCGAGCTCGTGCTGCAGGCACCGGGCCAGCAGATCGCCGCCCTCGACCCGGGCGGGCTGGCCGGTCATGTCCACCCCGGCGACGACCGCCTGCCCGGCCCGCGCGGTGGGCACGAAGAGGCCGGGGATCGACAGGCAGCCCTCCGGGCCGTCCTGGCCGCCCTCGCTGGACACCAGCCAGGGATTGACCAGGTACCCCTCGTCGCCCTCCACGTTGTAGCAGAGCACCCGCAGGTCCACGCCAATCTGGGGGGCGGCGAGCCCGGCCCGGCCCGGCAGCCGGCAGGTGTCCATCAGGTCGGTGACCAGCCGTTCCAGGGCGGGGCCGAAGTCGGTTACCGGACGGCAGACCTCACGCAGGACGGGATCACCGAACAGGCGGATGTCCCGGACGGCCATCCGGCTGGTCAGCTTTCCGCGCGGAGGATGTCCAGCGCGCGGGCGAGGTCCGGGGAGTACTCGCTGGTGAAGTCCACCCGGCGGCCGTCCGCCGGGTGCGCGAACCCCAGCCGGACCGCGTGCAGCCACTGCCGGGTCAGCCCCAGGTGGGCGGCGAGGACCGGGTCGGCGCCGTACAGCCGGTCGCCCGCGCAGGGATGCCGCAGGGCCGCCATGTGCACCCGGATCTGGTGGGTCCGCCCGGTCTCCAGGATGATCTCCTCCAGGCTGGCCGCGCGGAAGGCCTCGAGCGTGTCGTAGTGGGTGACGCTCGGGCGGCCGCCGGCCACCACCGTGAACCGGCCGTCCCCGGACGGATGCCGGCCGAGGGGCGCGTCGATGGTCCCGCGCAGCGGGTCCGGGTGGCCCTGCACCAGGGCGTGGTACCGCTTGTCCACCTCACGGTCGCGGAACGCCTGCTTGAGCACCCGGTAGGCGGGCTCGCTCTTGGCCACCACCATGAGTCCCGACGTGCTCGCGTCCAGCCGGTGCACGATGCCCTGGCGTTCCGCGGCGCCGCTGGTGGCCAGGATCTGGCCCGCCCCCAGCAGCCCTTCCAGCACGGTCGGGCCGGTCCAGCCCGGGGTGGGGTGGGCGGCGACCCCCGGCGGCTTGTCCACCACCACGATGTCGCTGTCCTCGTACACCACGTCCAGGCCGGGCACGGACCGCGGCACCGGCGCGGTGGACACCGGGGCGGGCAGCGTGACGTCCAGCCACTCCCCCGCGGGTACCCGGTCCGACTTGGCCGCCGGGCGCCCTCCGATCAGCACCTGCCCGCCGGTGACCAGGTCCGCGGCACTCGTCCGGGACAGCCCGAACATCCGGGCCAGCGCGGCGTCGACCCGCTCGCCGTCCAGCCCCTCGGGCACGGCCACCCGGCGCTGGTCCCCCGCGGTCACGGGCGCCCCTCGCCGGGCAGGCCGGGCGGGGACGGCCGGTCAGGAACAGGACGGGTGCCATCCAGCGCGCTCCGCGGCCCGGGCGGCTCGTCACGCGGGCCAGCTTCCCCGGGAGTGCTTTCACCGAGGCCGGCGGCGGCGCTGCCGCCGGCCGCGCTGCCTCCGGCCGGGCTGGCGGCCGCGTGCCGGGTGCCGTCGATGGAGATGCCCCGGGCGGCCAGCAGCACGGCGAGGATCCCGCCGCAGACGATGCAGGAGTCGGCCACGTTGAACACCGGCCAGTGCGGCAGCTGGATCCAGTCCACCACGTGCCCGCGCAGGAACCCCGGGGACCGCAGCAGCCGGTCCCCCAGGTTCCCGGCCGCCCCGCCGAGCAGCAGCCCGAGCGTGACCGCCCAGGGGATGCTGCGCAGCCGCCGGGCGGTGCGCAGGATGGCCACGATGACCCCCAGGGCGATCAGCGTGAACACCACCGTGACCGAGGTGCCGATGCTGAACGCCGCGCCGCTGTTGCGCAGCTCCCGCAGGGTCAGGAACCCGCCGAGCAGCCTGATCGGGGCCCGATGCGACAAGGTGGCCACCACGATGGTCTTGGACACCAGATCCGCAACGAAAACTACCGCGGCAATGAGGAGCAGCAGGCGGAGCCGGCGCGGCCGTACTGCCGGACCGGGGCCGCCCGCCCCGTGATCCGGGTCCCCGGCTGTTCCCGCGCCGTTCAGCGCCGTTCCTCGCGCTGTTTGCACGCCACGCAGAGGGTGGCCCGGGGGAACGCCTGCAGGCGTGCCTTCCCGATCGGCTTGCCGCATGATTCGCAGACGCCGTAACTGCCGTCGTCGATCTTGGAGAGCACCCGCTGGGTCTGGGCCAGCAGTTCACGGGCGTTCTGGGTCAGGGCCAGCTCGTGCTCGCGCTCGAACGTCTTGGCCCCGGCGTCGGCGGAGTCGTCACCCGCGTCACCCACCGCGTCACCGAGCCGGGCCGCGATCTCAGACTCCGCGCTGGAGATGTCCTGGCGCAGCCCGGCCGCCTCGGCCTCGAGTTCCTGGCGGACCTCCGCCAGCTCTTTCTCGGTCCAGGGCTTCTCGCCGGGGCGGACGGGTAGAGCCGCGGCGCCCGTCCGTGCGGTTGCTGTCATCCCGGCCCCCTTTGACACGACTTGTCCCACTATGCCAGCGCCACCAATCGATCTTGAACTGGCGGGCAGTCACCGGAGGATAGATCGGGCTGCCCCGCACTGCAAACACATCTGAGCCCGGCGATAATCCGCAGCCCCGGCGGCCTGCCGCCGCGGCCGGTCCAGCCCGGGCAGCACCCGCTCAATCCCGGCAGCGGCCAGCCCGTCCCCCGCCGGCGGCCGGGCCGCGGCAGCCAGCCTGGCCGCGCCACCAAATGTCCCCTGATACTAGGGAAGAAGAAACCCCCGGCTCCCGGACGGAGATCCTGATGGCCCAGGCCACCACCGACTCGCCACTCACCTCGGTCCGTCACCCCCTGGCCCCGCTCACGGCCGACGAGGCCGGCCAGGCCAGCCGGCTCGCGCTCGCCGCCGCGGGCCCCGGGACCCGGCTCGTCTACTGTGCCCTGGCCGAGCCAGCCAAGCGCGAGGTCCTGGCCTGGGACGGCCGCCCGCTGCCCCGGGAGGCCCGCTGCGTCCTGTACGAGCGGCCCGCCGGGCAGACCTGGGTCATCACCGTCTCCCTGGATAAGGCCGAGGTAGTCAGGAAGGTCCTGGTCCCGGACGTCCAGCCACCGCTCATGGCCGAAGAATGGATGGCGGACAGCGAGCGGATCAAGGCCGATCCGGGTTTCCGGGCCGCGCTGGCCCGGCGCGGGATCACCGACATGTCACTGGTCCAGGTGGATCCCTGGCCGGCCAGCAACTTCGGGCTGGAGATCGACGCCTCCGGGCGCCGGCTGGCCCGCGGGGTGGCCTACCTGCTCGACGGCCCGGGCAGCAATCCGTACGCCCGGCCGGTCGAGAACCTGGTCGCCGTGGCGGACCGCGACACCGGCGAGATCCTGGCGATCGAGGATGGTGAGGTGGTGCCGGTTCCCCAGGACCCCGGCCGGTACGACACAGCCAGCGCCGGCGAACTCCGCCACCTGTCGGCGCTGCAGATCCTGCAGCCCGACGGGCCCGGGTTCAGCGTGGACGACGGGTGCCTGACCTGGGGACCCTGGCAGATGCGGGTCTCGCTGCACCCGATCGAGGGGCTGGTCCTGCACCAGATCGGCTACCGCGACCAGGGGCGGCTGCGGCCCATCATCTACCGGGCCAGCCTGTCCGAGATGGTCGTGCCGTACGGCTCCACCGCGATGAACCACTGGTGGAAGAACGCCTTCGACGCCGGCGATGTCGGCCTGGGCAAGATGGCCAACCCGCTGGAACTCGGGTGCGAGTGCCTGGGCGAGATCGTCTACCTGGACGCGGTGGCCGTCGATGAGGACGGGGCGGCGAGCGTCCTGCCCCAGGCCGTCTGCCTGCACGAAGAGGACTACGGGGTGCTGTGGATGCACCGTGACGCGGCGAACCAGGCGGCGGAGACCCGCCGCTCGCGGCGCATGGTCGTGTCGTCCATCGCCACCGTCGGCAACTACGAGTACGGCTTCTTCTGGTACTTCTACCTGGACGGCACGATCCAGGCCGAGGTGAAGCTGACCGGGATCATCCAGACCCAGGCGGTGCGGCCGGGAACCCGGGCCAGTTACGCCAACCCGGTCACCCCGGAGCTGGCCGGTCCCCATCATCAGCACCTGTTCAGCTTCCGCCTGGACATGTGCCTGGACGGCCCGGCCAACTCGGTCTACGAGGTGGACGCGGTGCCCGTCCCGGCGGGGCCTGCCAACCCGTACGGGAACGCGTTCACGGTCCGGGAAACCCTGCTGGAGACCGAATCTTCCGCCCAGCGGATGGCCGCGCCCGAGCGCAGCCGGTCCTGGAAGATCGTCAACCACGGCGAGCGGAACGCCTGCGGCGAGCCGGTCGGGTACAGCCTGGTACCCACGCACGCCAGCGCGCCGCTGCTGGCCCAGCCGTCCGCGGCTATCGCGTCCCGCGCCGCGTTCGCCACCCGCCACCTCTGGGTGACCCCGGCCCGCGACGACGAGGTGCGGGCGGCCGGGGAGTTCCCGAATCAGCATCCGGGAGGTGCCGGGCTGCCCGCCTGGACCGCGGCGGACCGGCCAGTCACCGACACCGGCATCGCGCTGTGGCACACGGTGGGCGTGACACATTTCTGCCGGCCGGAGGACTTCCCGGTGATGCCGGTGGAGTACACGGGCTTCACCCTGCGGCCCGCGGGTTTCTTCGACCGCAACCCCGCCCTGGACCTCGCCCCGGCCGGCCCGGATCACTGTGCCCCCTGAACGGTGCGCTCCCTGACCCGGCGCTCCCTGACGGTGTACTCCCTGACGGTGCGCGCCCTGACCGGGAGGGCAGGGAAATGGCGTCGGCTGCTGGGCGGGGCATCCGCTATCGTTGAAGGTGTCGGCAAGGCGTTGATGGGGACAGCTGCCGCAGCAGGCGGCCAGGAGCGACCCGGGGATGGTGTGAGCCCGGGGGCAGGCCAGCGGACCAGATCACCCCAGAGCCGCCGGAAGAACAGCAGCGGGCCACGTTGCGCGGTAGCAATCAGCAGCCACCGGGGCCCGCGAGCCCAGTAGACCCGGCAGCGAGACATCAAGAGAGAGGGTCGCGTTCCCGACGGGTCCGCGGCCAAGGAGGGTGGTACCGCGGGGCCGCCGCCGGCGCGCCTCGTCCCTCCAGCGAAGCCGCGCGACCGGGCGGATGGCCAGCCCGCGAGCGCTCCGCAGGAGGACCACCGCTCATGGCGCCCAGAGACGACGCGCACGCAGGCGACACCGCGCAGCCAGGCGACACCGCGCAGGCAGGCAGCGCGCGCTACTTCCCGGACCTGCCCCCAGCCATCGACCTGCCCGCCATGGAGCACGAGGTCCTGGCCCGCTGGCAGGACGGCCAGTTCTTCGAGCGGTCGCTGGAGGCCACCGAGGGCCGGCCCCTCTGGACCTTCTACGAGGGGCCGCCGACCACCAACGGCATGCCCGGGGTGCACCACATCGAGGCCCGGGTGTTCAAGGACGTCTTCCCCCGGTTCAAGACCATGCAGGGGTTCCACGTCCCGCGCCAGGCCGGCTGGGACTGCCACGGGCTTCCGGTCGAGGTGGCCGTGGAGCGCGAACTCGGGCTGTCCGGCAAGAAAGCGATCGAGAGCTACGGGATCGCCGATTTCAACGCCCGCTGCCGTGAGTCGGCGCAGCGGCACGTGGACGCCTTCGAGGAGCTCACCGTCCGGCTGGGCTACTGGGTAGACCTCCAGCACGCCTACCGGACCATGGACACCAGCTACATCGAGTCGGTGTGGTGGTCCCTGAAGGAGATCTTCACCAAGGGCCTGCTGGTCAGGGACTTCCGGATCAGCCCGTACTGCCCGCGGTGCGAGACACCCCTGTCGGACCACGAGATGGGCCAGCCTGACGTGTACCGCCTGGTCACCGACCCGGCGGTGACTGTCCGGTTCCCGCTGGCCAGCCTGCCGGACGGGGCCAACCCGCTGCTGGACGGGGCGGACCTGCTGGTGTGGACCACCACCCCGTGGACCCTGGTCTCCAACACCGCGGTGGCCGTCCACCCCGGCGAGAGCTACGCGATCGCCCGCAAGCCCGGTGACGGCGACACCGTGGTGGTGGCCGAGAAGCTGGTCTCCCGGGTCCTCGGGGAAGGCTGGCACGTGGTGGCCACGGTGCCCGGCGCGGCCCTGGTCGGCGCTACCTACCGGCCGCCGTTCAGCCTGGTCGAGATCACCGGCGCGCACCGGGTCGTGCCCGGCGGCTTCGTCACCACCGAGGACGGCACCGGCCTGGTGCACCTGGCGCCGGCCTTCGGCGACGACGACATGGAGACCGGCCGGGCGCACGGCCTGCCGGTGGTGAACCCGGTCCGCCCGGACGGCCATTTCGAGGAAGGGATCCCGCTGGTCGGCGGCCTGTTCTTCAAGGACGCAGACGAGCCGCTGGTCCGCGACCTGACCGAGCGGGGCCTGCTGTTCCGGGTCGAGCAGTACGAGCACAGCTACCCGCACTGCTGGCGGTGCCACACGCCGCTGCTGTACTACGCGCTGCCGTCCTGGTACATCCGGACCACCCAGGTCAAGGACCTGATGCTCGCCGAGAACGAGCGGACCAACTGGCAGCCGCCGACGATCAAGAACGGCCGGTACGGCGAGTGGCTGCGCAACAACGTGGACTGGGCGCTGTCCCGGACCCGCTACTGGGGCACGCCGCTGCCCATCTGGGAGTGCGGCGAGCAGCACCTCACCTGTGTCGGGTCGCTCGCCGAGCTCAGCGAGCTCGCCGGGCGGGATCTGTCCGGGCTGGACCCGCACCGCCCGTACGTGGACGAGGTCACGCTGACCTGCCCGCAGTGCGGCGGCGAAGCCCAGCGGGTGCCGGAAGTGATCGACGCCTGGTACGACTCCGGGTCGATGCCGTTCGCCCGGCTCGCCGCGCCCTGGCAGAACGCCGAGGAGTTCCGGCAGACGTACCCGGCGCAGTTCATCTGCGAGGCGATCGACCAGACCCGCGGCTGGTTCTACTCGCTGATGGCGGTGGGCTGCCTGGTCTTCGGCCGGAACGCCTACGAGAACGTGGTCTGCCTCGGCCTGGTGGTGGACGAGCGCGGCCGCAAGATGAGCAAGCACCTGGGCAACGTGCTCGAGCCGCTGCCGCTGATGGAGGCGCATGGGGCCGACGCGACCCGCTGGTTCTTCGCGGCCTCGGGCTCCCCCTGGTCCACCCGGCGGATCGGCGATACCGCACTGGACGAGATCGTCCGCAAGGTGCTCCTCACCTACTGGAACACGGTGTCGTTCCTGGTGCTGTACGCCAACGCGGCCGCGGCCCAGGGCCAGGCGTGGGGACCGGCGCAGGCCGCGGAGGCCCCGGCCGCCGCGGACCGGCCGCTGCTGGACCGCTGGCTGCTCAGCGAACTCCATGCCACGGCTGATGAGGTGACGGCCTGCCTGGAGGGTTTCGACACCGCGGCTGCGGGCCGCCGGCTGGCCACGTTCATCGACGACCTGTCGAACTGGTACGTGCGCCGCTCCCGGCGGCGGTTCTGGGAAGGGCCGGGCACGCCGGACGGGTCGTCGGCGTTCGCCACGCTGTACGAGAGCCTGCACGTGCTGACCCGGCTGATGGCGCCGCTCACCCCGTTCCTGGCCGACCATGTCTGGACCGTGCTGCGCGGCCCGGACGACCCGGAGTCCGTGCACCTGGCCAGCTGGCCCGCCGTGGACCAGGCGCTCATCGACTCCCGGCTGTCCACGCAGATGGCGCTGACCAGGCGGCTGGTGGAACTGGGCCGGTCGGCCCGCGCCGCCGCCTCCGTCCCGGTCCGCCAGCCGCTCCCCCGGGCCGTGGTGAGCGCGGCCGGGTTCGGCGAGCTGGCTCCCGGGCTCCGCGCCGAGGTGGCGCGCGAGCTGAACGTCCGCGGGCTGGAATCGATGGCCGCCGTCGGTGAAGACCTCGTCGATCACGTGGTGAAGCCGAACTTCCGCACCCTGGGCCGCCGGTTCGGGAAGGGGACGAAGGCGGTCGCGGCGGCGATCACCGCGGCCGAGCCGTCGGCGCTGGCCGCCGAGCTGAGGTCGGCGGGCAAGGTCTCGGTCGAGGTGGACGGCAGTCCGGTCGCCCTCGGCCCGGATGACGTGGTCGTGACCCAGACCCCGCGGGAGGGCTGGACCGTCGCGTCTGAGGGCGGGGAGACCGTCGGCATCGAGGTGTCCATCACCCCGGAACTGCGCCGTGAAGGGCTGGCCCGGGAAGTCATCAGGCTGATCCAGGACGCTCGCAAGTCCGACGGGCTGTACGTGAGTGACCGGATCACCGTGCACTGGGAAGCCAGCGACCCGGACCTGGCCGCCGCGCTGACCGAGCACGGGCAGCTGATCGCGAGTGAGGTGCTGGCCGACCAGTTCGGTCCCGCGACTCCCGCGGACACGGACCCGGCCGGGGGCGCGCACCAGCACGCCGAGCCGGATCTGGGCCTGATCTTCTGGCTGGCCCGGGCCTGACCACCCACCGCCGGCTCCCCTGCCCATGCGGGCGGGGGACGCCGGGCGGCCCGGGTTAGGCTCCGATCTGGTCAGGCTGGCAGGCGCGGCAGGCCGCGAACTTGGCTTCCTCGGCTTCCTGCCTGGTCATGATGTCCAGGTCACCGTCGCCGAGGAACCTGATCAGGATGCATTCGCTGCGGTGATAGCGGGCCACCCCGGGCACCACGGTCACCTCGATCCGCCCCGGTGCGGGCTTCCCGGCCGGACCGTCGGCGGCGGGTTCCCCATCCGCGGACTCGTCAGCGGCGGAGTCCCCGGCCCCGGACTCTTGAGCCGCGGACTCTTCAGCCGCGGAGTCCTCAGCCGCGGACTCGTCAGCCGCGGACTCTTCAGCCGCGGAGTCGTCAGCGGCGGACTCCCCCGCCGTAGGCTCCTCGGCTTGCGGGACATCCGCGGCGGGTTCCCGGGATGCGGGCTCCGGCCCGGCCGGGGCCTTGGCCGGAGCGTCCTGACCGGCTGAGGCAGCGACCGCGGCCGTCGTGGGCTCCGGCTCTGCAGCCTTGGGCTCTGCAGCCTCTGGCTCTGCAGCCCCGGGCTTCGAACCCTTGGTTTCAGCAGCCTTGGGCTCTGCAGCCTTGGGTCTCAGCAGGCTTGGTTTCGGCAGGCTTGGGCTCTGCAGCCTCCGGCTTCCCCGGCCAGCCGGGCTCTGAGCCGGCCGCCCAGGCTTACCGGCCGCCGGCTGGCCAGCGGCAGCCCCGGTGGTGCGCTCGGTGGCGGGAGGCGCGGAGACGGCGCTGTCCGGCACGGGCCACGCTGGGGCGGCGTCCCCGACCGAGATGATCCACCGTGGCCGCTCGTCCCAGGTATCCGGCTTCGCGGGCGCGGTTTGCGGAGCCTGCTCAGCGGCCTCGTCGTCCACAGACTCCGGGGCTGCTTCGTCAGCCGCCCGGGCGGATCTGGCGGGCGCCGCGGATTCTGGCTGGCCAGTCTCCTGGTCCGGGCCGTCCACGTCCTGGACGGCCCCATCGGAGCCGTCCGCGTCGGTGGTGGCCCGCTCCGGGCGGGCCGGTGACCCTGCGAAGGCAGCCGCGGGCGGTGGCCAAGCCTCATCCGGGGTTTCAGGTGGCTGCCAGCCTGCCCCCCGGCCCCATATCCAGGCGCTGCTCCCCGCGGCGGGCACACCCGGCGGGGCGGCTTCCTCTGGCGGGCCGGCCGGTTCACGCAGAACCGGGATCTCGGTGGCGGGCCAGCTCAGCGCGCCCGTGTCGCGCTTGCCCGCGGTTCCGAGTTCCTCCTCGACCCGCTCCCACAGGTCGTCACCCCGCCCCCGGACGGCGGACTCGGCCTGGGAAGTCACCACCTCGGCGGGGGAAGCGGGCGAACGTCCGGCGGCCGCCCCGCGCCGGGAGCGCCGCTCTTCACGTGCGGCGGTACCCCGGGCCTGGGCCCCGGTCTGGGCACCCGCAGTCTGGGCACCGGCAGTCCCGGCCGCCGCGGTCTGGGCTCCCGTGACCTGGGCTCGCGTGACCTGAGCACCAGCGGCCTGAGCGCCGGCCAGTACCGGCGCACTGACCTGCATCTGCGGCTCTGACCAGGACGGCTGCACCCTGGACGGCCGGGGCTCACGCCGGCCGAATATCTCCGACCAGTGCGACAGGACCCCAGCCGCCAGGAGCAGCGCCGCGACCGCACAGACCCCGATGGAGACGTACACCATCGGCAAGCTGCTGGCGAGGACACCGGCCACGAGCAGGCCGATCGCCAGGACCACCAGGAGAGCGCTCGTCTTGATCACGAGCGCTCTCCGTGGGCTGTGCGGGTCATGCTGCCAACCGAGAAGGAAACGCGCTTGGTCTGGCTAACCGCTGCCGGGCTGGCTAACCGGCTACCGGTGGTCGTGCGGTGAGCCATCCGACGGGTGGAACCCGCCGTGCGACACAGGCTCCGGCGCACCGGCGTAGGCGCTGGCGATGGACTGCTGGCCATTCCTGGCCTCCATGCGGGACATCCCCGAGGACACGGACGAGTCAGGACCGCTACCCATGGCCGGGAACGCGCCACTGTCGGTCGCGCCTGCCTCCAGGTCACGCATCTGCCCTTCCAGGTACGCCTTCAGCCTGCTGCGGTACTCCCGCTCGAAGGCCCGCAGGTCATCAACCCGCCGCTCCAGCTCTTCACGCTGCTGGACCAGGGAGCCCATGGCCTGGCGGTGCCGCTCCTGGGCGTCCCGCTCGAGGCTTTCCGCGCGGGCCCGGGCATCGCTGGTGATCTGCTCCGCCTGACGGCGGGCCTTGCCCAGGATGTCATCGGCCTCACGGCGGGCCCGGCCGAGCGTCTCGTCGGCCTCGCGGCGCGCATCGGCGATCGCCTGGTCGGCGGTCTGCTGCGCGAGGGCCAGCACGCGCGCGGCCGTGTCCATGTTGTCCTCGGCCGGCGGCATGCCCATCATCGGCGGCTCTGGCCTGCGCTCAGGCTCAGGGCGCGGCGGTTCGGGCGCCATCATCTCCGGTGTCGGGTCGGCAAGGGGCGAGCTGAGCGCGGACATCGGTACCTTGCCCCCCCGCAGGCTCTCGGCCAGCTTCGCCCGGAGTTCTTCGTTCTCCTGGATCAGCCGGTCGAGCTCGACCTCGACCTCGTCGAGGAAGGCGTCAACCTCTTCCTCGTCGTAGCCGGGCCTGAGCCTGGTGGTACTGAACTGCTTGTTTCGCACATCCGCGGGCGTCAGCGGCATCTCGTCTCCTCGGCACGCTTGAACGGTGTTCCTGTCGGACGCTACCCGATCAGAGCAGCTGCACGGCCTGCATCGCGAAAATGACTACGAAGAAGAGCACCATGAAGCTGAGGTCCAAGGCCAGACTACCGATCCGGACCGTGGGGATGACGCGTCTTAGCAATCTCAGTGGCGGGTCAGTGGCAGTAAAGACCACTTCGGCCAGGATGAGCACGATCCCCTTGGGCTGCCACCGGTCCGGCGGCCGTGAGAATGCCTGGATCCAGCTGAGGATCAGCCGGCCGATGAGAAGCACGAAATAGATCGTAAGCGCGTAGAACAGAACGATCTTTACTATCCCCACAACCCTGCCCTGCCTTCACCGGCGCTGCCTTGACGGGCACCGGGATGGCTACCGCGGGTGCCTGCGCCGCGTGCTCGCCACCGACTGTGCCGGTACTCCTGAGCGTCTAACTCTGATTGAAGAAGCCTCGTTCAGCTATCCGGGCCTTGTCCTCCGCCGTCACCTCGACGTTGGCCGGGCACAACAGGAAGACCCTGTTCGTCACGCGGTCGATGCTTCCGTGCAGGCCGAAGATCAAGCCTGCGGCGAAGTCAACGAGCCGCTTGGCGTCGCTGTCAACCATCTCCGTCAGATTCATGATCACCGGAGTGCCCTCACGGAAGTGCTCTCCGATGGTACGAGCTTCATTGTACGTACGCGGGTGCAAGGTGGTGATCCGCGCGAGATCGGCGGCATGGGACGGTCCGGCTACATGGGTGCTGGCCCGCGGGGCCGCGGGCGGGGCAGGATCCATGACGAATTCGCTGCGGCTGCGGGGGGCGGCGGGACGCTCGGCCTCGGGCTCGGCAGGCTCGCCCGGCTCGCTGTACTCGTCCTCGTACTCCTCATAGGAGTCATAGCCGTCGTCGTACCGCGGATCGTCCTCGACGAGGCCGAGGTAGACCGCCATCTTGTGCATCGTGCCGGCCATCGGTCAGACCTCCGTCATCACTGTCATGCACCCCCGGTGCGTCGGACATTACCTGACGAAGCCCGGTCGACCGCCGAGCAACGCCGTACCGATCCGCACGTGTGTCGCGCCCGCGCTGATGGCGGCCTCCAGGTCCCCGCTCATCCCGGCGGAGATCACTGTCGCCCCCGGGTGCACCGTGCGGAGCTGGGCGGCGATATCGGCGAGCCGCCGGAACGAGGTGAGCGGGTCGGCGCCCTGCGGCGCCACAGCCATGACGCCTCCCAGTTCCAGGCCTTCCTCCCGGGCCACCGCGTCCGCCACGGCGGGGACGTCGGCCGCGGTGGCGCCGCCACGGCCCGGGTCCCCGTCCAGGCTGACCTGCACCAGGCACGTGAGGGTGCGGCCGGCCTTCCGGGCCGCCGTCCCCAGGGCGGTCACCAGCCGGGCCCGGTCCACCGAATGGATCACGTCGGCGTACTGCACGACGCTGCTTACCTTGTTGGTCTGCAACTGCCCCACGAAATGCCAGGTGAGCCGGTCACGCAGGTCCGCGCACTCGGCGGCCTTGGGCGCCGCTTCCTGATCGCGGTTCTCCCCCACGTCCCGCACGCCCAGCGAGCTGAGCACCCGGATGTCGCTGGCCGGGAAGGTCTTGGTGATGGCGATGAGGGTGACGTCGTCCGCGGGCCGCCCGGCGGCCTGGCAGGCCGCGCTGATCCGGGCCCGGACCTGGGCGAGTGAGGCGGCCACCTGGCCGACCCGGTCCCGCCCGGGATCCTGCTCGCCCGGCTCGCCGGCCTGGCCGGTCACCGGGTCGGGCCGGTCACTACTTGAGGAAGTCGGGGACGTCGAGTTCGTCTTCCTCTTCGAACACCACGGACCGGCGCCGGGTGGTCGCCGCGTCGAAGACCCGGGCCGCCGCGGCCGTGTCTGTCCGGGGCGCCGCCACCGGGTCCGGGTCGGCTGGCCGGGGCGCGGGCACGGCGTCCATCCCGCTGTCCTCGGTGACCGGGTCGGCTGAGTCCGCGGAATCCGCCAGGTCCAGGCCGGCCGTCCCGGCGCTCCCCGAGGGCACGGGCTCCGGCTCCGGATCACTGACCGGCTCGGACGGCGCCGCCCACACGTCGGCGGGCACCGGGGGCGCCGGGGCCTGGTAGGTGTCGGGGGCGGGCGCCGGGACGGGATCCGCGGTGAAGGCAGAAGCTACCCGGGGCGGCCGGGCCCGGCGGGTGCCGCCCTCGTCGAAGCCGGCCGCGATGACCGTGACCCGGACCTCATCGCCGAGCGCGTCGTCGATGACCGCACCGAAAATGATGTTGGCTTCCGGCGCGGCGGAGTTGGAGACCAGCTGAGCTGCTTCGTTGATCTCAAACAGGCCCAGGTCGGAGCCGCCCTGGATGGAGAGCAGAACACCATGGGCCCCGTCGATGCTCGCCTCAAGCAGCGGGCTGGAGATGGCCATCTCGGCAGCCGCGACACTGCGGTCGTCGCCGCGGGACGACCCGATTCCCATCAGCGCCGAGCCCGCCCCGGACATGACCGATTTCACGTCGGCGAAGTCCAGATTGATCAGCCCGGGCGTAGTGATCAGGTCGGTAATTCCCTGGACACCGGAGAGCAGGACCTGGTCAGCTGCCTTGAATGCGTCCAGCACGCTGACGTGCCGGTCCGAGATAGACAGCAGCCGGTCGTTCGGGATGACGATCAGGGTGTCGACCTCGTTGCGAAGCCGCTCAATGCCCAGCTCGGCCTGGGAAGCCCGGCGCTTGCCCTCGAATCCGAACGGCCTGGTGACCACGCCAATGGTCAGCGCGCCCAGCGAGCGGGCCACGTTGGCGACGATCGGCGCCCCGCCGGTTCCGGTTCCGCCACCCTCCCCGGCGGTGACGAAGACCATGTCGGCGCCCTTGATGACCTCCTCGATCTCCTCCCGGTGGTCCTCGGCCGCGCGCGCCCCGACTTCAGGATTGGCCCCGGCGCCGAGCCCGCGGGTGAGTTCCCGGCCGACGTCCAGCTTGACGTCCGCGTCGCTCATCAGGAGCGCCTGCGCGTCGGTGTTGATCGCGATGAACTCAACGCCTTTGAGCCCCTCTTCGATCATCCGGTTCACGGCATTGACGCCGCCCCCACCGATACCGACGACCTTGATGACCGCCAAATAGTTCTGCGGTGCTGCCACGAGGAGGGACCTTTCCGCTCGTTTGCCTCTGTCGTGTTCTGCACACGGCTTTTACTGCCGGAGAGAGCGCGCTTTCCTGGAAACCATCTTCGAAACCACTGTCTCAGCTGCCTGGCGGAAATCGCCCCCAATTGATCCGGCCGGGCACGCTGCGTGATTTCCAGTAAGTTAACCCTCACTCTCAAGTTGAGATTTACAGTTATGTCATCCTGGCGATTGATACGGACAGTAGGGTTGGACGGGGGCAGGGTCAACTAGCCACGCGCGAACCGGGCCGGCGTGTCGCCGCCTGCCCCGGTATTCCCGGCCGCCATTCACCCGCCGGTCACCGCGGTCCCCGGGGCACTGACGTTGTAGGTCCGCGCATTCGTGCGCATCAGCAGGGCGAGTTCCCTGGCCTTCTCGGCCGGCCGGTCCGTACCGCCCCACACCACGGTGATCCCGCGGGCGAGCTTGAGGGTCACCTCGGACGCACTCGGCGCTTGCACGCTCAGTACCGACCGGGCGAGATAGCGCGGCAGCTCGTGGAGGACCACCGCCGCCGCGTACACCGCCGGGCTGCCCCGCAGCGCCGGGACGGACGGCGGGACCGGGCCCGGCCCGGCCGCCACCTGCAAGGCGGGCAGGCTGGCCGGCCGCCGGGAGGCTGACTCCACGGCGACGCCGAAGCGGTCGATCAGCTGGTAACCGTTCCCGGTCCGCACGGCCAGGGCGGGCGTGCGCTCGGTGACGGCGATCGTGATCCCGTCCGGCCAGTCCCGGCTGACCCGGGCCGACTCGACCTGGCGGATCTGCTCGACCCGGTGGGCGACCGCGGCGCCGTTCACCCTGATCAGCGGCAGCCCGGGCGGGATGGCTGCAGCCGACCGGACCTCGGCCCCGGTGACCAGGTGCGTGCCGGTCACCTGGACCGAGCGGACGACGAAGAACCGTGACTCGAGCAGGGCCCAGGCCACACCGGCCACGATGGCCACCGCAGCCAGCGCGAAGAAGACCGCCCGCCACGGCGTATGCGGCGGCCGGGCCACGGGTGAGCCCGGGCGGGCGGCATCCGGGCCCGCGCCGCCTGGCCCCCCGGCGCCCTGCTGCGTGACGTCCCCGGCCTGGCTGGTCATCCAGCCGGCCCCCCGCGAGCGCGCAGCGCGTCGAGAACCGGCTGGCCCAGCGCGGTGACGTCGCCGGCACCCATGGTCAGGACCAGGTCGCCGGGCTTCGCCGTGGCCGCCACGGCGCCGGGCACGGCCCCGCGGTCCGGCACGAAATGCGCCCGGGCGCCGGGCACGGCCACCGCGACCAGCTCCCCGGTGACGCCGGGCTCCGGATCCTCGCGGGCCGGATAGACGTCCAGCACGAACGCCTCGTCCGCCCGGCCGAGGGCGGTCCCCAGCTCCCCCGCGAAGATGCGGGTCCGGCTGAACAGGTGGGGCTGGAAGATGGCGATGACCCGGCCCCCGTCCGCGATGTCCCGCGCGGCCGCGAGGTCAGCGGCCACCTCGGTGGGATGGTGCGCGTAGCTGTCCAGCACCCGCACCCCGTCGGCCTCGCCCTTGAGCTCCAGGCGGCGCCGCGCCCCGCGGTAGGTGCCCAGCCCGCGGGTCACCGCGTCCGCCGGAAAGCCCAGTTCCAGGCACGTGGCCAGCACTGCTGCGGCGTTGAGGGCATTGTGCCGGCCGGGGACGCCCAGCTGCACCCGCGCGGCGAGCTCGGCCTCCCGCGCCGGTGGGCCGGCACTGACCTCGAAGCCGACCGCCATGCCGCGCGGCAGCACGGCACTGACCCGGTAGTCCGCGTCCGCCGACTCGCCGTAGGTCCGGACCCGCAGCGGGAATTCCCGGGCCGCGTCGGCCAGGGCCCGGGCACCCGGGTCATCGGCGCAGGCGACCAGCAGGCCGCCCGCGGCGATGCGCCCGGCAAACTGGCCGAACGCGACCTCGATCTCGGCCAGGCCGGCGTAATTGTCCAGGTGGTCGGCTTCCACGCAGGTCACGATGGCCGCCTCGGGCGAGAGCATGAGGAACGAGCCGTCGCTCTCGTCGGCCTCGGCCACGAACAGCTCGCCGCTGCCCTCGTCCGCGCCGAGGCTGGTCTCGGTGAGGATGCCGCCGATCACGTAGGACGGGTCGGCGCCGCAGTACCGCAGCACGGTGGTGAGCATGGACGTGGTGGTGGTCTTGCCGTGCGTGCCGGCCACCGCGACGCTCCGGCGGCCGAGCATCACCGAGGCCAGCGCGGCCGCCCGGTGCAGCACGCGCAGGCCGCCCTCCCGGGCGGCCACCAGCTCGGGGTTGTCCGGCCGGATGGCGGTGGACACGACGAGCGTGTCCGCCCCGGCGACGTTCGCGGCGTCGTGCCCGACGCGGATGTCCGCGCCGAGCAGGGACAGCTCGTCGAGCAGCGCCGAGCCGGCCGCGTCACTGCCGGACACGCGGACTCCCCGGGCCAGCATGATCCGGGCGATCCCGGACATGCCCGCCCCGCCGATGCCGGTGAAGTGCACCCGGCCGAGCTGCCCGACCGGGACCGGGTCCACCGGGGTTACCAGGCCCATGCTGCCCCTCTCATCTGCTGCTCGTTCACGCCCTGCGCCTGCCCCCGCCAGCACCGCCCCGGCCCCCGGCGTGGCCTCCGCCGGCGTGACCTCCCCCGGCATGGCCCGCCCCGCCCCGGCCACGCGAGTGGCTCTGGGCCCGGTCCCGGACGATGCCGAGGACCTCGGCTGCCAGCCTGTCGTCGGTGTCGCGGTGGCCCATGGCCCACGCGGCCTGCGACATGGCCGCCACGAGCTGCGCGTCGACCAGGATGGGCAGCAGGTCGGAGCGGATCCATTCCGGGCTCAGGTCCGCGTCGGCGATGATCAGCCCGCCGCCGGCGGTCTCGATGGGCACCGCGTTGAGCCGCTGCTCGCCGTTGCCGTGGGGCAGCGGCACGTAGGCCGCGGGCAGGCCCACCGCGGTGAGTTCCGCGCAGGTCATCGCGCCGCTGCGGCAGATCGCGAAGTCGGCCGCCGCATAGGCCAGGTCCATCCGGTCCACGTACGGCAGCGTGATGTACGGCGGGCCGGCCATGGGCAGCTGGACGTCGATGTCGCTGCGCGGCCCGAGAATGTGCAGCACCTGGATGCCGGCCGCGCGGATCGAGTCGGCCGCGTCCAGCACCGCGTAGTTGAGCGAGCGGGCGCCCTGCGAGCCGCCGGTGACCAGCAGCACCGGCAGGTCCGGCCGCAGCCCGAAGTGCGCCCGGGCCTTGTCCGCCAGGGCCAGCCGGTCCAGGGTGGCGATCTCGTGGCGCAGCGGGATCCCGATGTAGGTGGCGTGCGGGAGCTTGGTGTCGGGCTGGCCGGTGAAGACGTGCGTGGTGAAGCGCGCGCCGAGCCGGTTGGCCAGCCCGGGCCGGGCGTTGGCCTCGTGCACCACGATCGGCACGTGGTGGCGACGCGCGGCCAGGTAGCCCGGCGTGGCCACGTAGCCGCCGAATCCCACCAGCACGTCCGCGCGGGCCTGGTCCAGCACCCGCGCCGCGGCGCCCACCGAGGCGCTGAGCCGGCCAGGCACCCCGAGCAGCTGCGGGGTCAGCTGGCGGGGCAGCGGGACCGGCGGGATCAGCGCCAGCTCATAGCCGCGCAACGGCACCAGCCTGGTCTCCAGGCCCCGCTCGGTTCCGAGACACACGATGCTGAGCTGCGGGTCAGCCCGGCGCAGCGCATCGGCGAGGGCCAGCGCAGGCTCGATATGGCCCGCGGTCCCCCCGCCCGCGAGTACGACGCTCATCGCCCGGCACTCCCTTTCTCACCGACGGCGCCCGGGCGCGGCTGGCTTCTCCCGCCGGCCGGCCAGGCCCAGCCAGCTTAGGACCCGGAGCGGCACGCCGGGGCCAGCCTCGGCAAGGGCCTGCGCCGCACCCGGTTCCCGTTTCGCGAACGACATCAGCATGCCGAGCGCCACCATGGTCACGAGCAGCGAGGACAGGCCCTCGGAGATCAGGGGCAGCGGCACCCCGGTAATCGGCAGCATGCCCAGGACCGCACAGATGTTCACCACCGCCTGGACCACGATCCAGGCGGTGGCGGCCCCGGCGGCCAGCCGCATGAACGTGTCCTGCACCCGCCGGGCGATCCGCAGCCCGGCGTAGGCCAGGCCGCCGTAGAGGAACGTCACGCACAGCGTCCCGATCAGGCCCAGTTCCTCGCCGAGGATCGCGAAGATGAAGTCGGTGGTGGATTCCGGGACCCAGCCCCATTTCTCCCGGCTGGCGCCGAGGCCCACGCCGAACCAGCCGCCCGAGCCCACCGCCCACTTGCCCTGGATGCTCTGCTGGTTGGGGCCGACCGGGCTGCCCGCGGGGCCCAGGTAGCCGGTCAGCCGCTTCAGCCGGTACGGCGCGACCACGATCATGATCAGCAGCGCGAGGCCGATCGCGGCCAGGACCCCCAGGAAGACCCGGCCCGGAGTGCCGATGATCCACAGCAGGGCCAGGAAGATGACCAGCAGGATGAACGTGGTGCCCAGGTCGTCACCGAGCATGACCAGCATGGCGAGGATGCCGACGCCGGGCAGCAGCGGGATGAGCAGCTGCCGCCAGTCCTCCAGCTGGCCCAGCTTGTCCTTGCGGGCGAGCAGGTCGGCGCCCCACAGCAGGAACGCGAACTTGGCCAGCTCGGACGGCTGGAACTGAATGCCGCTGACCTGTATCCAGCGGGCCGCGCCGCCGTTGCCGGGCGGCTGGGTCACGAACAGCACCACGACCAGCCCGAGCAGCGCGATGAACATCAGCGGGTACGCCGCCGCGCGGAACCGGCGGGGCGAAGACCTGGCCGCGAGCCACATGCAAGGCAGCCCGACCAGCACGCCGAACAGCTGGTGCTGGAGGCCGGACCAGGGCGAGGCGCCCTGCATGAGGTTGTACGCGGAGGAGGTGGACAACACCATGACCAGGCCGAGGGCCAGCAGCAGCGTGGTGATGCCGAGGACGAGGTAGAAGGAGGTGAGCGGCCGGTCCAGGAAGGCCAGCCGGGCCGACAGGCGGCCCCGCGTCGTCTCGTTCCACGACCCTGGGCTGCCCGTGCCCGGGCGGGACACATCCGCCGACACCTCGGAGACCATTATCCAAGTCTCGGTCCCGCGGGCCGCCGGGCCGGGGACATCCGGCGCGTGTCGCGCAGTATTAGTCCGGGGGAACTACTTGGGCATCCACTCCACGTAGAAGATGCCGAGCCCGAGCGCCACGAACATGGCGGAAATCAGCCAGAATCTGATCACGATCGTGGTTTCCGCCCAGCCCTTCAGCTCGAAGTGGTGCTGCAGCGGTGCCATCCGGAACACCCGGCGGCCGGTCATCTTGAACGAGCCGACCTGGATGATGACGGACAGGGCGATGACCACGAAGATGCCGCCCAGGATGGCCAGCAGCAGCTGGGTCTTGGTGCACACGGCCAGGCCGGCCAGGACGCCGCCGAGGGCCAGCGACCCGGTGTCACCCATGAAGATCCGGGCGGGCGGCGCGTTCCACCACAGGAAACCGAAGCACGCACCGAGTACCGAAGCCGCGACGACCGCGAGGTCCAGCGGGTCGCGCACGGAGTAGCAGTGCGGGGCGAGGAATGCGGTGCAGTCGTTGCGCAGCTGCCAGTTGCCGATCAGGACGAAGGCGGCGAGCACCAGGCAGGCGCAGCCGGTGGCCAGGCCGTCCAGGCCGTCGGTCAGGTTGACCGCGTTGGAGGTGCCGGCGATCAGGAAGACGATCCACAGCATGAACGCGGTGACGCCGATCGGCGGCCCGAAGTCACGCAGGAACGACAGGTGCGCGTCGGCGGGCGTCAGGTCGTACCCGTCGGCGAAGTGCTGCTGGACCACGAGCAGCGCGAACACCGCGCCGACCACGGCCTGGCCGGCCAGCTTCGCGCCGCTGCGCAGGCCCAGGCTGCGCTGTTTGTAGATCTTGATGAAGTCGTCGAGGAAGCCGACCACGCCCAGGCCCACCATGAGGAACAAGACCAGCACGCCGGAGACGGACGGCTCCTGGCCGGTGAAGATGTTGCCGGTGAAATACCCGACCACCGCCGCGATCACGATGACGGTCCCGCCCATGGTCGGGGTGCCGCGCTTGGTCGCGTGGCCGGCCGGGCCCTCCTCCCGGATCAGCTGGCCGTAGCCGCGCCGGGAGAAGATCCGGATCGCCAGCGGCGTGCCGAACAGCGACAGCAGCAGCGAGACTCCCGCCGCGAACAGGATGGTCCTCACTGCGCCGCCCCCGGCTGTGCTGTCCCCGGCTGTGCTGTCCCCGGCTGTGCCGATCCCCGGCTGCGCTGTCCCCGGCTGTGCTGTCCCCGTCAGGGCGAGCGCGACCCGCTCCAGGCCCGCCGAGCGTGATGCCTTGACCAGCACAACGTCGCCCGGGGCCAGCCGGTGCCCGAGCGCGTCCAGGGCTGCGCTCGCGTCGGCGGCGTGGATCAGCTCGCCGCCCCAGGACGGCTCGGCCTTGGCCCCGGTGAGGATGGGGCCCGCCTCCTCGCCGACCACGATGAGGCCGGTCAGCCCGGCCTGGGCGGCGTACCCGCCGACCTCCTCGTGCCGGGCCCGGGACTGCGCACCCAGCTCGCTCATGGGCCCGAGTACCGCGAACGAGCGCCGGCCGCGGGCCAGCACCGTGAGCGTGCCGAGCGCGGCCCGGACGGCCTCGGGGTTGGAGTTGTAGGCGTCGTTGATCACGGTGACGCCGTCCGGCCGCTCGGTGACCTCCATCCGCCACCGGCTGCGGGCCTCGGCCGCGGACAGCCGCTCGGCGATCTCCGCCACGGGCATGCCCAGCTCACCGGCCAGCGCGGCGGCGGCGAGCGCGTTGTGGACGTTGTGCTCGCCGTACAGGCGCAGCTGGACCAGGGCCGATCCGGACGGGCCGGCCAGCCGGAAGCCGGGCCGTCCGCGGTCATCGAGCCGGACATCCTCGGCGCGCACGTCGGCGGGCCCGCGGCCGAACGTCACCACCCGGGCCACGGTCCGCGCGGCCATCGCCATGACCCGGGGGTCGTCGGCGTTGAGCAGCGCCACCCCTCCCCCGTCTTCCCCGCCCTCAGGCAGCGCGGCGGGCAGCTCGCCCTTGGCCCGGGCCACTTCCTCGATGCCGCCGAACTCGCCCTCATGGGCATGGCCCACGCAGAGCACCACGCCGTACCGGGGCGGGGCGATCTGGCACAGGTGGGCGATGTGCCCGGGGCCCCGGGCAGACAGTTCGAGCACCAGGTAGCGGGTGTCGGCCGTGGCACGCAGCACGGTCAGCGGATGGCCGATCTCGTTGTTCCAGGAGGCCCGCGGCGCCACGGTGGGGCCGAGGGCCTCGACGAGCTGGGCGGCGAGGTCCTTGGTGGTGGTCTTGCCGGCCGACCCGGTGATCCCGGCGATCTGGAGGCTGGGCAGCGCGTCCACCACGGCCCGGGCCAGCCGGCCCAGGGCCTCGGTGACGTCGGGCACGATCAGCGCGGGCACTCCGCACGGGCGGGTGGCCAGCACCGCGGCGGCCCCGGCGGCCACGGCCTGCGGGGCGAAGTCGTGCCCGTCCACCCGGGTACCGGGCAGGGCCGCGAACAGGGCACCCGGGGCGGCGTCCCGGGAGTCGATGATCACCGGGCCGGTGACCAGGGTGGCCGGATCCGCGTCCTGCCCCGGCGTGGCCGCGGCGGGCTGGGCCCCGGTGAGCTCTGCCCCAACAATCTGGGCCCCGACAATCTGGGCGATGGTACCGAGGGAAAGCGGGATCACGCGTCCTCCTCCATGACCCGCTCCCGCCGGCTGGCCGGGCCGGGATCGGGCCGGCCGGGATCAGGCCAGGCCCGGGCCGCGTCCCGGCCGCCCCGGCCGGCCAGCGCCTCGGCCAGGGCGTCGGCGGCGACTTCCCGGTCGTCGAAGGGGGTGACCTGCCCCGCGGCGTACTGCCCGCGCTCGTGGCCCTTGCCCGCTACCAGCACGATGTCCCCCTTGCCCGCGGCCGTGATGGCCAGGCCGATCGCGGCGGCCCGGTCCGGCTCGATGATCATCCGTCCGCGGCGCTCGGGCGGGACGGTCAGGACCCCCTGCAGCATCTCGGCCAGGATGGCCAGAGGGTCCTCGGATCGGGGGTTGTCACTGGTCAGGATAGCCAGGTCGGCGAGGCTCACCGCAGCCGCACCCATGAGCGGCCGCTTGGCCCGGTCCCGGTCACCGCCGCAGCCCAGCACGATGGACAGCCGCCCCTGGGTAACCGGCCGCAGCGCGCGCAGTACCGCTTCCACGGCGCCGGGCTTGTGGGAGTAGTCCACGAGCACCGTGAAGTCCTGGCCGCACTCGACCCGCTCCAGGCGGCCTGGCACGCCGGGCGCGGCGGCGACCCCGGCGACCGCCGACGCCAGGCTGACTCCCGCCTCGACCAGGGCCACGATCGCGCCCAGTGCGTTGGAGACGTTGAACGGGCCGGGCAGCGCCACGGACGCGTCGGCCTCCACCCCGCCGGGGCCGATGACCCGGAAGGTGCTCCCGTCCGCGCCGCCCCGCACGTCGGCCGCGCGCCAGTCCGCGCCGCGGTCACCGTCGGCGGAAATGGTGGTGACCGGGATCTGGGCCCGGGCGGCCAGCGTGCGGCCCCACTCGTCGTCGGTGTTGACCACGCCGGCCCGGGCGAACCCCGGGGTGAACAGGCTGGCCTTGACCGCGAAGTACTCGTCCATGCTGGCGTGGAAGTCCAGGTGGTCCTGGGAGAGGTTGGTGAACACCACGACGTCGTAGGCGGTGCCGGTGACCCGGCCGAGGGCCAGCGCGTGGCTGGAGACCTCCATCGCGGCCGCGGTGACGCC
This sequence comes from uncultured Actinomycetes bacterium, assembly GCA_963713815.1. Classification (GTDB taxonomy): domain Bacteria; phylum Actinomycetota; class Actinomycetes; order Streptosporangiales; family Streptosporangiaceae; genus RYN-230. The sequence continues at coordinate 32,213 of CAVQNH010000031.1, forward strand.
GCGCTGCACCATCTCAGCCAGCAGCGCCTGGAGGTCGGTGGCCTCGGGCGTGGTGAGCTGGCTGGGCGCGACGGTCCCGGCCACCCGGGTCTCCACCCCGCCGAGCAGCCCGGTCACGTGACCGGCCTGCCGCAGGCCGGATTCGAGCAGGTAGGTGGTGCTGGTCTTGCCGCTGGTGCCGGTCACCCCGATGAGCGTCAGCTGGCTGGACGGGTTCCCGTAGACCCAGGAGGCGACTTCGCCAAGCCGGGCCCGCGGATCAGAAATAACGAAAACCGGCAGCCCGCAGTGACGCGCCAGGCTCTTGCCGTCCGGGTCGGTGAGCACGGCCACTGCCCCGGCGGCGGCCGCGTCGTCGCAGAACTGCGCGCCGTGGTGCTGGCTCCCCGGCAGGGCGGCGTACAGGTCACCCGGCCGCACCCGGCGTGAGTCGTGGGTCACGCCGGACACCGTGACCGGGCCACCTGGCCCGGCCAGCGGATCGGGGCCAGCGCGTCCGGTGCTCAGCCCGAGCAGCATGGCCAGTTCGGAGAGCGGACGCGGCGGGACATCGCGAGGAAGGAGAGCCGCAGGCACGGGCCGAGGGTACCTCTGATCACGGTGCCGTGAGCCTGACGTTGGGACGCTTGCCGTGATCGGGCGGGATCTTCATCGTCCTCAATGCGAAGTTCATGACCTTATAGAAAACCGGGCCCGCGACCTGGATGCCGAAGTAACCGCCCTTCCGGGGGTTCTGCACGTTCACCGCCACGACCAGCTTCGGATTCCCGGCCGGGGCGATCCCGATGAGGCTCGACCCGTACAGGCACAGGCAGCCGCCGTGCTTGGGATCGGCGATCTGCGCGGTCCCGGTCTTGGCCGCGATCGAGTACCCGGGTATATCCGCCCAGGGCTCCCCGACCTGCGCATCCACCCAGGGCACCTGCTGCAGGATGCCCATCAGCTGGTGGGCGGTCTTGGCCTGGATGACGCGGTGGCTGGCGGGCTTGGGCGCAGGCACGAACCGGCCGCTGGCGTTGGTGGTGCCCGCCACGACCGAGGGGGCGACCCGGACTCCGCCGTTCGCGATCGTGGCGTAGACGCTGGCCATCTGGACCGCGGTGACCGCGACGCCCTGGCCGAACGCCAGGGTGTACCGCTCGTCACCCCACCACTTGCTGGTCGGGTAGAGGATGCCGTTGCTCTGCGCGGGCAGGCCGGGCACGCTGGGCGAGCCGATGCCGAAGTTCCGGAAGTACTGGTACTGCGTCTTCGGGGCGACGTGCTGGGCCACCTGGACCATGCCCACGTTGCTGGAGTGGGCGATGATCCCGGCGATGGTCCATCGCTCCGTGGGGTGGTACTCGGCGTCGTGAAAGCTGTAGCCGTGGAAGTTGATCGACTCGGGCACGGTGTAGGCGCTCATCGGCGTCTGGCCGCCGTGTTCCATGGCCGCGGCCGCCGTGATCACCTTGGCCGTGCTGCCGGGGTCGAACACGTTGGAGACGGGGATGTCCGTGGTATTGGCCAGGTTGGCCGGGTGCGCCGGGATTGAACGACGGCGCCTGGGCCATGGCCAGGATCTTGCCCGTGCCCGGCTGCATGATGACCACCGTGCAGTTGGTGGCGTCGGTCTTCTTGACCTCCTGGGCGCAGGCCTGCTCGGCTTCCCACTGCAGGCCGGCCACGATGCTCAGCCGGACGTTGTCCCCCGGTACCACCTGCCGGACGGTCTGCCCGGCCACCGGAATCGGCTCGCCGTTGGTGCCCACCTGCTGCTCCTGCTGGCCGGGCCGCCCGGCCAGCAGCGAGTTGTAGGACTGCTCGACGCCGGCCTCGCCCTGCAGCGTGCCGGAAGCAGTGGTGTTGGTGAACCCGACGATGTTGGCGGCCAGGTCCCCGTTCGGGTAGATGCGGCTGTACGACGGGGTCATGGCGATACCGGGCAGGTTCAGCGCGCTGATCCGGGAGGCGGCGGTCGCCGGGATGCTCCGCTTCAGCACCACGTAATCCGGTGACGCCGGCGGCGCGTGGGACAGCAGGGCCAGGATCGACGCGGGCGTCATCCCGAGCGGGCCGGCCAGGGCGCTGGCCACGGTGCTGAATGACCGCTTCGCCTGGGTGATCATCGGCGGGTCGGCATGGACCAGGTCGGTCTGCACGGTCATGGCCAGCGTCGTGCCGTCCGCGCTCGTGATGCTCCCGCGGACCGGGGGCACGGGGATGGTGGTGAGGCGGAAATGATCAGCCTCGGCCCGGTACGCGGAGCCTTCCATGGCCTGGAGCTGAACCACGGCCGGCCACCAGGGACAGCACGAAGCCGATGCAGAGCATGGTGATGCGCAGCCGGCGGTGCGGGCTGCTGCGGGTCAGCGTGCTGCGGCGGCGCCAGGCCCGGCCGCGGGGCGGCCCGGGGGCCGGGCGGCCGCCGGCCAGGGGGTCCTGGGCTGAGGGGCCGCGGGCCGCGGAACGCCGCGGTGCCCCGCCGGGCCGCGGCGTCCCGGCCCGTGACCCGGATCCCGGCCGCCGGCCGTCCGGGCCGGGACGCGGGAGCCGGCCGCGCCCGGTCTCGGCGCGGCCGGCCGGGCCGCCATCACGGGTCCGCCGGCCCGCGGCGGGCCGCCGGGGCCCGGGCGAGGCCGGCGGCCGCCCGCCCCGCGCGCCGGGACGGCCGTCGCCCTGACCATCTTTCACGGGGTATATCCGGGGACCGCGGGTACGCCGGGCTCGGTGGCGGGCTGGCGGATGATGCGGCCGCTCTTGAGGTTGAGGAACTTGGTCAGCGGCGGTTCGACCATGCCGAGCTGGCGCGCCCGTTTCGCGATCACGGAGGGGGCGGACTCCTGGGCGACCTGCTGCTTGAGCACCTGCACCTGCTGGGCCCGGGCCGCCTGCGCCTGCTGCAGGCTGGTGATCTGGTAGGAACCGGTGGCGAGGATCGTGTTGATCACCAGCAGGCAGATCAGCCCCCCGCCCAGCAGGGCAGTGACGAAGACGATGAATGGGGTCCGCGCGATACCCGCCGCCGGCGCGCCCGCCCACGGCCCGGTCCGGGACACGGTCCCCGGCGCACGAACCGGGCCGGTCCCGGTGGCCTGGTCCGGGGAGGTGCCGGCCGGTCCCCGCTGGCCCGGCCCGGCGGAGCGGCCCGGCCCAGGGCCCGCGGCCCGGCGGCGGACCGGCCGGGGCCGGGCCGGGCGGCACCGGGGACGGTGATCCAGCCGGGGTGCGCACTCGCTGGCCCGCGGGTGCCTGCCCCCGGGCGCCCTTCGCACCCGCGGCCCGCCTCCCGGTCCCGCGTTCCCGGAGGCCCTGCTCGTCGGGGCCCGGCTCCCGGACGCGGGGCGGCCGGGGCCGGACCCCCGTCCCTGCATCAGTGCGCACGCTCACTCCCGCGTCCCCCTTGCGGCCGGATTACCCTGCCCCGCCCCGTGATGCCCTGCTTCGGATAGCACTGGCCCGTGCTGCGCACTGGCCCGTACCGCACTGGCCCGCGCTGCACTGGCCTGTACCGCACTGGCCCGTATGTACTGACGCCCCGAACCCGCGCCCCGTCATGCCCGGCGCCGTGGTGCCCGGTCTCCTGGAACGCCCGTCCCGCCCCGCCGGTCATGCGGCGTCCCTGATCCGCTCGGCAGCCCGCAGCCGGGCGGGCGCGGCCCGCGGGTTGCGCTCCAGCTCCGCCGCGGAGGGCCGCTGCGCTCCCCGGGTCAGCAGCCGGAACCGGGGCCGCGCGGACTCCAGCGGCACCGGCAGGCCAGGCGGCGTGGTGTCGGCGGACGCCCGGGCCAGCTCGGTCTTGACCGCCCGGTCCTCCAGTGAGTGGTAGGCCAGCACCACGATCCGGCCGCCCACGGCCAGCCGGTCCAGGGCACCCGGGAGCGCCGCGTGCAGCGCGTCCAGCTCGCCGTTGACTTCGATGCGCAAGGCCTGGAAGGTCCGCTTGGCGGGATTCCCGCCGGTGCGCCGGGCCGGGGCCGGAATGGAATCCCGGACGATCCCGGCCAGCTGGCTGGTGGTGGAAAGTGGAGCGCGGGCGCGCTCGCGCACCACCGCGTCGGCGATCCGGCGGGCGAAGCGCTCCTCGCCGTAGTCGCGCAGGATCCGGGCCAGCTGCCCGGCGGGGTAGGTGTTCAGCACCTCGGCCGCGGTCAGCGCCCGGGTCTGGTCCATCCGCATGTCGAGCGGGGCGTCATAGGAGTAGGCAAATCCGCGGGCCGGATCATCCAGCTGCGGCGAGGAGACGCCCAGGTCGAAGAGGATGCCCTGGACCCGCAGGTCACCGCGGCGGGACAGGATCTCGGGGATCTCGTCGTAGACCGCGTGCTCCAGGGTCACCCGCTCGCCGTAGGGGGCCAGCAGCCGCCGTGATTCCTCGAGCGCCTGGGTGTCGGTGTCCACCCCGATCAGCGCGAGTCCGGGGTGCGCGTCCAGCAGGGCCCGGGCATGACCGGCCCGGCCCAGGGTGGCGTCCACGAGGATCGCGCCGCGTGGCTGCAGCGCCGGCTCGAACAGGGCCAGGACTTCCTCGACCATCACCGGCAGATGCCCGGCTGCCGACTCGCCCATCGGACCCCCTTTCGCCCCGCCGCATCCTCCCGGGGATGCGGCGGGCGGCGTGCCTGCCCGTGTTCCCGGCCTGGGGTGCTGCCCGGCCAGGTCCCCATCCGCGCGAAGCGCGGGCCTGGACGTCTCCTGGCGCCGGGGAAGTGACGCCAGCTGACGCAGTCGCCCAGGCGCGGGTGGAGACCTCGCCGAGCATGCGGCACCGGAAAGCCGGCACCGCTTACAGCACCCCTGGCAGTACCTCCTCTGACGCTGCGGAGAAGGCGTCTTCCTGCTCCGCCAGGTAGGACTCCCATGCGGCGGAGTCCCAGATCTCCAGGCGCGTATTAGCCCCGATGACCGCGCAGTCGCGGGTCAGCGCCGCGTACTCCCGCAGCGCGGGCGGGATCGTGATCCGGCCCTGCTTGTCGGGAGTCTCGTCGGATGCGCTGGCGAAGAAGACCCGGCTGTAATCCCGGACCGCTTTCGCGGTGGCTGGCGCGCCCCGCAGGGCTTCCGCCATCCGGCCGAACTCGGCGACCGGGAAGACGTACAGGCAGCGCTCCTGGCCCTTGGTGATCACTAGCCCTCCAGCGAGCTCCTCGCGGTACTTGGCCGGCAGGAACAGCCGGCCCTTCTCGTCGAGGCGTGGCGTATGAGTGCCCAGGAACACAGGCCCTCACCTCCCGCCCCCCGGAGTAGCGTGCCCCATCGGGCTCCACTGTACCCCACATTCCCCCACCGTCAACGTCGACGAGCCCCCAGATAACGGATAAGCGCGCTGTAGTCCCAGGTCAGAGACAGGGAGCGAAGTGGGGGAACCACCAGCGGCCGCCGGCCAGGAGCTAGGCCCGGTTCTCCGCATCGCGCGCTGGGCCGTCCAGGACGTACTGTCGGTACGCATCAACAGTCGGCTACGGGCGGGCCCAGCGCCCGGCGCCGGGCGCGGCTGCCGGCCACGGGCAGCTGACCAAGGAGGACAGGTGGTCTTGGATATGGGGGCCGGCGCCGAGCGGACGCTCGACGACCTGGTGCGGGTGGCCCACCGGATCGGTGAGGCGATCGAGTCGGTCATCGAGGGGAAGCCGGACGCGGTCCGGCTCGCCCTGACGGTCCTGCTGGCCGAGGGGCATGTGCTGATCGAGGACGTCCCCGGGGTGGGGAAGACCATGCTGGCCAAGGCGCTCGGCCGGTCAACCCAGTGCGCGGTGCAGCGGATCCAGTTCACGCCGGACCTGCTGCCCAGCGACATCACCGGGGTGAGCGCGTTCAACCAGGAACACCGGGAGTTCGAGTTCAAGCCGGGGCCGGTCTTCGCGAACATCGTCGTGGGGGACGAGATCAACCGCGCGTCCCCGAAGACCCAGTCGGCCCTGCTCGAGTGCATGGAGGAGCGCCAGGTCACGGTCGATGGCACCAGCCACCCGCTGGAACGGCCGTTCATGGTCGTCGCCACCCAGAACCCGGTGGAGATGGAGGGGACCTACCCGCTGCCGGAGGCGCAGCGGGACCGTTTCACGGCGCGGATCTCCATGGGCTACCCGAGCACCGAGGCTGAGCTGGCCATGCTGGACCTGCACGGGTCCAGCTCGCCGCTGGATTCGCTGGAGCCGGTCGCCTCGGCCAGCGACGTGCGGGACCTGATCGACGCGGTCCGCCGCGTGCACGTGGCCGAGGCCCTCAAGCAGTACGTCATCAGCCTGGTCAGCGCCACCCGCTCCGCCCCCGAACTGCGGCTGGGGGCCTCCCCGCGGGCCACGCTGCACCTGCTCCGGGCCAGCCGGGCCCGGGCGGCCCTGGACGGCCGGGACTTCGTGATCCCGGACGACGTGCAGGCCCTGGCCGGGCCGGTCCTCGCACACCGCCTGCTGCCGACCGCCGAGGCCATGGTGGAGCGCCAGCTGCCGGACCGGGTCGTGGCGGGCATCGTCGAGCAGACCCCGCTGCCCCGGATGCGCTGAACACACCGCGCTGAACACACACTGCGCTGAACACACTGGGCTGAACGCGCTGAACGCACCGGGCCGGACGTACTGGGCCGCCGGCTCCCGAACCGGTGGCGGGTTCCTGACGTAAGTTAGGACAACGGGGCAGAGGAAGGGCCAGGATGCGGGCGCGGTTGGCCGGTTTGACCACACGTGGGAAGTCGTTCCTCGCGGCTGGCGTGGCCGCGGGGGCGTTCGGGCTTGGTCTCGGCGAGCGGGCGCTGCTCAGCATCGGCATCGTCCTGATCGCCCTGCCGCTGCTGGCCGCGCTCGCGACCAGCCGGGCCCGCTACCGGATCCGGTCAGCCCGGCAGATCAGCCCGCCGCGGGTGCCCGCGGGACAGAACGCGGTGGTCTCGCTGCGGCTGGAGAACATCTCCCGGCTGCCCACCGGGCTGCTGCTGGCCGAGGACACCCTCCCCTATTCGCTCGGCACGAGGCCGCGCTTCGTGCTGGAACGGATCGAGCAGGGTGGCTGGCGGGAGCTGACCTACCCCATCCAGTCCGGCACCCGGGGCAAATACACGATCGGGCCGCTGCAGGTGCGGGTGGCCGATGCATTCGGCCTGGTGGAACTCACCCGGGCGTTCGCCGCGCGGAGCACGCTGGTGGTGACGCCGGCGATCGTCCCGCTGCCCAGCATGCCGCTGGCCGGGAACTGGCGCGGGGAGGGCGGCGGCTATACCCGGACCGCCGACACGGCCGGCGAGGACGACGTCATCCCGCGCCCGTACCGGGACGGGGACGAGCTGCGCCGGGTGCACTGGCGGTCCACCGCCCGGCACGGCGAACTCATGGTCCGGCGGGAGGAACAGCGCTGGCGGAACCGGGCGGTCCTGCTGCTCGACACCCGGGCCCGGGCGCACAGCGGCGCCGGCGCGGGGTCCTCGTTCGAGTACGCGGCGAGCGCCGTCGCGTCCATCGGCGTCCACCTGGCCCGCGGCGGGATCGACGGGCAGCTGGTCACCGACGCCGGGCCGGCCACAGCGCCGGGCTCCTTCGAGGACTCGCTGCTTGACTCGCTTTCCGTCATCAAGCAGTCCAGCAGGTCCGGGCTCGCCCGCGGCATGGACCTCGCGCACGGCGGCACCGGCGGGCTGTTCGTGGTCGTGGCCGGGCGGCTGTCGGCGCAGGAAGCCAGCAGGCTGGCTGCCGGACGCCGGGACGCCGGGCCGGCGATGGCGCTGCTGCTCGCCGTGTCCACCTGGACCAGCCGCCGCGCGGCCGACGGCCAGGCGGACGAGACGGATGTCCCCGCCGGGATCCTGCGGGCGGCGGGCTGGCGGGTCACCACGATCACGGCCGATACCCCGCTCACCACGGCCTGGGAGCGGCTGCGCGGCTCCTCCGGGCTGCTCGGCGCACCCGGCCACGAGAATGGCCGCTTCCGGGCTGGGGCCGACCGGTGAGCCAGCGGCTCACCGTCGCCGCGGCCGTGGCCACGGCCGCGGCCTCCTTGTCGCTCTACCCGCTGGTATCGGGCTGGCTGTGGTTCTGGGAGGGCGCCGGGGCGGTGGCGGTAGTCGCCCTGGCCGGGGCGCTGATCAGGCTGCGGGTAGTGCCATGGGTGCTCAGCGCCGCCGCCGGCCTGGCCGCCCTGCTGCTCTACCTGAACGTGCTGTTCGCCAGCGCGCAGTCGCTGGGCCGGCTCATCCCGACAGTCGCATCCCTGCGCCACCTGTGGCGGCTGGGCCGCTTCGGGCTGGACGAGACCGCGAGGTTCGCGCCGCCCGCGCCCGCCGGGCACGCGATCCTGCTGCTGACCGTGGCCGGCATCGGCGCGGCGGCGGTGGCCACCGACCTGATCGCGGTACGGCTGCACAGGCCGGCCGTGGCCGGGCTGCCGCTGCTGGTGCTGTTCTGCCTGCCGCTCACCACCAGCCTGCACCAGAGCGTCTTCGGGGCCATGACCGTGTTCGGCCTCGGGATGGCTGGCTACCTGGGCATGCTGGCCGTGGACGCCCGGGACCGGCTGCGGCTGTGGGGGCGGCTGGTGACCGTGTGGCACCGCGGCCAGGATCCCGCGGTCGCGCAGCGAGGCACCCCGAACACCAGGGAACTCGCCGCCGCCGGCCGGCGAATCGGGGTAGCGGCGGTGGTGATCGCCCTCTTCATCCCGTTGCTGGTGCCGGGGCTGCGCGATCACAAGCTGTTCTCCGGCAGCGGGGGCGGCGGCAAAGAGGAACTGGTCACGCTGCCCGACCCGCTGGTTCAGATGAATAAGGAACTGCAGCGCAAGAACCCCGTGCATGTGCTCACCTACCGGACGACCGATCCGGACCCGCAGTACCTCCAGGTCTACGTGCTGAGCAATCTCACCTCCCGGACCTGGACGCTGACCCCCGCCGCGGGCCAGCTGTTCCGCGACGGCAAGCTGCCGGCCACGCCGGGACTGAGCCGGGGCACTACTACCTCACCCGAGAGCACCAGGATCACTCTGGGCAAGGGGCTGACCACCGGGGCAGGCAAAGCGAGCTTCCTGCCGCTGCCCTACCCGGCCCGGACGGTCCGCGTGGACGGGGACTGGCGCACCGACCCGCGCACGCTCACCATGTTCTCGGGGCAGAACCTCTCCGGACTCAGCTATACGGTGACCAGCCGCGAGGTCTCCCCCAGCGAACGGCAGCTCGAGCAGCCGGGCGTGGTCCCGAACAGCATCGATAACGGCTACCTCAACGTCCCGGCGGCCTTCGAGTCGCTGAGCAAGCTGGCCCAGCGGATCACCCTCGGACAGAACACGCCCTACGGCGAAGCGGTGGCCCTGCAGCGCTGGTTCACCGCTCCCGGCCGGTTCACCTACAGCCTCGACGTGCACGAGCCGAATACGGCCCAGGCGCTGGACAACTTCCTGACCAAGGACCGGCGGGGTTACTGCCAGCAGTTCGCGTTCGCCATGGCCGTGCTGGCCCGGCTGCTCGGCATCCCCTCCCGGGTGGCGGTGGGGTACACCGAAGGGTCGCCGATCGGGCATGACCGGTGGGATGTCCGGACCAGCGACGCCCACGCGTGGCCGGAACTGTACTTCCAGGGCGCCGGCTGGCTGCGCTTCGAGCCCACCCCCGCGGGGTCCGACGGCCAGGCCACCGCGATCACGCCCGCCTACACGCTGCCGCCGCAGCTCGCCATCCCGGGCGGGACCCAGAGCGTGACGGCCCCGGCAACCACGGCCCCGCAGCCCCACGCCAAGTCAGGCGACTCCGGGGCGCTGGCCAAGCTCGGGCACCTCAGCGCCCGGGGAGGGGCGGGGGGCACGAGCGGCAGCCGTTCCGGGCCGATCTGGCTGATCATCGTGGCGGTGATCGCCGTCCTGCTCATCACGCCCCGCCTGGCCCGGTCGCTGACCCGGCGGCGGCGCTGGTCGCGGGCGGCGGACGACCGGCAGCGGGCCCAGGCGGCCTGGCTGGAACTGCTGGACAACCTGACCGACCACCAGGTGGCCTGGTCGGAGAGTGAGTCCCCGCGCGCCCTCGGGACCCGGCTGGACGGGACGCTGCGGCTCAGCCCCGGTGCGGCGGCCGCGCTGGCCCGGATCGTGCACGCCACGGAGCGGGCCCGGTACGCCCGTGACCCGGCGGACTCGGCCACGTTGCGGGCTGACACCGATCTGGTCCGCCGCGAGGTGGCCGCGGGCTCCCGGCGGATCGTGCGCTGGCGCGCCCGGCTGCTGCCACCCTCGTCCTTGCGGCCGGCCCGCGCGGGTGTGCAGCACGCGCTGGACGTGTTCAGCTGGATGGACCTGGCCGCGCACCGGACGGGGGCCTGGTCCCGCCGGGGCACGCGAGCCAACCGCGAGACGCGGGCGGTCTGATCCGGGGACCACAGAGCTCGGGGGCGACTCAGCCCGGGGCCCTCAGATCAGTACCCTCGGCACCGGGTCTCTCAGCATCCGGGCCTCTCAGCTCGGGCCCTCAGCGCCGGGGCCTCTCAGCTCGGGCCACTGAGCTCAATGGCTCGTTGAACTCAGGCCACTGACCTAGGACCGCTGATCCCGGGCGCCCGGGCAGGGGCGTCCGGACTACGGCCTCGCCGCAGACAGGCTCAGCCGGATGGTGCCGGCCGAGTCAGCCGATGGAGCCGGGCTTACCGGTCCCGTTCCTGACGGCGGCGCCAGCGCTCCTCGAGCCGTTCCATGAACCGGGACCGGGACCGGGGCCCGGACCGGGAACTCACCGGGGGCCGCGTGCGGCGGTCACGCGCCAGGCCAGGCCGCCCGGTGGAGCCACCGGACATGTGACGCCAGCTGGACAGGGCCCACATCGAGCAGGCGAGCATGACCACGAAGCCGGCCACGCCGATCAGGGTCAGCTTGGAGATCACGCCGGCCAGCAGGAGGCCTACGCCGAGCAGGAAACCGATCGCCGCCTCGACTACCCGGCGCTTGTAATGCACCCGCGGATCCTTGGCGCGCACTGCTTGCGCGAACTTCGGATCCTCGGCATAGAGCGCACGCTCGATCTGATCGAGCTGACGCTGCTCGTGCTCAGACAGCGGCACGGCGCCTCCCATGAAACCTCGCGCGCGGGGACGGGTGCGATGAGTTCATCTCACGGTCCAGGGTTCTTCTTCCAGAATACGAGTCCGGCCGCTCTGGGTGGAAGGGTAGTGGGAGGGTAAAGGATTTCCAGCCCCTTCCTGCACCCCGGACATCCTCTGGCGCGAGCCGCAGCCGCCCGCCCGGCGAGCCGGATTCCAGCCAAACGCAAGTTCGAATTAGATCCGCGTAAGGGAGAGTATATCAGCCTTCCCCAGGCAGACGCCGGGCCGATTCCGCGGCCGGGCGCCGGGGCGGCTCTCCGGGCGGACGCAGGTCTGGATCCTCCGGCGCCCCGGAATGTGACCCGGATGACATTCCGGGGGACGGCTCATCCCGCTGCCCGGTCACCAGGGCGGCGGGCCGGACCGTGTCGGCGCCGAATCGCCCGCTGATCCGGTCCAGGGCGCGCTCGGCATCGCGCCACCCGGCCGGCCGCTCCCCGAGAGCCAGCTGGGTGGCCGCGCGGGAAGCAGGCACCAGGCCGCTGGCGCGCACCCCGACCAGGCGGAGCCGGGCGCGGGAATCCAGCCCGGCGGCGGCGTACAGGGTGCAGGCGGTGGCGTAGATGGTGCGCGCCACATCAGTGGGCTCGGGAAGCGTCCGGGACCGGGTGATCGTGGTGAAGTTGGCCAGCCGGAGCTTGATCACCACGGTCCGGGCCAGGGCCCCGGCCGAGCGGAGGCCGCGCGCGGTCCGCCCGGACAGCCGGAGCAGCTCGCGGCGGATGACCTCCGGGTCGTCGATGTCGCTGGCGAACGTCTCCTCGGCGCCGATGCTCTTCTCGGGAGTGCTGCTCACTACCGGCCGCTCATCCCGCCCCCAGGCCAGCGCGGCCAGGTGCGCGCCCAGCGAAGCGCCCAGCTCCCGCTGCAGGGTGCCGACCGGGATCTCCGCGAGGTCCCGCACGGTGCGCAGCCCGAGCCGGGCCAGCACCTGCCCGGTCTGCTCCCCCACACCCCACAGCGCCGCCACCGGCAGCGGGTGCAGGAACTCCAGGACACCGTCGGCGGGCACGATGAGCAGCCCGTCAGGCTTGGAGCGGGTGGACGCGAGCTTGGCGATGAACTTGGACGGGGCCACGCCGACGGAGCAGGTGATGCCCTGCTGCTCGGCGATCGTGGCCCGGATCAGCGCGCCGATGCGGGCGGGCGGCCCGAGCCGCCGGATGGCCCCGGACACGTCGAGGAACGCCTCGTCGAGCGCGAGCGGCTCCACCGCGGGGGTGACCGACCGGAAGACCTCCATGACCTCCTTGGACACGGCCGCGTACGCGTGATGCCGGGGCGGGATGAACACCGCCTGGGGACACAGCCGCCGGGCCCGCGTCACCGGCATGGCCGAGTGCACCCCGAACGCCCGCGCCTCGTAGGACGCGGAGAGGACCACGCCGCGGCTGGCGGTCGCGCCCACGATCACCGGCTGCCCGGCCAGGTCGGGGCGGTCGCGGATCTCGACGCTGGCGTAGAAGGCGTCCATGTCCACGTGCAGGATGCGGCAGCCGCTGTCCTGCGGCCCAGCCCCGGCCTCCGTCCTCCCGGCCTCCGCCCCGCCGGCCTCCGGCTGCCCGGCCCCCGGCTGCCCGGCGGCCACCGGCTCGCCGTCAGGAGAGGCCCGTCCGTGACCCGGGGCGCCGTGGGTCATCGGTACCCGAGCACGTGGAACTGGGCGGCGAAGTCGTGGAAGGCCGGGTGGGTGGAGGCGGCCTGCTCCAGGGCCAGCAGCGCGTCCGCGGCACCCGGGTCCACGTCCGCGAAGGAACCCGGCACCAGGTCGGTGAAGACCCGGATCCCGTGCGCGGCGCCCGGCCGCAGCCCGGCCCCCTCGATCAGGCCGGTCACCTCGGCCAGGGTGAACCGGCGCGGCCCCGCCCCGCCATCGGCGCCGGACCCGGGGCGGCGGCCGGGGCCGCCCGCCGGGCCGCCGCCCGCTTGACCGCCGCCCTGCCGGGCCGCCGCCCGCTTGACCGCCACCCGCCGGCCGCCGCCGCTTGACCACCGCCGGGCCGCCGACCGCGCCCAGCAGCCGCCGGGCCTCATCGAAACGCCCGGCCAGGGCCCGGTGGATGACCGCCGCGACCGCGCTGGTGGCCAGCACGCTCACCGCGCCCCCGGGCCGCAGCACGCTGGCCACGGTGGTCATGGCCGCCGCCGGCGAGTCCACGTACTCCAGGACGCTGTGGCACAGCACCAGGTCGGCGCCCTGCTCCCCGATGACGGCGGCCAGGTCACCGACGTCGCCCTGGACCGCCCGCAGCTGCACGTTCATCTCCGCGGCCCGGCGCTGCGCGGCGGCCAGCGAATCCGGGCTGGGGTCGATCACGGTCACCGTGTGGCCCTGCCCGGCCAGCGGGACCGCGGAGCCGCCGGTCCCGCCGCCGGCGTCCACGATGTCCAGCCGCGACCGGCCGGTGTCGGCGACCAGCCCGGTCACGACGGCCCGCAGCACCTCGCGGATGACGGCCGTCCGCGCGTCGTCGTACCGGTTCCACCGCTGCGCCGTGCCTATCGGGTTGGCGCGCCCGTCCCGGGCGGCACCTCTAGCCCTCCGCCACGACGTTCGCCGGCCACGGCCCCTCCTCGCTCACGGTCGGGTCCCAATCTAGTGCGCGACCACGACAATCCCCCGCCTTCGCCACGGACGAAGACCAGGGATGAGGGCGGCGCACCGCCCCGCCCGGGCGGCATTTGCTGAGCAAAACCTGAGAGATCCCCTTGAGAATGCTGCGAGTTTGTTACCGTGCTTCCCGCGCCACTCCCGCGCCGCTCCCCCCAGACCCCGCCCCCGCCTGGGCCCGGGGCGGGAAGCCACGTTCCGGCGGCCCGAAATTCACCCGGGTGATCACGCGGAATCCGCGATTACCGGCCCCTTCTCAGGGCAATAGTTAGGCCAGTGCCCTGCGCCGCGAAGCGGTGCGGGCGCGCCGCCGCCGGGGCGGGGACGTTGCGGCAGATCTGCCCGGCAGGCGGGGCGTACCACCTGTTCCGCGAGGCGGCACCGGGCGACCTGGCCCCCGCATGGGGCCAGGAGTTCTGCGGGCTGGAGGTCAGTGCTGACATGACGGTCCCTGGGGTACGCGTGATACCTGAGACGGTCTCCGGATATATACCTGAGGCAGTCTCCGGTTGCAGCAACAATGCGTTTACTTGCAGCTTTGCTCAGAAGAACCTCAGTGAATGGTCATCCATATCCAAACGGGTCTCACTCACGAGACTCACCGCCTAGGCTCTCCCCCATGGTCGAGCACTTGGAGCTCCCGCGGCCGCTGCGACTCATTCGCTGCACCGGGTTGAGCTTGAGCGAATCCCTTGGTCTGCCGCTCGCCGCCTACTTCCTGGGCGCCTGGCTGGACGGCCGGAACGCCGGCCTCATCGCCGGCGTCGTGGCGATCTGGCTCACGGCGGTGATCCGGAAGATCGCCTGCGGGTCGGTGCCGAGCCTGCTGACGATCTCGGCCATCGTGCTCACCCTGCAGACCGTGGTGGTCCTGGCCACCGGCGTGTTCTGGATCTTCCTGCTCCAGTTCCCGCTGGGCTACGCGGCCATGTTCGTGCTGTTCGCGCGCACGGCCCGCGGCCCCAACCCGATCGTGGCCAAGCTCGCCGCCGAGGTCGTGGCGCTCCGCCATCCCGCCCACCACCCGGGCCTGCACCGCTTCTTCCAGGGCGCGACGTGGCTGTGGGCGGGCATCTTCCTGATCCTCACCGCGGGCCTGGGCGTGATGATGTGGACCGAGCCGGCCAGCACGTTCCTGATGCTCTCGACCGTCGCCACGGTGGCCGGCACCCTGGCCGGCATCGGCGCCTCCGCGCTGTGGTTCTGGTCCGTGCTCCGCAAGCACGGCCTGCGGCTGCAATTCACCGCGGCGTGACGGTTTTCGTTGCGGAGAATTTGACTTTGAGAATTTGACTCTGCCTTTAACAAGGCTGGCCGTGACTTCGAAGAACCCGGCCGTCAGGCGATCAGCGTCGGCTTCAGTTCCAGAAGGTGAGCCAGCAGGCCGTTCACGAACGCGGGAGACGCGTCGGTGGACAGGTCGCGGGCCAGCAGCACCGCCTCGCTGATCGCCACCGCGTCCGGGACGTCGTCCGCCCAGAGCATCTCGTACAGGCCGATGCGCAGGACGTTGCGGTCCACGATCGGCATCCGGTCCAGCGTCCAGCCCTCCGCGTGCTCTTCCAGCAGCTGGTCGATGCGCTCGCGGTGCGCCTGGACGCCGCGGACCAGTTCCATGGCGTACTCCCCGACCGGGGGGCTGGCCGCGATGATGCGCTGCTCCAGCATGTCCAGCACCGGCTCGCCGCGGACCTCCGCCTCGAACAGGATGTCCAGGGCCCGCTTGCGGGCCTTACTGCGGGCGGCCACGGAACTGCTTCACTGACGACGGCGGCACCGGATGTTCAGGCCCGGGGATTGCGGGCGCGGGCGGCCGGGTCACGCGCGGCCCATGTAGTCACCCGTACGGGTGTCCACCTTCACCTTTTCGCCCGTGGTGATGAACAGCGGCACGTTGATCTGCGCGCCGGTCTCCAGCGTGGCGGGCTTGGTGCCGCCGGTGGACCGGTCCCCCTGCACGCCGGGGTCGGTCTGGCTGACCGTCAGCTCCACCGAGGCGGGAAGCTCCACGTACAGCGGGTTGCCGTCGTTGAACGCGACCGTCGCGGTCTGCTCCTCGAGCAGGTAGTCGGCGGCGTTACCCACCGTCTGCCGGGGGATGCGCGGCTGGTCGTAGTCCTGGGTGTCCATGAAGACGAAGTCGTCGCCCTCACGGTAGAGGTACTGCATCTCGCGCTTGTCGACGTTGGCCACGTCGACCTTGACGCCGGCGTTGAACGTCCGGTCCACGACCTTGCCGGACATGATGTTCTTCAGCCGGGTGCGCACGAAAGCGCCGCCCTTGCCGGGCTTGACGTGCTGGAAGTCGACGATGTTCCAGAGCTGGCCGTCGATGTTCAGCGTCATGCCGTTCTTGAGGTCGTTCGTGGTGGCCACGTCTGTGTGTCTCCTGCGTGCGGGTGCGCCGTCCCGCCGCCGATGGCCGGCTACAGGACGAGCAGTTCCCGGGTGGTAGTGGTGAGTAGCTCCTGCGGTGCCGCCGTCTCCGTGCCAGCGCGCACCACCAGGGTGTCCTCGATCCTGACGCCGCCCTGCCCGGGGAGGTAGATCCCGGGTTCGACGGTGATGGGGACCCGGTCCCCGAGTGTACCCGTCCTGCCGTACCCCATGATCGGTGCCTCGTGGACTTCCAGGCCCACCCCGTGGCCGAGCCCGTGCTGGAAATGCGCGCCGTGCCCGGCCCCCTCGATCAGGTCACGGGCCGCCGCGTCCACGGCCCGCACGTCCGCGCCGGGCACGGCCGCCTCGATCCCGGCCGCCTGGGCCGCGGCGACGA
Organism: uncultured Actinomycetes bacterium; assembly: GCA_963713815.1. Lineage (GTDB taxonomy): Bacteria > Actinomycetota > Actinomycetes > Streptosporangiales > Streptosporangiaceae > RYN-230. The sequence goes on from CAVQNH010000031.1 coordinate 48,645, forward strand.
GGTCGTAGATGTCCTGCTGCCAGGGGGCGGGCTGGCCGAGGACGACGGTGCGGGTCATGTCCGCGTGGTACCCCTGGTACCGGGCGCCGCAGTCGACCGTGATCATGTCACCGGCCGCGAACGGGCGGGCGGACGGCACGTGGTGCGGGATGGCCCCGTTCGGCCCGCTGGCCACGATGGTGTCGAAGGCCAGCCCGTCCGCGCCCAGGTCGGTCATGGCCCGCTCCAGGGCGATGGCCAGCTCGCGCTCGGTCACGCCCGGCCGGATCAGGGGCACGACCTGCTCGAACGCGCGCGAGGTGATCTCGCAGGCCCGGGCGAGCAGCGCGATCTCCTGCTCGTCCTTGGCCATCCGTATTTCCTCAACGGCCCGGCCGAGCGGGGCTAGCTCGGTCCCGGGAACCGCCCCGGCGAATGCCTGGTAGCGCTCCACGGTCATCTCATGGGCCTCGAACGCGAGCCTTCGTATCCCGAGTCCGGCCGCAACGCGGGCCAGGGCGGGCTCGACCGAGCGTTCGATCAGGATGTCGAGGTCCGGGCAGGTCTCCTCGGCGGTGCCCGCGTAGCGGGAGTCCGTCGCGAGGACCGGGCCGCTGGCCGGCGCGGCGGGCAGGAGCAGGGCCGCGTTGGAGCTGGCCAGGCCGGTCAGGTACCGCACGTTGGCCGGGCTGGTGATCAGCGCGGCGTCCGCGCCGAGCGCGGCCAGGGCCAGCTGGAGCAGTTCCCGCCGGGCCCGCTGGAGATCAGGCATGTCCCCGACTGTAGCCCGCGGCCGCGGCCGGCCGGAGAGTCGCGCGGGCCAGGACGGACAGGGCGGCCGGGCGGAGTGCGTCGGTGCGGTCCCAGAGGGCGGCCGGGACCGAGTCGCGCTGCCGGACATGCGCGATGGCGCCGAAACCGTGCCGCTCCAGCAGGGCGGACATGTCGTCCGGGGCCAGGAACGTGAGCCATGGCTCGCCGCGCTCCGCAGCCGTGGGGGCGACCAGGTCGGCGTAGGTGTTGCCGGTCTCGTCACGCAGGGCGGCGGGCAGCATGTAGTCGGTGATGAGCTGCGTGCCGGGGGCGAACGTGCCGATCTCCGCCAGGGTCTGGCTGATCGCGGCCTGGGTGAGGTACATGGTCACGCCGAGCCAGCTGACCAGGGCGGGCCGGCCCGGGTCGAAGCCGGCCTGGCGGAGGCGGCCGGCCAGCGGGTCGCGCTCGAAATCCAGGGGCACGAAGCTCACGTGGTCCGGCACCGCTATCCCGGCCGCCGCGAGGCGGCCGCGCTTCCACTGCTGGCTGGCGGGGTGATCGACCTCGAAGACCCGGATCCGCCCCCGGCCGGCCGGCCCCGGCGGCCGGCTGCGGGCGGTAGGCGAACGAGTCGAGGCCCGCGCCGAGGATCACGTACTGGCTCACGCCGTCGCGGACGCGGGCGGCCAGGTGGTCCTCGGTGAACCGGCTCCGGCAGACCGCCTGGGCCCGGGCGCTGGACAGCACCAGGTGCGTGCCGTGCAGCCGGTGATAGCTGATGAACTCCTCGGCCTGCTCGCCGAGCAGGATGGCGGCCAGCTCATCGGCGAAGATGACGGGCTCGCGGTCCACGATCAGGTGGGCGGCCCGGGCGGCGGCGGCGAACAGGGCGGTCTGGCTGGGCAGATTAGTGGTTTCCACGCCGCGGACAATAGCCGCTGATTTTCCTAACAATACCACATAAACAAATTTTTCGGAAGCGTATTCGAATTACAGTTGGGAATCATTAATGGCAGGCGGGCACCATTCACGGCGGTGCTGTCGCTCACCCTGGCCGACGGGTGGCGTTTTCGGCGACGACGGGCCCTGGCGTGGCGATCGCCAGCCCGGTGCTTGCCAGCCCGGTCCCGCCAGCCCGGTGCTCGCTAGCCCGCGGCGCCGTTCGCGGCCGGGCCGGTCAGGTCCTTCGCCAGCAGGATGTCGTTGACGTACTGGCCCTCGATCAGGAACTCGGCCCGCAGCAGACCCTCGCGCTCGAAACCGAGCCGGGAGTACAGCCGGATCGCCTCCGGGTTGGTGCTGAACGTCCGCAGGCTCAGCTTGCGGGCCCCGCGGGCCCGGGCCCGCTGCTCGGCCGCGGCCAGCAGGGCCGTGGCCACTCCCCTGCGCCGCGCCTCCGGCGCTACCGCCAGGCCCAGCACGCCGATGACGTGGGCGTTCTCCGGCAGCGGCAGCGGGGATCCGAGCCGCAGGTACCCGACCACCACACCGTCGATCTCTCCGACCAGGAAGGCCTGCGGCGGGCTCTCCGTCAGGAAGAAGACCGTGCCCGCCTGCTGCATTACCGACGGGAACCCGCTCTGCGGCGACCACGAGATCCGGTCCAGCCGGGCCAGCTGCGCCTCGTCGGAGGCACGCGCGACCCGGACCTGAACCGGGCTGACTGGTTCGGTCATGCGATCATCTTTTCGCACCCGCCGCCGCGGGTTCGCGCCGAGGCCGGGGTCCGGGTCACTGTCCCGCGCCGCCCCGCTCCGTCGGTGCCTGATGGCAGGATCGGAGGATGACGAACTCCGCCGCCCCGCCAGACGTGGCCACGGGCGAGGGTGGTGTCACCCCCGGGCAGCTCCGGGTCACCGCCGAGCGGGCGGCCGCCCAGCTGCTGTCCGGTCCGCCCGCGGCCCGCGCCGAGGAGGTCGCCGGGCGGCTGCTGGCCATCCAGGGCCAGGACCCGCGCGGGGCCCGGCTGGCTGTCCGGGTCCGCAGCCAGGGGCTGTCCGCGGCGGACATCGATCATGCGCTCACCGCCGACCGGACGCTGGTGATCAGCTGGCTGAACCGCGGCACCCTGCACCTGGTGCGCAGCGCGGACTACTGGATGCTGCACCGGCTGACCACGCCGCAGCTGGAGACGGGCTGCGCCCGCCGGCTCGCGCAGGAGGGCATCCCGCCCGCGGCGGCGGACCGCGCGGCCGGGCTGATCGAGCGGTTCCTCGGCGATGGCCCGCTGACCCGCGCGCAACTGGCCGGGCGGCTGCAGTCCGCGGGGGTGCGGACGGAGGGGCAGGCGCTGGTGTTCCTGCTCTTCCTGACGTCGCTCCGGGGCATTACGGTGCGCGGTCCCATGATCGGAAAGCAGCACGCCCACGTGCTGGCCCGGGACTGGCTGGGCGCGCCGCCCGCCGCCGACCCGGACCCGGGGGCGGCGCTGGGCTGGCTGGCCCGCCGCTATCTGGCCGGCCACTCCCCCGCCACCGACCGGGATCTGGCGAAGTGGGCCGGGCTGCCGCTGCGCGACGCCCGCCGGGCGCTGCGGGAAATCGGGGGCGACCTGGACGAAGGTGAGGACGGCCTGGTCCGGCTGGCCCGGCGCGCGGATGGGACCGCGGAGGCCGGGGACGGGACCAGCGGGGCCGCGGACAGGACCGCCGGGGGCGCGGACGGGACGGGCCGGTCCGGCCGAGGGCACCGGGATCCGCGGTCCGAGCTGGCCCTCCCGCCGCCGAGGCTGCTGGGCGTGTTCGACCCGCTGCTGCACGGCTGGCAGTCCCGCGGCCCCGTTCTGGGCCGGCACGAACCCGAGATCGTCCGGGGCGGCATGTTCCGCTCCTTCGCGTTGGTGGCCGGACGGGCGGCCGGCACCTGGAGTGTGACGGGCGACCAGGTCTCGCTGACCCTGCTGGAACCGGTCAGCGCCGCGCACCGCCGGGCCCTGGAGGCCGACGCCGAGGACGTGCGGCGCTTCCTCGGCCTGGCCCGGCCGGGCCGCACGTAACCATCCCGGCCTGGCCCGGCCCGGGCCGCACGCGGCCATCCCGGCCGGTGCGGCGTTACGTGATCATTCCGGCCTGGCCGGCGCGGCCGTGCGTGACCATCCCGGCCTGCGGCGTTGCGATCATCCCGGCCTGGCGCGGCGCGGCCGTGCGTGATCATCCCGGCTTGGGCCCCAGAGGAGTCCCGGAGAAACTCGCGATACACCGCTTGCATCCCCCGCGGCCACTTCATATACTCGGCTACGAATATACGGACACGGGGAAGCGGGTGAATCGTCATGGCAGGCAAGCGGCGGAGGGTGTCGAATCCCCTGGCGCTCGCCGTCCTGGCCTCACTCCGCGAGCGCCCTATGCATCCGTACGAGATGGCCGCCACCATGCGTTCGCAGGGCAAGGAGCGCAGCATCAAGCTGAACTACGGCTCCCTGTACACCGTGGTCGACAACCTGGCCAAGCACGGCCTGATCGAGGCGATGGAGGCCAGCCGGGAAGGGCGGCGCCCGGAGCGCACGGTGTACCGCCTCACCGACGAGGGCCGCGCGGAGCTGGAGGACTGGCTGACCGAGCTGCTCGGCACCCCGGTCAAGGAGTACCCGCAGTTCGAGGCGGCGCTGGCCGAGATCGCGGTGCTCCCGCCGGACCAGGTCCGCGACGTGCTCGAGCACCGGGTGGAGGCCCTGGAGGAGGCGGTCGCGCAGCAACGCGCCGAGACCGCGCAGCTGACCTGGCTGCCGCGGCTGTTCCTGCTCGAGAACGAGTACCACCTGGCCATCCGGGAAGCCGAGCTGGCCTGGGTGCGCGGCCTGGCGGAGCAGCTCCGCGACGGCTCCTTCCCCCTGATGAAGGAGTGGGACCACTGGACCCGGACCGGGGAATTCCCCCCGGGCCTGGCGGAAGAGCTCTACGAGGCGGGCGGCCGGACTCGGCCAGAGGAATCTGCCGCGAAGGAACCTGCCGCAGGAGAAGGGGGCCGCTGACCTGACCCAGAACGCGAGCCGGCCCCCAGCAAGGTGCGGGAACACCTGACCAGGGGCCGATCCTCGAACCGATCCCGCAGGAACGAGATCCGATCGGGTTGTAGCAGCTCAAGGATACTCGGTGAGTTCCTCGCGGACCGGTTCAGCCAGCCGACCTGCATGGAGGAACACGTACATGAGTACCCAGGCGCAGGACGCGGGCCTGGCCCGCGCCACGCACCCGAGAGCCCTCGCCATCGAGGCCCGCGATCTCGTCAAGACCTACCCGAAGGGGGTACGCGCTCTCGACGGGCTGAGCTTCGCGGTTCAGGAGGGCACGATCTTCGGGCTGCTCGGCCCCAACGGCGCCGGCAAGTCCACCACTGTCAAGATCCTCACCACCCTGGCCCAGGCCGATTCCGGGTCGGCCAGCGTGGCCGGCCTGGACGTGCGCGCCCAGGCCGCCGCGGTGCGCCGCGCCATCGGGGTGGTCGCCCAGCGATCTGGGGCCGACCCGACCGCCACTGGCCGGGAAAACCTGCTGCTGTCCGGGCGTATCCAGGGCCTGCGTGGCCGGGAGCTCGGCCGCCGGGCCGACGAGCTGCTGGCCCGGTTCGACCTGGCCGAGGCCGCGGGCCGGATGGTCCGGACCTACTCGGGTGGCATGCAGCGCCGGCTCGACGTGGCCATGGGCCTGATTCACCGGCCCGGGGTGCTGTTCCTGGACGAGCCAACCGCCGGCCTGGACCCGGAGTCGCGCTCCGCGATGTGGGAGGAGATCGCCCGGCTGTCCGCGGGCGAGGGCCTCACCATCCTGCTGACCACGCACTACCTGGAGGAGGCCGACCGGCTCGCCAGCCAGCTGGCCATCGTCGAGCACGGCCAGGTGGTGGCGTCCGGCAGCCCGGACGAGCTGAAAGCCCGGCTGCACGGCGACACCGTGGATGTCGAGCTGGCCGTCCCCGGGGATCCGGCGCAGCTGGACGCCGCGCTGGACCGCGTCCCGGAGGTCCGCGACGTCAGCGTGACGGGAACGCAGCTGAGCGCCCGCGCCGACGATGGCGCGACCACCGTGCCCGCCCTGCTGATCGCGCTCGAGCGGGCCGGGATCGGGGTGCGCGGGATCACCGCCGCCCGCCCCACGCTCGACGACGTGTACCTGCGGTACGCCGGGCGCCGTTTCGCCGAGGCCGAGGCCGGGCAGCCGGCCCGGCCGCCAGCCAGCCCGCCCAGAATTCTTCCGGAGGAACCCGATGACCGCCATCGCCGCCCACACCACCTGGATGACCCAGCGCCAGCTCAGGGCGCTGGCCCGGCAGCCCGCCTACCTCATCATCCAGATCATCCAGCCTGCCATCTGGCTGTTCCTGTTCGGCTCGCTGTTCCGCAAGGTCGCGGAGCTGCCCGGATTCGGCGCTCCTTCTTACCTCGACTACCTGGTGCCAGGGGTGGTCGTGATGAGCGCCCTGTCCACCAGCATGTGGAGCGGGATGACGGTGCTGGAGGAGATCGACCGCGGCATCATGGACCGCTTCCTGGTCCTGCCGTTGCGCCGTTCGGCGATCATCAACGCCTCGGTCGTCATGCAGGCGATCGGCACGATCATCCAGTCCCTGATCATCGTGGGGCTGGGCCTGGCGGCCGGTGCCCGCTACCCCGGCGGCGCGGTCGGCCTGCTCGTCCTGCTGGTCGTCTCGGTCCTCGTCGCGGTGGTGTTCAGCGCGCTGTCCAACACCATCGGGATGCTGGCCCGGCAGCGGGAGACCATCATCGGCCTGAGCGTGTTCCTGCTGCTGCCGCTGACCTTCCTGTCCACGGCGTTCATGGCCCCGGCCCTGATGCCGCACTGGATGCAGATCGTGGCCGACTGCAACCCGGTCAACTGGGCCCTGGAAGCGGGGCGGGCCGCGATGAGCGCCACCCCGGACTGGGCGCGGGTCCTCGCCCAGGGCGGCGGGCTGCTCGCCCTCGCGGTCGCGGTCACGGCGTTGTCGGTGCTGACCTTCCGCGCCTACCAGAAGTCCGTCTGACCTCCTCGCCCCGGCGGACGCCGTCGGGTCCCCGGACCCGGGGACCCGACGGCCCAGCCGAACACCCAACAACCCCCTAGCGGCGACCGCCCGACAACCCCACAGCCCCACATAACGCAACACCCCCGTAGGCCACGCCGACCACACACCGGACCCGACCGCCACAAGCCCAGAGGTCCCCACAGCCCCCTACAGCCCCACAAGCCCCACGCAAACTTCGTGATCATGGGCTTGCTGTTGCTAGAGCAACAGCAAGCCCATGATCACGAAGCTGGAGCGGGAGGGGGGCTCCGGTGCAAGGGCCGCTGGGGAACGGGGGCCGGGTGGGACGCGGTCCGGTGGGGCGGTCAGGCGGTCAGGTCGCGGACCCGCTCGATGAGCCGGACCCGCTCCTCGTGGCTGCCGGCCAGCGGGGTGACGTTGAGCGTGGTCACCCCGGCCTCCTTCATGGCCGCGAGCCGCTCCGTGACCAGGCCCTCCGGCCCGATCAGGGACGTGCCCTCGAGCAATTCGACGGGAACCAGGGCGGCGGCTTCCTCCTTGCGGCCCGCCAGGTACTCGTCCTGGATCCGGGCGGCGACCTCCCCCAGCCCGAACCGCACCGCGAGTTCGTAGTAAAAGTTGTGGCCCTTGTCCCGGTGCGGGCCCATCCCGCCGATGTACAGCGCGAAAATCGGCCGGGCCAGGTCCAGGTACCCGGACACGTCCGGGCCGATGGCCAGCGGGGCAGCCGCCACCACGTCCAGCGGGCCGAGTGACGGGTCGCGGCGGGCCTGGCCGGCGGCGAGCGGTTCCGCCCAGGCGGCGGCCGCCTTCTCCGGGTAGAAGAAGATCGGCTGCCAGCCCTCGGCCAGCTCGGCCGCCAGGGCGACGTTCTTCGGCCCGAGCGCGGCGATCATGATCGGGATCCGGTCCCGGACGGGATGGTTGATCAGCTTGAGCGGCTTGCCCAGCCCGGTGCCCTGCTCGGGCGGCAGCGGAATCGTGTAGTACTTCCCGGCGTACTCCAGCCGCTCGCGGCGCCAGACCTTACGGCAGATCTCGATCACTTCCCGGGTGCGGCCGATCGGGGCGTCGTAGGGGACCCCGTGCCACCCCTCGATCACCTGCGGGCCGGATGCTCCGATGCCCAGCGTGAACCGGCCGCCCGACACGTAGTCCAGGCCGGCCGCGGTCATCGCCATGAGCGCGGGGGTGCGGGAGTACAGCTGGAAGATCCCTGAGGCAATCTCGAGCCGCTCGGTCTTGGCGGCGATGTAGCCCAGCTGGCTCACGGCGTCGTAGCTGTAGGCCTCGGGCACGAACACGATGTCCAGCCCGGCCTTCTCGTAGTCGGCGAGCTCGGTCACCGTCTCGGTGAAACCGCCGGCGTAGTTGATATGCATCCCGATACGCATGCTCCGGCCTTTCGCGAGGCAGCCAAGCCGAATGCCGTTCGGCTCAGGTGATGTTGAGGGTAGCGGCCACCTGCCCCGGGTCAACCCTCAGCCGGCGCCGGGCCAGCTTCGGCGGACACCGTGTCCGCCGGGACCGTGCCCTCCGACACGGTGCCCTGCCCGGCGGCCGCCTCGACCGCGGTCAGCTCGGCGATCGCCTGGAGCGCGAGCTGGTAGGACATCAGGCCGAAGCCCGCCACGGTCCCGTCCGCCACGCCGGCCACGACGGACGTGTGCCGGAACTCCTCACGCCGGGCCGGGTTGGTCATGTGCACCTCGACCAGCGGCGCGGTGCGCATGGCGAGCGCGTCGCGCAGCGCGTAGGAGTAGTGCGTGAACGCCGCGGGGTTGAGGACCAGGGGCATCCGGGCGACGGCCGCCTCCTGCACCCAGGCGATCATCTCGGCCTCGTCGTCGGTCTGCCGGACCTCGACGTGCAGATCCAGCGTGCGCCCCGTCAGCCGGCACGTCTCCACCAGGTCGTCGAACGTTTGCGTGCCGTAGACATCCGGCTCTCTCGACCCTAGCTGGGCGAGGTTCGGCCCGTTGAGCACGAGTACCTGCTTCACCCTTCGCACACCTCCTGGTAGGCCCGGCGCAGCAGGTCCTCGGACGGCGCGTCGAGCGTCCCGGGCCGGGCGAGCCCGTCCAGCACGACCAGCCGGAGCCGGGCGCCGCGGGCCTTCTTGTCCACTGACATGGCTTCACGCAGGTCGGGCCATACATCGGCGCGGTAGACCGTGGGCAGCCCGACCGCCTTCAGCACCCGGCGGTGGCGCGCCGCGGTCCCGGCGTCCAGGCGGCCCTCCAGCCGGGCGATCTCGGCGGCGAACACCATGCCGATGGCGACCGCCTCGCCATGCCGGATCTGGTAGGCCTCGACACGCTCGATCGCGTGGCCGAGCGTGTGGCCGTAGTTCAGGATCTCCCGGCGGCCCGCCTCACGCAGGTCCCCGGACACGACGTCCGCCTTCATCCGCACGGCCCGCTCGACCAGCTCCCGGGCATGAGCCCCGTGCGGGACGACGGCCCCGGCCGGGTCCTCCTCGATCAGCCCGAGGATCACCGGGTCGGCGATGAACCCGGCCTTGATCACCTCGGCCAGGCCGCTGACATACTCGGCGCGCGGCAGCGATTCCAGCACGGTCAGGTCGGCGAGGACCCCGGCCGGCGGATGGAACGCGCCGACCAGGTTCTTGCCCTCCGGGATGTCCACCGCGGTCTTGCCGCCGACGGCCGCGTCGGTCATGGCGAGCAGCGTGGTCGGCACCAGCACCACCCGCACCCCGCGCAGCCAGGTGGCCGCCACGAACCCGGCCAGGTCCGTGGCCGCCCCGCCGCCCACGCCGACGATGGCGTCGCTGCGGGTGATCCGGCTCGCGGCCAGCTGCGACCACAATGCGGCCGCGACAGCGATGTCCTTCGCCGCCTCGCCCGCCGGCACCCGCGCGGTGTGGACGTCGTACCCGGCGTCCGCGAGCGCCCGGCAGACTGGCCGCGCGATCTCGTCCAGGCCCTCGGGGGCGATGACCATCACCGACGTCGCGTGCTTCCCGACGAGTGAGGGCAGTTCGCCCAGGACGCCGGTGCCGACGACCACCTCGTAGGGGTGCTCGCCGCCGACGGGGATCCGGGTCACGCTCACGACGGCGGGGCCGCCGGCCCGTGCCCGTTCTGGCCGTGCCCGTTCCGCTCATGCCCGTTCTGGTCGTGGCCGTTCTGGCCGCCGGGTGCCAGCCGCGCGGCGATCTCCCCGGCGATGTCCCCGGGCTCACGGTCGTCGGTGGGCACGGTGAGCCAGGCCAGCCCGGCATACACCGGGAGGCGTTCCTCCAGGAGCGTCTTCATCCGCGCCCGCGGGTTACCGAAGAGCAGCGGCCGCGGGGCGTCGAGCCCGGTCCGGTGCACCGCCGAGACGAACCCGGTCTCCAGGTAGACCACCCGGCGGCCCGCCAGGAGCTCGCGGGTGCCGGGGTCCAGGATGGCGCCGCCGCCGAGCGCGAGCACGCCGGGGTGGCTGCCGATCAGGTGGGCGGCGGCCCGGCGCTCGAGCGCACGGAACGCGTCCTCGCCGTCCTGGACGAAGATGTCGCTGACCGGCTTGCCCGCCGCCTGCTCGATGACCGTGTCGGTATCCACGAAATCCAGCCCCAGCAGGCCAGCGACCAGCGCACCGACCGTGGTCTTGCCCGCGCCGGGCGGCCCGATCATGATCGCGGCCGGCTGCCCGTGCGCAGGCTGCCCCGCCGCCGCCTGGCCGGACACCGCCTGCGCGCCCTCCGGCTGCCCCTGAGCTGGCGGCCGGTGATCTGGCAGGCCGGGGTCCCGGGCGGTCACTTCATCACCAGCGAGTTCAGGTAGCCGGACCAGTTGCGGTGCGCCTCGGCCACCGAGTCGCCCCCGAACTTCTCGGCCGCGGTCCCCGCCAGCACCAGGGCAACCATGGCCTCCGCCACGACGCCCGCCGCCGGCACCGCGGTCACGTCGCTGCGCTGGTTGATGGCCCGGGCGGGCTCGCCGGTGCGCACATCGACCGTGGCCAGCGCGCGGGGCACGGTCGAGATGGGCTTCATGGCCGCCCGCACCCGCAGCACCTCACCCGTACTCATGCCTCCCTCGATCCCGCCGGCCCGGTTGGTCCGCCGCCGGATCCCGCCGTCGGCCAGCTCAATCTCGTCGTGGGCCTGGGAACCACGGCGCCGGGCCGTGGTGAACCCGTCGCCGACCTCGACCCCCTTGATGGCCTGGATGCTCATCAGCGCCCCGGCGAGGCGCCCGTCCAGCCGCCGGTCCCAGTGCACGTGACTGCCGAGCCCGGGCGGCAGGCCGTAGGCCACCACCTCGACGATCCCACCGAGGGTATCGCCGTCCTTGCGGGCCGCATCGATTTCCGCCACCATCGCCGCGCTGGCCGCAGGATCCAGGCAGCGTACCGGGTCCGCGTCGATCCGGTCCCGGTCGGAAGGCTCGGGCACGACGTCCTCGGGGGCGCTCACCGGCCCGAGCGCGACGACGTGGCTGAGCAGCTCGATGCCGTACGCCTGGCTCAGGTACTGCCGGGCCACCTCGCCCAGGGCGACCCGCGCCGCGGTCTCCCGGGCGCTGGCCCGCTCCAGTACGGGCCGGGCATCGTCGTGGCCGTACTTCTGCATCCCGGCCAGATCAGCGTGGCCGGGACGGGGCCGGGTCAGCGGGGCGTTGCGGGCCAGGTTCTCCAGATCCTCGGCCGGTACCGGGTCGGGTGACATCACCGTCTCCCACTTCGGCCACTCGGTGTTGGCGACCCGGATCGCCACCGGGCCGCCGAGCGTCCGCCCGTGCCGGGTCCCGCCGGTGATCTCCACCTCGTCCTGCTCGAACTTCATCCGCGCACCGCGGCCGTATCCGGCCCGCCGGCGGGTCAGCGCGGCGGAGATGTCCGCCGTGCTGATCTCGACGCCTGCCGGCACTCCCTCGCAGATGGCTACCAGGGCCCGCCCGTGCGACTCTCCCGCGGTCAGCCAGCGAAACATGTCCCGATCCTCCCAGGGGCCGGTCTGTGCAGGTCAGTCACGCCGACCCAGCCTTCCGGCCACCCTGCACCACGGATACTTCGACGCCGCGCCGCAGCCGGTCGCCCGTGGCGGCCAGCAGGGCGTCCGCCGCCCGCCGCACCGCCGCACCGGCTGCGGCCGGGTCACACCCCGCGGCGATCGTGACCTGGAGCGCGAGGTCAGCCCCGCCCGAAGGGGGCGTCCCGCCGGCGCTCTCCCCGGCCAGCCCATCCAGGCCAGCACCATCCGCGCCAGCACCGGCCACGCCAGCACCGGCCAGCCCGGCGTCGTTCAGGCCCGAATCCAGCAGGTCCGGATCCGGGAGGCCGGGTTCTGGCGGCCCGTCATGGCTGCCCGGAGTGCCAGGGGCGCCCGGGACGCTGCTGACCGGACGGCCGGTGCCCGCGCCGCCAGCGCCCGCGCGCCCGGGGCCCGCGCCCCCGGTAGCCGTCACGCGCTGGTCCGGCGTGGTGACCGCGGCCGCCACGATCAGGGGCTCACGCTCCAGCGCCAAGTGCAGCGCCGCCAGCACGTCGGGATCCTGATGCGGCAGCGGGACCGGCCGGCCCGCGGCGAGCGCGGCGAGCCGGGCGCCGTCCACGGCGAAGGTGACCGGGCCGGCCACGTCGATGACCACGGCGTCGGCCTCCTGGGTGCCGGCCAGCCAGGCACTGGCCGCGGGCACCGGTACCGGACGCGCGTCGCTGCGCCACCGCTGGAGAGCATCGAGGCAGGTAAAGGCGAGAACGGCGCGGCTGCCGTCCTGGGCGACCATCGTGGGCAGCGCCATCTCCGTGGACTTCTCGCCGCCCTGGTCATCGGCCCCGGCCTGCTCCCCGACCGGCATGGCCACCACGGGCACCAGCAGGCGGGACCGGGCCAGCGCGGTCAGCGCGGCGTGCTCACTCCCCTGACCCGCCGCGTACGCGGTCAGCGCGGCCAGAACCGCCGGCTCGGCGGCACCGTCGTCTCCGGGGAATTTCGGCTCTGCCACGGTCAGCCCTTGCACGCCCCAACCCTAGGCCATCTCCTGCGACACCCAGACGGGTAGCGCGATCCACCCGTAAGCTCTAGCGCTGACGGCCGCGCCGTGGCGCAGTCGCGCCGGGCCCGGATGCGCACCGCTGTCCCGGGCCGCCGCCAGCGTCACGCGTGACGGTTGCCCCGGCAGCGCAGCACGAGTGCGGCGAACCGGCCATTACCGGCCGGAAAGCCGACTGCAGACGAAGCAGTTGAGGGTGAAATCGCCGTATGAGAGTCTTTTGAACTGCACCGAACGCCGACCGGAGGGGAGCGTGTGACAGAGGCTGAGCACATGGTCAGGATCATCGAACCGGGAACGCCGATGCAGAAGGTTATCCCGCCCCGCTTGGTCGAGCCTTATCTGACCGGGCGCCGCTCGGTGATTGCTGGGTATGTGTACCGAGCCAGGGACTGTGCCTTCCACGGCCCCGCGAATTTCTATGATTCGCTCCACCTTGGCTACGAGGGCTCAGACTTCACCGCCGAACTCGCGGAGATCTATGTCATGCGCTGGCTCGCCCTGGAGATGGACTCCTCCCTGGCGTCTCCCCCTGCCGACGGCCAGAACAGCCTCTCCCGCCCCTCCGTCCCCGAGTTCTACACGCTGCCCATACCGGTCCCGGTGGGAGCGGAGATCCACCGGATCGTGCTGGGCGGGGAGGAGTTCATCGCCCGCTACGACGGGCAGTCCTGGTTGCGGCCGTCGAGAGGGCTGTGAGCCATGCGCTTCAGGCTGATGGCGACGTACCGGGGGGTGCCCTACGAAGTAGGGGTCGGCCCGTCGAATTCCGACGTGGTCCTGTTCGCCGCGTGCCCCCCTCCGGAGGAACTGGGCTTCGAGCCCGCCCCGGGGCACTGGCGCAAGCACGTGATCAGGGCGGAGGTGGACGTGCTCTGGGAGTCGCGGCCGGTGGGCAGCTTCCACGGCGATCCCTGCCTGGTGCTCGATGACCTCGGCGACCGGCTGCACATCGCCTACCTCGGCAAGGACGGACGGCGGGCCCGGGAACTCGGCTACTGGCAGGTTGACCGGGGCGTGTACGAGCTGCTGACCCCGCGCGACGAGGTGACCGGGCTGACCGAGGAGAAAGCGGAGCAGAGCCCGCCCCGCCGCGGGCCGGTGAACGGCGCGCAGCAGACGCCGTCCTATCCCTACGGCTCGCCGCAGTGGCCGCCGTCGCCCGCCTCCACCGGGCCGCTGGACCCGCGCGGCCGGGACGACGGCGGCGCCGGCTACGCAGGCGATCCCGCCATGGCCCCGGCCGGCGCCTGGAACGGCAATGGCTCCCCGGCCGGCACCGGGGGCTGGAACGGCAACGGGATCCCGCCGGGCCCGCCCGGCCCGGGCTGGAACGGCAACGGCCGTCCCGCCGACACCGGCGGCTGGAACCGGGACGGATCGCCCGCCGACACTGGCGGCTGGAACCGCAACGGCGCCCCCGCCAGCACCGGGAACTGGAACCGCAACGGGTCACCCGCCGACACCGGCGGCTGGAATGGCAATGGTGCCCCGGCCAGCACCGGCGGGTGGAACCGGGACGGATCGCCCGCCGACACCGGCGGCTGGAACCGCACCGGCGCCCCGGTCCCCGCCCCGGCCGGGAACTGGAACGGCAGCGGCGCGCCCGGGACCGTAGCCGGGGCCAACGGGCACGGCATGGCCAGCTGGAATGGCATGGCTGGCCCGGACGGGATGCTCGACGCACCCGCAGCACCAGGCCCGGGACGCAGGCGGCAGGCACCGAAGCCCGGCCGGCGTTCCGCCCGCAAGCAGCGGGTTCCTACCCGGGCGATCTTCTCCGAGCTCGCGGACCTGGCGGCGATCCCCCGCTCGGCCTACGCACTGGAGCAGGAATCCGACGGGGCGATGTGCCTGCTGCGGACCGAGGAAGGCTTCGAGGTCTTCAGCGCGGCCGATGGCTCCCGGCACGAGGTGCGCTCCTTCGACGACGAGGAAGCGGCGTACTTCTACCTGTTCGGTGTCCTGGCCGCGGAAGCCGTCCGCAGCGGCTCGCTGATACCGCCCCGCTGACCGGCTGGCGACGCCGGCCGGGTCCGCCCCGGACCGCGCCCGGACTCATCACACTGTGGCTCACTCACACTGTGGCTCACGCCGCAGCGGGCGAGACGATCAGGCCACCTAGCCGGCGCAGACCCCGCGCCGTCCGGGCCTTGATAGTCCCCAGCGGCACGTCCAGCCGGTGGGCGATCTCCCGCTGGGTCAGGTCCGCGTAGTAGGCCATCTCGATCGCCTCCCGCTGCAGGTCGGGGAGCCGGGCCAGGGCCACCTGCATGTCCCTCCTCTGTTCCACCCGGCTGGCGATGTCGCGCCCGTCGGGACCGGCCATGGACGAGGCGTCCTCCAGGGGCACCGTGTCACGACGCCGGGCGCGCAGGTGGTCGATCGCCCGCCTGCGCGCGATCGTGAGCACCCAGGCCTCCAGGCTCCGCGACGGGTCGAAGCGGCTGCGGAACCGCCACACCTCCAGGAACACCACCTGGACCACGTCATCGATGTCCGGATCCGGGACCCGCCCGTGCAGGTAGCGCCGCAGGATCGGCCCGAGCTCGGCGTAGCAGCCGTCGAACGCGTCATCATGGGCCCCGGCCAGCCGGACCCCGAGTTCCCTGATCCTGTCTGCGCGCACGTGGCGCCCCCGTCCTTCCTGTCCGGCCCGGTCCAGGTCTTGGGCGGGCCATCATCCACAAAATCGCTTCAAAAGTTATTCATAGCCGATAATACAGTTGCGCGCAACCGGGGGACGCCGAGAGACCGGGCCGGGCAGAGACCCGGGCCGCGGGTTAACGCACGGAGGAGGAGTGGCGCGGCGGAACTCAGTAGCCGAGGGCCGCCACGATCTCGGACAGCGCCTCGGGCAGGCTGATGACGAGCCGGGCCGCGGCCGGAATGCGATCCCGGTCCCAGCCCGGGCCGCCGAGGATCAGCCGCGTGCCGGGGCGGCGCGGGGACAGGTCAGGCAGCGCGAGCGGATCGCCGGTGGCCGGAGCCTGGGACCACAGGAACACCACACCGGGCCCGGTCCGCCGGACGGCGGCCGCCAGTGCGAAGTACGGCAGGTCAGACCCGAGCACCCGGCTGTCGATCCCCTGCTCGGCCAGGGCGGCCGCGAGCGCGAAGAGCGGCAGGTCGTGCTGCTCACCCTCGGCCGAGGCGAGCAGGACCGCCCGGTGCTGCGCCTGGCCCGGCCGGTCAGCGGTGCGCCGGGAGAACGCGCCGATGGTCGCCACCGACAGCAGGTGCTCGGCTTCCACGCACGTGCCGGTGTGCTCGAACCGGGTGCCCAGGCCGGACAGCACCGGCACCAGCAGGTCTTCCCAGGTGCGGACGCTGCCGTCCTGGTCCAGGGCAGCCCGGATGGTCTCGCTGGCCCGTTTCTCGTCCAGGGCCAGCACCGCGCGGGCCAGCCCGCGGGCCGCGGCCGACGCGCCGGGCAGGGCCAGGCGCCGGCCTCCGGAGCCATGACCCGGCCCTGGCCGCGCGGCCGGGAACTCCCCGCCGGGAGCCCCGGCCGGGCCGCGCTCGTCCGGGCCGCTCCCGTCCGGGCCGTCCCCCGCCTCCTGTCCCCCGGCGTGCCCTGGCCCGGATTCCGCTGGCCCGCCCCCGGCGGCCTCACGCTCCAGCCCGGCGGTCGGCTGCCCGCCGGGCTCCCCGCCTGCCGCCCCGTCCGCTGCCCCGGCCACGGGGCCGCCGTCCGCGCCGGCCTGGGCCGGCCCGGGCGCCACCGGGGCGGTCAGGGCGGCCCGGGCCGCGTCGGCCGGGGCCGCGCCGCGGAGGATCAGCTTCTGCATGTGCTCGAGGCGGATGATGTCCTCGGCCGTGTAGCGCCGGTGCCGCCCGGGGCTGAGTTCGCGGGCGCCGATCCCGTACCGCCGGTTCCAGGTGCGCAGGGTGGACGGCGCCACCCCGAGACGGCGGGCCACTGCTCCCACACTGAAACCGACTGTGTCCGTCATGACCTTTCCTGCTGTGACTTATGCCACCGGCCGGCGCCGGTAATCCCCCGCCAGGCCCGGGCGCCAGGACCGCTATTCAACTCCGCCCCGTGCGGCCGGCCAAACCAGGCCCGGACAGCGGGCGACCTGCCGTGCGGCCGCGGTGACCGGCTGGGCCGCGCTCGCGATCCTCTCCGCGGGGGCTGCGGGAATGCCATTTCCGGGAGATTCGGCGCGGCTGAGCCGGGCGGTTGCATGTCCCCCGGCAGGCCGCCCGCCGGCCAGTGAGCCGTACCGGCCGGGCGGACCGGGACCAGCCGCCGCACGGGTCACGCCGTTTCCCCCTCGGCAGGTCCTTACAGCCGTATTACCGATGCCGCCGCACGGGCCGCGCCGGCGCTCCCGGGACGCCAGCGGACGGCGTTCCGGTGGGATACCCTCAAGCCGCCTACCTGGTACTGGCCGCTTAAAGTATCTGGATGATTACTAATCAATGCGAGAAGGTGCATGTGAGCGCCCTACGACCGGGGTTGAGGAACTTCGCCCGCATGCGCGACCCCGGCCGCTATGGTTCAAGAGCCGGCGGGGCTGACGGTCCCCCGCTCCCCAAGCAGCCCCGCCGGCACTCGACCGCCACCCGCCCGCCGATGCCCCGGTGCCGCAAAAACCAGTGCCGCGAGAACCAGTGCGGCGAGAACCAGTGCCGCAAGAACCAGTGCGTCAAAAGCCGGTGCGGCAAGAATCAGCGGCCCGGATGTCACGGGCCCGGGGATACGCAGGGAAGCTGATCATGGTCTCGCTCACCGGCGCCCAGGTCCCACTGACCGGCGCGCAATACGACCTCTCCGCAGGCGACTACCGGGCCACGATCACCGAGCTGGGGGCCGGCCTGCGCCGGCTGGAACACCGCGGCCAGCCCGTCACCGTGGGGTACGAGCCGGACATGCTGCCCCCCGGCGCGACCGGCCAGCTGCTCTGCCCCTGGCCCAACCGGGTGGAGGGCGGCCACTACGACATCGACGGCACCCACTACCAGCTTGATCTCAGCGAGCCGGCCAACGGGAACGCGATCCACGGGCTGACCCGCTGGTCGTCCTGGACCCCCGGACCGGATTCCGCACCCTCGGGCGGGGCGGAGGTCACCCTGCGGCTCGTGCTGCTCGGCCACCAGGGATACCCGTTCGCCCTGGAACTGGACGCGTCGTACCGGCTGGATGGCGAGCACGGGCTGCAGGTCAGCGTCAGCGCGCGCAACCTGGGCTCCGTCGCGGCCCCGTACGGGACCGGGTCGCATCCGTACCTGACCGCCGGGGCGGCCACGGTGGACGAGTGCGACCTCAGCGTCCCGGCCGGGCTGTGGCAGCCGGCCGGGGAGCGGGGCATCCCGATCGGGACCCCCGAAGACGTGACCGGCACCGGGTTCGATTTCCGCGCACCGCGGCGCATCGGCGACACCCAGCTTGACCACGCGCTGACCGGCCTGGACCGGGACCCGGGCGGCCGCGTCTGGGCCCGGCTCAGCAGCGCGGGAGCCCAGGGAGCCCGGACCGAGGTGGCCCTCTGGGGCGGGCCGGGCTACGAGTGGCTGCAGGTGTTCACCGGCGACACGCTCGACCCGTCGCATCGCCGGAAGGCCGTGGCCATCGAGCCGATGACCTGCCCGCCGAACGCCTTCAACTCCGGCGTGGACCTGCTGACGCTCGAACCGGGTGACAGCGTCACCCACACCTGGGGCATCCAGGTCACCCGGGACTAGGCACCCGGGATTCAGGCCCCCGGCCCGGTGAGGCGGGCCAGGTCGTCGGGGGTGTCCACGTCGTCCGGGCGGCCGGTGTCCCCGCACTCCACCAGCGTGACGAGGTCGGGGTGAGCGCGCAGGAACGGCCGGGCGCCCACGTCGCCCGCGGCCAGGCCGGCGACTTCCGCCCAGTACTCGCGGGCGATCAGCACCGGGTTACGGGGCTGGCCGTCGTAGGCGGCCACGGCGACCCGGGCGCCGCCCTCGAACGCGGCGATCAGCCGGTCCACGGCGGCCGGCCCGACCAGGGGCTGGTCCACCAGCGCGATCACCGCGGCGGCGCTGCCGTCCGGGACCGCGCCCAGGCCGGCGGCCAGCGAGGATCCCATGCCGCTGGCCCAGTCGGGGTTGAACACGCTGATCACGCTGGGGGGCAGGCTGACCGGGGCGGCGCCGGTCACCACCACCAGGGGGGACGCACCGCCCGACTGCAGCAGCCAGATCCCCCGGTCCACGAGCCGCACCCCGTCCAGCTCGACCAGCGCCTTGGGGCGGCCGAGCCGGGACCCCGAGCCCGCCGCCAGCAGCACCCCGGCTACGCCACTGCCCGGGGAGGGGTCAGCCGGGAACGCCCCCGCCACGCCGTCAGTGATGGATCCGCCCGGACGTACTGGTCAGCGGCTGGCCGGAGCCACCCCAGCGGAGCTGGATCAGCTCGGCGGCCACGGACACCGCGGTCTCCTCGGGGGTCCGGGCCCCGAGATCGAGGCCGATCGGGGAGCGCAGCCGGGCCAGTTCCTCCTCACCCAGGCCGGCCTCGCGGAGCCGGGCGAGCCGGTCCTCGTGCGTCCGGCGGCTGCCCATGGCGCCGATGTACGCGGCGGGCGTGCGCAGCGCCACCTCCAGCACCGGCACGTCGAACTTCGGGTCGTGGGTGAGCACGCAGATCACCGTGCGCGAGTCCACCGGCGTCCGGGCCAGGAAGCGGTGCGGCCACTCGACGACGACCTCGTCGGCCTCGGGGAACCGGGCCGGGGTGGCGAAGATGCCCCGGGCGTCGCACACGGTCACCTGGTAGCCCAGGAACTTCCCGGCCCGGGCCACGGCCGCGGCGAAGTCGATCGCGCCGAACACCAGCATCCGCGGCGGCGGGGCGAACGAGTGCACGAACACGGCCAGCTCGTCACCGAGCCGCTCGCCGTCCGCGCCGTACCGCCGGACGCCGGTCAGGCCCTGGGCCAGCATCCCCCGCGCGTCGTCGTCCACCGCCGCGTCCAGCCGGTCACCGTTGCCCAGGGTCCCGCTGGACCGGCCCGGGGTGGCGCTGGCCTGGTCGTCGGCCCAGATCGCCCGGCGCGCGCCGACCCGGCCGGGGCCCTCGATCACGCTGGCCACCGCGACGGGCTCGCCCGCGGCGATGGCCGCCGACACGTCTCCCAGTTCCGGGTAGAGCTCGCGGCTGACCGGCTCCACCAGCAGATGCAGGATGCCGCCACAGGTCAGCCCGACCGAGAAGGCGTCATCGTCGCTGACGCCGTAGGTCGCCAGCACCGGCTGCCCGGTCTGGCAGACCTCCTGGGCCAGCTCGTACACGGCGCCTTCCACGCAGCCGCCCGACACGCTGCCCGTGACCTCACCCTCGGCTGACACGGCCATGGCGGCACCCGGCTCCCGGGGCGCGCTGCGGAACGTGCGCACCACCGTGGCCAGGCCGAATACCTCGCCCGTGTCCCACCACTTCGTGATGGGGTCCAGGATGTCTCGCAACCGGCTTCACCTCGGCACGTTTGGTCCTCGCGGCCCCGGGCACTGCCAGGCGGGCAGGTCAGAGCCGCCGCCGACATTGCCGGGACATGACCTCAGGGTACGTTCACCTGACCAGCCCGCGCCATGCCCAGCATCCGGGCCCGTCCGGGCCGGGCGCCGGACCAGCCTGGCGGCCACGCGGGACGGGGCGTGTCCCGGGGGCCGCTGCCCGCCGGCAACGCCGCCGACCAGCCCCGGTCAGCCCCGGTCAGCCCCCGGCCGGCCCCGCGCTGGCGACTTAGGTTAGCCTAAGCTATCCTCGTTCCGGTCCAGCGACGATCCGCCTCCCGGGCAGGACCGGCGGCAGCGATGACGAAAGGATGACTGGCTGATGGCAAGGCGATGGGGCCGCGCTCCCCGGATGACCGCGGCGACCCTGGCCGTGGCGGGCCTGGTGACCGCCGCGATGACGGGCTGCTCGGCCCTGTCGGGGTCCGCGTCCACGAGCAGCAGCGGCTCCATCACCCTCTACAGCGGCCAGCATCCGCAGACCACCCAGAAGCTCGTCGCCGCGTTCGAGAAGAAAACCGGCATCAAGGTCAGCGTGCGCAGCGACGACGAGGACGTGCTGGCCCAGCAGATCGTGACCGAGGGCAGCCACTCCCCCGCCGACGTGTTCTACACCGAGAACTCCCCGCCCCTGGAGTTCCTGCAGGGCAAGGGCCTGCTGTCGGTGGTGCGCAGCAGCACGCTGGACGCCACGCCGTCCAAGTACAACTCGCCCCAGAACGACTGGGTGGGCGTGTCCGCCCGGGTCAGCGTGCTCATCTACAACCCCAGCCTGATCAGCAAGAGCCAGCTGCCCACCTCGGTCATGCAGCTCGCCGACCCGAAGTACCAGGGCAAGCTCGCCCTGGCCGCGGGCGAGACCGACTTCCAGCCGATCGTCACCTCGGTCCTGCACGCGCACGGGACCGCCGCCACGCTGAAGTGGCTCAGCGCCCTGAAGGCGAACGCCGCCGGCCACCTGTACCCGGACAACGAGACCATCGCCAGCGACGTCAACAAGGGCAGCGCGGCGCTGGGCATCATCAACCAGTACTACTGGTACCGGATGCGGGCCGAGATCGGCGCCGGGGCCACCCACTCGAAGATCACCCATTTCGCGCCGCACGACCCCGGCTACGTGATCGACGTGTCCGGGGCCGCGATCCTGAAGTCCAGCAAGCACCAGGCCGCCGCGCAGCAGTTCCTGGCCTTCCTGGTCAGCAAGCCCGCCCAGGAGATCATCGGCGGCCACTCGCTCAGCTACGAGTACCCGATAGCCTCGGGCGTGACCACCGCCGCGCCGGAAACCCCGTTGAGCCAGCTCCAGCCGAACTCCATCACGATCGGCGACCTCGGCACCGGGACAACGGCCATCACCCTGCTCCGGCGGGCCGGCCTGCTGTGACACCCGGACGGCCGCGGCCTGGAGGATACCGATGACATCAACCCCCGTGCTGGACCGCAGCGACCCAGGACCTGGGGAGCCCGGACTGCACCGGCCGGGTTACGTTGCGGAAAAAAAGAACCGCCGGGCGCGGCGCCCGCGCGCGCTGATCGCCTCAGCCGTGCTGATCGCGGCGGTCCTGGCCCTGCCCCTCATCTTCCTGCTGATCGAGGCGAGCGGCAGCGGCGCGGCCGCCGACGCGCGGCTGATCTTCCGGCCGCTCACCGCGGAGCTGCTGTGGAACACGGTCCGGCTCACCGTGGTGGTGACCGCCCTGTGCGGGGTGATCGGCACCGCGGCCGCGTGGACGGTCGAGCGCACCAACGTCCCGGGCCGGAAGATCTGGGCCGTGCTGGTGGTCGTCCCGCTGGCCATCCCCGACTTCGTGGTCAGCTTCGGCTGGGCGTCGCTGTGGACCTGGATCCACGGCTTCCGCGGCGCGGTCATCGTCATGACGCTGGCCGTCTACCCGCTGGTCTACCTGCCGGTCGCGGCCAGCCTGCGCAGCACGGACCCGGGGCAGGAGGAGGTGGCGCGCAGCCTGGGCTCCAGCCGGGTGCGCACCTTCGTCCGGATCACCCTCGGCCAGGCCCGGGGAGCCATCCTGGGCGGCTGCCTGCTGGTCGCGATGGTGATGCTGGCCGAGTACGGCGCGTTCGAGATCGTGGGCTACCAGACCTTCACCACCGAGATCTTCACCGAGATCAACGTGGCCTTCAGCCTCCCGGCGGCCTGCGCGCTGGCCCTGGTGCTGGTGCTGCTCAGCCTGATCGTGCTGGGGGCGGAGGGCAGGCTCCGCGGCCGCGGTCGGGTCAGCCGGTCCGGGGCGCTGGCCCAGCGGGTGTCCGCGCCGTACCGGCTGGGCAAGGGCAAGATCCCCGCCCTGGCCGGCCTGGTCGCGCTGACCGGGCTGTCCCTCGGCGTCCCGGTCGGCTCCGCCATCTACTGGATGACGTCGGGCGGGCATGACTCGCTCACCGGGGTGTCGATGCCGAGCGCGGCGCTGACCACCGCGCTGTACGGGCTGCTGTCCGGCGGGCTGGCCACCCTGATGGCGCTGCCGGTGGCCGTGCTCGCGGTCCGCCACCCCGGCCGGGCCCGCCACTTCCTGGAGCGCAGCACGTACCTGGTGCTGGCCGTGCCGGGCGTGGTCATCGCGCTGGCCCTGTCCTACTTCACCGAGCACTACCTGGGCGGCTTCGGTTACCAGACCGCCCCGCTGCTGATCCTCGCCTACGCGATCATGTTCTTCCCGCTCGCCCTGGTCGGGGTCAAGGCCTCGCTGGCCCGGGCCCCGGTCAGCCTGGACGAGGTGGCCCGGTCACTCGGCCAGCCCCGGCTCGCGGTGCTCGTGCGGGTCACGCTGCGGCTCACCGGGCCCGGCCTGGTCGCCGCGTTCTGCCTGGTGTTCCTGTCCGTTATCACCGAGCTGACCGCCACCCTTATCCTGATCCCGACCGGAGTCCAGACCCTGGCCTCGCAGTTCTGGGTGTACGAGACGAACCTGTCCTACGGGCAGGCCGCCCCGTTCGCGCTGGTGATGATCGCCGTGGCGGCCATCCCGAGCTGGGTGCTGGGCCGGTTCTTCGATCGTGGCGTGGCGGACCCGAGGACGATGACATGACCCAGCTGGCGGTCGCCGGGCTGGATAAGCGGTTCGGTGCTCACCAGGTGCTCACCGGCCTCGATCTTGACGTGCCCGCGGGCTCGCTCACGGCGATCCTCGGCCCGTCCGGCAGCGGCAAGACCACCCTGCTGCGGGTCCTGGCCGGGTTCGAGCACGCGGACGCGGGCACGGTGCGGATCGGCTCCGCGCTGGCCGACGGGCCGGGCGTGTTCCTGCCCCCGGAACGGCGGCGGATCGGCTACGTGCCCCAGGAAGGCAGCCTGTTCCCGCACCTCACCGTGGCCGCCAACGTCACGTTCGGGCTGAGCCGCCGCAAGTGGGGGCGGGACCGGCGCGCCAGGCGCTGCGCGGACCTGCTGGAGGCGGTCGGCCTCGGCGGCCTCGACAAGCGGTACCCGCACCAGCTCTCCGGCGGGCAGCAGCAGCGGGTGGCGCTGGCCCGGGCGCTCGCGATCGAGCCGGAGGTCGTCCTGCTCGACGAGCCGTTCGCCTCCCTCGACGCGAACCTGCGCGCCAGCGTCCGGGCCGACGTGCAGCAGCTGCTGAAGGAGTCAGGCACCACCTCCGTCCTGGTCACGCACGACCAGGACGAGGCACTGTCCACCGCGGACCGGGTGGCGGTGCTGCGCGACGGCGCCATTGCCCAGTGCGACGCCCCGCAGGAGCTGTACTCCCGGCCGGTCGACGCGGACATGGCCCGCTTCATCGGCGAGGCCAACCTCATCCCGGGCATCCTCAACGGCTCGTCCGTCCAGACTCTGCTGGGCGTGCTGGCGGTGACGGGTACGGACGCCGGCGGGGACGGGCCGGCGGCGGGCGCCGCGCGGAACGGCAGTGAGGGGCCCGGGCACCGGCCGGCCATGGTGCTGATCCGGCCCGAGCAGGTGGAGCTGGTCCCCGGTGTTCTCGGGGCCGGCCCGGCCGTCAGCGCGGAGACCGGCCCGGCGGGGCCCGCCAGCAGCACCGGCCTGACCGGGCGGATCACTGGCTACGGGTATCACGGGCACGACGCGGTGGTCACGGTGCAGCCGGAGCAGGACCCGCAGGGCCCGCCGGTGACCGTGCGGACGCTGGGCGGCCAGGCGCTGTCCACCGGCTCCCGGGTCACCCTCCGCGCCCACGGCCCGGTGATCGCCTGGCCCCAGCGCGGCGGCTGACGCCGCGGCGGCTGACGGGGCGACCCGGCTGACCGGGTGCGGCGGCTGACCCGGGCGCGGCGGCGGCCCGCGCCGGCTGCGCGCTACTCGACGATCTTGGAGATCGGGATCTCCAGGATGTCCCGGGCCCCGGCCGCCCGCAGCGCCGGGATCAGCGTGTTCACCCCGCGCTTGGGCACCACTGTCTCGACCGCGTTCATCCCGCCGCGGGCCAGCCTGGTGATAGTCGGGGAGGACAGCGCGGGCAGCATCGCCGTCACCGTCTCCAGCTGGGCCGCGTTGACGTTGAGCTTGAGCAGGACGTGGCCGCGGGCCTGGATGGCCCCGCGGAGCAGCAGCGCGATGTCATCCATCGCGCTCCGCTGCTCGGGATTGGCGTACGCGTCGGTGTTCGCGATCAGCTCGGTGTAGCTGGTCAGCAGCGTGTCGAGGATGCGCAGGCCGTTGCGGCGCAGCGAGGAGCCGGTCTCGGTCAGGTCGACGATCGCGTCCACGATGTCGGGCACCTTGGCCTCGGTGGCCCCGTGGGACGGGATGACCATCGCCTTGACCCCGTTGGCCTCCAGGTACCGGGCGGTCATCGCGGGCAGCTCGGTCGAGATCCGGATCCCCTCGGGCAGGTCGGCCACGGACTGCCACGGCGAGTTCTGCGGGACCGCGAGCACCACCCGGATCGGCTGCGAGGTGGCCTTGGAGTAGTGCAGCTCCCCCAGCGACGCGACCTCCGCGCCGGTCTCGGTGATCCAGTCCCGGCCGGTGATGCCGAGGTCAAACAGGCCCCGCTCGATGTAGGAGGGGATCTCCTGCGGGCGGAGGAAGCGCACCCGGTCGATCCGCGGGTCATCGATGGACGCGTGGTAGTCACGGTCGGAGGACCGCCGGACGGTCAGGTCCGCGGCGTCGAACAGGTCGAGGGTGGCCCGCTCGAGCGAGCCTTTAGGCAGAACCAGGGAGAGCACAGGGAGAACCTTTCTTCCGCAACGAAAACCGGCCGGGCTGCTCACGCCGCCCGGTCAATGTCGTTGCGGGTTCCCGTCGCAGGGCCCGTCCCCGGCCACCTGGCCCCCGCGCAGGGAGCGCAGGACGAGAGCGGTCTCGAGCGCGGCCACGACCGCCTCCCATCCCTTGTCCTCGCGACTGCCATCCTGCCCGCTGCGATCGCGGGCCTGGTCCAGGGTGTCACAGGTCAGCACCCCGTTGCCAACTGGTTTGCCCGCGTCGAGGGCGACGCGGGCGATCCCGTACGTAACCGCGTCGCAGACGTACTCGAAGTGCGGCGTGCCGCCCCGGATCACCGCGCCCAGGCAGGCCACCGCGTCGTGGTTGCTGGCCAGCTCGGCGGCGACCACGGGCAGCTCGACCGCGCCGGGCACCCGGACCACCAGCGGGTCGTCGATGCCGCACGCCTTCGCGGCGGCCAGCGCGCGGTCAGTCAGCGCGTCGGTGATCTCCGCGTGCCAGCGGGTCACCGCGATGGCCAGGGTGAGGCCGGCCGCGTCGACGGTCGCCGCGGCCGGCCTGCCGGCGCCGCTCACCGGGTCTCCCCCAAGGCTCGCGCCCTCACGGTGTCCCCCTCAAGGCTCGCGCCGTCCGGCGAAAAACCACACCGGCCACTCGCCCGGGCCTGACGGCCCGGGCTCGCTAGCCGGTACCGGACGGCGCTCACCGGGCGCCAGCCAGGGCCGTGCCGCTGCCGGCGGTCCCGTTGAGGGTCGCAGGCAGTCCGTCGATCAGGTGGCCGAGCCGGTCCCGCTTGACGGTCAGGTAGCGGAGGTTCTCCGGGGTGGGCGTGACCGGCAGGGCGATCCGGCCGACCACTTCGATGCCGAACCCGGACAGCCCGGTGACCTTCGCCGGGTTGTTGGTCAGCAGGCGCACCGAGCGCACCCCGAGGTCGGCGAGGATCTGGGCGCCGGTGGAGTACTCCCGCGCGTCCGCGGGCAGGCCGAGTTCCAGGTTGGCGTCCACGGTGTCGGCGCCGGCGTCCTGCAGCTGGTACGCCCGCAGCTTGCTGAGCAGGCCGATCCCCCGGCCTTCGTGACCGCGCAGGTACAGCACGATGCCGCGGCCCTCGGCGGCGATCGCGGCCATCGACGCGTCCAGCTGGTCCCCGCAGTCACAGCGGCGGGAGCCGAACACGTCCCCGGTCAGGCACTCGGAGTGCGCCCGGACCAGGACGTCCCGGCCGTCGCCCAGGTCGCCGAAGACCAGGACGGGATGCTCGGTCTGGTCGACCAGGTTCTGGTAGCCGAGGGCGCGCCACTGGCCGTAGGCGTTGGGGAGCCGGGTTTCCACCACCCGGCGGACCATCTGCTCGCTGTGCCGCCGGTACTCGATGAGCTGGGCGATGGAGATCAGCCTGAGCCCGTGCTCGTCCGCGAAGGCGCGCAGCTGCGGGAGCCGGGCCATGCTCCCGTCGTCGTTGACCACCTCGGCCAGCACCCCGGCGGGGTCCAGCCCGGCCAGCCGGGCCAGGTTGACCGCGGCCTCGGTGTGCCCGGGCCGGCGCAGCACGCCGCCCTCGGCGTAGCGGAGCGGGAAGATGTGCCCGGGCCGGACGATCTCGTAGGGCTCGGTGGCCGAGTCGACCAGCGTGCGCACGGTCCGCGCCCGGTCCTCGGCAGAGATCCCGGTGGTCACCCCGTCCCGCGCGTCCACGCTGATCGTGAACGCGGTGCGCATCCGCTCGGAGTTGTGCGGCGTCATGAGCGGCAGCTGGAGCCGGTCCAGGTGCGACCCGGGCAGCGGGACGCAGATCACGCCGCTGGTGTGCCGGATCATGAACGCCATCAGCTCGGGCGTCATCTTGCTGGCCGCGACGATGATGTCGCCCTCGTTCTCCCGGTCGGCGTCGTCCACGACCACCACCGGTCGGCCGTCTGCGATGTCGCGGACCGCCTGCTCGACCTCATCAAGCACTGGCTCGTCAAGCACTGGCTCACTGGGCACTGGCTCGCTGGGCCTGGTTTCCTCGCTGCTCATGATCTGGCTCCTGGCTGCTCGTTCCCCGTCTGGCTGGCTGCGGCGGCTGGTACTGGCGGGGGTGCGGGGGGTGGCCCGGGCGGGCCGCTGGCCAGCAGGCTCTCCACGTACTTGGCGATCACGTCGACCTCGAGATTCACCTGGCTGCCGGGCTGGAGGCGGCCGAGTGTGGTCATCTCCAGCGTCGTGGGGATGAGGCTGACCTCGAACCAGGGAGCCGGCCGGTCGCCGTCCGCGCGGCCGGCGCTGTCCGCGCCGAGGGCGGAGACGGTCAGGCTGACCCCGTCCACGGTGATCGAGCCCTTCAGCACGATGTACCGGGCCAGGTCCGGCGGGGTGGCGATGCGGACCACGTCCCAGTGCTCACCCGGGGTGCGCGACAGGATCTCCCCGGTGCCGTCGGCGTGGCCCTGGACCAGGTGGCCGCCGAGCCGGCCGCCGAGCTCGACCGGGCGCTCCAGGTTGACCGGGGATCCGGGGCTGAGCGCGCCGAGCCCGGTCCGCCGCAGGGTCTCGGCCATGACGTCGGCGGTGAAGGTCTTGTCCGAGGAGTCGGTCACGGTCAGGCAGACCCCGTTGACGGCGATGGAATCACCGTGCGAGGCCTCGGCGGTCACCCGCGGGCCGCGGACCGTGAGCCGGGCCGCGTCAGGCAGCCGCTCCACGGCGACGACCTCGCCGAGTTCTTCCACTATGCCGGTGAACATCCGCGGTTCCTCTCCTCGGAGCCGTTAGGCCGCTCGGGCTCCGGGGGTTGCGCGGACGCGCAAGCGCGAGCAGGCAGCCGTAGCTGCTGCCGCGCGCGTGCTGCCTCCCATCCGGACTTTAACCGTCGGTCCCGGAATTTCACCGGATCAGCCAGCCGCTGGCGCTTGGCGCCTTGGCCGGGTCGCGGACTGTCACCGCCGGCTCGGAATTTCACCGACCCCGGAGCACGCTTTCCTGCACCAACTAGTGTGCCACGGGAGGTATTCCTGGCCGCAACCCGCCCGTTCCGTGACCCTCCGCACATCGCGTACGTCGCGGAGCGCCCCCGCCCCCGGCGGAGCCCGCCTGACGACATGAGGGGAAACCAGTCACACCCGAGCGCATGGGTGCCTCAGCCAGCTAGTCAGGGGCCGGCGGGCTCCCGGTGACCTCGGCCAGGCGGCGGGTAAGGAAGTCGCGTTCAGGCTGGTTGGCCGTGAGTTCCAGGGCGCTGCGGTACGCCTCCGCGGCCTCGTCGCGGCGGCCGAGGCGGCGCAGCAGGTCCGCCTTGGCGGCGGGCAGGTACCGGTAGCCCGCCAGGCGGCCGTCGCGTTCCAGGTCCCCGATCGCGCCCAGGCCAGCCTCGGGCCCGTCGGCCATGGCCAGGGCAACGGCCCGGTTGAGCGCGACCACGGGCGAGGCCCAGGCCCGGGCGAGCAGGTCGTACAGACCCACGATCTGCCGCCAGTCGGTGTCGCCGTAGGCCGGGGCCTGCGCGTGCAGGGCTGCGATCGCGGCCTGCAGCGCGAACCGCCCGGGGCGGCCGCCCCGCAGCGCCGCGCGTACCAGCGCGGTTCCCTCGCCGATGGCGGGCCGGTCCCACTGCGAGCGGTCCTGTTCCTCCAGGAGCAGCAGCCGGCCGTCCGGCCCGCACCGGGTGGCCCGCCGGGCGTCGGTCAGCAGCAGCAGCGCCAGCAGCCCGCGGACCTCGGACTCGTCCGGCATCAGCAGGCTCAGCATCCGGGCCAGCCCGATGGCGCGGTCCACCAGATCGTCCCGGACCAGGTGACCGCCGCCGGGCGAGGTATGGCCGGTGGTGTAGAGCAGGTGCACCACGGTCAGCACGGCGTCCAGCCGGTCCGGCAGTTCCGGCGCGGCCGGCACCCGGTAGGCGATGCGGGCACCGGAGATCTTCTTCTTGGCCCGGGTCACCCGGGCCGCCATGGTCGGCTCGGGGACCAGGAAGGCCTGCGCGATCTCCGCGGTGGACAGCCCGCACACCAGCCGGAGCGTGAGCGCGACCTGCGCCTCCCGGGCCAGCGCCGGGTGGCAGCAGGTGAAGATCAGCCGCAGCCGGTCGTCGGGGATCATGACGCCGCCCTCTCCCGCCCCCGCCGGGTCACCCGGCTGGTACGGCGCCGTCTCGTCCGGCTCCACCAGAAGCGGCAGCTTCCGGCGCAGGGTGACGTCCCGGCGCACCACGTCGATGGCGCGGTGCCGCGCCGCCGTGGTCAGCCAGGCGCCGGGATTGCGCGGCACCCCCTGCCGCGACCAGGCCTCGAGCGCGGAGACGTAGGCGTCCTGCACGCACTCCTCGGCCAGGTCCAGGTCCCCGGCGACGCGCGCCGTCGCGGCGAGCACGAAGGCCCACTCACGACGGTGCGCGTCCGCCACGGCGTCAGCCGCCGTGAGGCGGTCCTTCCCGGCCCCCGATCCGGCGCTGGGGCCGGGATCGGCGGGAAGGCCGCCCATGGTCGACCTGGTCATATGCCGCCGGATCACATGCCGTCGAAGACCATGACCGGCCGGACCTCGACGCCGCCGAAGCGTGCCGGGCAGAGCTTGGCGATCTCCAGCGCGTGGTCCAGGTCACGGGCCTCGACCAGGTAGTAGCCGCCCAGGGCCTCCTTGGTCTCGGCGAACGGGCCATCGGTGACCACGTCGTCGCGGATGGAGGTGGCGGTGCTGGTGGGCTGCAGGGCCCGCCCCGAGACGATCGACCCGCCGGTCTCCTCCACCTGCTTGGCGAAGCGGTTGTGCGCCTCCATCACCTGCTGCAGCACATCGGGTGTCGCAGTGGCGTAACTGCTCTCGTCTTCGTTGATGAGGATCAGGTACTCAGCCATAACGGCATCTCCTTCAGGTTCTCGACTCGTCCGTCACCAGTCCGACGAACGACCCCAGCCAGATCGACAGCCTGCCCGTGAGTTCTTCTTTGATGATTATGGGTGACCGCTGGTCAACGGTCAGCAGTCACGGCCGGCGTGCCGGGCAGGGACGGGCGTTCAGCAGTGCCAGGGGGCGCGGGCGGTGGCCTGCTCGGCCTGGGCCCGCAGGGCCTGGACCGCGGCGGCCGGGTCGTCGGCGCCGTAGACCGCCGAGCCCGCCACGAAGACGTCGGCGCCGGCCTCCGCGCAGCGCTCGATGGTCTTCTCGCTCACCCCGCCGTCCACCTGGAGCCATACCGTGCCGCCGTGCCGGGTCACCAGGTCACGGGCGCGCCGCAGCTTGGGCAGCACCAGGTCCAGGAAGGGCTGGCCGCCGAACCCGGGCTCGACGGTCATCAGCAGCATCATGTCGATCTCCGGCAGGAGGTCGGCGTACGGCTCGACCGGGGTGGACGGGTTGACCGCCAGGCCGGCCCGGGACCCGGCGGACCTGATCATCCGGAGGGTCCGGACCGGCGAGGAGGCGGCCTCAGCGTGGATCGTGACGTTGCGCGCGCCGGCTTCGGCGTAGGCCGGCGCCCAGCGATCGGGTTCCTCGATCATCAGATGACAGTCGAGGGGCAGGCCCGCGTGCTTGAGCAGGGACTCGACCACCGGCAGGCCGAGGGTGAGGTTGGGCACGAAGTGGTTGTCCATGACGTTGACGTGCAGCCACTCGGCCACGCCGGTGACCGCGGCCGCTTCGTCGGCGAGCCGGGCGAAGTCAGCGGAGAGGATGCTGGGTGCCATCTGGACGGCCATGGGCTGAGTGTAGGACCCGGCGCCGCCCCCTCGCGGGGGGCCCGCGGGGTGAGGCCGGGGCTGCCCGTCCGGGTGCCCCGCGATCCGGGCCCGGACGGGAGCGGAGCGACGGTAAGGTGCGCCAGAGACAGCACCCCAGGCAAAATGTCGCAGGGTCCGGATACCGTTCGAATGTGTCTTCGATACGCGTTCCGGACAGGAGGCAACTTCCGTGAATCCTCAGGCAGCGAGCACTGGCCCCGCGGGCGCCGGCTGAGCCGGCCCGCGCTCAGATGACGCTGGCTCGCCGGGCCCGGGCCAGGCCGGCCCGGGCCCCGCTGGCACGAGTCCCGGGGGGCATCCGGCCCACGGACCCGAGGCCGCCGCCGCCCTGCTCGATCGCGTGCGCAAGCTGCTCACCAAAGCCGAATCCGACGGCGTGACCGCGGCCGAGGCCGAGGCCCTGACGGCCAAGGCGGCCGAGCTGATGGCCAAGTACGGCATCGACCGGGCCCTGCTCGCCGCGCGCCGCCCGGAGACAGATCACCCCGGCGACCGGAAAATTGACATTGACAACCCGTGGGCCCGGGTGCAGGCCCACCTGCTCTGCGGCCTGGCCGCGACCCTGCGGTGCCAGTGCGTCCTGCTCCCCCGGCCGGGCCCGGGCACCCGCATCCATATCTTCGGGTTCGCCTCTGACATCGAGCGCACCGATGTGCTCTACACGTCGCTGCTGCTGCAGATGTGGCAGGGCCTGGTGGCCGCGCAGGTCCCCGACTGGAGCCGCAGCCCGCGCGCGTGGCGGCGCAGCTGGCTGCTCGGCTTTATCTCGGCCGTGGTCTCCCGGGTCCGCGCCGCCGAGCAGGCGGCCACCTCGCGGGCCACCTCCCCCGCTGCCGCGGAAGGCGAGCGGATGACGCTGGTCCTGGCCGACCGGCGGCAGGTCATCATGCGGAACATCGAGCACGCCTACCCGGTCACCCGCAAAACCCAGATGACCTACTCCGGCAGCGGCTACGGGGCCGGGTACAGCGAGGGCCAGCGGGCCGACATCGGCTCGGCCCGGCTGCGCAAGAGTGCCGGGCGCTCGCTCACCAGTGCCGGCTAGTCCCACCCGCCTCCAGCTCGCCCCCAGGCAGCTTCCGGCAGCATGCCTCGGCGGACAGCATCTCCGCCGACTCGCCCGAAGGGCGTGGCGGTCACGCTGGCTAGCCGGGCCCGG
Organism: uncultured Actinomycetes bacterium; assembly: GCA_963713815.1. GTDB lineage: Bacteria > Actinomycetota > Actinomycetes > Streptosporangiales > Streptosporangiaceae > RYN-230. The sequence continues at coordinate 80,904 of CAVQNH010000031.1, forward strand.
CGTCCTCACGGCGGCGCAGCAGGGCCAGGAAGATCGCATCGGTACCGTGCCGGTGCGGCCAGAACTGGGCGTACCGGCCATCAGGCTCCGGGCAGCGCAGGCCGGGCACCTCGGCCAGGATGGCGGGGGCGTCGAGCACCTCGATGTCGTCGCGGCCGCGGAGCACGTCGGCCAGCACGTCCCGGGTCTCGCCGCGGTGCGGCGAGCAGGTGACGTAGCCGACCACTCCGCCCGGGCGGACCGCGTCCAGGGCGTTGCGGAGCAGGCTGCGCTGCAGCCCGGCCAGGCCCAGGACGTCCTGGGCCGACCGGCGCCAGCGGGCCTCCGGGCGGCGGCGCAAGGCGCCGATGCCGGAGCAGGGGACGTCGGCCAGCACCCGGTCGAAGGCCCCCGCGCGCCAGGCGGGTGCGGTCGCGTCGACGGCTGCCGCAGCCGCCGCGCCGGTGACCGCCACGGCGTCGCGGGCCAGCCGGGCCCGGTGCGGGCGGGCGTCCGTGGCCAGCAGGTGCGCTCCCCGCTGCGCTGCGAGGCCGGCCAGCAGCCGGGCCTTGCCTCCCGGGCCGGCGCAGAGGTCCAGCCAGCGGGAGTCCGGGCCGGTCAGGCCGGCGCGGGCGACCGCGATGGCGGCCAGCTGGCTCGCCTCGTCCTGGACGGCCGCGCGCCGGGCGCTGACCGCCTCGATCGCGGCCGGGTCCCCGCCCGCCAGGTACGCCCCATAGGGCGACCATGCGGAGGGCTCGGCGCCGGCGGCCACCAGCTCCCCTTGATCAGCCAGGCCGGGCACGGCGCACAGGGTGACCCGGGGCCGGGTCCCGTCCGCCGCCAGGGCGGCCTCCGTCCCGGCCAGGGCCCCCGCGGCGTCCTCCCCGAGCGCATCGGCCACCACCTTCACCATCCACCGGGGATGGCTGTACCGGATGGCCAGGTGACCGAGCGGATCGGTGTCGCGGCCCGGCGCGGCAACCCCGATCCACGCTTCCAGGTCGCGGGTGGACACCCGGCGCAGCACCGCGTTGACGAAGCCCGCCGAGCGCTGGCCGGCCAGGTCCCGGGCGAGGTCCACGGAGGTCGCGACCGCCGCGTGCGGGGCCACCCGGGTGGCCAGCAGCTGGTGGGTGCCGAGGCGGAGCACCTCGCGCAGCGGGGGGTCCACCCGGTCCAGGCTCCGGTCGGAGCACAGGCTGAGGATCGCGTCGTAGCTGCCCCGGCCGCGCAGCGTCCCGTAGGTGAGCTCCGTGGCCAGCGCGGCGTCGCGGCCCGCCAGCCCGCGCTCGGCGAGCATCGACGGCAGCAGCAGGTTGGCGTAGGCATCCCGCTGCTCGACGGCGATGAGCACGTCGTAGGCGAGCCTGCGGACCGGGTCGGCCCGGCGTCCGCGGCCACCGCGGGAGGCGCCGCCGCGGGGAGCGCCACCGCGCCGGGCTGCACCACCGGGAACCGCACCGCCTGAAGCGCCGCTGCCTGAAGTGCCGCTGCCTGAAGCGCCACCACCGGAGGCTCCACGGCCTGAAGCTCCGCTGCCGGAAGCTCCGCCAGCTGAGGTGCCGCCAGCTGAAGCGCCCCTGCGGGCCGGGCCATGACGGGGAGCGCCACCACCGGAAGCGCCACCGGAGGCGGCGGTCCGTGGCCTGCTTTTGGGTGCGGCCATCTCAGTCCAGCACCGTGGCGTCCTGGCGGAGCCCGCGGGCCCAGTCGGCTGCCCCCATCCGCCGTTTACCCGGCGGCTGGACATCACCGAGCCCGACCGGGGTGGTCCCGGTGCCGACCAGGACCGCGGAGCGCAGGATCCGCACCTCGCCCGGGGCGAGGGGACCGGCGGCCGGCGCGTCCTGCGGGGCCGGGTCGACCGGCCACAGCTTCAGCCGGGCCTCCCCCAGCATGGTCCAGGCCCCCGGGCCGGGGGTGCAGGCGCGGAGCTGCCGGTCCACGGCGATGGCCGGCTGGTCCCAGCGCACCCGGGCATCCCCGGCAGTGATCTTGGGAGCGAGGCTCACTCCCTCGGCGGGCTGGGGCCGTGCTTCCAGCTGCCCGGACTCGATCCCGTCCAGGGTGGCCACGAGCAGGTCGGCACCGGATACCGCCAGCCTCCCGAGGAGGTCACCGGCGGTATCCCGGGGGTGGATCGGCTCGGTCACGACACCGAAGACCGGGCCCGCGTCCAGCTCCTTGACCAGCCGGAAGGTGGTCGCGCCGGTGATGTCGTCGCCGTGCAGGATGGCGTGCTGCACCGGGGCCGCGCCGCGCCACGCGGGCAGCAGCGAGAAATGCAGGTTCACCCAGCCCTGGGCCGGGATATCCAGCACCGACTGCGGGATGAGCGCACCGTAGGCGGTGATCGGGACGACGTCCGGGGCGATCTGCCGCAGCCGGTCGGTGAAGTCCGGGTCCCGGGGCCGGGCGGGCTTCAGCACCTCCACGCCGGCCTCGGCGGCGCGCTGCGCCACCGGGCTCGGTCCCAGGTGCAGCCCGCGGCCGGCGGGGGCGTCGGGGCGGGTCACCACCGCGGCCACCTCGTGACGGGACTTCAGCAGCGCGTCGAGCGCGGGCACGGCGGCCTGCGGGGTACCGGCGAACACCAATCGCATCGGGGACCTAACGGGCCTGTCCGCCGGTCGCGTGCGGCGAGGCGCGGATCTCCGGCACGGGCTCGCCCCACCATTCCGCTTCGCGGATGGCCCGGTTAGCCAGCTTGCGCTGCTCCGGGTCGAGCCGGTCGATGAACAGCACGCCGTCGAGATGGTCGGCCTCGTGCTGCACGCACCGGGCCAGCTGGCCGGTGCCCTCGACCGTGACGGGATCCCCGTACATGTTGAAGCCCTTGGCGACGGCCCCGAACGCACGCTCGGTCGGGAAGGCGAGACCGGGGAACGACAGGCAGCCCTCGTCGTCGGTCTCCGTGTCGGCCGTCAGGTCGAGCGAAGGGTTGATCAGGTGGCCGAGCTCGTCGTCCACGAAGTAGGTAAAGACCCGCAGGCCGACCCCGATCTGGGGCGCGGCCAGGCCGAGGCCCGGCGCCTCCAGCATCGTGTCGGTGAGATCCTTGACCAGCTTGCGCAGCTCGGCATCGAAGTCGCGGACCGGCTCCGCCGGGGTGCGCAACACCGGGTCACCGAAGATGCGGATCGGCTTGACGCTGATGGCGCACCGTCCTTCCCGTCTGGGCGCTCACCGGGCCCCTGTCACGGGAAGCCTGTCACCGGGAGCGTTAACCACCCAAGTCTATGAACTGCCAGGGCCTTAACTGGCCGAGACCGAGCGGGCCTTGAACGCGGCCTTGCGGGCGGCCCGCGCCACCCCGGGATCGGGATGGTGATCGCTCAGCGCGGTCAGCAGGTCCGTCACGCCCGGATGGCGGACCCGCCACAGGCCGGCCACCAGCTCCGCCTGCGCGTCGGGGGGCACGTCGGGCAGAAGCTCGGCCACGACGTCCTTCGGGTCCGCCTCCTCCAGCAGCCCCGCGCCCAGGTCCACCAGCAGCCAGGCCCGGTCCTCGCGGTCCAGCTCGGCGTGCTCGCCGTGCTCGTGCAGCCAGACGGCCGCGTGGGCCCGCAGCACGGGATCGGCCAGGGCTTCCCGGACCGGGGGCACCGCATCGCTGCCGATCCGGTCGAGCACCGCGAATCCCGCGCCGCGCAGCCCCGGCGAGCCCTGGCTGGCCGCGCTGATCAGCTCCACCGCCGCCTGCCGGGGGGTCCGTCCCGGCGAGCCAGCTGGCGATCTCCGCCTCGCCGTCCTCCACGTCACAGTTGGCCAGCGTGGCGAGCAGCGCGGCGGCGTCGCTCCGCGCCCGGCCCCCGGTGACCGGGACATGCCACCCTTGCGCGCGCAGCCGGCGGTGCACGCCCCACACGCCGAGCGGCGCCAGGGTGACGGTCAGGGCGCCACCGTCCTCGTCCACGCCAGGCTCGTCTGCGCCGAGCTCGACCACGCCGAGATCGGCCAGCATCTCCAGCGCGACGGACAGGGCCGCTCCCTCATCCTGGAGCACACCGGGGTCCACCGCCTGCTCCCCGGCAGGGCCGGGCTCGCCTCCGCGGGCTCCCCGGCGCCGGGTGTCGGCCGCGGCGAGGTACGCGTCGAACAGGGCGTCCATCCGCACCGGGCCGCCCACGGTGTAGAGGGCGGTCGCCATCCCGTCCAGGTCCTCGGCCTCCAGCATGACGGTGAGCGCCTCGTCCCAGGCGGCCAGGACATCGTCGGCGGTCCCGGAGGCGAGCAGGTCGAGCCGGTCCCCGGCCTCGGCCCGGGTGCCCCCCTGCTGGCCGGGCCCCTGCTGGCCGGGCTGCCCGTGCTGGCCAGGCCCGTGCTGGCCAGGCTCGTGCTGGCCAGGAATGAGCACCAGCATGCGGGTGGCGACCGCGACCCGCCACGCCGCGTCGAATTCCGCCGGGATCAGCTCCAGGTGCGTGGCCGCCGCCAGGGCGTCCGCGCGGCGCAGCCGCCCGGCCTTGGTGAGCGCCCGGCCCGGCCCGATCCACCGGGCCACGTCGCGGGCCGCCCGCAGCAGCGGGGCGACCCGGGCCGCGGCAGCCAGCTCCTCGCGGGGCGCCAGGCGCACCGTCGGGAGCCGGGGCGGACCGCCGGTATCCGTCCCGCCCTGCGCGTTCCCGTTCGCGTTACCGCGCGGACCCGGCGTGGTCCGCGACGGCGGGTTCCGTCGTGAGGTGGCCACCCCAGCACCCTATGGCCTCCCCGGGTGAACTCAGATCAGCTCGGCCGGGTCGAGCTGCACCCGGACGGCTCCCGCGGCCTTGCGCGCGGTCCGCCCGGCCTGCGCCGCATGCAGCGCGCTGGCCAGCATCAACCCTGCTGACCTGGGCACACGCACCAGCATCCGGACGCTGTCAGGAGGCTCGTCCACCGGTCCGAGCAGTTCGGCGCCGGGTGGCAGCTCCGCGTCCTGAAGCAGCGCCCCGACCGCGTCCTGGGGCCCGGTGAGGGACGCTATCCGCACCGTGGGCGGGAAATGCAGCTCCGCCCGCTCGGCGAGTTCCCGCTCGGAGTGGGTGACCGGGTCCCAGCGGACCAGGGCCTGCACCGCGGGGATGGCGGAGTCGGCTACCACGACCACGCGGCCGCCCGCGGGGCCGCCGCGGACCAGGGCCGCGGCGTTCATCCAGCGGCGCAGCGTCTCCTCGGCCGCCCGGAGGCTGGGCCGGCCGAGGAGCATCCAGCCATCCAGCAGCAATGCGGCCGCGTACCCGCCGCCGGCCCGGGGCTCGGCACCCGGCGTGGCCACCACCAGGGCGGGCGAGCCGGGCACGGCGGGGATCATCGCCGCCCCGCCGGAGGTGATCAGCGGGACTCCGGGGAAGGCCCGGCTCAGTTCCTCCGCGGTGCGCCCGGCCCCGGTCACCAGGGCGCGGACGGCGGAATGCCCGCAGCGCGAGCAGCGCCACTGCTCGTCGGCCGTCCCGCACCATCCGCAGCGGGGCGCCGCGCCGACGCCGGCCAGGGCCAGCGGGCCACCGCAGGCCGCGCACCTGGCCCGGTCCCGGCAGCGGGCGCAGCCCAGGGCCGCAACGTAGCCGCGGCGCGGCACCTGGACCAGGACGGGGCCGCTGTCGAGGGCCTCACGGGCAGTGCGCAGGACCAGGCTGGGCAGCCGGGCGGTCTGGGCGGCCTCGTCCCGGGCGAGTTCGGCGTCACCGCCCGCGGCGCGGACCGCGGGAGCTTCCTCGCGGACCACCGGCCGGCCCGCGACGATGGGCCGCGCCCAGCCACTGGCCACCAGGCTGGTGGACTCGGCGGTCCGGGCGAAGCCGCCGATCAGGACGGCCGCGCCGGTGCGGTGCGCCCGCAGCGCGAGCACCTCGCGGGCGTGCGGGTACGGTGCGCGGGGCTCGGCGTGCAGGTCGTCGCCGTCATCCCAGAGAACCACCAGTCCCAGGTCGCTGACCGGCGCGAACATGGCGGCGCGGGTGCCGGCCACCACCCGCTGCCCGCCGCGGCGGACGGCCAGCCAGCGCCGGTACCGCTCGGCGGGCCCGAGGTCCGCGGACAGCGTGACGTGCCGGCCGGGACCGAGCTGGGCGGTGAGGGCCGTGTCGAGCAGGCTGAGATCGCGGGCGTCGGGGACCACGGCCAGGGCGCCCCGCCCGGCCGCCGCGGCGCTGGCCACCGCCCGGGCGATCTCCTCCGGCCAGTGCGGGCCGGGCAGCGCCGACCACACGGCGCGCGGCCCCCGGCGGCTGGCCAGGGCGTCGAGGAACGCGGGGCCGTCCGGGTACCGGGCCCACGGGCCGGGCCCGGGCGGCCCGGCCGGGCGATCGGCGCCCTCGGCCACGGGGGGCACGGCCGCCGATTCGGTGCGGGCGTGCCGGGGCGGGATGGCCAGCCGCAGCACGTCGGCCAGGGTGCCTGCGCAGCGGTCCGCGACTTCGCGGGCCAGGGCCATGATCTCCGGGCTCAGCACGGGCTCGGGTGAGACCACCCGCTCCAGGCGGGCCAGCCGGCCCTGGTGCGCGCTCTCGGCCGCCCGGTCCAGCAGGTACCCGTCCACCAGCTGGCCCGCGAAGCGGACCCGCACCCGGCAGCCGGGAACGGCCTGGTCCGACAGCCGCTCGGGGATCAGGTAGTCGAACGGCCGGTCCAGGTGGGCCAGCGGGATGTCGACGGCGACGCGGGCGATCGGCAGCACCGAGGCGGCCGGACCGGGATCCCGGCTGGCTCCCCGCCGCGCCGGCCGGGTAGCCGCCTGCTGACCCGCTGCCCCTGCCACGGTCCTGTCCTACCAGAGGGTGGTGACACCCGGCGCCCGGGCGCCGTGAACGAGCAGCTCAGAAGCCACGGTCCCCAGGCGCAGCTTTCAGGAGCGCGTACACGGTGCGCGGCTTCCAGGGTGCGCGGCTTCCAGGGTGCGCGGCTTCCAGTGGCGCGCACGCGTGCCAGGGCGCAAGGTTCCAGGGTCGCAGGGCTTCAGCGGGCGCAGGGTTTCAGAGGCGCACGGTGCCGCAGGCGGTGTCGGCGTCCTGGCTCTCACGGTTGAGGGACAGCAGCAGATCGCGCGGGACGGCGCGGCCGGCCTGGACGTCAGCGCGCATGGTGCGCAGGTCACCGGACAGGGCGGCCAGCGACCGGCTGGCCGCTGCGCTCCGGCTGTCCGCGGCGGCAGTGCCGGTCGTGGTGATGGCGCCGGCCAGGTCCCGGGCCAGCCGGACCCGGGTGCGGCCATCGCTGACATCGTCGGCGACCCGGTTGTAGGCGGTCAGCGCGGTGTTCTTGTAGGCCACGCAGCCAGGGTCGGCGGCCTGGAGCAGGTGCGGCACCAGATAGCCCGCGGCTCCTGCCCAGGCCAGGGTGAGCGTGACCGCGAGCCAGCAGCGGACGAGTCCCCGGGCGCCCTGGCGGGCCCGGCGGAGGCCCAGGCCGGCCAGCACGAGGCCAGCCGGGATGGTGATGATCAGCGCGCCCAGGATGCCGCACGCCAGGGCGGCCGTGGCGGGCCAGTTGGCGGCGGCCCGGGCTGGATCAGGCCGGGGAGGCGCCGGCGTGAGCGGGGCGGTGTCCGGCGGCCGCTCCGGGGGCACGCCCGGCCCGGGCTGGGCCGGGGATGCCGCCCGGTCTGTGGATGATGGCAAGCGCTCACCCGCTCACACGTGCGGGCGGAACCGCCCTGGCCAGAACACCGCGCGTGATGAGCGTAAATTCCGCCCCAGATGATGTCCAGGGACCGCGGAGGCCGTGCCCGGCCCGCGAACCGCGGTTACAGGCCCGCGGCGGACCGCAGGCTGTCAGCCCGGTCGGCCCGCTCCCAGGAGAAGTCCGGCTCCTCGCGCCCGAAGTGCCCGTAGCTGGCGGTCTGCGAGTAGATCGGGCGGAGCAGGTCGAGATCCCTGATGATCGCGGCCGGACGCAGGTCGAAGACCTCGAGCACCGCGTCCTGGATCTGCTCGACGGGGACCCGCTCGGTGCCGAAGCACTCCACGAACAGGCCCACCGGCTTGGCCTTGCCGATGGCGTAGGCGACCTGGGTCTCGCAGCGGTCCGCCAGGCCGGAGGCGACCACGTTCTTGGCCACCCAGCGCATCGCGTAGGCGGCGCTGCGGTCCACCTTGGACGGGTCCTTGCCGGAGAACGCGCCGCCCCCGTGCCGGGCCATCCCGCCGTACGTGTCGATGATGATCTTGCGGCCGGTCAGGCCGGCGTCGCCCATCGGGCCGCCGATCTCGAACCGCCCGGTCGGGTTGACCAGGAGCCGGTAGGCCGTGGTGTCGATGTCCAGGCCGTCGAGCACCGGGGCGACCACGAGGTCGCGCACATCGGGGGTGAGCAGTTCCCTGAGGTCGATGTCCGGCGCGTGCTGCGCGGACACGACCACGGTGTCCAGCCGCACCGCCTTGTCCCCGTCGTATTCGATAGTGACCTGCGTCTTGCCGTCCGGGCGCAGGTAGGGAACGTCACCGCTGCGGCGCACCTCGGACAGCCGCCGGGCGAGCCGGTGCGCGAGCATGATCGGCAGCGGCATGAGCTCCGGCGTCTCACGGCAGGCGTAGCCGAACATGAGCCCCTGGTCGCCCGCGCCCTGCCGGTCGAGCTCGGAGGAGCCCTCACCCTCGCGGTGCTCGAACGCCTGGAGCACGCCCTGGGCGATGTCCGGGGACTGCGCGCCGATCGACACCGACACGCCGCACGACGCGCCGTCGTATCCCTTGAGCGAAGAGTCGTAGCCGATCTCGAGGATCTTCTCGCGGATGATCCCGGGGATGTCCACGTAGGTCTCCGTGGTCACCTCGCCCGCCACGTGTACCTGGCCGGTGGTGATCAGCGTCTCCACGGCCACGTGGCTGTTCGGGTCATCCTTGATCATCGAGTCGAGGATGGCGTCACTGATCTGATCCGCCATCTTGTCCGGATGCCCCTCCGTCACCGACTCGGAGGTGAAAAGACGTCGGGCCACCTGACTCCCCGTCCTAGTAATCGGCTGAAACCTCGCCGAAGTCTAGCCGGGCCCCCTGCCCCGCGGGACCAGAAAGTGTCCCTGCCCAGCTATGTGACAAGGATAGACGGCCGGGGAAGGGAGATAAGCCCGTGAGCGAGCCGGGCTAACCGGGCAGCCGGGCCGCGACGAGGTCCCACACCACGTCGGCGAGGACCTCCTTGGGCCCGCGGGGTACCTTCGCCACGGTGCCGTCGGCGGCCAGCACGATCGCCTCGTTGTCGGTGGTGCCGAAGGCCAGTCCCGTGCCGACCTGGTTCACGACCAGCAGATCGCAGCCTTTCGCGGCCAGCTTGGCGTGGCCGTTGCGCAGCAGGTCCTCGGTCTCGGCGGCGAAGCCGACGATGACCTGCCCGGGCCGGGCCCGGCGGGCCGACAGGCCGCGGAGCACGTCGGGGTTCTCCACCAGGCGCAGCGGCTCGGGAGCCAGCCCGGCCTTCTTGATCTTCGAGCCGGTCCGGGTCTCGGGCCGGAAATCAGCCACGGCCGCCGCCATCACCACGGCGTCGGCGTCCGCGGCGGCCGCGGTCACCGCGGCCTCGAGGTCGCGGGCCGAGATCACCCGGACGACCCGCACGCCCGCCGGGTCGTCCAGTTCCACGTTCGCGGACACCAGGGTCACCCGGGCCCCCCGGGCCGCGGCGGTCCGGGCCAGCGCGTAGCCCTGCCGTCCCGAGGACCAGTTGCCGAGGAACCGTACCGGGTCGAGTTCTTCCCGGGTGCCACCCGCCGAGACCAGCACGTGCCGCCCGGCCAGGTCCGGGCGCAGCCCCCCGGGGCCGCGGGCCAGCACCCGCACGGCCGTCTCGTACAGTTCGGCGGGCTCGGGCAGCCGTCCCGGCCCGCTGTCGGCGCCGGTGAGCCGGCCGGCCGCGGGTTCCAGGACCAGGCAGCCGCGGCCGCGCAGGGTCTCCACGTTGGCCTGGGTGGCCGGGTGCTCCCACATCTCGGTGTGCATCGCGGGCGCGAACACCACCGGGCAGCGCGCGGTGAGCAAGGTCGCGGTCAGCAGGTCGTCGGCCCGCCCGGCGGCCGCGCGGGCGAGCAGGTCGGCCGTGGCCGGCGCGACGAACACGAGATCGGCGCGCTGCCCGAGCCGGACGTGCGGGACCTCGTGCACGCCGTCCCAGACGCTGGTGCTGACGGGCTGCCCGGACAGGGCCGCCCAGGTGGCCTCCCCGACGAAGCGCAGCGCGCTGTCCGTGGGCACGACCCGGACCTGGTGGCCGTCCTCGGTGAACCGCCTGAGCAGCTCGCAGACCTTATAGGCGGCGATACCGCCGCCGACGCCGAGAACGATATTCGACGACACGTCGCCCCCGTCCCCGGCTGCCGGGCGGGCGGTCAGCCGGTGGGCTCGGCCGTCTCGACGCCGGTGAGAAGTCCCTGGCGGATCTCACGCAGCGCGATGGACAGCGGCTTCTCCTGGACCCGGGTCTCGACCAGCGGGCCGACGTACTCGAGCAGGCCCTCGCCGAGCTGGGCGTAGTAGGCGTTGATCTGCCGCGCCCGCTTGGCCGCCATGATGACCAGGCGGTACTTGCTGTCCACGACCCCGAGCAGGTCGTCGATGGGCGGGTTGGTGATGCCCTCAGGGGAGGGATTCGCCACTATGTGCCTTCCGTTGAAGAAAAAATCATGGGGCCACTAAGGCCATCGCCAAGGTTACCAGCTGGCGGCAGACATCCCTGACCGACGTATTGATCAGCGTCAGGTCGAACTCGTCCTCTGCGGCGAGCTCCACCCGGGCCGCCGCCAGCCTGCGCTCGATGACGTCCGGGGGCTCCGTGCCGCGGCCGGTGAGCCGGCGGACCAGTTCTTCCCAGTTAGGCGGGGCGAGAAAAACCAGCAGGGCATCCGGCACCGCCTGGCGCACCTGCCGCGCGCCCGCAAGATCGATTTCCAGCAGCGCGGGAACTCCGGCCGCCAGTTTCTGGGCGAGCGGGCCGCGCGGCGTTCCATAGCGGTGGCCGGCGAATGCCGCCCATTCGAGCAGATCCCCCCGGGCCAGCATCTGGTCGAACTTGGCCTCGCTGACAAAGTGATACTCCCGGCCATCGACTTCACCCGGCCTCGGTGCCCGTGTGGTCACCGATACCGAGAGCCAGATTTCCGGGCATTCCTTCCGCAGCCCGGCTACCACGGTGCTCTTGCCGACCCCGGAAGGGCCGGAAAGAACGGTTAGCCGGGCTGGCACCCCGCCCCCCCGGACAAGCGCGGTACCGCATGAGCGATCAGCGGACGTCAAGGCCGTTGGCCCCGGTCCCCCGCGCCCGCCCCTGGGGTGATCAGGCTGCCTCAGATAACACCACCGAACTCATTTTCCAGCGCGGCGCGCTGGTTCGCGCCCAGGCCGCGGACCCGGCGCGATTCGGCGATGCCGAGCCGCTCCATGATCTGGCGGGCACGTACCTTGCCGATCCCCGGCACGGCCTCGAGCAGAGCCGAGACTTTCATCTTTCCAAGGATGTCATCAGTCTGGCCGTCCTTGAGGACTTGCGACAGAGTCAGCTCGGCCTTCTTCAGCCGGGCCTTGACCTCAGCCCGTTCCTTGCGCGCCCTTGCAGCCTTCTCCAGTGCTGCGGCTCGCTGATCGGGAGTGAGGGGAGGAAGAGCCACTCCGGGTCACCTCGGGTTTCAGAATCGAAAACTGCGGACGGGAAGGGAAAGTAGCGAGTTCAGCCCGCCAGGGCAACGCAAACACCCGTTTGTTACGTCATAAATTGGACGATATTACTCTCCGGATGGGACCGAATACGTAACGTAGTCAAACGGGCTATCCCCATGGGCCTATCATCCCGCTCGCTGCGTAGTGCTCGAAACATGCGCGCCGACCCGGTCCCGGGCCAGATCGCATGATCAGAACGCACTTTCCATGATCATCTGAGCCTCCGGGGGGCACCCCGCGGGCGGGCCCCCGGAGGCTCAGTCCGCCGGCGCGAGCCGGCGCAAGGGTGCCGCGATGGCCGACGCCGCCGCCCCCGGATCCGCCGCACCGGTGATGGGGCGCCCGATGACCAGAAGGTCCGCCCCCTCCCGGAGCGCCTCCTCGGGCGTGGCCACCCGGGCCTGGTCGTTACGGTCCGCTCCCAGCGGCCGCACGCCCGGGGTGATCAGCTTGATATCGGGGCCGACTTCAGCGCGGACCGCGGCCACCTCGCGCGGCGAGCAGACCAGCGCCCGCGCACCGGCCTCGACGGCCAGGACGGAGAGGCGGCGTACCGCGTCCGGCACCGGGCCGCACAGCCCGATCGCGTCCAGGTCCTCAGAGCTCAGTGAGGTCAGCACGGTCACCGCGGCGATGATGGTGTCCGGGGCGGCCCGCACGGCCGCACGGATGACCTCAGGCCCCGCTGAGGCGTGCACAGTGACGATGTCGGGCCGCAGCCGGGCCACGGCCCGGGCGGCGCCCGCCACGGTGGCCGGGATGTCGTGCAGCTTCAGGTCGAGGAAGACCTGCACGCCGCTCGCGCCCCGGATCGAGGCGACCACGCCCGGGCCGTAGCGAAGGTACAGCTCAAGCCCGATTTTCACCGTGCTGACGTGCGGAGTTACCAGCCCAGCCCAGCGGGCTGCGGTCTCCAGGTCGGGCGCGTCAAGCGCCACGGCGATCGGCGCCGGCTGGCTCAACTCTCCTCCTCGGGTACGGATGCTGGCCGGCGCGCGGGACCCCGCCGGCTCACAGGACAGTCCCGGACAGCCGCCGGGCCGGCGCGCCGCGCGGTTCGTGCGCGAGCCCGATCACGTCGCCGAGCCGCTCGATGCCGCGCTGCCCGAGTTCCTCGTCGAGTTCGCGCAGGATCCGGACACAGGCCGACGGATCATGGAAGATCGTGGTGCCGACGCTCACCATGGACGCCCCGGCCAGGATGAGCTCCAGCGCGTCACGCCCGGTCCTCACCCCGCCCATGCCGATGATGGGGACGTCGGGCAGGGCCTTGCGGACCTGCCAGATGCAGCGCACCGCCACGGGCCGGATGGCGGGACCGGACAGGCCCCCGGTCACGCCGGCCAGCACCGGGCGCATGGTGTCGGTGTCGATCACCATCCCGAGCAGGGTGTTGATCATCGAGAGCCCGTCCGCCCCCGCGGCCACGCAGGCGCGGGCGATCGTGACGATGTCGGTGACGTCGGGGGACAGCTTCGCGAACACCGGGATGTCGTACCGGACCCGCGCCCGGACCGCCTCGATGACCGCGGCGGAGGCCCCGGGATCGCAGGCGAAGACCTGCCCCCGGTCCTCGACATTCGGACACGAAATATTCACCTCTACGGCAGTAACTCCTGCCGCGTCGGACAGCCTCGCCGCCAGTTCGGCGTACTCGTTGACGCTGCCGCCGGCGATGGACACCACGGCACGCGCGCCCCGGGAGAGCAGCCAGGGCAGGTCACGCTGGAGGAACGCGTCGATCCCGGGGCCCTGCAGGCCGATGGAGTTCAGCATCCCGCTCGGCGTCTCCGCCATCCTGGGTGTCGGCCGGCCCGCCCGGGGCGCGACCATCACGGACTTGGTCACGACCGCGCCGATCTTGGCGACGTCGAAGAACTGGGCCAGTTCCCGCCCGGCCCCGGCACATCCGGACGCGGTCAGGATCGGGTTGGGCAGCTCGACATGCCCGAGCCGGGTCCGCAGGTCAACTGCCATGCTGCTCCCTCCGCGCCGGGTCCGGGCGGCCGCCGCGGACCACCCCGGCCCCGCGGGACGTCTCCCGGGCCCCGCGGGACGGGCCAGCCTCCCCGTTGGACCCGTTCGCCCCGACCGGCGGGGATCCGGCCCGTGGCGACCCGTGCGGCGGGGCGCCCCCGGCCTCCCGGGCCGCGGCGCCGCTGCTCCCCGCGTGCTGCCGCGGGTTCCAGCCCGGGGCGCCCAGCGCGTCGAACGGGATGGTGCCGATGTCGTCCCAGCGGACCGTCTCGCCGCGGAACACCGGGCCCGTCACGCAGGACCGGACCATCCGCGTGACGCCGTCGTCCCCGATGACCGGCAGGACGCAGGTCATGCACACCCCGATGCCGCAGGCCATCGACTCTTCCACCAGGGTCAGCGCCGGGATGTCATAGCGGCCGGCCAGCGCCGTGACCTGGCGCAGCATGCCCATCGGGCCGCACGCGTAGATGACGTCGGTGCGGGCCTCGTGGATGACCTGGGTGAGCCGGTCGGTGACCAGCCCGCGCACGCCCATCGATCCGTCCTCGGTGGTGACCGCGGCGGTCCGGCCGGTCCGCCGCGCGGTGAGCGCACCGAACACCCGGTCCGCGCTGGCCGCGCCGAGCAGGAAGTCCACCTGGCAGTCGCGGCTGCGCAGCCGGTCGGCCAGCGGGAAGAGCGGCGCGCTCCCGTAACCCCCGCCGACCAGCAGGCAGCTGACCGGGTCCCGGGGCACCGGGAAGGGCCGGCCGAGCGGGCCGGTCAGGTCGATGACGTCCCGGGTGCGGCGCTCGGCCAGCCACCGGGTGCCCGGCCCTTTCGCGGCGAACACGAACTCCACCGTGCCGCCGTGGTCGGGGCGCACGTCGTGGATGGAGAAGGCGCGGCGCAGCAGCATGGACGTGTCCGGGCCGCCGACCGCGACCCCGACGAACTGGCCGGGCCGGAAGCGTGCCGCGATGCCCGGGGCAACCACGGTCATCGCGTAGTAGGCATCCACCTTCCGCACGGTCAGCACGGTGCCGCGGACCTGGACCTGGACGGCGTCCTGCTCGCCCTCAGCGGCGGTCATGGCGCCGCGCCAGCCGGCGCTCCCGGGGGGACCGGGGGGTTGCCAGCGCCGGCGACGGGGGGCGCCCCGGAGGGGTGTTCCCCCGGAGCCGGCGCTCCCGGGGGGACCGGGGGGTTGCCCCCCCGGACCAGCAGGGCGTAATCCTGCAATGACCGCACCCCCACCTCGCCGCGCTGGATGGCCTCGATGCCCTGCACCGCGGCGCCGAGCCCCTGGACGGTGGTGACACAGGGCACCCCGCGCCGCACCGCCGCGGTCCGTATCTCGTAGCCGTCCAGCCGGGGACCCGACTGCCCGGGGCTGCCGAACGGCGTGTTCACGATGAGATCGACCTGGCCGTCGAGGATCCTGGCCACGATATCGGGCTCGCCGTCCGGGCCGGGGCCGTCGCTGTGCTTCCGGACGATCGTGGCACGAACGCCGTTGCGGCGCAGCACCTCGTACGTTCCCTCGGTGGCCCAGATCTCGAAGCCCAGGTCGGCCAGCCGCTTGACCGGGAACACCATGGACCGCTTGTCCCGGTTGGCGACCGACACGAACACCCGTCCCTTGACCGGCAGCGGCCCGTAGACGGCCGCCTGGGACTTCGCGTACGCGGTGCCGAACACCTCGTCGATCCCCATGACCTCGCCCGTAGAACGCATCTCAGGGCCGAGGACCGTGTCCACGCCCTGCCCGCTCGCGTCACGGAACCGGCTGAACGGGAGCACCGCCTCCTTGACCGCGATCGGCGCGTCGAGCGGCAGCGCGCCGCCATCACCCGCGGCGGGCAGGATGCCCTCGGCCCGCAGGTCCGCGACGCTCGCGCCCATCATGATCCGGGCCGCCGCCTTGGCCAGCGGCGTCGCCGTGGCCTTGGACACGAAGGGCACCGTCCGTGACGCCCGGGGGTTGGCCTCCAGGACGTGCAGCACCCCGGCCGCCATCGCGTACTGCACGTTGAGCAGCCCGCGCACCCCCACACCCCGGGCGATGGCCTCGGTCGATTCACGGATCTGGGCGATGTCCGCCCGGCCCAGGGTGATCGGCGGCAGCGCGCAGGCCGAGTCGCCGGAATGGATGCCGGCCTCCTCGATGTGCTCCATCACCCCGCCGAGGAACAGTTCCTCCCCGTCGTACAGCGCGTCCACGTCGATCTCGATCGCGTCGTCGAGGAAACGGTCGATCAGGACCGGGTGCCCGGGGCTGGCCGCCGCGGCCCGGCCGACGTAGTCCTCCAGGGTGGCGTCGTCGTAGACGATCTCCATGCCCCGCCCGCCGAGCACGTAGGACGGCCGGACCAGGACCGGGTAGCCGATCTCGTCCGCGACCGCCTTGGCCTCGCCGTAGGACAGCGCGGTGCCGTAACGGGGCGCGGGCAGCCCGGCGGCCTCCAGCACCGCCCCGAACTCGCCGCGGTCCTCGGCCAGGTGGATCGCGGCCGGGCTGGTCCCCGCGACCGGCACGCCCTCGGCGGCGAGGGCACGGGACAGGCCGAGCGGGGTCTGGCCGCCCAGCTGCACGATCACCCCGGCCACCGGCCCGCTCTGCTGCTCCGCGTGGACGACCTCGAGCACGTCCTCCAGGGTGAGCGGCTCGAAGTACAGCCGCCCGGACGTGTCGTAGTCGGTGGATACGGTCTCCGGGTTGCAGTTGACCATCACGGTCTCGTAGCCCGCGGCGGTCAGCGCGAAGGACGCGTGCACGCAGGCGTAGTCGAACTCGATGCCCTGGCCGATCCGGTTCGGCCCGCTGCCCAGGATGATGACCTTCGGTGCCCCGCCGGGAGGCACCTCGGTCTGCTCGTCGTAGGTGGAGTACAGGTACGGGCGTGCGGGCAGCGAACTCCGCGGCGCAGGTGTCCACCGTGTGGTACACGGGACGGATCCCGAACGCGTGCCGGAGCAGCCGCACCTGGTCTTCGGGCAGGCCCTTGAGCTCGCCGACCTGGGCGTCGGAGAACCCGGCCCGCTTGGCCGCCCACAGCGCGGCGGTGTCGAGCTCCGGACCGGGCCGCGCGGGGGCGGGCACAGCGGGCGCGGGCACCTGGGCCGTCCCGGCCAGCCGCCCGGCGATCTCCTCGATCCCCTGGATCTGGTCCACGAACCAGGGATCGATCCCGCTCACCCCGGCCACGTCGTCCACGGTGGCCCCGGCCCGCAGCGCCTGGTGGACCGTGGACATCCGCCCGTCGTGCGGGACGGCGCAGCGCGCCAGCAGCTCGCCGCGGTCACCAGGCGGCTGGGCCCAGCTGAACGGGGCGGCCCGGTCCTCCAGCGAGCGGAGGGCCTTCTGCAGCGCCTCGGGGAAGTTCCGCCCGATGGCCATCGCCTCGCCGACCGACTTCATGTGCGTGGTCAGCTCGGGGTCCGCGCCGGGGAACTTCTCGAACGCGAACCGCGGCACCTTGACCACCACGTAGTCCAGCGCGGGCTCGAAGCTGGCCGGCGTCTCGCCGGTGATGTCGTTGCGGATCTCGTCGAGCGTGTAGCCGATGGCCAGCCGGGCGGCGATCTTGGCGATGGGGAAGCCGGTCGCCTTGGAGGCCAGCGCCGAGGACCGGGACACCCGCGGGTTCATCTCGATCACGACCATCCGGCCGGTGCGCGGGTGCACCGCGAACTGGATGTTGCAGCCCCCGGTGTCCACCCCGACCGCGCGGACCACCGCGATAGCCACGTCGCGCATGTGCTGGTATTCGCGGTCGGTCAGGGTCATCGCCGGGGCGACCGTCACCGAGTCCCCGGTGTGCACGCCCATCGGGTCGATGTTCTCGATCGAGCAGACCACCACCACGTTGTCGTGGCGGTCGCGCATCAGCTCGAGCTCAAACTCCTTCCAGCCGAGGATGGACTCCTCCAGCAGCACCTCGGTCACCGGGCTGGCGTCCAGCCCGGCGCCGGCCAGGCGGCGCAGGCCCTCCTCGGAGTGCGCGATCCCGGAGCCGGAGCCGCCCAGGGTGAACGAGGGCCGGATGACCACCGGGTAGCCCAGGTCGGCGACGGCGGCCAGGCAGTCGTCCATGGTGTGGCAGATGTGGCTGCGCGGGACCTCGCTGCCGAGCCCGGTGACGATGTCCTTGAACCGCTTGCGGTCCTCGCCGGACCTGATGGTCTCGATGCCGGCCCCGATGAGCTCCACCCCGTACCGGGCCAGCGTGCCGGCCTCGTGCAGCTCGACGGCCGCGTTCAGCGCGGTCTGCCCGCCCAGGGTGGGGAGCACGGCGTCGGGCCGCTCCTTGGCGATCACCTTCTCCAGGATGTCCAGGGTGATCGGCTCGACGTAGGTGGCGTCCGCGAACTCCGGGTCGGTCATGATCGTGGCCGGGTTGGAGTTCACCAGGCTGACCCGGATGCCCTCCTCCCTCAGCACCCGGCAGGCCTGGGTGCCCGAGTAGTCGAACTCGCATGCCTGCCCGATCACGATCGGGCCGGACCCGATCACGAGCACCGACCGCAGGTCCTCACGCCTGGGCACGCGCACCTCCCCCGGCTCCATCCATAAGGGCACAGAATTTCTCAAACAGTCCGGACGCATCATGCGGGCCGGGCGCGGCCTCGGGGTGGTACTGGACGCTGAACGCCGGCCGGTCCAGCAGCCGGAGGCCCTCGACCACGCCGTCATTGAGGTTGACGTGGGTGATCTGGGCCGGGCCGAAGTCGGTGCTGAACGTGGCGCCCGGTGCGGCGCCTCCGGCGCCGTCAGGCATGGCGACCGCGAAGCCGTGGTTGTGGCTGGTGATCTGCACCCGCCCGGTCGCCAGGTCCTTGACCGGCTGGTTGATCCCCCGGTGCCCGAAGCGGAGCTTGTAGGTGCCCAGGCCGAGCGCCCGGCCCAGCACCTGGCTGCCCAGGCAGATGCCGAACACCGGGACGCCGCGGGCCAGTACCCCGCGGACCGCGTCCACCGCGTAGCCAGCCGCCGCCGGGTCGCCCGGACCGTTTGAGAAAAAAACCCCGTCCGGGTGGGCGGCCAGGATTTCCTCGGCGGTGCTGGCCGCCGGGAGCACGGTGACCTGGCAGCCGCGCCGGGCCATGGCCAGCGGCGTGGCGGTCTTGATGCCCAGGTCCACGGCCGCGACCCGGTAGCGGACACCCGTGCCGTCCGGCGGGGCCACGGTGTAGGCGGCGTCCGTGGACACTTCCCGGGCCAGGTCCGCGCCGGCCATCTGCGGGCTGGCCAGCACCCGCTCGCGGAGCGCGCCGGCGTCCCCGGTGCCGGTGGCGATGCCGGCCCGCATCGCGCCGCGTTCGCGCAGGTGCCTGGTCAGCGCCCGGGTACCGGTGATCGCGATGGCGGTGATGCCCTGGGCGCGCAGTTCCGCGTCCAGGCTCCGCTGCGACCGCCAGTTCGAGGCCAGCCGGGCGGGCTCGCGGACCACGTACCCGCTGACCCAGATCCGCCGCGACTCGGGGTCCTCGTCGTTCATCCCGGTGTTGCCGATGTGCGGCGCGGTCATCGCCACGATCTGGCGGGCGTACGACGGGTCGGTCAGCGTCTCCTGGTAGCCGGTCATGCCGGTGTTGAAGACCATCTCGCCGAAGGTCTCCCCGGCCGCGCCGAACGCGGTCCCGCGGAACGTGGTGCCGTCCTCCAGGACCAGGATCGCGGGGGCGCCCGGCCCGCCGGGCGCTGCCCCCGGCGACCCCGCCATCAAAGACCCGGCCATCAGGCGAGCTTCCCGTCGAGGACGGTGGGCGTCCCGCGCAGGAACGTGGCCACCACCCGGCCCGGCAGTTCCATCCCCCCGAACGGGCTGTTCCGGCTCCGCGACGCGTGGGCGCGCGGGTCCACCGTGTCCCGGGCCGAGGCGTCGTAGAGGGTCAGGCTGGCCGGCAGCCCCGCCGCCAGCGCCCGGTCCGGGCCGGGCAGCCGGCCGATGCGGGCCGGCCGCCGGGCCATCCGGTCGGCCACCCCGGCCCAGTCGAGCAGGCCCGTGTCCACCATGGCCTCCTGGACCACGCGCAGCGCGGTTTCCAGCCCGGTCATGCCGAACGCCGCCGTGTCCCACTCGGTTTCCTTGTCCTCCACCGGATGCGGCGCGTGATCGGTCGCCACGCAGTCGATGGTCCCGTCGGCCAGGCCCTCGCGCAGCGCGGCCACGTCCGCCGCGGTGCGCAGCGGCGGGTTGACCTTGTACACCGGGTCGTAGCCGGCCGCGAGGGAGTCGGTCAGCAGCAGGTGGTGCGGGGTGACCTCGGCGGTGACCCGCCAGCCCTTGCCCTTGGCCCAGCGGATGATCTCCACCGAGCCGGCCGTGGACACGTGGCAGACATGCAGCGCCGAGCCGACATGCGCGGTGAGCAGGCAGTCCCGGGCGATCACGGCCTCCTCGGCCACGGCCGGCCAGCCGGTCAGCCCGAGCCGGCCGGACATCTCCCCCTCGTTCAGCTGCGCGCCCTGGGTGAGCCGGGGCTCCTGCGCGTGCTGGGCGACGACCCCGTCGAACGCCTTGACGTACTCCAGCGCGCGGCGCATCAGCACGGCGTCGGACACGCACCGCCCGTCATCGGAGAACACCCGGACCCGCGCCGCGGACTCGGCCATCGCGCCCAGTTCGGCCAGCCGCGTCCCGGCCAGGCCCACGGTGACCGCCCCGACCGGATGGACGTCGCAGTGCCCGGCCTGCCGCCCGAGCCGCCAGATCTGCTCCACCACGCCTGCCGTGTCGGCCACCGGGTCGGTGTTGGCCATCGCGTGCACCGCGGTGAACCCGCCCAGGGCCGCCGCCCGGGTGCCGGTCTCCACGGTCTCCGCGTCCTCGCGGCCCGGCTCACGCAGGTGGGTGTGCAGGTCCACCAGGCCCGGCAGGGCGATGAGACCGGCCGCGTCCACGACCTGGGCGCCCGCCGGGGCGGCCCCGCCGCCGATGCTGTCGATCACGCCGCCGCGGATCAGGATGTCGGCCGGGTTACCGCCCAGCGGCCGCGCGCCCGTGATCAGCCACGTTCCCGGTTCCGTGCTCATGTTCTGCCTCCCGCTCACGCGTCCGCCTCGGCCCCGCCGAGCAGCAGGTACAGCACGGCCATGCGCACGCTCACACCGTTGGCCACCTGCTCCACGATCGTGGACCGGGCCGAGTCCGCCACGTCGGCGGCGATCTCGACCCCGCGGTTCATCGGGCCCGGGTGCATCACGATGGCGTGCTCAGGCAGCTGCGCCATCCGGGTGCCATCCAGGCCGTAGCGGCGGCTGTACTCGCGCACGCTGGGGAAGTAGGCCGCGTTCATCCGTTCCTGCTGCACCCGCAGCATCATCACGACGTCAGTCTTGGGGACCACGGCGTCGAGGTCGTAGCCGACCGCGCAGGGCCACGCGCCGACCGCGACCGGGAGCAGCGTGGGCGGGGCGACCAGGGTGACCTCGGCGCCCAGGGTGGTGAGCAGCAGCACGTTGGACCGGGCGACCCGGCTGTGCAGCACGTCGCCCACGATCGTGACGCGCAGCCCGTCCAGGGCTTCCCCGAGCGGGCGGCCGAACCTGCGCCGGATGGTGAACGCGTCCAGCAGCGCCTGGGTGGGGTGCTCGTGCGAGCCGTCCCCGGCGTTGACCACCGTCCCCCGTACCCAGCCCGCGAGCCGGTGCGGCGCGCCCGAGGAACTGTGCCGGATCACGACCGCATCGGCCCCCATGGCCTCCAGCGTGAGCGCCGTGTCCTTGAGGCTCTCGCCCTTGGCCACGCTGGAGCCTTTGGCCGAGAAGTTGATCACGTCGGCGGACAGCCGCTTGGCGGCGGCTTCGAACGAGATCCTGGTCCGGGTGGAGTCCTCGAAGAAGAGGTTGACCACGGTGCGCCCGCGCAGCGTCGGCAGCTTCTTGATCGGCCGGTCGGCCATCCGGGCCAGCTCGTCGGCCGTGTCCAGGATGAGCAGGGCATCGTCGCGGCTCAGGTCGGCCGCGGAGATCAGGTGACGGTTCACGTGCTGCTCCCAGTGCGCCCGATGATCACCGCGTCCTGGCTGTCCACCTCGGTCAGCAGCACGCGCACCACCTCCTGCTTGGAGGTAGGCAGGTTCTTGCCGACGTAGTCCGGCCGGACCGGCAGCTCGCGGTGCCCGCGGTCGATGAGGACGGCCAGCTGCACCGCGCGGGGCCGCCCGAGGTCGTTGAGCGCATCGAGGGCCGCCCGTACCGTCCGGCCGGAGTAGAGCACGTCATCGACGATGACCACGATGGCCCCGTCGATGCCCTCGGGGGGCACCTCCGTCCGGCCCAGGGCCCGGGCCGGGCGCAGCCGCAGATCGTCCCGGTACATCGTGATGTCCAGGGAGCCGTGCGGAACGGGGTGTCCCTCCACCTGCTCGATCCGCTCGGCCAGGCGCCGCGCCAGCGGTACCCCGCGGGTGGGGATGCCCAGCAGCATCACGTCGGCTGCGCCGTCGGTGCGTTCCAGGATCTCGTGCGCGATCCGGGTCAGCGCCCGCCCGATCTCGGCGGGCTCCAGGACCGTCTTGGGGTCGGCCGGGCCGGGCCTGGCCGGGCCACCGCCCGGCGCACCGGCCGCCGATCTGGCCTGATCCCGGGCAGGGTGCATGGCTTGCACGCCACGGACCTCCTTTCCCGCCTCACAGGACGGGTCTTAAAGGATGATCTGTCGCGCCAACGGTACCAGCCGAGGCGCTGTGACATGGGACGCTGCGGCGCGGCGCGCCCAGGTACGCGCCGGGGACGGTGACGCGGCCCGCCGGGCCCGCGTGGGCGGCCGGGGCGGCCGCCGGCCTGCAGGCCGCGGCCATCGCCGGCGCGCGCTGGTACCCGGCGGCCGGGCACGCCGGCCGCGGGATGGCCGCGGGCCAGACGGGAAATGGGCCCGGCTCCGGCGTGGATTGGGTGACGATGAGTGATTCGTGTCACACTGAGACGACACGGATCGGCGAAACTCTCGGAAGCCAGCCCGGTGCGGCCGCCAGAGCAGCGAGAACCCCCGCCCCAGCGGGCTTTTCGGGAGTCGTGTCTAGATGTCTGGGCGATCATCACCGGCCTGGGCAGGAGTGACAAGACGCGTAAGTTGACCCGCTTTTTGCTATTCGGCTTGACCTGGTCGCGCTTGCGGCCTACCGTCACTGTCCGTAACCGTTACTCAAAGCGACGACTGGCCGGGGGGCCGACGACATGCCATCTGAATACGCCAAGACTCTCGGCGCACGGCTGCGAGCCATTCGTACCCAGCAGGGACTGTCCCTGCACGGAGTTGAGGAGAAGTCACGCGGCCGCTGGAAGGCCGTGGTCGTGGGCTCCTACGAGCGCGGCGACCGGTCGGTGACCGTGCAGAAGCTCGCCGAGCTAGCCGAGTTTTACGGCGTGCCGGTGTCTGAGCTGCTGCCCGGCGATTCGACGCCCGCCCCGCTGGCGCCCTCGCCGAAGCTCGTCATCGACCTGGAGCGGATGGCCCAGCTCCCCAAGGACAAGGCCGGCCCGCTGGCCCGCTACGTTGCGACCATCCAGAGCCAGCGTGGTGACTACAACGGCAGGGTGCTGTCCATCCGCCAGGAAGACCTGCGGTCACTGGCGGTCATCTACGACAAGTCGCCGATTGACCTCACCGAAGAGCTGATCAGCTGGGGTGTCCTGGACTCCGAGGCCCGAGGCGCCGTCGAGGCCTTCTGACCCCAGGGCGGCCCCCTCGGGCGGCCTGCCGGCCATTGGCTGGCAGGCCGCTGGCGTCCCCGGACCCAGGCACGAGGTCCCGGGCGCAGGCACGGGCCCAGACGCAGGCACGGGGCCCGGGCGCAGGCATGGGCCCGGGCACCGGGGCCCGGGCGAGCGCCTAGCCCGCCGGGCGGAGCGGCAGGGCCGGCTGGCCCGGCAGTCCCAGCGCTTCCTCGGCCAGGTTCAGGAACGTCTCCGCGTCCCTGAGCAGATCATCAGCTTCCCGGGCCGACACCGCGCGAACCAGGCCCGCCTCGGCGGCGGCCCGCTTGCCCGCTCCCGCAGCGAAGAACGCAGCCCATTCCGACAGGGCGGGCTCCACGCGGGGCAGGAGTTCCCAGACGCTGCGGGGAGCTTTCCGCCGGGGGCTCTGCCCCGGGCCCATCTTCACCGCCACGATCGCGGCAGCGGCGCGCAGCGCAGCCAGGTGCGCTCCCACGTACCGGGTACCCGGGCTGGCTTCGGCCTCAGCGTCAGCCAGCCCGTGGCGGGCCGATTCAATGAGGTTGATCGCCGCAGGCGCTATTCGGCAGCGCGGCTGGCCTGGTCGTACCGACATGACCGTACTCATGGCCTTCCTTCCGTCGCGGAGCCAGGATCAGGCGGGCGGTTCCCCACGCCGCCCGACCCTGGCCCGGCCGCCCAGGACGAGGGGGGACGTCCCGGCGGTCCCGCTAGTTATTCGAACATAGGTTCGCTTCAAAGTCCAGCTGGTTGTATCTGAGTTCGAAGGTACCGGCCCGGTCTGACAAAACGCCCTGACGGCCCCCTGGCCCGCGGTCCCCGGCGCGCCGGGGACCGCGGCGCGCTCCAGCCCGGTCCGGCGCACGCCGGGGCGGCTGCGCTCGCGTACGCTTGCGCGCGTGCGCGCTGGCCCGGAGCTGCTCGAATTCGGCAAGGCACGCTTTCTCGCGGAACTGGGCGTGCTGGTCAACGTCTACGCCGCCGCCATGCAGCCGCCACAGCAGCAGCTGCCGGGACGGCGGGCGATCATGGAACGGCACGCGGACTTCCCCTCGTTCCGCTGCGTGGCCGTGACCCTGCCGGACGATCCGGGGAACGCGCCTCCCGAGCTGCGGACACAGTCGGGCCGCACCAGGCTCACGATCGCCGGCTTCGCCTACGGCTTTCACGGCACCAGCGGCCAGTGGTGGCACGACCTGGTCCGCAGTGCGCTGGCCGCGGCGGGCGGCCGAGACCTCGCCCAGGCCTGGCTGGGCGACTCGTTCGAGGTGGCCGAGGTGCATGTCCACCCCGCCTACCAGGGCCGCGGGATCGGCCGGGCCATGGTGCCCGCGCTGATCCATCCCCGGCTGGAACGGACGGCGCTGCTGTCCACCCAGGACACCGACAGCCGGGCGCGGCGCCTCTACCGGAGCCTCGGCTTCACCGACCTGCTGACCGGGTACCGCTTCCCGGGCACCGACCCGCCGTACGCCGTGATGGGCGCGGCGCTGCCGCTACCGCCGGGGCAGGGCCGGGCCGCTGAACCGCAGGCGCACCGCCAGCCGGGGCAGGGGCCGGGCGGCTGAACCGCAGGCGCGCACCGCCAGCCGGGGCCGGCGAGGGACGGCCCGGTCAGTTCCCCGCGGCACGCCGGGTGGTCCGGGCGGGCTGCCCGCTGCCCCCGGCGGCCCGGGAGGCCAGCCCCAGGCGCTCGTAGATCTCCCGGGTCGCCCGGGACCCGTTGAGCGTGTAGAAGTGCAGGCCCGGGGCGCCTTCAGCCAGCAACCGCTCGGACATCGCCGCCGCGTACCGGACGCCGATATCCCGGACCGCGGTGCTGTCCTCACCCGCCGCCCGCAACTGGTCCCCCAGCGAGGCGGGGAACCGGGCCCCGGAGAGCACGACTATCCGCTCCAGGGTGCGCAGGCTGGTGATCGGCATGATCCCGGCGATGATCGGCACCTCGCATCCGGCGGCGGCTACCCGGTCGCGCAGCCGCAGGTAGTCCTCGACGTAAAAGAACATCTGGGTGATGGCGAAATCGGCGCCCGCCCGGCACTTGCGCACGAAGTACTCGGTGTCGGAGTCGAGGTCCGGGGAACGGGGATGCCCTTCGGGGAACGCTCCGACCCCCACGCAGAAATCACCCGAGGCCTTGACCAGCCGGACCAGGTCCGCCGCGTACTCCACGCCTTGCGGATGCGCGACCCATTCCGCATTGGGGTCCCCCGCCGGGTCTCCGCGCAGCGCGAGAACGTTGCGCACGCCGACCGCCGCATACGAGCCGATCACGCGGCGCAGGTCGGCCACGGAGTGGTCCACGGCCGTGAAGTGCCCCACGGGGGTCAGCGTCGTCTCGGCGGCGATCCGCCCGGTTATCCGGACGGTCCGGTCACGGGTCGAACCGCCGGCCCCGTAGGTGACCGAGACGAACGTGGGGCGCAGCGGCTCGAGTTCCCGGACCGCCCGCCAGAGCCGCCGTTCCGACTCAGCGGTCTTGGGCGGCATGAACTCGAACGAATAGGACTCACCACCCGAGGCGAGCAGGTCACGGATGGAAGGCGCGCGGTGCAGGACCCCGGATGGCATGACCCCAGGTTACGGCCTGCCCCGGGACATGCCTTAACTGGCTGCGACCGGATGGTCGTGCCGCAGCCAGCCCCAGGCCAGGCCGCTCAGAACGCGAGGGCCTGCGCCCGCCGGTTTACCTCGGTCCCGCGGCGCTCCGTCATGGCCTGGATCGGCGTGCCCGGAAGCGTGTCGTCGGCCGTGAAGAGCCAGCGGACCGCATCCGAGTCGTCGAACCCGCAGTCGAACAGCACGGTGAGGGTGCCGTGCAAGCCCTTGACGATGGAGCCTCCATCGAAGAAGGCCGCCGGGATGGCCATCGTGCCGTCCGGCCGCCGGACAGCCAGCAGCTTGCGGTCACGGAATAGCTGCTTGAGCCTGCCCGGCGGGATGCCGAGCCGGTCAGCCGCTTCAGGGAGGGTGAGCCAGTCGCCGACGAGTGCGTCGGCCGGGGGGTCAATCTGTGCCACGTTTCCGAATTTCCCACGCGGAGGCCCGGGTCAAACCCGGACACGCCAGTCTCGTTTGCTTCTCTTCGCGAATCACGGCGGCCTGGCCGTCCGTTCCGGCGCAGTTCAGGCTCCCGTGTTCACGTCACCGTACTCAACGCACGGCGCACACGTCACCGTACGCACCTGATCGTGCTCAGGTCAGCCCACTCACGTCACGGCTCACGCCACCGCCGTGTCCCGCACCGGCACGTCAGGGTCGGCCAGCCGGGCGGTGTCCACCGCCCGGCCGGCTTCCATCAGCCGGCGGCCCTGCAGCATGTCCCGGGGCCGTCCCACCGTGAGGACGGCGGCCAGCCGGTCCGCGCCCGCCCCGGACACCCAGCAGGCCGCCCAGCGCTCACCGGCCGGATCACCGCGCCAGATGAGACGGTCCTCGCGTTCATGGTGGCCGACGTACTGGACCATCCGGCCGAACTGCTCCGACCAGAAGTAAGGCACGGGGTCGTAGTCCTGCTCGGCACCCAGCGCGTTGGCCGCCGCCACGCTGGGCGAGTGCAGGGCGGTGTCCCAGTGCTCCACCCGCAGCCGCCGGCCGTAACGGCCCGACCAGAACGCGGCGCAGTCACCGGCCGCGTAGACACCGGGGCTGGAGGCGCGGAGCCGGCCGTCCACGACGATCCCGTTGGCCAGGTCCACCCCGGACCCGTCCAGCCACCCCGTGCTCGGGCGGACCCCCACCGCGGTCACGACCAGGTCCGCCTCCAGCCATCCCCCGCCGGGCAGGGCCACGCCGCCTTCCTGGACCGATTCCACCGGCTGGCCGAGCCGCAGGTCGACCCCGGCCCCGGCGTACCAGGGCACCAGCATCGCCGCGACCGCCTCCCCCAGGGCTGCGGCGGCCGGGGCCGCGGCCGCCTCCAGCACGGTGACGGCGCAGCCGCGGGCCGCGGCGGCAGTGGCGAGTTCCGCGCCGATCCACCCGGCGCCGATGACGGCCAGCCGGGTCCCCTTCTGCAGTGCGGCCCGGATCTCCAGGGCGTCGTCCACGGTGCGCAGGACATGCTGCCGGCCAGGCCCGGGCAGCAGCACCGGCGCGGCTCCCGTGGCCACGATGAGGCGGTCGAACCGGTACTCGCCGCACTCGCTGCGCACCACCGGCCCGTCCAGGCCGGTGGCGGCCTCACCGAGCCGCAGGTCCAGGCCGAGGGCGGCCGCGTCGGTGTCCAGCGACGTCGAGTCCAGCTCGCCCATCATCAGCTTCTTGGACAGGGGCGGGCGGTCATAGGGCGGATGGGGCTCCGCGCCGAGCATGGTGAGCTGGCCGGCGTAACCCTTGGCCCGGAGCTCGGCTGCGGCGCGCGAGCCGGCCAGCCCGCCGCCCACGATGACTACCCGCTCGATCTGCACGAGCACCAAGGCTAGAGGGATCCGGCCCGAACTGGCTCAGCCCGGGCCGCGGACGGCTCCGGCCGTGCGCTTTCCGGACGTTCCCGGAGGTGCTTTCTGCCCGCGCCGTATCCCGGCCGCCATCCCCTACCCGGGCAGTGATCACAGCCTGGGCGGGGAAACCCGCAGGTAGCTGTGGCAGTGCCGAGCAAGCGATTACTCTTAGTCATCAACTGACACCGTGCAGGTGTTCCCCGCGCCCAGAGTACTAGGCAGCCATACAATCGACCCGATGGACACGACGCTCGCGCGCCCACCCGTCGGCCGGCTCCTGGATGGCCGGTACCGGGTTGAGTCCCTTATTGCCACCGGCGGGATGGCCACCGTGTATCTGGGCACGGATACCCGGCTGGACCGCACCGTGGCCCTGAAGATCATGCATGCCGAGCTGGCCAACGACGAGGATTTCGTCCGCCGCTTCGTCGGCGAGGCCCGCTCCGTGGCCCGGCTTTCCCACCCCAACGTGGTCGGCGTGTACGACCAGGGCGCCGACGGGCGCACCTTGTACCTGGCCATGGAGTACGTGCCCGGCCGCACGCTGCGCGACCTCCTGAACGAGCGGGGCAGCCTCCCGCCCCGCGAGGCCCTCGACATCATGGAGGGCGTGCTCGGCGGTCTCGGTGCCGCGCACGCCGCCGGGCTCGCGCACCGCGACGTCAAGCCCGAGAACGTCCTGCTGACCGCGGAACACGACGTCAAGGTCGCGGACTTCGGCCTGGCCCGGATGCTCGCGGGCACCAGCCAGACCAAGACCGGCATGCTGATCGGCACCGCCGCCTACCTGGCGCCCGAGCAGGTATCGCGGGGGGTCGCCGACGCGCGGACGGACGTCTACGCCGCCGGGGTCATGCTGTTCGAGATGGTCACCGGCCAGCAGCCGCACACCGCGGACACGCCGCTGGCGGTGGCCTACAAGCACGTCAACGAGGCTGTGCCAGCGCCTTCGCAGCTAGTGGACGGCGTCCCGGCCGCCCTGGACGAGCTGGTCCTGCGGGCCACCAGCCGGGACCCCGACCTGCGCCCCGCCGACGGCGGGCAGTTCGCGCGCAGCCTCAACGAGGTGCGGCTGAGCCTCCCGCCCGCTCCCCCGGTCCTGCCCGCCGCGCCGGTGGCCGCGGGCTACCCGGACCCGGGCTACCCGGGCCCCGGCTATCCAGGTCCTGGTACCAGGATCCTGGTACCAGGATCCTGGTCACGCGGGCCCCGGCTACCAGAGCGCCGGATACCAGTCCGCGGGCTACCAGGACCCGGGTTACCCGGACTCCGGCTACCAGGACCCGGGCTACCCAGGCCCTGGCTACCAGAACCCGGGCCAGCCAGCCGGCTACCAGCCCGAAGGCTGGCCGGCCCAGCCGCCGCCGTATGTGGACGACCTCGTCCCCGGCTTGCGTGCGCCCGGCGAACCCGCGGCCGCGGGCGGGGTCCCGCCCGCTGATGCGCCCACCAGCGTGGGCGCGGCCTTCCCCACCTCGGGCTCGTCCGCCGGGGACTCATCGACCTCGGCGTTTTCTGTCGCGGAGTTCGGCCTCCCGCCGGTCGAGGACCGGGCCGCGGTGACCCAGCGCGGGCCCGACGACGGTTTCCACCGGGCGGCGGCGAACCACACCATGGTGGTGGCCCCCGGCGCGATCACGGACTACAGCCGGGGCCGGGGCGGCTACGGCGGCCCCCGCGAGCCCGGCCTGCAGCGATGGCTGTTCAGCCGCAGGCTCTACTACGTCCTCGGCGGCCTGGCCGCGGTGCTCCTGGTCGGCCTGCTCGTCTGGTGGCAGTCGGCGGGCAAGTACACCACGGTGCCCCGGGTGGGTGGCCTGGCCGCGGACACCGCCCGCCTGGAAGTCCGCAACGAGGGCCTGACCGCGACGATGGGCAAGCCGCAGTTCAGCGCCCGGGTGGCCAAGGGCAACGTCATCGGCACCAACCCCGCGGTCGGGTCCCGGGTGAGCAAGGGCGGCACGGTGATGCTCATCGTGTCCGCGGGCCCGCACATGATCGCTGTCCCCCAGGTAACCGGGGGCACGCTGGCCACCGCGCAGGCCGCGCTGCGTCACGCGGGCCTCATCCCGGGCAAGGTGGCGGGCCAGACCTCCACCACCATCGCGAGCGGGATCGTGATCAGCACCACCCCAGCAGCGAGCGTGCCCTGGCCGCAGAACCGGCCGGTGAATCTCGTGGTCAGCACCGGGCAGCCGGTGCCGGACTTCCGCGGCCAGCAGAAGGCGGTCGCCGAGCAGTGGGCCCAGGCCAACAGCGTCTCGCTGAACGAGGTCGCGGACGCCAACAGCGATCAGCCCGCGGGCACCGTTACCCAGCAGTCCGTGACGCCGGGCAGTTCCTTCACCGCGCACGAAGTCATCACCATTGACTTCTCCAACGGCCCTCAGATGGCCAACGTGCCCAATGTGGACGGCCAGCAGGTCTCCCAGGCCGAGCAGGCGCTCACTTCGGCCGGGTTCCAGGTCAAGGTGGACCAGGTCGGCCCGCTGAACACGGTGTTCAACTACAGCCCGTCGGGGCAGGCCCCGCAGGGCAGCACGATCACCCTGTATGTGGGATTCCCCCACGTCTGAGTCCGGACGAGAGCAACTCCGCACCGCCGCATCGAGTCCCGGCAGGGGATGAGTCCGCCCGGTCGGCCCGGCCCGGTCAGGCCCGCCCGCCACACCACCCCGACCTGACTTCGCCTTTGCTTTTCCGTTGCTCTGCAGCCACTTTTTTATTGCCTTTTGCTGCCGGAATCCTGGCCTTAGTGGGTATGTCTCCGGTTAGCCCTAGTTCGGTCCGGACAAATGCCGCCGATGCACTAATATGTCCGCGCCCCCCTGGTTGCGCCCGCTTCCGGTCGAGGAGGGCCTGAACCGAAGAAGGCCCTGCTGAACATCCGCCGAGCGATCGAGTTCCGCCGTCCAGGGCGCCTGACCGCGCTGCGCGCCGTCGCGCACCTGGCCGCGTGGCTTCCGTTCGTACTCGGCCCGGCCCGCATCATCCGGCACGGCTGGCGCCCGGTCGGGGACGAGGCGGCCATCGCCCTCCGGTCCTGGAACTCGCTGACCGCGCACGGCCCGCTGGTGGGCCAGGCCACCCGGCTGGCCCACGGGGTCTTCGACCCGGGACCGCTGGAGTACTGGCTGCTGGCCATCCCGGTTCATCTGGACACGGTCCACGGGGTCCTGTGGGGGGCGATCATCTGCTGCCTGGTGGCGTGCTCGCTGGCGGTCGAGGCGGCCTGGTCCGTCCTGGGCGCGGCCGGCGGCCTGTGCGCCAGCGGGTTCATCGTCGGCGTGACGCTGTGGATGCCGGTGATCGCCGTGACGCCGAGCTGGAACCCCTGGTTCGGGCTGACCTTCTTCATCGCGGCCCTCGCGGCTGCCTGGGCGGTCATGTCCGGCCACCGGGGCTGGTGGCCGGCTCTGGTCATCTCGGCCTCGATCGCGGCCCAGTCCCATCTGATGTTCACCGTGCCGTCCGGTGCCCTGGCCATCCTGGCCCTGATCGTCGGCCTGGTGGACACCATCCGCAGCCGGGCCGGCTCCCGGTGGGTGGTGGTCGGCCTCATCGCCGGGGCCGCGTGCTGGAGCGGCCCGCTCATCCAGCAGTTCACCTCCCGGAACGGGAACCTCGGGTTGTTGCTGCGCAGCAGCGGCGCCACCAGCGGGGCCCGGACCGGCGGCGCGTTCAGCCTCAAGGCCCTGTCCGCCGCGACGGAGCCCGTCCCGATCTGGCTGAAGCCGTCGATGCATCCCCTGGCGATCTACCGGCTGATCAGTCACCGGCCCGCCTGGTTCGCGGTGGCGGTCCTGGTCCTGCTGGCCGTGGCCGCGGTCATGGCGGTGCGCCCGCTGCGCTGCCGGCCGCTGGGGTCCCTGGCCGTCGTGAGCCTGGTGATCAGCCTCGGGTCGCTGGTGACCTACTCCGGCATCCCGGTGCACCACACCAGCCTGAACACCCTGATCTACCTGATCGTGCTGCTGTTCCCGGTCGGCGTGCTGAGCTGGCTGGTGGTGGGCGGCTGGGCCGTGCTCACCGCCCGGCTGGTCATCCGCCAGCTGACCTCGGCGCGGCCGGCTGGCGGCTGGTGGCGCGGGCGGCCCGCGAGCGGCCCCGCCCAGCCGCCCGCCCGCCCGCTCCGCGGCGCCCTGCCCCTGGCCGGCCTCGCGGCCACCGCGCTGGTCGCGGTGGGCGCGATCCTGGCCATAGCAGTGCAGGGACCCACGGTCCGCGAGGTGACCGATGACCCGGCCATGCCCACGTCGTGGGCCGCCTCCCGGCAGGTCGCCCGGGCCCTGCCCGGCCAGCCGATCGCCCTGTCGGTCCACGACTTCAAGAAGTCCGCCCTCGGGCGGCTGGCCCTCGGCCTGACCTGGGACCTGACCCCGGAAGGCTTCCGCGCGGAGATCATGCGCACCCGGCTGGCCCGCGAGCTCGGGAGCCGCTACGTGTTCCGCGGCGAGGCGATCCCGCTGGTCAAAGTCCGGGTCCAGCGGCACGGCACCTCGGTCGCCGTGACCAGGCCGGCCCGGCTCGCCAGCCGGCCGTAGGCATCAGCCATCCGCGGCACCGGCCACCAGCTGCAGCCGGCTCCTCGCCCGCCAGTATCGCGGCCCCGGCCAGCCGTGCCCGGTGTCCGCCGATCTGGGCCGGGTCGTGGTGCGTTGCGATACTGTGGCCGCCTGGACGGTGACCAGCCACCAGCGCGGCACGCAGCCTTAAGGCACGCCCCCGGTTAGCCCCGGGCCCACCCCCCGGGCCCAGCCCCGGGCACGCCGGCCGGTCCCGGCCCGGCCCCGGGTCTCATCACACACATGCGGGAAGTGGCCAGCTGTGAGCGGAACCAAGGTGACGCCAGCGGCCGGCGGGTCGTCGCGCGGCGATGCCGCCGGATCTGCCGGGGCGTCCGGCCCCCGCGGCTGGCTCTCCCCGGTCGGGCTCATCATCACCGGCTTCACCGTGATCGGCCTGGGCCTGCGGCTCTTCCTGCTGAGCCGGCCGGGCTACCTGCTCGGCGTCACGCAGTACGACGACGGGCCGTACTTCGGCAGCGCGCTCCGCCTGGTCCACGGGGCGCTGCCGTACCGCGACTTCATCATCGTGCAGCCGCCGGGCATCACGCTGGTGATGACCCCCGCCGCGCTGCTGGCCCAGGTGACCAGCACGGCCTGGGGAATGGCGGCCGGGCGCATCCTGACCGTCGCGGCCAGTTCCGCGGGGATCGTGCTGGTCGGCCTGCTGGCCCGGCATCGCGGCCCGCTGGCCGTGGCCCTGTCCTGCGGGGTGCTGGCCATCTTCCCGGGCAGCCTGGTGGCCGCGCACACCGTGCTGCTCGAGCCGTGGCTGACCCTGTTCTGCCTGATCGGCGCCGTGGCCGTGCTGGACCGTGACCAGTTCACCCGCAGCGGCAGGCGGCTGCTGTGGGGCGGCGTCGCGTTCGGCTTCGCCGGCGCGATCGAAGTGTGGGCCATCATCCCCGTCGTGGTCATCGCGGTGCTGCTGGCCCGCGAGATCCGCCGGGCCGCGCTGTTCGTGGCCGGGGTGGCGATCGGGTTCTGCGTGCCGGTCATCCCGTTCGCGGCGGCCGCTCCGCGCCGGTTCTACAACAGCTTCTTCGCGGCCCAGGTGTTCCGCGTCGTGCCGACCCGGACCCCGGTGCAGAAGCGGCTGCGGCTGATGAGCGGGATCGGGCAGCTGCTGCACCTCGGGGCCACCGGGACGCTCATCGCCGCGCTCATCATCGTGATCTTCGTGGTGGCAGCGTTCATCGCCGCGTGGCGGATCAGCGGCCGCCCGCTGACCGGCCTGGACTGGTTCGCGGTCGCGACCTGCACGCTGGTGGTGGTCGCGTTCCTGTGGTACGCCCAGTTCTTCCTGCACTTCCCGGCGTTCCTGGCGCCGTTCCTGGGCCTGTCCATCGGCCTGGCCGCCGGACGGCTGGCCGCCGCCCTGCAGACCGGCGGGATCGAGGCGCCCGCGACCCCGCGGAGTCCCGGCTCCTGGGCGCAGTGGGCGATCGTGGGCCTGGCCGCGTGCGGCATCGTGATCCTGGCCGTGCAGCAGGGCCAGAAGGACCTGACCGTCACGCCGCGGGTCACCCCGGCCGCGCTCCGCGCCGTGCAGCGCATCGTGCCCTCCGGCGCGTGCGTCGTCACCGACCAGGCGTCTTTCCTCATCGCCGCGGACCGCTTCTACTCCGGCACTCCGGGCTGCTCGGACCTGGTCGATGCGATCGGCACGGACTACGCGCTGGGCCACGGCCGGGACGCCACCTCCGGGGCGGCCCGGTTCCCGGCGGTCAGCGCCACCTACCAGAGCGCGTTCCGCCATGCGCAGTACGTGTGGCTGTCCCTCCGGTTCAACAAGCGGCGCATCGCCTGGACCCCCGCGCTCCGGATGTACTTCGGGGACCACTTCACCCGGGTGTACAAGGACGGCAAGAGCGACGCCCTGTACGCCCGCACCACCCGTGGCTGAACGCCCGCCCCCGCCGCCCGGCCCGCCCGCCACCCGGCCCGCCCGGCCAGCGGACCGGCCCCCCGGGAATCGGGGCCCACGTCCCGGTGGCCGGCGGCTTCGCAGCCGGGCTGCGCTACGCCGCGGATATCGGCGCCGAGGCCATCCAGGTATTCGTGTCGAACCCGCGCTCCTGGGCCCTGCCCGCGGGCGACCCGGCGCAGCAGGCCCGTGCGGCGGACACGATCCGGGAGCGGCTGGCCGAAGCGGCCCTGCCGGTGTTCGTGCACACGCCGTACCTGGTCAACGTGGGGTCCGCGGACCCGGTGATCCGGGATCGCTCGGTGGCCTCGATCCGGCACTCGCTGCTCCGCGGCCAGGCCATCGGGGCCCGCGGCGTCGTGGTGCACACCGGCTCGGCGACCGGCGGTGACCGGGACAAGGGCATGCTCCTCGCCCGGGACTGCCTGCTGCCGGTGCTGGACTCGATCCCGGCCGATGGCCCGGACCTGCTGCTGGAGCCGACGGCCGGAGTCGGCCAGCTGCTCTGCAGCCCCCTGGCGGACCTGGGGCCCTACCTGGAGATGCTCGGGTGGCATCCGCGGGCCGGCGTGTGCCTCGACACCTGCCACGCGTTCTCGGCCGGGGCCGACCTCGCCGCCCCGGGGGGAGCGGCCGCCGCCCTGAGCGAGCTGGCCGGGGTGCTGGACGGGGCCGCCCGGCTCCGGCTGGTGCACGCCAACGACTCCAAGGACCCGTGCGGCTCCCGCCGGGACCGCCACGAGAACATCGGCGCGGGCCAGATCGGCGAGCAGCCGTTCGGGGCGCTGCTGAGCCACCCGGCGGCCGCCGGCGTGCCGTTCGTGATCGAGACCCCGGGGCCGAAGGCGGCCCACGCCGCCGACATCGCCACGCTCACCCGCCTCCGCGCCCGGTAACGCCTCAGCGCGGTCCATCGTGGCCGTCCCGACGCACACAATGCACCGCGCCGACGACTGAGCCTGCGCCGGCGGCGGCTACTCCTGGTACGAGAACCGCTCCTCGTGCCAGGGGTCCGCGGAGTTGTGGTAACCGCGTTCCTCCCAGAAACCGCGCCGGTTCTCGGTGAGGTACTCCACCGCCCGCACCCACTTCACGCTCTTCCAGCCGTACAGGTGCGGCACCACCAGGCGGATCGGGTAGCCGTGCTCCGGGGTGAGCGGGAACCCGGCCACCGCGGTGGCGAACAGCGTGGTGCCGGCGGCGAAATCCCCGATGCCGATGTTCGCGCTGTACCCGTACTCGGCCCACACCATCACGTGGGTGACCGCATCGGTGGGGGGCGCGGCGGACAGGATCTCGGTCGCGGGGATGCCTTCCCAGGCGATCGCCCGGGTCGTGCATCTGGTCACGCAGTGCAGATCGGCGGTGACGGCGCAGCGCGGCAGCCGGGTGATCCCGGCCCAGTCCCAGCGGTGCTCGGCGCCGGACTCGGTGGCGCCCATCACGGTGAAGGTCCAGGTATCCGGGCGGAACCGGGGCACCCGGCCGTAGTGCTGGGCGGGCCAGTCCGGCCGCACCTTCTGGCCCGGCGGGAGATCACGCTCCGCCTGCACCGGGGCGCCGGCCGCGCTGGCCAGCACCTGGCTCACGAGTGACCGGCCCCGTGCTGACTGGTCCGGTGCTGACTGGCCCGGTGCTGACTGGCCCGGTGCTGACTGGCCCGGTGCCTGCTCCCCCCTTGCCTGCTCTCCCGGGGCCTGCTGGCCCAGCGTCAACCGGCCGCCGTCCGGCTGACCCATGCTTTGCCCTCCTGGCTGCTCCGCGGCTTCTACCATCGCACGCGGGTGAGTCCGCGGACCCTGCCACCCCCGCCGTCCGCGGATGCGCTAGGCTACCCGTCATGCGTCAGCAGTTTTGGTTCTGGTATGGCTACCGGCCCGGCAATCGGACGGTCGCCCGCCAGGCTTTGCGCTGACGCGAGCGAACCTCCAGAAGAAGCCCCGGGCCGGCAGGCCCGGGGCTTCTTGCATGAACGGCACCGGGCCTGGCGCCGGCACTACCAGCAGCCGCGGCAACCGCAGCGGCACCGGCCGGCAACTGCCGCGGCAACCGCCGCGGCGCCGAGAGAAGAGGACCCAATGGTCG
Organism: uncultured Actinomycetes bacterium; assembly: GCA_963713815.1. Taxonomy (GTDB): domain Bacteria; phylum Actinomycetota; class Actinomycetes; order Streptosporangiales; family Streptosporangiaceae; genus RYN-230. Next base: position 117,173 of record CAVQNH010000031.1, read on the forward strand.
TGGTCATGGCCCCCGAAGCCACGCAGGCGGACGTGGACGGAATCGTCGATGTGGTACGCGACGCGGGCGGTGAGGCGTTCGTGACCCGCGGCGTCTCGCGCACCATCGTGGGCCTGGTCGGTGACGTAGATCAGTTCGGCTCGCTCAACCTGAGGAGCAGGCCGGGAGTGCTCGACGTGGTCCGCATCTCCGTGCCCTACAAGCTGGTCAGCCGGGAGCACCACCCGCACCGGACGGTCGTCGAGGTCGGCGGGGTACCCATCGGCCCGGACACGATGACCGTGATCGCGGGCCCCTGCGCGGTGGAGAGCCCGGAGCAGACCCTGACCGCGGCGCGGATGGCCAAGGCCGCGGGCGCGTCGCTGCTGCGCGGCGGCGCGTTCAAGCCGCGGACCTCGCCGTACGCGTACCAGGGCCTGGGCGAGGCGGGCCTGAAGATCCTGGCCGACGTGCGCGAGGAGACCGGCCTGCCGGTGGTGACCGAGGTCATCGACCCGCGCAGCGTGGACCTGGTCTCCTCCTACGCCGACATGCTGCAGGTGGGCACCAGGAACATGCAGAACTTCGCGCTGCTCCAGGCGGTCGGCGAGTCCAGCAAGCCGGTGCTGCTCAAGCGGGGGTTCAGCGCCACCATCGAGGAATGGCTGATGGCCGCCGAGTACATCGCCCAGCGCGGCAACCTCGACATCGTGCTGTGTGAGCGGGGGATCCGCACGTTCGAGACCGCGACCCGCAACACGCTGGACATCAGCGCGGTCCCGGTGGCGCAGCGGCTGAGCCACCTGCCGGTCATCGTCGACCCGTCGCACTCCGGCGGGCGCCGCGACCTGGTCCTGCCGCTGACCCGGGCGGCCATCGCGGTCGGCGCGGACGGCATCATCGTGGACGTGCACCCGGAGCCGGAGATGGCGCTGTGCGACGGCGACCAGGCCCTGCTCGACTCCGACATCCGCGAGCTGGCCAGCGTGGCCGCGCACCTGCCGCCGCTGATGGGCCGCACGCTGACCCCTCCGCGGGACCCCAGCGCCGCCGCGGGCCGGGCCGCGGAACCGGCCCCGGTCGGCTAGCCGCCGCGGCCGGCCGCGGGATCTGCGCGTCCCCCCGCCTCGTTCCCGCAACGAAGACCCGTCGCCGGGCAGTGCCTGCGACGGGTCTTCGCCTGCGGATCTCCGGGTTCTCAGCGGTGGTCGGGCCGGTACTCCTGCGCGATCGCGGCCAGCTCTTCCGCGAGGTCCCCGGCATCGAGCCGGGCCTCGATCCGGTGCAGGTCATCGATCCGGGCCCGGGTCTCGACCTGGCGCGGGGTCAGCAGCGTGCAGCAATCCTCGTCGGGCAGCTCGGACAGGGCCAGGGTCCGGATCCGGCGCGCCTCGTCGATGATCTCGATCTTGTCGTGGCCGATCAGCGGGCGCAGCACCGGCAGGGACACGGCGTCGTCCAGCGCGGTGAGGTTGGCGAGCGTCTGGCTGCTGACCTGGCCGAGTGAGTCGCCGGTGACCAGGGCCTCCGCGCCGAGGCGGCGGGCCAGCACCTCCCCGGTCTTGAGCATCAGCCGGCGCTGGGCCACGATCTGGAGCCGGCTCGCGCCGGAGGACGCCAGCCGCTGCTGCGCCCTGCCGAACGCGACCACGTACATCCGCGAGTCGCTCTGGAACCGGTCCAGCTGGTACATCAGCCCGTACGCCTTGTACACGGACTCGGGCCCGGTCAGCGGCATGCCGGAGAAGTGCAGGAAGTCGCAGCGCAGCCCGCGGCGCATCATCCGGTACGCGGCGACCGGGGAGTCGATCCCGCCGGACATGAGCACCAGCGCCCGGCCGCTCATCCCGACCGGCAGACCGCCCTGGCCCGGCGCGCCGCCGGTGTAGACGAACACCTCGCTCTGGTCCACCTCGACGACGATGGTCAGGTCGGGATGGGACAGGTTGACCGGGTAGCCGTAGGCCCGCTGGACCCGGGTGCCGATCTCCCGGGCCAGCTGGGCCGAGGTCAGCGGGAAGCGCTTGTCGCGGCGCCGGGCCCGGACCGCGAACGACCCGCTCCGCCCGGCCGCCAGCGCGACCGCGGTACCGATCGCCGCCTCAGGATCCTTCGCGACCCGGGCGGCCCGGCACACCCGGGCGATGCCCATCACCGAGCTGACCCGCCCGGCCACCCGGTCCATGGCCGCCTCGGCGGCCGGCCCGGCCGCGGGCCCGTGGCTGCCCGGCCCGTGCTGGTCGGACCCGTGCTGGCCGGACCCGTGCTGGCTGGACAGGCGGAGCACCATGACGCCGTTGCGGTTCCAGAGATGCACGCCGACGCCGAGGTCACGGACGGCGCGGCGGATGTTCTGCTGCAGGAGGCGCTCGAAGTGGTAGCGGTTGCCGCCCTTGAGGACGATCTCCCCCACCTTGACCAGCACGCACGGCTCCGGCAGCGCGGCGGGGCCGGCTTCGCGGACGGTCGCGGCGCCGGCCTCCCGGACCGGGCCCGGGACACCGGGATCGCTGGTGACGTCGTTCGTGGCCGGAGCGGGATGACCAGCCCCGGGTAGTACCGCCATCACCCCAGTTTGCCAGCATCCCCGCCCGGCGCAGTGCTGCGTGCTGGCGCCGATTGCATCAAAATAGGTGACATGAGGACGAAGAAGATTGTGGTCTCATTACCGGAAGAGCAGATCGCCGCCGCGCGGCGGGCTGTCGCTGAGGGCAGCGTCCCATCAGTCTCGATATACGTCTCGCAAGCGCTGGCGGCCTGGGTCGCAGATGATGACGTCAAGGCCATGGTCACCGAGATCTACGCGGAGTTGGGCCAGCCTGACACCAGTGACCGTTCCTGGGCTCGGCAGGCACTAGGAATGGACCAATGACGGCGGCCAATCAGGTCTGATCCTGGGCTGGAAGTGGCTGGTGAGGCCGCCCGGGCGCCCTCACCAGCCAGAACGCCAACCCTGTCCCGGGGAACAAATGTACACTTACTTAGGTATCAGAGTGTACACTTGGATCCATGGACGTCGCCATCACCGAACTCCGGGCCAATCTCAGCATCTGGCTTGATCAAGCTCGTAGTGGTCACGAGGTCGTCATTACCGACCGGGGAGTGCCAGTCGCAAGGCTGCTTGGCCTGACCACCACGGCGACGCTGGAACGGCTGACCGCCGAGGGAGTGATCAGCCGGCCCAGGTCCGCTCAGCGCCCAGCAGCAACCGGGCGGCCGCGGCCTCGGCCCCGCCGGCCCCTCTCTGACATCGTCAGCGAAGATCGGCGCTGACCGGTGCCGCTGGTGTATTTCGATTCCAGCGCCTTCGTGAAGCTTCTTACCGAAGAGCCCGGAAGCGACCTCGCGGCCCAACTGTGGGATGGATGTGACGCCGCGGTGGCGAGCCGGCTGGCCTACCCCGAGGTACGCGCCGCACTGGCTGCCGCAGGCCGCAACCACGATCTGACCAAGGGCGAGCTCAGCAGCGCCGGGCACATGTGGGAGGAGTACTGGGCAGCTACACGACCGGTCGAGCTCACCGCGGCCGTAGAGCAACACGCCGGCCAGCTCGCCTCTTCGCACGCGCTCCGGGGCGCAGATTCCGTTCACCTCGCCAGCGCTCTGGCCATTGCTGATCCCGACCTGGTCATGGCGGTCTGGGATCGCCGCCTGCATAAGGGAGCCCGTTCAGCCAGCCTCCGGGTCGCCCCAGCCGACGCTGGGTACAGCCTGACCCGGCTGGTCGCGGGGAGATACGGTGCGGGGATGACGGTCAAACTCGTGGTCCTGTACACCCAGCCTGATGACCCGGCCGCGTTCGAGGAGCACTACCTCGGCGTGCACATGCCGCTGGTAGCGGCGCTGCCGGGGTTGCAGCGCGCCGAGGCCGGGCGGCTCACCGCGGCCCTCGACGGCGGCGGGCAGACGTTCTACCGGCTGACGGAGCTGTATTTCGCGGACCAGGCGGCGATGAACACCGCGCTCGGATCGCCCGAAGGCCAGGCCTGCGCGGCCGACTACCAGAAGATCGCACCGACCGGGTCGCGGATGTTCGTCAAGCTCCTGGACGAGTAGCGGGGCGGCAGGACCGGCCGCGGGGCGCGGTCCCGCGATTCCCGGCCCGCGGCTGTCGATCCGGGCCGGCGCCGTTCGACTCACTGGTGACCGTCAGCCATGCTGCGAACCAGGAGGATGAGATGCGCTACCTGTTCCTGCTGTACGGGCCGGATGAGCCGCTGCCCGGACCGGAGACACCCGAAGGGCAGACGATGATCGGCGAGTGGCGGACCGCCACCGAGGCCATGGCCAAGGCCGGCGTGCTGATCGATTGCGGCCCGCTGCACCCGCCGGCCGCCGCCACCACCGTCCGGGTCCGCGACGGCGAGACGCTGCTCACCGACGGCCCGGCCGCCGAGATCAAGGAGCAGTTCGGCGGCTACACGCTGATCGAGTGCGACGGCCTGGACGAGGCCCTGCGCTGGGCCGCGACCGTCCCGACCGCGTTCAACGGGTCGGTGGAGGTCCGGCCGGTGGTGCAGATCCCGGACCGGGGGGTGCCGGGCTGAGCCCGCCGTACGAGGAGGTCTTCCGGGCCCACTGGTGGGCGGCGGTCGCGGCCGTCGCCCGCCGGGCAGGCGACCTCGAGATCGCCGAGGACGCGGTGCAGGACGCCTGCGCCGCGGCCCTGGCCCAGTGGCCCGCCGGCGGCATGCCGGATCATCCCCGGGCCTGGCTGATCGGCGTGGCCGGGCACAAGGCCGCCGACCGGCTGCGCCGGGAGAGCCGCCGCGCGGAGAAGGAGGCCGCCGCCATGCGGGACGGCGCGCTGGGCTGGGCCGGCGCCGGCCCGGGCGCTCCGGCGGCCGCGGAGGTGACGCCCGCGGGTGAGGCTGCGCCGGGCGGGCCGGCGTCGGGCGCGGACGACGAGCTGGGCCTCATCATGGCCTGCTGCCACCCGGCCCTGGACCCGGCGGTCCGGGTGCCGCTGACGCTGCGGTCGGTGTGCGGGCTGCCCACCGCCGAGATCGCGGCCGCGTTCCTGGTCCCGGAGCCGACCATGGCCCAGCGCCTGGTCCGGGCGAAACGCAAGATCCGGCAGGCCGGCATCTCGCTGGCCCCGCCCCCGCCCGCCGAGCGGGCCGGGCGCCTCGGCGGCGTGCTGCGCGCGGTGTACCTGGTGTTCACCGCGGGCCACAAACCCTCAGCCGGCGACGCCCTGGTCCGGGCTGACCTGTGCGACCAGGCGATCAGCCTGGCCCGTTCGCTGGCCGCGCTGGTGCCGGGCGAGGCGGAGGTGACCGGGCTGCTGGCGTTGCTGCTGCTCACCGACGCGCGCCGCGGCGCCCGGGTCAGTCCCTCGGGAGACCTGGTCCTGCTGGCCGACCAGGACCGCTCGCGCTGGGACCAGGCCCAGATCGGCGAGGGCGCAGCGCTGCTGGCCCAGGCCCTGCGCGCCCGCCGGCCCGGGCCGTACCAGGTGATGGCCGCGATCGCCGGGTGCCATTCCTGCGCCCCCTCGGCCGCGGCCACCGACTGGAAGGAGATCGCCGCGCTGTACGGGACGCTGCTCCGGTACGAGCCGACGCCGGTAGTCGCCGCGAACCGGGCCGCCGCGGTGGCCATGGCCGAGGGCCCGGCGGCCGGGCTGGCCCTGCTCGACGAGGCGGCCGCGGACCGGCGGCTGGCCCGCTGGCCGCAGCTGCACATCGCCCGCGCCGAGCTGCTCGGCCGGCTGGGCCGCCGCGCCGACGCGGCCCGCGCGTACCAGGCGGCGCTGGACCTGGCGCCCGCCGCGCCGGAGCGCGACTTCATCGGCCGCCGCATCCGGGAGCTGACCGGCTGAGCCCCTCATAGATCTCCAGCGAACCCTGTCACCCACGTCACCACGGAGACCACGGCAATGAGCACGATCACGGCCCGCCCGGCCACCACGGGCGATTTCCCGGCCATCGCGAAGGTCGCGGTGGCCACCGGCCAGGACGAGGAGTGGGCCGGATCGGACCCCGCCTACCTGGCCTACCTGCTGGAGCACGGCACGCTGCTGGTCGCGGAGCGGGATGGCTCCGTCACCGGTTTCGGCGCGACCAGGCTGATCGGCGACGGCCCGGCCGCGGTCAGCATGCTGTGCGACCTGTTCATCCACCCCGGGACGCACGGACGGGGCTGCGGCCGGGCCATCCTCAGCGCCTTGTGGCCGGAGCGGCCGGGTCCGGGCGGGCCGCGGCGGATGACGTTCAGCAGCCAGCACGCGAGCGCGCTGCCGCTGTACACGCGGTTCGGCCTGGACGCCTGGTGGCCGCTGCTGTACCTGGGCGGCGAGGCGCGGGCGCTCCGCGCGCCGGGCGGGTGGACGGTGTCGCCGGCCAGCGTGACCGACGTGGCGGCGGCGGAGCAGGACTGGACCGGCGTGGACCGCTCCGCCGATCACCGGGCCTGGGCGGCCCGCCCGCACGGGCAGCCGGTGCGGGCCTTCCGGCACGGGGAACTGGCCGCCGCGGGCACGGCCGCCGGCCACGGCGACGAGTACGGCCTGGTCCACCTGGCCATCGCGCCGGGAGTCCCCGCCGGTGACGCGGTACTGGCCGTGCTGGCCAGGCTGGACGCCCCCGGGGGCCGGGCCCGCGTCTGCCTTCCCGCGCCGCATCCCGCGGTGCGGCTGCTGTTCGCGGCGGGCTGGCGCCACGGGGACAGCGACCTGTTCATGGCCTCCGACCCCGGGCTGCTCGACCCCCGGCGGGCGGTGCCGAACCCGGGGGGCGCCTGACGTTCCGGGTGACCGAGGCAACCCCTGGCCGACCTGCCGGGATGACCCGACTGATGCCATGATGCTCTGTGTGGATAAGAAGATGCTCCACGATTCGCGGTGGGACCGCGAATCCGGGCCGCTCCCGGCGGGTGCCAGACCGCGGGGTAACGGCGTACGGCGGAGTACGCGGCGGACGGTCACGCCGCGCCGCTGAGCGCCCATGACCAGCACCGCCACCAGGTCCTGGTGCGGGTGGTCCGGATCAGTGATGCCCTGAACCAGCGCCTGGCCCTGTGATGAGGTTCTGTGACGGGATTCTGTGACGGGTTCCGTGACTGAGTTCCTCACCGTCGATGACGCGCTGGAGGTGGCGCGGCTGGTCATCGGCGAGGCGGCCCGGGTGCGTGACTTCGCGGACCTGGATGCGGCGCTGGCCCGGCCGCGGCAGACCGAGGACGGCCGGGAGCTGTTCCCCGGCATCTGGGACAAGGCGGCGGCGCTGATGGAGTCGCTGGGGCACAGCTACGCGCTGGTGGACGGGAACAAGCGGCTCACCTGGAACGCGACCTGGTACTTCCTGGGCGTGAACGGTCACCCGCTGGCCGAGCCGCTCGACGAGGAAGCGGCGTTCCAGTTCATGTACGACCTGGTCCGGGGCAGGATTACCGCCTCCGCGATCGCGGAACGGCTGCAGAAGTTCGCCGCCTGAGGCCCCCGGGCCAGCGGTCCGGGCCGCCCGGGTTACTGGCGGCCCAGGTTCGGGGCGCCGTCGCGGAGAACGTACTTCTGGATCTTCCCGGTGGCGGTCTTCGGCAGCTCGGTGACGAATGTGACCCCGCGCGGGGCCTTGAAGTGAGCCAGCCGCTCGCGGGCGAACGCGATGATCTCGTCCTCCGTCGCGGTCTGGCCGTCCCGGAGCACGACGAAGGCCTGCGGGGTCTCCCCCCACCGCTCGTCGGGCAGGCCCACGATCGCGGCCTCCTGGATCGCGGGGTGACGCAGCAGCGTGCCCTCGACCTCGACCGACGAGATGTTCTCGCCGCCGCTGATGATCACGTCCTTGATCCGGTCGCGGATCTCGACGTAGCCGTCCGGGTGCACCACGGCGGCGTCGCCGGTGTGGAACCAGCCGTCGCCCATGGCCCGGTCGGTGGCGTCCGGGTCGTGGTAGTACCCGGACATGACGACGTTCCCGCGGACCACGATCTCGCCCAGCGTCTGCCCGTCCGCGGGGACCTCGCCGCCGTCCGCCTCGATCACGCGCAGCTCACCCGAGGTGAGCAGCTCGACCCCGGTCCGCGCCTTCTGCACCGCCCGGTCGGCCGGGGTGAGCTTCTCATGCTCGGGCAGCGGGGCGCAGACCGTGATGAACGGGGCGGTCTCGGTGAGGCCGTAGACCTGGGTGACCTCCCAGCCGAACTGTTCCTCGAGCCGCTCGATGGTCGCAGCGGCCGGCGGCGCGCCGGCCGTCACCACGTGCACACCGGGCGGTACCGCCCCGCGCACCTCAGCCGACGCGTTCGCCAGCGAGATCAGCACGGTCGGGGCCGCGCACAGGCTGTGGACCCGCTCCTGGCGGATGAGCTGGAACACCGCGCCCGGCTCGACCTTGCGCAGGCAGACATGCGTCGCCGCGGCGGCGGTGACGGTCCAGGTATATGTCCAGCCGTTCGCGTGGAACATCGGCAGCGTCCACAGGTAGCGCTCGCCCACCGGGATCGGCAGGTGCAGCAGGGTCCCGATCGAGTTCATCATGGCGTTGCGGTGGCTGATCATCACGCCCTTGGGGCGCGCCGTGGTCCCGCTGGTGTAGTTGATCGTCAGGAGGTCACGCTCGTCCACGTCCGCCGGGGTGAAGTCGGGGCTGGCGTCCGCGATGGCGGCCTCGTAGTCGAGCCAGCCGTCCCGGGCCCCCCCGAACGCGACGAAGTGCCGCACCCCGCTGAGCTGGTCCCGGACCGAGTCCACGGCGTCCAGGTACTCCGCGTCGGCGCAGACCACGCTGGAGCCGGAGTGGTTGATGATGTAGACGAAGTCGTCGGGGGTCAGCCGGTAGTTGATCGGCACCAGCACCGCGCCGATCTGCGGGACGGCGTAGAACGACTCCAGCTGGGCGTGGGTGTTCGGCGCGATCGTCGCCACCCGGTCGCCGGGCGCCACGCCGAGCTGCTGCAGCGCGGCGGACCAGCGGTCACATCGATCGAAGAACTGCTCGTAGGTCAGCCGCAGATCCCCGTCCACGACGCCTTCCCGGTGACCGTGGAGCCGGCGGGTGCGGCGGGCGAACTCGAGCGGGGTGAGCGGCGTTTCCATGGCGCGCCTCCACAGTGAAGCGGGTCTGCGGCCCGCGCAGCGTCAACAGGAACGTTAGCGGGAGATCGCAGTTTCCACGGACAGGCCGCCGAAGCTTCGTCTGGGTCTGCCCCGGCACCGTGACCGCGACTCCGAGCGCGGTGATTATGCCGCGGCGCAGTTGTCCACGTCATGGTCCCGGACGGCCGGGGAGGGGTCAGGGGGCGAGAACGCCGACCAGGATGCGGTTCTCGCCGCGCTGCCAGATGGTGCCGATCTCGGCGAAGCCCGCGGCGCGCAGCCCGTCCACGTGGGTGGCCAGCTGGACGGACTCCGACCCGTGGTGGTCCTCGGTCAGCCGGCGCTGCTCACGCTCGGCCAGCGGGGCCGCCAGCGCCGGATCCTCCTTGATCGCCTCCCACCAGCCCGACCAGGTCTCCGGCAGGCCGTCCGGGAAGCGGCGCTGCTCCTCCCGCTCGATCAGCACCCGCCCCAGCCGGGCCAGGGTGGGGACGGCCGCCGCGTCATCCTGGAAGTGATCCCCGTCGAGCAGCAGGCCGCCCGGCCGCAGGACCGTGGCCAGCCGCGCGTACATCAGGTGCAGCGCGTCCGGCTGCAGCCAGTGCAGCGCCGTGGTGCTCACCGCCGCGTCCGCCGGCCGGTCCAGGCCGAGCGCCGCGGTCCAACCGTTAGAGCGCAGGTCCACATCGGCGAACCGGAGCCCGTCGCGCTGGCCGTACGCGGCGCGGCCGAGCGCCAGCAGCACCGGGTCGGTGTCGATGGCGACGACGCGGGCGGCGGGTATCCGGTCCAGCAGCCGGACCGACAGTGAGCCGGGCCCGCAGCCCAGGTCGAGCACGAGCGGGTCAGGGCGCCCGGCGGCCTCCTCGACCGCGTCGATCAGGGCGGTGAAGCGGTCCTCCCGGTCGGGGAGGTACCCCTGCTGCTGTACCTCCCACCGGGCGATCCAGCGCTGCGCGGTCTCACGGTCCAGCACGTCCTGATTCGGGTCGGGCACACCAGCCTCCATGTCACTGACGACTATGCTTTCGGCAGTCACAAACCTAGGACGCGGAGCATAACTGGTCAAGTGAATTTCAACAGTCACATGGACATCGTGGTGACCGTGGCGGCCAGCCTGGTCAACACGCTCACCCCGGGCGAGGACCGCGGCCATCCGTATCCGCCGGTGGACGATACCCAGCTGCCGGCGGCCGCCACCGCGGCGCTGCGCGCGGGCAGCCCCGGGACCCGGGACGTCACCCTGCCCGAGGCCATGGAACTGCGCCGCTTCGCGATGGCGTTCCGGGCGGTGTTCAGCGCCGTCGCCTCGGGGGACGTGGACGCCGCGGCCCGGCAGGTCAACGACCTGATCGCGGCCACCGGCGCCCATCCCTGGCTGGACCGCCACGACGGCGAGCCGTGGCACCTGCACTTCCACGGGGCCGAGGATTCGCTGGCGGCCGGCTGGGCGGCCGGCTGCGCCACCGGGCTCGCCGTGGTGCTGGGCAGTGACCTGCACGGCCGGATCGGGGTATGCACGGCGGCACGCTGCGACCGGGTCTACGTGGACACCTCACGCAACGGCACCCGCCGGTTCTGCTCCACGACCTGCCAGAACCGGGTGAAGGCGGCGGCGTTCCGGGCCCGCCAGGCCACCGTCGGCTAACCCGGGCGGGCCGTCGCCGCCCGGTCCCGGGCAACCGCCGCCCGCACCCGCCCCGCGGCACCGCCACCCGCCCGCGGCACCGCCACCCGCACCGTGGCACCGCCACCCGCACCGTGGCACCGCCACCCGCACCCGCGGCACCGCCACCCGCCCCGTGATCATGACTTTGGTGTCGTTTGAACGACCCCAAAGTCATGATCACGACGGGCCGATCTTGCTGTTACGCATCAGCCGTCCCATCAACATCAGGGGCCGCATGCCTGCTCCCCGGGGGTGGCATCGTGACGGCGCGCACCGCGGGCAGGGCCAGGACGACCGCGGAACTCAGCGCGGACCAGGCGGCCCCGAACCCGAGCAGGGCCCGGGCCCCCACCACGGCGGCGACCGGCCCGGCGGCGGCGAACGCGAGCGGGCCGAACGCGAACGCGGTGACGATCTGGAAGGCGCTCACCCGGGCCAGCACTTCCGGGGGGAGCTGCTGCTGTTCCGCGGCCGCCGCGAACGTGCCGCCCAGGGCGGACCCGGCCCCCGCGACCAGGGCCCCGGCGGCGACCGCCGCCACCGGGGCGTGCAGCGCGAGCAGCAAACCGGGCACCCCGTAGCCGAACGTCGCCACCGTGGCGGCGATCATGGGGCGACGCGGGTTCCGGCCCAGGGCGGCCACGGCACCCAGACCCGATCCGCCGCCGTAACAGGCCATGATCGCGCCCCACGCCCCCGCCCCGCCGAGGTAGTCGCGGCTCAGCACCGGGCCGAGCAGCAGGTACGGCCCCCAGGTCAGCAGGTTGAACAGGGTGAACTGGACCGTCGTGATCACCAGCCACGGCCGCCCGCGGAACTCGGCCCAGCCGTCCCGCAGGTCTTCGAGGTACGAGCGCGCGGCGCGCGGCCGGGCGGCCGGGAGCCGCAGCGACGCGAGAGCCAGCACGCTGACCGCGTAGGAGGCCGCGTCCAGCGCGATGACGGTGCCGGGCCCGGCCAGCGCGACCAGGACGCCGGCCAGTCCCGGGCCCGCCACGGCCGCCGCGGACCGGGCCGCGGTGAGCAGGGCGTTGGCGTTGACCAGATCGTCCCGCGGCGCCAGCTCGGTGGTCAGCCCGCTGAGGGCGGGCGTGAAGACCGCGTCGCCGGTCCCCCGGACCACTGCGAGCAGGACGAACACCCACAGCGCCGGCCGCCCGGCGAACACTGCCGCGGCCAGCGCGGCCTGGGCGGCGCAGCGCGCGGCGTCCGCCCCGAGCATGACCGGCCGCCGGCCGAGCCGGTCGGCGATGACCCCGCCGCCCAGCATGAACAGCACCTGCGGCACGATCCCGGCCGCCAGGACGATCCCCAGGTCGCTCGCCGTGCCGCCGGTGTCGAGCACCGCGAAGGACACGGCGAGCGCGGACATGGAAGTGCCCAGGAGCGAGGTGGCGTACCCGGCGAAGAACCGGGCGAAGTCGCGGTCACGGAGCACGGCCAGCCGCCGCCGGGTCCGGGTCCGGGGCCTGGGACGGGCTGGCCGGCCGCCGGAACCCGGCCTGGTCCCTCGCGCCGCGCCATTTACTGCGACAATTTCATGGGCTTCGGGAAATGATTTACTGCGGTCACCGAATACCGCCCGGAACTGCTTCAGCACGCTTTCTACCTTGCCACTTTTCGCTTATCAATGTCATCTGGAAGAGGCACAGTAAAGCTGCCGTAAATGCCGTGCAGCCCGTGAAGGCCAGAAGTTACCGCAGTAAATGTGGACGGCGGCCGATGTTATGATTCCGGCATGACGACGACGGCGCCGGGCGGGTATGCGCCGGCCTGGCCCGCTCCCGCGGGGGACGCGCCGGTGGAGTACGCCGCCGCGGTCGAGCGTTACCTCGGCCAGGCGCCCCTGGGCCCGGCGTCCCGGCGGGTGTACCGCATCTCGCTGGCCTCCTGGTCATGGCCGCTGGTCGGCAGGCCCGTGCCGCGGGGCGCACGGCGCCGCGGCGCCAGGCCGCCGTTCGTCCCGCTGGCCCGGCTCGACGACCCGGACGCCGGGCCGGCCCTGGCCGCCGCGCTGCAGGAGCGGGCCGCCGGGACGGACGTGCGGACCGTGAACCGGGAGCTCTCCGCGTTGCGCAGCGCCGTGGCCTGGTGGCAGGACCAGCGGTGGATCAGCCGCGATCCGACCGCCGGCCTGCACCACCTGGCCGGTCCCCCGCCGCCGCAGCCCGCGCTCACCGGGCCCCAGCTGGCCCGGATCTTCCAGGCCGCACCGACCTTGCGTGATCATGCACTCTGGCGGGTGCTGCGCGACAGCGCCGCCCCGGCCGAGGAGGTGCTCGGCCTGAATGCCGGCTCCCTGGACCTGGCCCGGAACCGCGGCCGAGTTGCCCAGGCGGCGGCTCCGCCCGGGCCGGGCCAGTGGATCGGGTGGGGCAGCGCCAGCACCGAGCTGCTGCGCTGGCTGACCGCGGGCCGGCCGGAGGGGCCGGTGTTCCTGACCAGCCGCCGGGCCCCGGCGGGCACTGCCAGGCCGGACGTGTGCCCGCTCACGGGGCGGGCCCGGCTGTCCTACCGGCGTGCGGCTGAGATATTCACTGAGGTCACCCGGCCCCTCGACCCGGCGGGCCGGGGCTGGACCCTCAGCCTGCTCCGCCCGTAGCCGTCCCCAGGCGGGAGTCGTCGCGGCGCAGGCCCGCAGGCAGGTAGGCGGCGCCCGGGCCGGCTGAGCGGGCCGTGTCGGCGGGGTTGGAGATGGCGCAGCGCTGCAGCGACAGGCAGCCGCAGCCGATGCAGGAATCCAGGCCGTCACGCAGCGCGGTGAGCGCCTCGATCTGGCCGTCCAGCCGCTGCCGCCATCCCCGGGACAGCCGGGACCAGTCCGCGCGGGTGGGAGTCCGCCCGGCGGGCAGCGACGACAGGGCCTCGGCCACCTCGGTCAGGCTGAGCCCGACGTTGCGGGCGGCCCGGATGAAGGCCAGACGGCGCAGCGTGCTGCGCTCGAACCGGCGCTGGCCCCCCGCGGTCCGGGCCGCGGACAGCAGCCCGAGCCCCTCGTAGTAGCGGACCGCCGACTCGGCGAAGCCGCTGCGCCGGGCTATCTCGCCGACCGTCAGCAAGTCGGTGGTGCGCACGAGATCCTCCCTTGACTTCAAGTTGACTTCAACTATCAGTATGGGGCATGCACGCCGGAAAAACCTAGGAGGAGCCATGCCTGCTGCTGTGATCACCGGAGCGTCCCAGGGCCTGGGCCTGGCCACGGCCCGCGCGCTCGCCGGGCGCGGCTGGTCCCTGATCGTGGACGCCCGCCACGCGGCCCAGCTCACCTCGGCGGTCGGCGGGCTGGCCACGGTGACCGCGATCCCGGGCGACGTGACCGACCCCGCGCACCGGGCCGCGATCGCCGCGTCGGCCGCCCCGGCCGGCCGGCTCGACCTGCTGGTGAACAACGCGAGCCGGCTCGGGCCCAGTCCGCTGCCGGCGCTGCGCGGCTACCCGCTGGACGAGCTCGCGGACGTCTACCAGACCAACGTGCTGGCGCCCCTGGCCCTGATCCAGCTGCTGGCCGGCCCGCTCACCGCGGCCGGCGGCACGATCGTCAACGTCAGCTCGGACGCGGCCGCCGACGCATACCCCGGCTGGGGCGGCTACGGCTCGGCCAAGGCCGCGCTCGACCAGGTCACCGCGGTCCTCGCCGCCGAGGAGCCGGGGCTGCGCTGCTACGCGTTCGACCCGGGCGACATGCGCACCGGCATGCACCAGCGCGCGTTCCCGGGCGAGGACATCTCCGACCGGCCCGAGCCGGAGGTGGCCGCGGCGGCTCTGCTGCGGCTGCTCGGCCAGCGGCCGCCCAGCGGCCGGTACCGGGCCAGCGACTACCCGGAGGCCGACTACCCGGAGGCCGACTACCCGGAGGCGGGCCCGGTACCGGCCGGCGGGCAGAGCCCGGCCGCCCCGCAGAGCCCGGCGGTGGCCCGGTGATCCGCTCGGCCAGCCGTCCCCCCGAAGCCCGCGGGCTGGCCCGGGACGGCGTCCGGCTGCTGGCCGCCACCCCGGACGGCCTGGTCCACGCCCGGTTCCGGGACCTGCCCCGCTTCCTGGCCCCCGGCGACCTCCTGGTCGTCAACAACTCCGCCACCCTGGCCGCCTCGGTGCCAGGGCAGCGCACCGGGGGCGCGGCGGTGACCGTCCATTTCTCCGGCCAGCTCGATGACGGCACCTGGCTGGTCGAACTCAGGCAGGGGCCGCCGGCGCCGGCGCGGCTCAGTGACGGGGTCCCCGGTGAGTTCATCACGCTTCCCGGCGGCGGGTCGGTCACCCTGCTGCACCCCTACCCGGACCCGGCCGCCACCCGGATGTGGGCGGCGGTGGTGATGACGGGCGCGGCCACGGTGCACGACTACCTGGCCCGGCATGGCCAGCCGATCCGCTACTCCTACGTTCCGGACCGGTGGCCGCTGGCGGCTTACCAGACCGTGTTCGCCCGCTCCCCCGGCAGCGCGGAGATGCCGAGTGCGGCCCGGCCGTTCACCGCTGACCTGGTCACCAGGCTGATCGCGGGCGGCGTGGCGATGGCACCGATCACCCTGCATACCGGGGTGGCGTCGCTGGAGGCGGGCGAGGCACCGCTGCCCGAGTGGTTCGAGGTCCCGCAGGCCACCGCCGACCTGGTCAACCTGACCCGTGCCGCAGGCCGCCGGGTGATCGCCGTCGGCACCACCTGCACGCGGGCCCTGGAGAGCGCCGCGGCCCAGGGCACCGGCCAGCAGGACACCGTCACCGCAAGCCGTGGCTGGACGGGCCTGGTCCTCGGGCCGGAGCACCCGGCCCGCGTCGTCGATGGCCTGATCAGCGGGTGGCACGAGCCGGGCGCCTCGCATCTCGCCCTGCTGGAGTCCGTGGCCGGCCCGGTGCTGGTCGAAGCCTCGTACCGGGAGGCCGAGGCGGCCGGGTACCTGTGGCACGAGTTCGGCGACAGCTGCCTGCTGCTGCCTCCCCGGCCCGCCGGCCGCCTGGCGGAGCGCCCGGATCGCCGCACCGGGCGGGCCGCGGTCAGCCCGCTGCGGGAGGCAGCCAGCGCTTGATGCAGCCGAGCAGTTCCTCGGTGTCGACGGGCTTGGTCACGTAGTCGGTGGTCCCGGCGGCCAGGCTCTTGTCCCGGTCCCCCTGCATGGCCCGCGCGGTCACCGCGATCACCGGCAGGTCGGCGAACTCCGGCATCTCGCGGATGGCGGCCGTGGTGGTGTAGCCGTCCATCTCCGGCATCATCACGTCCATCAGCACCAGGTCGATGCCGTGGTCGGCGCGCAGGGCATCGATCCCCTGCTGCCCGCTGGGCGCGTGAACGACCGTCAGCCCGTAGAGCTCGAGCACGCTGGTGATCGCGAAGACGTTCCGCAGGTCGTCGTCGACCACGAGCACCTTGCGGCCGCGCAGCCCGGCGTGCGGGCTGGGCTGGGGCGGCGGGAGGGTCATCGCGGCCCGGTCCGCGGCGGCCCCGTGGACGGCGGTGTCCCCGGCCAGCCCGGTCACCGCGCCGTTCCGGCCGCCGGGACCCGGGCCGCCGTTCGCGGCGGCCGACCCGTTCAGCGCCGGCGGGAGGCCGGCGGCGGTGCCCGCGGAGCCTGCACCCGCGGCGCTGGTCCCGGCCACCGGGGCCACCTCCGGCTCGCTGGCGGCGGGGCTGACCGTCGCGTCGCCGCTGCCCTGGTAGGTGGCCGGCAGGTACAGGGTGAAGGTACTGCCGCGGCCCGGCTCGCTCTGCGCGGTGATCCGGCCCCCGAGCACGGCG
This sequence comes from uncultured Actinomycetes bacterium, assembly GCA_963713815.1. Lineage (GTDB taxonomy): Bacteria > Actinomycetota > Actinomycetes > Streptosporangiales > Streptosporangiaceae > RYN-230. Next base: position 133,592 of record CAVQNH010000031.1, read on the forward strand.
GCCACCTCACGGCTGATGGCCAGCCCCAGCCCGGTGCCGCCGTAGCGTCGGCTGGTGGTGCCGTCACCCTGCTGGAAGGCCTCGAAGATCGTCTTCAGGCTGTCGTCCGAGATGCCGATCCCGGTGTCCGACACGGAGAACGCCAGGCCTGCCTCGGCCCCGGGGGCGTCCGGAATCTCGCGGCGGATCCGCAGCTCCACCCGGCCCTGCTGGGTGAACTTGACCGCGTTCGACAGCAGGTTGTGCAGCACCTGGCGGAGCCGCTGCCGGTCGGTGATGACCTCGGCGGGCACGTCCGGGGCCGACGCCACCACGAACTGCAGCTTCTTCTCGGCCGCGAGCGGCTCGAACACGGTGCGCAGGTCCTCGGCCAGTGACCCGAGCGCGAACGGCTCGGGGTGCACGTCCAGCTTGCCGGCCTCCACCCGGGACAGGTCCAGGATGTCGTTGATCAGCAGCAGCAGGTCCGACCCCGACGAGTGGATCACGTTCGCGTACTCGACCTGCTTGGACGTCAGGTTCGCCGCCGGGTTCTCGGCCAGCAGCCGGGCCAGGATGAGCAGGCTGTTCAGCGGCGTGCGCAGCTCGTGCGAGACGTTCGCGAGGAACTGCGACTTGTACCGGGAGGCCAGGTCCAGCTGCCTGGCGCGCTCCTCGATCTCCTGCCGGGCCTGCTCGATCTCGATGTTCTTGATCTCAATGTCGCGCTTCTGCCGGGCCAGCTGCGCCGCCTTGTCCTCCAGCTCGGCGTTGGACCTCTGCAGCTCCCCCTGCCGGGCCTGCAGCTCGCCGGTGCTGGACTGGAGCTCACCCGCCAGCCGCTGGGACTCCTGCAGCAGGTGATCGGTGCGGGAGTTCACGATGATCGTGTTCACGTTGACGCCGATGGTCTCCATCAGCTGCTCCAGGAAGTCCTGGTGTACCTGCGTGAACGGGCTGAACGACCCCGCCTCGATGACGCCGAGGACCTGCCCCTCGAACACGATCGGCAGCACGATGAGGTTGACCGGCGGACCGTCACCGAGCCCCGAGGAGATGCGCACGTAGTCGGGTGGCGCGTCGGTGACAATGACGGGCTTCCTGGTCTTGGCCACCTGCCCGATCAGCGACTGGCCCAGCCGGAACTGGTTAGGCGCCTCGATGTCGGCCTGCACGCCATAGCCGGCGGCCAGGCGCAGGATGGTCCCCTCACTGCTGTCGCCGGCGATGAAGAACGTGCCGTGCTGGGCGCCGACCAGCGGGATCAGCTCGTCCATGATCAGCTCAGCGACCGTGGCGAGGTCCCGGTGCCCCTGCATCAGGCCGGAGATCCGGGCCAGGTTGGTCTTGAGCCAGTACTGCTCCTGGTTGGCCTTGGTCGTCTCGCGGAGGGACTGCACCATCGCGTTGATGTTGTCCTTGAGCTCGGCGACCTCGCCCTCGGCCTCTACCGAGATGGACCGGGTCAGGTCCCCCGTCGCCACCGCGCTGGTCACCTCGGCGATGGCCCGGACCTGGCGGGTAAGGTTCCCGGCCAGCTCGTTGACGTTCTCGGTGAGCCGCTTCCAGGTGCCGGACACGCCCTCGACCTCGGCCTGCCCGCCCAGGCGGCCCTTGCTGCCCACCTCACGGGCCACCCGGGTGACCTCGGCCGCGAACGACGAGAGCTGGTCCACCATCGTGTTGATCGTGGTCTTGAGCTCGAGGATCTCGCCGCGCGCGTCCACGTCGATCTTCTTGGACAGGTCACCCTGGGCGACCGCGGTGGTCACCAGCGCGATGTTGCGGACCTGGCTGGTCAGGTTGCCGGCCATGAAGTTCACCGAGTCGGTGAGGTCCCGCCACGTCCCGCCGACCCCGGGGACCTGGGCCTGGCCGCCCAGGCTGCCCTCGGTCCCCACCTCGCGCGCCACCCGGGTCACCTCGTCGGCGAATGCGGATAGCTGGTCGACCATCGTGTTCAGGGTGTCTTTCAGGGCCAGCATCTCGCCCTTGACGTCCACGGTGATCGTCTGGGTGAGGTCACCGCGGGCTACCGCGGTCGCGACCTGGGCGATGTCGCGCACCTGCCCGGTCAGGTTGTCGGCCATGGCGTTGACCGACTCGGTCAGGTCTTTCCAGGTCCCGGCGACCCCCGGGACCCGGGCCTGGCCGCCGAGCTTGCCCTCGGTGCCCACCTCCCGGGCCACCCGGGTCACCTCGGAGGTGAACAGGGCCAGCTGGTCGGTCATGCTGTTGAAGACGGCGGCGATCTCGTCCATCAGCGGGTCGCCGGTATGCGGCAGCCGGGTGCTGAAGTCCCCGCCCCGTACCGCGGTCAGGCCCTCGAGCAGCCGTTGCAGCCGCGGGTCGGCGGGCTGGCTGCTGGCCAGCACTACATCCGCCATGACGAATCCTCCTGCTGGTGGCCGCTGGTACGGCCAGTCACTAGTGCGTTTGTGACAAACCGATACTGCCACCGCCGTTGACGTGGTCAAAAACAGGCGTTAGGGACACCCTCTGCCCGGTAACGTGGCTGTTAAGCCGCTGAACCTCCCGGGAAGGCCTCCTACCGTGACAGTACCGAGCGGCGCAGAATTCGAACGGCTAAGCGCCCTAATTGCGCGGCAGCGGCGTGAGCTGGACAGGATACAGTCCGGGGCGGCCGCCCGCTCCGTGGTGGACCTGGCCCGGGGCATGCTGATGGAGCAGCTCCGCTGCTCGCCAGCAGACGCGCAGGCCCAGCTGGCCCACCTTTCCGCGGAATCCGGCACGAGCCTGGCCGAACTCGCGGCGCAGATCACCGGGCAGCAGTCCGCCGCGGCGGTTTCCGGGGAGCCGTCCGAGGCTGACGCGCCCGGCCGCACGCTGCCCAGCACGCACCGGGTCGCCCTGGCCGGCGCCGCCGCGGAGGCCGCGCACGACGGCGGCGGCATCGCGGCCGCCGTCCTCGAAGAGGCGCTGGCCCCGGCGGGCGCCATCGCCCTGGCCCTGTGGCTGGCCGAGCCCGACGGCGGCCTGGAACTGGCCGGGCAGGCCGGGTTCTCGGCCCGCGACGCCAGCCGCTGGCGGCGCATCCACCCGGACATGGATACCCCCGCGCAGCGGGCGGCCGACGAGGGAGCCGAGTACTGGTGGCCGGCGGGCCGCCCGGACGCCGCGCTGACCCCGCTCATGGGTGACTGGCCGCAGGGGGCCCGCGCGGTGCTCCCGCTGCCCGGCCCGGGCGCCGCGCTCGGCGCGATGGAGATCTGCTGGCCCGAGGCGCACGAGGAGTTCCCCGATGCGCTGCGGCGGCAGATCAGCGCGCTCGCCGAAGTCTGCGCCCAGGCTCTCGGCACCCGGCTGCCCAGCGGGGACCTGGCCGCGGATCACCGGGCGTCGTGGGCCTTCGGCCTGCTGGACAGCCTGCTCGGCTCGGCGCTGTTCGCCACCGCTATCCGGGACGACACCGGGGTGATCACCGACTTCCGGATCAGCTACCTCAGCAAGGACTTCGCTGACCCCGCGGGCCGGGAGGCCGCGGCTCTGGCCGGGCGCCCGCTGCTCGAGGTCTACCCGGCCGCCGCGCTGGACGGCGGGCTGTATGACCGCGCCATCCAGGTGATGGCCACCGGCGAGGCGCGGTACACCTCGGGGGAGATCATCGCCGCCCCGGTGGCCGGGGGCCTGGCCGCGCCCGTCCTGGAGGTCCGCATCGCCCGCCTCTACGACGGCGTGGTGATCACCTGGCGGCCTGCGGGCGAGGTCGAGCGCCTCGGGACTCTGCTGCACCAGGCGCAGCGGCTCGGCCGGATCGGTGGCTGGGAGGAGAACCTGCTCACCGGGGAGGTGCTCTGGACCGAGCCGACGTTCGCCCTGTTCGGGCAGCCCCTGGACGATCCGGTCCCGGTGGGCAAGCTGCACGCGCACGTCCCGGCCGACGACCTGCCGGTAGTGGAGAGCTTCCGCGCCACGCTGCTGGAGGACAAGCGGGAGGCCGCCGCCGCGTTCCGCATCATCCGGGCCGACGACGAGAGCGTGCGGCAGATGCGCGCGTTCGCCGAGCCGGTCACCGACCAGGCCGGCACGCTGGTCGCGGTACGCGGCGCCTACCAGGACGTGTCCGCGGACTACCACACCCAGGTGGCGTTCGCCGCGACCCGGGACCGGCTGGCCGACACCGAGGAGCGAGCCGCGGAGGAGCACCGGCTGGCGCTGCGGCTGCAGCAGGCCATCACCCCGCGGACCCCGAAACCGGTGGAGATCGCCGGCCTGGATATCGCCGCCCGGTACCGGCCCGCCGGACCGGGGAACCTGGTCAGCGGTGACTGGTACGACACGGTCCTGCTGCCCAGTAAAGAAGTGCTGCTCGTGGTCGGGGATATCGCCGGTCACGGCATCGACGCGGTGACCGGCATGGTGGCCCTGCGGAACTGCCTGCGCGGTCTCGCGATCACCGGCGCCGGGCCCGCCCAGCTGCTCGGCTGGCTGAACAAGGTGGCCTGCTATCTCACCGACGGCATCATCGGCACGGTGGTGTGCGGCATGTACGACCCGGCCCGGCGGACGCTGCGCTGCTCAAGGGCGGGGCACCTGCCGCCGCTGCTGGTGCGGGACGGGGCGGCGCGGGAACTGGCGCTGCCGACCGGGGTGCTGGTCGGCGCGGACCCGGACGTCGTCTACGAGGAACTGACCATCGCGCTGCAGCCGGGGGACGCGCTCGCGCTGTTCACCGACGGCCTCATCGAGCGGCACGACGAGACGATCGACGACTCGATGAAGGCGCTGCTGTGCCTGGCCAGCGGCCCGGTGGACGACGTCGCCCGGTTCGCCGACCACCTGATGGGCAACGCCCGGTCCGACACCAGCGACGACGCCTGCGTGGTCGCAGTCCAGGTCCGCTGAGCCGGCCCGCGCCCGGCGGCCGGCTCAGCTGACCCGAGCGGGGTTACTCAGCTCAAACCTGTTCAGCCCGCTAATGCCCAGCCCGCAACTGCTCGGCTCAAGCTGCTCAGCCGAAGAAGACCTCGGCCTCGGCGTACCGCTCCGGCGGTACCGTCTTCAGCTCGCGGGTGGCCTCAGCCAGCGGCACGCGGGCGATGTCGGTCCCGCGCAGCGCCACCATGGTGCCGAAGTCGCCGTCGTGCACCGCCCCGATCGCATGCACCCCGAACCGGGTGGCGAGCACGCGGTCATACGCCGTCGGGGTCCCGCCGCGCTGGACGTGGCCCAGCACCGTGCAGCGGGCTTCCTTGCCGGTCCGCTTCTCGATCTCGTCGGCCAGCATCATGCCGATGCCGCCCAGCCGCACGTGGCCGAACGCGTCCAGCCGCTGGTCGGAGATCTGAACGTCCTCTTCCTGCGGGGTGGCGCCCTCGGCGACCACCACGATCGGCGCGTACCGGGTCTGGAACCGGTGCTCCACGTACGCGCAGACCCTCTCGATGCTGAACGGCTTCTCCGGGATGAGGATCACGTTGGCCCCGCCGGCCAGCCCCGCGTGCAGCGCGATCCACCCCGCGTGCCGGCCCATGACCTCGCAGATCAGCGCGCGGTGATGGCTTTCCGCGGTGGTGTGCAGCCGGTCGATGGCCTCCATCGCGATGTTCACCGCGGTGTCGAAGCCGAACGTGTAGTCCGTCGCGCCCAGGTCGTTGTCGATGGTCTTCGGCACCCCGACCACCCGGACGCCTTCCCCGTACAGCCGGGTGGCCACGCCGAGGGTGTCCTCCCCGCCGATCACCACCAGGGCGTCCACGCCGAGACCGGAGAGATTGTCCTTGATCCGCTCCACCCCGGAGCGGCCCCCCTGGGCCGCGGCGTCGGCCATCGGGTTGGTGCGCGACGAGCCGAGGATCGTCCCGCCCCGCGGCAGGATCCCGCGTACCGCCTGCACGTCAAGGGGCACGGTGTCACCTTCGAGGGGCCCGCGCCATCCGTCGCGGAACCCCACGAACTCGTAGCCGAACTCCTCGGTGCCCCGGCGGACCACCGCGCGGATGACCGCATTCAATCCCGGGCAGTCTCCGCCGCCCGTCAGCACTCCAACTCGCATAGGGCAACACTAGTCCTCATGAGCGTGCTGGCTGTGGACGCTGGAACAACCGGCGTCACTGCGTTGGTCGTGACCGAGGAGGGGCTGGTATCCGGGCGCGGATACCAGGAATTCCGGCAGTACTTCCCGGAGCCGGGCTGGGTGGAGCACCTGCCCGAGGACATCTGGCAGGCGACGCTGGCCGCGTCCCGCCAGGCCCTCACGCAGGCGGGCGATCCGCCGGTGCGCAGCCTCGGCATCACCAACCAGCGGGAGACCGCGGTGGTGTGGGACCGGGTCACCCTGGCCGCGCCGCGCCGCGCGATCGTCTGGCAGGACCGGCGGACGGCCCGGATCTGCGACGCGCTGCGCGAGGCCGGGCACGAGCCCCGGGTCGCCGGGCTGACCGGCCTGCGCCTGGACCCGTACTTCACCGGGACCAAGCTCACCTGGCTGGCCGAGCACGAGCCGCGGACCTGGGCGGGCCTGGCCGATGGATCACTGGCCTGCGGCACGGTGGATTCCTACCTGATCGCCCGGATCACGGCGGGGGCCCGGCATGTGACCGACGCGTCCAACGCCTCGCGCACGCTGCTGTTCGACATCGCGGCCGGGGAATGGTCCGGGGAACTGTGCGAGCTGTTCCGGGTTCCGCGGCGGGCGCTGCCTGAGGTGGTGCCGTCCACGGGGGTGGTCGCGCGCACCGACCCCGGCTCGTTCCTCGGCCTGGACATCCCGGTGGCCGGGGTCGCGGGCGACCAGCAGGCCGCCCTGTTCGGGCAGGCCTGCTTCAGCCCGGGCGACACCAAGTGCACGTACGGGACGGGCTCCTTCGTGCTGGCCAACACCGGGCCTGCCGTGGTGCGCTCGGCCGCTGGGCTGCTGTCCACGGTGGCCTGGATGGACGGCTCCGGCCAGCTCACCTACGCGCTGGAGGGCTCGGTGTTCGTGACCGGCGCCGCGGTCCAGTGGCTGCGCGACGGGCTGGGCCTGCTGGATCACGCGGCGCAGAGCGAGGCGCTGGCGCGCAGCGTGCCCGACTCGGGCGGCGTGGTGTTCGTGCCCGCGCTGACCGGCCTGGGCGCGCCCGACTGGGACCCGGACGCGCGGGGGGCGATATTCGGCATCACCCGCGGCACGACCCGGGCGCATGTGGTCCGGGCCACGCTGGAGGCGATCGCCTTCGAGGTGCGCGACGTGGCCGACCTGATGATGGAGGGCGGCTCGCAGGCGGCCGCGTGCTGCGCGCCGACGGCGGGGCCAGCGCCAACGACCTGCTCATGCAGCTCCAGGCGGATCAGCTGCAGGTCCCGGTGGAACGCCCGGTGGTCGGCGAGACCACCGCGCTCGGGGCCGCCTTCCTGGCCGGGCTGGCCACCGGGACCTGGTCCTCGACCGAGGAACTGGCCGCGACCTGGCGCCTGGACCGCCGGTTCGAGCCCGGTCACCGGGACGACGAGGCCTACGCCCGCTGGCGCCGCGCCGTAACCCGCACCAGAGGCTGGTCCGCCCCCAGCGGGAGCTAATCGCGGAGGAAAGATCCGTGCACCGGGGTGAGCCCTGGTGCACGGATCTTCCCATCGGGCGGGTACCCCGGTCCCCGCGGGGACCGGGGCCCGGTCAGTGGACGCCGAGACTGGTGCCCAGGGCCTGGTAGTCGGCGTCGAAACGCTTGAGGTTGGCTTCGAGGCCGGTGCTGGCCACCACCTGGTTGTACTGGGCCGCCGAGGTGACCGCCGAGAGGCGCAGGAAGCCGGCGCTGGCCTGATTCGCGTCGGAGCGCACCCGGTCCGCGGCGGCGGACGACGCGGCACCCGGCATGGAGATGCCGTCCATGTTCCGCGCGAACGTCCCGAACGCCACGGACATCTGCTTGTCGACCTTGTTGACGCAGGTGAGCTTGCCGGAGCAGGCGGCGACCTTCGAGTCGAAGCCGGAGAGCGTGGTGCTCAGCCTGGCGAACGCCGCCTCGACCGAGATCGTCGCCTCGGCCCGGGTCACGGTGTTGTTACCCGAACTCGAGGCGACCCCCGCGCTCAGCGCGATGTAGCCCACCGTGAAGATCGCGCCCAGCACGAGGAACAGGACGATCAGCCGCTTGGCCGTACGGGACAGCACCAGCCGCCAGGGCTGGTCGCCGCCGAGCCAGCGGACCGGGGCGGCGGTCGGCCCGTACGGCCCGTATCCGGCGGCCGCATAGCCGGGCTGGCCCGGCACGGCCTCGCCGTAGCCCGGCGCGGGCTGGCCGTAGCCAGGGTCGCGGCCGTGCTGGCCGTAGCCAGGCGCGGGCTGGCCGTAGCCAGGGTCCGGCTGCCCGTAGCCAGGCGCGGCCGGCCCGGACCCGGGCTGATCCGGGGCCGGCTGGCCCGGGTCCCGGCCTTCCGGTGCCGCCGAGCCCCACGCGCCCCACGGGCCCGCTGAGGCTGCCCCAGGGGCCTCGGTGACCCCAGTCACCCCGGTAGTCCCCGGCCCGGCAGATCCCGCCGGGACGCTGTCCGCGGGACCCGCCCCGAAGGCGGCCGGGTCACCGAACAGGCCGCCCGGGTAGCGGGCGGTGAGCATCAGGAAGTAGCCGATGACCCGGGCCTGGTAGCGCAGGGCCGCCGCCAGGGCCTCGTGCAGCGGCCGCGGCATCCGGCCCGCTATGAGCACGATCAGCCAGGTCACGAACATGACCGGGAAGCTCAGGCCGTAAGTCAGCACCGTGACGACGATCAAGGCCGGGATGACCAGGATGATCCGGAACAGGACGGCGAGCCGGTTGAGCGGGCCCGGCTGGGCCTGCAGCCGGACGGGGTATTGCGCGTCCGCCAACTCGAACGGCGGGTACACGTCAGTAAGCAGGAGCACGTACGCGTAGAAACGGGTCAGCCAGCGCACGTAGCCGACCTGGAACCCGGCCAGGCCGTCGGGCAGGCGGCCAGTGAACAGTGCGGCGAACCAGCAGATCAGGGCAACGACGTCGGAGGCGATGCCGAGCACATACAGCACGATCGCGTGCGGGATGGCCAGGATGATGCGCACCAGGACGGTGAGCCGGCGCTGGCTCAGCCGGCTCGGCGAAGGCGACGAGGATCTCGTCCGCCGCGCCGGGCGGGCTCCCCGGCGCCCCCGGGCCGCCGGGCGCATCCGGCGCGAGGGGAATCCCCGGGCCCCCCATCGGTATTTCACTCATTAATCCGCTCCTTTAATCAAGGGCCGTAACCTTAGCGTTTGCCGGACGCCGGGGACGCTTGGTTGATCAGACGTACCGATCGGGGTGGCGGACCGGGCAGCAGCGGGGGATGGAGGCGCGCCACATGATCGACCTGGAGCTGTCCTGGCGGGCAGCGGCGGTCACCGCAGCCTGCCTGGCGGCCGCCTCCGTGGCCGCGCGCCACGCCGCCCGGCCACCCGGACCGCAGCCAGCCCCCGCGGGCCGGGCCACGTCGCCGGGCCAGGCGACCCGCGCGGATCAGGCCGCCTCCCGAGAGCAGGCCGCCTCGCCGGAGCAGGCCGCCGCCCCAGAGCAGGCCGCCTCCCCGGACCAGGCCGCCTCGCCGGACCAGGTCAGCGAACCGCGCCCGCCCGGGTCCTGGCCGCGCCGGCTGACCGTGGCTGCCGGGATCGCGCAGGAAACCGCGATCCTGCTGGCCCTGTTCGCCCTGTGGCAGCTGGCCGGGAGCCTCAGCCTGGTCGGCCCGGACGGCGCGCTGGCCCGGGCCCAGTGGATCTGGCACGCCGAACGAGTCGTCCACATGCCCAGCGAGACGGAGATCCAGCGGGCGTTCCTCGGCCATCCGCTGCTCGTCCAGGGCCTCAACCTGTACTACGCGTCGCTGCACTTCGTGGTGCTGATCGGCTGCCTGATCTGGGTATACGCCTGGCACCGCCGGCAGTACCCGCAGGTCCGGATCACGCTGGTGCTGTTCACCGCCGGCGCGCTGCTGATCCAGTTCCTGCCGGTCGCGCCGCCGCGGATGCTCCCGGGCGACGGCATGGTGGATACCGCGGCCCGCTACGGCCAGTCGGTCTACGGCTCGGTGGCGGGCTTCAACGCCGACCAGCTCTCGGCCATGCCCTCGGTGCACGTGGGCTGGGCGCTGCTGGTGGCACTGGTCGTGGTGCAGGTGTCCACGAGCCGCTGGCGCTGGCTGGCGCTGGGCTACCCCGTGCTCACGCTGCTCGCGGTCGTCGTGACCGCCAACCACTTCTGGCTGGACGGGATCGTCGCCGCGCTGCTGCTGGGCCTGGCGCTCGCCGTGCAGCGGGCGGGGCGGGCGGTGCGCCGCGCGATCCGGTCCCGGTGGCGCGGCGGACCCGGCCGGGAAGACCGGCCCGGCTACGTACCGGCCCGGCCCTCGGTGGACGCGTAGGCCGCCGGGCTACGTCCCGGAACGGCCCTCAGTGGACGCGTGGACCAGCCGCTCGGCCTTGTGCTCGGCCTTGAGCCGCTCCTTGGCCTGCTGCGCGTCCTCGTCCACGTACTCCTGGCTGGCCAGAGCCATGATCGCGTACATGATCTCGTCGGTCACCGCGCGCAGCACGAGCCGGTCTGATTCGAGCCCGGCGTAGCGGGAGAAGTCCAGCGGCTTGCCGAACCGGACGCCGGGCCGGTACCGCAGCCGCGGGATGAATTTCCCGGACGGCATCAGGTCGAACGTGCCGAGCATGGCGCAGGGGATCACCGGCGCTCCCGACTCGAGGGCCAGCCGGGCCACCCCGGTCTTGCCCCGGTACAGCCGCCCGTCCGGGGTCCGGGTGCCCTCGGGGTAGATGCCGAGCAGCTTGCCCTGGGCCAGCACGCGGAGGCCGGTATTGATGGCCCGCTCGCTGGCCCGGCCCCCGGCCCGGTCCAGCGGGATCCCCCCTACCCCGCTGAAGAAAGCCTTTTTGAGCAGGCCCTTCAGCCCGCGGCCGGTGAAGTACTCGGATTTGGCCAGGAAGGTCACCTTGCGGGGCAGCGGGAGCGGGCCGAAGAAGTGATCGGCGAACGAGAGGTGGTTGCTGGCGATGATGGCCGGCCCCTCCCGGGGCACGTTGTCGATCCCCTCCGACCAGGGCCGGAAGATCAGCGCCAGGAAGGGGCCCAGGATCGCCTTGACCACCCAGTAGAACACGCCCCCATCGTCGCACGAGATACACCGGAAAGCGGACGCTCATCTCGGCCGATTAGGCGGCCGGGCGGCGTGCGGCGAGACGCGGGCCATGCGACGATGCGAGAGCGTGAGATGCGCGGCCAGCGTCCTGGGCACAGTGGTGCCCAGGGGTACCGGGCGCGCAGTCCAGGCCCCGGCGTAGAGGACGATGAACTCATGCCAGTCATCCCAGGCGCGGAATCGTATTTCCACGCGGGTTCCAGCAGCACCGGTGTCCTGCTCTGCCACGGGTTCACCGGTTCCCCGGGGTCGCTGCGCCCGTGGGCGGAGTACCTGGCCGAGGCGGGGCTGACGGTATCGGTGCCCCGGCTGCCCGGCCACGGCACCACCTGGCAGGAAATGTCGCGCACCCGGTGGGAAGACTGGTACGCGGAAGTGGACCGGGGCTACGAGCAGCTGCGCGGGCAGAGCAATGAGATCTTCGTGATGGGCCTGTCCATGGGCGGCTGCCTGGCGCTGCGGATGGCGGAACTGCGCGGCGCCGGGGTGAGCGGCCTGGTCCTGGTCAACCCGTCGCTGGCCCCGGACACCAAGCTGTTCATGCTGGCCCCGGCGCTCAAGCTGGTGGTGCCGTCGCTGCCCGGGATCGCCAGTGACATCAAGAAGGAGGGTGTCCAGGAGCTCGGCTACACCCGGGTGCCGGTGCGGGCGGCGGCGTCGCTGCCCGCCCTGTGGCGGCTGACCCAGTCGCGGCTGGGCCAGGTGACCCAGCCGGTGCTCGTCTACCGCAGCACGGTCGATCACGTCGTGGGACCGGCCAGCCTGCGGGTGCTGCAGGCGGGGCTGCCCCCCGCGCAGCTGACCATTCGTGACTGCCCGGAGAGCTACCATGTGGCCACGCTGGACAACGACGCACCAACGATCTTCGCGGGGAGCCTTGAGTTCGTCCGTGCGCATAGTCATGCGGAGACAGAGTGAAGGGCAGCGGGCGGGGGGCGTCGGGCGGCGAGGAAGCCGCCTGGCGTGACCTGATCGCGAACTACGCGGCCGAGCCCGACCCCGACGGCGGCGACCTGCCCTGGCCCGAGCGGGAGAACCTGCCCGGCTCGCCGCGCACCGGGACCCTCCCGGACGCCGGCCCCGAGACCGACCCGTCGCTGACCCTGGACCTGAGCGACGACACCGACCCGTCGCTGGATCTCGGCCCGGACCCGGGCGGGACCTCTGATCCGGGGCCGCCGCCAGGCCCGCTGCCCCGCCCGGCCCCCGGCCACCGCGACGTACCTGGCGGGAACGGCCCGCAGGCTTCCACCGCGAACGGCCCGGCGGTTGACGGTCCCGCCGCGCATGGACCCGATTCCATCGGCCGCAACGAAGACCCCGCACCCGCCGGCCCCACCCCCGGCGGCCGGCCGCGGATCGTCCGCCCGGCCAGTTCCGTCCCGCCCGCCGCCCCGGCCCCGCCGGATGACGAGAACTTCGTGCCGCCGGTCCCGCCGCCGCTGCCGTCGCTCGACCCGATGGCCAAGGGAGCCTGGGCCGCGCTGTTCGGCGGTCCGGGCTATCTGCTGCTGGCCACCATGGTGGGCTGGGCGATCCCGGGGTGGGCCGCGTTCCTGGCCGTGGCCGCGTTCGTCGGCGGGTTCGCCACCCTGGTCATCAGGATGGGCGAGAAGCCGCCGCGCGACTCAGGCCCGGACGACGGCGCCGTGATCTGAGGTCACCCCTGATGCGGGTCACGCCTGCGAAGTCACCGTGGTGCGAGGTCACCGTGGTGCGGGGTACCGGCGAGCTGAGGTCACCAGTCGCGCGGGCCCTGGTCGCCGGCCCGGTCGCCGAAGGGGCCTCGCCGCCCCCGCCCCGGCCAGCGTGGTCCTGGCCAGCCACGGCCGCCCCGGGCCCGGAAGATAGCCAGCGCCACCAGGGCGAGAATGATCACCACCACGATCACGGGCCCGAACGGGTGAACCCGCCAGAGCATCAGGCCCAGCCGCCAGATAAAGCGCCAGATGATCAGCCGGATGATCAGGTGAGCCAGGCCGCCCCCGCCGCCGAGTCCCACACCGCCCAGGGCAGCGTGGCTGCCCAGGGCGGCGTGCCCGGCGAGCGCCCGGCTCGCGTGCGTTACGGCAATATGCGGAGCCACACTTCACGATGCCACGCGGTGTCCCGTGCTCAGGCCAAAGCGCGGTCAACCTTAGGCGGGGTTCTGCTCCCCCGGCCCAGGCGGCGCGGGAGGACCTGAGTCCGGTCCGGCCTGCTCGGCCGGTCCTGCCGTCCCGGCGGGCGGGTCCGGCACGATCCGCGGCAGTGGGCGGGCCGGCTCGTCGGTCGCCTCGTCCCACACCTCGCTGCTGACCGGGGCCTCGTCCTTGGGCCGGGCCTGCCGTCCGGCCGCGGCCACGGCCGCCTCGAACGCGGCCGCCGCGTCCTGCAGCACGACGGAGACCGCGTCACCCGCGGCCGCGACGGTCGAGGAGAGGCCGGGGCCGGATTCCCGGAGCCTGCGCCGGGCCCGGCAGATGGGGCACCACTGGCATTCCGGGGCCTCGTGGTCCGCGGTCGCGCTCTCCCATACGTCCCCGTGCGTGTTGTTACCGCCGCCGCCGAGGGCGGTCCGGACCTGATCGCCCAGTTGCCGGCTCACGCTGCGGGCCCCCGAACGGACCAGCCATCGCTGGAGCTCGCCGATCGGGTCGCTGCCTGACTGCCGCTCCGTCACGTCGCGCCTTCTTCCCTGTCCTTGTCCTGCTGCGTGCTCCCCGCGGTGGCCTGCGTGCGCAGGCCCTCGACCCGGGATTTGAGCCCCTTCAGCGCGGTGTCGATGATGACCTTCTCAGCCTTCCGCTTCAGCATGCCAGGCAGCGGCACCCGGAGGTCCACGCTGAGGTCGTAGGTGACCTCAGTGCCGCGGGAGCCGTCAGCCAGGGAGTAGCCGCCGGTCATCGCGCTGATGACCGACCCTGGCTCGGCGAGATCCCACCGGACCCCGGAGCCGTCCCACTTATAGCTAAGCCCGTAACTGTCTTTAATCATCCCGGCATCCAGGCTGAACCGGACCAGGCTGGGGCGGCCGTCCGTGCTGCGCTCGGCCACCTCGGCGGAGCGCACGGCCGCCGCCCACTGCGGGTAGGCGGCGAAATCGGCTATCACGGCCATCACGTCCGGCCCGGTAGCGGCGATGGAGATGCTCGACGTCGTCCTGTCGGCCATGCTCGGAGCGTACCGCCATGCCCGCGCCCGGGACGCCGGCCGGGCCGGGCGCGCCGCCCTGGCTACTCCCATTCCAGGACGTACGGGATCCCGGTGGCGCGGAAGTGCCCCACGTTGATGCACTCGGTGCGGCCGATCCGGGCCCTGCGGGCCAGCGGCTGGTGCACGTGGCCGAACAGGGCATACCGGGGCTGGGTCCGGCGGATGTGCTCGAGTATCGCCGTGCTGCCGCGTTCGAGGCGGCGCGCCACGGTGTCATACAGCAGCTGCGGGACGGCCGGCGGGATGTGCGTGCACAGCACGTTGACCTCGCCGGTCGCGGTCACCTTGGCCGCGTAGGCGTCTTCGTCGATCTCGTAGGGGGTCCGGTACGCGGAGGGCAGGCCGCCGCCGACGAACCCGAAGGTCCAGCCGCCGAGCGTGGCGCGCTGCCCGTCGAGGACCTCGTGCCCGGGCTTCAGGTGCTGCTGCCACAGCGGCGGGATGTCCACGTTGCCGTAGGTCATGTAGGCGGGCTCGGGCATGGCCGCGAACAGCTGCGCGTACTGGCTGGAGGCGGCCTGCTGCACGTATCCCGACGGGTCGCCGTCCAGCTGGCCCCACAGCCGCCGGGAAAAGTCCCGCGCCTCGTCGAACCGCTTGGCCGTGCGCAGCGCGACGAATGTGCGGGTCGCCTCGGCGCCGAACAGGTCGGGGAAGATGCCCTGCCGGGGGTCGGCGTAGTCAATGAACAGCAGCAGGTCGCCCAGGCAGATGAACCCGTCCGCGCCCCCGGCGCCCGCGAGCGCCTCAGCGCGGCCATGAACGTCGCTGACCACGTGCACCCGCATGAGCCAACCGTACAAGCCCGTGCGTTTCCCGGGCCGCCCCGCTCGGGGGCCAGGCGGGTCAGTCGAGCGGCTTGCGCAGCGGGTACTCGAAATAGCCGCGAGACCACGAGCCCACCGGGTGGTTCGTGAGGGCGCCCGCCAGCCACGGGGCCAGCCTCGTCGTGCCCCCGATCCTGACCGGCGTGCCCCGGCTGAACTCCGACCGGACGCCGGGGCCGGTGATGATCCAGCCTTCCTCGCCCACTGCATTCATGGCGACGTACCTCTCCCCGGGGGTCAGGTCGCCTAGTTCCACGACGGACACCACCCGGGCCTGCAGGGCCGTGACCAGGATGCCGACCGAGTGCTCCGGTGGCTGCTGTTCGCCAGGGGCGAGCGCAATGATGATCAGGGAGCCGTACTCCCATCGCGTGGGCATCCCGTCAGATTGCCACAACTGGCGCCCAGGCGCGGCCGGCCCGGGGCGGGTAACCTTAACTGGGGCTACCTACTGGTAGCTTGCGGGGGCCCGGCCGGGGTACGGTCCAGTCGTTCACCGGGAACAACATGACCGGCAGGAGCTGTCATGCGTGAGTACGGCATCCCCGCGGTAGCGGAGGTCGCACCGTCGGCCACCCTCGCCGACGTGGTCTTCGAGCGCGCGGATCGCGAGCCGCAGGCGGTGATGATGCGGCGCCAGGCCGACGGCGGCGGGCCGCCCTGGCGCGACGTGACCACGGCGCAGTTCCGCGCGGAGGTCACGGCCCTGGCCAAGGGGCTCATCGCGGCCGGCATCGGGACCGGGGACCGGGTAGCGCTGCTGTCCCGGACCCGGTACGAGTGGACGCTCGCGGACTACGCGATCTGGTCGGCGGGCGCGGTGAGCGTCCCCATCTACGAGACATCCTCGGCCGAGCAGGTGGAGTGGATCCTCACCGACTCCGGCGCCCGGGCGCTGATCGCCGAAACGCCCGCGCATATCGAGGCCATCGCCGAGGTGCTGGGCAGGCTGCCGGCCGTGCAGCAGATCTGGCTGATCGAGGGAGCGGCCAGCGGGGACACCGCCGCGGCCAGGCCGCTGGACAGCCTGGCCGCAGAGGGGTCCCCGGTCAGCGACGAGACGCTGGCCGGGCGGCGCTCGGCCCGGGTGGCCGCCGACCTGGCCACGATCATCTACACCTCCGGGACCACGGGCCGCCCCAAGGGATGCGAGCTCACCCACGCGAACATGCTCTCCAATGTGCGCAACGCGATCGGCGCGCTGCCGGAGATCTTCACCATGTCCGGGCGTTCGGCCCTGCTGTTCCTGCCGCTGGCGCACTCGTTCGCGCGCATCATCCAGATCGGCTGCCTCGAGTCGGGCACCGTCCTGGGACACACCCCGAATGTGGCCAACCTCGTGGCCGACCTGGGCAGCTTCCAGCCGACCTTCATCCTGGCCGTCCCGAGAGTGTTCGAGAAGGTGTACAACGGGGCGGAACTGCAGGCCGCGGCGAGCCCGCTGAAGACCCGCATCTTCGCCATGGCGGCGCAGTCAGCGATCGAGTGGAGCCAGACGCTGGGCGAGGGGGGACCTGCCGTCCCGGGGCGCCAGGGCCTGCGGCTGCGCGCGGAGCACGCCTTCTACGACCGGCTGGTGTACGCCAAGCTGCGCGCGGCGACCGGCGGGCGGGTCCAGTACGCCGTGTCCGGGGGCGCCGCGCTCGGCGAGCGGCTGGGGCACTTCTTCCGCGGCGTGGGCATCACCGTGCTGGAGGGCTACGGCCTCACCGAGACCAGCCCGGTGGTCTCGGCCAACCTGCCCAGCCGCAACACGATCGGCACGGTCGGCCTGCCGCTGCCGGGGGTCACGGTGCGGATCGCCGAGGACGGCGAGATCCTCGTGTCCGGGCCGAACATCTTCCAGGGTTACTGGCACAACGAGGCCGCGACCAAGGAGATGGTCGACCCCGAGGGGTGGCTGCACACCGGCGACCTGGGTGAGCTCGACGACGACGGCCACCTGCGGGTGACCGGCCGGAAGAAGGACATCATCGTCACCGCCGGAGGCAAGAACGTGGCCCCGGCTGTGCTGGAGGACCGGCTCCGCGCGCACTCGCTGGTGAGCCAGGCCATGGTGGTCGGGGACGGCCGTCCCTACGTCGCCGCCCTGGTGACCCTCGACGAGGAGGCGCTGGAGGCCTGGAAGGGGCGGCACCCCCAGCTGGCCTCGGCCAGCATGACGGACCTGGCGGACAATCCCGAGCTGATCGCGGAGATCCAGTCCGCGGTGGACGACGCCAACAAGGCGGTGTCCCGGGCCGAGTCCATCCGCCGGTTCCGGATCCTCCCGGTCGATTTCACCGAGCAGGAGGGCTACCTCACCCCGTCCCTCAAGGTCCGCCGGGGCGTGGTCAGCAAGGACTTCGCCGCGGATATCGACGCCCTGTACAGCTGACCATCCAGGCCGGCGGCCCCGCGCGAGGGCGCGGAGTCAGCCGGCCAGGATCTGCTCCAGCCGCCGCGCGACCAGGTCCCAGCGCCATTCGCGGTCCACCCAGGCCAGGCCCTTCTCGCCCATGGCCCGGGCTCCGGCCGGGTCGGCGAGCAGCTCGGTGATCCGGGCCGCGAGCGCCGTCACGTCGCGCCCCGGGACCACGTAGCCGGTCTCGCCGCTGAGCACCGCGTCCGGCGCGCCGCCGGAATCGCCCGCGATGACGGGCAGCCCGGTGGCGGAGGCCTCCAGGTAGACGATGCCCAGGCCCTCGACGTCCAGGCCGCGGCGGCGGGTCCGGCAGGGCATCGCGAATACGTCACCCGCGTCGTAGTAGGCGGGCAGGTCGCCCTCCGGCACCTGCCCGGTGAACATCACCGAATCGGCGACGCCGAGCTCGCGGGCCAGCTGGCGGAGCCGCCCGGTGGCCGGGCCGCTGCCGACCAGCAGGAGGACCGGGTCACCGGCCGCCCGGACCAGCGGCCAGGCCCGGATGAGCGTGTCCTGGCCCTTCCGCTTGACCAGCCGGGACACGCAGACCACCACCGGCCGGCCAGCCAGGCCGAGCCGGTCCCGGATCGCGGCGCCGCCCGTGCCCGGGTGGAACTCCGCGGTGTCCACGCCCGGGGCCAGCCGGGCCATCCGCGCCGCCGCCGCCGGTGACAGGGCGCGGGCCAGCCGGACCCGGAAGTACTCGCCGAGGTAGGTGACGACGTCGACCGAGTCCCCGATGCGGCGCAGCAGGCTGCGGGCGACCGGCAGCGCCGCCCAGCCTGCCTCGTGGCCGTGGGTCAGGGCGACGATCCGCCGGGCCCCGGCGGCGCGGAGCGCCGGGGCCAGCAGGCCCAGCGGTGCGGCCGCGCCGAACAGCACCGTGTCACAGCCGTGCTCGGTCAGGGCCTGGACCGCGCGGCGGCGCACTGAGGGCACCGGCAGCATCAGTGAGGTGGGGTGGCGCAGCACCGGGAACGGCTGCCGCTGGTCGAACTCGGCGGCGCCCGCCCAGGCCGGCGCGTAGACGACGACCTGGCCGGGGGGCAGCCGCAGGGCCAGCGCGTGGACGAACGACTGGATGCCGCCGGCCCGCGGCGGGAAGTCGTTGGTGACGATCAGGATCTTTGCCATCTGGGGAGGAATCATAGCGGCGCCCCCGGAACGTTCCCGGGGGCGCCGCTAGGCCATGTCAGCTGCCGCTGGTCTGAGGACTCTGGCTCAGGGCCTCGCGGCGCTGTCCAGGTTAGCCGCGTACCAGCCGGACAGCGGGATCTTCTCCACGTCCAGGCCGGTCTGCGGGGCGTCGATCAGTTCGTTGCCGCCGACGTAGATCCCGACGTGGCCGTCTCCGTCGAAGAACAGGAGATCGCCGGGCTGCAGGTCGCTGGTGGAGACCGCGGGCAGCGCGGCCACCTGCTCGTAGGTGGTACGCGGGATCGCGACCCCCGCGGAGGCCCAGGCCGCCTGGACGAGTCCCGAGCAGTCGAACGAGCTCGGCCCCGTCGCCCCGTACACGTAGGGGTCACCCAGCTTGGAATAGGCATAGGCCACGGCCTGGCCTGCTGCGCCGCTGACCGGGACCGGGTTGGTCGCCTTCGTGGTGCCGCCGACCCCGATCGTCGAGGTGGTGGTCACGGTCTGCTGCTGGTCCGCGGTGAGCGTGGCCAGCAGGGCCTGCTGCTTCTTCAGCGACTTGCCGAGCGACTTCTTGCGGGCCAGGCGCTGCGCGTCCAGGGTCGCGACCGCCTGCTCGGTCCGCTTCGCGGTGACCTGGGCGCCCTCGAGCTGGCGGGCCGCCTGGACGAACTCGTTCACCTGAGCGGCCCGGTCACTGGACAGCTGCAGGAGCACCGAGGCCTGGCCGAGCACGGCCTGGGGATTGTTCGAGGTCAGCAGGGCACCAATGTTGGTCATGGTGCCGTTCTCGTAGGCGGTCGAGGCGATAGCGGCGATCTGGCTGCGCATCGACTCGAACTTGGCCTGGTCCGTCTTGACCTCGTGGTTGACCAGGGTGAGACGCTGCTTAGCGCTGCTGAGCTGCTGCTCCGCCTGGTCGTACATCTGGGCGGCCTGGTCCTGCTGGGAGGTGAGCCGGTTCACCGACTTCTGGACCTGGCTGATGGTCGGCTTGGGTGTGGCCCCGGCGGAACCGGCGAATGTGGCCAGGGCCCCGGCGGCAACGACGGTGGCGCCGATCGCGGCCCCGCGGCGCAGTATCAGGGTGCTCCGGGCCGACGTGCCCCGGATCCACGTGCGCGAGCGTTCAGGCTCGGCTGCTGGACGCGTACTCACGTACGTGATCACGCTCCTTCTTCCACTCCGCCTACCGGGTGAGCTGACGGGTTCGGGCTGTGGAAGATGCCCTACGGCCGGATCACGGTACAGCTGACCGCCTCACGGTGACCGTAAGGCAGCAAACCATGGCGCGATCTGGCCGATTCACCCCTGAAGGACTGCCGGCCCGGGTTGATCCCGGGACCGTCCTCCGGTGGGTCCCCGGCTCTCCGGCTGGCCGTCCTGTGCCAGCGCGAAGACTCGGCGGTGGCCGGACGCCGTCACCAAAGTGGTGGCTGGGGAGCGAACCGACCGCGCCTGACACTAGTGAAGGCCGCTTGGTGAATTCAACCGCTTCGCGAACTCCCGTGACCTGCTTGCCCATCGCCAGGTGCTTCTGTTCCCGCAGATTGCCCGCTGGGACGGGGTTTCGGGCGCCGCGGACGCCACGAGGAACAGATGGCCCGGGCGTGTCTCCGCCGCGGGGCGGGCCGTCCCGGTCAGGAGGCCTTGGCCGAGGGCCGCAGCAGGAGCGGGGAGACCAGCCGGGCGTCCGCGAGCACCCGGAGGGCCCGGCGCTCGGCGGGGTCGAGGTCGGCTACCGGTTCCCCGTCGGCGAGCAGGGCGGTCACCACGCAGTCCGGGCAGGCGATGTCGCGCATTTCACAGCGGTCACATTCGATCAGCATCTCTCCTCCTCTCGTCGGCTCCCGCCGGTCCGGCCCGGGGGCGGGGCCGGCGGTTGCGGCACCCGCTGGCGGGTGCATCGAGACTCACGCTAGGCGGGGGTACTGACACTCCGGCCGCGACCCGTCACGCGGCGCACGCCCGGGCCGGCCCCTGTCCCGGCCGGCCCGGGCAGGCCTGGGATGATTCCGGCATGCCCGATGAGCAGCGCAGCGCAGCACAGCACCAGCGGCAAGCCTCGTCCTTCGGCGCCGCCGCTGCCACCTACGAGCGCGGCCGGCCGCCCTACCCGCCCGAAGCGGTCGACTGGCTGCTGCCTGATGGTGCGACGCGGGTGCTCGACCTGGGGGCCGGTACCGGGAAGCTCACCCGCCAGCTCCATGACCGCGGCCTGGACGTCATCGCGGTGGAACCGTCCGCGGGCATGCGGGAGCAGCTGACCCGGGCGGTGCCCGGGGTCGCCGTGTACGCCGGGTCGGCGGAGGGGATCCCGCTGCCCGACGGCAGCGTCGACGCGGTGCTGGTCGCCCAGGCCTGGCACTGGGTGGACCGCAGCCGTGCGGTGCCGGAGGTAGCCCGCGTGCTCGTCCCGGGCGGCCGGCTCGGCCTGGTGTGGAACATGCGGGACGAGCGGGAGGACTGGGTGGCCGAGCTGGGCCGGATCCTGCACGACCCGGGCGACGGCCGCCGGGAGGGCCAGGGGATCATCGGGCCGCCGTTCGGCCCCGTCGAACGCCACGACGTGGCGTGGAAGCACCGGCTCAGCCGGGACGAGCTGATCGACCTGGCGGCCTCGCGCAGCTACGTGATCACCATGCCGGACGAGCAGCGGGCCGAGGTGCTGGCCCAGGTGCGGCACCTGGCCAGCACCCATCCCGCCCTGGCCGGGTCGGACGAGCTGGTGCTGCCCTACGTAACCGAGTGCTACCGGGCCGAGCTGGGCTGAGCCAGCCCGCGGCGCGGACGGCGTGCCCTGGCCCGCGAGTGCCGCCGGCGTGCCCTGGCCCGCAGTGCCGCCGGCGTGCCCTGGCCCGCGAGTGTCGGTGGCCCGGCATAGCGTGACAGCGTGATCATGCTCGACAGGCTGAGGACCCGCCTGCGTCACCCGTGGACCCCCGGAATCCGGCGGCGGCCGCTCGGCACGCTGGACTTCGTCGTGGTCAACGTGGAGACCACGGGCTGGTCGCCGACCACGGACGGCATCACCGAGATCGGCGCGGTCCGGCTGAGCGGCGGGGAGGTCCGCGAGGAGTTCGCCGGCCTGATCAACCCAGGCCGGCCCATCCCGCCGGACATCGTCGCCCTGACCGGCATCACCGACGCCATGGTCGCCCCCGCCCCCCCGGTTGGCGCGGTCCTGCCCGGCTTCCTCGAGTTCGCCGCGGGCGCCGTGCTCACCGCGCACAATGCTCCCTTCGACGTGGGCTTCCTCTCCGCGGCGTGCGCCGGCACCGGCCGGCGCTGGCCCGGCCCGCCGGTGCTGGACACGGTCACGCTGGCCCGGCTGCTGCTCACCGACGACGAGGTCCCGAACTGCAAGCTGGCCACGCTGGCTGACTTCTTCGGCGTGACCGCCCTTCCGCACCATCGCGCGCTGGCCGACGCCCGGGCCACCGCGGGGGTGCTGGCGGCCCTGCTGGACCGGCTGCCCGCGGCCGGGGTGCGGACACTCGCACAGCTCGCCGCGGCAGAACGGGCCGCCGCCCGGCGGGCCGCTCCCCGGCTCGCCCCCGCCGCCGTGGAGGGTCCACAGCCCAGCCGCTGAGCAGCGGTACGCTACGCCGGGGCGGGCCAGCCGAAGCGGGCCAGCCGGGCAGGCCGGGGGCAGCCCTCAAGGAGGCGACACGTGATCACCGCGATCGTTCTGGTGAAGGCCGATGTGGCGCGGATCCCCGAGACAGCGGAGATCATGGCCCAGATCCCGCAGGTCAGCGAGGTCTATTCGGTGACCGGCGAGTTCGACCTGGTGGCCCTGGTCCGGGTGCGCGCGCACGACGAACTGGCCGACGTAATCCCGGGCACCATCAACCGGGTCGACGGCGTGACGCAAACCGAGACGCACATCGCGTTCCGCACCTACTCGCGGCACGACCTCGAGGCCGCGTTCGCGCTCGGCTACGAAGAGGACTGAGTCAGCGCCGCGGGACGACCCCCCGGACCCCGCTCTGCCAGCCCGGGGGCCAGCCCCCGGAACCCCCAGCTTGCCCGCTCCGTATACACGTCGTCTGCCGCGGGTGCCGGGTTACTCGCCGGCTCGGCGAGGACACGCCTCCGGCGCGCCTCCCCTCGCCCGGCAAGCTAACGCGACTCGGCCAGCCGCTGGCTGGCAGCCACCCAGCGGTCCAGCAGATCCGCCGCCGCCCCGGAATCGAGGGCCACACTGGCCCGGGCGAACGCCTCGGTCAGGACCTTGTCCAGCGCCTCGGCGCCCGGGACCCCGGCGGCCGCGGCGAGCGCCGCGGCCGCGTTGAGCAGCACGGTGTCCCGCACCGGGCCCCGCTCGCCGCCCAGCACCGCGCGGGCCACGGCCGCGTTGCGCTCGCGGTCGCCCCCGCGGAGGTCCTCCGCCCGGGCCCGGTCCACCCCCAGCACCGCAGGATCGAACACGGTCTGGGCCACGGCACCGTCATGCACCACCCAGACGGTGGAGGTGGTCGTGGGGGTCAGCTCGTCCAGCCCGTCATCACCGTGGAAGACCAGCGCCGAGCAGCCGCGCCCGGCCAGCACCCCGGCGATGACCCCGCCCATCCGCGGGTCCGCAACGCCCACCGCCTGGGCCCCGGGGCGGGCCGGGTTGCACACGGGGGCCAGGAAGTTGAACACCGTGGGCACGCCGAGCTCGCTGCGCGCGACCGCCGCGTGGCGCAGGGCCGGGTGATACAGCGGCGCGAACAGGAAGGCGATCCCGGCTTCCTCCACGAGCTGGGCGCTGGCCGCCGGGGACAGGTCGATGACCACGCCCAGCGCCTCCAGGACGTCCGCCGCGCCGCAGGCGGACGAGGCGGCGCGGTTGCCGTGCTTGACCACCCGGACGCCGGCCGCCGCCGCGACGATCGCGCCCATGGTGGAGATGTTCACCGTGTGCGCGCCGTCCCCGCCGGTGCCGACCAGGTCAACGAGGTCGCCGGGCACGCTGATCGGGGTGGCCTTGCGCAGCATCACCTGGGCCATTCCGGCCAGCTCGCCGGGCGTCTCGCCCTTCATCCGCAGGGCCACGCCAAAGCCGGCCACCTGGACCGGGGTCGCGGCGCCCTCCAGGATCTCGTTCATGGCCCAGGCAGCCTCGTCCGGGCTGAGGGTCTCACCCCGGATCAGCGCGCCGATGACGGCCCGCCAGGACAGCGCCCGCGGCGCGGTCGGCTGCATCGCGGCCTTTCCCGGCCGGCCTGCTCAGCCGCCGGCCTGTGCGGACCGGTGCTCTGCCCGCTGGCGCATCAGGCCTGCGAGGGCGGCCGCGAACGGGACGGGATCGATCGGGTGGCTGGTCACGGCGTCCGCACCGGACCAGGTGGCGAGCCAGCCATCATCGGCCCGGCCCACCACCAGCAGCACCGGCGGGCAGTCGTGGATCTCGTCCTTGGCCTGGCGGCAGATGCCCATGCCGCCGGCCGGCTGCGCCTCGCCGTCCAGCACCATGACGTCTGCGCCACCCGCGTCGAGCAGGCGGATGAGCGCCGGCTCGGTGGCCACCGGAATGATCTCGGCCTCAGGCACATCGGGGGCGGGACGGCGCCCGATGGCAAGCTGCATGCGGGCGCGGGTGTCCGCATCATGGCTGTAGACAACGACCTTCATGAACTGGATGGTACCGACACGGGGGGTCGGCCGACGCTCGCCTACGGGTTGTCGTAATAATGACCTCGTGGCCACCGCATCCGTCACCGAGAAGGCACCCACTCCCCGCCCGCCCAGCGCGCGGCCGAACCTGGTCAGCGTGGGCACCATCGTGTGGCTGTCCTCGGAACTCATGTTCTTCGCGGCACTGTTCGCGATCTACTTCACGATCCGCTCCGTGGACAAGGGCAACGGCCTCCCCTGGCCGGGCGCCCACCTGGATCTGACCCTCGGGTCGATCAACACCACGGTCCTGCTGCTGTCCAGCGTGACCTGCCAGCTCGGCGTGTTCGCCGTCGAGCGCGGGCAGATCAGGCGGGCCGGCCGGATCTGGCAGGTGTCGCGCTGGGGACTGCGCGAGTGGTACGTCCTGTCGTTCCTGATGGGCCTGTATTTCGTCTGCGGCCAGGGCTACGAGTACCTGGGCCTGATCCACGACGGGCTGACCCTCCAGTCCAGCGGGTACGGCTCCGTGTTCTTCATCCCCACCGGGTTCCACGGCCTGCACGTGACCGGCGGGCTCATCGCGTTCCTGTTCGTGCTGGGCCGCACCTACGCGGCCAAGACCTTCACCCACGAGCAGCAGGTCAGCGCGATCGTTGTCTCCTACTACTGGCACTTCGTGGATGTCGTGTGGATCGGCCTGTTCACCACGATCTACCTCATCCACTGAGGACCGCTGCACCGAGATATCCAGCAGGGCAGCGGTCCATCTCCCTAACCACAAGAGCACAGACCAGAAGACGAGGGCTCCATTGAGCTGGATCATCGCGCGGCGCCGGCGGCCGGCCGCCGGATATGCCGTGGTGCTGCTTGGGCTCATCGCGGTGGGCGCCATCTACGCGGCGTTCACCGCCCAGGGCAGCCCGGCCTCCGCGTCCTCCCCCGCCGCTTCCCAGCACGACACCACCCTGGGCCGGCAGGTGTTCGTGGAGAACTGCTCCAGCTGCCACGGCTTCATGGCCCAGGGCACGAACACCGGCCCGAGCCTGATCGGGGTGGGCGCGGCCGCGGTGGACTTCCAGGTCAGCACCGGCCGGATGCCGCTCAAGGAGATTGAGGCGGAGGCGTCCCGCAAGCCGCCCGTGCTCACCCCGGCGGAGACCCGCGAGGTCGCGGCCTACATCGCGTCGCTCGGCGGCGGCCCGGCCATCCCGGCTCCCGAGCAGGTGAGCACCAAGGGCGCTGACGTGGGCCTC
Organism: uncultured Actinomycetes bacterium; assembly: GCA_963713815.1. Taxonomy (GTDB): domain Bacteria; phylum Actinomycetota; class Actinomycetes; order Streptosporangiales; family Streptosporangiaceae; genus RYN-230. Next base: position 159,127 of record CAVQNH010000031.1, read on the forward strand.
GGCCAGGAAATGTTCAGCACCAACTGCGCCCAGTGCCACAACTTCGTGGGGGCGGGCGGCGCGCTCACGCAGGGCAAGTACGCTCCCGCGCTCACCCAGTCCACGCCGACCCAGATTTACGAGGCCATGCTCACCGGCCCGGAGGCCATGCCCGTGTTCAACGACACCACGATTACTCCGAGTGAGAAGCGTGACATCATCGCGTACGTCACGGAGACCCGCTCCTCGCCCAACCCTGGCGGCTTCAGCCTCGGCCGTATCGGGCCGGTAACCGAGGGGCTCGTCGGCTGGATCGGCGGGATCGGGGCGCTGGTGCTGCTGTCAGTCTGGATCACGGCAAAGCGGCGGGTGCACGGATGAGCAGCACAGACGGATACACCGGAGACGTCCCCCCGGGCGGCCCGGAGGCTGGCGAGACTGAGGCCTCACGGACCCCGCACCGGGTGATCGGCACGCCACCGCCGGCCGAAGAGCGGACCCTGCTGGGCACGGCCCAGTCGGACGCGCCCGCCGCCCCGCCCCGGGAACTGCCCGCCGACCCTGATGACCTGGCCGGCGCCAGCCGGGCCGAGAAGATCGTCGCCGCCCTGTTCATCCTGGCCACGCTGGCCGGGATCGGGTTCATCGCGGCCTACATCGGGCTGCCCGCCGGCGGCGAGGACGCGGTGCTGCGGTCCAACCTGGCCCTGGGCATCTCGCATGGCGGTGACGTTCCTGGCCCTGGGAGTCGGCGCGGTCATCTGGGTCCGGCGGCTGATGCCGGACGTGGAGCTCACCGAGGCCCGTAAGCCGCTTGCCTCGTCCGAGGCGGACCGGAAGGCGTTCGCGGAGACGTTCCGCGAGGGCGCGGAGGCCAGCCAGTTCGTCAAGCGGCCCATCCTGCGCCGGACCCTGATCGCCGCCACCCTCCCGCTGGTCGTGGCGCCGATCGTCCTGCTGCGGGACCTGGGCCCGCTGCCCGGCACCTCACTGCGGCACACGGTGTGGCGCAAGGGGCTGCGGCTGGTGATCAGTGACACCGGCAGGCCCATCAAGCCGGCCGACTTCGACTCGCCGGGCGGGATGATCACCGTGATCCCCGAGGGCTTCCAGGACAACGACGACGCGCTGGTCAAGGCCACCGTCATCATCATCAAGTTCGAGCCGGGCGAGATCGAGTACCCCACGAATAAGAAGTGGGTCGTGGACAACATCGTGGCCTACTCGAAGATCTGCACCCACGTCGGCTGCCCGGTGGCGCTGTACGAGCAGACCACGCACCACATCCTGTGCCCTTGCCACCAGTCCACGTTCGATGCCCCCCGGGGTGCCCAGGTGCTCTTCGGCCCGGCGAACCGGCCGCTGCCGCAGCTGCCGATGGGCGTGAACTCCGAGGGGTACCTGGTCGCGCTCAGCGACTTCAAAGTTCCGGTCGGCCCAAGCTTCTGGGAGCGGGGATGACGAGTACCAACGAGGCCTCAGCCGGCACCGCCGGCGAAGGCCCGATCGAGAAGGTGCTCGAGGGCACCGGGACGTTCCTCGACGACCGGCTCCGCGCGGCCAAAAGCACGCGCACGCTGCTGAAGAAGGTCTTCCCGGACCACTGGACCTTCCTGCTCGGCGAGATCGCCCTCTACTCGTTCATCATCCTGCTGCTCACCGGCACGTTCCTGACGCTGTTCTTCAAGCCCAGCATGAGCCCCGTGACCTATCACGGCACCTACGTCCGGCTCGACGGCGTCCGGATGAGCGAGGCCTACGCCTCCACCCTGAACATCAGCTTCGACATCCGCGGCGGCCTGCTCATGCGGCAGATCCACCACTGGGCGGCGGACCTGTTCATGGCGGCGATCTTTGTCCACATGATCAGGATCTTCTTCACCGGCGCGTACCGGAAGCCCCGCGAGCTGAACTGGCTGATCGGGATCGTCCTGTTCACGCTGGGCATGCTGGAAGGCCTGTTCGGCTACTCCCTGCCCGACGACCTGCTGTCCGGGGCGGGCCTGCGCATCCTCGAAGGCGTGCTCCTGGGCATCCCGATCGTCGGCACCTACTTGTCGTTCTTCCTGTTCGGCGGCCAGTTCCCCGGCAACGACATCGTCCCGCGGCTGTACATCATCCACGTGCTGCTGATTCCCGGGCTGCTCCTCGCCCTGATCACCGCGCACCTGTTCCTGATGTTCCACCAGAAGCACACCCAGATGCCGGGCAAGGGCCGCACCGACAAGAACGTGGTCGGCCAGCCGATGTACCCGTACTTCATGGCCAAGACCGGGGCGTTCTTCTTCTTCATCTTCGGCCTGCTGGCTCTGCTCGGCTGCCTGGCCCAGATCAACCCGGTCTGGCTGTACGGCCCGTACAACCCCGTGGCCATGTCCTCGGACTCGCAGCCGGACTTCTACATGGGCATGCTCGAAGGCGCGCTGCGTATCTTCCCCAACTGGTCGTGGAACCTGTGGGGGCACACGTTCGCCTGGAATGTGCTGATCCCGGCGCTGGTGCCGCTGGGGCTGCTGTTTACCGGCGCGGCGTTGTGGCCGTTCCTGGAACGCTGGATCACCGGGGATAACCGCGAGCATCACGTCAACGACCGGCCGCGTAACGCGGCCACCCGGACCGCCATCGGCATCGCCGTCATCACCTGGTACGGGGTCATGTGGCTGGAAGGCGCGAACGACGTCATCGCCGACCACTTCGACATCTCGCTGTACACCACCACCGAGATCGCCCGGTACGCGGTGTTCATCGGGCCGGTGATCGCCTACATCGTGACCAAGCGGATCTGCCTCGGGCTGCAGCGCAAGGACGCGCAAACGCTCCTGCACGGGTACGAGACCGGCATCATCCAGATGCGGCCGAACGGCGAGTACGTCGAGCTGCACGCCCCCGTTCCCGACGAGGAGCGGGCCGAGCTGGAGGCCAGGAGGACCGCCCCGGTGCCGCTGGAGGTGGCCGGCGCACAGGACGAGAACGGCGTGCCCGACCCGGCTCTCCGGGGCCCGGTCGGCAAGCTGCGGCTGGCCCTGAACCGGGTGGTCACCGAGAGCTACCCGCTCCCGGTGGGCAACGGCCACGGCAACGGGCACGACGGCAACGGGCACGGCACGGGCGTGACCGGTGAGCCGGAACGCGCCGCCGTCACCTCCGGTGAGGGCGGGAAGACCCTGCTCGGGCACGACGACCCGGAGAACCCGGACGGTCACTGAGGAACTGCGGTCAGGTCCCCGGGGCACGGTCTCGTGCCCCGGGGACCTTTCTGTTTCCCGAGGAGAGGTCAGGCGGCCACAAGCCGGCTGCCGTCCCGGCTGACCTGCACCGCGTGCCCGGTGGCGCTGCCCGCGAGCAGCTTGTGCCAGCCGAGGAAGTAGATGGTCCAGCCGTCGCCCCAGGTCCCGGCGACCGGGCTGCCCACCACGCTGATCGGGTCGCCCAGCACCGAATGGCCGTAGAACCAGGCCGCGTAGCCCGGGGCGACGTTGACGCAGCCGTGACTGACGTTGACGAGCCCCTGCTCGCCCACGGACCACGGGGCGCTGTGCACGTAATCGCCGCTGAACGTGAACTGGACGGCGTCGTAGACCAGCTCGTTGTAGTAGCCGGGCATCCCGGGGCCCACTCCGTAGCTGGCCGAGTTCATGTCCACCGGGCTGCCCATGGCGAAGGACAGGTACCGTCCGTCCGGGGTGTCCATCCCGGACCGCCCGGTGCTGACCGGCCAGTCGCCGGCCAGCCTGCCGTTCCACCAGACCTTCATGTGATGCGTGGCGGCGCTGGCCACCGCGATGAGCGAGTCACCGATCCGGAAGTGCTGGGTCAGGTCGGACCGGCCGTAGACGCCCGGCGCGCCCTGCAGGCCCGCCAGGTGGGCGGTGAAGCGCACGCGGGTGTGGGCGGGCCAGTAGTGCCGGGGCCGGAACCACACGCTGGTGCTGGTCACCCAGTACCAGGCCCCGGTGACGGGCTTACTCGACCAGATCTGCAGTGCGCGCTCCACGGCGGCCCGGTCGGTGATGGGCCGGCTGAAATTGATCATGATGGGCATGCCCACGCCGACGGTCTGGCCGGCCCCGAGGACCGTGGCGGCGGTGAACGTGCGGCGGGGCAGCAGCGTACGGAAGGTGCTGGCCATGACGGTGCGCCGGCCATGGGCATCGACGGCCGTCGCGGTGACCCGGTAGGTCTGCGACGGCGCCAGCGCCCAGCGCGTGCGCCAGCTGCGGGAGCCCGTGGCGTACGTCCCGGCCAGGCTCGTTCCGGCAGCCGTGTTTCCGGCAGCCGTGTTTCCGGCAGCCGTGTTTCCGGCGACGGCGTTGCCGAGGGCCGTGTTGCCGGCGACGGTGCGCACGCTCACCCCGGTCAGCCTGCCGTCCCGGACGGCGACCCGGACGCCCAGGTCGGGCCGCAGGTCCACGGGCGTCACCGCCCCGCCGGAGGCCCTGGAACGGCCGCTGGCCGCCTGCGCGGCGTCAGCCCGCCTGATGCTGCCGGATGCCGCAGCGTGCGTCCCCGGGCCGCTCAGGCCCGCGACGACGGCGCTGCCCGCCCGGTGGCCAGCTGCGCGGGAGGCCGGGGCGGTGACGCCCCGCGCCCCGCCGGCGGCCGAGCTGAACGTCAGGTTGCCGCTGACGATGGTGACCCGCGCGGCGGGCCCCTGGGCAGCCGCCCCTCCCCCGGCGCACCCCGCGATGACCAGCAGGCCCGCCGCCACCCCGGCCAGGCCCGCCGCCCCGGCCAGGCTCCCTTTTGTGGCCAGGCTCCCTGTGCGGGCAGGCCGCTTTCCCGCCCAGGCCCGCCTTCCTGGCCAGGCTGACGGTCTCCGCCCTGGCTGCGATCCACTGACTCCATCCGCGGTGCGCGCGCACGCGGAAACTCCCCGGTATGTCCCCCGACACGATCCGACCCCTCTGGCGCCCGCTGGCTGCCCCAACACCTTCCGCCCGGCCCCGGCCGACGGCGGATTCCGTAATGATTTCGTTACGCTAAGTAATCAGCGCAGCCAGAGAGCATACGCCCGGGGAAAGGGGCGGCAAGCCAGCGAGAAGGGTGTCGGCCGCAGGACTTTACGTGATCAACCGATTGGTGCCGCGGCAGCGGCACCAATCGGTTGATCACGAACTGAAGTGCGGCTGGCGAGATTGGTGAGGCCAGCAGAAACGGGCTCAGTGGGCGTAAACGCCGCGGTAGTACTCGAACACGAAGCCGATCGTGGTGAGGAACAGGGCCAGCAGCCCGATCAGGAACATCCACCACCCGATGGCCACCCCCAGGGCGGCGATGGCGGCGGCCAGGCCCACGAACAGCGGCCACCAGCTGTGCGGGCTGAAGAAGCCCAGCTCGCCGGTGCCCTGTTCGATCTCGCCGTCCGGGTTGTCCTCGGGCCGTTCCGGCAGCCGCCGTCCGGTGAACAGCAGGTAGAACCCGGTCAGGAAGGCCAGGCCCACGGCCAGCGCGAGCGCGGTGGTGCCCGTCGGGTCCTTGGAGAAGTACCAGTAGACGATGTCCGCGCCGCCGAAGAAGATCGCGCAGCCGATGAACAGGGAGCCCTCAAACTTCATCTGGCACCTCCCCGGTGCTCAACGGGGCCTCCCGGCCATAGGCCCATCCCGCGGGTCATTTCTTGTTCTCCAGGATCCGCTGCTGATGTGTCCGGCCCGACTGGATGTGC
>CAVQNH010000032.1:0-590874 GCA_963713815.1 uncultured Actinomycetes bacterium
ACCCGATGGTCGTGGATGAGCTGGTCCGGGCCCGGTCCCGGCATCAGCAGTCCAGCCTGGCCCACCTCACCCCGCGGGAAACCGAGATCCTGGCCGAATAGCCCAGGGCAAGAGCAACGCCGCCATCGCGGCCGCGCTGACGGTGTCCGAGCGGGCGGTGGAGAAGCACACCAACTCGATCTTCGCCAAGCTGGGGCTGAGCGAGGAGAAGGACCTCAACCGCCGGGTCAAGGCGGTCCTGCTCTACCTCAGCGAAGCCGAGGCCAGCTAACCCGGCCCAGCTCACCCCGCCCAGCTCACACCGGCCCGGCTCATCCGGCCCGGCTCATCCGGCCCGGCTGATCGGCGCCGGTCCGGCTCATCCGGTCCGGCTCACCCCATGAGGCTCCCGCCGGGAAGCTGACCCTCCAGGCCGCAGGGGTGGCAGCACCCTCGGCCCGCCGGGCGCCCCGTGACAAGCTTGATCCATGACCACCCCGCACGCAGTGGTCGTGGTAGACGACCAAGCACCCTTCCGGCTGGCCGCCAAGGCGGTGCTGCGCAGAATCGACTGCTTCGAGCTGGCCGGGGAGGCGTCCAGCGGGCCGGAAGCGATCGAGCTGGTGGACACGCTGCACCCGGCCCTGGTCCTGATGGACATCAACATGCCGGAGATGAACGGCATCGAGGCCACCCGGCGGATCCTCGCCGCCCACCCTGACGTGGTCGTGTTCCTCTGCTCCACCTACGACGTCGCGGACCTGCCCCCCGCCGTCGCGGCGAGCGGGGCGAGTGCCTACGTCAACAAGGAGCAGTTCGGGGCGGACACGCTGCGCCGGCTGTGGCAGGAGCGGAACTCCGGGTCGTTCGCGGCGACGTGAGGGAGCCGGGGACCCGGGGGGCCGGGCGGACGGTTTTCGTTGCGGAAAGAACTTGACCTTAGATGACCGGGACCGATCCGCTGATCGTCGCGCCGTGACCGGGCCGGGACTCCCAGCGGACCGTCCCGCCGATGGCGCCGAGCCGGTCGGACATGTTGACGAACCCGTGTCCGCCGCGGGCCTGGGCCGTGTCGAAGCCGGGACCGTCGTCACTGACCGAGAACAGCAGCCCGCCCGACTCTTCCCAGAGCCTGACCTGGACGCTCGCCCCGGCGGCGTGCTTGCCCGCGTTCTGCAGCGCTTCCAGGCAGCAGAAGTAGATGGCGGTCTCGATGCCCTGGGAGTAGCGGCCGATGCCGTCGGTGGTCACCGTGACCGCGAGGGGGGAACGGGTCGCCGCCGCGCGCAGCGCCTCACCCAGGCCGTTGTCGGCCAGCAGCGGCGGGTAGATGCCGTGGGCCAGCTCGCGCAGCGCGCGGATGGTGGCCTGCACGTCGTCCGCCATCTGGGCCAGCATCTCGGCCCCCGTCTCGGGGTCCTCCGTGATCAGGTCGCGGGTCAGCCGCAGGTTGACGGCCAGCGCGACCAGGTGCTGCTGCGCGCCGTCGTGCAGGTCGCGCTCCACCCGGCGCCGCTCGGCGTCGCCGCTGGCCACGATGCGGGCGCGGGATTCGCGCAGCTCGTCCGCCTGGCGGCGCAGCTCGTCCAGCGTGGTCTGCAGCGCCGCGTCCAGCCGCACGTTGTAGAAGGCCAGGCCGGCCTGGCGGGCCAGCTCGGTCAGCACCCGGTCGTCCTCCTCGGTGAACGCGTCCGCGTCCGCTTGCCGCTCAACCACCAGCAGGCCGAGCAGCTCCCCGGCGTGGCTGACCGGCGCGACCCGCAGCTGGACCCCCGGCCGGCCGTCCAGCAGCGCGGGGAGCCAGATGGAGGCCCACGCGCTGCCGGATACCCCGGCCCGGGTCACGACCGGGCGCTCCCGGTCCCCGACGATGATGGACCGGCGCCCCGCGTCCGGCACCGACACCGTGCGCTCCAGCACCTCGCCGCTGCCGGAGTAGACCTCGGCGCTGGTCAGGATCATGGTCTTGCGCAGCGACTCGGCCAGCTGGAGCAGCAGCTCGTCCATGGCCACGGCCCGGGTCATCCGGCTGCCGAACGTGCGCAGCGCCTCGTCGGGCGCCTCGCGGGCGCCGTAGACGAACCGGGTTGCCGAGGCCATCAGCCGGTCCCGGGCGGGCAGGTACCCGACCGCGGTGATCGCCGCGGCCAGCATGGACAGGCCGAGGATCTCCCGGTCCGAGCCGTCGCCGGGCCGCTGGCCAAGGCCGAGCACGATGACCAGGTAGATGGCCGCGACCACGACGCTGAACCCGGCCAGCGACAGGATGTGCACCAGCAGCCGCCCGGCCAGCGGGGCGAGCCTGGCGCTGGTGCCGGCGACCAGTCCGGCCGGTACCGCTACGGTGGCCCCCGCCATCACCGCGGCGACCGGGCCTGGCCAGCCGACCAGCAGGTGCAGCACCCCGGCCACCAGCGCCGCGTCCGCGCCCAGCACCGCTCCCACCGCGAGCCACTGCATCCGCTCCCGGTCGTGGCCGCCCAGCCGCCGGTACCGGGCCCGCGCCGCGGGCAGCGCGGCCAGCAGGGCGGCGGGCCAGATCACGGCGGCGGCCACGGCCGGGAACGGCGGCCGGCCACGGCCAGCACCAGCCCGGTGCCCAGCGCCGCCGCGGCGGCCAGGCCGGCCGCGGCCCGCCGGGGCCGGCTGGCCAGGTGGCCGTCCGGCGCACCGAGGACGAACGCCACCGAGGCCGCGATGACCAGCGGCCCGGCCACGGTGGCCACCCCGCGGGCCAGCCCGTGGTCGCCCGGCTGGTCGGCCAGCCGGGCCGCGGTGAGCGCGACCGCCCCGGCCAGGGCGCCGAGGGCGGCCGGCCACGGGCCGGCCTTCCCGCGGGCCGGGCCCCGGGCGGCGCACACGGCCGCGGCAGCGGCCCAGGCCAGGGTGAGCACGAACGCCACGGCATCCACGGCGGGCAGCCCGCCCGGCACGCTGACCCGCAGCCCGGCCACGACGATGGCCAGCGTGGCCAGCGGAGCCAGGACGCCGACGGCCAGCCGGGCGGTCCGGGGCGTGCCGCGGGCGCCTGTCCCCAGCGCGCTGGCCCCGGATCCCGCGGCCGCGGGTCCCTGGGCCGCCTGTCCCGGGGCCACGGGTCCGGTGGCCGCGGGTCCTTTAGCCGCGGCGCCGGGGCCGGGAACGGTCTGGTTCATGGTCAGCGGGCCTCGATCACCAGGGCGTCGCTGCCGTCCGGCTCAGCGTCCGGCTTCTCGATCCGGCCGTCGCGCATCCGCACCACCCGGCCCGCGGCCGCGGCCACGCTGGAGTCGTGGGTGACCAGGATGATGGTCTGGCCCCCGTCGTGCAGCCGCCGCAGCAGCTCGATGACCTCCTCGCCGCCCTCGGAGTCCAGCGCGCCGGTCGGCTCGTCGGCGAGCAGCAGCGTGGGGTCGTTGGCCAGGGCCCGGGCGATGGCCAGCCGCTGGCGCTGGCCGCCGGACAGCACGCCGGGCACCGCGCTGGCCTTGTCGCTGATGCCGAGCAGGTCGAGCAGGTCCCGGGCCCGGGTCTCGGCCATCTTCCGGCGGCGGCCCGCGATGACCGCGGGCAGGGCCACGTTCTCCAGGACCGTCATGCCTTCCAGCAGGTTGAAGAACTGGAACACCAGCCCGATATGCCGGCGGCGAAGCCGGGCCAGGTCGTCCTCGCTGCGCCCGGTCACCTCCTCGCCGGCCACGCTGATCTCCCCCTCGTCCGCGGTGTCCAGCCCCGCCACCAGGTTCAGCAGGGTGGACTTGCCGCAGCCGGAGGGGCCCATCAGGGCGACGAACTCGCCGCTGGCCACGGCCAGATCCACCCCCCGCAACGCGCGTACCGGCGCGTTCTCCGCCTCGAACGTCTTGCGCACGCCGCGCATAGCCAGCGCGGCCAGGCCGTCGTCCATCACGCCCCCATCCGGGTTGTCATCTCGTTGGGCCTGGCCGCCGTCCCGGAGCCGCCGGCCAGGTGAATGATCTTGAACGCGGTCACCGGGGTATCGCGCCCCTTGACCATCCGGGCCCCGAGCGGCACGGTGTCCACCGGCCTGCTCAGCGCCTGCAGCGTCGCCTCGGAGACCACGGTCTCGCCCGCCGCGGCGAATTGCTGCAGCCGCTGCGAGAGGTTCACCGTGTCCCCGACCAGGGTGTATTCGAGCCGCTCGGCCGAGCCGAGCAGCGCGGCCGCGGCCTCACCGCTGGACAGCCCCAGGCCGAGGCCGAACGGGGGCAGGCCGTCGGCGCACCACCGGTCGTTGATCCCGGCCTGCAGGGAGTGCATGAGCGATGCGGCGGCCACGGCCCGGTCGGCGTGGTCGGCCTGCGGGAACGGCGCGCCGAACACCGCCATGACCGCGTCCCCCACGAACTGCATGACCGTACCCCCCTCACCCAGGATGGCCTGGTTCATGGCGGCCCGGTGGGTATTCAGCTGGCCCGCCAGCTGGCTGGGGTCGGCGTGCTCGGCGATGGTGGAGTAGGACCGGATGTCGCTCATCAGCACGGTCACGATGACGCGCTCGGTCTCGCCGATGTCCCGGTGCTCCTGGCGGAGCTTGTCCGCGAGCCCGCCGGGCAGCAGCCGGGACAGCGTCTCGCCCTGCTCCTCGCGGTCCACGATGGCCTGGTGCAGCAGCCGCAGCCGCCGCAGCGCGCCGGTGTTGCCCGCCGACACCCCCTCGGCCAGCTTGACGAACACGGCCTCGACTTCCGCGTCGATCGCTTCCGGGGCGGCCCGGCGGGCCACGGCGATGGCCTTGATCGGCTTGCCCTCGGCGACCCAGCTCAGCAGCTCTTCCTCGGCCGGGGTCAGCCCGCCCGGCGGGACCACGGGAGCGACCAGTGCCTCGACGATCGACGGGTCCAGCGCGGTGCCGCCGGTGGCCACCGCGCGGATGGCGTCCACCAGCTGGTTGCCCTCGGCCACGTGGTCCTTGAGCAGGTAGCCGTAGCCGGCCGAGCCCTCGGCCAGCAGCGACACGGCGTACTCGGGGTCCTCGTACTGGGACAGCACCACGACCCCGGTTCCCGGGTGCCGCTTGCGGACCTCCTTGGCCGCGTCGATGCCTTCCCGCTGGAAGGACGGCGGCATCCGGATGTCGGTCACCAGCACCTGCGGGTTGGCGGCGGTCGCGCCGTCCACCACCCCGTCGTAGTCAGCGGCCACGCCGACCACGATCAGGTCGGCGTTCCGCTCGATGAGCGCGCGCACGCCCTCGCGGACGATCAGGTTGTCGTCCGCGAGGAAGACCGCGATCTGCCCCCCCGGGGCTGCGTCACTGTGAGCCACGTAACAAACGTTCACACATAGGGGGGCTGACCGCCAGTGGGCAGGCATGCAGGTCGCCGGTGGTAGTAGGCACACCATGGGCTGGCAGGCAGCCTTCGGGGCCTGAACCTGGGCCTGGGCCGGGGGCGGCAGGGAGCCTGCGGCGGGCGTTCCAGCCCACTAGCGGCCGGCGTTCCAGCCCACAAGCGCCGGCGTTCCAGCCCGCCTGCGGTTACTCGCTGCGCAGGATCTCGGCGGGCCGGGTCCGGGCCGCCGACTCCCCGGGCACGGCCGCGACGGCCACGGCCAGCACCAGGGCGGCCGGCACCACCAGCACCAGGATGACCGGCAGTACCACGATGGGCTCGATGCCGAGCTGGCCGGCGAACAGCCGCCAGGCCACCCGCCCGCACACGATGCCGGCCGGGACCCCCACACCCAGGGCGACCACGGTCAGCGTGGCCGCCTGCCAGCTGATCGCGGAGCGGACCTGACGCCGGGTGAAGCCGATCGAGCGGAGCACCGCGAAGTCCCGCCGCCGGCGGCGTACGGACGTGAGCAGCAGGTGCACGATCGTGAGCAGGGCCAGCAGGCTCAGCGCCACCCCGAGCAGCAGGGGCAGACTCTGGACCCGGCCGAAATTCACCACGTCGGTGGGGGTGGCCGGCCCCTGGACCGTGAACGCGCCCAGCCGGGCGGCGCGCGCCGCGAACGCGTTCAGCCCGGCTGGCCCGCCCCCGCCCGGGCGGAACCGCACCAGCAGGGTGTCGAGCGGCGGGACGGTCAGCGACGGCGGGAGCAGGCGGCGCAGCCCGGCCACGGACAGCGTGGCCCCCTCGCCCAGGCCGAGCGAGTCGCTCATGGTGGGGAAGACGGCCGTGCCGGCCACCCGGTACCGGCCCGGCCGGAAACCATCCAGCGAGACAGCGACGGTCTGGCCGATGCGGGCGTGCATCGCGGCCAGCGTCTTCTCCCCCACCGTGATCTCGTCCGGCTCGCGGGGCAGATGCCCCTGAACCGGCACGGGAAGCAGGTCGCCGTGGTGCCCGGGCAGCATGGCGATCGCGTCGGCCCGGACACCCCCGACGGTCAGCGGCACCCCCGAGTACCCGGCCGACCACGCGGTGACCCCGGGGCGGCCGGTCAGGCCGCGGATGGCCCCTCCGACCCCGTGCTGCTGGGTGTTGCTGACGTAAGCATCCCAGGTCACCCCGTACAGCCGGGGCGTGGCCAGCAGGTGCCCGAGGCTGGCCGAGAAGACCAGCGCCCCGGTGAGCGCGGCCACGCCCACCACCGCGCTGGCCACGGTGCTGCGCACCGGGACCGCGGTCCGGCCCGCCCCCGGCTGCAGCGCGAGCCGGATGCCGAGCATCGCGGTGACGGAGCTGATTCCTGAGGTCGCCGCGGCCAGGAACTGCAGCCCCCGCCGTCCCCCGGGCCGGCCGGGGCCGGGCGGCTCAGGCCCGCGGTCGCCGGGCCAGCACTCGCCGCCCGCCAGGTCGGCCACGCAGTCGCGGCCATCGTGACCAGCATCGTGGCGGCCACTCCGAGGCCGAAGACCAGGCCGTCGGCCCGGATCCCCGGATGAGGGTCGGCCACCCGGGCCAGGCCGACGGGCAGCAGCGGGGAAATCGCCAGCGCGGCCAGGGTGCCCGCCACCCCTCCGGCCAGGCCGATCAGGGCCGCCCGGGCAGGCCGATGACCAGGAGGGTGCGGCGGCTGAGGCCGAGCGCCCGCAGCGTGCGATACTCCACCGAGTCGAGGAAGCTCATCCGGGCCAGCAACTGTCCCAGGACGAGCACGCTGATCACCGCGAGCAGCGCGGCCACCAGCCACAGCGCGACGGCCTGCAGATGGATGGAGCGCTCCGTGTTCGCCGCCTGGGTAGCCAGCGGGTAACTCTGCACGTACTTGCCCCCGGTGAACCGGCTCAGCTCGCGCTGGACGGCGGGCAGGTCGGCGGTCCCGTGCCGGAGCCGGAGGGCCACTCCCGTGTACTTGTCGAGGCCGGAGCGGTGCGCCCGGTAGAAGGCCGGGGTCGCCCAGACCGTGTCGGTGCCCGTTCCGGTCTGCGGCGGGAACTCTGAGGGGGCCGCGTCGATCCCGACGACCCGGAACGCGAACGGCACCGGCCGGCCGGCCGGAGTCAGCAGCGTGGTGCGCAGGATGGCCCCGGGGGCCAGGTGGGCGGCCTGGGCCAGGGTGAAGGAAATATCCACCTCATCGGGCCGGGCCGGGTCAGGCAGGCGGCCGGACAGGATCCGGCGGCGCCAGAACCGGGTGGGGACCGCCGTGCTCTCCGGGGCGATGACCTGCGCCGCGGCCGGTGACGCCACGGGATAGCCAGCCAGGATGGCGGACTGGCGTGCCTGCGGGACGGCCGCCACCGCCTGCGGGGAGAACTGGCCAAACGTCCGGGACGTCCCGGGAAACGAGAACAGCAGCAGGTCGGGTGCGTCGCTCCAGGACTGCAGGCTCGGATAGGCCGCGTCGGTGCGCCGCGCCCCGGCGGCCGCAGCCTCGACCGCACCGGCGAACGCCCCCACGACCAGGGCCAGCGCCAGCCAGGCCCGCCATCGCCGGTGCAGCTCGGCACGGAAGAACATCCATCCAGCGGCCAATGCCCTACCCCCCACATGCCGGTGACGGCGTGGCCGGCGACCACCGTACCCATCAGGTCCGGCTCACCAGGCGAGATCGTGCGATTGTCTCTCATTGGGCCACGGCCCGGGCCCGGCCGGGAAGGGAGGAAGCACCACGCCGGGGGTGGTGGTCACCGCACCCGGCGGCACCCGCGACCACCCTGTCGAACCGCGGCCGTGGTCCCTACGCTCGGGTCATGCGGGCACAGCCCCGCTCTGCTCAGGGCGGGCGCGGCCCGCAGGGGGGTGAGGCCGGTGCGGCCAGTGCTCCGGCTCGTGGCGCACGAGTTCCGGACCCGGTGGCGGGGCTGGGCCGTGCTGGTCCTGCTGGTCGCGGTCGCGGGGGGCGCTGTGCTGGCCGCCGCCGCGGGGGCGCGGCGGACCAGCAGCGCCTACCCGCGCTACCTGCGCGCCTCGCACGCCTCCGACCTGCTGGTCTCGGTAGCCGGAACCGGGATGACCGGCTTCTACGGCGCGCTGGCCCGGCAGCCGGGCGTGGCGCTGCTCGCGCGGGGTATCGGCCTGAACGTGCAGCCCGCTGACCGGGCCGGGCGGCTGGACTGGGCGGCCGCCACCGAGGCCCCGGCGGGCCGGGTACTGGGGCACGGCCTGGACGCCCCCCGGGTGCTGGCCGGGCGGCTGCCCCGGCCGGACCGGGCCGGCGAGATCGCGGTGGACCAGATCGCCGCCGCTGCCCTGCACCTGCGAGTCGGCAGCACGCTCGCCATGAAGGCACTGGGAAACGCCGGGCTGCCCGGATCGGGTACCGGGCCAGGATCGGCCGTCCCGCCGCGGGCTCTCCGCGAGCGGGTGGTGGGCATCATCGTCACGCGAGACTCGGTCGATCCCGTCACCGACATCGACAAGGTCGCTTTCATCCTGGCCAGCCCGGCGCTGGCCCATCAGCTCGGCCCGGGGTACCGGGCCTTCGACGGGGCGTTCGTGAAGCTCGGGCCAGGAGCCACGGCCGGGCGCATCAGCCGCGAGGCCCAGGCCCTGGCCCGCCGGTTCCCGGCCACGCAGGGACAGGTCTACGTGGCTGACGAGAGCACGCAGGTGGCCACGATCGAACGGGGGATCAGGCCCGAGGCCCTCGCGCTGGCCATTTTCGCACTGGCGCTGGCCTGTACCGCGCTGCTGATCGTCGGCCAGGCCGCCACCCGGCTGCTGCTGGCGGCGGGCGCGGACAACCCGGTGCTCGCCGCCCTGGGCATGACCAGAGGCCAGCTGGTGGCCGCGGCACTCATCGAGATGGTGCTGGCGGGCGCCGCCGGGGCGGTCCTCGCGGCCGGGGTAGCGGTCGCGGCGTCGCCGCTGATGCCGATCGGGGCGGCCCGGCTCGCCGAGCCCGATCCCGGGGTCAGCGCGGACTGGCTCGTGCTGTCCGCAGGCGCGGCGGTCATCGTGGTACTGCTGGTCGCCCGCACCCTCTGGCCGGCCTGGCGGCTCGCCTCGGTGCGCGGGACCGCCGCGCGCGAGGCGGCTGCGGGTGCGGGACGGCGGTCCCGGCTGGCCGGCTGGCTGGCCGGGGCGGGCGCCCCGGTGACCATGACGGCAGGGGCCAGGCTGGCCATGGAGCCGGGCGGGGGGCGCACGGCGGTGCCGGTACGGGCCGCGCTGGCGGGCACCACGCTGTCGGTGCTCGCGGTGACCGCGGCCTTCACGTTCGGCGCGAACCTGCTGCACCTGGTCCATACCCCGCGCCTGTACGGCCAGGCCTGGGACGCCGCGATCGATCTGCAGTTCTCGCCCATCCTGCCGAGCCAGGCCCAGGACCTGTTCGGCACCATCCCGGGCATCACCGGCTGGAGCTACGGTGATCACGGCATCATCGGGATCAACGGCCACCTGGTCCCGGCGATCGGCCTCACGCCCGGCCGCGGGCCGCTGATCTCCCCCACCTTGCTGGCCGGGCACCCGCCACGCACCGGCCGCGAGATCGTGCTGGGTTCATCCACCCTGCGGGACCTGGGACTGCACGTCGGGCAGGAGGTGCCGGTCAGCGTCAACGGGCGGCAGATACGGGACCGGATCGTGGGCCAGGCCGTGTTCCCGAACTTCGGCCAGGGCAGCTTCACGCCGACCGACCTCGGCGAGGGCGCTGAGACCACCGCGGCGGTCCTCGGCCCGCAGGCCGCACCGCCCGGGGAGCGCCCTGGATTCCAGGTGGTGCTGCTGCGTTTCGCCCACGGCCCGGGCCGGGATGCCGCCGTCACCCGGTTCCGGCACTCCATGGCCGGGTTCTGCGCGGACGTCCAGCAGTTGACCTGCGTGGAGCTCGGGCAGCGGCCCAACGGCGTGACCAACTACGCGCGCATCGACGGCACTCCCGAAGTGCTGGCCGCCCTGCTCGCCGTGCTCGGCATCGCGGTGCTCGGCCAGCTGGCCGTGGTGTCGGGCCGACGCTGGCAGCGTGACTTCGCCATCCTCAAGGCCCTCGGCCTGCTCCGGCGCCAGGTCCGCGAGATCACCGCCTGGCAGGCCACCATCCTGGCCGGCCTGGCCCTGCTGATCGGGGTGCCGCTGGGGCTGGCCGCGGGCCGGTGGAGCTGGCAGCTGTTCAGCCACGGGGTCGGCATCCCGGCCGATGCCCGCGTGCCGGGAGCGCTGGTCCTGGTCATGGTGCCCGCCGTCCTGATCATCGCCAACGCCGTGGCCCTGTGGCCCGGCCGGTCCGCGGCCCGGACCCCTCCGGCCCGCGCGCTGCGCACCGAGTGAGAGCAAGGAGAAAGCCGATGAACGTGCTCGAAGCGCACGGAATCCGCAAGTCGTTCCGCCGGCACACGGTGCTGGCCGGCGTGGACCTGGAGATCGCGGCCGGGGAAATGGTCGCGGTGGTCGGCGAGAACGGCAGCGGGAAGTCCACCCTGCTCCGCATCCTGGCCGGTGATCTCCGCCCCGACCGGGGCAGCGTGCTGACCTGCGGCCGGGCGGGCTACTGTCCGCAGGCGGTCGTGCTGGACGACGCGCTGACCGTGGACCAGCACATCCGGTACTTCCAGGCCGCCTACCGGATCAGCGGCACTGCGCGGGCCGAGGCCCTGATCGCCCGGCTCGGCTATGCCTCGTCCCGCCACCAGCCGGCCGGAACCCTGTCCGGAGGGACCAGGCAGAAGCTCAGCCTGACCCTGGCCCTGCTGCACGAGCCGGCGCTGCTGCTGCTCGACGAGCCCTACCAGGGCTTCGACTGGGAGACGTACCTGGCCTTCTGGGACCTGGCCGGGGAGTTGCGGGGCGCGGGCACGGCCATCCTCGTCATCACCCACCTGGTGTTCGAGCAGGAGCGTTTCGACCGGATCTGCCATCTGACGGCCGGACGGATCGAGGAAGAGGCAGACCGCCATGCGCCAGCAGCTTGAGGTCGCCGTCCGGCACAGCCTGGCCGCCCAGGCCCGCAACCGGCTGGCCTGGATCCTGCTCGTCGCCTTCGTTCCCGGCTGGTACCTGCTGATCGGCTCGATGATCCCGCACCGGGGCGCGACGTTCATACTTCGCTCTAACGAAAACCGGCTGGTGGTGGACGGCCACGACCTGACTCTGATCACGGCGGGCCTGAGCGCCATCACGCTCATCACGGGCTTCGTCGTGTTCGCGGCCACCCGGCGGGCCATCCCGTTCGACCGGCGTCTCATCCTGTCCGGGTACCGGCCTGCCGCGCTCATCACGGCCAAGATGGCCGCGGCCCTCGCCGTCGCGGCGGCGGTCGGCGGCTATGCCGCCGTCGTGATCCTGGCGTTCTGGCGGCCGGCCGGGCTGTGGAGCATCGCGGTGGCCTTCATCCTGGCCGCGGCCAGCTACGCCGCTCTCGGCCTGCTGGTCGGGGTGCTGGTCCGCGGCGACCTGGAAGGGTTCTTCCTCATCATCATGACCGCCCTGCTGGACACGTTCCTGGAAAACCCGGTGGACAACCCGCTGGCGAACAAGCCCATCCTGGAGTTTTTCCCGTCGTACGGGCCGACCCAGTTCGCCGCCGCGGGCGCCTTCCACCACCAGGTGCTGCCGGGCATGGTGGTGGTCTCGCTGGCCTGGACGGCCGCCTTCGCCCTGCTCGGCCTGGCCGTGCTCTGGCTGCGCATGCCGCGCTACTCGCTGCGCAGGACCGAAGCCGGGCGGCTGCGCGCCGCTGCCTCGCCGGGCAGCGCGGTGATCACCACCGCTGCGGCCAGCCAGCCGGCTGACATCACCGACAGTCCAACTGACGGCACGGCCACCACTGCGGTGATGCCGAGCTGATGCGCGAAGATCAGCCAGCCCAGCCGGCCGCAGATGATCCCGGCCGGAACCCCGATCACCAGGGCCAGGCCCGCCAGCGTGACGCCCTGCCAGGCCAGCGTCCACCGGACCTGCCAGGAGGTGAAGCCGAGCACCCGCAGGACCGCGAAGTCACGCTGCCGCCGCCGTACCGAGGTGATCAGCAGATGGCCGATGGTCAGCAGCGCCACCCCGCCCAGCCCGGCCGCGAGGAGCTGCGGCAGGTCCTGCACCTGGCCGAAGTTGAGCAGGTCGGTCGGGGTAGCCGGGCCGTTGACCGCGAACTGGCCGCGCTGGCCGCCCTGCGCCAGGCGGGTGGCCAGGGCCCGGCGGCCGGCCAGCGCGGTGACCCCCGGCCGGTACCGGACGAACAGCGTGTCGGCCGGCGGGACAGCGCCCGCCGCGGGCAGCAGGTAACGCAGGGCACCGGGAGTGACCTGGGCACCGGCCCCCAGGTCGAGGCCATCGCTCAGGGTCGGGAACACAGTGATCCCGACGATGGTCACGGCTGGGCGGCCATGACCGCGGCCGAGACCTGGCTCCAGCCAGGAACCGGGCGTAGGCGGAGCCGGTCCGGCGTCCGCCCGCCGCGCGCCGTCATCACCCCGCCGGGAACACCCCGACGATCAGGGCGGCCGGACAGCCAGGCCCGCCAGCACCGCCGGGACTGCGACCGGAGCAGCAGCCAGACCGCGGTCACGGGACAGGCCTCCCCCAACCGGGCCGGCTGAGCCGCCGGGATACTCGCGCCGCGGGTCGCTGCCGGGAGTGCCTGGTCATCCTGTCACTCCGCCCGCAGCAGGGCAGCGGGTGCCACCTGGGCAGCGGACCGCCCCGGCCCTATCGCGATGATCATGGCCAGGAGCCATGTGACCGGGATGGCCAGCAGCACCATGGGCACGGGGATGACCGTGGCGCCGGGCACGCCCAGCCAGCTGGCGAACAGCGCCCAGGACCAGCGGCCGGCCAGCAGGCCGAGCGGCAGCCCGGCGAGGAGGGCCGCCGCGGCCAGTGCGGTCGCCTCCCAGCCCACGATGAGCAGGATCTGCGGGCGGACCAGGCCGAGGGTCTTCAGGATGGCCAGATCCCGGTGCCGCCGGCGGACGCTGCTCACCAGTACCTGGGCGAGCGTGCCCACGGCCAGCAGGGCCAGCACGATGCCGAGGGCCAGGGGCGTGTCCCGTACCGCCGTGTAGTCGCGGATGTCAGCGGGCCGCTGGTCGCTGACCAGCAGGCAGGTCCCGAGCGGGCAGCCCGCCCGGGTGACGGTGGCCGCCAGGCGGGCGGCGGCGGCCGGCAGGTTGATGCCCGGGCGGTAGCGGATCAGGACGAAGTTGTAGCAGGTGCTGGACGCGGCGCACAACGGCAGGTCCGGCACCGAGAGCAGCCGCGCCGTCACGGCCGCACCGGTGCCCAGGTCGGTCGGGGTGGCGGTGGCCTGGCTGAAGAGCGGGAACGTGGCCACCCCGGTGATCCGCAGCCGCCGGGTACTCCCGTTGACGCGGACCGGAACCAGCTGGCCGATGTGCCAGCCCGCGGCGTGCAGAGTCCGCTCGCCCAGCACGATCTGGCCTGGTCCCTGCGGCGCATGGCCGGCCAGCAAGGTCAGGAAATCCCGGCCGTGCAGCGGGTCGACACCGACCGCCGGGACGGCCTGGCCGTCGATGCCCAGCTGCCCGTAGTCACCCGCGGCGTAACCGCGGACCCCCGGCTGGGCCGCCAGCTGGCTGACTTGCGCGGCTGGCACGCCTGCGAACTGCAGGTCAACCTCCTGGGCCCAGTTCTGCCCGTAGCGGTGGGGGGTACTGACCAGGGCGAGCAGGCTGGTCCCGAACACCGCCGCGGCGATCACGGCGGCCAGCGCCACGGTGCTGGCGGCCAGCGCGCTGCGCACCGGGACGGCGCTGCGGCCCTGGCCCGGCTCGAACGCCATCCGGGCACCGAGGGCCGCGGTCACCGAGCCGGCCTGGGCCGCCGCGCTGGCCAGCCGGGAGGACCGGGCCGGCCCGGGCTCCTCGGCCAGGCCACCTGGGCGGGCCGGGCGCCGGGCTATGCGCCAGGCCGCCGGGACGGCCAGGGCCAGCGGCGCGATGACGGCGAAGGCCAGCCCGGCCACGAGGAGTGCAGGATCCAGCTGCACGCCGGGAATCGGCTCGGCCTGCCGGGCCGCCCCGATCGGCATCAGCGGTGAGGCCACGACGGCGATGCCTACCGCGAGCAGCCCGCCGCCGGCGGTGATGGTCGCGGCCCGGGCCAGGGACAGGCCGAACAGCTGGGTTCTCGCCATACCGAGCGCGCTCAGCACGGGGAATTCCGCCGCATCCAGGATCAGCTGGCGGACGATGAGCGGGCTGAGGACGGCCAGCGTGAGCAGCGCATCCAGCGCCGCGAACAGCGCCAGGGCGACCGCGGCCGGACGGATGGCCCGCTGCGCCGCCGCCTGCTCCGGGGCCAGGTTCACGAAGCTGAGCCCGCCGGCCGACGGGTAGTGCCGGGCCAGCCCGCTGGCGGCGGCGCGGAAGGCTGCGAGGGTGGTGCCTGGCCGCAGCCGCACGTTGGCCGCGTCTCCGGGGCCGAACCGGCGTCCTGCGCCGCTGCGCCAGAACCCGGGGCTGAGCAGCACCCGCGGCGCGCCACCCACGCCGGGCGCGGGCACCACCTGGTCATCGAAGGAGGCCACCGCCGACACCCGGAAGGCCAGCGGGACTGGCCGGCCTGGCCTGGCCGGGGCCAGCTGGGCCGGGCATACCTTGGCTGTGCTCGGCACGCCGATCAGGTGCAGCGTGCTGCCCGGGCGCACCCGCTGCTGCGCAGCCAGCTGCGGGTCGACGATGACGTCGGCCGGATCGGTGGCGGGCGGCCGCTGCCCGGCCACGATCCGGACCCGGTCGGTAGCGCTGCCCAGGGTGCCGTCCGGGCTGGCCATCGCTTCCAGCTGCCGCGCGGGGGCGCCCCTGCGCCCGGGGACGCCCAGCGAATAGACGACCTCGGTGGACATCGAGGCGACCTGCGGCAGCCGGGCCAGTGCCGCGTAGAAGCCATGCAGGCCGGTGCAGTCCGGGATGACCTGCACGCTGGCGGCGTTGCTCCAGCGCAGCAGCCGCGGGTAGGCGGTGTCGGTGCGCTGGGCCCCGGCCGCCGCGGCCAGCGCTACCCCGCTGGCCAGGCCGAGCAGCACAGCTAGCCCGAGGGCCGCCCGCCACCGCCGCCGCTGCCCGGCGCGGAAGGCGAGCCACACGGATCCCACGGCCGCCCCCCCGTCACTCGGCCCGGAGCGCGGCCGCGGGCCGGATCCGGGCTGCGGTCCAGCCGGGCCCCGACGCGATCAGCGCGGCCAGCGCCAGGGTGACGGGGATGGTGGCCAGCACCAGCGGGACGGGGACGCTGGCACCGGGTGAGACACCCGCCGCGTCCGCGAACAGCACCCAGGCCCACCGGCCGGCCAGCAGGCCGAGCGGGATCCCGAACAGCAGCGCCGTGGCGGCCAGCGTGACCGCCTGCCACTCGACCACGCCGAGCACCTGCCGCCGGACCAGGCCGAGCGCCTTGAGCATGGCCAGATCACGGCGCCGCCGGCGGGCACTGGTCAGCAGCACATGGGTCATCGTGGCCACCGCCAGCAGGGCGAGGACGATGCCCAGCAGCAACGGCGTGTCCCGGACCCCGCCGTAGTCCCTGATGTCGGAGGGCCGCTGGTCGGTGGTGGCCAGGCACGAGCCGGGCGGGCACCCCTTCCTGGTCAGCGTGGTGAGCAGCCCCGCACTGGCGGCGCGCGGGTCAGTACCGGCCGGGTAGCGGAGCAGGAAGAAGTTGTAACAGGTGACCCTCCCGGTGCAGCCGGTTGACGGGGAGGGCTCGGACAGCACAGCGGCCGGCACCACGGCCCCCGTGCCCAGGTCGGTGGGGGTGAACGAACCCCGGCTGAACGCCGGGAAGACCGCCTCGCCGACGATGCGCATCATCCGGCTGATGCGGCCGTACGAGGGCGGATATGCCACCTGGCTGACCGTGACCGGCACCGTCTGCCCGAGCCGGGCGTGCACCGCGCGCATGGTCTGGGCGCCCAGCGCGATCTCGCCGGGGGCGGCCGGCGCCCGGCCAGCCAGCAGGGTCAGGAAGCCCGGCCCGGGGGCCGGGCCGATGCCGACCGCGGGCACGATGGTCCGGGTGGCGCCCACGGTGAGCTGGCCGTAGTTGCCGACCGCAGACGCGGTGACGGCCGGATCCCTGGCCAGCAGCTCCGCGGCCAGCTGGCGGGTCACCCCGCCGAACCCGAGATCCAGCATCTGGGCCCAGTTCTGCCCGTACCGGTGCGGGGTGGCGACCAGGCCGATCAGGCTGGTGCCGAAGACCACGGCGGCCAGCACGGAGGCGATCGCCACCGTCGTCCCGATCAGTGCGCTGCGCACTGGCACCGCGGTCCGCCCGTGGCCCGGCTCGAAGGCCATCCGCACGCCGATCCCGCCGGTTACCGGGCCAGCCCGGCCCGCTAGCTCGCCCAGCCACGAGACCCGGCCCGGCCGCCCTGGCCCGGCCACGCCGAGCGGTCCCTGGGCCCGGGCCGCGGCCGCCCAGGCCGCCGGGATCAGCAGCACGAGCGGCACCAGGGCGAATACGGCCAAGCCGGCCGCCAGGACGGCCAGGTTGGCCTGGACGCCCGGGGCCGGCTCCGCGAGGCGGGCCGCGCCGATCGGCATCAGCGGGGAGGCGGCGATGGCGACGGCTACCGCGACCAGGCCGCCGGCCACGGTCACCGCGGCCGTCCGGGCCAGCGACAGCACGGCCAGCCGGCCGCGGGTCATGCCGAGGGCGCGCAGCACCGGGAACTCGGCCGCGTCGAGGGTCAGCTGCCGGCCGAGCAGCTGCACGATGACGGCCACGGCGATGACCCCCGCCAGGCCGGCGAACAGGGCGAGCGCTACCGCCTGCGGGTGGATGGCCCGCTCGGTGGCGGCCGTCTGGCTGGACAGGCTGATGACGTCAACCTTCCGGCCGGTGGCCGGGTACTGTCTCGCCAGTGCGGTCGCGGCGGACAGGAACGCGGCCATGCTGGCGCCGGGCCGCAGCCGGATGCCCGCCGCGGTTCCGTAACTGGTGTGCGCCGCCGTGGCGGTGGCGGTGAACGGAGGGCTCAGCAAGGCGGTCGGTTCCCCGGTGGCGCCCGTCTGCGGCACGATCTGGCTGTCGAAGGTGACGACCGCCGACACCCGGAAGGTCAGCTGGACGGCCAGCCGCGGCTGAGGGGTTCCGGTCTTCGGGTTGCTGGGGATCAGCAGCAGGTGCAGCTGGCCGCCGGGCCGCAGATGCTCCAGGTCCGCCAGCTTCTGGTCGACCATGGCCTGGCCGGCCGCCCGCGGGTCGAACCGGTGCCCAGCTACGACCTTGACCCGGTCGGCGCTGATGCCGAACGCACCGTCGGGGCTGGACATCGTTTCCACCGGGGTCAGCTGGCTGCCGCGGCCCGGGAGCGTCGCCTGGTACAGCCCCATCGTGGACATCGCCGCCACCTGCGGCAGCCGCCCTAGCGCCGCGAAGTACTTGGTGGGGACCGTGTCGCTGTTGGGGATGAGCTGCACCTGGGCGGCCCTGGCCCATTGCAGCAGCCGCGGGTAGGCGGTGTCGGTGCGCTCCGCCCCGGCGGCGGCGGTCAGCACCACGCCGCCGATCACGCCGAGCAGCACGGCCAGCCCGAGCATGGGCCGCCAGCGGCGGCGCAGTTCGGCGCGCAAGGTCAGCCAGAGTGATCCCATCATTCACTCCGCAGCACGGTGGCGGCCGGCACCCGGGCCGCGGTCCAGCCGGGCCCGGCTGCGATGAGGTTGGCCAGCAGCAGGGTGGCCGGGATGGCCAGCAGCACCAGCGGGACCGGCACGTCGGCCTGGTCGGCCACCCCGGCCGACCAGGCGAAGACCACCCAGGCCCAGCGTCCGGCGAGCACCCCCAGCGGCACACCGACGAGCAGCGAAGCGGCGGCCAGTGCGGTCGCCTGCCAGCAGACCACGCGCAGAAGCTGGGACCGGACCAGGCCCAGGGACTTGAGCAGGGCCAGGTCACGGTAGCGGCGGCGGACCCCGGCCAGCAGGGCATGGCTGAGCGTGCCCACCGCCAGCACCCCGAGCAGCGCGCCGAGGACCAGCGGGGTGTCGCGGACGCTGGTGTAGTGGTCGATGTCGCTGGGCCGCTGGTCGGTAGTGACCAGGCAGAGGCCCCTCGGGCAGCCGGCCCGGGTAACCGCGGTTTCCACACGACCAGCGGCGGCAGGCAGGTCGGTGCCCGGCTTGTAGCGGAGCAGGAAGAAGTTATAACAGGTCGCAGGCCGGGGGCAGGCCGGCGGATTGGGCTGGGACAGCACCGAGGCGGACACCGCGGCCCCCGTCCCCAGATCTGTGGCGCTGCCGCCGCCGACGCTGAACGCCGCGAACACCGCCGAGCCCACGATCCGCATCATGGATGGGCTGCCGTTCGCGGTGACCCGGACCCGCTGCCCCACATGCAGGCCGAGCATGCGCAGCGTGTGGGGGCCGAGGGTGATCTGCCGGGGCCCGGCTGGAGCCCGGCCGGCGAGCAGGGTGAGGAACCCGGTGCCGTGCAGCTGGTCGATCCCGATCGCAGGTACCGTCGTGCCGCTGCCGCGGCCGCGGGCAGCGACGCTGACCTGCCCATAGTTGCCGCCCGCGTACTGGTCCAGGCCGCCGATCCTGGCCAGGACGCCCGCGCCGAGGCTGGCTGGCACGGACCCGACCTGCAGATCAAGCTGCTGGTCCCAGTTCTGCCCGTACGAGTGCGGCGTGCCGACCAGCCTGAGGAAACTCCCTCCGAAGACGACTGCCCCCACGACCGCCGCCACCGCCAGCATCGTCCCGGCCAGCGCGCTGCGTACCGGCACCGCGGTGCGCCCGTGACCGGGCTCGAAGGCCATCCGCACTCCCAGGCTGCCCGGCACCGAGCCGATCAGGCCCAGCGCCGGGGACAGCCGGGAGGGCCGCACGTGCGACGCCGGCTCCTCGAGCCCGGTCGCGCCGGGGGTGCGGCTAGCGATCCGCACCGCCCCGGGTATCTGCGCCAGGAGCGGCGCCAGGGCGATGATTGCGAACCCGATGCCCAGAATCGGCAGGTTGACGTCGATTCCCGGGCTGGGCTCGGCGAACCGGGCTGGCCCGATGGGCATCAGCGGGGACGCGGCTATGGCCACCGCGATCGCGACCACCGCGCCGGCGGCGGTCACCAGGGCCACCCTGGCCAGGGACAGCAACGCGAGACGGTGCCGGCTCATCCCGAAGGCGCGCAGGATCGGGAATTCCGCCGAGTCGAGGACGAGCTGGCGGTTCAGCAGCTGTCCGAGGACAGCCAGCGCGATCAGGCCGGCCAGCGCGGCGAAAATCGCCAGGGCCACCGCCTCCGGCTGAATGGCCCGCTGGGCGGCCGCATACTCGGTGGCCAGGTGGACGACCTGGACGGCCCCCACCCGGTACCGCGCAGCCAGGGCGATGGCCTGGCTGGTGAATGCGGCAGCGCTGGCACCGGGCCGGAGGACCACGTAGCTGGCACCACCGGCCGGATTGAAGGACCGGGCCAGGCGGGTACGGGAGAACGCGGGGCTCAGCAGTACTCGCGGCTCGGCCAGCTCATGGGTGGCTGGCACGATCTCGTCGTCGGTCACCACGATGGCCGACACCCGGAAGGCCAGCCGGACCGCGCCCCCGATGTCGGGGTTGCCGTTCCGCTGCGGGTACCCGATCAGATGCAGCGTCCCGCCCGGCCGGAGGTGCTCCCGGCCGGCCAGCGCCGGGCTGATCATGACCGCATGCGGGTCCGCCGGGTTGAAGATGCGCCCGGCCAGGACCTTGACCCGGTTGATGGCCACGCCCTCGCCGCCCGAGGGGCTCGCCTCGGCCACCATGCCCGAGAAGGGTGACGCACCCGGTACGGGCAAGGACATCTGCAGGAACGCCACCACGTCGGCCGAGGCCACCTGCGGAAGGCCGGCGATGGCCTGGAAGTAGCCATGGAACCCGGACTGCGTGGGGCTGACCAGAAGGTCGGCGGCGTGGCTGCGGCTCAGGAAGCGCGGATAGGCGGTGTCGGTGCGCCGCGCCCCTGCGGCGGCCACCAGCACCACCCCGCTCACCAGGCCGATCAGCAGGGCCATGGCCAGCATGGGCCGCCGGCGCCGCCGCAGATCGGCGCGCACGATGAGCCAGGCCGCTCCCATGGGATGATTTAGCTACAGAGGGACCGGGACCGGCAAGGGTGGTAGGCACACCGGCGCGGGTCAGCCAGCACGCCAGCCGGGGACACGGGCAGCACGCCAGCCGGCGGGCCTGGCAGACGCCAGTCAGCACCCTGGCGTGCGGCCGCGCGAGGGACGAGTCTTGGAGCATGCGATACGAAAGCAGCGTTACCTCAGTCTCGTGGATCCCGTCTGAGGCAGTCACCGGCCCCAGCCGGGCTGGCTTTCGACTCGGGATTCGGCCACTACGACGACCCGCCGTCCGCGGAACTCGGGGACCTCGAGGAACTCCGCGCGGCAGACAAGTTCCGGTTCGCCAACGTGCTGCGGGCCTGGATCGAGGTCGGCGACGACGGGCAGATCAGCGACGCCGGCTACGCCGGGTCCGGAATGATCGGCTCCACCACCCTCCAGCTGGCCGGCCTGCACGCCCGCTTCCAGGCGGTCAAGCTGCCCGACATCCAGCGGCCGCCCGAGCAGGGGCCGGGCTGGGTGCGGTTCACCCAGACCGTTGGCGGCCGCACCGGGGTGCCGATGCCCCGGACGGTCAAGCACCCCCCCTACGTGCAGTGGCTGGCCCCGCTGGTGTGGACCACGCTGACGCTGACCCTGCACGCCGACGGCACCGCCGAGCCCGCGATGACCGGGGCGAGCGCGTTCCCCCGGCACTGGGTCTACGACGCCGACGGCCAGCCTGAGCCACAAGTCCGGCCTGACCGACTACGCCGGCTGGTCCGGCACGTCGTTCGGCAAGCACAGCCCGTGGGGCGACGAGGATTCCCCGGCGCTGGTCACCGCGGTCGAGTCCGCCCTGGAACGGGCGCTGTCCGTGCAGCTCATGCACGGCGCGGCCAAGCCGGTGATCAGCCGGTCCCGGGCGGGCGACACGCTGGTCCGCCAGGGCGAACCGGGAACCTCGATCTACCTGGTGCTGGACGGGGTCGTCCGGGTGGAGCGGGACGGCGAGCAGCTCGCCGAGTACGGTCCCGGGGCGATGCTCGGCGAGCGGGCCCACCTGGAAGGCGGGGTCCGCACGTCCACGCTGACCGCGGTGACCGACTGCCGGGTGGCGTCGGTCGAGGCCAGCCAGTTCGACCACGACGCGCTCGTGGAACTGTCCGGGGGGCACCGGCGCGAAGACGCCGGCCGGGGCTGACGTGCGCGTACACCTCTGCGGCGTGCGCGGCTCGACGCCCGCACCAGGAGCGGAGTTCCTCCGCTACGGGGGGCACACCTCAAGCGTGGCGATCAGCCACGACGACGCGGCCGGGCCGGTGCTCGTGCTGGACGCGGGCACCGGCCTCCGCCAGGTCACCCCGCTGCTCGGCGGCGGGCCTTTCACCGGCACCATCCTGCTCACCCACCTGCACTGGGACCATGTGCACGGCCTGCCGTTCTTCCGGGGCGGCGACCGCGACGGTGCCCGGGTCACCCTGCTGCTGCCGGCCCAGGAGTCCGGGGAGAGCGCGGCCGCGGCGCTGGCCCGCGGGATGTCCCCGCCGCACTTCCCGATCGGCCCGGAGGGGCTGCGCGGTGACTGGACGTTCGGCTCCCTGGCCCCGGGCCAGCTCAAGGCCGAGGGGTTCACGGTGGAGGCCCGCGAAGTGCCGCACAAGGGCGGCCGGACCTACGGCTACCGGGTCAGCGACGGGCACTCGGTGCTGACCTACATCCCCGACCACTGCCCCACCGTGCTCGGACCCGGGCCCGAGGGGCTGGGCGAGTACCATCCCGCCGCGCTGGACCTGGCGGCCGGCACCGACCTGCTGATCCACGACGCGTTCCTGCTGGCCGCGGAGGTGCCGGCCGAGGCGGCGTTCGGGCACGCGGCGGCGGAGTACGCGGCCGGCCTGGGACGGCGGGCCGGGGCGCGGCGGGTGGCGCTGGCCCACCACAAGCCCGGCCGGACCGACGACGAACTGGACGCGCTGGCCCGCTCGTTCGCCCCCGGCGGCCCTGAGGGACGCGGTTCATCCGGCGCACCAGGCACACCGGGCACACCGGAGATCTTCGTGGCCGCCGAGGGCGGGATACTCGAGCTATGAGCCCTGCCGCGCCCGAGACCGACGCCATCGTGGTCGGCTCCGGCCCCAACGGCCTGGCCGCGGCCATCACCCTGGCCCGGGCGGGGCTCAGGGTCCGGCTCATCGAGGGCGCGGACACGCCCGGCGGCGGCTGCCGGACCGCGGAGCTGACCCTCCCGGGGTTCCGGCACGACGTGTGCTCCGCGGTCCACCCGCTGGCCGCGTCCTCGCCGTTCTTCACCAGCATCGACCTGGCCGCGCGCGGGGTCACGCTGTGCACGCCCAAGGTCGCGTTCGCCCACCCGCTGGACGGCGGCCGGGCCGCGGCGGTCGCGGGCTCGGTTGACGAGACCGCGGCCAGCCTGGGCCGCGACGCGGGCGCCTACCGGCGGCTGCTCGGCCCGCTGGTGCGCGATACCGGGCTGACGCTGCCGGAGATACTCGGCCCGATCCGGTCACTACCCCGCCACCCGCTGGCCATGGCCCGTTTCGGCCTGGAGGGCCTGCCGCCCGCCACCGTGGTGGCCCGCTCGTTCCGCACTGAGGAAGCCCAGGGCCTGTTCGCCGGGGTGGCGGCCCACTCCATGCTGCCGCTGAGCGCCCCGGTGACCAGCGCGTTCGGGCTGCTGCTCACGATGGCGGCGCACACCGTGGGCTGGCCAGTGGTCGAGGGGGGCAGCGCCCGCCTGGCCGGGGCGCTGCTCGATGAGCTGGCCGGCCTCGGCGGCGAGGTGGAGACCGGCCGGTGGGTACGGTCGCTGGACGAGCTGCCGCCCGCCCGGGCGGTCCTGCTCGACGTCACCCCCCGGCAGCTGATCGCGCTGGCCGGGGACCGGCTGTCCGGCGCGCATCTGGCCGCGCTGCGCCGGTTCCGGTACGGGCCCGGGGTCTGCAAGGTCGACTTCGCGCTGAGCGGCCCGGTGCCCTGGGCCGCCCCGGCCTGCCGGGAGGCCGGCACCGTCCACCTCGGCGGCACGCTGGCCGAGGTGGCCCGCAGCGAGGCCGACGTGGCCGCCGGGCGGATGCCGGAACGGCCGTACTGCCTGGTGGCCCAGCCCGGCGTGGTGGACCCCACCCGTGCGCCTGAAGGCCAGCACACGCTGTGGGCGTACTGCCACGTCCCCTCGGGCAGCCCGGCGGACGTCTCGGGCCTGATCGAGGCCCAGATCGAGCGGTTCGCGCCCGGGTTCCGGGACCTGATCCTGGCCAAGTCGGTGCATACCGCCACCGACATGGAGCGCTACAACCCGAACTACGTGGGCGGCGACATCAACGGCGGGGCGGGCACGCTGCTGCAGACCGTGCTCCGGCCCACCCCGCGGTGGAACCCGTACCGGACCGCCATCCCCGGTGTGTACCTGTGCTCCAGTTCCACCCCGCCCGGCGGCGGTGTGCACGGCATGTGCGGCCAGAACGCCGCCGAGGTGGCCCTGGCCGATCACTTTTCATGATCGGCGTCAATTAACGTTCATGATCCTGGTCAAGTACTGCGATATCACAGCAGCACTTGACCAGGATCATGGCCGCTCGGGCGGGGGCCCGCCCAGGCGGCATCAGGTGGGGAGGGTCCAGGACTGGTTGGCGCCGCCGGTGCACGACCAGATCTGCGCCTGGGTGCCGGGCGTGGTGGACCAGCCGGTGTCGTCCAGGCACTTCCCGGACTCCGGGTTCAGCAGCGCGCCGTCACTCTGCGGCACCCAGACCTGGGCGCCGGTGCCGTTGCAGGTGTAGAGGTCCACGGTGGTGCCGTTCGCTGTGCCCGCCGCGTCCACGTCCAGGCACTTGCCGAGCGCCTGCAGCGTGTTACCGCTGGCGACCGTCCACTGCTGGGCACCGGTGCCGTTGCAGGTGTAGACCTGCACCGCGGTGAAGTCGGCCGAGCTGGCGCCGCGCACGTCCAGGCACAGGCCGCCGTAGCCGGTGACCGGGCCGGTCGCGCTGGTGCCCCCGCCGCCCCCGCCGCCCGTACTGCCGCTGGTGATCTGGTTGAAGATCTTCGAGTACGCGTAGCCGACCGGCTTGTCGTAGCCGTCGACTTCCCAGAAGGACAGCTCCTGGACGCCGTTGGAGGCCGCGAAGCTCTCCAGCGTGGACGCGTTGGCCTGGGAGAAGTACTCGTTGTCGTCGTTCTGCCCCGCGATCGGGGTCAGCCCCATCCGGGCGTACGCCGCGCTGGTGCTGATCCCGTACAGGCTGGCCAGCTGCGAGGCGGTCGCCTGCGCCGCGGACTCCGCGTCGGCCAGCGCGTTCTGGCCGTTGCCGAAGTCCATGGTCATGATGTTCACGACGCTGACCTTCACGCCGTAGGTCTGCGCGCTCTGCAGCACGCCCAGCTCCGCGGAGGGCAGCCCGTTCGGGGCCACCGCGAGCGTGTAGTCGACCTGGACCGACGGGTCCTGCGCCTGGAGGGCGGCCAGGGCCTGGTTCCGGCGGTTGTTCGAGGCCGTGTCGCCCAGCGTGCCGCCCTCGATGTCGAAGTCCAGCCGGTTCACGCCGTAGGTGTTCACCACGTTGGCGTAGGCGGCGGTCAGGGACGAGACCGAGGTGCACGTCTGGGCCAGCTCACCGCCGCTCTCGCCGCCGAACGAGATGATGACGTTGCCGCCGGCCGATTTCAGCGAGTTGACCTGCGAGGTGAACGCCCCGACCGAGTTGCCGCCGTCTTCCCATTCCGGGGTGCAGCCGGACTGCGGGATCAGGAACGCCAGCGTGTAGTACGGGTCGCCGCTGGCGCTGAGATCGGCGGCCATATCGCCCGCGTCGCCGCTGCTGATCTGCAGGTAGGGGGCGGCGTAGTGAGCGGGGAAGCTGGCCGCCGCGCCCGCCGGGGCTGCTAACCCGGCGCAGGCCCCCATCACGAGCAGGGGCGCGGCCAGCAACGGCAGGGCCAAGCGTGATCGTCGCATCTGAGATCCTTTCCTCGGGGTCATGACCGGGCCGCGAAACAAACTATTAATAAAGTTTCCTAATAGTGGGCTGAGAGTATGCCTCACCGCGCGGCCGGTCAATAGGCGAATGGAACCCGTGGAAGGACTACGGGATGAGGGCGATCTTGCCCCGGGTGTGCCCCTGCATGATGACCTCGTGGGCCCGGTCCACCTCGGCGAGCGGGAAGGTGTGCGACACGAACACCCGGAGCTTCCCGTCCTGGGCCAGCCGGGCCAGGTCCAGCCGGGCGGCGTCCCGGATCTCGGTGCCGGGATCGGCGCCGGGGGCGCCGCCCAGCACCTTGATCCCGGTGTTCAGCCCGCGCTCGAACGACATGATGGTCGCGATCCGGGTCCGGTCCGGGACCAGCACGAACGACACGTCCAGGGCCTCGTCGGTGCCGGCCAGGTCCAGCCCGGCATCCACGCCGCCGGGCGCGGCGGCCGCGACCCGGTCCATCAGGCCGGTGCCGTACTCGACCGGGATCGCGCCGAGCTCGCGCAGGAAGTCATGATTGGCGGGACTGGCCGTGCCCACCACGGCGGCCCCGCGGTCCAGGGCAAGCTGCACCGCCATCACGCCCACTCCCCCGGCGGCCCCGTGGATCAGCACCGTGTCGCCCGCGCCGACCCCGGTGGCGGCCAGCAGATGCCAGGCGGTCACGCCGGCCACCATGAGGCCGGAGGCCTGGGCCCAGTCCAGCGTGTCCGGCTTGGGCACCAGCGCGGAGGCCGGCACCACCAGCTCCTCGGCGTAGGCACCCGGTGCCCGGTAGGCGATCACCTCGTCACCGACCCCGATCGGGCCGGCCGGGCCGGCCGCACCGGGCCCGACCGCCGCGACCACGCCCGAGGCTTCCGAGCCCAGCCGCAGCGGCAGCCGGGCGGGGTCGGTACCGAACGCGCCGCTGTACACCTTGACGTCGACGGGGTTGACGCCCGCCGCCCGGATCTCGACGAGCGCCTGGCCAGGACCGGGCTCACCCGGTGCCTGATTGGCGATCTCGAGCACGTCGGGTCCGCCGTAGGCGGTCGCGATTACGACAGCTGACATATGAGCCCGAGCCCCCCTTCGCTACCGCTCTATTTCCCCCGGGTCATTCCCTCCGGCGCGCCCGCGAACCGATGACGCCGGCTGCCCGCCAGGCCAGGATCGACCGGTAGGAGAAGCCGGACAGAATCGACAGCGCGCTGGCGGCGGAACCGACCGAAAACGCCGAGGCCACCGAGCCAGCCGACCCGATAGACAAAATCGAACCGGCCGACCCGATCGAGAGAATCGAGCCGGCCGATCCAATGGACAGGATCGAGCCGCTCGATCCGATACTCAGGATCGAGCCGGCTGAGCCTGCAGCCGACGGGCTGGCCGGTGAAGAGCCAGCGGACAACGATTTCTGGATACTCCGCATGGCGGCATTCTCGCAGCCCCCGCACATCGCAAGGGTCAGCGGGACGCGCGGAAAACCGTCAGACGGGGCGGCCCGTCGCAGCCTCGAGGGATTCGGGGTGCGCGCGACGGTAATGCTCGGTCAGGACTTCACTGGCCTGGCCGGGCTTGTGGGCGATGGTGCGCTGGCATATTTCGCAGCGCAGTACCGGAAGCTGAGTCACGGTAACGGGGAAGCGGGGATTACTCATCTCACGGTCCATGATGCCAGATCCGGCCGACCTGATCACCCCGCAACGCCGTTAAATACCAGCTCCCGGCCCCTTAGTCGGACAGGCACCGAGAGCCGGACAACTGGCCAGGTGATCGTTAACCAGGCCCGTCGCTTGCAGGAAGCTGTACGTGATCGTGGACCCGACGAACGTGAAGCCGCGCCGTTTCAGGTCCTTGCTGACCCGGTCGGACAGCTCGGTCCGGGCGGGCAGGCCGGCCGTGGTGCGCGGGCGGTTGACCAGCGGCGTGCCGTCCACCCAGGCCCACAGGTAGCTGGCGAACGACCCGTGCTCCTCCTGGGTGGCCAGGAACGCCCGCGCGTTCCGCACGGTGCCCGCGACCTTGAGCCGGTTGCGGACGATACCCGGGTCGGCCAGCAGCGCCGCCAGCTTGGCGTCGTCGTAGCGGGCGATCCGCCCGGGATCGAAGCCGTCCAGGACGCGGCGGTAGTTGTCCCGCTTGCCGAGGATCGTGGACCAGGACAACCCGGCCTGGGCACCCTCGAGGATCAGCATCTCGAACAGGTAGCGGTCGTCCCGGGACGGCAGGCCCCACTCGTCGTCGTGGTAGGCGCGCATCGCGTCCGAGCCCTCGGCCCAGTCGCAGCGGTGCGGTGCGTCGGGTTCGTTCATCACGCCCAGCGTCCCATGGGGCACCGACACTTCGTGGCTACCCCTCCGGCGGGCCGCCCGGCGCCGGGTCCGTGGCGGGCACCCCGAGCAGCTCCGCGAACCGGTCCACCATCATGTCCCGGCCCTTGAGCTGGGCCACCATCTCCGGCGGGAGAAGGTCCTCGCTGCCGGGCCGCTGGCCTGATCCACCTTCCGGCCCGATCGGCACGACGATCCCCGGCGGCGACAGCTCATACTCGGCCAGCGCGATGCCCGCCGCGTCCGGGCCCGCCTCGATGAGCGCCCGGATGTTGCCGGCCACGACCACCGCCTGCCGGCCCGCCGCGCCTGCCACCTTCCGGTCGGCGGTGGACACGTCGCCCAGCGCGAACACCCGGTCCTGGCCCGCGACCTGCAGCGTCGGGGTGACCTCGATGTGCCCGTCCGCCCCGCGGGCCCCGGCGAGACCGCCGGCCAGGTAGTCGCTGACCGGGATGACGCCGTAGCAGCGGAACCAGATGTCGGCCGTCACCTCGGTGCCGGCCTGGGTCCGCACCGTGAAGGCCCCCGGCTCACCCGGCTCGGTGGGCGGCGCGGCCACCAGCGGGCTGCCCAGCAGCACCTGCACGCCCAGGTCGGCGAGCTGGCGGCGCAGCTCCGCCTTCAGCTCCGGCCGGAACGGGCCGCCGAGCACGTCGTCGGCCACATCGACCAGCGTCACCTGCTTGGACGGCCAGACCGCCTTGATCTCCCCGGCCAGCTCGATGCCGACCGCCCCCGCGCCCACCAGCAGCACCCGGGCCGCGGCGGCCAGCGCCGCGTGGGTGCCCAGCGTCTTCTCGTGCGCGTCCACGGTGCGGTCCACGTCGCTCTTGGCCGGGAACGGGTAGCTGGACCCGGTGGCCAGCACCAGGTAGTCGGCCGCGAGTTCCTCTCCCGAGGCCAGCGTCACCCGGCCGGCGTCCACCTTCGCCGCCCGGTCCTGCACCACCCGGCCGTGGCTGAGCAGCCCGCCGTAGGGCAGGTAGATCCGCGGCAGCCAGCCCGGGTCAACCAGGGCGCGCAGCGCGGCGACGTTGTGCACGAACGCGTCTTTCGGCTCGACCAGCACCACGTCGGCCACGTCATCGAGGGACTTGGCCACGTTGATCCCGGCGTAGCCGCCGCCGAGGACCACCACGGACGGCCGCGCCGGGGAAGGCTCGCTCATCTGAGCTCCTGTTGTCATGTATTTAGTCTGCACCACAGAACATCTGTAAAGCAACTCATCGGCAGTCTAGCGGATCTGGGGTAGCCTGAACGCATGGCGGCACCTTCCGGATCCCTGGCCGGGACCCAGGCTGCCCCCGTCCCGGACCCCGAGACCTGCGCCCTGAGCAACGACCTGGGCTGGGCACTCGGCGCCGTCTTCCGCGGCTATGTGAAGGCCGCCCACGAGGCCCTGGCCGGCCTCCCGGGCGGTCCCCGCGGTTACCAGGTCCTCGCCTCGGCCGCCGGGGACGAGCACCGCAGCCAGCAGGCGCTGGCCCAGCGCCTGGGCGTGGACCGTACCGTCATGACCTACCTGCTCGACGACCTCGAGGCCGCCGGGCTCATCGAGCGCCGCCCCGACCCGTCCGACCGGCGGGCCCGGCGGCTCGTGGCCACCCCGCACGGCCGCGACGCCCTCGCCCGCCTGGACCAGCAGCTGCACGCGGCCGAGGAGCAGCTGCTCAGCGGCCTGGACACCGGCGAGGACCGCCAGGTGTTCCGCAGGCTGCTGCGCCGCCTGGCCGTCCACGCCAGCGCGGGGGAGCCGGTCCAGACACCGTGCGAGGTCGCCGCCGACGTCGCCGCCGCGCAGCGCGCCGGCGGCGGCCCGCTGCCCTGCTAGCCTCCGGGCGCATGACGGAGCAGATCTACGTGGGGAACGCGGCCGCCGACGCCCCGGCCGGCCGGGGCTGGCTGCTCGGGCACTTCCGGCCGGACGGCGATCCCCGCCGCAGCGACGACGTCGAGATCAAGTGGGCCATCCATCCCCCCGGTGACCGGCGCGCGCAGTGGGTCGCCGGGGAGCAGCGGTCGGCAGCGCTCATCCTGATCAGCGGCCGGTTCCGGGTCGAGCTCCCGGGCCGCAGCGTGCTGCTCGCCGAGCAGGGCGACTACGTGGTGTTCCACGGCGTCAGCCACTCCTGGCACGCGGAGGAGGCGTCGGTGGTGGTCGCGGTCCGCTGGCCTTCGCTGCCCGGCTACGGGCTCCCCCCGTCCGACAATGGAACGGGCGCCGTCAGCTAGGAGGACAGGGTGCGGGTACTGGAGCGTTTTGCGCTGGATGGCCGCAAGGCCGTGGTCACCGGCGGGAATCAGGGACTGGGCAAGGCGTTTGCCGCCGCCCTGGGGCAGGCGGGCGCCGAGGTCATGATCGTGGCCCGGGACACCGGCCGGAACGCGGCGGCCGTTGCGGAGATGAAAGACGAGGGCCTGGCCGTGTCCGCGCTGGACGCGGACATCACCCGGGAGGCGGACGCGGTCATCGACGCCGCGGCCGCCCAGCTCGGCGGGCTGGACATCCTGGTCAACAACGCCGGCGTCTGCTACCACGGCGAGTCCTGGTCGGTCACCGACGAGGAGTGGGACGGCGTGTTCGACCTGAACGTCCGGGCGCTGTGGCGGTGCAGCCGGGCCGGCGGCCGTCACATGGCCGAGGGGGGCGGTGGCTCGATCATCAACGTGGGCTCGATCTCCGCGCTGATCGTGAACCGCCCGCAGTGGCAGCCCGCCTACAACGCGTCCAAGGCCGCGGTGCACCAGCTGACCAAGTCGCTGGCCGCGGAGTGGGCCAGCCTGGGCATCCGGGTCAACGCGATCGCGCCCGGCTACGTGAAGACCGACATGGCCCCCGTGGACCGCCCGGAGTTCCGGCGGCACTGGATCGAGGACACCCCGCAGCAGCGGGCCGCGCTGCCCGAGGAGATCGCCCCGAGCGTGGTGTTCCTGGCCAGTCCCGCGTCCGCGTTCATGACCGGCTCGGTCCTCGTCATCGACGGGGGTTACACGATCTGGTGACGTGAACTTCGCCGCAACGAAAACCGTCCCGGGCCGGCCACACCAGGGAGGGTTGCGGGTCAGCGCCGCGGAAAGCGGGCGGCCCACCGGCTGGACCTGGCCGGCGGCGGGGGCCGGCCGTCGCCGTCGGAGCCATTGGAGCCGTCAGCGAGCCGTCGGAGCCATTGGAGCTGTCGGGGCCTGCCGGAGCGGTGCCGGGGGCGGCGTCCGGGCCCTCGCTGGCCTCGTCCGCCATGTCCGCCGGGCCATCGACCGCCTGGCCGGCCACCCCGGCCGCCGCCACCACGGGATCCGTGGCCTGCCAGATCTCCCGGACGATGACCTGGAGGGCACCGGCGGCCGGGATGGCCAGCAGCGCCCCCACGAACGCCCCGAATATCCCGCCGATCCAGCTGCCGATCTCCCCGCCGACCAGGATGGACAGCAGCACCAGCAGCGGGTTGACCCGGACCGTGCGGCTCATCACGATCGGGTTCAGCACGTGGTTCTCGAGCTGGGTGTAGATGAGGAACACGACCAGCGTGATGATCCCGGCGGTCAGCGAGTGGGCCGCGGCGAACAGCACGGTGGGAATCCCGGCCAGCGCCCCGCCGATCATCGGCAGGAAGTCAACCAGCGCCACCCACAGCGCCCACAGGTACGGGAACGGCACACCGGTGACCAGCAGCGTGACGAACACCACCACGCCCGCGATCACCGAGGTCAGGACGTTGCCGAGCATGTACCCGGTGACCGACCGGTTGACCTCGTGCGCGATCCGCCGGTAGCGCTCCGCCCGCTTCGGGTCCATCGAGCCCAGCAGGGCGGTCCGCATCTTCGGGGCTTCCAGCAGCAGGAGCAGGACCAGCACGAAGATGGTGAACAGCTCGAGCACCAGGGTCAGCGCGCCCTTGCCCAGGCTCAGGGCCGGCTTGGCCAGCCCCTCTCCGAAGTTCACCAGCTTGGGCGCGTTCTTGTTCACCCACGCCTGCACGTGGTACTTGATGACGAGATGTCCGATCCAGCCCCGCCCGTGGGTCGCGGCGGCCACGTAGGTGGGCAGCTTCTGGGCCAGGTGGCTGATCCCGTTGGCCAGCGGGGAGCCGAACGCGAAGGCCAGGCCGGCGAAGACGATCAGGCCCCACAGGGTGACCACCGAGACCGCCCAGCCCCGGCGCGGGATCTTCCACCGCTGCAGGGCCACCACGGCCGGGTTCAGGATCACCGCGATGAACGCGGCCACGATGATCAGCAGCAGCACGTCGCGGAGCCGGTAGACCACCTTGGCCAGCATGTAGACCGCGATCACCACCAGCGCGACGGTCACGATGGTCCGCAGCGGGACCCCCTTGGCCTCCGCGGCTGCCCAGAGCCGGGCCCGCCGGGTCAGCGGTGGCCGGGAATTGTTGGTCACCTGGCCATCATCGCAGCCCGAGCGGCGAGACGGGATAACCCGCCACTTGTGGGGAAACTGATCTCGGGGGCGCTGCTTTCCGCAGGGCGCCGGCCATGGCGGCCAGCACGGATTACCGGAACACTTAGGTACCGAAGGAAGGGAGCCCACCGTGCCGGTGAGCGAGCGGGCCGGCCAGCCGGCCAGCCAGGCGGATCTGGTGGACGTGGCCAGGCTGGTCACCTCCTACTACGCGCTGCACCCGGATCCGGCGGTCCCCGAGCAGCGGGTGAGTTTCGGCACGTCGGGGCATCGCGGCTCGGCGCTGCGCTCCTCCTTCAACGAGGATCACATCGCCGCCACCTCCCAGGCCATCTGCGACTACCGGGCCCGGGCAGGCACCACCGGCCCGCTGTTCCTGGGCCGGGACACCCATGCGCTGTCCGAGCCCGCGTTCGTGACCGCGCTGGAGGTGCTCGCGGCGAACGACGTGACCGTGCTGGTGGACAGCCGGGACGGGTATACCCCGACCCCCGCGCTGTCCCGGGCCATCCTGGCCTACAACGAGGGGCGCACCGAGGGCCTGGCCGACGGGATCGTGATCACCCCGTCCCACAACCCGCCGGAGGACGGCGGGTTCAAGTACAACCCGCCCGACGGCGGCCCGGCCGGGTCGCAGATCACCTCGGTCATCCAGGACCGGGCCAACGAGCTGCTGGCCGGCGGCCTGCGCGAGGTGCGCCGGATGCGGTATGAGGCAGCCAGGAACGCGCCGGGTACCAGCTCCTTCGACTTCCTGGGCGAGTACGTCACCCAGCTGCCGGCCGTGGTGGACCTGGACGTGATCCGCAGTGCCGGCGTCCGGATCGGCGCTGACCCGCTGGGCGGCGCCAGCGTCGCGTACTGGGGCGAGATCGGCGAGCGCTACGGGCTCGACCTGACCGTGGTCAACCCGGACGTGGATCCCACTTTCCGGTTCATGACCCTGGACTGGGACGGCCGGATCCGGATGGACTGCTCCTCGCCCTACGCGATGGCCTCACTGATCGAGCGGGCGCCGGAGTTCGCGATCGCCACCGGCAACGACACCGACTCCGACCGGCACGGCATCGTCACCCCGGACTCGGGGCTGCTCGACCCCAACCACTACCTGGCCGTGGCCATCGACTACCTGTACCGGAACCGGGGGGACTGGCCCTCCGGCGCCGCGGTGGGCAAAACCATGGTCAGTTCCTCGATCATCGACCGGGTGGCCGGGAAAGCCGGGCGCACGTTGTACGAGGTGCCGGTGGGGTTCAAGTGGTTCGTGCCGGGGCTGCTGGACGGCTCCATCGCCTTCGGCGGCGAGGAGAGCGCCGGCGCCTCGTTCCTGCGTACCGACGGCCAGGTCTGGACCACCGACAAGGACGGCATCATCCTGGCCCTGCTGGCCTCGGAGATCGCGGCCGTGACCGGGCAGTCGCCGGGTGAGCGGTACCGGGACCTGGCCGCCGAGCTCGGCGACCCGGCGTACGCCCGGATCGACGCGCCCGCGACCCGGGCGCAGAAGGCCCTGCTGGCCAAGCTCTCCCCGGACCAGGTCGGCATCAGCGAACTCGCGGGCGAGCGGGTGCTGGACCGGCTGACCCGGGCCCCGGGCAACGGCGAGCCGCTGGGCGGCATCAAGGTGATCACCGAGAATAGCTGGTTCGCCGCCCGCCCCTCGGGCACAGAAGACGTCTACAAGCTCTACGCGGAGTCGTTCGCCGGTCCCGGACAGCTGGCCCGCATCCAGGAAGAAGCGCAGCAGATCCTGGATGGCGTGCTGAAAGAAGCAGATGGCACGTGAGGGGTGGGAGATGGCAGATAAACGGGTTCTGGGCATCGTGCTGGCCGGGGGGGCCGGCAAGCGGCTGGCGCCGCTGACGGCCGACCGGGCCAAGCCGGCCGTGCCGTTCGGCGGCATGTACCGGCTGGTCGACTTCGCGCTGTCCAACCTGGTCAACGCGGGGATCCTGCGGATCGCCGTGCTGACCCAGTACAAGAGCCACAGCCTGGACCGGCACATCTCCACCACGTGGCGGATGAGCACGCTGCTCGGCAACTACGTGACGCCCGTGCCCGCCCAGCAGCGGCTCGGCCCGCACTGGTACACCGGGTCGGCCGACGCGATCTACCAGTCGCTGAACCTGATCTACGACGAGAGGCCCGACCTGGTCATCGTGTTCGGCGCGGATCACGTCTACCGGATGGACCCGCGGCAGATGATCGACCAGCACTGCGACCACGGGGCCGGGGTCACCGTCGCGGCCATCCCGGTGCCGCGCATGGACGCCACCGCGTTCGGCGTGATCCAGGCGGCCGCGGACGGGCACACGCTCGAGGCGTTCCTGGAAAAGCCGGCCGACCCGCCCCCGCTGCCCGGCCGGCCCGACGAGGCCTACGCCTCGATGGGCAACTACCTGTTCTCCACCGACGTGCTGGTCGAGGCGCTGCGCAAGGACGCCGCCAACCCGAACAGCCGCCACGACATGGGCGGCGACATCATCCCGATGATGGTGGACGAGGGCTGCGCGCACGTCTACGACTTCATGACCAACAAGGTGCCCGGGGCGAGCGAGCGTGACGCCGGCTACTGGCGCGACGTCGGCACGCTGGACTCCTACTTCGAGGCACACATGGACCTGTGCGCGATCCATCCCGTGTTCAACCTCTATAACGCCCGGTGGCCGATCCTGACCAACCCGTCGAACATGCCGCCGGCGAAGTTCGTGCACGACTCCGGGGATCGGGTCGGCCGGGCCATCGACAGCCTGGTCAGCAACGGCGTCATCGTGTCCGGCGGCCTGGTCCGCGAGTCCGTG
Organism: uncultured Actinomycetes bacterium; assembly: GCA_963713815.1. Taxonomy (GTDB): domain Bacteria; phylum Actinomycetota; class Actinomycetes; order Streptosporangiales; family Streptosporangiaceae; genus RYN-230. The sequence continues at coordinate 34,832 of CAVQNH010000032.1, forward strand.
CTCTCCCCCGGCGTGCGGGTCAACAGCTGGTCGACGGTGGAGCGGTCGGTGATCCTGCACAACACGATCATCGGCCGGCACGCCGTGGTCAGGGACACCATCCTGGACAAGAACGTCACCGTGCCCGAGGGCGTCACGATCGGCGTGGACAAGGATCATGACCGGGAACGCGGCTTCGCGGTCTCCGACACCGGCATCACCGTGGTCGGCAAGAGCCAGAAAGTAACGGGATGACCGTGGCCGGCGGTCCCCCCGCGCCGGCCCGCGCAGACCGGCTCAGGGTGGCCCTGCTCACCCGCGAGTACCCGCCCGAGGTGTACGGCGGCGCGGGGGTGCACGTCACCTACCTGGCCCGGGAGCTGGCCGGGCTGGTCAACGTGACCGTGCACTGCCAGGGCGGGGAGCGGCCCGGGGCCGTGGCCCACCGGCCCTGGGACCTGCTGGCCGGGGCGAACCAGGCGCTGGCCACCATCTCCACCGACCTGTCCATGACCGCCGCGGTGGGCGGCGCGGACCTGGTGCACTCGCACACCTGGTACGCCAACCTGGCCGGGCACCTGGCCTCGATGCTGTACGGGATCCCGCACGTGATGACGGTGCACTCGCTGGAGCCGCTGCGGCCGTGGAAGGCGGAGCAGCTCGGCGGCGGGTATGCCCTGTCCAGCTGGTGCGAGCGGGTGGCGGTCGAGTCCGCGGCCGCGGTCATCGCGGTGTCCGACGGGATGCGGGAGGACGTGCGGGCCGCCTACCCCGCGGTTGACCCGGACCGGATCCGGGTCATCCGGAACGGGATCGACACCCGGGAGTACGCACCGGACGACCGGACCGGGGTCCTGCACCGGTTCGGGGTGGACCCGTCGCGGCCGATGGTGATCTTCGTCGGCCGGATCACCCGGCAGAAGGGCGTCCCGGTCCTGCTCCGCGCGGCCGCCAGCCTGCCGCCGGAGGCGCAGCTGGTGCTGTGCGCCGGGCAGCCGGACACGCCGGAGCTGGCCGCCGAGGTCACGGCGCTGGTGACCAGCCTGCAGGCGAACCGTACCGGGGTGATCTGGATCCCGGAGATGCTGGCCAAGCCCGAGGTCATCCAGCTGCTCAGCCACGCCACGGCCTTCGCCTGCCCGTCGCTGTACGAGCCGCTGGGGATCGTCAACCTGGAGGCCATGGCCTGCGGCACGGCGGTGGTGGCCTCGCGGGTCGGCGGCATCCCCGAGGTGGTCGCCGACGGGGTAACCGGGCTGCTGGTCCCCCCGGACGACCCGGCCGCGCTGGCCGGGGCGCTGAACGCCGTGATCAGCGATCCCGCGCGGGCGGACGCCATGGGCGCGGCGGGCCGCAAGCGGGCCGCGGCCGAGTTCGGCTGGGACGCGATCGCCGCGCAGACCGCGGCGCTGTACGCCGAGCTGTGCTAGCCCGGGGGGGCGACCCCCCCGGACCCCCCACTTGCCCGCTCCGGTATGCACTTCATCTGCTGCGGCTGCCGGGTCAATCGCCGGCTCGGCGAGGACACGCCTGCGGCGCGCCTCCCCTCCCCGGCGAGCTAGTTCGCCCGGGGGGGCGTCCCAGTCCAGGACCGGGCCGGCCGGGACGATCCGCAGCGGGTTGAGCTGCGGGTGCGTCCCGTAGTAGTGGCGCTTGATGTGGCCGAAGTCCGTGGTGGTGCGGAACGCCGGGATCGAGTACAGGTCCCGCGCGTACGGCCACAGGTGCGGGTAGTCGGCCAGGCGGCGCAGGTTGGCCTTGAAATGGGTGACGTACACCGCGTCGAACCGGGCCAGCGTCACCCAGAGCCGCACGTCCGCCTCGGTGAGCGAGTCACCGAACAGGAACCGCCGGCTGGCCAGGCGCTGGTCGAGGTCGTCCAGGGTGTCGAACAGGGCGGCCACCGCGCTGTCGTACGCCTCCTGTGAGGTGGCGAACCCGCAGCGGTACACGCCGTTGTTGACGCTGACGTAGACCCGCTCGTTCAGCGCGTCGATCTCCGGCCGCAGCGCGGCCGGGTACAGGTCGAAGGCCGGGTCGGCCCAGCGGCCGAACTGGGTCTCCAGATCGATGGTGATGTCGGGAAAGTTGTTGCTGACGATGCGGCCGGTCTCCCTGTCCCACAGCACCGGCACCGAGACGTGCCCGTCGTAGCCCGGCTCGGTGGCCTGGTAGGCGTCCCGGAGCAGGGTGAAGCCGTTCACCGGGTCTGGCGTGTAGCCGGGGCCCTCCCGGAAGGCCCAGCCCCGCCCGTCCCGGACCGGGTCGACGACCGACATCGACACCACGTCTTCCAGCCCCAGCAGCGCCCGGACGATCGCCGAGCGGTGCGCCCACGGGCAGGCGAGCGAGATGTACAGGTGGTAGCGGCCGGCCTCGGCGGGGTACCCGGTGGACCCGTCCGCGCTCACCCGGCCCTGGAACTGGTAGAGCGGGCGGACGAAAGCCCCGTCCGCCCGCGGCGGGGCCTTCACGCGGTAGTCGCCGAAGGTCGCGAAGTCGACCGCGCTGGCCACGGCGGCGGCAGTGGTCATGACACCTTCCCGGTCGGTCTACATCTGGCGCATCTTCATGTACCGGATGATGTCATCACGGTTGACGACGATCACGCCGAGCACGACCGCAGCGATCAAGGCAGCCAGCAGTTTCATGGCGATCCCCCAGTTCCGCGCGGGGCGCGGCCGAATGTTGTCCAGGCTGCCGGGACGGACGGCCTCGAAATCTGCCATACCCGCCGAGGAGGGATCGAATGCCCCGTGAGGCGAGCGGAGTGCCGCGTCCCGGGCCGGGTCAGACCGCAGCCGTCCCGATCAGGCCGTCCCGGGTGACCAGGGCGGCGAGTTCCTCCTCAGCCAGGCCGTCCGTGCCCGGCGGGCGGGCCGGCAGGACCAGGAAGCGGTTCTCGGCACTGGCGTCCCACACCACGATCTGGGTGTCAGCCGGAAGCCGCAGCCCGAACTCGGCCAGCACCGCGCGCGGCTCGCGGACCGCTCGTGAGCGGTAGGCCAGGCTCTTGTACCAGCTGGGCGAGGGGCCGAGCAGCGACACCGGGTAGCAGGAGCAGAGCGTGCAGACGATCATGTTGTGCGCGCCCGGGGTGTTCGCCACGACCTTGAGCCGGTACCCGCTGCCCGGGTGCCCGGTATCGAAGCCGAGCTCGGCCGCGGCCGCGTTCCCGTCCGCGAGGAGCCGGGCCGCATAGCCGGGATCGGCCCAGGCCCGGGCCACGATGCGGGACCCGTTCAGCGGTGAGGCGTGCGCGTAGAGCCGGGCCAGCGTGGCGTCCAGTTCCGCGTCCGTGGCCAGCCCGGCGGCGATCACCCGCTCTTCCAGCAGGCGCACCCGGACGGCCGCCGGGTGCCCGGCGTGACCCGCTCCCATCAGCCCGCCTCCTCCAGGTAGGACTCCCACAGGTCCACGACGACCCAGTGCGTCCCGCTGCCCCATAGCGCGGCGGCGGGGAAGCGCACCGAGTAGACGGTCTCGACCCGGGGCGGCGTGATGCCCCGGGCCCGGTCGTCGGGCAGCGGCCACTGCCCCGCCGCCTCGACTACCTCCCCGGTCTGGCCGCGCACGTAAGCCGGCAGCCGGGTGTGATGATCCGGGTCGGCCAGCCGGGCCCGGACCCGGGTGCCCGGGCTCAGGGTCAACCATCCTCCCGGTTCGCGAACCGGCCCTGGCCAGCCAGCCGAGCGTCGTCCGGCGGCTGGGGCTGCCCGGCCAGCAGGGCCTTCTCCGCCAGGAGCGTCTCGATCGCCCGCAGCCAGCGTTCGTAGTAGCTCAGCCCGAGATACTCCTGGGGCGGGATCCGCTCGATGGCGTCCCGGAACTCATCCACGCTGTACAGGCCGCGCGCCCGGAGCACGCCGCTCAGCGCGTAGACCCGGGCCTCCCAGTCGTGCTCGAAGGGCAGGCCGTCCTCGCCCAGCGGGACCGGGCCGAACCCGGTCTGCCCGCCGATGTCGTGCGCCCGGCTCACGCCCTGCCCGCCAATCCCGCCTGCCAATCCCGCTGCCGTGGTGTCCCGCCCGGCCCAGGCCGCGCGGTGAGCTGGCGGGTCCCGGGGAGTGACAAGGAGGGAACGTCTGCGCGGCCAAGGCCAACCTGCGCGGCCACTTCACACCCTCAGCAGTGGCTCTTCGGTGGGTCATCGGCCCGGGACCCGCTTGAACGTTACCTCGGCCGACGGCGCGCTGGAAGAGTTCCCGGGGGCAACACTTGCTGAGGGTCGGCGGCAGCTGCCGCCGCTGCCGGGGAAGGCTTCCGGCCGGCCGCCCGTTGTAGCTGACTGCGGCCGCGGAGATCTGGAGGATTACGGATGCAGGTTGAGGTGTGGGCGGACGTCATCTGCCCCTGGTGCGGGCTGGGTACCCACCGGCTGGAGGCGGCGCTGGAGCGTTTCCCGCACCGCGACGAGGTGCAGGTGACCCACCATTCCTTCCAGCTGGACCCGGGCGCGCCGCCCGGGTCGAGTGAGCCCGTCCGCGAGATGCTCCGGAACAAGGGCCTGGACGACGGCCAGATTGACGCGATGACCCAGCGGGTCGAGGGCCTGGCCGACGCCGAGGGCCTGCGCCCCTACCACGTCCTGGACAACCGGGTGGGCAGCACCGCGCTCGCCCACGAGCTGCTCGCGTACGCGGCCGATCAGGGTAAGCAGGCCGAGGCGTGGCACCGCCTGTTCACGGCCTACTTCGGCGAGGCGCGGCCCATCTTCTCGGTGGACGACCTGGTGAGCCTGGCCGGCGAGATCGGCCTGGACCCGCAGGCCGCGCGGGAGGCCCTGCTGTCCCGCCGGTACACCGGCCGCGTGGCGGATGAGGGCCGGGAAGCGGCCCAGCTGGGCGCGACCGGCGTCCCGTTCTTCGTGATCGACCGCCGCTACGGCGTGGCTGGCGCCCAGCCGGCCGATACGCTGCTGGCGGCCCTGCAGCGGGCCTGGGACGAGCGGCCGGTGCCGGACCGGTCCTGACCCCCCTGGGCAGCGCCATCCCGGTCCCGTTCGGCGGCCCCCTTCCCCCCCAAGCGCACGCCGAACGGGACCGGGATGGGTGTCCCCACGCCCGCGCCAGGCGTGGGGACGTTCGTATGCCCCTCACCTGGGCCACCCGCACGCACCCGGGGCGGACCCATGGCCTAGTGTCCGGGGCCGCCCGGCCACGCGCAAAGGCGCCGATAACCCTCGGACAAGGTCGGACAGCCTGGTCATCCGCGGTGGATCTGACGGATTCCCCCTCTGATGTCAACTCACCGCGCCTCCCAGGAGTCATGCAGACACGGGACGGCGAGCAGTCACCGGGCCCGTGGGCGGTCGATCCAGAGGGGGGATGACGTGGCCAGCGAGGGGGGACCCAGGGCTCTCGGCCCGCGTGACGAGGAGCCGGAACCGCCGGCGCCACCAGGGCGAGGGGCGCGAGGGGTGATCCTGAGCAGCCGGATCCCCGGCGGATCGCCACCCCGCCGGACTTCGGCCGGGAACTGACGCTCGCGCGGCAGCGGGCCGGGCTGACCGTGCGGGAGGTGGCCCGGGCGGTGGGCATCCCGGCCAGCACCGCCGGAGACTACTTCGCGGGCCGTCATCTGCCGCCGCCCAGCCAGCCCGGGCTGCTCCCGAGGATCCTGCGGACCTGCGGCGTGACCGACCAGGCCCAGCTCAGCGACTGGATGAGCGCTCTCAACCGGATCCGCCGCGGCCCCGGCCGGCGGCCGGCCGCCACCCCGGCGCCCTACCGGGGCCTGGCCAGTTTCCGGCCTGAGGACGCCGCGTGGTTCTTCGGCCGGGAGGACCTCACCGCCCGCCTGGCCGGGCTGGCCACGGCGGCTCCGGTGCCCGGCGTGCCGCTGACCGTGGTCGGGCCGTCCGGCTCGGGTAAGTCGTCCTTGCTGCGAGCCGGGCTGATCCCGTCGCTCCCGGACTCGCTCAGCCGCAGATTAGCGGTCTTCACCCCGGGTGCCACGCCCCTTCGCGAGCTGGCCCGTCAGCTGGCCATGCTGGCCCCGGCCGGGCCGGACCCGGGGGCGCCCCCGGACAGCAGCCTCATCGAGGCGGCGCTGCGCAGCGACCCGGCCGGAGCGCCCCGGATCCTCTCCGGCCGCCGCAGCCCGGGCGAGGCACTCCGGCTCATCCCCGGCGGCAGTGACCCTGGCCAGGGGCCCGGTACCCCCGGGGGCGGGGACCCTGGGCTCCTCATCGTCGTGGATCAGTTTGAGGAAATATTCACGGCCTGCCGGGACGAGGCGGAGCAGCGTCGCTTTATCACGGCCATCTGCGCGCTGGCCGGGCCGGCCGTCGTGGTGCTCGCCCTGCGAGCCGACTTCTACGATCGCGCGCTGCGGTACCCGGAGCTGGCCCGCGCCCTCCAGGAGCGCCAGGTCGTGGTGGTCCCGATGACCCGCCAGGAGGTGCGCCGCGCCATCGTCGAGCCTGCCCACCTGGCCCGGCTGGACGTGGACGACGGCCTGGTCGAGCTGCTGCTGCGGGATCTCGCACCCCACTCCCCCGAGGGCGGCCCGCCGGGGGCCGGGCACGAGGCCGGAGCACTGCCGCTGCTGTCCCACGCCCTGCTCACCACCTGGTCACGCAGCCACGGAGGCCGGCTGCACCGTGGCTGACTACCAGGCCAGCGGGGGCATCCAGCACGCGATCGCGCGGACCGCCGACCAGGTCTACGGGTCCCTGGACGAGGAGCAGCGGGACATCGCCCGGCGGCTCTTCCTGCACCTGGTGTACGTGGCCGACGACGCGCCGGAGACGCGCAGCTCGGTGCGGCTGGCCGAGCTGCGCGACTGGCCGGGCGACACCGCGTCCGCCGGGGAGGTACTCGACCGGTTCGTCGCGGAACGGCTGATCACCGTGGACGCGGACACGGCGCAGATCACCCATGAGGCCCTGCTCACCGCCTGGCCGCTGCTGCGCACCTGGATCGACGCCGACCGGGAGGGCCTGCGGGTCCGGCGGCGGCTCAGCGACTCCGCCCGGACCTGGGACGAGGCCGGGCGGGATCCCGCGGCGCTGCTCCGCGGCGGCCAGCTGGCCCTGGCCCGGGACTGGGCCGCCGACCCGGTCAACCGGGACAGCCTGGGCACGCTGACCCGGGCGTTCGTGGACGCGGGGACCGCGCAGGAACGGCTGCAGCAGGCCGCGGAGCGGAACCGCACCAGGCGGCTGCGCCGCCTGGTCGCGGCGCTCACCGTGCTCGTTCTCGTGACCGTCGCGCTGGCCGGGTACGCCTTCCAGCAGCGCCAGGCGGCCACCAGCGCGCGGGACAACGCGACCATGGCCAAGAACACCGCGCAGTCGCGCGAAGTGGCCATCGAGGCCGATCAGGTGCGCGGGCAGAGCGCCGGGCTGGCGGCCCAGCTGAGCCTGGCCGCCTACCGGATCGCGCCCACCGCCGACGCCCGGGCCAGCCTGCTGGAGTCGTCCGGCAGCCCGGCCGCGGCCCGGATCATCGACTCGACCGGGGTGGTGCAGGCGGTCAGCCTCAGCCCCGACCACCGGGTGCTCGCGGTGGCCGGCGCGGACGGCACGCTCCGGCTGTGGGACGTGGCCCGGGCCGGTCACCCGGTGGCGATGAGCGGTCCGCTGCTGGCCGTGAACCGGAAGGAGCCGTTGTACGCGGTGGCGTTCAGCCCGGACGGCAGCCTCCTCGCCGCCGCGGGCGCCGGGCAGACTGTGATGCTCTGGGACACGCGGAACCCGGCTCGTCCGCTCCGGTTCGGGGCACCCCTCACCGGGCCGTCGGGCACCGTGTACTCGCTGGCCTTCAGCGCCCGCCGGTCGCTTCTGGCCGCGGGCAGCTACGATCACACGGTCCGGATCTGGAGCGTGGCGGATCCAGCGCACCCGGCCGTGATCGGCCAGCCGCTGACCGGCCCGGCGGGCTCCGTGCAGTCGGTCGCGTTCAGCCCGGACGGCGCCATCCTCGCGGCGGGCAGCGCGGACAAGACCGTCCGGCTGTGGAACGTGTCCGACGCGGCGCACCCGGTGCCGCTGGGCCGGCCGCTGACCGGGCCGGCCTTCCAGGTCAACTCGGTGGCGTTCAGCCCGGACGGGCGGACGCTGGCCGCCGGGAGCCAGGACAAGAAGGTCTGGCTGTGGAACGTGTCCAGGCCCGCCCGGCCCATCCGGGAAGCCGCGCTGACCGGGGCCACCGACTGGGTGAATGCCGTCGCATTCAGCCCGGACGGGCGCAGCCTGGCCGCGGGCAGCAGCGACGCCCGGGTGCTGGTCTGGAACCTGGCCACCGGGAAGCTGACCGCGACCCTGCCCCAGCCCCAGCCGGTCACGTCGCTGGCCTGGGACGGCGACGGCCGGCTGGTGGCCGGGGACGCGGACGGCAAGGTCCGGATCTGGGTCCTGCCCAGCCCGGTGCTCCTCACCGGCGGCCCCGCTAACAGCGCCGTCTACGGCGACGACGGCCGTCTGCTCGCGGTGGGCAGCACCGCCCTGGAGCTGTGGGATCCCCTCACCCGGACCGAACTCGCGTCCGCCGCGCCGCCCGGGCCGGTAAACACGCTGGTCAACGCGGTGGCCTTTCTCACCGCCAGCACCCTGGCGACCGGGTACACCGACGGGATGCTGCAGCTGTGGCGGATCGGCGCCGGCGACCGCTCGCTCATCCGGCTCAGCCAGCCGCTCCCGGCGTCGGCGAACGGCATAGTCGAATCGGTCGTGGTCAGCCCGGACCGCCGGCTGCTGGCCACCAGCGGCGACGACGGGACCGTGCGGCTGTGGTCGGTCACGGACCCGGCGCACCCCCGGCTCGTGGCGAGGAGGCTCGACTCGGGCGCCGAGGTGTTCAACGTGGCGTTCAGCCCGGACGGCCGCACGCTCGCGGCCGCGAGCGCGGACGATCTCACCCGGCTGTGGAACGTGAGCCAGCCGGATGACCCGGCGAGGATCGGGCACCCGCTGGGCGGTCTCGCGAGCTACGCCATCTCGGTGGCGTTCGCTCCCGACGGGCGCACGCTGGCCGTCGGGAGCGCCGACCGTACCGTGCGGCTGTGGAACGTGAGCGACCTGGCCCGGCCGGTCCGGCTGGGCGGCCCGCTCACCGGCCCGGGCGGGTACGTCTACTCGGTGGCGTTCAGCCCGGGCGGGCAGATGCTGGCCGCCGGGGTGACCGATGGCACCGCGTGGCTCTGGGGCGTCCGCGACCCCGCCCGGCCCCGCCTGCTGGCCGCGCTGACCGGCCCGGCGCAGCAGGTCTGGACGGTGGCGTTCTCGCCCACGGGCAGCACGCTGGCCGCGGCCAGCAACGACGGCACCGTCCGGCTCTGGGACACCCAGGCGCGGGCCGCCGCCGCGGCCGTGTGCGCCACCGCGGGACAGCCGATGACCAGGAGCGAGTGGGCCGATTATGTCCCCGGCCGCCGTTACACGCCGCCGTGTGCGTGACCGACGCCGTGGATCACGCCCGCCTGGCCGGCCGCGGGCCTGGTTACCGGCCGCGCCCGCCGTAGCGGGACGGCTTAGATACCCGGCCGCGCCCGCCGTAGCGGGACGGCTTAGATAACCGGCCGCGCCCGCCGTAGCGGGACGGCCCGGATAATCGGTGCCGTGCGCACCAACGACGAGGTCGCCGCGCTGCTCGCCGAGTACGCCGACCTGCTCGCGATCACCGGCGGTGACGCGTTCCGGATCAGGTCCTACGAGAAGGCCGCCCGCTCGGTCGGGGGCTACCCGCAGGACCTGGCCCGGGTCGATCCCGCCGAGCTGGACAAGATCCCGAACGTGGGCCGGGCCATCGCGGCCAAGATCCGCGACTACCTGGGCACCGGCCACATCCGCCAGCTGGAGGCGATGCGCGCCCGGGTGCCCGACGGGGTGCGCCGGCTGACCGGGGTGGCCGGGCTGGGGCCGAAACGGGCCATGGTCCTGTACACCGAGCGCGGCATCGACTCCATCGACGAGCTGGAAGCGGCGATCGCCGCGGGCCGGCTGGAGGGCCTGCCCGGCTTCGGCCCCAAGTCCGGGGAGAACCTGCTCCGCGGCATCGAGCTGATCCGCAGGTCCGCGGGCCGGATCCGGATCGACACCGCGATGGACCTGGCCACGGAGCTCATCGCCAGGCTGTCCGGCGTGCCCGGCTGTACCCGGTGCGCGTACGCGGGCTCGCTGCGCCGGATGCGGGACACGATCGGCGACGTGGACATCCTCGCGGCGGCCGCGGACCCGGCCGCGCTGATGGCCGCGTTCCGGGAGCTGCCGCTGGCCGCCGAGGTGATCGCCAGCGGCGACGCGAAGACCTCGATCCGCACCGCCGACGGGATCCAGGCCGACCTGCGGGTCGTCCCGGAGGGCAGCTGGGGCGCGGCGCTGCTGTACTTCACCGGGTCGCAGGCGCACAACGTCCGGCTCCGCGAGATGGCCATCCACCGCGGGCAGAAGCTGTCCGAGTACGGCGTGTTCGACGCCGGGACCGGCGCGGGCAGCGGGGCGCTGCTCGCCGCCGCGACCGAGGAGGAGGTGTACCAGGCGCTGGGGCTGCCGTGGATCCCGCCGCCGCTGCGCGAGGACAGCGGGGAGATCGAGGCCGCGCAGCGCGGCGGGCTGCCCGTCCTGGTCACGGAGGCCGACCTGCGCGGCGACCTGCACACCCACACCAACCTGACCGACGGCGTCGCGCCGCTGGCCGACATGCTGGAGGCCGCGGCGGCCCGCGGCTACGCCTACTACGCGGTCACCGACCATGCCCCCAACCTGTTCATGCAGCGGATGACCGACGAGAAGATGCTGGCCCAGCGGGCCGAGGTGCGCCGCCTGGATGGCCAGTACGGCGGGATGCGGCTGCTGCACGGCACCGAGCTGAACATCGGCCCGGACGGCGAGGTGGACTGGCCGGCGGAGTTCCTCGAGGGCTTCGACCTGTGCGTGGCCTCGGTGCACTCCCACTTCACCCAGCCGCGCGAGGAGATGACCCGGCGGATGCTGCGGGCCATCGAGAACCCGTACGTCGCGATCCTCGGCCATCCCACCACCCGGATGATCGGCCGGCGCCCGCCGGTGGACGCCGACCTCGACGCGGTGTACGAGGCGTGCGCGCGGACCGGCACCGCGATCGAGATCGACGCGTTCCCGGACCGGCTGGACCTGTCCGCCGAGCATGTCCGGCTGGCCCGCCGGCACGGCGCGGTGTTCAGCATCGACAGCGACGCGCACGCGGTCGGCCACCTGGACGTGATGCGCTACGGGATCGGCACCGCGCAGCGCGGCTGGCTCGGCCCGGACGAGGTGATCAACACCTGGCCGCTGGACCGGCTGACCGCGTTCCTGCACGCCAAGCGGGCGCGGGGCAGAGCGTGATCACGACCCGGCCCCGGGCCCGGCTCCCGGCGACCCGGCCCCCGGCGGCCCGGTGGCCGGCGTCAGCGGTCTTCCCGGCCGCCGGGTCCTCCTGCCCGCGGACCAGGCGGCCCACTGATGCCCGCAGGTGCACGAAGGCCGGGAGTTCCCGGGTGCTGATCTGGTCCCGCGGTGCAGGCAGGTCCACCGGCAGGTCGGCGCGGACCCGCCCGGGTCCGCGGGTGAGCACCACCACCCGGTCCCCGACGTAGACGCTCTCGTCGATGTCGTGGGTGACCAGCAGGATCGTGATGTCCCGTTCCCGGCGCACGGCCAGGATCAGGTCCTCCAGGTCCTCGCGGGTCTGCGCATCGACCGACCCGAACGGCTCGTCCATGAGCAGCAGCACCGGGTCGCAGGCCAGCGCGCGGGCGATGGCCACCCGCTGCTGCATCCCGCCGGACAGCTGCCACGGGTACCGCGTCCGCGCGCCGGCCAGCCCGACGGTCTCCAGCGCCCGCGCCGCCACCTCCCGCCGCTCCGCACGCGCCGTCCGGCCGGCCCGCCCGCCGCTTTTTCTCCGCAACGGAAGACCGACGTTGTCCTGGACACTCAGCCACGGCAGGAGGGACCGGCTGTAATCCTGGAACACCACGGCCAGCCCGTCGGGAACCCGGTCCACCGGGGCCCCGTCCAGGACCACAGCACCGGACGCCGGGGTGATCAGCCCGGCCACGCAGCGCAGCAGGGTGGACTTGCCGCACCCGGACGGGCCCACGATGCTGACCAGCTCGCCGTCGGCGACCCGGAGCGAGACCTTGTCCAGGGCCAGGTGACCGGCCTCGCCGTGTCCAGGCTGGGCTGCGCCGTACCAGTGAGTCAGGTCGTTTATCTCTAGCATGCCGCTCCCGGCTCCCGTTAGTTTCCGTGCTGGCGGGCTCCGCTGTGCCAGGCCAGCACCCGGTGCTCCGCGGCCAGTTCCAGCGCGTTGAGCAGGTTCCCGAGGATGGCGATGAGCACGAGGGTGGCCCAGACCCAGGTCATGTCGAAGGAGCTCTCGGCGTTGTTCATCTCGTAGCCGATGCCGCTGCTGCTCCCGGCGAGCTCGGCGAACACCATCAGGATGAGGGCCAGGGCGATGCTCAGCCGCAGCCCGGCGAAGAATTTGGGCAGGGCGGCGGGGATGATCAGCCGGACCAGCCGCTGCCCGGCCGACAGCCGGAACGCCCGGGCCGTCTCCACCTGGACCGGGTCGAGGAACCTCGCCCCGTCCGCGGTGTTCAGCAGGATCGGCCAGATGGTCCCGAACACGATCGTGGCCACCTCCATCTGGGTGCCGATCCGGAACAGGGCGATGAACACCGGGACCAGGGTCACCGCGGGCAGCGCCCGGGCGAACTGGAGCAGCGGGTCAAGGACCCGGACCGCGGCCGCTGAGCGGCCCAGGACCAGGCCGAGTGCGCCGCCCGCCGCCGCCGCGATGGCCAGCGCGGCCAGCACCCGGGCCAGGCTGGGCAGGATGTTCGCGATCGCGTCGTGGGTCAGGAACAGGTGCGTGGCCGGGCCGGAGAACCACAAGTGGTACATCCGGGCCGCGATCTGCGACGGCGGCGGGAAGAAGCTGCTGGGGCGGGCCCGGGTCCACAACTCCCAGAGCCCGGCCACCACCGCGAGCACGATCCAGCGGCGCAGGGGCGTGAGCCGGCGCCAGGAGAACCGGTCCCGCCCGCGCGGCCGCCCGGCTGCCCCGGCCGCGCTCACCCGGCCTCCCCCAGCTGAGCCTGGTGCCAGGGCAGCAGCCGGTCCTGGGCCCAGACCAGGCCGCCGTTGAGGACCAGGCCGAGCACGCCGCACCAGAAGGCCGCGGCCAGCACCAGCGCCGTGCTGGCTGGTCAGCCCACCGCCGCCGGGCCGGTCCGCAGGTACCGCGCGAACCAGTCACGGGCGCGCCACGCCACCTGCTCCAGCGTCCCGGGCTCGGCGAACAGGTGCCCGGCGCCCGGGATCACCACGAGCTGGCTCTCGCCGCGCAGCTGCGCCCGGGCGGCCACGTTGAGCTCGAGCACCCGGTCGTCCAGCCCGCCGACGAGGAGCAGGGTCGGTGACCGGACCGCGCCCAGCGCCGCCCCGGCCAGGTCCGGGCGGCCGCCCCGGGAGACCACGGCGGCGATCCCGCCGTCCCCGCCTTCCTGATCAAGGCCGGCGGCGGCCCGCAGCGCCGCGGCCGCCCCGGTGCTGGCCCCGAAGTAACCCACCGGGACCTCAGCCAGCCCGGGCTGCCCGCGCAGCCAGCCGGTGGCCGCGGACAGCCTGCCGGCCAGCAGGCCGATATCGAACACGTTGGCCCGGTCCGCTTCCTCCTGCGGGGTCAGCAGATCGAATTGCAGGCTGCCCAGGCCGATCACGTGCAGGGCCCCGGCCACGAACATGTTCCGCGGGCTGTTGCGGCTGCTGCCGCTGCCGTGCGCGAAGACCACCACCCCGCGCGCCCCGTCCGGGATGGTCAGCCGTCCCGGCAGCGGGACCGGCCCGGCCATGACGATGACCTCCCGGTCCGCGGGGGCCGCCGCGGCGGGAGAACCCGGTCCTTTCCCGGACCGGCGGAGCAGCTCGACCACTTCCGCGTCACTGGTCTGCGTGAAGTCCTGGTACCACTGGCCGATGGCCAGGAACGGCTCGGGCACTTCCGCGGCGAGCACCTCGTCGGCCGAGCTGGCCAGCGCGTCGAGGGAGGCCTGCGGCGCGACCGGGACGGCCAGCACCACGCGGGCCGCCCCGTGCGCCCGCGCCACCTGGCACGCCGCCCGCGCGGTGGACCCGGTCGCGATCCCGTCGTCCACCACGATCGCGGTCTTGCCGGTCAGCGGCACCCTCGGGTGGCCGGCCCGGTAGCGGCCGGCCCGCCGTCCGAGCTCGGCCCGCTCACGGTCCTCGACCTCGGCGAATTCCCGGTCGCTGACGTGTTCCGCCTCGACCACGTCGTAGTTGACCACCCGGACGCCGTCCTCGCCGATCGCGCCCATGGCCAGCTCAGGCTGGGCGGGCAGGCCGACCTTGCGGACCAGGATGACGTCCAGCGGGGCGTCCAGCACCCGGGCGATCTGGTAGGCGACCGGGATACCGCCCCGGGGCAGGCCGAGCACCACGGTGCCCGCGCCCCGCTCGATCGTCGGCTGGCTGGCCAGCAGGCCGGCCAGCCGCCGCCCGGCGTCGGCGCGATCGAGGAAGGGCATCCGGCTCACCCCCCGCTTACGTGCCGAGCAGCGACATGAGGAGCCGGCGGGTGCGCACGGCGTCGTCCCCGCGGCCGAACTCCCCGGCCACGAAGTCGGTCACCCCGGCGTCGGCCAGGTCAGCGAGCTGGGCCTCGACGGCCGCCTCGTCCCCGACCAGCGCGACGTCCGCCGGGCCGGCCGCCCCCTCCCGGTCGAGCATGGCCCGGTAGGACGGCAGCTGGCCGTAGATGGCGAAGACCTTGGCCGCGGCGGCCCGCGCCGCGTCCGGGTCGCTGGTCACGCAGATGGGCAGGATGCAGACCACCCGCGGGCTGGGCCGGCCCAGCGCGTCCGCCTCGGTGGTGATGGTCGGCACGATGTGGGACCGCACGGTGGCGGGCCCGGTCATCCACAGCACCGTGCCGTCCGCCAGCTGGGCGGCCAGCCGGAGCATCCGGGGCCCGAGCGCCGCCAGCAGGAGCGGGACCGGCGTGGGCCCGGGAGTGGACAGCGTGATGTCGGCACTGACCTGGTTCCCGTGCACCTTGGCCGGCTCCCCGTGCAGCAGCGGCCGCAGGACCGACAGGTACTCCCGGGTGTGCTCGACCGGCTTGCCGAAGTCGTACCCGAACATGTTCGCGATGACGACCTCGTGGGAGGTCCCGACGCCCAGGGCCAGCCGCCCGCCCGTGGCGGCCGCCACGGTCAGCGCCTGCTGGGCCAGGGCGGCCGGATGCCGCGGGTAGGTGGGGACGACCGCCGTGCCCAGCTCGATCCCGGGCACCTGGCTGCCCGCCACCGCGAGCGTGGTCAGCGCGTCGAGGCCGAAGATGTTGTTCATCCAGGCGGACGCGAAGCCGTCGTCCGCCGCGCGGCGCAGTGCGTCGCGCACCTGGTCCAGTGGTGGCCGGCCCTGGGCATCCGGTCCGGACGGGTCCGGCAGTGACACGCCAATCCGCATGGGGTTCTCCGCTCCGTTGCGACCCTGTGGGTCAGTCCTGCCCCGCATACGCCACCGCTACCTCCGCGGCCAGTCCCGCGTTGTCGGCGATCAGCTGCCGGTTGACCTCGATACTGCGCCCCCCGCTGAGCTCGTGCACCAGGTCCAGCACCGCGGGGGTCACGGCCTGCCCCCGGATCCCCTGCTCGCGGACCCGGCCGACCGCCTCGGCGAGGATGGGCTCGATGTCCAGCGAAGGATCCGGTGGCCTGGCCAGAAGCACTCCGGACGGTCCGTTGAGGAGCCAATGCACAGCGGCGAGGCGGGCGGCCTCCGCGGCCTCGGTCACCACCGCGGAGACTGGCGGGCCACCGTCGGCGCTGTAGAACATCGGGATCGTGGCGGTGCGCCAGCCCAGCACCGGCACGGCGAGGGTCTCCAGCAGTTCCGCGGTCGCCGCCACGTCCAGGATGGACTTGACGCCGGACGACACCACGAGGACCTGGGTGCGGGCGATCTGCGGCAGGTCGGCCGAGACGTCGGGGACCGTGGCGAAGCCGCGGTGCACCCCGCCGGTGCCGCCGGTGGCCATGAACCGGATCCCGGCCAGCCGGCAGACCGCCAGCGTGCCGCCGACCGTGGTCGCCCCCAGCGCGCCCTGGACCAGGCACGCGGCCAGGTCGCGGGCCCCCACCTTGCGGGCCGCGCCGCCCGCGCTGGCGAACCGCTTCAGGTCGGGCTCGGCCAGCCCGACCCGCAGCGTGCCGTCCACGATGCCGATCGTGGCGGGCACCGCGCCCGCGTCCCGGACCCGGGCCTCGGAGGCCAGCGCCACCTGGACGCCCTCGCCGCCGGGGAAGCCGTGCGAGATCAGCGTGGTCTCCAGCGCGACCACGGGCCGGCCGTCGTCCAGGGCGTCCTGGACTTCTTCCGTCACCAGCGGGTCGATTCTCATGGCATCGCTCCCATCTTGGCCACCGCCCGGGCGGCGGCGGCCAGGCCCACGCTCACCCCGCCGACCAGGTATCCCGCGGCGAACGCGTCCCCCGCCCCGGTCGGGTCCACCGCGTCCACCGGCTGAGCCGGGTACACCGTGCCCCCGGCCCGCACGCCCCGGGCGCCCAGCTTCACCACCAGATCGGTTCCAGCCAGGCCCGTTCCACCGAGCTCCCCGATCAGGTCCGCCTCGGCCTCGTTCCCGAACACGACCTCGGGCCGGAGCCGGCCGAGGAGCGCCCGGAAGCGGGCCACGCCGTAGTCATGCAGCACGGCCGTCGATGATAGGTCAACGCTGAGCCGGGGCACGCGGGCGGCCGCGGCCAGGGCGGCCCCGCTGACCGGCGAACGGGTCAGGCTGTAGGCCGGCAGATGCAGCAGGCCGCAGCCGGCGAGCCACGCCTCGTCCAGGGCGTCCGCGCTCAGCTCCGGCCCCACGCCCCGGTCGGTCAGCATCGACCGGCGCGCGCCGTCGTAGGACAGGGACACCACCACCCCGGTCGGCCCGTCGATCACCGGCCCGTACAGGGACACCCCGCGGTTGCGCAGGTCGCCGGCCACCAGCTGGGCGGCCTGGTCGGTGCCGCGCGCCGCGATGAGCCGGGCCTGCCCGCCGAGGGCCGCGATCCACGCCGCCACGTTGGCCGCCTGGCCGCCCGGCCCGACCCAGGTGCGCGCCGGGGTGTCGGTCTCCTCCGCCACCGGCCCCTCCGGGCAGACCACGACGTCGAGGTGCGCGTCGCCCAGCACGCAGAAGACTGTCACTCGGCAGGGGTGTCCCATCTGTGGGTGAACGATGAGCAATTGATCATCTCACCGGGGCGGGTGGCGACTACGCTGAGGCCCCGTTGACTTGCGGCGACTCCGGGCCGCGGTCCCGGCGAAGGAGAATCAGATGCCCCTGTTCGGCGGCGGGTCAGGCGACGACACGACGACGTGGGAGCCCCAGGCCGCGGACAGCCGCCTGGCCCACACCGCCGGGGCCGAGGCGGACGGGGTGTTCACCTCCGACCTGTCGGTATCGGAATACGTGCTGCTGGGTGAGGCGGGCTTCGAGCCGCTGGGGTTCGTGGTCGGCTCATCGATCTACCATGTCGGGCTGCAGATCGGCCGGTGGTCCCAGAACACCGAGCTGGACGTCCTCACCCAGGCCATGTACAACGCCCGTGAGCTGGCCATGGCCCGGATGCGTGCGGAGGCCGACCACCTCAGCGCCGACGGCATAGTCGGGGTCAACCTGCGGATGCAGATGTACGCCTGGGGCCAGGACGTGCTGGAGTTCGTGGCCACGGGCACCGCGGTCCGGGCCCTGGGCGGCGAGGGCGCGCACCGGGCCCCCGACGGCCGCGCGTTCACCTCGGACCTGTCCGCGCAGGACTTCTTCCGGCTGCTGGCCGGCGGGGCGGTGCCGGTGGCATTCGTGCTGGGCACCTGCGTCTACCACATCGCGCACCAGTCGGCCATGCAGGCGCTGCGCCAGACGGGGCGGAACCAGGAGATGCTCCAGTTCACCCAGGGGGTCTACGACGCCCGCGAGCTGGCCCTGGTCCGGATGCAGGCCGAGGCGACCGTCGCCCGCGCGTCCGGCATCGTCGGCGTCAGCATCGCGGTCTCCAACCACGTGTGGGGCGAGCACGCGACCGAGTTCCTGGCCACCGGGACCGCGATCCGCCGGCTCGGCGAGGAGCACCGGCTGCCCGCCACGACCCCCAAGCCCACGTTCACGCTGGGCCTGGATTCCTGAGCCTGGATGCCTCGGCTCACGTCGGTCTGCGTCTTCTGCGGCTCTAACCCGGGGCGCCGGCCCGAGTACGTGGCCGGGGCCGCCGACCTGGGCCGGACCCTCGCGGCCCGCGGGATCCGGGTGGTCTACGGCGGTGCGCACGTCGGCCTGATGGGCGCGCTGGCCGACGCGGTGCTGGCGGCGGGCGGCGAGATCATCGGGGTGATCCCGGGCCTGCTCGTGGACGCCGAGGTCGCGCACCCGGGGCTGAGCGAGCTGCGGGTGGTGCCCGGCATGCACGAGCGCAAGGCGACGATGGCCGGGCTGGCCGACGGGTTCATCGCGCTGCCCGGCGGGATCGGTACCCTGGAGGAGTTCGCGGAGATCGTCACCTGGGCCCATCTGGGACTGCACGCCAAGCCGACCGGGCTGCTGAACCTGCTGGGCTACTACGACGGGTTGCTGAGGTTCCTGGACCACGCCACCCAGGAGCGGTTCGTCCGCCCGGGCGACCGGGAGCAGATCCTGGCCCGGCCGTCGGCGGCGGAGTTGCTGGCCGTGATGGGCGGCTGGACGGCGCCGCCGCGGCCCGCGGGCAAGTGGATCGACGCCGACGGCTCCGATGTGGTCCCCGGAAACCCTCCACCCGGTAATGCCTCCACCGGATAATAAGGAAATATGACCGAAAATACCGGGCCGCCAGTCACCTTGGCGGCGGACCGGTCCGCGCCGCCCGCGCCAGGCCGGCCGGTGCTGCCGGGCAGCCTGGCCATCGCTTTCCGGCTGGCCGCGCACCTGGCGGCCTGGATACCGTTCGTGATCGGCGCGATACGTTCGGTGCAGAAAGAGTCGCCGGTCGTCTCCGACAGCGCGTCCATCGCGCTTCGC
Source organism: uncultured Actinomycetes bacterium (assembly GCA_963713815.1). Lineage (GTDB taxonomy): Bacteria > Actinomycetota > Actinomycetes > Streptosporangiales > Streptosporangiaceae > RYN-230. The sequence continues at coordinate 53,860 of CAVQNH010000032.1, forward strand.
GCCTGGGATGTCCTGACTCCCTACGGCCCCCTGGTCGGTCAGGCCACCCAGCTGCGCAACGGCGCGTACGACCCAGGGCCCCTGCAGTACTGGCTGCTGGCGATCCCGGTTCACCTCGACCCGCGGGCCGGGGTGGTGTGGGGCGCGGCGCTGTGCTGCATGGTCGCGGCCTCGCTCGCGATCGAGGCCGCCTGGTCGGCGTTCGGCGTGTTCGGTGGCCTGGCGGCGAGCGGGATCATCGTCGGCACCGTGGCGTGGCAGTCCCTGATCGCGGTGGAGCCGGAGTGGAACCCATGGTTCGGCGTGATGTTCTTCCTGGCCACGCTGGCCACCGGCCTGGCCGTCCTTTCCGGGCGGCGCCGCTGGTGGCCGGTGCTCGTCGTCACCGCGTCGGTGGCCGCTCAGGCTCACCTGATGTTCGCGCTCGCCTCGGCCGCGCTCGTGCTGGTGGCGCTGGTGGCCGGGGTGGCCGACACCATCCGGGCCCGGGCCGGGTACTGGTGGGCGGTTTTCGGCCTGATGGCCGGCGCGGCCTGCTGGATCGCTCCGTTCATCCAGCAGATCACCGGCCGCCCCGGCAACCTCAGAATGCTTATCGGGAGCCTGGGAACGCGGCAGCCCGCGGGCACCGCGTTCGGCCTGAAGGCGCTGAGCGCGTCAGTCCTGCCGCCCACGGTGTGGTGGCGGCCGGCGATGTCGTTCCGTCTCGAGGGCATCGCGCGCGTGATCGGCGGCGGCACGCCCGCGTTCGGGGTGGCGGTGCTGGTTCTCACCGCCGCCCTGCTAGCCGTGGCGGTCCGCCCGCTGCGATCCCGCCGGCTGGCCGCGCTGGCCGTGGTCAGCCTGCTGACCAGCGGCGCCGTCCTGGCCACGTACTCCAGCATCCCGGAGCACAACATCGGCCACCACACCCAGAATTACCTCCTGGTCGTCCTGCTCCCGGCCGGACTGCTCGTCTGGCTGACCACCGGCACCGCCGCCGTGCTCGCCGCACGGCGGGTGACCGGCCGGGCCGGCGGGCCGGCCGCAGTGCGCCGGCCGCCGCGCGGCACCCCGGGCGCCGCAGGCGGACCCGCCGCAGGCGGATCCACAGCGCGCTGGGGCGCCTGCGTCACCGGCCTCGCGGCCGTCGCCCTGATCGGGCTGGGGATCTGGCCGGCGGTGGCCCAGCAGGCCCGGGCGTCGGCTGCCGCGATACACGCCGGGGAAGTGAAGCGCCACCCGCCTCGCCGCTCAGCGCATCGAGCAGATGCTGCCTCCCCAGCGGCTGAAGCTGTCCATCGTGAGTAACGGGGTGTACGACCGCGATGTCACTCTCGGCGTGGCGTGGGCGCTGCACGCCCACGGGTATCAGCCATCGGTAAACCACCGGGCGGCACGGTATCTGGGGCTGCGGCGGTACCTGTTCACCGGGCGGCCGATGCCCGGCGTGACCGTGGTCGTGCGAAACCAGGGGGTCGTGGTCCGCCTCACCCCGGAGCGGCGCTGAGGGGCTGCCCGGCCTGGTCCGGCCGGTTGTCCAGCTGGCTGTCCGGCCGGTTGTCCGGCCGGACCGCCGCCAATTGGCCGGGCGCGCCGGGCATAACCCGGGGCCGGAATTCGCTACTACCGCCAGGGACGCAGGGCGACGGCGCCGGGGAATGCGGCCGGGGCCGGCCCGGTTTACATACCCCGGAGGGTATTCGGCAGCGGATACCCGTTGAGACGAGGAGATACTCCATGGCTACGGTCGAACTGACGGGCCAGAACTTTGAGTCCGTCGTGGGCGGCGCGGACATGGTTCTGGTGGACTTCTGGGCTTCCTGGTGCGGCCCGTGCCGCATGTTCGCGCCGGTCTTCGACCGGGCGTCGGAAAAGTACTCGGACGCGGTGTTCGGCAAGGTGGACACGGACGCTGAGACCAGCCTGGCCCAGCAGTTCAACATTTCGTCCATCCCCACGCTGATGGTCATCAGGGACAACATCGTCCTCTACGCGCAGCCGGGCGCGCTGCCCGAGCAGGCGCTGGAGGAGCTGATCACCAAGGCCCGCGAGCTGGACATGGACGAGGTGCGGGCGAGCATCGCCCAGGACCAGGACCAGCACGACCATGACCACGAGCACGAGCACGACCATGACCACGAGCACGAGCACGAGCACGAGCACAGCGAGAACTAGAGCTGACCCGGCCATCACGAGCCCGCCGCCCCCCGGGGTGGCGGGCTCGCTGCATGCCGTCCCGCATTTCGTCCTGAAATCGCCCGGGCAATTATGCGGCCATTCATGCCCGGTGCCCGGTTATGCCAGGAAAGTGAGCGTGGCCTGCCCCTGCGGGCTCTGCCAGGATGAGCCTGACGCGCGGCGGCCAGTCTAGACAGATAGCCAGGCTGGCCACGCGGTCGATTCCGCCGTGACCACCAGAGTCACCGGCAGTATCGAACGGGGGAGCCCTATGCCTGACATCCGACCTGCTGGCCTTCGCGGCCGCCTGCCGGTCAAGCCACCCGGCGCGCGGTTCAATATCCAGTGGCTTTCCAGCTACCTCGCCACGCCATTGCCGGCCCCGGTCTACCCGGTGGACGTGTCGGCGGGCATCACCGACTGGGGCATGCTCGGCAACGGCCCGGACAAGACCTGCACCACGCACCCGGACGGGGTGGGTGACTGCACATTCGCCGGCCGCGAACACTACCGCCGGGCCAAGGCCGCCGCCGGGCACGAGACCGAGAAGTGGGAGGACTCCAACCAGCTCGTCGCCGAGTACCTCCGCTACGACCATGGCCAGGACCAGGGGGCGAACATCGCCGACCTGCTCCTGTCCTGGTACCGGGACAGCAAGATCCTGGCCTTCGCGCCCGTCGACCACACCAAGCCCGCCGCGGTGGACGCGGCCGCCCAGGCGTTCCATGGCACGTATGTCGGCGTGAACCTGACCGACGACGCCGACAGCCTGTTCAGCCAGCACGAGCCCTGGACGGTGAGCGGCGGCCAGAAGCCGGACCCCAGCGACGGGCACTGCATCGTGAAGGTCGGCTCGGACGGCGGCCAGCTCGACACCTGGGTGACCTGGGGCGCGCTGCAGCAGTCGACCCTGGCGTGGACCGCTGCCGCCCTCGACGAGGCCTGGGTCATCATTAGCGAGGAGGACGCGAAAGCGGCCAGCCTCGACATCGCCGCGCTGCGCCGGGACATCGACGCGCTGCACGGCACCGGCGGCAGCTGACCGTCAAAATTCTCCGCAACGAAAACCGTCCGCAGCCGGTCCGGGCCCCGGGGCGTCATCGAGCCCCGGGGCCCGGGGCCGCTGCGCCTCAGGCCCCGAGCGCCGTGGCGGGCCAGTCGAGCATCCGCGCGCCGATGACGGCCACCCGCAGCGCGAGCCCCTGCGCCGGGTCGGCCGGGTCCCGGCCGGTCAGTTCCCTGACCCGGGCCAGCCGGTAGGTCACCGCGCGGACGGACAGGTGCAGGCGCCGGGCGGCCTCGGCCGCCACACCGCCGCATGCGTAGTACTCATGCCAGCGTGGCCAGCAACGGCCCGGCCCCGCCCCGGGCCTGCGTCAGCGGCGTGAGCAGGGCGCCGACCAGATCGGTGATGGCGGTCCGGTCCCGCAGGATGACCTGGTAGATGAGCAGGTCGGAGGCGTCCACTACCGGGTCGGGCATGCCGAGGCGGGCCGCCACCTCGAGCGCGTCGCCCGCCTCGTCGTAGGACCGCCGGACACCGCCCGGTCCCGGGTAGGCCCGGCCGAACGCGACCCGCCACGGCCGCGGCTCGTCCGGGAGCAGGTCCGGGTGACCGCGGGCCAGGGCCCGGGCCAGCGCCACGGCCACCCGGCTGGCCTCGCCGCCGTCGCTCACCCCGGTCACCGCGACGAGCCGCCCGCCCCGGGTGATCGTCAGCGACGGCGACGGGGCGGCCGCCTCGGCGACCAGCCGGTCGGTCTCCTTGCCCAGCGGCCTGGTCGCCCGGACCCCGGACGCGTACTCAGCCAGCACGACCAGATGCGGCCCCGCCAGCCGGAGCCCGAGCCGCTCGCCACGGACAAGCAGATCGGCGGCGTCGCGGCCGGAGAGCAGGTCGTCGACGAACTCCAGCCGTTCCGCCTCCTCCCGGCGGGCGATCGACAGGTGGGCCCGTTCGAAGCCCTCGGCCGCGGCCGCCACCGCATCGTCGGCGGCCCGCAGCACGCCGAGCCCGGCCGCCCGCAGATCGGCCAGGCCGGGCAGTTCCCGCCACAGCCGCCACGTCGCGGACAGGTACAGGTTGACCAGGCCGCGCAGGGCCACGCCGCTCTCCGCGGCCCGCTCCCCCGCCCGGCCGTACTGGGCAAGTTCCATGGTGGCCAGGCGCCGGCCGGTGCGGGCCGCGTCCGCGGCGGCGGGCAGGTAATCGGCGAGCAGGTCCGGGGGGACCCCGCCTGCCTCCCGGCTCGCCGCGCGGGCGATCGCCTGCAGGTCAACCACTTCAGGCGCCCCGTCAGTCCCGCTCACCCCGGTGGCCCGGTCAGACGCGGCAGCCCCGCCAGCCCCGTCCCCGCCAGACCTGTCCCCGCCAGCCCTGTGCCCGCCAGCCTGTCCCGCCAGCCCCGTCCGCCCCGGCAGAACCATCAGCCCCGATAGTCTCTGCAGTCCCGCTTACCCCGGTGGCCTCAGCCGCCACGCGGTGTTCGCCGGTCTCGTGCTGGCTCATCCGTCGGCCCCCAGTTTCCCCGAAGTTGCCGGAAGCGGGCAACTTCGCAGGTGTGATCTTAGCCGGTAGCGGCCGATGACTGAGCGTCTCCGGCAATAGATAGTGTGGAGTGGCCAGTGGCCGGCGAGACGGACGCCAGCGCTACGAGGAGACCGCAGTGACCATGACCCGCCCGCCTTCTGCCGGGCCCGGCCGGCAGCCGCTGGACCCCGGATACTTCTCGCATCCCGGCCGGGGCTTCCGCCTGGCCGGGATACCCGTCACGCTCACCCCGGGCGCCTATCTGCTCGGCGTGCTGGCCGCCGGATTCGGCGCCTTCACCCTGCCCGCGCTCGACCCGGGCCGGTCCCTGGCCGGCTACCTGGCCGCGGCCGCCGGGGTGGTCGTGGTCCTGCTGGCCAGCATGGTCGCGCACGAGCTGGCGCACTCGATCATGGCCCGGCGCTACGGCCTCAGCGTGCCGGTCACCGTGGGCCTGTTCGGGGGGGTGCGGCACGGCCGCGCCCGGCGGCCCGGCTCGCCCGCGGAGCAGGAACTGCCCGGCCCCGGCGCCCAGTGGCGGGTCGCCGCGGCCGGCCCGCTGACCAGCCTGCTGCTGGGCCTGGTCAGCGCGGCCGCCGCCGTCGCGGCGTCCCTGCTCGGCGCCGGCCTGCTGGTCGTCGCCGTGGCTGCGGCAGCGGCCTGGGTCAACGGCCTGCTGGCCGTGGCCAACCTGGTTCCGGGGGCGGGACTGGATGGCGGGCGGATCGTCCGAGCGCTCGCGTGGGCGCGCTCGGGCGATCCCACCCGCGCGGGTCTCATCGCCGCCCGCTTCGGCCAGGTCAGCGGCGCGATCCTGGTCGCCGCCGGGGTGACCGCGCTGGCGCTGGGTCACCTGACCGGCCTCTGGTTCGGGCTGATGGGCCTGCTCATGGTCGGGGCGTCCCGGGCTGAGGCCAGCCAGGTGCGCACCTCGGCGGCGCTGGCCGGCGTGCGGGTCCGCGACATCCTCCCGCCGGACGGCGGGCTCGGCCCCACCGCCCGCGGGTGGCAGACGGTGCAGGACTTCCTGGGCGACGATTCCCTCGGGCCGGGACTCCCTGGGCCGGGACTTCCCCGGCCGGGACGGCGCGGACCGGCTGGCCGGCCACGGCCCGACCGCGTACCCGGTCCGGGACTTCGACGGGCAGCTGTCCGGCCTGGTGACGCTGACCCAGCTGCTGGCCGTCCCGGAGAACCGCCGGGACGCCGCCCGCCTGTCGCAGGTCGCCACCCCCGTCGCCTACCTGACGTTCACCACGCTGGATGAGCCGCTGACCGGCCTGCGGGCCCGGCTGGCCCAGGGCGGGCACGGCCGTGCCGGACAGCCTGGCCGCCCTGCAGACCACCGCCCACGCGCTGGTGCTGGGGCCGAGCGGCGAGCTGGCCGGCCTGCTCACCCCCGCCGACTTCGCCCGGGCCGTCCAGTTCAGCGCCCTGCGGACGGCCACCGCCCGGGCCGGGCCGGGGCTGCACTGACCCCGACGAGAGGATCCCCGTGATGCACGATGCCTTCCATGTGCCGCTGTGGCTATGGGGTGTCGCGCTCGCGGTCGTCCTCGCGGTCGCCGCAGCGGACGTGCTGCTCGCCTCGCGCAGCCGTGGCCATGAGCCAGGGCTGCGCGAGGCGGCGTTGTGCACCGCGGGGGTCGTCGCGCTGGGCGCCCTGTTCGGCGTGGCGCTGGCCACGGTGGCCGGGCCGAAGGCCTCGGGCCAGTTCTACGCGGGCTGGCTGACCGAGTACAGCCTGTCGCTGGACAACCTGTTCGTGTTCGTCCTGCTGATCGGCCGGGCCGGGATAGCTGGCCGGCTGCGCAGCCGGGTCCTGCTGGCCGGGATCGGCCTGGCCCTGCTGTTGCGGGCCGTGTTCATCGCGGCCGGGGCGGCCGCCCTCAACCGCTTCGACTGGGTGCTGTACATCTTCGGTGCGATCCTGCTCGTCACCGCGGTGCGGATGGCCGCGGGCCGCGGCGGCCCGCCGGACCCGGCGAGCGCGGGGCCCAGCCTGCCGGGACCGGGACGGCTGCGCCGCGGGATAGCCGGCCGCCTCAAGAGCCACCGCCACGGCGCGCTTTTCGCCCTGATCGCCGCGATCGCCGGTGCCGACGTGGTGTTCGCGATGGACTCCATCCCGGCGGTGTTCGGGCTGACCCGTGATCCGTACCTGGTGCTGGCGGCCAACGTGTTCGCGCTGCTCGGCCTGCGCCATCTGTACTTCCTGATCGGCGGGCTGCTGGACCGGCTGGTGCACCTGACCGCGGGGCTGTCGGCGATCCTCGCGTTCATCGGGATGAAGCTGATCGCCGAGGCCCTGGCCGATTCAGGGGTGCACCGGGTCGGGCCCGTGCCGGTGCCGCACATCGACACCTGGGTGTCTTTGTGTGTCATCGGCGGTGTGCTGGCCGTGGTCACGGTGACCAGCCTGCTGGCCACCCGGCAGCGGGGCGGCCGGGAAGTCAGCCCTTCCCGGTCAGGGCACCCAGCTGAGCGGCCACCTCGCCCGGGGCGACCTTCCGAGTCTCACCGGTAGCCCGCTCGGTCAGCTCGACGGTGCCCTCGGCCAGCCCGCGCTTGCCCACGGTGACCCGGTACGGGATGCCGGTCAGCTCCGCGTCGCGGAACTTCACCCCGGCCCGCTCGGCCCGGTCGTCGATGATCACCTCGAACCCGGCCGCGCCCAGCTGGTCGTAGACAGCCGCACCGGCCTTGGCCACCTCGGCGTCCTCGGACTGGGCGACGGTCACCACCACGGTGAACGGGGCCACATTCAGCGGCCAGATGATGCCGCGCTCGTCGTGGTGGCATTCGATGATGGCGGCCATCGCACGCTCCACCCCGATGCCGTAGCTCCCCATGACCAGCGGGACGGCCTTGCCGTCCGGGCCGAGCACGGTCGCGCCGAACACCCTGGAGTACCGCTCCCCCAGCTTGAAGATGTGCCCGACCTCGATGGCCTCGATGAGTTCCAGCGGTTCCCCGCACTGCGGGCAGGCCTCACCCGCGGTCACCTCGCGCAGATCGGCCCACTGGCCCACGGCGATGTCCCGGGCCACCTCCACACCCCGCAGGTGCATGTCGTCGACGTTGGCTCCGGTGACCATGTCGCGCCGGCCGTCCAGGGCGCGGTCCGCGATGATCGGGAGACCCTTGACCCCGACCGCGCCCAGGCTGCCGGGCAGCGCGCCGAGGGCCTCCCTGATCTCCTCCGGCTGGGCCGGGCGGACCGCGGCCGCGCCGGTGGCGTCGATCAGCTTCTGCTCGTTCAGCGCGTGATCGCCACGCATCAGCACCAGCGTGAGCTGGCCGTCCAGCACGTAGACGAGCGTCTTGATCTGCCGCGTCGCGGGTGCGTCGTATCCGGTGGCCAGGTCCTCGATGGTCCGCACGCCCGGGGTGTCGAACCGCTCCGGGGTGTCGGGCCCGGGACCGTCGGCCAGGTCGGCCAGCCGTGACATGGCCTTCTCGATGTTGGCCGCGTACTTGCAGGCCGGGCAGTACACGACGAGGTCCTCACCGGACGGCGAGGGGCACATGAACTCGGTGGAGTCACTGCCGCCCATGGTTCCGCTGGACGCTTCGACGGGAATGGCCGGGATCCCGAGCCGCTCGAAGATGCGCAGGTAAGCGCCGTAGTGCCGGTCGAAGGCGGCATCCAGCCCGACCCGGTCCAGGTCGAAGGTGTAGGAGTCCTTCATGGTGAACTCGCGGGTGCGGATCAGCCCGGCCCGGGGCCGCGGCTCGTCCCGGAACTTCGTCTGGAACTGGTACCAGGCCTGGGGCAGCTGCTTGTGCGAGTTCAGCTCGGTGGCCAGGACCGCGAAGATCTCCTCGTGCGTCATGGCCAGCGCGAGCCGGGCGCCCTTCCGGTCGGTGAGCCGGAACATCTCCTCGCCCATGATTTCCCAGCGCCCGCTCCGCTCCCAGATCTCGGCCGGGTGCATGTCGGGCAGCAGGACCTCCTGCGCGCCGATCCCGTTCATCTCCTGCCGGATGATGTCGATGACCTTGGACCGGACCCGCACGGCCAGCGGCAGCAGCGAGTAGTGCCCGGCCATCAGCTGGCGGATGTAACCACCGCGCAGCAGCAGCCGGTGACTCGGCGCGCCCGCGTCCGCCGGGTCCTCCCGCAGGGTGGGGATGAACATCTGTGACCAGTGCATGCGCGGGAAACTCTCCGTGTGGAAGGCCAGCGATTTAAATGCCAGTGGTGGGAAGCCCAGCGGTTAGAAGCCCCGTGGTGAGAAGCCCCGTGGTGGGAAGCCCAGTGGCCTAGCAGCTTAGTGGGAGTCGGCGGGTGGCGCGGCGGGTAGCGCGGGGCGCACGCGCAGCCCCGGCTCCAGCGGCGGGGCACCGACCGCGCAATTCGTCAGGCACTCCGGTTCGGCCACCTGCTCCCCGGACTGTGACCGGAGCACGTTGTTGTCGACCAGGATCGCCGATCCCGCCGCGGCCAGGACCAGCAGGCCCGAGCAGATGAGCATGGCCTCGTGGAACCCGCGGTTCAGCGCCGGGATCGTGTGCAGCGCGGCGCCGCTGAGCCCGACCGCGGCCGGCAGGCCCGCCACGGCCAGCAGCCCGGCCGCCCGGGCCGTGGCGTTGTTGACCCCGCTAGCCACCCCCGCGTGCCGCTCATCCGCGCTGGCCAGCACGGTGGCGGTGAGCGGGGCCACGGTCATGGACAAGCCGATCCCGAACAGCAGCACGGCCGGCAGCACGTCGGCCACGTACGACGTATTCGGCCCGATCCGGGTCAGCAGCGCGAGCCCGGCCGCCGCGAGCAGCAGCCCGCCGGTCATCAGCCAGCGCGGCCCGAACCGCTGGGCCAGCGCCCCCGCCCGCGACGACAGCAGCAGCAGGGCCGCCGTGGAGGGCAGCAACGAGATCCCGGCCTGCAGGGGCGTGAAGCCCGCGACCACCTGGAGGTCGAGCACGAGCAGGAAGAACACCGCGCCCATCGCCCCGTACACGACGAATGTGATCAGGTTGATGGCGGTGAACTGGCGGGACGAGAAGATTCCCAGCGGCAGCATCGGCGGGACCCGCTCGGGGTGCCGGCCACGCCGCCGTTCCAGGACCACGAACGCGACCCCGGCCGCGACGCCCGCCAGGGCCGGCACCACGGACTCGAGCAGGGAGGCCGAGGGCGCCTCGATCAGGCCGTCGGTGATGCCGGCCAGGGCCAGCGCGGCGAGCACCGCGCCGGCGATGTCGAACCGCCCCTGCGCGGTGGGGTCGCGGCTCTCCGGGACGTGCCGGATGGTCACGGCGAGCACGGCCACGGCGAGCGGCAGGTTGAGCAGGAAGATCCAGCGCCAGCCGATCGAGCCCACGATCCAGCCGCCGAGGAACGGGCCGATCGCGCCGGCCACGCCGCCCAGCCCGGACCAGGCGCCGATGGCCCGCGGCCGGTCATCGGCCGCGAACGTGGACTGGATGATGGCCAGCGAGCCGGGGGTCAGCAGCGCCCCGCCGATGCCCTGCAGCGCCCGCGCGGCGATCAGCACGTCGATGTCAGGGGCCAGGCCGCACAGCGCCGACGAGAGCGCGAACCAGGTCACGCCGATGAGGAACACGCGGCGGCGGCCGAACCGGTCGCCGAGCGCCCCGCCCAGCAGGATCAGCCCGGCCAGGGTGAGCGTGTAGGCGGTCACCACCCACTGCAGGCCGGCCAGGGAGGTGTTCAGTTCCTTGCCGATCGTCGGCAGGGCCACGTTGACCACGGTGGCATCGAGCATGGCCATGCTCGACCCGAGGACGGTGGCCGCGATGATCCACCGCCCGCGGGGCTGCCCGATCCGGATTTGCCCGGGCGCCCCGGTGGTAACTGTGGCCATTGCCTGATGTTCTCACTCAGAAGGACCCGGCGTCACCCGGCGCGGCCGTTCAGGAAGGCACAGCTCAGGTCACGCCGAGACCCCGCACATGTCGAGCAGCTTGCGCACGGTGGCGAGGTTCCGGGCCGTGCCCGCGCCCTGCTTCGAGAGCGGCCGGGCCGCCCGGGTCAGCAGCGTGGCCAGTTCGCTGCGCCCGAAACCGTCCGGCGTGTGCAGGAAGAGGGCCCGCCCGACGTACTGGGCCGTGTCCCGGCTCCCCTTCTGCGCCACCGTGTCCTGCGCCTCGGCCACGCTGGCGATCATCTCCGGGGCCGGCTCGGCGGGCAGGAACACCACGTGCACGGCTCTGAGATTCGGCTCGCCGGAGTACGGGTTGTCCCGCGCGACCTGGGCCAGTTGCGCACCGGACAGCACGATGACCCCGCACCGTACCCCGGTCCGTTCCCCGATGGCGTCTTCCAGTTCGGCCGCCAGCTTCACGGTGTCCGTCTCGCCGCTGCTGAAGACCACGTTCCCGCTCTGGATGTACGTGGCGACATCCTCGTGGCCGAGCGAGGCCACCACCTCGCGCAAGTCGGCCATCGCGACCTTGTTGTGCCCGCCGAGGTTGATCCCGCGCAGCAATGCGACGTGTGTCACCACGCCACCAGCCTAACCAGGCGGCCACCTGCCCGAACGATGCAACACCGGACCGGATCTAGAATGCACGGCGTGGCTGACCCCGATACTGCGCAGGACGCACGGCTGCCCGAACGGCACGCAGGCCGGGTGATCCTGCTCGACCCCGGCGACCGGGTGCTGCTGATGCGGTACGACGATCCGCTGCCCAACGGCCGGCACTGGACCACGCCCGGCGGCGGGCTGAACCCGGGCGAGGACTACGCCACCGCAGCCGTCCGCGAGCTGGCCGAGGAAACCGGGTGGACCGATATCCCGCTGGGCCGTGAGGTGCTCCAGCGCAGCCTGACCATGGAGCACGGCGGCCGCCTGGTGCACCAGTACGAGCGTCACTACCTGGCCCGCACCGACCATCCCGCGCGGCCGCTGGGGGATGTGGCGCAGATGCACGCCGCCGACGGGATCGCCGCCTGGCGCTGGTGGACCCTGGCCGAGCTGGACTCGACGGCGGAGGTCATCTGGCCCGCGGAGCTTGCGGACGTGATCCGGAAGGTCTTGGCTGAGGAGCAGGCCCCGGGCTGATCAGCACGCGGGGCGCCAGCACCGGGAGAGGCGGGCCGATGGAACCCATGCCGGAGGACTGGAACCGGGCTCTCGCGGTGGTCGCCCACCCGGATGACCTGGAGTACGGCGCGGCGGCCGCGGTGGCCCGGTGGACCAGCCAGGGCAAGGACGTCGCGTACCTGCTCGCGACCCGTGGCGAGGCCGGCATCCAGGGCATGGCGCCGGACGCGGTCGGGCCGCTGCGCGAGGACGAGGAACTCCGCAGCGCCGCCGTGGTCGGCGTGCACGAGGTGCGCTTCCTGGATCACCCCGACGGGCTGGTCGAGTACGGGCTGCCGCTGCGCCGCGACCTGGCCGCCGTGCTGCGCGAGCTGCGTCCCGACGTCGTCATCACCATGAACTTCGACCTGACCTGGGGCGAGACCGGCATGGTCAACCACGCCGACCACCGCGCGGTCGGCCTGGCCGTGCTGGACGCCGTCCGGGACGCGGCCAATCCCTGGGTGTTCACCGACGCGGGGGACGCCTGGGGCGGCGCCAGCGAGGTCTACGTGGCCGGCGTGGCCGATCCCACCCACTACGTGGACGTCACCGCCACCATCGGCGCGGGGGTCGACTCGCTCCGCGAGCACAAGGCCTATCTCGACGGCCTGGGCCGTGACTTCGACCCGGACGAGTTCCTCCGGAACATGGCCGGCTACACCGGCATGGCGGCGGGCGTCGAGTACGCGGTGGGGCTGCGCCGGTACGCCGCGGGCTGACAGGTTTCGCCCGCCCGGGGTTTGGTAGCTGCAGTACGGTGCGTAGCCGGACCCCGGGAGGCAGCATGCGTTATGCGGTACGGGAGAAGCTCTTCTCCATCGGAGACGACTTCTGGATCACCGACGAGCAGGGCGGCAAGGCCTTCCTGGTGGACGGCAAGGTGCTGCGGCTGCGGCAGACCCTGGAGATCCAGGACCCGGGCGGCCGCGTCCTGGTGAGCGTGCGCAAGAAGCTCATCGCCCTGCACGAGACCATGGAGATCGAGGAGGACGGCGCGGTCGTGGCGACCGTGCGCAAGGCGCTCGTCTCGCCGCTGCACCACCGCTCGATCGTGGACCTGGCCGACGGCAGCCAGCTCGAGGCGGTCGGCAACATCCTGGACAAGGAGTTCGAGATCACGGCGGGCGGCGGCCAGGTCCTGGCCCGGATCTCCCGCGCCTGGTTCCGGATCCGCGACACCTACGGCGTGGACGTGGCCCCGGGGCAGGACGACGTCCTGTTCCTGGCCATCGCCGTCGCGCTGGACCGGATCCAGCACGACGAGGAAGAGCGCGACCGGCAGTAAGCCGGCCGGCTCACAGCCCGTGACCACCTCCGGGCCGGGGCTATCCGGTCAGCCGCAGTACATGCCTTGACAGTTATATGCCCGAGAGGGCATGCTGTTGGCATGAGCGCAGTGTTCGGGGTGCTGGCGGAGCCACGGCGGCGGCGGATCCTGGACCTGGTCCGGGACGGCGAGCGGTCGGTGGGGGAACTCGTCGAGGCGCTGGCGATGAGCCAGCCCGCGGTCTCCAAGCACCTGCGGGTGCTGCGCGAGGCCGGGCTGGTCGAGGCCCGGGTGGACGAGCAGCGGCGGCTGTACCGGCTCCGGCCGGAGCCGCTGCGCGAACTCGACGCCTGGCTGGCCCCGTACCGCTGGGCCTGGGACGCCAGCCTGGACCGGCTGGAGAACCGCCTCGGCGAGATGGCCCGGAGCGAGGAGCACGGGTCACGCGACGAACCAGCCGATGCTGCGCTACCTCAACCCGAGCAAGGGAGGACACGCACATGAAGGGCACCCTGGAGCAGGCCGGCCCGCGCTGGCGGCTGCGTTTCACCCGGGACCTGGACCACCCCGTGCCGCGGGTCTGGCGGGCGGTCACCGATCCCGGGGACCTGGAGACCTGGTTCCCGTTCCGGATCACCGGCGACTGGGCGGTGGGCAGCCACCTCACCTTTTCCGACCCGCAGAGCCGGGTCCCGGACTTCACGGGCGAGGTACTCGCCTTCCAGCCGCCCGCTCTGCTGGAGTTCCGCTGGGGGCCGGACACGCTGCGGCTGGAGGTCGCGGCGCGGGACACCGGGTGCACCCTCACCCTCCTGCACACGTTCGGCGAGCACGGCAAGGCGGCCCGGGACGCGGCCGGCTGGCACGTGTGCCTGGACGCGCTGGCCCGTCATCTGGACGGGAACACCGCGCCGCCGGCCAGCCTGTGGGCAGAGGTCCACCCGGGCTACGTGAGCTCGTTCGGCCCGGAGGCCTCGGCCGCCGGGGTGCCAGCGGGGTACCAGCCTGGGTGACCCGCCCAGCCTGCACGGCCTCTAGAGTGTCTGACCGTGGCAGGACGTGGCACCCCGGCGACCGCGCTGCTGGCTAAGCAGCGCATCACGCACACCGTGCACGCCTACGAGCACGACCCGCGCCGGGCCGGTTACGGTCAGGAGGCCAGTGACGCCCTCGGCGTGGCGCCGGAGCGGGTGTTCAAGACCCTGGTCGCCCAGGTGGACGGGGCCCTGACGGTCGGCGTGGTCCCGGTGGGCAGCCGGCTCGACCTCAAGGCGCTGGCCGCCGCGGCGGGCGGCCGGAAGGCGGCCATGGCCGACCCGGCCGACGCGGAGCGGGCCACCGGCTACGTCCTCGGCGGCATCTCCCCGCTCGGGCAGCGCAAACGGCTGCCGGTGGTGATCGACTCCTCGGCGCTGGACGTTCGGCACCATCTTCTGCAGCGGGGGGCGCCGCGGGCTGGAGATCGAGATCGCGCCCGGGGACCTGGTCCAGGCGGTGCGCGCCACCGTGGCCGATATCGCCCAGCCGCCGGCCTGAGCGGTGACCCGCCCCCGGGCCACCGTGTGATCGGATAGCACCATGCCGGATAGCACCATGAAGGTCAGGATCGGCGTCTCGCTGGGCGGCGCGGGCGAACCCGGGCAGTTCGGCGCGGCGGTGGACGCCCTGGAGGCGGCCGGGGTCGATTCCCTGTGGCTGCCGGAGATGGTCTACGGATCACTGGTCAACCCGTTCATCGGCATGGCCCACGCGCTGGCCCGGACGTCCCGGCTGAAGGTGGGCACCGGGGTGGCGGTGCTGCCCGGGCGCCACCCGGTGCTGGTGGCCAAGCAGCTCGCCACCCTGGCCGGCCTGGCCCCCCGGCGGGTGCTGCCCGTGTTCGGCCTGAAACCGGCCCGGCCCGCGGAACTGGCGGCGTTCCCGGTGCCGCCCGGCCGCCGGGCCGCGGTGTTCGACGAGTCCCTCACGCTGATCCGCCTGCTGCTCAGCCAGGAGAACGTGACGTTCCACGGCGAGTTCTTCACGGTCGAGGACGCCAGCGTCGGCCCGCGGCCGGGCCGGCCGCTGGACATCTGGCTCGGCGGCAGTGCCCCGGGGGCGCTGCGGCGCGTCGGGCGGCTGGGTGACGGGTGGCTGGCCAGCTTCCTGACCCCCGACGAGGCGGGCGCGGGCCGCCGGGCCATCGAGGCGGCCGCCGCCGAGGCGGGCCGGGAGATCGAGCCGGACCACTACGGGATCAGCCTGGCCGTGGCGGACGACGCGTCCCGGCCCGCGCTGTTCGAGGCGGCGCGGCGCCGCCGCCCGGACCGCGATCCGGCGACGCTGGTGGCGTCCGGCTGGGCGGGCGCCCGCGCCATGGTCGAGGAGTACGTGGCGGCCGGGCTGACCAAGTTCGTGATCCGGCCCGGCTGGACCCTGGCCGACCCGGACCAGTTCACCGCGGACTTCGTCCGCGAGCTGGTGCCGCTGCAGACCTGACCTGCCGCCCCGTCCGTAGTCATAGCCCGCGCGCCGTCCATCCAGACCAGCCACCGGCCCGCCCGCCGCGCCAGGACGCAGGCCCCCGCCGCGCCCAGCACCGCCAGGATGATCGTGCGCCGGTTCCGCATCACGACGACGCCGCCCTGGGTCAGTAACCCGGCGGCCAGGCGTGCACGGGCTCGTTGGTGTGCATGTGCTCGATGTAGCGCTGCGTCATCCGGCGCAGCGCCGCGCCCCGGTCCAGCCGCCCGCGGCGCTCCAGCTCGTGGACGGTCTCCGCCTGCCAGGTCGCGCCGGTACGGCCCGGCCAGGCAGCGCTGCTCGATGATGCCGAGGCAGCGGTCGGCGTGCCTCGGGTCCACGCCCCACCGGGCCAGGCCCTCGCGGGCCATGGGCAGCAGCCGCCGCAGCGTGAGCTCGGTGGCCGGCACCACGCCCAGGCCCGGCCAGTACAGGCTCGCGTCGATGCCGTGCCGGGCCGCCTCCATCAGGTTCTCCCCCGCCGCGGCGAACGACATCCGGGTCCAGATCGGCCGTTCGGCCTCGGCCAGCGCACGGACCAGGCCGTAGTAGAAGGCGGCGTTGGCGGTGATGTCCGCGGCGGTCGGGCCGGCCGGCAGCACCCGGTTCTCCACCCGCAGGTGCGGCCGCCCGTCCGTGACCGCGTACACCGGACGGTTCCAGCGGTACACGGTGCCGTTGTGCAGGGTCAGCTCGCCGAGTTCCGGGACGGCCCCCCGCGCCAGCTCGGCCAGCGGGTCCTCGTCCGCGCAGAGCGGGAGCAGCGCCGGGAAGTAGCGGAGGTTCTCCTCGAACAGGTCGAAGACCGAGGTGATCCACCGCTCACCGAACCAGACCCGCGGCCGCACCCCCTGCACCTGGAGCTCCTCCGGCCGGGTGTCGGTGGCCTGCTGGAACAGGGTGATCCGGGTCTCCCGCCACAGCTCCCGGCCGAACAGGAACGGCGAGTTCGCGGCCAGCGCGACCTGGACGCCCGCGATGGCCTGGGCCGCGTTCCAGTAGTTACCGAAGGCCTCGGGGCTGACCTGGAGATGGCACTGCACGCTGGTGCAGGCCGCCTCGGCCATGATGTTGTCCACGTGGGTCAGCAGCTGTTCCGGGCCGTCGATGGCGATCCGCGCGTCCTCCCCGCGCGCCGCGCAGATCTGCTCGTTCAGCAGCCAGAAGCGCGGGTTCTCCGACATGGCGTCCTCGCTCACGTCGGCTTGCTGGAGGCTGGGCAGGATGCCGACCATGGCGAGCCGGCTGCCCACGTCCCGGGCCCGCTGGTCCGCGTGTTTCAGGCTGGCCAGCAGCTGGGCCTCCATCTGGTCCAGGGCGTCCCCGCACAACGGCCGCGGGGGCATGTTGACCTCGATGTTGAACCGGCCGAGCTCCGGGGCCCAGGACGGGTCCCCGATCGCGTCCAGCACGTCCGGGCTGCGCATCGACGCCGTGCCCGAATCGTCCACCAGGTTGACCTCGACCTCGAGACCCACCTGCCGGGTGGAGGTCTCGAACCACGAATCGCGCAGCATCCGCGCGAGCACGTCGAGGCACTGGCGCACCTTTTCCCGGTACTGGCGGCGGTCCTGCTGGCTTACCGTGATCGCTGGAACGTCCCTGCCCATCGGCCCCTCCGCGCGCGACCATGGAGATGGCCTCCTGCCCACCCTGACACGTCAAACGTCGTCTGACCAGACACGATGCGGCGCACTAGGGCGGAAAGGGAACAATTCAGGCTGAGCGGATCTGGTTGGCCGGCGGCAGCCCATCGGCCAGGACCCGCCGGGCGTTCGCCACGCACCCCGGCGCCGCGGCGGGCGCGGCGGCTCAGAGCTCAGTCGGCCCGCGTTCCGCCGCACCAGCCTCCGCGAGCTCAGCCTGCTCCAGATCCACCGAACCCGGGGTCGGCGGGAAGATGACCCAGTGCAGGACGGCACCGACCGCCCCGCCGACCAGCGGCGCCACGATGAACAGCCACACCTGGCTGAGCGCGGTACCGCCCACGATCAGCGCGGGCCCGAGGCTGCGCGCCGGGTTCACCGAGGTCCCGGTGATCGGGATGCCGATGAGGTGCACCACAGTCAGCGACAGCCCGATGACCATGCCTGCGGTGGCCGTGTTGCCGAGCTTGCCGGTCACCCCGAGGACCACGAACACGAACAGCGCGGTCAGCACCACCTCGGCCAGGAACGCGCCGCCCACACCGATGTGGATGTCGGACGCGGCCCCCCAGCCGTTCGTGCCCAGCCCCGTCGCCGACCGGCTGTACTCGGGCGACGAGGAGAACATCGCCCACAGCAGCAGGGCACCGAGGATGCCGCCGATGAACTGCGCGATCCAGTACCCGGCCGCCTCGGCCAGCGAGATCCGCCGGGCCAGCCAGGCGCCGAGCGTGACGGCCGGATTGACGTGGCACCCCGAGATCGGGCCGAGCACGTAGGCCAGGGCCAGCAGCACCAGGCCGAAGGCGAGCGCCGTGGCCACCACGCCGGCCGCGATGCTGCCGCCGTCGAATTTGAACCCGAAGTTCAGGGTCGCGACCCCGACCCCGAAGAAGACGAGCAGCCCCGTCCCGAGCAGCTCAGCGACAAATCTACGCATCATCGTGTTCGACCCCCGGCGTCACTGTAGGCAGATGACCCCAACCCTGCAATTCGGTGCCGGCGCTCCCGAGTCGCCACGTCCCGGCCTGGCTCAGGGTTTCCCAGTTCAGGCAGGCAATGATTCCGTGCCGCGCCCGTCCTCACCCTCCGGGTTGCCCGCTGGGTCGCCCCATCGCCGTGGATCTGGTTCGGTAGGGGCATGAGCGTTACGCGGCACACCGGCCGGTGGACCCAGGACGACCGCTGCAGATCACCGTGGCACTACCTGCCGGTCGAGGTTCCGCCCGGCGCGGCAGCGCTGCGGGTCGAGCTCGACTACGACCGTTCCGCCGCCGTGCTCGACCTGGGCTGCCTCGGTCCCAGCGGGTTCCGCGGCTGGTCCGGTGGGGCCCGGTCCTCGTACGTGATCACACCCGGCGAGGCCACGCCCGGCTACCTGCCGGGCGAGCTGGAACCGGGCCTGTGGCAGGTGGCCCTCGGCCTCTACCGGCTCCCCGCCGACGGCGCCGGCTACTCGGTGACCGCCTCGGTGAGCAGCACACCAGGCCGGCTGCGCCCGGATCCGCCTGCCCCGGTGCCCGGCCCCGCTCAGCGAGCGGCCGCCCCGCCGCGAGCTGCCCGCCCGGCCCGGGCACCGCTGGCTGGCCGGGGACCTGCACACCCACACCGTGCACTCCGACGGTGACCTGTCGGTGGCCGAGCTGGCCCGCTTCGCCGCCGCCCAGGGGCTCGACTACCTGGCCGTGACCGACCACAACACCACCAGCCATCACGCCGAGCTCAAGGACGCGGCCGCCCGGTACGGGATCATCCTGATCCCCGGGCAGGAGGTGACCACGGAGGACGGGCACGCGAACGCGTTCGGGGACGTCGGCTGGATCGACTTCCGCGAGCCGCCCGACCGGTGGCTGGACACCACCGAGCGCCGCGGCGGGCTCCTGTCGGTGAATCATCCGATCGGCGGCCACGTCAGCTGGATCTGGCCGATGGAGCGGCGGCCGCCGCTGGCCGAGGTCTGGCACTGGAGCTGGATGGATCCGCACTGGACGACCCCGCTGGCCTGGTGGCTGGCCTGGGATCCAACGTCAGTGCCGGTGGGCGGGAGCGACTGGCATCGGCCGGGGGCGGACGCCATCCCCGGGACCCCGACGACCTGGGTGGAATGCGCGGGCGATGACCCGGGCGCGGTGCTGGACGGCCTGGGGGCCGGCCGGTGCACGATCTCGGCGCGGCGCGACGGCCCGGTGCTGCTGCGCCGGGACGGCGAGTTCGTGGCCGTCGGCGCGGACGGGACCATCCTGGCCGGGCCGGATGGATCGCGGGCCGTGGTGCGCGGGGACCGGGCGCTGTTCCCGGCCGCCGAGGGCTATCACCGGCTGCTCGACATCACCGGTGCCACGCTGGCCCTGACTGGCTAACGCTGACTGGCTAACGCTGACTGGCTAACGCTGAGCGGCTAGCGCTCGATCGTGATCCGGAAGACGGGGAAGCCCGGGGCGATCCCGCGGATCTGCTCCTCGGTCGCGTCCGCCGTGACGCCCTCGAAGAACCGCCCGACCTCCCAGCCCCACTTGCGCAGGTAGGCGCGCAGCACCGGCGGCTTGTCCGCGTCGGCCATCTCGGTAGCGGTGAAGCCCTCGGTCCGGCGGCCCACCCGCAGCTCGCCCTGGCCCGCGGCGCGCAGGTTGCGGACCCACTGGGCCTGCCCCCGGGGCGCGACCAGGTAACGGGTGCCGTCCACGGTCAGCAGGTTGACCGGGGTGGTCCGCCACTCGCCGCTCTTGCGGCCGCGGACGGCCAGCACCCGCGACCCCATGATGCTGATCCCGGCCCGGGTCAGCGCGGCGACCGTCGAGTTGAACATCCGGTCCATGCCGGTGGGGGCGAGGTAACGCGACTGCGGGCTGGCGTTCATGACTGCTCCTCGGGTTGAAGGCGATGGAGAGCATCGCTCTCGTCTAAGAGCAGTATGCACAGAGCAGGCAGACTAAGTCAAGAGCAGTGCTCTCAAATCAGTTCACCGATCTGACGCCTTGGCCTGGCCCCGGGCGGTCCGGGTGCGGGTGATCTAGGTCCGGGCCAGCAGCGCCGCGCGGGCCCGCAGGATCGCCCGGGTCGAGGCCACGTTACTGGACTCGTCCGGCTGTACCGGGCACTCGCCCGCGGCCAGGGCCCGTTCGACCTTGGTGCGCGCGGCCGCCGGGCTGATCATCTCGAAGGTCATGCTGGGATCCTCGGCGGCCATGTCCCTGGTGCGGGCGAGCACGTCCCCGGCCTCCCCCACCCAGACGTTCTTGATCCCGCCCCCGCAGGAATGATCCAGCAGCAGCGACACCACGTGCCGTCCGGAGGCGTACTCGAAGCTCAGGGTCACGGCTTCCTGGACACCCCGGTCGTCCCCGTAACACCAGCACTCCGCCACCGACGGCGACCCCACCTCGGCCGCCCAGCCCGGGTCCGCGACACCGCGTGAGGCCAGCCGGCCCGCGGCCTCCGTCGCGGGCGTGCACAGGTCAGGCCAGCCGAGCGCGCCGAGGACCCGCAGGATGGCCAGGGCCTCAGGGCTCCCGCTCCGCTCGGCGGCGGGCACCATCGCCTGCGCGGCCAGGCTCGCCGCGCCGCCGAGTGCGGCCAGGATGTCCGAGCCCCACAGCTCGGCCTCCAGCGGGCTATCGATTTCGCCCAGCACCATCCGGGCTTCGGTCAGCACGGCGGCAAAGGCATCATCCGGTGACGAACCGCCGAATACCGCCTCGAGGTCAAGGTCACCGGACATGCACACCGGCCAGTGTGTCAACGCAATCCAGGTCCATGCCGGGCATCCTGCCACGGCCGCTGCGATGATGGGCGGGAACTCCGGGAGGTACTGTGCGACCGACCTCACGATGGGGCATCACGCTCCCACTGAGCGGAATGCCCCTGTCCGGGCAGCGTGACCTGGTGGCTGCCCTTCCCGACCTGGGCTATACCGACGCCTGGTCATCTGAGGTCAGCGGGGCGGACGCGTTCACGCCGCTGGCCCTGGCCGCCCAGTGGACCAGCAAGGACGCGAGCGGATCCCGCGGGTCCGGGCCGCAGGATGCGGGGGGTCTGCGGCTGGGTACCGCGGTGGCCAACATCTATACCCGCGGGCCCGCCCTGCTGGCCATGAGCGCGGCCACGCTGGCAGGCCTCGCGCCCGGCCGCTTCGTGCTCGGCATCGGGGTCTCCTCCCCCGCGGTGGTGACCGACTGGAACGGGATCGCGCTGGACCGGCCGTATCAGCGGGCCCGGGACACGCTGCACTTCCTGCGGCGGGCGCTGGCCGGTGAGAAGGTCTCCATGGAGGGGGAGACCTTCACCATCAACGGCTTCCGGCTGGACCCGGCCCCGGTCCCGCCGCCCGCGCTCGCGCTGGCCGCGCTGCGGCCGGGGATGATCGCGCTAGCCGCGGCCATGTCGGACGGGGCGATCACGAACTGGCTCGCACCCGCGGACGTGCCGGCCGTGCGCGCGGTGGCCGGGCCGGACTGCGAGCTGATCGCCCGCATCTTCGTCTGCCCGACCGCGGACGCGGGCGTGGCCCGGCAGATCGGCCGCCGGATGATCGCCGCCTACCTCACCGTCCCCGCGTACGCCGCGTTCCACGACTGGCTGGGCCGCGGGCCGAGGTTCCGGGTGATGCGGGAAGCCTGGGCGGCAGGCGACCGCAAGGCCGCGCTCGCGGCGATCGATGACGACCTGGTCGACGAGCTGGTCGTGCACGGCTCGCCCGCCCGCTGCCGGGAGCGGGTGGCCGAGTACCAGGCGGCCGGGCTGGACACCCCGGTCATCGCCATCGTCCCCGCGCCCGGCGTGGATGAGGCCGAGGCCGTCCGCCAGCTGGCCCCGGCCTGACCTCCGCCGGGCACCGGCTCCGCGGGACGCGGGGGCCGGCCCGGCACTCCCGCGGTCACCAGACGCCGGGCAGTTCCTCGCCGTACCAGGACTGGATCAGCCGGTGCGCGATCGACACTGGCGGCGGCAGCAGGATCTCCTGTGCGGCCAGCGCGAGTCGCAGCTCCTCCCGGCTGTACCAGTGCGCTTCGGCGATCTCGTCGTCGTCCACCCGCAGCTCGAGGTCTCCCGAGGCCGCCGCGCGGAACCCGAGCATCAGGCTCTGCGGCATCGGCCAGGGCTGGCTGCCGGCATAACGGACCCGGGCGACGGCGATCCCGGTTTCCTCCTGCACCTCGCGGGCCACGGCCTGCTCGGCCGATTCCCCGGGCTCGACGAAGCCCGCCAGGATGGATACCCGGCGTTCCGGCCAGCGCCGGTTCCGGGCCAGCAGGCACCGGTCGTCCGGGTCCGTGACCAGCATGATGACGGCGGGATCGATCCGCGGGAAATGCTCGCTGCCGTCGGCCGGGCAGCGCTGGGCGTGGCCGGCCGCGACCGTCACGGTCGGCGTGCCGCAGCGCGGGCAGTGCGTGTGGGTGGCATGCCAGTTGGCCAGCGCCACGGCGTGCGTGAACAGGCCCGCGTCCCGGTCATTGAGCAGCGCCGCGGCCTCCCGCAGGCCCGCCGGGCGCAGCCCCGGCCGGGCCCGGGCCAGCCAGGCCGCCTGCTCGGTCACCGTCTGCTGCTCGGGCGCTGGCGGCGCAGCCTCCGGCCCAGCCGCTTCCGGCCCGGGCGTTTGCGGCCCGGCGGCTTCCTGCGCTGGAGCTTCCTGCTCTGGAGCTTCCTGCTCTGGGGCTTCCTGCGCTGGGGCTTCCTGCGCGGAGCTTCCTGCTCTGGGGCTTCCTGCCCGGCAGCCCCCTGGCCCGGAGCGTCCTCCCCGGCGGCTTCCGGCGCTGAAGCCTCCAGCCCCCCAGGTTCCTGCTCCGTGCCTTCCTGCTCCGTGCCTTCCTGCTCCGTGCCTTCCTGCTCCGTGCCTTCCTGCCCGGGGGCTTCCACGTCCTCCGTCAGGGACTCCAGGCATCCCGGCGGTCCCATCACGCCGAAGTACGCCACCTCCGCGTCGTCCACCCCGAGCAGGAACCTCAGTCCCTCGGGCGCCTCGGCCGTGGGCACCAGGATGAGCTCGGCCTCCTTGTCACCGAACCGGACCAGCGCGCGGGCGTTGTCCAGGACCAGCACCCGGGTCCCGGGGTCCGCCCAGGCTGCGGCGAGCCAGTCGGTGTCGCCGCGGCGGGCGCTCACCCGGTCCAGGGTGCTGCGGGCCAGCACGAAACCGCCCAGCTCTCCGGCGTACTCCTGGGCGTCCGGCGTGTCAGCCCCGGTGCTCTGCGCGGCGCTCACCGGGTGGCCGTGATCCCGGCGGGATCCGCGGCCAGATCTTCCCAGAGGTAAGCCACCGCCTCCGCCCCGCGTAGCAGCAGCGTCATCTCCACCTTCTCGTTCGGCGCGTGGATCCGGTCGTCATCCAGGCCAACCGCGAGGAAGACCAGCGGCGCGTCCAGGATGTCGGCGAGATCAGCTTCGGGACCGCTGCCACCTTCCCGGGTGAACAGGACCTCACGGCCGAAAGCGCGCTCCATGGCCCGCTTCGCGGCCTGCACCCCCGGGGAGTGGAGCGGCGAGAAGGCGGGCCGCACCCCCGGCCCGCCGAACGTCACGGTCGCCTCGATGCCCGGCGGGGTGCGGGCCGCCACGTACTCCCGGAGCGCCACCGCGATGTCGGCCGGCTCCTGGTTCGCCACGAGCCGGAACGACACCTTGGCGTGTGCCTGGCTGGGCACGATGGTCTTCGCCCCGGGCCCGGTGTGGCCGCCCCACATGCCGTTGACCTCAGCGGTAGGCCGGGCCCAGACCCGCTCGAGCGTGGTGTAGCCCGCTTCGCCCGCGGCGGCCCGGCTGCCTCCCGCGTCGGCCAGCCAGGCCTTCTCCTCGAACGGGAGCCGGGCGAACAGCGCCCGCTCGGCATCGGTCAGCGGCAGCACCGAGTCGTAGAAGCCGGGCAGCGTGACCCGGCCCTCGTCATCGTGCAGGCCGGCGAGCAGCCCGGCCAGCGCGTGCAGCGGGTTGGGCACGCCGCCGCCGAACGAGCCGGAGTGCACGTCGGTGTCCGCCCCGCGCACGTCGATCTGGGCGTCGACGAGGCCCCGCATCCCGGTGCACATCGAGGGCACGTCGGCCGCCCACATTGTGGTGTCGGAGATCACGATCATGTCGCAGCTGAGCCGGTCGGCCCGGCTGCGCAGCAGGTCGGCGAAGTGCGGGGACCCGGATTCCTCTTCACCCTCGATGAGGAACTTCAGCGAGACCGGAGGCGCCCCGCTACCCGCCGCCAGGCAGGCGCGCAGGCCGAGGGTGTGCAGGAGCACCTGGCCCTTGTCGTCCGAGGCACCCCGGCCGAGCAGCTGGCCGTCGCGTTCGGCGGGCTCGAACGGCGGGGAGTGCCACTCGCCGAGGGGCTCCACGGGCTGGACATCGTGGTGGCCGTAGACCAGGACGGTCGGCGCGCCGGGGTCCGCGGCCGGCCAGTGCGCGAACACGGCCGGCTGGCCCGGTGAGCTGGCCGGGCCGGTGTCCCAGATTTCCACGGCGGGAAACCCGGTCGCGGTGAGGTGCCCGGCGAGCCACTGCGCCGACGACCGTACGTCACCGTGATGGCCAGGATCGGCGGAGATAGACGGGATGGCCAGCCACGCCTTGAGCTGGTCAAAGAATTCCCGCGCGTTGCTGTCGATGTAGTCGCGCACATCCATGAGCGGTGAGCCCCTCCTCGCCGGACCTTGCCGGCTATCTAATAAACCAGCATCGCGGGCACCCTGGGCCATTCCCCTCGCCACCGGCCGCACGGGCAGCTGCCAGGCCACCAGCCGGCTACTCCCGCGGGCGCAGATTCGCTCCCTGGGGACGCCAGACATCACCCTTCGGCATGACGACGCCAGGGGCCCGGGCGTCCTAACGTGGTGACACATGACGCTACCGCTGACCCGCCTGCCACGCGGCGACGCCAGCCACAACGCGAGCCCGCCGGGCTTCCCCCGCCTGCCGTGGTGGCGGGGGCGGGCCCAGTCCTGGCGGCAACGGGGCCGCCGATGCCAGGAGCGGATCCGGGAGGGGCGCGCCCGGGCCACCACACCGGCCGGGGCCGCCGTCCTGCTGGCCGTGTCGGCGCTGTTCGCCTGCGCGGTGGCCGTCTTCAGCACCAACCCGCCAGAGCGGCTGTGGGGCGTCCTGGCGGCGGGCCCGTACGGTGTCGCGGCCATCGCGGCGCTGACCGGGCGGGCGGGACCCCGGATCGCCACCGCACTCAGCCTGATCGGGGCCGTGATCGTCCCGCTGGCCTGGATGGCGTGGTCCGGGCGGGGACAGCCGGAAGTCGGCGTGGTCATCCACTCGGCGGAACTGTTCCTGCACCACGGCACGCCGTATCAGGGCGCGCACGCGGTGGCCACCGCGCACAACCCGTACGTCTACAACCCGTACCTGCCGGCCCTGGCCGTGTTCGGCGTCCCGCACGCCCTCTTCGGTGGCGGCCTGCTGACGGATCCGCGGCTGTGGTTCGGCGTGGTGTTCGTGCTCGGATTCGCCGTCACCCTGTCCGTGAGCCGCGTGCCGCGGCCCTGGCTGTGGACGGCGGTGGTCACGGCCTCGCCCATCATCGCGTTCCCGCTCTGCACGGGCGGGGACGACCTGCCGGTGCTGGCCCTGATCTGCCTGGGCCTCGCCCTGCTGCGGGCCAGCCAGACGCGGCCTGCGCTGCGAATCGCCCTGGCGGGCCTGACCCTGGGTCTCGCCGCGGCGATGAAGGCCACCGCGTGGCCCGCGCTGGCGGTCGCCTTCGCCCTGGTGGCGGCGCGCGACGGAAAGCGCGCCGCGGCCTGGATGGCCTGCGCCACGATCGCCGTGCCGATCGCGGTGGACGGCCCGATCCTGATCGCCCAGCCCGCCGCGGTGGTATCCAACACCATCCTGTTCCCGCTCGGGCTCACCAAGATCAAGAGCCCGGCGGCCAGCTTCCTGCCCGGTCACCTGATCGCCGAGGCGTGGGGACCGGGGCACCTGGTGGCCATCGGGCTGGTCCTGCTGGCCGGGCTCGGCGTGGCCGCGTCCCTGATC
Source organism: uncultured Actinomycetes bacterium (assembly GCA_963713815.1). Lineage (GTDB taxonomy): Bacteria > Actinomycetota > Actinomycetes > Streptosporangiales > Streptosporangiaceae > RYN-230. The sequence continues at coordinate 79,990 of CAVQNH010000032.1, forward strand.
CTCCGGCCGCCGCGGGATGAGCGCGCGGCGGGCTGGCGGCTGGTGACCGGGCTGGTGCTCATGTTCGCGTTCGCCCCGGCCAGCCGGTTCGGCTACGCGGTCTACCCGCTCGGCCTGGCCTGCTGGCTGCTCCTCGCCGGCCCGGCCGACGGGCCGGCCGTCCCCGCGGGCGGGCACCCCGCCGCAGCCAGAGAGGAAGAACGGAGCACACGATGATCGTCGCGTTCTCGATTACGCCGCTGGGTGTGGGCGAAGGAGTCGGAGAGTACGTAGCGGACGCGGTGCGGGTAGTCCGGGACAGCGGGCTGCCCAACCGGACCGACGCCATGTTCACGTCCGTCGAAGGCGACTGGGATGAGGTCATGGATGTGGTCCGGCGGGCGGTGGACGCCGTGGCAGCGCGGGCCCCCCGGGTCAGCCTGGTCCTCAAGGCCGACATCCGCCCCGGCGTGACCGATGGGCTGGACAGCAAGGTGGCGACGATCGAGCGCCATCTCCAGGACTGACCCGGGCTGGCCTGACCGCGGCTGGCCCGACTGGGCTGAACTTCCTGGGCTGAACTTCCTGGGCTGAACTTCCTGGGCTGGCCTGACTGGGCTGGCCTGACTGGGCTGGCCGGGAAGTTCAGCCGGCACCGGCCGGGATCTGCTCGATCAGCGCGGCCAGGCCGGCCTCGTCCAGCAGATCAGCCGGCCGCAGCGTGAGGTCGTCCCGCACGTAGTAGAACGCGGCCCGGACCTGGTCCGCGGGCACCCCGGCCAGCTGCGCCCAGGCCAGCCGGTACGCAGCGAGCTGCACCGCGACGGCCTGATGCTCGGCGGCGCCAGGAGGGTGACCGGTCTTCCAGTCCACCACGTCGAATCCGCCCTCCGGGGCGTCCCCGAACACCGCGTCGATCCGGCCGCGGACCGGCCGCCCGGCGATCAGCGTCTCGAACGGGACCTCCACTTCCACCGGCCAGCGGTTGCCCCACTCCCCGGATTCGAACCGCTCCCGCAGGGCGGCGAGGTCGTTCGCATCGCCGTCGGCGGGATCACCCGCGGCCGGGTCGTCGGCGGCGCCGAGCAGGTCGTCCGGGTCGATGAGGCGCTGCTGGCTGAAGCGCTCCTCCAGCCAGCGGTGGAAAGCGGTGCCCCGGCGGGCCTGCGGCGCGGGGGGCCGCGGCATCGGCCGGCGGATCTGCCGGGCCAGCTGGGCCGGGTCGCGCGCCATCATGACCAGCGCGGACACGGACAGCCGTGGCGGCAGCCAGACCGCTGACGCGGCTTCGGCGCGCCACTCGTCCCGCTCGGCGAGCAGCAGCCCGGTGTCGGTGTCCCAGGCCGCCACCAGCGCCTGGTCTTCCTCGCTCAGCGCACCGTCCCCGTGCCCGCCGGCGTCCCGGTGCTCGCCGGCCTGCCCGGCCTCCATGCCTTCCGCGCGGTGGCGCGCCATGGCCTCATGCACCAGATCCGCGGCTTCCCGGACCGCATCCTGCTGCCTGCCCCGCGGCTCGGCCGGCCACGCGGCCGAGGGGGGGTCGGCGAGAGCGGGGTTCTCGCTGTCCTCCTCCGGCGGCGGGGCCCAGCACGCCACGGTGCCCGCGCCAGCCTCGCACGCCGCCTTGACCTCCTCCAGGAACACCGACGGGCCGAGTGGCGAGGACGCGTCCCCCCACCAGTAGCCGGTGCAGGCCAGCCAGAACGCGGCCCGGGTGGTGGCCACGTAGGCGAGCCGGCGTTCCTCACCCAGATCCCGTGCGGCGCAGGCGGCCCCGAAGGCGGCCAGCGCGGCGGGCTCCAGGCTGGGCAGGGCCGGCAGATCACCGGCATCGCCCCGCAACCCGAACGGGAGAAGCCGCGCGTTGTCCGTCCAGCGGCTCGCGAACCGGGGCTTGGCCGGGAACACCTGCGCCTTCTTCCCGGCCGACAGCCCGGGCACCACCACCGCCGCCCACTGCAGGCCCTTCGAGGCGTGCACGGTAGCCAGCGTGACCGTGTCCCCGTCACCGACCCGGCCGGATTCCAGGCCGAACTCCTCCTCCTCGGCCGCGGTCAGGTAGGCCAGGAAGGCACCCAGCGTGGGCTCCTCCTGATCGCCGGCGAACGCAGCCGAGGCGTCCGCGAACGCGTCCAGGTCGGCGCGGGCGCTGGCCATGTCCCGGCCGGGGCGGGCCGCCACCTCGATGTCCAGCCCGAGGGCCCGTTCGACCTCACCGACCAGGTCAGGCAGCGGCCGGGCCACCCGGGAGCGCAGCTCTCGCAGCTCGGCGGCCAGCGCAGCCAGGCGGGCGTGGCCGGCCGCCGAATAGCCGGCCGGCTCGCCGAGGTCATCCAGTGCCTCGACCAGGCTGCCCGGATCGGCGGTCAGGTCGGTGATGGCCTTGGCCAGCGGGTCCTCGTCACCGGCCGGCTCAGTCCGGTCCGCTGGCCGGTCCGCCGGCCGTCCCCGGCCGTCCGCTGAGCGCCGCTGCTCGCGGGCCAGGGCCCGCGCCCGCTTGCCCAGCGCCACCAGGTCGCGGGGGCCGATCCGCCAGCGGGGGCCGGTGAGCAGCCGGGCCAGCGGCGCGGAAGCGCCGGGGTCGTGCAGCACCCGCAGGGTGGCGACGATGTCAGCGACTTCCGGCACGGTGAGCAGCCCGCCCAGGCCGACCACCTCGACCGGGATGCCGCGGGCTTCGAGTGCGGTCCGCAGTGCGGGGAACTGGGCCCGCTTGCGGCACAGGACCGCGACGTCGCGCGGGTGCACCCTGTCCTCGCGGCTGTCCGGCCACGGCCCGCCGTCGGGAGCCACCCCGGGCGGCAGGGCCAGGAGCGCGCTGACCTGCTCGGCGACCCAGGCTGCCTCGTCAGCGGCCGTCTCGGTGAGCGCGCAGGTCACCCGCCCGCGGGCCGCCCGGCCCGGCGGCGGGACGAGCCGGGGGACCTCGGGGGCCGCCGCCCGCAACCCCTCTTGCACCGCCGCGGCGACGTCCAGGACCCGGCCGGTGTTCCGGAAGCTGGTGGACAGCATGCGCACCGGGGCCGGGCTTGTGGTCCGGCCCGCGGCCGGAGCCCGTGACCACGGGAAAGTCACGCCCGAACCGGCGCAGGTTGCCCGCGCTCGCGCCGCGCCAGCCGTAGATGGACTGGCAGGGATCACCGACCGCGGTCACCGGGTGGCCGCCGCCGAACAGTGCACGCAGCAGGACCAGCTGGGCCTGGCTGGTGTCCTGGTACTCATCAAGCAGCACGACCTGGTACCGGCTCCGTTCGGCCGCACCGACCTCGGGGTGGCGGGCCGCGATCCGGGCGGCGATGGCCACCTGGTCGCCGTGGTCGATGACCTCACGCTCGGACTTGGCCCGCGCGTAGCCGGCCACCATGGGCAGCAGCTGCTCCCGGGCCCGCTGGCAGTCCAGGATCTTGCGCACCGCGCTGGGCAGCCTGCCGGGCAGCGCCGCGGCCTGCGCCTCCAGCCAGTCCCCCACCCTGGTCACCTCGCCGGGTGTCCGCAGGTGCTCGGCCAGCTCCCCCGCCAGCATCAGCACGGCTGCGGTGACCGCCGGTGGTGACCAGGTCACCGCGTCCATCGGGCCGCCGTACCCGGACACGACCCGGGCCGCGATCTGCCAGGCCACCGCCGGGGTGATCAGCCGCAGCGTCGGTTCCAGCGCCTCGCGCAGCGCGTGGTCGGCGACCAGCCGGGCGGCGTAGGCGTGGTAGGTGGAGACCACCGGCTCGCCCTCCAGGCCGGCCGCCTCGGATGGCTGCACCTGGGCGCTCGCCTGCTCCGGCCGGGACAGGCTGGTACCGGGCAGGCCGGCCTTACGCAGCCCATCCAGCCGGGTCCGCACCCGCTGGCCGAGCTCGGCCGCGGCCTTCCGGGTGAACGTCAGGCCCAGCACCCGCTCGGGCCGGACCAGGCCGTTCGCGACCAGCCAGACCAGCCGCGCCGCCATCGTCTCGCTCTTGCCCGAGCCGGCCCCGGCGATCACGGCCAGCGGCCGCGGGGGCGCCCCGATGACCGCGGCCTGCTCCGCGGTGGGCTCGGGCAGCCCGAGCAGCCTGGCCAGCTGAAGCGGGGTGTAGTTCACGGGGTCACCTGGGCCCCGTCCGGATGCACCGGGCAGCAGGTCCGGACCGGGCACACCCGGCAGCCGGAGTTCACCGTGGCGCCGAAGACCGGCCCGGTCATGCCCGCGGCAACCGTTTCGACCAGGCGGGCGGCCCAGCCCGGTTCCGGGTCATCCCCCAGCGCGCGCTGCCGCTGCACCTTGACCTCCGCCTTCAGGCCCGCCTTGCCCACCTGCACCAGTTCGGCACCGCCCGGCTCGACCAGGCCGAACTGCTCGAACGCGCCCAGGAGCACGGCCAGCTGGTACACGCCGAGCTGCGGGTTGCGGTCCAGTTCCGGGTCGGGCGGCCGGGATGAGCCGGTCTTCAGGTCCACGATCACGCCGCCGCCGCGCTCATCGCGCTCCAGCCGGTCCACCCGCCCGGTGATCTCCACCTGGCCGATCCGGACCTTGAGGGCCTGCTCCACCGCGATCAGCTGCCGCGGGTTGCCGCGGTGCCAGGCCAGGAACCGGGCCACCATGCGCCGCGCGAGCTCCCGCTGCTTGTCGTTGTACCAGGCACTGCCGAAGTCCAGGTGGTGCCAGATGTCGTCGATGCGCTCCTCGATGCCGGCCTCGCCGGTGCCCTCGGCGGCCAGGACCGCCGCCGCGTGGATGACCGTGCCCAGGTGCCGCAGTACGTCCGAGGTGCCGGCGCCGGCCGCTGCCTCAAGCAGCCAGCGCAGCCCGCACTTGGAGAACGACTCGACCTGGGAGGGGGACAGCTGGATGGTGCCCCCGGTGAGCGGGCCAGGGTCAGACAGCGTGGTCAGCGCGTACCACTGGCGAGGGTGCGCCCCGCGCACCCCGGCCGCCGCCAGCCGGGCCAGCTGGGCCGCGGCGGCGGCACGGACCGGGCGGGGCCGGCCCGGGTCGGCGGCCGCGCAGCGCAGTTCCGCGGTCAGCGCGGGCAGTGACAGCCAGTGCCGTCCCGCCGATGCGACCTGCTCGATATCCACGGCGTCACCGGCCAGTTCGGCCAGGAATCGGGACGGCCGGTCCTCGCTGTCTTCCCCGCCGGCCGCGGTGACCACCAGGGCGCGCCGGGCCCGGGTCACCGCCACGTAGAACAGCCGGCGTTCCTCGTCGAGGAGCTTGGACACCAGCGCCGCGGCTACCGCGTCACCGGGCCCGAGGGGATCGGTCCCGGCCTGGGTGTCCACCGCGTCAACCAGTTCGTCCATGCCCAGCAGCGACGAGCGCATCCGCAGGTCGGGCCAGGTGCCCTCCTGCACCCCGGCCACCACGACCAGGTCCCATTCCAGGCCCTTGGAGCGGTGCGCGGTGAGGATCCGGACCGCGTCGCCCTCCGGGGCGTGATCGGCCAGGGTGTCACCGGGGATCTCCTGGCCGCCCATGCTCTCCAGGAACAGCGAGGGTGAGCCGGGCGGCAGCCGGGCCGCGAACCGGGATGCCGCGTCGAACAGGGCCACCACGGCGTCCAGATCCCGGTCGGCGGTCGCGCCACGGCTTCCCCCGGCCGCGCTCGCCGCCTGCCACGCCGGGCCGAGCCCGGATGCATCCCAGACCGCCCAGAGCACGTCGTAGGCGGTTCCGGGAACCCCGTCCGGCGGGCCGGCCGGGGCGCCACCCGGGGTGACCGCGCCCTGGGCGGTGCGCCGGGCCAGCTCGAGCAGCGTGGCTACCCGCAGCGCCGCGGCCGCCGGGGGGCCGCCCAGCAGGTTCAGCTGGCGGGGATCACGCAGCGCGCTGGCCAGCGGCTGGTTCCCCGGCGGCAGCCCGGCGGCGAGGTCGGCGGCGTGCAGCGACCGGCGCAGCCGCCGCAGGCCGACCGCGTCCGTCCCGCCCAGCGGCCCGGTCAGCAGCTCGGCAGCGGCGTCCTCGTCGAGCGCTCCTGGCTGCAGGGCGCAGCGCAGCAGCGCGAGCAGCGGCCGGGCACCCGGCTCCGCGGCCAGCGGCAGCTCATCGCCCGCCACGACCGCGGGAACGCCTCCTGTCGCCAGGGCACGGCGCAGCAACGGAACCTGCCGCGTGGCCGAGCGCACCAGGACGGCCATGGACGACCAGGGGATGCCGTCCACCAGGTGCGCACGGCGCAGGGTGTCGGCGATGACGGCGGCTTCCTGGCTGACACTGGAGGCCACCAGGATCCGGACGGCCCCGGGGTCCGCTGTGGCCAGCGGGAGCAGGTCCCGGTGGCGTCGGCCGGGCGGGAATGCGGCCGGTGACGCCGGGTGCGGGCCGGGAAGCGGCGGATCACCGGAGGCTGACAGTCCGGCCGCGGCAGGGAGCCGCGCAGCCACCCGGCGCGAGGCGGCCAGCAGCACGGGGCCGCTGCGGCGGCAGGTCCGCAGCGCGACGATGCTGGCCGGACGGTCGTCCGGGGTCCGGAACAGGTCGGGGAAACGTCCCATCGCGTGCACATCGGCCCCGCGGAACGCGTAAATGGACTGGTCCGGGTCCCCCACCGCGATGAGCTCACGGCCGTCACCCGCCAGCGCGTGCAGCAGGGCTTCCTGGGCCGGGTCGGTGTCCTGATACTCGTCAACCAGCACCACGTCGTAGGCCTTGCGCTCGCGGTCCCGGGTCGCCGCCCGGCTCAGCAGCGCTGCGGCAATCCGGACGATCTCCGCGTAGTCGTAGGCCGGGACCGGGGCCAGGTCGAAGCGCGCGGTGTAGCGGTCCAGGAAACCGCCCCCGGACACCCAGTCGTCCCGGCCGAGCGCGCGGCCCAGCTGGGCCAGGCCCCGGCCGTCCAGCCCGCGCTCGGCCGCGCGGAGCAGGAAATCGCGCAGCTCAGTGGCGAAGCCCCGGGTGCCCAGGGCAGGCCGGAGCCGGTCCGGCCAGCGATGCAGGACAGCCGCCGGCCCGCCGCCCGCCGCCTCGGCGCCCGCTGCCTCAGACCGGAGCATGCGCCGGACCTCCAGCAGCTGCTCCGGGCCGGACAGCAGGGTCGGCGGGACGTCGCCGGCCAGCACGAACTCCCGGCGGACCAGGGCGTAGGCGTAGCTGTGGAAGGTCAGCGCCAGCGGCTGGCGGGTCGTCCGCCGCAGCCGGGTGGTGATCCGTTCCCGCAGCTCTTGCGCGGCCTTACGGCTGAAGGTCAGGACCAGCACCCGTTCCGGGTCGATCCGGCGCTCGGTGATCCGCTGCACCACCGCCTCGACGATGGCCGTGGTCTTGCCGGTACCGGGTCCGGCCAGCACGAGCAGCGGCCCGCCCGCGTGCGCCACCACGGCCCGCTGGGCGGCGTCCAGGCGCGGCGGATCGGCTGGCGGCGTGGGCCGGCGCAGCAGCCGGTAGGCGTCCGGGTGATGGTCCATCGCCCAGCATTCCAGCAGAGGGCACCGACATCCGCAGTCAGGTTCACCGGGTGTCGCGGGGATTTGTACGGCGACGGGCGGAATGACCGGGTGAATCCTCGGCTGGCCACGTTCCCCGCCGGGCCGCCGCCCGGGCCGGGCCACGTTCCCTCGCGGCTCGCTGCCGGGCCCGGCTACGTTCCCTCGCCGGCTCGCCTGCCCGGCGCCCGGCTACGTTCCCTCGCCGGCCCAGCGGGCCAGGCGCATGTCCACGCGGGAGGGCGGCCCGTGCGGGGACGGGCGCAGCGGGGTGCCCTCGGCACGGTAGCGCTCGAGCGCGGCCCGCTCGTGCCCGCGGACCAGGGAGCCGTCGGCGTGTACCACCCGCCACCACGGCGCGCTGCCGCCCCACAGGGCCATGACCCGCCCGACCTGGCGGGGGCCGCCCTGGCCCAGGTACTCGGCCACGTCGCCGTACGACATGACCCGGCCGGGCGGGATCGAGTCCGCCACGTCGAGCACCCGGCTGGCGAAGTCCGGCAGGGTGCCACGCTCTTCCGGGCCACGCTCTTCCGGACCGGGCCCTTCCGGACCGGGCCCTTCCGGACCAGGCCCTTCCCGGCCGGGGGCCGGCGGGCGGTGTCCGCCGGTCACGGCCGGGGGTCAGGCCAGGTCGGCCGGCTGCCGCCCGGGTCCGCCGACCCTACGGCCTGCTCCGCACCTGGGCCCGGATCCGCCCGGTCCGGCCAGGTGGCCTGAACCTGCGGGCCGGGCCAGACCGGCTGCGGCGGCCGGTACGCGGCGTGCTGCCCGCGGGACAGGGCCCGGCGCAGGCTGAGCAGCCGCCTCCCGGACAGGCCGGTTGCGGCCAGGAAAGCCAGCGCGAACAGGCCCGCCACGACCAGTCCTGCCGCGCCCCGGGGCGTAATCGGCGCCGGCCGCACGGCCGCGGCGCCGCCGCCGAAATGCAGCGTGGTGGCCGCGCCTGCCTGGCCGCCCGGCTGCCTGGCCGCCTTCGCGGCGGCGGCGAGCGCGGCGGCGGCGTCCAGCGTGCCGAACCCGATCTTGTTGTCGTAACCGCCGGCCGGGCGATTCTGGGTGCTCGAGGTGATGGCCTGCACGACCCGGGCCGGAGCCAGCCCCGGGTACCTCGCCTTGATCAGCGCGGCGACGCCCGCGGTCAGGGCGCAGGCCGGGCTGGTCCCGCTGACCAGCCAGTACTGCCCGTCCCGGCCCTGGGCCGGCACGTTGACCCCGGGCGCGGCGACCTGGACGGAGAGGTTGTCGCTGGAGAAGCCGGCCGGCGACCCGCTGCGGGATACCGCGGCCACGCCGAGCACGCCCGGGTAGTCCGCCGGGAACGAGTAGGGGGCCTGGCCGGCGTGGCCGACATTCGCCGAGTTGCCTGAGTTGCCGGACGAGGCCACCACGACGATGCCGTGGTCGAGGGCGTCCTGCAGGGCGGACCGGACCACCGTGCTGGGCTCGCCGTAGCCCAGCGACATGCTGATCACGTCCGCCCGGTGACTGATCGCGTACGTGATGGCCTGGGCCAGCGCGTTCTGGACCCGGCCGTCCGACTCATGCTCGTAGGCGGAGTAGCCGGGATCGTGCCGGTCGGTCACCACCCGGATCGAAAGGATCTTGGAGGCCGGGGCCACGCCCATGATGCCGCTGCCCCCGCCGGCGTGCCCGTGCCCGGCGATCAGCGAGGCCATCCAGGTTCCGTGCACACCCCAGTTGGGGTTGCCCGGCGGGGTGTGCACCCCGGTGAGGTCGGGGCCGGTGGTGACCGAGCCCGCCAGGTCGGATACGGCCGGGTTGACCCCGCTGTCGATCACGGCGACGGTCGCGCCCTGACCCCTGGTCACCGACCAGGCGGACGGTGCGCTCACCGCGTCGAGGACCCACATCTGCGCGTCCCGCACGGTGTCGGCCCGGGCGGAGGCCGGCACCGCCACCGCGCCCGCGGCCAGCAGGGCCAGCATGAGCACGCTGGCCGCGGCCCGCCGCGGCGTCCGGGGGGAATTCGAGCATGCCGGCCCGCCCGGGCAGCTGGCGGGAGGGGGGGACGCGCCGATCCGCGTGGCGATCCAGTCGGCTATCCCGTCCGCGACGCTCAGCATCTCGTCCTTGTCATAGGGATCGGCTGACTCACGGACACGGTGCCTGCCGTCCGCGTAGCCGACGGTGGACATGATCAGGTAAGGCCCCGCCACGGAAACACCGGACAGCTGGCGGGCGGCGTCGGTGAACGAGGCGGCCAGCGTGTGGCCGAACGGGACGGTGCGCACCCCGGCGGCTGCCGCGCGCGCGGGCAGCGCCCGCAGGGCGTCGCTGGCCTGGCCCGGGCTGGGCAGCACCGCGATCCCGATGGTGACCGCGAAGGTGCCGGTCGAGTCCTTGTAGGTGGCCCGCAACACCGTGGTGCAGTGCTCACGGGTCAGCGCCGGCCACGCCTTCTGGCTGGTCGCGGCCGGGCATGAGGCGGCCGGGGCGATGCCGACCCGGGTGGCCGACAGCCGGGCCGGGCTGCCGCTGTCCAGCGCCGTGGCGGGCACCTGGTAGGGGACGGTGCCGGGGAAGATCCGTCCCGCGGGCCAGGTCCGCCAGCGCTTGCCGACCTCCCAGGCCGCGAGCTGCTGCTGCTGTCCCCGGCTGAACGTGCGCGGCAGCACATGCAGCACGACCGAGCCGGCCGACGCGCAGAGGCCGATCAGCGCGAGGACGAAGCCCACCAGGACCAGCCGGTAACGCCGCTGCTCCTGGCTGGGCGGTGCGGCATGAGCGCGGCCGGCGGGGCGGGACGCGGCGGAGCCGGGTTCTCGCCGGGACAGCGGGGCGGAGGGTTGTCCCGGGGGCCGGCGAGGCCGGCGATGGTGATCCGGGAGAGCCGGATCGGGGAGGCGTCCTCCCTGGGAGCAGCGTGGCCGGGGACAGTCGCGGGCACAGCGGAGCGCGGTGTTCCCCGTGGCCGGCGAGGGGGGGCGCGGCGGAGCCAGGTTCCCCCGGGGCCGGCGACTCCTGGGGGGCTCCGGGAGGGTTCCCCCCGGAGCAGCGCTGCGCGGAGAGCCCGTGACGGACGGTGAGGCACGCGGTAGCGGCTCGGTCGCGCTGGTGTCCTCCGGCGCCGGGTCGCCGCCGCCACCCGGAGGCGCCGGATGCTTAGCCACACCGGAATGGTACGGCCTGGTCGTCCCCCAGCACCGGGCGCACGGCGAGGTTGCCCGGATAAGGGCAGGTTATGGGACTGAACACACGAGGCCGGGCACGCTCGCACGTGCCCGGCCGCGATCAGTCGTTAGAGGGGATCAGTAGGAGGGCAGCGACGGGTCGATGGTGGCGACCCAGGACAGCACGCCGCCGCCCACGTGCACGGCGTCGGAGAACCCGGCGTTCTTCACGATCGCCAGGCATTCCGCCGACCGGGCCCCGGACTTGCAGTGCAGAACGAGGCGCTTGTCCTGCGGGAGGCGCTCCAGCGCGGCGCCGGACAGGAACTCACCCTTGGGAATGAGCACCGAGCCCGGGATCGAGACGATCTCGTACTCGTTGGGCTCACGCACGTCCACCAGGAAGATGTTCTCGCCCGCGTCCTGCATGTCCTTGAGCTGGCGGGCCGTGATCGTGGATCCGGCGGCAGCCTCCTGGGCTTCCTCGGACACCGCGCCGCAGAACTCCTCGTAGTCGATCAGCTCGGTGACCGTGGGGTTCTTGCCGCATACCGGGCATTCCGGGTCCTTGCGGACCTTGACCGACCGGTACGTCATCTCCAGGGCGTCATAGATCATCAGCCGCCCGGCGAGAGGCTCGCCGATGCCGGTGATGAGCTTGATCGCCTCGTTGACCTGGATGGAGCCGATGGACGCGCAGAGCACGCCGAGCACGCCGCCCTCGGCGCAGGACGGGACCATTCCCGGCGGCGGTGGCTCCGGGTACAGGCAGCGGTAGCACGGCCCGTACTCGGCCCAGAACACGCTGGCCTGGCCGTCGAAGCGGTAGATCGAGCCCCATACGTACGGCTTGCCGAGCAGCACGCACGCGTCGTTGACCAGGTACCGGGTCGCGAAGTTGTCGGTGCCGTCCACGATCAGGTCGTAGTCGGCGAAGATCTGCATCGCGTTGTCGGAGTCGAGGCGCTCCTGGTGCACGATCACGTTCACGTACGGATTGATCTCCACGATGCTGTCCCGGGCGGACTCGGCCTTCGACCGGCCGATGTCGGACTGGCCGTGGATGACCTGGCGCTGCAGGTTGGACTCGTCGACCACGTCGAAGTCCACGATGCCGAGCGTGCCCACACCCGCGGCGGCCAGGTACAGCAGGGCGGGGGAACCCAGGCCGCCGGCCCCCACGCAGAGCACTCTGGCGTTCTTGAGCCGCTTCTGCCCGGTCATCCCGACGTCCGGGATGATCAGATGGCGCGAGTAGCGGCGGACTTCGTCCACGGTCAGCTCAGCAGCCGGTTCGACCAGCGGTGGAAGCGACAAGGCAACTCTCCTGAGACGGCAGGTCCGGACTCGATCCCGAAGCCCGGCTCTTCCCTCCAACCGAGTCCCGGGCAGGCACATTCCCCGCCGGAGCGGGCACGGTCTTCCATGATTACGCGGGATCGGCCCGGGTGGAAGGCACCACCGGAAATGTCACTGGCGGCCGGTACAACTCGAAGAGTGCGGTGCGGAGCCAGTCGGATGGCCCCGTCGCCGCGCACCGTAAGCCGACCCGCGTTTCGTCGCCGATTTCCGGGAGGTCCCCATGCCTACTCCGCCCTGCCAGCCACCCGGAGCGCAGCCACCCGGAGCGCAGCCGCCCGGGAGCGGGCCAGGCCGGATTCCGGGCCGGGCAGCCGGCGGCGCGGCTGCCCGCGGGTGCCCGGGCCGCCGCTGCCCGACCCGGACGGGGTGCGGCTGTGGCCCGTGCCCGACTCGGCTCCGCCCTACGACGACGAGCTGTTACCGCGTCCAGCGCGGCCCGCGGACCCGGGCCGCCCGGCGGAGACGGCCAGCCGCCCCGCCGCCCGGGCAGGCCAGGCCCGGGCAGCCCAGGCCCGGGCAGGCCAGCGGGAGCAGCCTGGCGGTCAGGACCGGGCCGGAGGGCAGGACCAGGCCGGGGACGGGCACGGGGAGGAGGACCAGCCAGGCCAGGAGCACCGGCCTGATGATGACGCGCCGCCCCGGCCCGGCGGGCCGCTCCGCCCGGCCGACGGCGCGTGGCCGGGCCAGTTCGCGCAGGTGCTGGTGGAAACGCTGGCCGGGTCCCGGCCGCCGAGGCAGATATCGTCCTGGGCCACCGAGCGCGCCCGGGCCCGGATCCAGCGCCTGGGCCCGATGCTGGCCGCCGGCCACCGGCCCCAGCTACGCCGGGTGGTGGCGTTCCGTCCCGCGTCCGACGTGATCGAGATGACCGTGGTGGTCAGCTTCGGGCCGCGGGTCCGCGCGCTGGCCATCCGGTTGGAGCACAGCCCGCCAGGCCGGGCGCTGCCCGGACGTCAGCCGGGGAAGGCCAGGTGGCTGTGCACCGAGGTGGAGGCCGCTTAGACCCGGGCCGGCCCCGCGGGCCGGCCCCTCAGGACCGCCCTCTGCGTGCCGGCCTCTATCCGCCTGCGCGGTTGCGCGGGTCGCCGTGGCAGCGCTTGTACTTCCGGCCCGAACCGCAGGGGCACAGGTCGTTGCGGCCGACCCGGCTGAACTGGTCGCCCTCGGCGGAGGTGCTGGCGCGCTGCTCGACCTGGCCCGGCTCGTCCGCGGACGGCGCGGAGTACTGCAGCCTGGCCGGCCGTTGCGGCCGCTGGAGCCCCGGCGCCACGACCGGTGCCGCGTCCCCGGCCGGGGCGGCGTGCGCGCCCCGCTGCCCGTTACGGGCCTGCCCGTTGCCACCCTGACCGTTGCCGCCGCGCGCACGCGGCGCCGGACCGGCCGCCAGCGCGGCTGCGGGGCTGGTTCTTCTGGGACCCGGGGGCGATCCCGGTGCCGTTGGCCGGCTGGGCCGCCGGGGCGCCCCCCACGGCAGGCGTGCCGGGGACCGCGAGCGGCGCGGAGCCGTCCGCCTCCTCGACGATCGGGTTTTCCTGCACCTCGACCTGGAGGTTGAACAGGTTGCCGACCGACTCCTCCTTGATGCCCTCCATCATGGCGTTGAACATGTCGAAACCCTCGCGCTGGTACTCGACCAGCGGGTCACGCTGGGCCCAGGCACGCAGCCCGATGCCCTCACGCAGGTAGTCCATCTCGTAGAGGTGCTCACGCCACTTGCGGTCCAGCACGGCGAGCACCACCCGGCGCTCGAGCTCGCGCATGATCTCCGGGGTCAGTTCCTCTTCGCGCTGGTCGTAGCTCTCCTGGGCGTTGGCCCGGATGACCTCGGCGAGGGTCTCGGCGTCCATGCCCTGGTCGCCGCCGGCCTCGTCCACCGCTTCCGCCACGGTCAGCTTGGGGTGGTAGAGCGCCTGCAGCGCGGTCCACAGCGTGTCGAGGTCCCACTCCTCGGCGAACCCCTCGCTGGTCGCCCCGGCGACGTAACCCTCGATCACCTCGTCGATCATCTGCCGGATCTGCTCGTGCAGGTCCGCTCCCTCGAGGACCCGGCGGCGCTCGGAGTAGATCACCTTGCGCTGCCGGTTCATCACGTCGTCGTACTTGAGCACGTCCTTGCGGATCTCGAAGTTCTGCTGCTCGACCTGGGTCTGCGCGGACCGGATGGACCGGGTCACGGCCTTGGACTCGATCGGGACGTCCGGCGGCGTCTTCAGCCACTCCATGAAGTGCGCGACCTTGTCCGCGTTGAACATCCGCATCAGGTCGTCTTCGAGGGACAGGTAGAACCGGGACTCACCCGGGTCACCCTGGCGGCCGGACCGGCCGCGCAGCTGGTTGTCGATACGGCGCGACTCGTGCCGCTCGGTGCCCAGCACGTACAGGCCGCCGACATCGACGACCTCCGCGTGCTCCTCGGCCACCGCGGCCTTGGCCTTATCCACGGCCTCGGACCACGCCGCCTCGTAGTCCTCCGGCGTGTCCACCGGGGACAGGCCGCGCTGGTGCAGCTCGATGTCCGCGATGAAGTCGGGGTTGCCGCCCAGCATGATGTCGGTGCCGCGGCCGGCCATGTTGGTGGCCACGGTGACCGCGGCCTTCCGCCCGGCCTGCGCGATGATCGCGGCCTCACGCTCGTGGTACTTGGCGTTCAGCACCTCGTGCGGCACGCCGTGGCGCTTGAGCATCCGGGACAGGATCTCGGACTTCTCCACGCTGGTCGTCCCGACCAGCACCGGCTGGCCCTGGGCGTGCCGCTCGGCGATGTCGTTGACGACCGCCTCGAACTTGGCCTGCACCGTCTGGTAGACCACGTCGGCCACGTCGAGCCGGATCATCGGCTTGTTGGTCGGGATCGGCACCACGCCGAGCTTGTAGATCTGGGCGAACTCGTTCGCCTCGGTCATGGCCGTGCCGGTCATCCCGGCCAGCTTGTCGTAGAGGCGGAAGTAGTTCTGCAGGGTGATCGTGGCCAGCGTCTGGTTCTCGTTCTGGATCTGCACGCCTTCCTTGGCCTCGATGGCCTGGTGCATCCCCTCGTTGTACCGGCGGCCGTGCAGCATGCGGCCGGTGAACTCGTCCACGATCAGGACCTCGCCGTTGACCACGACGTAGTCCTTGTCCTTCTTGTACAGCTCCTTGGCCTTGATCGCGTTGTTCAGGAAACTGACCAGGGGCGTGTTGACCGGGTCGTAGAGGTTGTCGATGCCGAGGTAGTCCTCGACCTTCTCCACCCCGGACTCCATGATGCCGACCGTCTTCTTCTTCTCGTCGACCTCGTAGTCCCCCTCGCCGTCCTCACCGCGGCGCAGCCGGGGCACGATCTTGGCGAACTCCGTGTACCAGCGGGCACTCTGCTCAGCCGGCCCGCTGATGATGAGCGGGGTCCGCGCCTCGTCGACGAGGATCGAGTCGACCTCGTCCACGATCGCGAAGTGGTGCCCCCGCTGGACGCACTCCTCCAGGCCCCAGGCCATGTTGTCGCGCAGGTAGTCGAAGCCGAACTCGTTGTTGGTGCCATAGGTGATGTCGGCCTCGTACTGCTTGCGGCGCTCCTCCGGCGGCTGCTGGGACAGGATCACGCCCACCTCGAGGCCGAGGAAGCGGTGCACCCGGCCCATCCACTCCGAGTCACGCTTGGCCAGGTAGTCGTTGACCGTGACGACGTGCACGCCCTCGCCGCTCAGCGCGTTGAGGTAGGCGGGCAGCACCGAGGTCAGGGTCTTGCCCTCGCCGGTCCTCATCTCGGCGATGTTGCCCATGTGCAGCGCGGCCCCGCCCATCAGCTGCACGTCGAAGTGCCGCTGGCCCAGCGTGCGGCTGGCCGCCTCGCGGACCGTGGCGAACGCCTCGGGCATCAGGTCGTCGAGGGTCTCCCCGTCGGCCAGCCGCTGCCGGAACTCGTCCGTCATGCCGCGCAACTCCGCGTCGCTCAGCGCGGCGAAGTCCTCTTCGATCGAGTTGACCTGTTCCGCGATCCGCTTGAGCTTGCGCAGGGTCTTGCCCTCACCCGCGCGCAGGACATTGTCGATGATGGCTGGCACTTCTTGTCGCGCTCCTCGCGGATCGTGGCCGGCTACCCGGAACCTCTGCGGCCGGAAACCTTCTGGCCGGAAACACTGTGGCCGAAGACAGCGCCACCTGGCTGCCGGCCAGCGGACTGACCTGCCGTGTGTGGCAGCCGGGCGGACGGCTGCCGGCCTGCCGGGTGGCGGCCGGTGAAACGGCCTCCCGGCGGACGGCAGTCAGTGGCGCACCGGTGCCACCCGTCACATGTCATGGTAGGCGAGACACGCAACGAAACCGAGCCGCACGCATGCACCCCGGCGGAACGTTGCTGATCTGAGAACGTCGTAGCCGCGCCCGGGTTCCCGGGCGCGGGAACGAAGGCCCTCAATCCGGGAAAGCCACCCGCGGCCCGGCTCCGATCCGGGCCGGTCAGGGCCGCGGCGTACCCGGCCCGCCCGCCTCCCGCTACGCTGTCGCGTGCGAGCACGCCCAGCATGACCGTGGCGTGCCCAGCCTGCACAATGAGGAACGTGCCCGGCTCACTCCGCATTCCAAGGGGGCCGGGCGCGGGCGAGGCGGGGTATCCCGCCACAATATGTACCAGCGGTGGCAGTCCCGCCCGGCGCGGCGGCACCTGCCCGCCCCCGTGGTGGGAAACCGGTGGCGGGGAACCGGTGGACGAGGAGAGGAGCGGCGCTCATGACGGACCAGGTGGGAACGGACCTCAGGTCCGGCGCCGGGACGGTTGAGGGCACCCGCAGCGACATCGCCGCCACCCCCGGTCACTACGAGCCGTTCCACGGGCGCCCGGTGTCCTGGGTCGCCGTCAGCATCATCATGGTGGGCTTCCTGATCGGCGGCCTGGCCCTCGTCTTCGGCCCGACCTGGTGGCTGTTCTGGGCCGGCCTCGGCCTGGTCGTGGTCGGCAGCCTGCTCGCCGCGTCCACCAACATCTTCGAGGACTGGTACTAAACCGCCCGGGTGGCCAGGCCCGGGCGGCAGGCCCGGCCGGGGCAGGCCAGGTCACCTGTCCCGCCCAGTGAGTTCCCGGCGGAGCGCCGCGCGGCGCTGAAGGTCGCCGTCTGCGCGCGGGCAGCCGGCGGACCCGGCCGGAATGTCGGTGCCCCCCGCTAGGCTGCACGTCTTGTGGCGACCGTTGTCCTACCAGCCTCCCAGCTGTCCCTGTCGGCCGACGAGGCCCGGCTGCTCACGCTGCGCGCGCAGGGCCTCCTCGGCGCAGGCGGCCGCCGCGGCGGCGTGCCCGCCATGCTGCGCCGGCTGGGCGCGGTGCAGCTGGACACGATCAGCGTGCTGGCCCGTTCCCACGAGCTGGTCGCCTACGCGCGGCTCGGCCCGGTGCCCCGGGACCGGATCGAGCGCGCCTACTGGCACCCGCGCCAGCCGGCGGCCTTCGAGTACTGGTCGCACGCGGCCTGCATCCTCCCCCTGGAGGAGTGGCCGTGGTACGCGTTCCGCCGCCGCGCGCTGCGCGCCCGCGGCAAGCGCTGGCATCAGAGCCACGAGCGGACCTGCGCCGAGGTGCTGGCCCGGCTGCGCGCCGAGGGCCCGCTCAACGCCACCCAGCTCGGCGGGGCCAAGGCGGGCGGTCCCTGGTGGGACTGGTCGGAGACGAAGATCGCCGTGGAATGGCTGCTGGACGTGGGCGAGGTGATCTGTGTCCGGCGGGACGGCTGGCGGCGCGTGTACGACCTGCCGGAGCGGGTCCTGCCCGCCGGGCTGCTGGACCGCGACCCGGGCGACACGGAATGCCTGGCCCGGCTGGCCGGGGTGGCGGCCCGGGCGCTGGGCGTGGTCACCCGCGCGGACCTGATCGACTACCACCGGCTGCGCGAGCTGACTGACGGCCAGGCCGGGCACGCGGAACTCGCCGGGGAGTCTGCGCTGGCCGCCGGCCTGACCCCGGTCGAGATCGAGGTGGCCGCCCGGCCGGGAACGGGCCGGAGGGCCGGGAGCACCAAGGCCGGGAGCACCGTGGTGCCGGGCTGGGCCGATCCGGCGGCGCTGGCCGAGGCGCCGCGCGGGCGGCACCGGGTCACCCTGCTGTCCCCGTTCGACTCGCTGCTCTGGGATCGCAAGCGCACCAGGCGGATGTTCGGCTTCGAGCACACCCTGGAGGCCTACGTGCCCCGGGCCAAGCGGGTGCACGGCTACTACGCGATGCCGCTGCTGGCCGGGGGCCGCCTGGTCGGCCGGGCCGATCCGGTCCGCCAGGGCCAGACCCTGGTCGCCCGGCAGCTCTCGCTGGACTCCGCCGCCGCCGTCGCGCCGATGGCCCGGGCGCTGCGCGAGGCGGCCGAATGGGTGGGTTGCTCCGCGGTTGAGATCGGCCAGGTCAACCGGCCGGACCTGGTGCCGCGGCTGCGCCGGGCCATCTCGGATGGGGCCCCCGCGCTGACGGGGACCCGGCCGTGAAGGGCTGGCGCGGCGCGGTCCGGGTCGGCTGACCCACCCTCATTCCATCGGCTGGTGCGCGATGGCGGCCGGTTCCCGGCCCGCGAGCAGCCAGCCGGCCACGGCGGCGGCGAGCGGCATGCCCACCAGGATGAGCAGCAGGCTGGTGATGGGCACGCTGGTCAGCTCGGAGAGGCCGTCGAGCTTGTTGTCCCAGGCGTAGCCGATGGCAGCGGTGTAGGCCGCCACCGTGCCAAGCACCGCGCCGGCCAGGCCGAGGGCACCCGCCGTGACCGCGGTCAGGGTGCGGCGGGTCCAGCCGCTGGCCCCGGTCGCGGCCAGGGTGCGCAGGTCGCCAGCGGTTTCGCTGCGGATGAGGCCGAGCGTCATGGCCAGGATGCCCAGCGCCAGCACGATGCCGAACACGGTGGCCCAGTCGATGATCACCGCCACCGACGGGATGCTGTTCTTGGTTTCGATGGTCAGCCCGGCCGCGGCGGCGGCGAGCCTGGCGTTGGTGATCTGCGTGGCGGTGGGCGGGCTCGGCGTCTGGATGAGCCAGCCGTCCGCCGACACGCTGGACCGCAGGTCGAGCGTGCGGATGGCGTGCTCGGTGACCACGGTGTTGGGCGCCGACGTGCCGGACGGAAGCGCGCTGACCTGCTGGATCACCGGGTTGGCCAGGCACTGGTTCTTCGGGCACGGGAATGATTGCTGGCCTGCCTGGGCCGTTGCCGCCGCCCGGGCCGATGCCTGGCCGCGCTTGCCCGGCGCCGTAGAGGAGTTGCATCTTGGTGATGCCGGACAGCCCGGGCCGCATGCTGAGAATGTCGGCGCTGGGGACTGACCTGCGAGGCGCTGATGCCAAAGGTCGTGGAGCAGCTGCGGGGTGGCGACATAGACCGGCCCCGATCCACTGACGCCCGACGCGGCGTGCTGCAGCGAGGCACTGGCCGACTCGAGCTCGACGACGTCGTGCGAGCCGAGCGCGGCCGCGATGCCGTGCGCCGTCTTCGCCATCGACGCCAGCTTGCTCGCGGTCACCGGGCCGCTGGGTCCGCTGCCGGGGCCACCGCCGCCCTGGGCCGTTGGGCGTGTAGACGATGAGCTGATTCGACGCCAGGTTGGGCCCGGCGTAGTCGAGGACGTTGCCGAAGCGCTGGGCGGACAGGACGCTGATCAGCACGGCGATCAGCACGCCGAGCGTGATGGCGGCGAGGGCTGAGCCTGAGCGGGCCCGGTACCGGGCCAGGTCGCGCAGGGCCAGCCGGGTCGCGATCGGGGCTCGCCGGCCCAGCCTGGCCAGCAGCGTGAGGCACGCCGGGGCCAGCAGGATCACCGCCGCGATCAGGGCGACGAAGCCGAGGACGAGTACGATGCGCTCCGTTGCCGTTGCCGTTGGTGATGCCGGAGTAGGCGAACAGGACCGCGGCCCCGCCGAGCAGGATCAGGCCGGGCAGCGCCGAGCGGCGGACCTGCTTGGGCGGCGCGGGCCGCCCGGACAGGGCGGTCACGATCGGGAATCCTGGTGATCGCCCGGGCTGGCCGGGAGGCCGCGAACTAGGTGGCGATGACGGCGAGGGCCAGGGCCACGCCGATCACGGTCCACGGCAGCTGGAGGCGACCGATCGGTGATGGGCATCCGTCTCGACGCTCGGCCGGTAGGCCAGCCAGGCGGCCAGGCCGAGCACGAACCCGGCCACCGCGCCGAGGATGCCGACCAGCACCCCGTTGGCCCGGACGACGAGACGGATGTTCCGGTCGGTGGCCCCCTGGGCGGCCAGCAGCCCCAGGGAGCGCAGGCGGCGCTGCGCGAGCACGGTGAAGCCGCCGATCCCCACCAGGGCGATGAGCAGCATGCCGACGGTGGCCAGGGCGAGCACGATCGTCTCCGGGTTCAGCACGTTGCCCGACGACGCCGCCGAGTGCGGCGTAGACACGTTCGGTCCGATGTCGCGCGGGGGCACGCCGTGCGCGTCGAACAGGACAGTGACCTGACTCGGCGCGGTGACCTGGCCCGGGACGACGAGGGCGAACTCGTCCAGCAGGCTCTGCGGGTTCTGCACGATGCCGGTGACCCGGCGGGTCGTGCCGCCGCTGCGCCAGAGGTCACCGACCCTGAGATGGAAGGCGGCCGCCAGGTCGCTGGTCACCGCCACCTGGCCCGGGCCAGCCGGGTAGTGCCCGCTGACCAGGGAGAGCATCGGCTGGCCGTACGGGCCGCGCGGGTTCTGCGCGCGCAGGTCGAAGGTGTCGATGGAGCCGGGGATGGCGACGGCCTGGTTCTCGATCACGTCGACCCGGCCGACGCGGTGCCGCAGCGCGGCGATCTGGCTGGCCAGGTGCGGGTCGGGGGCCTGGAACGTGGCCTGGTCCTGGGCGGTGCCGAAACCCGCGTTCGCCGCCGGGGGCGTGGTCGGTGGCCACCGCCGCCCCGACGATGGTGGCCGCCACCGCGACCGTGACGAGCCCGAGGACCAGCAGTTGCTGGCGCCACTCACGGCGCAGCAGCCGCCAGGCCCAGCGGATGACCGCGCGCCGGGCGGGAACGCCCCCGTTACCCGCTGGCTCCCGCTGGCGCGGGACGTTCCCGCAGCGCCGTGGTCATGAGGTCTGCCCGGGCGTGAGCAGGGACTCGGGCCCGGGCAGCGGGGCGGTCTGATCGACGACGCGCCCGTCGCGCAGGAACACCACCCGGTCGGCCCAGGAGGCCAGCTGGGCGTCGTGGGTCACCACCACGGCGGCCACGCCGCGCTTGCACGCCTCGTGGATCAGCCGCATGACCGCTTCCGCGTTCACCGAGTCCAGCGCACCGGACGGCTCGTCGGCCAGCAGCAGGCGGCGGTCCCCGACCACCGCGCGGGCGATCGCGACCCGCTGGCGCTCACCGCCGGACAGCTCGCTGGGGTACCGGTACGCCCGGTCGGCCAGGCCGAGCCCGTCCAGCGCCGCTCGGCCGCCCGGGCGCGCCTCGGGCGCCCGTGCCGTCCAGTTCCAGCGGCAGGGCCACGTTCTCGGCGACGGTCAGCCCGGGCAGCAGGTTGAAGTCCTGGAACACGTACCCGACCGTGCGCCGCCGCAGCCGCGCCTTGTCGTTGCGCGACATCCTGGACAGCGGCGCCCCGTCGATCAGCACCTCCCCGCTGCTGGGCTCCTCCAGGCTGCCGGCGATCGTCAGCAGCGTGGACTTGCCCGAGCCGCTCGGGCCCATCACCGCCACCATGCCGCCCGCCTCGACGGTCAGGTCAACGCCGTGCGGAGGGCCTCGACCCGGGCCGCTCCCTGCCCGTAGAACTTGGATACGTCCCTCAGTTCCAGCACGGTCATTGCCCCGTCTCCTGTTCGCAGGTCGAGCATTCGCTGTCTCATGACCGGGTCCCCACCCGCCGCCGCAGCCTGGGCAGGGCCACGGACGCGGGCTGGGGCGGGTCGGCGGCAGGCGCGCTTGAGCCGCCCGTCGGCCGCATCCAGCCAGCGGATCACCGCGTCGAGCCGGAAGAGCTCGGCGTCGACCACGAGGGCCAGGCCCAGATCGGACTCGGCCTCGGCCTCCTTGATGCGGGTCCACTGCTGCATGAGCTCGCACGAGGTAGCGCCGGTGGACCTGGATCACCTCATGCACGTCGGTGCCCGGGACCCGGAGGGCCACCAGCACCTTCATCACCAGCTCGTCGCGCGGCGGGGAAGCCAGGTCCGGCGGCGTGCGCAGCCACCCGGCCAGCTCCGCCGCCCCGTCGGAGGTGATCCGGAACCCCTTCTGCGGGCCGTCGTCGCCGTCACCGTCCGACTCGACCAGGCCGTCCCGTTCGAGCCGCTGCAGCGTGGTGTAGACCTGGCCGACGTTGAGCGGCCAGACCTCCCCCGTCCGCGCCTCGAACTCCTCGCGCAGTTGCAGCCCGTACTTGGGCCCCTCGCTGAGCAGCGCCAGCAGGGCGTGACGGACGCTCACGGTGTCCCGCCATTCGGTATCATGCTGAGAATAATACTGGGTATACACAACGCCGCCAAGAGGTTTGGCTGCACCACTCGAAGGCTTTACCCCATCGTTGCGGAAGGGCTGCCCAGCCAGGCCGGTATCACGGCGGCCCGCGGAACCGGGGCGGGCTGACCGGGCCGCCCGGCCCGGTCAGCTGAACTCGATCAGCTTCTCCCGGACGGCGATCATCACCGCTTCCATGCGCGAGTGGATCTGGAGTTTCTCCAGGATGTTGCGCACGTGGTTCTTGACCGTGTTCTCCGAGATGAACAGTTCCTTGGCGATGTCCCGGTTGTTCATGCCCTTGGCCACCAGCTTCAGGACCTGCATCTCCCGGTCGGTGAGCTTGGGCGCCGGGACCTGCTGCTCGGGCTGCTCATCCCCGTCCCGCTTGGCCAGCGCCGCGAACTCGGTGAGCAGCTTGGCGGCCATCGACGGGTTGATCAGTGACTGGCCGCCGTGCACGGCGCGGACCACGTCCGCGACCTCGTCCAGCGGGATGTCCTTGAGCAGGTAGCCGCTGGCCCCGGCGCGGATGGCCTCGAAGAGGTCCTCTTCCTCGTCACTGATCGTCAGCATGACGATCTTCGAGCTGGGAGCCACTTCCTTCATCGCCCGGCAGGCCTCGATGCCGCTGCTCCGTGGCATCCGGATGTCCATCAGGACGACGTCGGGCAGCGACTCGCCCGCCTTCTCCACCGCCTCGGTGCCGTCGCTCGCCTCACCGACCAGCTCGATGTCGTCCTCGGCGGCGAGGACCATCTCCAGTCCGCGGCGGAACAGCGCGTGATCATCCACGATCAGGGCGCGGATCGGATCGGACCTCGGGGAATCCGCTGAACCGGCGCTGGCCTGGAGATCTGTGCCTGCCCCGGGAACTGTGGTTACCGCGGGATCTCCGCCCATGGCGCCTCCTCTCTGACCCTGCGTCCAGGCATGCTGCTCGGGTACTGCCGCGCTGGGGAACTCACGCCGGTGTTTCCGGTACCGCTGCCGGCCGGACACGTGCTGCGTGGCGCCCCCACTGCGGGCAGTGGTCAAACTCTGGCGCAGCGGGGGCACGCGCGCAAACCGGGGTTCGTGAACCGGGCATTTCGGCGGGCTGCCCACGGCAAAGCAGCCCCACCAGCACATCGCTTCCCTGCTGCCTCCCGGTTCAATCGACCGGCACGTGCCGGGCGGTCGTGGAGACTGGCCGGCTCAGCACTTCTTCGACCAGCCGGATCACCCCGTAGTGGTAACCCCGCCTGCGGTAGACCACGCTCGGCAGGTGGCATGACTCGTCCCGGAACAAGAAGAAGTCGTGACCGACCAGTTCCATCTCGAGCAGCGCGCGGTCGATGGTCATCGGCGTCGCGGAGTGGAACTTCTCCCGGACCACGAGCGGGCCGTTCCCTTCCATCGCGATAGGCACGACACCATCCAGCTGGAGCTCGGAATCCGGCCAGTCCGCGTCCTCCGCCCCGGGCCAGCCGTTCCCGTCGGCCGCCGCGATCCGGGCCGCGGACGCCGCGGCCCGGGCGGACGGCCGCGGCGTCCCGCCGGGAGACTCCGCGGTCGGGGCGCTGGCCACCGCGACGTCGCCGGAGACCCCGGCAGGCTGCGCGGGCAGCGCCTCCAGCGCGGAGACGTGCGCGGTGTTCCGGGCCTTACGCCGGTCGCAGGCCCGGCGCATGTGCGTCTCCAGCTTGGCCAGCGCCCGGTCGAGGGCCATGAAGCGGTCGTCGGCGGCTGCTTCCGCCCGGATCACCGGGCCCCGGGAGTACAGCGTCAGCTCGACCCGTTCCCGCTGGGCGGACTGGCGCGGATTACGTTCCAGGGTTACTTCCACATCGATGCTGATGGTCTTCTGGTCGAGTTTCACGATCTTGCCTAGTTTGGCCGTGGCGTACTCGCGGAAGCGCTCCTGGATACCGGTGCGCCGCCCTCGGAAGATGATGTCCACGTGGGAAACCCCCTTCGACCGTCTCGTGTGGAATGACACCCGCCCGGCCGACCTGGTCTTCGTCCCCACATCCGCCTGCTGAGGGATTCGCGGCCTGTTGCCACTACCGCCCTTCTCCCGGTCCGGGAGACATCTGATCTCCCGGGGGGGCAGGACTTACCTCTAAGCCGCACCGTGATCGGTCGACGACAAGTCGCCTTACGTGGGCCGTTTCGCCTGCGGCTGGCATCGGCTTGCCTAGCCGGGCTCCCCCCTGCGGGGAAACCCTGCACAGCGCAACCACGGACCCGGGCGGGTGCCATAGACCCGACGCTAGCCTGCCCGGGGCCAGATGTCAGGAGCCCAGGGGGTCTTCTTCGGCACAGCCCGGTACCTGGGCTGATAGCTATCGGGAGCAAGGTGGCAGCGTGGCGGCAGCGCGGCGAATTTCACCATGGGAACGAAGCCGGGCGCATCGTCAGCCCGGGTAGGTCACGGCCCGGCCGTTGGCAAACTGGGTCCACAGCTCACCCAGTCCCGCGGATCTGGCCAGGTGCCCGCCCTGCAGTCCGGCGAACAAGCTGTTACCCGGGCCCGCCGCGGCGATCGACGCCATGCCCGGCTCGATGCTCTGATACGAGGACCGGTCCCCGTCTACCGGCACCACTTCCAGCTGCTGGCCCGATGCGGCCTCGTTCACGACCAGCAAGTGGTCGGCGTCGTACCAGGTCAGCGCGCTGGGGGCGGCGAGGTCCGCGCCGATCTGCCCGGCACTGGACAGCGTCACCTGGCTATTCGTCTCGACGATGGCACCCAGCAGCACCTCGGTTTGCGGGCCGGTGCCGTTGCTCGTGCTGACACTGGCGATCATGGCCACCCGCACTCCGTCCGGTGCGACCCGCAACGCGGTCACCGACCGGACGTGCGCAGGCAGGCCCACGCTGACCGGCTTGCCCCCGGAGGCGGCCAGCATCCAGACCCGGGGTTTGCCGCCGGACGTGCCCGCGACCCACAGGTTGTCGTAGCGATCCCAGCTCAGCGACGTGATCGAGGCGCCGCTCATCCGGGTCTGCAGCGCCCGCGCGGTCGCGCTGGCGTGCGGTTTCGCGGCGGCGGCCAGGGAACTGGTGTAGAGCGTCAACGCGCCGGGTGATCCCGCGATGCCGGCCAGGTAGCGCTGGTCGGGTGAGACGGCGATGCTGGTCAGCGGGACCTGGCCGGTCCCGGCCTGGCCCGGCACCGCGCTGCTGCCCTCCCGGCCGAGCACCCGGGCGGCCCCGCTGCTGGTCAGGAAGTACGGGTCCTCGTGCCCGGGCGACTTCAGCGCCGGCTGCGGGTAGTTGCTGCGGCTCAGCACCGCGCTGGTGGCCCCGGCCGGAGTCCACAGCCGGTCGTTGACCTCCAGCTTCACCGCCTGGATGGGCGTGGATCCGTACGACGAACTGGTCAGCGTCCAGACCAGCTGGGATGCCATCTGGCCCACCGACGCCGGCCCGGTCGCGGACTTGGGCAGGCCCAGATCGACCACGGCGGTCCGGCTGCCCGGCAGGATCTGCACCGGGCGGCGGAGCGTGGCCGCGGGCGGGAAGGCAGACAGCACGGCGCCCAGCCAGCCCTGCGGGCTGATCAGCAGGGCCCGGACCAGGTCAACGGCCGGATCCGCGGAATCGGCCGGGACGAACACCGGATCGGGCACCAGGTCCCGGCCCTTGCCCGCGGGATTCAGGTAGTAGAGGTTGCGCGGCTGGTAGGCCAGCTGGAACAGGTCCTTGGTCAGCAAGAGCTCGCTGGACGGCTGGTTCACCCCGCCCGAGGGCAGCGCGGTGATCCGCCACTGGCCCTTCACCTGCTGCAGGGTGAACGCCTGGTTCAGCTGCGCCCGCCCGCCGTCCGCCGGGACGTACTGGCCGCTGGTGCTGACCTGGCCCAGCTCCTGCGCGCTGATCTCGACCACCGCGGTGTTCTCCGACCCGAACAGCCGCTGGGAGGAGGTGATCGTGGGCGGCTGCGCGATTACCGTGACCGCGGGTCCCGGGCCCGGCTGCCAGGACCGGCTGGCCGCCCTGGTCAGGTACTGGCGGGCGATCGCGTGAGAATTGTTAAAGCTGGCGCTGGCCACCAGGAAGTTCAGGACTATCTGCGACGGGCCCCAGCCGGGGGCGGGCGTCCTCATGATCAGCCCGCAGCACTCCGAGCCCGACTGGCCGCCACCGGAGGCCGCCGGCAGCGCGGTGTGCTGCAGCAGCCCGCTGGTGGGCACATCCGCGCAGCCGGCCACCAGGGTCAGGCTCACCAGCGCGGCCGCGAGCCAGCCAAGCGGACCCGCCTTAGCCACTGACCGCACCGGCGCTGCCCGGGCCGTCCGGCTCGGTCCCCGCCCGCGGCGGGCCCGCGGGCTGGATTCCGGCCAGCCCGGCGCCGGTCAGTTCCGGGCCTGGCCGCGCCAGGCTGGCCCGCAGGGGCGACGGCGCATGGATGAGCTCGGGTCCGGGCTCAGCCTCATCCGGTCCGAGCGGCAGGGGCGAGCCGGCCAGCTCCTCCCCCGCCGTCCTGGGCACCGTGAGGCGGAAGACCGAGCCTTTCCCGCACTCCCCCCAGGCCTGCAGCCACCCGTTGTGCAGCCGGGCATCCTCCAGCGCGATGGCCAGGCCGAGGCCGGTGCCGCCGGTGGTACGGGCCCGCGCGGGGTCCGCCCGCCAGAATCGGTCGAACACCATCTGCGCCTCGGCGGTCCCGAAGCCCACGCCGTGGTCGCGGACGGCGACCGCCACCGCGTCCCGGTCGCCGGCGACCGTGACGACCACGTCCCGGCCCTCGCCGTGCTCGACCGCGTTGTCCAGGAGGTTGCGGAGGATACGCTCGACCCGGCGCCGGTCCACCTCGGCCACGCAGGGCTCGGGAGGCAGCCGGAAATCGATCCTGGTTCCCCGCCGGGCGGCGAGCTGCTCGGCGTCGGCCGCGGCCCGCCGGACCAGGTCACACACGTCCGCGGACTCCGCGTCCAGCGTGGCCGCGTTCGCGTCGTAACGGCTGATCTCCAGCAGGTCGGCGAGCAGCGACTCGAAGCGCTCCAGCTGGCCTTCCAGCAATTCCGCGGACCGGGCCGCGGCCGGCATCAGCTGCTCCCGGGCCGCGAACAGCACGTCCGCCGCGATCCTGATCGTGGTGAGCGGGGTCCGCAGCTCATGCGACACGTCGGAGACGAACTGCCGCTGCACCTTGGACAGCTCCTCCAGCTCGCGCAGCTTCTCCTGGAGGCTGGCCCCCATGTCGTTGAACGACCGGGCCAGCGCGGCCAGGTCGTCGGTGCCACGGACCGGCATCCGCTCGTCCAGCTGGCCGTCGGACAGCCGCTGGGCCGCCCCGGCCGCCTCCCGGATCGGGACCACCACCCAGCGGGTGACCAGGGAGACGATGCCGACCAGCAGCGCGACCAGGGCCAGGCCGCCGAACAGCATGGCGTGCTGCACCAGGCTCAGCGTGGCCTGCTGCTGATCGAGCGGGAACAGGTAGTACAGCTGGTCATGCCGGTCGATCACCCCGCCGATCGCCAGCCCGGGAGCGGGCGCCCGGCCGTGCAGGTAACGCATGAGGGTCGGGGAGGACCAGAGATCGTCGGTCCGGCCCTGCGCCTGCTCCTCGCTCACCTTGCGGGTCAGCGTGTCCGGGAGACTCTGCGGGCTGAGGTTCTGGTTGCCGTACGTGCCGGCGAACGCGGAACCCCCGGACGGCTGGGCGAAGATCACCACATCGAAGTTGTCGCCGGGCCCGCTCAGCCCCTGCAGCGTCGAGGCCAGCGAGAGCAGCGATTTGACCCGGTCACCGGGCGAGCCCGCCAGCCCGGTGTCGTCCCTCGCCACGGTCAGGCCCTCGGCCAGCTGGTGCGAGCCTGAGGTCCGCGCGCTGTTCAGCAGTCCGCTCTCGATCTGCTGGACCAGGAAAAACCCGAGTACCGTCACGACCACGACGCAGATCACCAGCGTCGTGGCGGCGACCCGCAGCTGGAGGGAGCGGTGCCAGCGCCGGCGCATCCGCGCGGCCACGACCCGCGACCGGCGGTCGAGCGACCGCAGGGCCCGTGCGAGTCCCGGGCGGCAGGCGGCGTCCGGCCCGCCGGACCAGCAGGGCGACCCGGGACCGGCTGGGTGGCTGGCCCAGGCCGGGCAGCGCCATCGCGGGGTCCGCGGCCGCGGCCCCGTTCCCGGCCCCGGGCAGCATCAGGCTGCCCACCGGGATCGCCCCGCCGGGCATACCACTACTGGGCATACCAGCACCGGCCAGGCCACTGCTGGCCAGGCCACCACCAGGCAGTCCGCTGCCGGGCAGCCCGCTACCTCGCGGCCCGCGCCCCGCCTCGCTGCTGCTCGCTGCCCCCTCCATCGCCCTTCTTCACGCTGATCGGGAAACTCCCGGCCCTGATGACCCGCCTTCCTGGCCTGGCCGGGGCCGGCTCCTTAGATCAGGCCGGACCCGCCTTATAACCCACGCCGCGTACGGTCACCACGATCTCCGGGTGCTCCGGATCCTTCTCGATCTTGGCCCGGAGCCGCTGCACATGCACGTTAACCAGGCGGGTGTCCGCCGCGTGCCGGTATCCCCAGACCTGCTCCAGCAGGACCTCCCGGGTGAACACCTGACGCGGCTTGCGGGCCAGCGCCACCAGCAGGTCGAACTCCAGCGGCGTGAGGCTGACCGGCCGCCCGTTGCGCTTGACCGAGTGGCCCGCCACGTCGATCTCGACGTCCACGATCTCCAGCATCTCGGGCGCCGGGTCATCGGTCCGGCGGAGCCTGGCCCGGACTCGCGCGATCAGTTCCTTCGACTTGAACGGCTTGACAATGTAGTCATCCGCGCCGGATTCAAGCCCCAGGACCACGTCGACAGTGTCGCTCTTGGCGGTGAGCATGACGATAGGCACACCGGACTCGGTCCGGATCTGCCGGCAGACGTCGATCCCGTCGATACCCGGCAGCATCAGGTCGAGCAGCACGAGGTCGGGATGAGTGTCCCGGAACACCTCCATCGCCTTGTCCCCGTCCGAGACGAAGGTTGGCTCGAATCCCTCGCCACGGAGCATGATGCCGAGCATCTCGGACAGGGCTGCGTCGTCATCGACGACGAGGACACGACCTTTCATGAGCCTCATAGTTCCACGGAAACATCGGTCAGGGCACTCTTCCGGCGAGCCGGAGGAGTTCGTAGCAGACGTAGGTTACCCGCAGTGACGGGCTGGGTGATACCACGCTCTGTTACCAGGGCGCTGACCAGGGCGGACGGCGTGACATCAAATGCGGGGTTATACGCTGCGCTGCCCTCGGGGGCGATCACCTGCCCGCCCAGGGTGGTCACCTCCTGGGCGCCGCGGTGCTCGACGACGATCTCACTGCCAGTAGCCGTGCCGAAGTCGATCGTGGACACCGGCGCCACGACCACCAGCGGGACGCGGTGGTACTTCGCCAGCACCGCGAGACTGTAGGTGCCCACCTTGTTGGCCACGCTGCCGTCCGCGGCGATCCGGTCCGCGCCGGTGAGCACCACATCCACCGCTCCGCTGGCCATCAGCCCGGCGGCCGCGGAGTCCGGCAGCACCGCGTAGTCGATGCCCGCCCGCTGGGCTTCGTAGGCGGTGAGCCGGGCTCCCTGCAGCAGGGGGCGGGTCTCGTCCACCCAGAGCCGGGCCAGCCGTCCCGCCTGGTGCGCGGCCAGGATCACCGCGAAGGCCGTCCCGCCGCCCGCCGAGACCAGCGCCCCGGTGTTGCAGTGCGTGAGAACCCGGGCGCCCTCCGGTATCAGGCTGAGGCCATGCCGGGCCATCGCCGCGCTGGCGCCGGCGTCATCAGCCGCGATGGCCCGCGCCTCGGCCAGGGCGGCATCCCGGGCGGACCGTTGGGGATCGTGGTCGGGCTGGTGCGGACCGGGGGCGGCGCCGAGCGCGGCCTGGTACGCGGCCAGCGCGCGGCGGGTGCCCCAGGCCAGGTTCACCGCGGTCGGCCGGGCCTCGCAGAGCAGCCGGGCCGCGGCGGCCACGTCATCGCCCCGGCAGGCGGCCAGCGCGACCCCGAACGCGCCGGCCACGCCGAGAATGGGCGCGCCGCGAACCACCAGGCGGCGGATCGCATCCACCAGCTCGGGAACGGTTTCGCAGGTCAGGACCTTCTCCTCGGCCGGCAGCCGGGTCTGGTCGAGCAGGGCGACCGCCGGCCCGCGGGGCGGGTCGAGCCACCGCAACGTGGGCACGTTCATGATCTGAGTCTGCCCCCCGCACCAGGCCAGGTCAACCGGCGGCCGCGGGTGCGGCCTGGGCCGGGTTCCAGCCCGGCGCCGTTCCGCTGGCTGGACTTCATGACGCCCGCGCTTCGTGCGAGTATGGGCGCCAGCGGGGACGGGGGCCAGCCCGGCTATCGGCGAGCAGTTCTGCGGCCGCGTGCCGCGAAGGAGAACCATGACAGACAGTCCGTCGTCGGACGCGCCAGGGGACGGGCAGGCCCAGCGGCCCCAGCCATGGTTCCCGCCCGGTGGCGGGTACGGCCCGGGCAGCCCGGCTCCCGGGCAGGCTCCGCCCGGCCAGCCCGGAACTGAGCCACCCGGAACCGGGCAATCGGGAACCGGGCAATCGGGAACCGGGCAGCCGGATCCGCCCGGCTGGCCCGGGTGGAGCCAGCCCGGCTACGCGCAGCCTGGCCCCGGCCAGCCCGGCTACCAGCAGCCGGCTCCCGGGCCGCCAGGCTACGGGCAGCCGCCTCCCGGCCAGTGGCCGCGGTTCAGCGAGGCCGCGCCCAAGCCCGGCGTGATCCCGCTCCGGCCGCTGGGCGTCGGCGAGATCCTGGACGGGGCCTTCGCCTCCATCCGCCGCAACCCCAAAGCCATCCTGGGCCTCGCCGCCGTGGTCATGACGATCTCGGCGGTCATCTCCGCCACCATCACCCGGACCCTGCTCAACCTGGGCGGCCTCAACCTGCCCAGTCCGGGACAGCAGCTGACGCCGGCCCAGGCCACGCACCTGGTCGGCCGGATCGTCGCGGTGGTGGTGCCGGCATTCGGGCTGACCCTGCTGCTGACCTTCATCGTCCAGGCCATCCTGGCCGGCCTGCTCGCCCCGATCATCGCCCGGGGAGTCAGCGGCCAGCAGATCAGCGCCGCGGACGCCTGGCGGGCCACCCGCCCGCGGCTGCCCAGCCTGCTGCTGGCCACCCTGCTGGTGCTGCTGGCCGGGCTCGGGCCGCTGCTGATCCTCGGCCTCATCGTGGGCATCGCCTTCCTGGCCGGTGCGCCTGCGGCGGTGTACGCGGTCCTCGCCCTCCTGGGACTGGCGGCCCTGGTCCTCACCATCTGGTTCTCGACCATGCTCAGCCTGGTCACGCCGGTCGTGGTGCTGGAGAACGAGAGCCCCGGCCGGGCCCTGGCCCGGTCCTGGCGCCTGGTGACCCGGAGTTTCTGGCGGGTGTTCGGCATCACGCTGCTGGCCGGCATCATCGTGGCCATCGCGGGCGGCATCCTGCAGCTCCCGTTCACCTTCCTCGGCGCGGTGTCCGGGAGCGGCATCGTCGCGACCGTGGTCCTGGTCATCGGCGCCATCGCCGCGGGCACCGTGACCCGGCCGATCACCGCCGGGGTGACCGTCCTGCTCTACGTCGACATGCGGATGCGCAAGGAAGGCCTGGACCTGGCATTGCGGACCGCGTCCGGCACCGGCCAGCCCGGCACCGGCCAGCCCGGCGGGCCGTCCGGGGACGACTTCGCCAGCGTGTGGCGGCCGCCCTCGGCCGGCCCGGCCCCGGCCCCCGGCACCCCTCCCACGGCCGCGGGGGCCCCGCCGCCGTGGTGACCTCCGGGGGGCCGGCCGGCTCCCTGACGGGCCGTGGGACCGGGCAGCGGCTGGCCCGCGCCGAGCTGTCCAAGGCCATCTACCACCCGCACCAGTCCCTGCCCCAGCGGATCCTGAACGCGATCGGCGAACTGCTGAACGACCTGTCCCAGGCGGGCCGGGCGTTCCCGGGCGGCTGGTGGGCGGCGGTCGCGCTGGCCGCGCTGCTGGCCACGCTGATCACGGTGGTGCTGAGCCGGACCGGGCCGCTCGCCCGGTCCCGCCGGGCCGCGGGCCAGCCGATGGGCAGCTCCGGGCCGCTCAGCGCGGCCGATCACCGGCTGCGCGCCGGCCGCCTGGCGGCCGCGGGCGACTACGCCGGGGCCATCCTGGAACGTGTCCGGGCGATCGCGCGGGAACTCGACGAGCGGGCCGTGCTCACCCCCCGGGCCGGGCGCACCGCGAACGAGATGGCCGGGGAGGCCGGCGCCGCGCTGCCCGCTGAGGCGGGGGCGCTGCGCGGCGCGGCCCTCATGTTCGACGACATCTGCTACGGCGAGCGCCCCGGCACCCGGGAGAACTACGCGCTGGTCAGCGAGCTGGACACGCGGATCAGGGCGGCCGCCCCGAAGCCCGGCGCCACCCTGGCCGGAGCCGGAGCCGGAGCCGGAGCCGGAGCCGGAGCAGGCCTGGCCGGAGCCGGGACGGGAACCGGCACGGGAGCGGGCACCGGCGGCACCGGGACGAGCGCGGGCGGGGCGGCATGACCGGACCGGCACCGGTGCTCACCGGCCCGGGACCGGACGCGGCCACGCCAGCCGGCGCCGCCGCACCCGGGTCCGCCAGCGTGGCCGGGACCCGAGGGGGCCAGGCCGGGCCGCCGCCGCGCGGCCCGCTGCACCGCTGGCGGGCGCCGCTCGCCGTGCTGGTGCTGGTCCTGCTGGGCGGGATCGTGATCGCGCTGATCACGCCCTCCCCGCCGACCACCGGCTACCTCGATCCGGGCAATCCCGGGCCGCAGGGCACCCGGGCGCTGGCCGACCTCCTGGCCCAGCGCGGGCAGACGGTGGTCCGGGCGGACAGCGTGGCGGCGGCTCTTGCGGCGGCCCGGGCCGGGGACCCGGACGCCGCCGCCGACGCGGGCCCCGGCCGCCAGGCCGGACCGGGCCACGCCCCGGCGCTGGTCATCACCAGTCCCTACCTGCTCAGCCGGGCGCAGCTGGCCGACCTGGCCCGGCTGCCCGGGAACGTGATGGTGGCGGAGCCGGACGGCGCCGTGCTGGCCGCGCTGAACCGGCAGGCCGCCGTACCCGCCGGAACCACGGGGGCCGCCGGAACCACGGGCCCCGCCGGGACCGCCGGTCCGCAGGTCACGGTGGCAGGCGCCGACGAGGTCCGCCCGGTCCGCCCGGGCTGCCCGCTGCCCGCGGCGGCCGTGGCCGGCGACGCCGCGATGGGCGGGGTGCTCCTGCGGGTCAGCAGCGCGCCCCACGCCCGCCGCTGCGCCACCGCCGCGGTGGCGGCCGAGTGCTACCGCGTGGACGGGCATCCCACCCTGGTTCGCTACCAGGCCGGGGGACGCACGGTCACCGTGCTGGGCAGCGGCGTGCCGCTGACCAACGCCGCCCTGGCCCACCGCGGCAACGCCGCCCTGACGCTGAACCTCCTGCGCGGCAGCCCGCGGATCGTCTGGCTGGTGCCCAGCCCGCCGGCCATCAGCCCGGCCGGGCAGAAGTCCCTGTTCCAGGAGATCCCCGGGCCGGCTTACCTGGTGACGCTCCAGTTGTTCGTCGCGGCCGGGCTGGCCGCGTTGTGGCGCACCCGGCGGCTAGGCCCGCTGGTCGCCGAGCCGCTTCCCGTGGTGGTCCGCGCGTCGGAGACCGTGGAGGGGCACGGCCGGCTATATAGGTCCCGGCGGTCCCGGGGCCGCGCGGCGGCGGTACTGCGCGACGCGGCCCGGCACCGGATCACGGCCCGGCTCGCACTGCCGGCCGACGCGGACGCCAGCGCGGTGAGCGCGGCGGTGGCCGCGGTGACCGGGCGGGATCCCGGTGCGGTCCAGGCCATCCTGTACGGGCCGGCGCCCCGCGACGATGCGGCGCTCGTCGCGCTGGGGCAGGATATTGACGCTCTCGAGGGAGAGGTACGCACGCAGTGACCGCCGAATACCAGGCCCGGACCGCCGGGCACCAGGCCCTGGACCCCGACGCACGGGGCGCGCTCGAGGCGGTGCGCGCAGAGGTCGGCAAGGCCATCATCGGCCAGGACCCGGTGCTGACCGGGCTGGTGATCTGCCTGCTCTGCCGGGGTCATGTGCTGCTCGAGGGCGTGCCGGGGGTGGCCAAGACCCTGCTGGTGCGTTCGCTGGCCGCCGCCCTGTCGCTGCGCAGCACCCGGGTGCAGTTCACCCCGGACCTGATGCCCGGGGACGTGACCGGGTCGCTGGTCTACGACGCGAAGACCGCCCTGTTCCAGTTCCGCGAAGGCCCGGTGTTCACCAACCTGCTGCTCGCCGACGAGATCAACCGGACACCGCCGAAGACGCAGGCCGCGCTGCTCGAGGCCATGGAGGAGCGGCAGGTGTCCGTGGAGGGCCAGCCCCGGCCGCTGCCCGAGCCGTTCCTGGTCGCCGCGACCCAGAACCCGGTGGAGTACGAGGGGACCTATCCGCTGCCCGAGGCGCAGCTGGACCGCTTCCTGGTCAAGCTGACCGTCGAGCTGCCCGGCCGGGACGACGAAATCGGCATCCTGGCCCGGCACGCGGCCGGATTCGACCCCGGCAACCTCGCGGCCACCGGGATCAAGCCGGTGGCCGGCCCGGCCGAGCTGGCCGCGGCGTCCGCCGCGGTCCGCGAGGTCCGGGTGGCCGCGGAGGTGGCGGGCTACATCGTGGACCTGTGCCGCGCCACCCGGCAGTCGCCGTCGCTGCGCCTGGGGGTGTCCCCGCGCGGGGCCACCGCGCTGCAGGCCACCAGCCGGGCCTGGGCCTGGCTGGCCGGCCGCGACTATGTGACGCCGGACGACGTGAAGGCGCTGGCCCGGCCGACGTTGCGGCACCGGATCCAGCTCCGCCCGGAAGCGGAGATCGAGGGCGCGTCGGCGGACGGGGTGCTCGAGGCGGTCCTCGCCTCCGTCCCCGTGCCCCGGTGAGCTGCTTCCCGGGGAATCCCGGTACCGCGGTGATCCCCTGTCCCCCGGCGAACCCCGGTACCGCGGTGATCCCCTGTTCCCGGCGGAATCCCCGGACCGCGGTGACCCCCCGATGGCGCTGACCGGCCGCGCCGCGGTGGCGGCGCTGCTCGGCGCCCTCGTCGTGCTGGCCTTCCGGAACTGGGCCGCCCTCGCGGCCGTCAACGCGCTGCTGCTGGCCGGGATCCTCGCCGACCTGATGCTGGCGGCCAGCGTCCGGCGGCTGCGTATCACCCGGTCCGGGGACACCCGGGTGCTGCTGGGCGAGTCGGCCTCGGCCGCGGTGACCGTGCACAATCCCGGCCCGCGGCCGCTGCGGGCGCAGGTGCGCGCCGCCTGGCCGCCGAGCGCGCACGCGGAGCCGGGGCAGGCGGCGCTGAGCGCCGCGGCAGGCGGCCAGGCCACGGTGGACAGCAGGCTCACCCCGGACCGCCGCGGCGACAAGGTGTCCGCGGCGGTCATCGTCCGCTCGTTCGGGCCGCTGGGCCTGGCCGCCCGGCAGGGCCGCCACGGCGTGGCGTGGAGCGTGCGGGTGCTGCCGCCCTTCGGCAGCCGCCGGCACCTGGGCGAGAAAATGTCCCAGCTGCGCCAGCTCGACGGCCAGCACCGCTCGCTGCTGCGCGGGCCGGGTACCGAGTTCGACTCGCTGCGCGAGTACGTCATCGGCGACGACGTCCGGTCGATCGACTGGCGGGCCGCGGCCCGCCGGGGTGACGTGATGGTCCGGACCTGGCGGCCCGAACGGGACCGGCGGATCCTGATCGTCCTGGACACCGGGCGGACCTCGGCGGGCCGGGTCGGCGGCATCCCGCGGCTGGACGCCTCGATGGACGCCACGCTGCTGCTGACCGCGCTCGCGGCCCGGGCCGGGGACCGGGTCGACCTGATCGCGTTCGACCGCCGGGTGCGGGCCCGGGTCCTGGGCGCCCCGCGGTCTTCGGTGCTGGCCTCGTTCACCACGGCCATGGCGCCGCTGGACGCCGAGCTGACCGAGACCGACATGGCCGCGATGGTCAGCGCGGTGCTCACCGTGGCCCGGCACCGCTGCCTGGTCGTGCTGCTCACCGACCTCAACCCGGCGGTGATCGAGGAGGGCCTGCTGCCCCGGCTGGGCCCGCTGGTGTCCCGGAACATGGTCATGATCGCGTCGGTGGCCGACCCGCGGGTGGCGGAGATGGCAGCGGCCCGCGGCGACGTGGCCCGGCTCTACGACGCCGCCGCGGCCGAGGGCGCGCAGGCCGAGCGGCGCCGGATCTCGGCGCTGCTGCGGCGCCAGGGTGTGAGCGTGGTGGACGCCCCGCCGGACCGGCTGGCGTCCGCGCTGGCCGACGCCTACCTGGACCTCAAGACCACCGGCCGCCTCTAACGATCCGTTCCAGGCTGGTCCCGGCCGGCCACTGGGTCAGGCGGCTGCGGAACTAACCGGCCACCGGCACCACATCGGGCGCGAACTCCATGTCGGGGCTGGCCCCAGCGGCGGCGGCGCGCCGCCCGAGCACGATGACGTACCCCAGGAACGCCGCCTCGGCCACCGCGCCGATGCCGATCCGGGCCCAGGCCGGCAGGGACGACGGCGTCACGAACGCCTCGATGACCCCCGAGACCAGGAGCACGACGACGAGCCCGAGCGCGATCGTGAGGGAGGAGCGGCCCTCCTCGGCCAGCGCCCGGCCGCGCGGCCGGGGTCCCGGGTCGATGATGGTCCAGCCGAGCCGCAGCCCCGCCGCGGCGGCCAGGAACACCGCGCTGAGCTCGAGCATCCCGTGCGGCAGGATGAGGGTGAAGAACAGGCCGCCCCGGCCGTGGGCGACCATCAGGCCGCCCTCCACCCCGGCGTTGGCGGCGTTCCCGAACAGCACCAGCAGCGTGGGCAGCCCGAGCAGCACCCCGAAGATCAGTGCCTCGGCGGCGACCCACACGTTGTTGGTCCACACCTTCGCGGCGAACGAACTCGCCGCGTACTGCGAGTAGTAGCCCCGGAACTGGTGGTTCACCAGCTGGCGGACCTGGGCGCCGGGCAGCAGCGCGGCCTGCACCCCGGGCGAGCGGGCCACCCACCAGCCCAGCAGGACTCCCACCAGGATGGAACCGCCCGCGCTCCCCGCCCACCACCAGCGGGCCCGGTAGGCCATGGCCGGGAACGACACCACCGCGAACCGGCGCACCGCCGACCAGGCGGGCACGTGCGAGCCGGTTACCGTGGTCCGGGCCTGGGCCACCCGGCTGGACAGCCGGGCGGCGAGCGCCGGATCCTGCCCGGCGGAGCGGAGCACGGACAGGTGCGTGGTGGTCCGCTGATACAGCGTGACCAGCTCGTCGACCTCGTCGCCGGTCAGCCGTCGGCGGCGGCGGACGAGTTCGTCTAGCCTGGCCCAATCGGCCTGGTGTGTGGCTACAAAGGCGTCAACGTCCACTCCGGGCAGCCTACTAACAGACTGGGGAACCGCGCGTGGCCGAGGTGATCACCGGCGAGGCCGTTGTCATCGACGTGCCCTTCGCCCGGTTCCCGAGCCGCGCCCTGGCCCTGATGATCGACATAGCGATCCAGCTCGTGCTGCTGTTCGGGCTGGGCGGGGTGGCCCTGGCGGCCGGGGCGGGCGGCGGCCTGGACGCGGCGGCGGTCGCGGCGATCTCCCTGACCGTGTCGGTGCTGGTCATCGTGGGCTACCCGACCCTCTTCGAGACCCTGAGCCGGGGCCGGTCGCTGGGCAAGCTGGCCCTGGGCCTGCGGGTGGTGAGCGACGACGGCGGCCCGGAGCGGTTCCGCCAGGCGCTGATGCGGGCCCTGGCCGCGGTGCTGGAGATCTGGCTGACACTGGGCTTCCTCGCGCTGGTCACCTCGCTGCTGTCGCCGGGCGGCAAGCGCCTGGGCGACATCTTCGCCGGCACGTTCGTCATCACCGAGCGGCTGCCGGGCCAGCGCGGCACGACGGCCCCGATGTCGGCGCTGCCCCCGGCCCTGGCCGCGTGGGCGGCCACCGCCGAGCTGTCCGGGCTGACCGACGCCACGGCGGAGACGGCCCGCCAGTACCTGAGCCGGTACTACGATTTCACCCCGGCGACCCGGGACGAGTTCGGCCAGCGGATCGCGGCCGCCGTGGCGGCGCAGGTCAGCCCGCCCCCGCCGGCCGGCAGCAGCCCTCCCGACTACCTGTCCGCGGTGATCGCCGAGCGCCGTGGCCGCGCCCACGCCCGGATGGCCAGCCAGGCCAGCCGGGCCAGCCGCGAGGGCGGGGCAGCACGCCGCCGGAGCCGCCCGACCACCCCACCCGCGCAGAGCACGCCGCCCGCCCAGACCACCCCGGCCGCCCAGGCCGCGCCGCCGGCCGAACCGCGCCACCCGCCGACACCGCGCCACCCGCCGAGCTGCGCCGGCTAGCCCGGCTGTCCTCACCGGAGCCAGCCCGGCCGGCCCGCTGGCAACTCCCCCATCGCCCCCACCAGCAACTCGCCCGCCACACCGCGCCGCAGGCGCCCCGCCAGTCCCCGAGCCGACACCGCGCCTGCCCGCCCCGGCGGTTTCCTCCCCCCTCGCTGACCCCGGTCTCAGGCTGCCGCCGGTGCCGGTGCCGCGCCCCTTCGTAGGCAACGTGCGTTATGGCGGCGCAGCTCGTCCTGGTGTCGGCCGCAGCTCCGTAGGCACAGGTCGCCGGGCCACTCGAACGCATGAGCCGGCGCGAGTGATGTGACTGCTGCAGGCCGGCCGCGTGAGCGGCGCCAGCCGCGTGGGTTGGTGCGCGCAGGGGGCCTGCCAAGGGGTTAGGCCTGCCCAAGGGGGTGATTGGTCCGCCCAGATAGGTGATGGGCCGCCCAAGCCGGCGCGTGCGCCGCTAGGGGTGCTGCCAGGAGTCGAGGTACTCCTGCTGGGCGGGGGTCAGCTCGTCGATGGCCGCGCCCGTCGCGCCCAGGGCCAGCCGGGCGATCTCGTCGTCGATGGCCCCCGGGACGCGGTGCACGCCCGGCAGCAGCGAATCATGCTCGCGGGCCAGCCAGGCCAGCACCAGCGCCTGCCCGGCGAACGACACGTCCATGACCATGGCCGGGTTGCCCTCCGCGGCGACCAGGTTGACGATCCGGCCCTCGGCCAGCAGCAGCAGCCGCCGGCCGTCGGCGAGCAGGTACTCGTCGGTGTGCGGCCGCACGCCGCGCTCCACGCTGACCGCCAGCGCGGCCAGCGCCCGGACGTCCACCTCGACGTCGAAGTGGCCGGCGTTGGCCAGGATCGCGCCGTCCCGCATCACGGCCAGGTGCGGCGCCGTGATGACCTCCCGGGAACCGGTCGCGGTGATGAACACCTCGCCGATCGGCGCGGCGTCCGCCATCGGCAGCACCCGGTAGCCCTGCATCATCGCGTCGAGCGCCCGGACCGGGTCAACCTCGGTCACGATGACCTGCGCGCCGAGCCCGCGGGCCCGCTGCGCGATGCCCCGGCCGCACCAGCCGTACCCGGCCACCACCACGGTCCGGCCCGCCAGCATGATGTTGGTGGCCCGGAGGATCCCGTCGATGGTGGACTGCCCGGTGCCGTACGTGCTGTCCAGCATGAGCCGGGTCCCGGTGGCGTCCGCCGCGACCGCCGGGAAGGCGAGGGTCCCGTCGCTGGCCATCCGGCGCAGCCGGATCACTCCCGCCGTGGTGGACTCACACCCGCCCATCACCTTGCCGAGCAGGTCGGGCCGCTCGCGCGTGGAGTGCCTCCATCAGGTCGCCGCCGTCGTCCACGACCAGGTCGGGCCCCGCGTCCAGGGCCCGGTGGATGTGCTCCTCGTAGGCCGCCCGGTCGGCCCCGGCGCGGGCGAACACCACGGCCGCGCCGCAGGCGTCCAGCGCGGCCGCGATGTCGTCCTGGGTGGACAGCGGGTTCGAGGCCGCCAGGTAGACCTCGGCACCCCCCGCCCGGAGCGTCTGCACCAGAACCGCCGTTTCCGCGGTCACGTGCAGGCACGCCGCGATCGTCCGGCCGGCCAGCGGTTTTTCCGCAACGAAGACCTCGCCGATGCCGGCCAGCACCGGCATGGACCGCTGAGCCCAGCCGATCCTGGCCAGGCCGGCGCTGGCCAGCCCGG
Organism: uncultured Actinomycetes bacterium; assembly: GCA_963713815.1. GTDB lineage: Bacteria > Actinomycetota > Actinomycetes > Streptosporangiales > Streptosporangiaceae > RYN-230. The sequence continues at coordinate 120,239 of CAVQNH010000032.1, forward strand.
TGTCCGCGATATCGGACGGGACGCCGGGCGGCCGCTCGCTCATCGGATCGGTGCTCTGCGTCAGTAGCGGTAGTGGTCGGACTTGTACGGGCCCTCCACCGGCACGCCGATGTAGCTGGCCTGCTCCTTGGTCAGCTCGCTGAGCCGGACGCCCAGCGCGTCCAGGTGCAGGCGGGCCACCTTCTCGTCCAGGTGCTTGGGCAGCGTGTGCACGCCGACCGGGTACTGATCCGCCTTGGTGAACAGCTCGATCTGGGCGATGACCTGGTTGGTGAAGGAGTTGGACATCACGAAGCTGGGGTGCCCGGTCGCGTTGCCCAGGTTGAGCAGCCGTCCCTCGGACAGGATGATGATCGCGTGGCCGTCGCTGAACTGCCACTCGTCCACCTGCGGCTTGATGATCAATCTGCGGACGCCGGGGATCCGGGCCAGCCCGGCCATGTCGATCTCGTTGTCGAAGTGGCCGATGTTGCCCACGATCGCCTGGTGCTTCATCATCCGCATCTGCTCGGCGGTGATGACGTCGCGGTTGCCGGTGGCGGTGACGAAGATGTCCGCGGTGGTGACCACGTCGTCCAGCCGGGCCACCTGGAAGCCGTCCATGGCCGCCTGCAGGGCGCAGATCGGGTCGATTTCGGTGACGATGACCCGGGCCCCCTGGCCGCGCAGCGACTGCGCGCAGCCCTTGCCCACGTCCCCGTAGCCGCAGACCACGGTGACCTTGCCGCCGATCAGCACGTCGGTGGCGCGCTTGATCCCGTCGATCAGCGAGTGGCGGCAGCCGTAGATGTTGTCGAACTTGGACTTGGTCACCGAGTCGTTGACGTTGATGGCCGGGAACGCGAGGGTGCCGGAGCGGGCCATCTCGTACAGGCGGTGCACGCCGGTGGTGGTCTCCTCGGTCACCCCGCGGATGCCCTCGGCCATCAGCGTCCAGCGGTCCTTGCTGGTCTCCAGGGACCGGCGGAGCAGGTCAAGCACGACCTTCCACTCGTCGGCGTCGTCCTCGGCCGCGGATGGGACGGCCCCGGCGCCCTCGTACTCGGCGCCCTTGTGCACCAGCATCGTGGCGTCGCCGCCGTCATCGAGGATCATGTTCGGCCCGTCCTGGCCCGCCCAGGTCAGGGCCTGGTCCGTGCACCACCAGTACTCGTCCAGCGTCTCGCCCTTCCAGGCGAACACCGGGATGCCCTGGGGGTCGTCCGGGGTGCCCTCGGGGCCAACCGCGATCGCCGCGGCGGCGTGGTCCTGGGTGGAGAAGATGTTGCAGCTGGCCCACCGGACCTGCGCGCCGAGGGCGGCGAGGGTCTCGATCAGGACCGCGGTCTGGATGGTCATGTGCAGCGACCCGGTGATCCGCGCACCGCGCAGCGGCTGCGCGTCGGCGTACTCTTCCCGGACCGCCATCAGCCCCGGCATTTCGTGCTCGGCGAGCCTGATCTCCTTGCGCCCGAAGTCGGCAAGCGACAGATCGGCCACCTTGAACGGGACGGATTCGGCAGGCATGAAGCTCCTCAGCAGGATCACGGTTTGGTTCGGCTCCCCCGACCGTACGGCACGGGACGGCCCGGGCGCAGCCCTCGGGCGGCTTTCTTGACAAAAGAATGTTAGATTCAGTCTATGCGGATCACGGAGGCCGCCCAGCGGCTCGGCACGTCCCCCCGGATGCTCCGCTACCGGGAGACCCTCGGCCTGCTCCCGGTGGTGGGGCACAGCCCGGGCCACCGCCAGTTCCGCGACCAGGACGTGGCCGCGGTGGCGCTGGCCCTGGAGCTCGAGCGGCGGCTGGACATCAGCCCGGCCGCGCTGGCCTTCGGCCTCCGGGTGCTGGCCGAGCCCGCGGTCCGGGCCCAGGTCGCCGAGCTGGGCCGCCGGATCGGGCGGGTCCCGCCCCCGGGCAGCGCGCTGGAGTTCGAGAAGGAGCGGGCGCTGCGGCTGCTCAGCATGGGCCGGCGGCCAGGCACGCCGGCGGTTACCGGCCCCCCGCGCTGATCAGGGCGACTCGCCCGGGCGCCGCGCGGCCGGGTCGCCCGGGCGCCGCGGACGGCGTACCGCGCGGATCGCCGGGTCGGTGGCATCGGCCCGGCCCGGCTGGTAGATATCCGGCTCGAGGTAGATCATCTCCGCGATCGGCACCGCGCTGCGGACCCGCCGCTCGGCCGCGTCGATCCCGGCGGCCACCAGCGCCGCGCTGTCTGCCCCGCTGATCGCGATCTTGGCCGCGACCAGCAGGCTCTCCGGGCCCATGTGCAAGGTCCGCAGGTGGATGACCCGCTGTACCTCCGGGCCGGATTCCAGCGCCGCGACGATGGCCCGCTCCAGCTCGGGGCTGGCCGACTCCCCGATCAGCAGGCTCTTCATCTCGACCGCCAGCACCGCGGCCACGCAGCCGAGCAGCACGCCGATGGCCAGCGAGCCCACCCCGTCCCAGACCGGATCCCCGGTGATGACCGTCAGCGCCACCCCGGCGGTGGCAAAGACCAGCCCGGTCAGCGCGGCCACGTCCTCCAGCAGGATGGCGGGCAGCTCGGGGGCCTTGGCCCGGCGGATGAACGCGGTCCAGCCGTTACGGCCGCGGACCAGGTTCGTCTCGTGCACCGCGGTGCGCAGCGAGAAGCCCTCCAGGACCATCGCGATGGCCAGGACCACGAACGCCACCAGCGGCGACCGGATGTGCTCCGGGCTGATGATCTTGTGAACGCCCTCGTACAGCGAGAAGACCGCGCCCACCGTGAACAGCACCACGGCCACGACGAACGCGTAGAAGTACCGCTCCCGGCCGAACCCGAAGGGGTGCTCCTCGGTCTGCTCCCGCCGGGCCCGGCTGCGGCCGAGGAGCAGCAGGGCCTGGTTCCCGCTGTCCGCCAGGGAGTGGACCGACTCGGCGAGCATGGACGCCGACCCGGTGAACGCGAAGGCCACCAGCTTGGTGGCCGCGATGCCCAGGTTCGCCCCCAGTGCGGCCAGGACGGCCCGCAGTCCCTCGGAGTGGGGCTCGTCCGCGTGCGCCTCAGACATGCTGCACGTCAGGCAACCCTGCGTCAGGCAACTGTGCGCCAGGGGACTGTGCGCTCGGCAGCTGTCTGTGAGGCAAGTGTGCGTGCAGCAACTAGGCGATCCGTTCCTTCAGCTCGCTGATCACGGCGACCGGTCCAGGGTCGACCCCGATCGCGATGCCCAGGTACACGGCGGCGTAGTCGATCAGCTGGAGCAGCCCGGCCAGCCGCATCAGCGCCGTCTCACCGTCGGCGGCCAGCTCGGTCACGCCGATGCCGTGCTGCCCGGCCAGCTCGGCGGACACCTCACGCCTGCGGGTCACCTGAGGATGCTCCTCGCTGTCCCGCAGGAGGACCAGGCGGAGCGGCACCGCGGGCCGCGGGTCCTCGTCGTCCAGCACCTGCGGACCGTTGGCCGACCACGGCGCGAACGGGCCGTCGAACACCACCACCTGGTTGTGGTTGGCTTCGGGCAGCACCCCCGGAATCGCCGGGTACTTGGCGTTCTCGTTCAGCTGGCAGGCGAACCGGGTGGCCGCCACCCCGGTCAGCGGCGAGCTGCCCCAGATCATCGGCAGCGTGCCGTCCAGCTCCAGGGCCAGCGTCTTGGCCGGGTTCACGAAGGACTCGCTGTCCGGGCGGCACAGGTGGGAGACCCGCTCCAGCTCGGCGGCGGCGGTCTCCAGCGCGTCCGCCGGGATGTCCGCCACGCCGAGCCGGTCGGCGATCTGCATCAGCGGCACGGCCAGGCCCCACAGCGTGAAGCGCGGCATGCCCGCGGGCTGGACCGGGATGAACGGGGCCCGGGCCTGCTCGGCCACCAGGGCCAGCGGTGACCCGGCCCCGCCCACCCCCACCAGCGGGCAGCCCCGGCGCACCGCCTCCCTGGCGGCCGACAGGGTCTCCTCGGTCGTGCCCGAGCAGGACACCGCGATGACCAGGTCCGCCGCGCCGACCCAGCCCGGCAGCCGGTAGTCGTGCTGCGCGAGGACCGGGGAGGCGGAGCCGGGACCGCAGACCGCGGCCAGCACCTCACCAGCCACGCCGGAGCCGCCCATGCCGGTGACCACGATCGACCGCGGGCGGCCCGCCGAGGTCACCGCGCCGAGGTCGGTCTCGGCCGTGACCCGGGCCGACGTGCGCACCTGCGCCGCCGCTGACGCCGCCTGGCGGAGCATGCCACCCGGATCGGCCGCCTCGAGCAGGCTGAGGTCGTCCAGGCGGTCCTGGGCCGACAGGATCACGGTTGCGTTCCCGGCTGGCGCGCCTCGTCAATAAGGAGGACCGGGATGTCGTCGCGCACCGGGTAGGCCAGGCCGCAGTCCTCGCCGGTGCACACCAGCTCGCTGGCCGCCTCATCCACCCGCAGCGGGGCGTGGCACTTCGGGCAGGCGAGGATGTCGAGCAGCCAGTCGTCGATGTTCACAAGTTCTCCAGAAGGCGTGAGTCTCACGGACGCGCGGGCGCCGCGGCACGATCCCGCCGCGGCGGGGTGAGCGGGTCCGCTGACCCAGGCTAACCGCGCACGATGCCGAGCACCTCGTCACGCAGCCTGAGCATAGTGTCCTCGTCGGCCGCCTCCAGGTTCAGCCGCAGCAACGGCTCGGTGTTGGACGGGCGCAGGTTGAACCACCAGCCGTCGCCGGTGATGGTCAGCCCGTCGAGCCCGTCGGCGGTGATGCCGGGCCGGCTGGCGAACTCCGCGCGGACCCGCTCGGTCGCGGCGGCCTGGTCCTGCACCTCGCTGTTGAGCTCGCCGGTGGCCACGTACCGGCCGTAACCAGCCAGGATCTCGGACAGGGGGGCCTGCTGCTCGCCGAGCGCGGCCAGCACGTGCAGCGCCGCGAGCATCCCCGAGTCGGCATACCAGAAGTCACGGAAGTAGAAGTGGCCGGAGTGCTCGCCGCCGAATACCGCGCCGGTCTCGGCCATCCGCGCCTTGATGAACGAGTGGCCGACCCGGGTGCGTACCGGGGTGCCGCCGTGCTCGGTGATGATCTCGGGTACCGCGCGGGAGGTGATCAGGTTGTGGATGACGGCGGCGCCCGGCTCACGGGCCAGCTCCCGGACGGCGATGAGCGCGGTGAGGACCGAGGGCGAGACGATGTGGCCACGCTCATCCACCACGAAGCAGCGGTCCGCGTCGCCGTCGAAGGCCAGGCCGATGTCGGCCTCGGCATCGATCACCGCGCGCTGCAGGTCGCGCAGGTTGGCCGGCTCGATCGGGTTGGCCTCATGGTTCGGGAACGTGCCGTCGAGCTCGAAGTAGAGCGGCACCAGGGTGAGGGGCAGCCCCTCGAAGACCTTCGGCACGGTGTGGCCGGCCATCCCGTTCCCCGCGTCCACGGCTACCTTCAGCGGCCGGATGGCGGAGAGGTCCACGAGCTTCTTGAGGTGGGCCGCGTACCCGGACAGCAGATCCCGCTGGACGATGACGCCGGGGGTGCCGTGGTAGGGCGGGAGGCCCTGGGCCGCGGCGTCGCGCAGCTGGATCAGCCCGGTCTCCGCGCCGACCGGCCGGGCCCCCTCGCGGCACAGCTTGATCCCGTTGTACTTGGCCGGGTTGTGGCTGGCCGTGATCATCGCCCCGGGCATGCCCAGGCTGCCGCTGGCGTAGTACAGCATGTCGGTCGAGCCGAGGCCGCTCTCGATCACGTCGGCACCCTGGGAGACCGCGCCCCGGGCGAACGCCCCGGCCAGCGGCTGGGACGAGGTGCGCATGTCATGCACGGTGACGATGCTGGGGGCGCCGGTCAGCCGGACGAACGCCGCCCCCACCGACTCGGCGATCTGCTCATCGAGCTCGTCGGGAACGACCCCGCGGATGTCATACGCCTTGAAGATCTTCTCGTAGGAGCCCACTGAGGCTCTGCCTCCCGTATCTCATCCGGGAGCCACGCACCCGGTTCTGTTGCGTATCTGTGTCGCGTCCCTGGGCCGGGACGCTGTGCGGCGACCCTGTCCTGGCACCCTGTCCTGTGACTCCGGGCCGGGACTCGGTATGGCTCGCCCGCGCTGCACACACTGCCGCAGCCAGCAGGGCCCGGACGCCTGCTTTAGGAGGTGCTGGGATATCTGTGCCCAAATATTCCGCGGGACCCCGGCGCCGCCCCGCGGCCGGCGATCGGCCGGACGCTGGGAGCTCGGACACCGAGCCTACCGGCCTGGTGCCGCGGCAGGAGGAGCTGCGGCTACCTCAGCTGGTCCCGTGCGTCGGGCGAGGAGGAGCGCAGCACCCGGAGGTGGCCCCGCCTGCCCACCTCGACACCCTGGCCGACCGGCTCGCCAGGCGGCGGGAGGGCCGCCTCACGCACCGCGTTGGCCAGCGCCTCGAGGTCGTCGGTCTCCGGGGGTGCGGACTCGGCCGGCAGGCGGACCACTTCCCAGCCGCGCGGCGCGGTCAGCCGGTCGGCGTGCGCCGAGCACAGGTCGTAGCAGTGCGGCTCCACGTACGCGGCCAGCGGGCCCAGGACCGCGGTGGAGTCGCGGTAGACGTACGTCAGGGTGTAGACGGCGGGGTGCTTGCAGGCCGGGCGGGAGCAGCGGCGGGCGCTCACGATGAGGTCCTGCCGACCGCGCCGGGCCCGTTCGTGGCGTGCCAGCGCGACCGGAGGGGAGAGGGGTCACGTGCATCGCTCACAACGGCTGACCGTACCCATCCGCGGGCGGTAACGCCACCACCCGGGGCACACTGCGCGATCGTGTCTCGCGCCGCGTCCCATTCCGCCGCCCCGGAGGGCCCGCCGGCGGCCGTGCGCCCCGGCCGCCGGGCACCACGCCAGCAGCCGGGATACGCTCGGCAACTGTGCGCAGCGGCGAGGGAGACAACGGGCCCCGGATCAGGCGGCGGGACCGGCACGGGCGCGGGCTGCGCGGCGTGCTGGCGCCCCCCGGGGTGCCCCTGCACCGGAGCCGGTCCGAGCGTTTCGACGAGCTGATCCTGGAGGCGGTGGCCCGGCTGGAGCCCCGCTGGGAGGCTCAGCTGTCCGGGGTGGAGTTCGCGGTGGAGGAAATCCCGCCGCCGGACCCGCCCGGAATCGGGCCGGAGAGCGTGTCCCTGGCCCGGCTGGACCCGGGCTCGGCGGGCCACAGCCCAGGCGCCCGGGCGGGCGCGCCTGGCCTGGAGGACGGCGCCGTGGCGCGGCCGCCGCGGATCGTGGTCTACCGGCGGCCGCTGGCCGCCCGCGCCGACAGCGAGGAGGAACTGGGCGAACTCGTCTTCGAGGTGGTGGTGGAGGAGTTCGCCCGGCTGCTCGGCGTGGATCCGGAGGACGTGGACCCCGGCTTCGGGGACGAGGACTGACCTGGCTCCCGCAGGGCTCACGGACGGGCGTTCACGGCACGGGGCTCACGGACGGGCGTTCACGGCACGGGGTTCACGGCGCGGCCCCGATGGCGGCGTCGCGGACCGGGGGCAGCGGGACGGTGACGAGCGAGCTGGCCACCGGGAGCATCGCCTGGAGCGTCCCTCCCGCCCCGCTGGCGCTGATCACCCGGCCCGCGTAGACCGGGCCGGAGCCCGGGAGCGGGGAGATCACCACCGCGAACGGCGTCCCGCGCGGCGCCCCCGGCACGGCCTTGAGCGCCACCACGACGCTCTTCCCCGAACTGACCTGGATGGTCTGGGTGCGCCGCGCGGAGCCCGCTGACGAGATCTGGGCCACGCTCACCCGGGCCGCAGCGTGCGGCGCGGAGAGGATCAGGGCGGACACCTTCCCGCGTCCGGTCACGTTGTCCGCCACCACGCCCTGTTCCTCAAGCGCGGGCGCGGCGGCGGTGAAGGAGCCGGGCGAGCCGTTCGTGCCTCCCGGGATCATGACGGTCGCGCTGACCGGGGTACTGGAGGTCAGCTTGATCGCGGCCGGGATCCCGCCCAGCGACGGCAGCGAGATCTCGGCGGCGGAGCCGCCCGGGATGTCGATGCCGCCCGCCCCGGTGGGCTCGTAGGTGCCGCGCGACGTGACCGCGGAGACCTGCACGTTGGCGTCCTTGACGCCGGGCACCGCGAGGTAGAGTTCCCGGCTGCCGGGGGCGGCGGGCAGGCCCGGGATCACCAGGTGGGTGGCGGGCGCCTGGGCGGGCGGCAGCCACGCCCCCTCGCCGGTCCCGGTGCTCTCCTGGACCGCGGCGGCCACCTGGCCCACGCTGGTCCGCACGTGCAGCGTGAGCGACCGGGAGTTGCGCAGCACCGGGGCCAGCGACTGGACGATCATCCCGTGCGGCGGGACGGTGATCCCGTTGTCGGCCGTCTGCTGCAGCGGCCCCGCGTCGGTGAAGATGTCCACGCTCGCGTCGGCCGGCTGGCCGCTGGGGTTCATCAGGTAGACCTCGATGCGCCCGGCGGTGCGCTGCCCCGGGCCGCTGAACCAGAAGTCGGTACTGGGGCTGCTGCAGGCCGCGGTGGGCAGGTCCGTCCCGGCGGTCTGCTCGACGTCCAGGCCCTGGGCCAGTGAGCCGCTGGCCTGGACCACGACCCCGCCCCGGACGGCGGTGGACACGACCGTGGTGGCGCTGGGCTTCCCCTTGGGGGCAGCCTGGGCCCGGGCGGTGTGGTCGAGGCTCACCGTGGCCAGCCGCGGGGTACCGGCCTGGGTGATGCTGAGCACTGCGGGGCCGGGTGTGCTGCTCCCCAGGCCCGCCAGCCGGGTCACGGTCGCCACGCCATGGCCCGCGGACGCCGCGCCTGCCCGGCTGGACGGCTCGGCCATGACCGCGATCCCGCCGCCCCGGCTGAACGGGGCGCCTGGCGCGGGACATGCCCGGATCACGGAGGTGACCGGGGCCGAGCGTGCCGTCCGCGGCACGGCTCCCGCGCTGAGCGAGATCGGGTGCCGCAGGCCGGCCAGCACGTACAGGCCGGCCAGCACGACGACCACCAGGGCGGCGAACAGAACCCGGCTCCCGCGCAGGTTCCTCACCACTCATCCTCCCCTGGCTCGTCGGCGGGCTCACGGCCCCAGGCCACGTGGGCGCGGCCCGGGTTGCTCTCCGGGGCGGGATAATCCGGGCCGGGGTATTCCGTGCCGGAGTACGGCCCGGAAGCCTCATCGCCGGGGACCGGGTAGTCGCTGGCGGGATATTCGCTGCCCGCGTGCCCGGGTCCCGCGTACGCCCCGCCCGAGTAGTCAGGGCCCGGGTAGTCAGTGCCCGGGTACCCGGCGGCCGGGGTGCTCCCGCGGCCGGGCTCCGACTCCCAGACGGAGCGGCCCGGGCTGGACCAGGCCGAGCCGGCCCCGGCCGGATCAGACGGCGACGAGTCCCCCGGGTACCCACCAGTCCCGCCGGAGTCCGGATAGTCCGGCTCGGCCGGATAGCCCGCCGCCGGGTAAGGCGCGCCACCCGGGCGCGACCCGGCCGCGGGGAAGCCCGTCCCGGACGGGTACTCGCCGGCCGGGTACTCCCCCGACGAGGAGCCCCGCCGCCTGGGGGGCAGCGCATCGTCGTCGCCGGGCAGCCGGCCCCGGCTCACCCGCCGCCCGCCTCCCGGCCCGGCCTGCGGGTACCCCCCGCTTCCGTAGCCAGAACCGCGGTCGCCCGCCCGGTCGTAGCCAGCGCTGTCGTAGCCAGCGCTGTCGTACCCGGCGCTGTCGTAGCCGGCCCGGTCATAGCCAGCAGCGCTGCGGTCACTCCGCCCGTAGCCAGGACCGCCGGAGCCGGCCCGGTTGGGGCCGGTACCGCGAGAACCGGCGCCGGTTTCGCCGTAACCGGCACCGCCGTAACCCGGCCCGCGGTCAGCCGCGTCGCCGTAGCCCGCCCCGCCGTTCCCGGGACCGGCGTACCCGGCACCGGCGTAATCCGGCCCGCGGTCACCAGGACCGGGGTAGCCCGCGCCGCGGTCATCCGCATCGCCGTACTCCGCACGCCGGCCGGAGCCGCGGGAGCCGCGGCCGGCCCCGGCGTACTCCCCGCCGGGATACTCCCCGCTGCCGTACGAGGACGCGGGATACGGGCCGCTGGCTCCCCCGCCCGCACGGCGGCGTGGGCCGGTGCCTGCGGACCCCGGTTCTCCCGCGCCGGTGTACTGGCCGGGCGGGTACTCAGCCGCGGCGTCCTGCTCCGGCGCGTTCCGGGCCCGCGCGCCGGCTTTGGCCGCGTTCCGCTTTCCCGCACGCCGAACCGGGGCTTCCTCGGCCGGGTCGCCGCGGCCCTTTCCGTCCTGCCCGGCGCTGTCCGGTCCGCCCTTCCGGCCTGTTCCGCGCCCTTCCGGCCCAGCCGCCACCGCTTGCGCCCGCCACGATCGGCGGCTGGCGCGTCGTCCTGGCCGCCCGCCGGTTCCGCGCCCGCCAGCCCGGCCGGGGCAGGCGGCAGACCGGAAAGCGGCGTCGCGGGCAGCCCGTCCGCCTCCTCCCAGGGCGCGGCGGAACGGGCCCCGAGCATGGTGGGACTGTCGTCCTGCTCCCAGAAACCCCCGCCGGCCGAGGTGCCGGGCCGGGCCGCAGGCGGGTTCCCGGCCAGTTCGGCCCCGAACAGGTCAGCCCCGGACCCGGCGGCGCCCGCGTCAGTCCACCCAGCCAGCCCGGCCCCGGATCCCTGCGGGTCTCCTGCCGCCCACGCGGCCGGGTCAGCCCCGGACCCGGCGGCACCCGCGTCAGTCCACCCAGCCAGCCCGGCCCCGGATCCCTGCGGGTCTCCTGCCGCCCACGCGGCCGGGTCAGCCCCGGACCCGGCGGCGTCCGGGCCGGGCCGCCGGGCCGGATCAGGAGCGAACCCGGCCGGAGCATCCGCCCCGGCGTCCGTGGCCATCTGGGCCCCGGTGGCGGTGCTGCGATCCTCGTTTGCTGCCCTGGCGGAGCGGGAAGCGCCCAGGGTGCCGCGCCTGCCTGTGCCCGGCCCGCTGGGCGGTGCGCCGGGTCCTGGCCCGCTCACTGCTGGCCTACCCTGGGCTGGCCTGCCCTGGCCCGGCCCGTCCTGGGCCGCCGCGGCCGCCCGGCGCCCGGACCGGACCGAGCCTGTCCGGCCCGCCGACGCCGCAGCCCGCCGGGACAGCCGGCTGCCCCGGGACGGTTCAGCATCCGCGCCACCGGGCGCGCCCACGGGCTCCAGGTCCGGTTCGGGCGGGCCCTCCCCGGCCTGATCCCGGTCCCGCTCCCGGCGGCGGCCTCCCGTGCGCTCTGCCGCTACGGCCGCGGCGCTGCTCTCCCCGGGCACCCGGGCGCCGGGCAGCCCGAGACCGACCACCACCAGCAGCGCCAGTCCTTCCAGCACGACGATCAGGGTCCGGCCCAGCTGGCCGTGGGAGATGTCGAGGGTGCCACCACCGGCCGGGAGCCGGAAAGCCTGCGCCCAGGCACCCGCGGGCGACGGGACGGACTGCAGCGCGGTGCCGTTGAGGGTGGCGGTCCAGCCGCCGGCCGGCTCGGCCAGCTCCAGGGTGCCTCCGCTGCGTGGCGCGGCCGCACCGGAGACGCTGACCGGCCCCGAGGGCACGGTGACGAGCGTGCCGCCCGGCCCGGCCACCCGGACCCGGGCCGTGGTCTGCCCCACCCGCCACAGCTGGAAGGCGGACGTCTTGCTCACCGGCCGCAGGTCGGCGACGTTGTTCAGCGTGCCCGCCAGCGCGCCATCCGCCGGGGCGGGCAGCAGCACGTAGCCGATGTCCAGCGCGGCCAGGGCCTGGCCCTGATCCTGCGCGTTCCCGCCGTTCTGCGCGACCAGGGTGGACACCGTGGCGTCCAGGGTCCGCTGGGCGGCCGGGGGCGGGGTCAGGTCGGTAGCGCCCAGCAGGGGATCGGCGCCGCGGAGCACCTCATAGGTGACGGACCCGTGCTCGGCGCGCAGCACGAGGGTGCGCGGCTGGAGCGCGTTATCGGAGGACACGCTGACGAAGGGGGGCAGCACCGGGCCGCCGGCCCCGCCGACCGGGCCCCGGACCCCGGTGGCCACCCAGGAGGCGGCCGCCAGTACGGGCGTGCTGCACCCCGCGACGACGAGGAGCAGGACACCGAGCCCGGCCGGGCGGCGCCACCGTCCCTCGCCGAGCTGGCCGGGCAGGGCGTCGGCGGCGACCACCGCCGCGAGCACCAGGCCGAGGGCCGCGATCGCGAGCGAGATTCCCGGCCAGGCGGCCACCCGCTTGCTGGCGTCGTCCGTGCTCAGCAGCATCCGGCTCACCGCGACCGAGACCAGCAGGCCGAGCAGGGCCACGGACCAGCCCGCCATGACCAGCGACCTCCGGGCGGTGAGCAGGAGCGCGGCCAGCGCGGCCAGGGCCAGGCCGCCGGTCACCCAGAACGGCGGCAGGCCGGGTCCGCCCGGGGAGAACAGCAGCAGCGACCGGGCCGGCAGGCCCGCCGTGGCCAGCCCGGGCACCTTGTTCCCGGCTTCCAGGAAGAGCAGCGCCGGGTGGGTCGCGACCTGGAGCGTCCACGGCAGCAGCAGGATCGGCGGGACGACCGCGGTGATGCCCAGGTTGAGCAGCATGCGGCGGCCCGCCCGGCGGAAGACCACGGCCGCGAGCAGGGCCGCCGCGACGGCCACGACCCAGATCAGCGGCGCGAAGGCGGCCGCGATCGCGATGACCAGCCCGGCCGCCCAGGCCGCCCGGCGGGCGCGGCGCGGGCCCTCGGTGAAGATCCGGGCGGCCAGCACCGCGATCAGCGGGATGAGCGCGAAGACCACGGCCGAGCCGAAGCGGCCGCCCGCGACCGCGCCCATGCCTACCGGGAGCAGCGCGTACGCCGCGGCGGCCCAGACGCGGGCCAGCACTGATCCGGTGACCCGGCGCGCGGCCAGGAAGGCCGACAGCCCGGCGAGCGGGATGCAGCCGATCATGATGACGTCGATGGCCAGCCAGGGCTTGCCGCCGAGCACCGTGGCCAGTGCGGCGATGACGGCCACGTAGGGCGGGGCGGAGCTGGCCGAGCCGATCCCGGCCGGGTGGAAGCCCTGCACGTACTCGTGCCAGAGCGCCGAGGCGCCGCCCCAGGCCGGGGTGAGCGCCCCGCCGGTCAGCGTGCCCGCGCCCAGCAGCGAGCGCTCCGCGACCAGCGCGATTATGGTCAGCCCCACGACCAGCAGGACACCCGGATTGCTGAGGATCCGCTGCGCGAAGCCGGTGTCCTCCAGCATGAAGTCGTCGTCGGACGGGTCGTCCGTCGCGTGGTGGCTGCCCGCCGTGTCGATCTGGGTCGAGGTGTAGAACACGCTCGCGGCGAACTCGGCGAGGCGCCGGATGGAGCGGCCGCGGGGCAGGTCAGGGCGAAGCCGGCTGTAGGCCGCCCGCCTGCCCCGGGCCCGGCGGCGGCGGGCGGCGGCCAGCCGCAGCGGGTGCCCGAGCACGGACGTCACCCCGGCGAGCTCGTCCAGCGCGGCCCGCGGGCGCTTGGCGAGCAGGAAGAACACGGTCCGGAGGGCGGACAGCACCACGTTGCCGGCCAGCGCGGCCAGCGCAGGCCCCAGGGGCAGGTTGGCCAGCAGCGTCAGCAGCGCGTTGTGCCGGTCCATCCGGCGCGGCCGGGGGGCCGCGGACGGCGTGCGCCGGTTCCGGGCCGTGGCCTCGAGGTGGTACACCACGGCGTCGGTGATCACCCGCACCCGGTGCCCGGCCGCGTGCACCCGCCAGCAGAAGTCGACGTCGTCGCGCAGCAGCGGCATGGCCGGGTCGAAGCCGCCGACCTGGTCCCAGACGTCCCGCCGGACCAGCATGCCGGCGCTGCTGACCGCCATCACGTCGCGGGCCCCGTCGTGCTGGCCCTGGTCCACCTCGCGGGGCTCCACGCCGGTGATCCGCCGCCCGGCCGTGTCGATGCTGATCCCGGCCTCGAGCAGCACCCGGCGGTCGGCCCAGTCCATCACCTTCGGCCCGAGCACCGCCGCCGAGCGCGCCTCGGCCGCGCCGCGCAGCAACTGCTCCAGGGCGTCGGGGGCGGGCTCGGAGTCGTCGTGCAGCAGCCAGACCCACTCGGTCCGGTCGCCCGGCGCCAGCCCGGCCGGCCCGGGGACGTTGGTGTTGGCGGCCCGGTGACGCAGCGCGTTCGAGACGGCCGCGCCGTAGCCGGCCCGGCGGTCCATGCCGAACACCACCGAGCGTCCCAGCAGCTCAGCCAGCACGGACCCGCTGCGGTCCCGGCTGCCGGTATCCACGGCGACGACCCGCTGCACCGGCCTGGTCTGGCCCAGCAGCGCTTCGGCGATACGCGGCAGCCACGCGGCGCCATCGTGGGCGATGATCACCGCGGTGACGACGTGCTGGCCCTGCGTGTTAGTTGTCAACACGAGTCCGTTTGCTGGTCAGAATGGTCACCTGCCGGGCACCACCAGCTGTCCGCGCGGGGGCCCAGCCGGGGCGGGTACGCGTGAACAATACGCGACCCGATACCGGCCAGGCAGGCACTCTGGACGCTTCAGTGCAGACCGCTGCCACCCGGGCAGCCAAGCCCCCTGGCCGCCGGGCAGCTACGCTGCACGGCGATCCAGGGAGTTAACGGACGGTGATCAACTGGTGGCCCGGACACCCTCGAACGGGCCGCGCGGACTCCAGCAGGCGGCCCGGCCAGACCCCGCGCGGGCAGTGACCCCCGCGCGGGCTGGATCGGGGCCGTCAGCCCGGGACGGTCAGACCGCCTCGCGCTTCATCCGGCGCCGCTCACGCTCGGACAGCCCGCCCCAGATGCCGAAGCGTTCATCATGCTCCAGCGCGTACTCCAGGCACTCCACGCGGACCTCACAGCCCCGGCAGACCTTCTTGGCCTCCCGGGTGGAACCGCCCTTCTCCGGGAAGAAGGCCTCCGGATCCGTTTGTGCGCAGAGCGCTCGATCTTGCCAGCCAGATTCGGCGGCGTCATCCACGCCGATCCCGAACCCGACGGACTCCAGCGGGACGATGACATCAGCCACCGTGCACCTCCTACCCCTTCGATGCCCGTGCCCTCTCCCCCGGGACACGGAAACTACACGCTTGAAATTACACCCGCGTGTCTTGCGCTGAGTCAAGCTGGATACGTGGTAGAGGCGGTGTTCTTGACCCTGATGACGGGAAAGTCCGGTCAGATTCCTGGGGCCCCAGGAACGCCGCAGGGCCGCCGGGCGCCCGGAAACGCGCTTCCCGGGGGGTTCGCGGGAGCGCTCTGAGCCCGGGTTGCAAGACTGGCCGGCATGCGCATCACCGTGCTGGCAGGCGGAGTCGGGGCCGCGCGCTTCCTGCGCGGCCTGAAAGCTGAGGCCCCGGACGCCGACATCACCGTCATCGGCAATACCGGCGACGACATCACCCTGTTCGGCCTGCACGTCTCACCGGACCTGGACACCGTGATGTACACCCTGGGCGGCGGGATCAGCGAGGAGCAGGGCTGGGGCCGCGAGGCCGACACGTTCACCGTCCTCGCCGAGCTGAGCGCCTACAGCGCCGGCTCCGGCTGGTCCGGGCCGGACTGGTTCAACCTGGGTGACAAGGACTTCGCCACGCACATCGTCCGGACCAGCATGCTGGCGTCCGGCCAGTCCCTGTCCGCGGCCACCGCGGCGCTGTGCGAGCGCTGGCAGCCCGGGGTGACGCTGATCCCGATGACGGACGACTGGACCGAGACGCACGTGGTCCTGGCCCCCGGCCCGGGCCAGCCAGGGCCGGGCCAGCCACCAGGGCCGGGCCAGCCACCGGGCCGGGCCAGCCGCCGGGGCCGGGCGAGCCCGGGTCCCGCCGCACCGTGCACTTCCAGGAGTGGTGGGTGCGGCTGCACGCCGAGGTGCCCGCGGCCGACATCATCGTCGAGGGGGCGGCCCAGGCCCGGCCCGCCCCGGGCGTGCTCGAGGCGATCGCCGCGGCCGACGTGGTCCTGTTCCCGCCCTCCAACCCGGTGGTGAGCATCGGCGCCATCCTGGCCGTGCCCGCGATCGCGGAGGCGGTCCGGGCCAAGACCGTGGTCGGGGTGTCCCCCATCATCGGCGGGGCGCCGGTGCGCGGCATGGCCGACGCCTGCCTCGCGGCCATCGGGGTGCCCGCCACTGCCC
The DNA here is from genome assembly GCA_963713815.1 of uncultured Actinomycetes bacterium. GTDB lineage: Bacteria > Actinomycetota > Actinomycetes > Streptosporangiales > Streptosporangiaceae > RYN-230. The sequence continues at coordinate 136,180 of CAVQNH010000032.1, forward strand.
AGGCCGTGGCGGCGCACTACGGTCCCGGCCTGCTGAGCGGCTGGCTGGTCGACGAGCAGGACAAGGCCGCGGTGGACGACCCGGACCTGGCCGGGATCACGGTCCGCGCGCTGCCCCTGTACATGACGAGCCTGGCCGCCACCGCCACCATCGCCCGGGCCGCCCTTGACCTGGCCCGGGACCTCAGCGGATGACCGGCGACGTCCCGGGCGGCCCGGCCGCCCCGCGCAGCCTGTCGGTGAGCGGCGTGCCCGGCCTCCCCGAGATCACGGCCGGCGACGACCTGGCCGTCCTGATCGCGGACGCCGCACCGGACCTGGCCGACGGCGACATCCTGGTGATCACCTCGAAGATCGTGAGCAAGGCGGAGGACCGGGTCATCCGGGCCGACCGGGACAAGGCGATCGACGCGGAGACGGTCCGGGTGGTGGCGCGGCGCGGCCCGGCCCGCATCGTGGAGACCCACCATGGCCTGGTGCTCGCCGCGGCCGGGGTGGACGACTCCAACACGGCCCCCGGCACGGTGGCCCTGCTGCCCGCGGATCCGGACGACTCCGCGCGCCGGATCCGCCGCGGGCTGCGCGAGCGGCGGAACATCAACGTGGCGGTGGTGATCACCGACACGATGGGACGGCCCTGGCGGGTAGGCCAGGCGGACGCGGCCATCGGCGCAGCGGGGCTGGCCCCGCTGCGCGACTACCGCGGCCAGGCCGACACCTTCGGGCAGACGCTGGAGGTGACGGTCACCGCTATCGCCGACGAACTGGCGTCGGCTGCCGACCTGGTCAAGGGCAAGGTGGCCAGCATCCCGGTGGCGCTGGTCCGGGGGCTCGGGGACCTGGTCACCGAGGACGACGGCCCCGGCGCCCAGGCGCTGATCCGGCCTCCGGCGGAGGACATGTTCCGCTACGGCCCCGGCGAGGTGCTGTCCGCGCGGCGCACGGTGCGGGACTTCACCGCCGACCCGGTGGACCCCGAGGCGGTGCGCCGCGCGATCGCGGCCGCCCTCACCGCGCCCGCGCCGCATCACTCCACGCCGTGCCGGTTCGCGGTCCTGTCGTCAGCCCGGGCCCGGACCGGACTGCTCGACGACATGCTGGCCGCCTGGACCTCCGATCTGCGCGGCGACGGGTTCACCGAGGAGCAGATCGCGCGGCGGGTCCGGCGCGGCGAGCCGCTCCGCCGTGCCCCGCTGATCATCGTGCCGTGCCTGGTCGCCGACGCGGCCCACGTCTACCCGGACGCGCGGCGAAACGCGGCCGAGCGGGAGATGTTCGTGGTCGCGATGGGCGCGGCCGTGGAGAACCTGCTCGTCGCGCTGGCCGTGGAGGGCCTGGGCTCGTGCTGGGTGTCCAGCACCATGTTCTGCCGGCCGGTCGCGGCCGCGGCCCTCGGCCTGCCGGCGGCATGGGAGCCGATGGGCGCGGTCGGGGTCGGCCACGCCGCGGCCCCGCCGGCCGACCGGCCGCCCCGTGACCCGGCCGACTTCATGCTCACCCTCTGACCCCGGGATTCCGCGCCCGCTGCCTCGTCCCTCCGCACCCCGGTTACCCGGCGCCCTTCCCCGTGATGATGACTTAGCTGCCGGGCGGCACCAGAGTCATGATCACGAACGGATCGTTATGGCTGGCGGGGGGCATTGGGGGCCGACGGGACCCGTGGTGTCACGGCGGGCCGCGCCACGTCAGATCTCCAGGCGGCGGGACAGGTCGGAGGCGAGCACGCCGCCGGGGTCGAGCTCGGCGCGGAGTTTGCGGAACTCCTCCAGCCGGGGATACATCCCGGCGAACACCGCGGGCCGCACCCGGGAGTCCTTGGCCAGGTAGACCCGGCCGCCGGCGTCCAGCACATCGCCGTCCAGCTGGTCCAGCAGCCCGGCCAGGCCCGCGGTGGCCGCCGGGAAGTCCAGCGCCAGCGTCCAGCCCGGCATCGGGAAGGACAGGAACCCGGGGTCGGCCGGGCCGAACCGCTTGAGCACGGTCACGAACGAGGGAGCCCGGGCGCCGCTGATCCGCTCCAGCGCCCGGCGGACCACCGGCTCCTGGCCGAACGGCACCACGAACTGGTACTGGCGGAAGCCCGCCGGGCCGTACACGCGGTTCCAGTTCCTGATCCCGTCCAGCGGGTGGAAGAACGCGCCGATGGTCTGGATCTCCCCCTCCCGCTTGCGCGGGGCCTTGCGGTACCAGACCTCGTTGGCCAGCCCGACCGTGACCGGGTTCAGCAGCCCGCCCGGGAAGCCCCGCGGGGCGCGCAGGCGCGCGCCGGGCCGGAAGGCCAGCGGGTCCCGCCGGTCCTTCGGGCCCAGATCCCCGGGCGCCGCGAAGTCGCCGCTGGTGATCACGGACCGGCCCAGGCTGGCCCCGCGGGCCAGGCAGTCTGTCCAGGCCACGGTGTAGCCGTAGCGGTCGTCGGTGCCCGACAGGCAGGCCATGGTCTCATCGACGTCGGCGGTGCGCACGGTGTCCACCCGCACCCGCGAGGTCTGCACCGGCGTCAGCTGGACGGCCGCGGCCAGGATGATGCCGGTCAGGCCCATCCCCCCGGCCGTGGCCCAGAACAGGCGGGGATCGTCCCCGGGGGTCACGCGGCACTGGCGGCCGTCCGGCAGCAGCAGGTCGAACCAGGGCACGTGCTGGGCGAAGCTGCCGGCCGCGTGATGGTTCTTGCCGTGCACGTCCGCGGCGATCGCGCCGCCGACGGTCACCTGCCGGGTCCCGGGCGATACCGGCACGAACCAGCCGGACGGCAGGCCCGCCACCATGAGCTGCTCCAGGCTGGCCCCGGCCTCGCAGACGGCCAGCCCGGTACCGGTGTCGAGGCTGATGATGCGGTTCATCGCGGTGGTGCCGATGACGAGGCCGCCGCCGCATTGCGCCGCGTTGTTGTAACTGCGGCCCAGTCCGCGGGCGATCGCCCCGCGGGACGGGGCGCCGGCCAGCAGCCCGGCGACCTGCGCCGGGTCGGCGGGCTCGGCCAGCTGTGCGGTCGAGGGCGCGATGCGGCCCCAGCCGGTGAGCTCGGTGACCCGGCGGGCCGGAGTGGCCGCCACCGGGCCGGCACTGCGATCTGCCATGCCTCATCCCCTCCGCTGGCACTACTGCCCGGGCAGGCCCACGATCATGCCCAGGACCGGCCCGCGCCTGGTCAGGGTATGACGCGGCAACCGGCGGGGGGCCGGTGCTTAACGGAATCTGTGCCTGGCGGGCCGCGCTCAGCGGAATCAGGACCGGCCGGTTCAGGGCATGGCCGGGGATCAGGGCATGGCCAGGGGCAGCGGTGTCCGGGTGCCGCCCCGCACCGCCCCGCACACCCCGTCGCTGGCCGCCGCGGCGGCCACGCGGTCCGGGGCCGGCTCCCCGTAGGTGGTGGTGCGCTGCCGCAGCGGCCGCTCCAGCGGCGCCACCAGCTCCGCGAACTGGCTGATCGTCTTGAACGAGCCGTTCTGTGAGCCGGCCATCCGGCTGATGGTCTCTTCCATCAGCGTGCCGCCCAGGTCGTTCACGCCGCCCTGGAGGACGTCCCGGCACAGGTCCTCGCCCAGCTTGACCCACGAGCACTGGATCGAGCTGATCGCGCCGTGCAGCATGATCCGCGACAGCGCGTGCACCGCCCGGTTCTCCCGCCGGGTGGGACCTGGCCGGGCCAGCCCGGCCAGGTAGATGGGCGCGCTCGCGTGCACGAACGGGAGCAGCACGAACTCGGTGAAGCCGCCGGTGCGTTCCTGGATGCCGCGGATCACCCGCAGGTGCCCGACCCAGTGCGCCGGGGTGTCCACGTGCCCGTACATCATCGTCGCGGTGGTCGGGATGCCCAGCTCGTGGGCGGTGGTGACCACCTCGATCCAGGCGGACGCGGGGAGCTTGCCCTTGGTCAGCACCCAGCGCACGTCGTCGTCGAGGATCTCCGCGGCGGTACCGGGCAGCGACCCGACCCCCGCTTCCCGGGCGCGGACCAGCCACTCACGGATGCTCAGCCCGGTGCGGGACGCCCCGTTGACCACCTCCATGGGCGAGAACGCGTGCACGTGCAGGCCGGGGACACGCCGCCTGACCTCGGCCGCGATGTCGAAGTACGCCGTCCCGGGCAGGTCGGGGTGGATACCGCCCTGCATGCAGACCTCGGTGGCCCCGGCCTCCCAGGCTTCCTCGGCCCGGTCGCCGATCTGCTGCAGGGACAGGGTGTAGGCGTCCGCGTCGGTGCGGCGCTGCGCGAACGCGCAGAAACGGCAGCCCGTGTAGCAGACGTTGGTGAAGTTGATGTTGCGGGTGACGACGTAGGTGACGTCGTCCCCGGTGGTGTCCCGGCGCAGCCCGTCGGCCAGCGCGCTGAGGGCCGCGAGTTCCGGGCCGTCGGCGTCGAGCAGCGCGAGGGCCTCGGCGTCGGTGATTGCGGCCGGGTTACGTTCCGCGCTGCGCAGCGCCGCCGCCACCTCGGGCCGGAGCCTGCGGGGGGCCGCTACCGCGTCCCGCCGGGCCTCGGGCGCGATCCGGGTCGCCACCTCGGCCCAGTCCCCGTAGACCTCGGAGAAGTCCTCCCGCCGGTCGGCGGTCCGGCCCGCGGTGTCGATGGTGACGTGCAGGTCGGTCCGGCCGGACGCCTCGCCCCAGCCGCCGTCCGGTTCCTGCCAGGGCAGCCCGGCGGGCCGCGCGTCCTCGCGGGCCAGCCCGGTGGCCGGGTCGGCCAGGGCGGCCACGTGGGCGGCGAGCCTCGGGTCCAGCCACGGCTCACGCAGGTAGCCCGGGTAGATCGTGAGGCGCTCGCGGAGCGCCAGGCCGGCCGCCGCGGTCCGCTGGGCCAGCTCGTCGATCTGCGGCCAGGGCCGCTCGGGGTTCACGTGGTCGGGGGTGAGCGGCGACACGCCGCCCCAGTCGTCGATGCCGGCCTGCAGGATCAGCCCGTACTCCTCGCCGATCAGGTTGGGCGGGGCCTGGATGCGCGCGCCCGGCCCGAGGACCAGGCGGGTGACGGCGATCGTGGCGGCCAGGTCGTCGAGTTCGGCATCTGGCACGCCGCGCATCTTCGTGTCCGGCTTGGCCCGGAAGTTCTGCACGATGACTTCCTGGATGCCGCCGTATTCGCGGGCCACGCCGCGGATGGCGAAGATCGAGTCGGCCCGCTCGGCCAGGGTCTCGCCGATGCCGATCAGGATCCCGGTGGTGAACGGCACGCTGCTGCGGCCCGCGTCCTCCAGCACCCGCAGCCGGACCGCGGGGTCCTTGTCCGGGCTGCCGAAGTGCGGCCCGCCCTTCTCGGCGAACAGCCGCCGCGCCGTGGTCTCCAGCATCATGCCCATGGAGGGGGCGACCGGCTTCAGCCGCTGGAAGTCCTGCCAGCTGAGCACGCCCGGGTTCAGGTGCGGCAGCAGCCCGGTCTCCTCCAGCACCCGGATGGCCATGGCCCGGACGTAGGACAGCGTGTCGTCGTAGCCGTGCGCGTCCAGCCACTCCCGGGCCTGGGGCCAGCGCGCCTCCGGCTGGTCGCCCAGCGTGAACAGGGCTTCCTTGCAGCCCAGGGCGGCCCCGTCCGCGGCGATGCGCAGCACCTCATCCGGGGACAGGTACGGGCTCTCCAGCCGCCCGGGCACGGTGACGAACGTGCAGTAGCCGCACCGGTCCCGGCACAGCCGGGTCAGCGGGATGAACACCTTGCGCGAGTAGGTGATGACGCCGGGCCGCCCCGCCGCGTCCAGGCCGCTGTCCCGGGTCCGGGCCGCGTAGCTGAGCAGCTCGGTGAGCTGGCCGCCGCGGGCGTGCAGCAGCACGGCCGCCTCAGCGGGGTCCAGGGTCTTGCCGTCCCGGGCCCGGGCCAGGGCCCGGCGCACGGCGTTAGCGGGCGGCTGCGGCTCCGGCGGGGCCAGGCGGCGGGGATGGGGGGCGGGCGTGTCGGCGCTCATCCTCCCCACCCTAGGTGGTCCCCCATCGGCTCTCCGGCCCGGCCATCCCCCGGCCACCCGCCGCCCACGGTCCCGCCCGCCATCCGGCCTGCGTGCACGTTCGTGATCATGACGTGGGTGTCGTTCGAACGACACCCACGTCATGATCACGAAAGGCGCCGGGAAACGGCTGGGGGTGGCGGGGTCGATGGGGTCGGAGGCCGGCCCGGATAGATGCCGGCGTGTCCAGGACCGGCCCGGGTGCGGGCGGGCCAGGGCCGGGCAGGCGGGCCTCAGAAGGCCCGGTAGTCGCGGACGGACATCCGCGGCCCGCGCCGCGGCGGGCGGATCCCGCCCAGCTCCACCAGGCGGGCGGCCCGGTGCCGGTGCCCGGCGTACGGCGCGAGCAGCTCAAGCATCCCGGCGTCGTCCACCACCCGCCCGGCCAGCGCCCAGCCCACGGCGGACGGCAGGTGATAATCGCCCACGGACACCGCGTCCGCGTCCCCGCAGGCGCGCTGCCGGACCTCGGCGGAGGTCCAGACGCCGATCCCGGGCAGGGACCGGAGCCGGCGGTCCGCCGCGCCGGACGGCATGGTCACGATCTCCTCGAGGCGGCCCGCCACCTCGGCGGCACCGATGATGGTGCGGGCCCGCACCCCCTCGACGCCCGCCCGGTGCCATTCCCAGGAGGGGATGCGGCGCCAGATCGCCGGCGGCGGGGGCACCCGCATCCCGGCCGGGGCGGGACCCGGGGCCGGGTCACCGAACTTGAGCAGCAGGTAACGCCAGGCCCGGCGGGCCTCCACGCCGACCACCTTCTGCTCCAGGACCGCGGGGACCAGGGCCTCGAGCACCCGGCCGGACCGGCCGACCCGGACGCCCGGGTGGCGGGCGGACAGCTCGCGCAGGACCGGGTGGGCGGGCGCGAACCCGGCCCGGTCGTCGTCGCCGCCCAGCAGCGCGGGGAGCTCGCGGAGCAGCCACGCGGCACCCGGGCCCCAGGCGGCGGCCCGGATCACGGTGACCGCCCCTGCCCCGGCCCCTGGGGGGCGCCAGGAGGCCGGGCCCCGAAGGTGGCCTCAGGAGGCCGGGCCCCGAGGGTGGCCTCAGGAGGCGAGCAGGGCTCCGGGGGCCGCCTCAGGGGACGCGGGGCGGGCCGGGGCGATCCGCAGGGTGCCGGGTCCCTCCGGGGTCAGTGAGGTGCGCCAGATGCAGCCGTCCGGGGTGACGCGGAAGGCGGGATCCCCGTGGCCGCGTGCGTGCACCCCCACGGTCCGCGGCAGGTCCAGGACGAACGGCGCCCGCCACTCCCGGGTCACGCCAGGGTCGCCGGGCGCGTCCGGGGGCGGGCCGCCGCGCCGCGCCGGGCTGGCTGTCCCCGGCCCCGGCTACGGCTGCGGGCCCGTTGCCTGCCACACGGGCTACGGCCGGCGCGGGCTGTCCGCCGCACCGGACCAGGCCGCTGCGGCTGCCGCCGGTGACTGCATCGCGCGGCCGTCCGCGGGCTCAGGCGTCGGTGGAGAAGCGGACGCAGGTCATGCCCAGGGTGTGGCCGGGCCAGACCCGCATGCCGGAGCGGAGCTCGTTGCCGGGGGCGACGTGGACCTCGTCCCCGAGCACCACGCCATCCAGGACGACGCCCTCGCCGATCACCGACCCGCGGCCGATGACGCTGCCGCTGACCCGGGCCCCGGCGCCGACGCTGGCCGCATCGAACAGCACGCTGCCGGTCACGTAAGCGTCCGCGGCGACCCGCGCGCCGACGCCCACCACCGTGCCGCCGCCCACCTGGGCGGCCGGGTCAACCGCGGCCCCGTCCAGCGCCAGCATCTCACCCGGCGTGCCGGGCATCGCGGCCGAGACCAGCCGCCCGCGCACCAGGTCACAGGAGCCCTGCACGAACGCTTCGGGGGTGCCCACGTCGAGCCAGTAGGACGAATCCGGGTAGCCCATCACCAGGGCGCCCGCGCTGATCAGGTCGGGGAAGGTCACCCGTTCCACGGAGATCACCTGGCCGGGCGGGATCTCGTCGATGACCGACCGGCGGAACACGTAGCAGCCCGCGTTGATCCGGTTGGTGACCGGATTCGGGGTCTTCTCCAGGAACGCGGTCACCCGGCCGTCGGCGTCGGTGGGCACGCAGCCGAACCGGGCCGGGTCGGGCACCTCGACCAGGTGCAGCGTCACCGCCGCGTCGGACTTGCGGTGCAGGTCGATCTGCGCGGAGATGTCGTGGCCGGACAGGACGTCGCCGTTCAGCACGACGACCGGGCTGTCCGGGCCGCTGCGCAGCCCGGACGCGGCGTTGCGGATCGCCCCGCCGGTGCCGAGCGGCTCCGCCTCGTGGACGTAGGAGATCTCCAGGCCGAACGCCGTCCCGTCGCCGAAGCAGTCGGCGAACATGCTGGCCCGGTAGGCGGTGGCCAGCACGACGTGGGTGATCCCGGCCGCGGCCGCCTTGGCGAACTGGTGGGCCAGGAACGGCACGCCCGCGGTCGGCAGCAGCGGCTTGGGCGTGCCGATCGTGAGCGGGCGCAGCCGGGTTCCCTGGCCGCCGACGAGCAGGATCGCCTCAAGCGGCTCGCGGCCGGCCTGGGAAAGCACTGAGGGCATAACTGGCTGGCCTGACATAGGCAGCGAGGTTACTCTGCGCCCTGCGCCGCTGCACGCTGGTACGAGGCCATGTGCGCTTCAGCCGAGGCTTCCCAGGTGAATTCCTGGGAACGGGCATGACCGGCCTCGCCGAGGGATTCCAGCCGGGCCGGGTCGTCCAGCAGGCCGCGCAACGCCGCCTGGATGTCCTCGGCGTCGGGCTCGGTGTACGCGACCGCGTCGCCGCCGACCTCCGGCAGCGACGTCCGGTGCGTGGTCAGCACCGGCGCGCCGCAGGCCATGGCCTCCAGCACGGGCAGCCCGAAACCCTCGCCGCGGCTCGGGAACGAGACCACCAGCGCGCCACCGAGGAAGCCGGGCAGGTCGCTGAAGCGCAGGTAGCCGGGCCGGACCAGGCGCAGGTGCGCGGGGACCGCGGCGACAGCCTCGTCCACCTCCTCGCTCCAGCCGCTCCCGCCGCCGAGCACCAGCGCGGGCGGCTCGGGCAGGTCAGCCACGGCACCTGCCCAGCCGCTGATCAGCGCGGGGACGTTCTTGCGCGGCTCCAGGCCGCCCAGGTACGCCACGTACGGCTTGCCGTGCAGGCCGAGCCGGTCGGATACCTGGCGCACCCGCTCCGGGCCGGGCCGGTGGAACAACGCGTGGTCTACGCCGTGATACGCCACGTCGATCCGGGTCGGGTCAGCCCCGAGCACGCGGACCAGCTCGTCCCGGGTGGCCTTGGACGGGACCAGCAGCCGGGTGGCCCGCCGGGCCGCGGTCCGGATCGCGGACTTGAAGAAGGTCGCCGTGACGGGGTTGTGCGCGTCCGGCTCCGTGAAGTAGGTCAGATCGTGGATGGTCGAGACCACGGGCACGCCGGGCCGCAGCGGCATCGTGTAGTGCGGGGCGTGCAGGACGTCGGCGTTCACCTGCTGGGCGACGAGCGGCAGCCCGGTCTGTTCCCAGGCGAGCCGGGCGGGCCGGTGCGCGATCGCGGTCGGGCCGGCCACGACGGTCGCCTCCGGCACGAGCCTGCCGTACCGCTCTTCGTCAGCGCGCTGGCACGCCACCGCGAGGTCCGCTCCGATTGCGCCCAGCGCGGCGATCAGGCCATCCACGTAACGGCCGAGCGCGCCCCGGTCCGCCGGCACGGCGGTCGCGTCAACCAGCACCCGAGGTGCCACGAGCAGTCTTTCTCCTTCCCCCCGCCTGCGGGCCCTGTGTTGCCAGTCTTTGTATGGCCAGTACCTGTGCTGCCAGTACCGAGTAGCCAGATAGCCGGGCAATTCCGCATTGCTGAATGTCCCGTCAGGACCGAGCGTACGCCCTCCGCCGGCCTGCTGGTGAGCATCGGCGCTCATGTCCCGCGAGGGCCGCGGGCCAGGCTGGCGGCAGCGTCGCGGCCAGCATGGTCTAGACCATGTTACGGCCCGGCTGGCCGCGCCAGAAGGCCCGGTTACGGCGAGGCGGACGGCGACGGGGTGGCCTTCGCCGACGTCTTCGAGTGGCCCTGGGCGGCCTTCTGAGCCTGGTCCAGCGCCTGCTTCATGAGGGCCGTGTACTTCCCGTAGCTGGCGAAGTCGCCGGTCTTCAGGGCCGCCTGGGCCTTGGCGTAGTCCGACTCGGCCTGGCCCAGGTAGCCGCGCACGGTCACGCTGGCCGACCCCGTCCCGCTGCCCGACCCGGAGCCTGAGGAACCGGATGACCCAGGACCAGCGGACAGGCCCGGGATCACCTGGCTGAGCGCGGCGGCCAGGGTCGGCGCGAACCCGACGTTCCCGTCGAACGAGACCGCCACCCGCTTGAGTACCGGGTACGAACCGGAACTGCTGCCGCCCGTGGTGCCGGCCGCCTGGATGTAGATCGGCTCCTCGTAGACCAGCGCCCCGCCGACCGGGAGCGTGATCAGGTTGCCCTCGATGACCTTGGAGCCGTTCTGCCGGTACAGCGACAGCTGGGAGGAGATCGTGGGGTCCGACTCGAACGTGCCCTGCACCTGCTGCGGGCCCAGGATGGCGGTGTCCTGCGGCAGCTGGAGGACCCGGATCGTGCCGTAGTCGGGTGATTGCGGGTTGCTGTCCACCGCCATGTACGCGGCCAGGTTCTGCCGCCCGCGCTGAACCAGCGGGGACGTCAGCGAGAACTGGGCCGTCGCGCCGGGCATCTGCATGGTCTGGTAGTACGGCGGCTGGCTGGCCGACTGCGAGCCGCTGGAGTTGCTCGGCTCGTCAGGCACGGCCCAGAAGTTCTGCCCGCCGTAGAAGGACTGGGCGGACAGGACGTGGTACTGGGTCAGGATCTGCCGCTGCACCTCGAACAGGTCGGGCGGGTAGCGCAGGTGCGGCATCAGGGCGGCCGGGATCTCCGACTTGGGCTTGATGATCCCGGGGAACGCGTTCATCCAGGTGCGCAGGATCGGGTCGCTGCTGTCCCACTGATACAGCGTCACGCTGCCGGTGTAGGCGTTCACGACCGCCTTGACCGAGTTGCGGATGTAGTTGATATCGCCGGTGGGCTGGCCGGCCACCGTGCCCCCCGGGGCGTCGGTGGTGGACGTGGCCTGCCCCATGCTCACCCGCTGCGAGTACGGGTACAGGCCGGTGGTGGTGTAGCCGTCCACCACCCAGAGGATCTGCCCGTTGGCGACGACCGGGTACGGGTTGCCGTCCAGGGTGAGGAACGGCGCCACCTTGGCCACCCGGGCCAGCGGCTGCTGGTCGTAAAGGATCTTCGACTGGCTGTTGATGGCCCCGGACAGCAGGATGTTCAGCTCGCGGAACTTGATCGTGTACAGCAGCCGGTTCAGCGGCGAGCCCACGTCCACGCCGCCGCTGCCGTGGTAGGTGTTGTTCTGCTGGCCGCCGGCCGCCGCGGACGGATAGTCCAGTTCCTGCTTGCGGCCGCCCGGGGGGCCGCCCACGATCGCGTAGCTGTTCTGCTCCTGGCCGAAGTACACCCGGGGCTGGCTGAGGTGCAGGTCCCCGTGCGGCGGGATGTCGCTCTCCACGAATGACGGGTTGCCGTTGCCCTGCACCGTGTTGGCCGTGGCCGCGACCACCCCGAAGCCGTGCGTGTACACCAGGTGGCTGTTGATCCAGTTGCCCTGGCCGGGCGGCGGCCCGCCCATGCCGCGCACCGCCACGACCGTGTCCTGGGGCAGCGGGCCCGCCCCGGGCAGCGGGTAGCGGTCCATCGCCAGGTTGGCCGGGAACTGGTAGTAGCTCTTGACCTGCTGCAGCTGCTGGAAGGTCGGCGACACCACGTCGGGATCCAGCAGCCGCATCCCCTGGAGCGTGCTCACGTCGGTGTCCAGCGCGGACTGCGACACGTTGACCGACGCCGCGTACGGGGTGACCCGGACCGTGGAATTGCTCAGCGCGTAGGCCTGCCGGGTGGTGGTGATCTCCCGGTGGATGTAGGGGGTTTCCTTGGCCAGCTCGTTGGGCTTGACCACGAACTGCTGGATGATCGCCGGGTACAGGCCGCCGATGAGGATCGCGGACAGCACCAGCAGCCCGAACCCGACGGCGGGCAGCATCGCGCTGCGCCGGGCCGCGCCCGCGAAGAACAGCAGGGCGCACAGCACGGCGATGACCGAGAGCACGGTCTTGGCCGGGAGCACCGCGTTGACGTCCGTGTAGGAAGCCCCCGTGGTGACCGCACCGCGCTGGGAGAAGTCGATGCCGTACCGGTCAACCCAGTACGCCACGGCCTTGAGCAGGACGAAGACGCCGAACAGCACGAACAGGTGGGCCTGCGCCGCCATCGTCACCCGGGGGCGGCGGCCCTGCATGCGCAGCCCGCCGTACAGGTAGTGCACCAGCGTGGCCAGCACCAGCGAGATCAGCACCGCCGCGAACAGGTAGCTCAGCACCATCCGGATGAACGGGTAGGTGAAGACGAAGAAGGACAGATCCCATTTGAACTCGGGATCAACTTTGTGGAAGGGGACCTGGTTGGCGAACAGGAGCCACGTGCGCCATGAGCCCGCGGCGGTGATGCCCGAGATCAGGCCGATCACGCCGACCAGCACGCCCAGCAGGAGCCGCCGGTGCGGGTCGATGGCCAGCCGGTAGGCGTCCCCGCCCTGGCCCGCCGCGGGCACCGGCCGGTAGATGGGCCGCAGCCGGTAGGCCAGCGTCGCGTTCGCCCCGGTGACCACGGCCATGAACAGCCCGGCCACGAAGAACATCGCCCAGCGGGTGCCGTAGGTGGTGCCGAACACCGAGGAGTAGTGGACGGCCCGGTACCACAGGAAGTCCGTCCATACCCCGGCCACGATCGTGATCAGCACCAGGAAGGCGATCACGGCCACGATGATGGGCAGGACCAGGCGGGGCCAGCGGAGGTTGGCGAGCGGCGGACGGCCAGCAGGCTGCCGGGCCGAACCGGACCGGAAGGACACCGCACTCCCCCTCTCACGCTGTTCGAGCGCCACTTCGGTGTTTAGCGCCACATCATTGGCACCGGGTTACCCCACTGGTTTAACCGGCACACCATTGCTCAGCCGGGTCTCAACCGGTCAGGCGTGCTGGGCCGTGCGGCGCCAATGTACCCCGATCAGGGCGGGCAGGCGTCACCGGCGCCGGCGTGGTGATCATGTAACCGTCAGGTGACGGTCAGCAGGCGCCCAGCCAGGACCCGGCCAGGCGGCGCTCAGCCAGGCGGCGCTCAGCAGCCGGGCACGCTCCGGCCCGCCTTGAGGGCGGCCAGGTCGTTGATGGCCTGGCGCAGCGTGGCCACCTTGACCAGGCGGAGCCCGGCCGGCACCGCGCCGGTGGTGTCCCCGCAGTTGGCCGCGGGCGTCAGGAAGATCGTCGCGCCGGCCGCGCGGGCACCCGCCATCTTCTGCTGGATACCGCCGATCGCGGACACCGCACCGTCAGCCGAGATCTCCCCGGTGCCCGCGACGAACCGCCCGCCGGTCAGGTTGGCCGGGGTGAGCTTGTCCACGATGCCGAGCGCGAACATCATCCCGGCGCTGGGGCCGCCGATGTCGCCGACCTTGATATTCACCCGGAACGGGAAGATGAAGCTCTCCTCCACGAACACGCCGATCACGGCGTGCCCCTGGACATTGGCCGTCTTCATCCGGACCAGCTGGGTCCGGCCGCGCCGGGTGATCGTCAGGACCACCGGCGCGCCCGCGGGATGCGCGCGGATCAGGCTGCCGGTGTCCCGGGTGCAGCTGACCGGCGTGCCATCCACCGCCTTGATGATGTCCCCGGCGTGCAGGACACCCGACGCCGGCAGCCCTTTCTCCGTCTGCGTGACCTTGTCCACGGTGGTGAAGTGGATCCCCAGCGTGCACAGGGCGGCGGCCTGTGCCGTCTGCTGCGAATTGACCATCTGCTCGGTGTCCTGCTGGACCACCTGCTGCTCTGACTGCCCGGACGGGAACAGTTCCTGCTCGGGCACCACCGCGGTGTGCGGGGTGAGCCAGGCCCGGACCGCGGTGAACACGTTGAACCCGTTGCCGGGGCCGCCCAGGAAGGACACCGTCACCAGGTTCAGGTGCCCGGAGGTGGGATACGTGCGGTGCCCGGCGATCGTGATCAGCGGACCGCTGGAGGTCTTGCCCAGGGTGTTCAGCGTCGGGCCGGGCGAGAGGATCACGTACGGCACGGGCACCAGGGCCGCGATGAGAGCCGCCGCGACCACGCCGATCCCGGCGACCAGGAGAGTGACAGTGCGTCGGGACCCAGTGCGTCGGGACCCAGTGCGGCGCGACATGGGGGGAAGACTACGCACTGTTCACCCATTCGCTCTCGCCGTCGCCGAATACCTGGTGCTTCCAGACCGGGATGCTCTGCTTGAGCTCGTCGATCAGGGCGCGGCAGGCGGCGAAGGCCCCGGCACGGTGCGGGCACGAGACGGCGACCACGACGGCCAGGTCGCCCACGGCCAGGTCACCCACGCGGTGCACGGCCGCGATCGCGGTGACCCCGAACTCCGCGGCGACCTTCTCGCACACCAGGCGCAGCTCGGCCTCGGCCGACGGATGCGCGCTGTAGGACAGGCGCTGCACGTCGCGCTGATGATCGTGGTTGCGCACCGTGCCGCTGAACAGGGCGATGCCACCCGCCGCGGGGTCGGCCACGGCGGCGTGTACCTCGTCCACGGACAGCGGTGTGTCCCGCACCTCGGCGAGCCGGATCACTGTCACGGAGCCAAGGTAGCGCCTGAACCTGGGCACCCGGACCAGGGGCGATCAGGTTCTCGTTGCGGCGGAAAGGCGCGGTGAAGCCGGGCCGCCGGCCGCCGGCACATCAGGTGCTGCGCTTGCGGCGGCGGGCCACCTCCCGCACGATGGCCGCGGTCCCGATCACGGCCACGGTCGCCCCGGCCGCGGTGATCGTCGTTTCCTTGCGGGGCAGCCGCCGGCCGGCCACGGCGTGGTGCCCGGCCCGCTGCTTCAGCAGCTCGACGAGGGCCGCCGCGTTGTCATAGGACGGGCGCCAGCCCGCCTCCCGGAGCGCCTCGCACTCGACCACCCACGGATAGACCATGTAGCGCAGGTCAGCGACCGGGGCCGGGGTGATGCCGAGCCGGTGCAGCCGCTGCACCGTGCCGAACGTCAGCCCGGCGGGCAGCTCAACCCGGCGCAGCCCGCTGAGCTCCTCGACCTCTTCCTCCTCCAGCCAGCCGTCACAGCCCACCGCGAACGCCCCGCCGATCTTCCCGGTCACCGCCAGCTCGAGCGCGGAAACCAGGTCCTCGATGTGGCAGAACTGCCAGCGCGGCGCGCAGCCCTTCACGGTCAGCAGCCGGGGAGACTCGAAATGCCGGGTCACGAGGGTGTCCACCCCCTCGCCCACCAGCGCGGCCGGCCGGACCACGGTGATGGCCATGCCCGGATGCGACCGCGGTGAGCGCTGGGCCAGGTGCTCGATCTCCAGCAGGTCGCCCGCCACGCTGGCGTCGTGATCCACGCCCAGCGGCGCGTCCTCCGGCAGCGGCACCGGGTTGTCCGGGGCCGCCCCGTACACCATGGCGCTGGTGACCAGGATCACCCGGCCGACCCGCCCGGCGGCCGCCGAGGTGAGCACGGTCTGGGCGGCGCGCACGTTGAAAGCCCGGCGGGCCCGGTGGTCGGTGTCCGCCGCCAGGTCGATGTCGGTGTGCACGAGGACGTCGACCCCGCTCGGCCGGCCAGCGCGGGGTCGCGGACCTCAGCCAGCCGCCACGTCACGCCGACCACGTCCCCACGGTGATCATCGATCGCGATGACCCGCCGCACCGCGGGCGATGCCGCGAGCCGCAGGGCCAGGGCGTGGCCCAGGCCACGCGCCGCGCCGGTGATGGCCACGACGGGGCGTGGCTCCTGATCAGTGCGCTCGCGGCGAACCTGGGCCCGTGCAGTGCTCAACGTGTGCCGCTCCCGAGATAACGTGGCGGTTGTGACCCTTCCATCCTGCCTGAGAGGTCGCGGAGATGGCTGATCCTCCCTTCGGCTTTGGTCTACCCGGCGGTTCCGGGAGTTCTGGCGGCGGGGGCGGCTCCGGCGGATCCGGTGGATCCGGGGGCGGCTCCGGCGACAATCCGGGCGGTAACCCGCTCGGGCCGCTCGGCGACCCGCAGCAGTTCGCTGATGCCCTGCGGCAGTTCGCCGACCTGATGGCGTGGCAGGGCGGCCCGGTCAACTGGGACCTGGCCAGGAACGTCGCCCGCCAGACGGTCGCGGCCGAGGGCGACCCGAGCGTGCTCGACGCCGACCGCAAGAAGATCGTGGAAGCCGTCCAGCTCGCGGACTTGTGGCTGAACGAGGTGACCTCCTTCCCCAGCGGGGTCCGCACCGCACAGGCGTGGAGCCGGTCGGAGTGGGTCGAGGCCACGCTGCCCGTGTGGACGGCGCTGTGCGACCCGATCGCCGAGAAGGCCGTGGACGCCCTGGGCGGGATGATCAGCGGCAACCCGGAGGACATGGCCGGCGAGATGCCCGCCGAGCTGAGCTCCGCGCTGCAGGCGGTCACCGGCGGGCTGGGCGGCATGGCCGGCCTGGGCGGCGGCCTGGGCGCCATGATGAAGCGCATCGGCGGGATGATGGTCGGCGGCCAGACCGGCGCCGCGGTCGGCGGCCTGGCCCGCGAGGTGGTCAGTTCCACCGACGTGGGGCTGCCGCTCGGGCCGGAGGGCGTAGCCGCGCTGCTGCCCGCGGGAGTGGCCGACTTCGGCCAGGGCCTGTCGGTCAGCGCGGAGGAGATCCGGATCTTCCTCGCGATGCGCGAGGCGGCCCACCACCGCCTGTTCGCGCACGTGCCGTGGCTGAGGTCGCGGCTGCTGGCCGCGGTCGAGGACTACGCCCGGGGCATCACCGTGGACGCGTCGGCGCTGCGCGAGGCGATGCCGCAGATCGATCCGTCCAATCCGGAGGCGCTGCGCGAGGCGCTGTCCGACGCCAGCTTGTTCCAGCCGGAGGACACGCCGCAGCAGAAGGCGGCCCTGGCCCGGCTGGAGACCCTGCTCGCCCTGGTCGAAGGCTGGGTCGCCACCGTCGTGGACGATGCAGCCGGCGACCGGCTGCCGCAGGCGGGCGCGCTGGCCGAGGCCATCCGCCGCCGCCGGGCCACCGGCGGTCCCGCGGAACGGACGTTCGCGACCCTGGTCGGGCTGGAACTGCGGCCGCGGCGGCTGCGCGAGGCGGCCGAGATCTGGCGGCGGCTCACCGACGTCCGCGGGGCCGAGGGCCGGGACGCGCTGTGGGCCCATCCGGACCTGATGCCGACCGCCGAGGACTTCGACGACCCGGAAGGGTTCGTGGCCGGGCGGCCGTCGCTGGACATGTCGGCCCTGGACCAGGAGCTGTCCGCGCTGGACGACGAGATCGGTGAGGCCGGTGAGGCCGGCGGGGACGCGAAGGAAGGGCCGTCCGGGGAGCCTGGCGCGTCCGGGACGGACGACCCGGATCCGGAGGATCCCCCGGCACCCGGCACGCCGCAGTAGCCGCAGTAGCCGCGCGGCCGCGGGGCATGCCCGGCGAGGCTGCGCGGGGCTGGGGCGGCTGCCCAGGGCTGCGCGGCGAGAAAGTGCGCTGTCCACAGGCGGTGCGCTGGGTTCGGCCTGCTGAGGGGACGTCGGCGGCGGGCTGTGGCCCGGGAATTCACCGCCATCCCCCGCTGTATCCACAGGGGCGCTCCGGGGTGTCCCCAGGAAACCCACAGGCCGGTCCACAGGCTGCTTTGACGGGGCGGGCCCGCCGCGCCTAGCGTCGCCGGCACGGGTCCCCCGGGTGGCGGGCCGCCGTCACTCCCGGGGAAGGGGGCGAACGACCCGCAGGCAGTGCTGATTCGCTGCCGTACCCGGGGGACTCCCGCGATCACGGGCCCGGTCAGCCGCGCAACCCCCATGATCCTGGTCAATCGGCGCTGCTGCGTCGCAGTGATTGCCCAGGATCATGGTGTGCTGCCCGGCCCCGGCCGCACGCTCCCGATTTCCATGATCGACGGTCAATATCTGACGCATGGCGCCCCTTATTGACCGTGATCATGGACGGTCCCGCCGATCAGTGCCTCGCGTTTCATGATCGTGGGCAAATGGTGTCGCTCTGTCGCGGTGATTGACCAGGATCATGGGACCCGGTTGCCCCGGCGGGCGGGGCGCCTGGGTGACGCGGACCGGGCGGCTGGGTGACCTGCCGGGTGAGGGTGGCGGGGCCAGGCTGGGGGCGGGGCCGGGCTGGGGCGGGAAATGTCAGACGGCGGTGACAGGCTCAGCAGCATGAGGCCGGCGATCAAGGCAGGACTCCTGATGGTCTGGCGCGACCCGGACACCCTGCAGATTGGCATCGACCCGAGGCGGGCCATCGCCCTGCGCGGGATGCGCGGCGCGCAGACCCTGATCAACCTGCTCGACGGGAGCAGGGATCTGGGGCAGGTCCTGGCCGCGGCGCACGAGCTGGGAATCAGCCGCCAGGCGGCCGAGCGGGTCATCGGCCTGTTAGCCGCGGCCGGGGCGCTGCATGACTTTCCGGCGGCCACGGTGCGGGCCCTGCCGGACGGCCCGCGGGACCGGCTGGCCCGGGAGCTGGCCACCGTGTCACTGGCCCACGGCCACACCGACGGCGGCGCCCTCGTGCTGGCCCGCAGGCAGGGCGCGTCCGTCCTGGTGCACGGAACCGGCCTGGTCGCCTCGGGCCTGGCCAGCCTGCTGACCGCGTCCGGGGTGGGGCGGGTCAGCTGCACGGGCGCGGCGGCTGAGCCTCCCGCCACCGGGCCGCGGCTCCCGTCCTGGCCGCCGACCGGCCGGATCAGGCTCGGCCACCCGGCCGCTGACAGCCACCCGGCCGCTGACAGCCACCCGGCCGCTGACAGCCACCGGGCCGCTGACAGGCGGGCCGGAAAGGGCCAGGGCACCCGGGGACGCGCATGCCGCCCAGACCTGGCCGTGCTCGTCGACGGTTACCTGCCCGAGTTACCAGGTTCCCTGATGGCCGGGGGCGTCGTGCACCTGGCCGCGGCCGCGTCGGAAGCCATCGGCGTGGTCGGGCCGCTGGTCATCCCGGGCCAGACCGCGTGCCTGAGCTGCGTGGACATGGCCCGGACCGACCGTGACCCGGCCTGGCCGCTCATCCTCGCCCAGATCTCCGGGCGGGCCCCGCAGCCCGCCGCGTGCGCGGCCGTGCTGGCGGCGGCGGTGGCCGCCCAGGCCACCGCGCAGGCCCTGGCCTTTCTCGACCGGGCGGGCCCGGCCACCGGGGTGATCAACGGCACACTGGAGCTCGTGCTGCCTGACTGGCAGTGGCGGCGGCACAGCTGGATCCCGCATCGGGAGTGCCGGTGTAGCACGCGCCGGGCATCCTGACCCAGAATGGGAGGGTGAATGATCTCCCCCGACGTGCCGTGACCCGGGCCGCCAAACTAGCCACCCTCCCCGCCGGGCTGGCCGGGCGGAGCGCACTGGGCCTGGGCAAGCGGCTGGGCGGCCGGCCAGCCGAGATCGTGGCCGCGGAGATCCAGCAGCGCACGGCCGAGCAGATCTTCCGCGTCCTGGGTGAGCTCAAGGGCGGCGCGATGAAGCTCGGGCAGGCGCTGTCCATTTTCGAGGCCGCGCTGCCGCCGGAGATCGCCGGGCCGTACCGGGCCACCCTGACCAAGCTGCAGGAATCGGCGCCGCCGCTGCCCTCGCGGACCGTGCACCAGGTCCTGGCCGGCGACCTCGGTGAGTCGTGGCGGGACGCGTTCGCGGAATTCGACGACACTCCCCGGGCGGCGGCGTCCATCGGCCAGGTACACCGCGCGGTCTGGCGGGACGGCCGCCAGGTCGCCGTCAAGATCCAGTATCCGGGTGCCGGGCGGGCACTGCTCAGCGACTTCAACCAGCTCAGCCGGCTGGCCCGGCTGTTCGGGATCATCATGCCCGGGCTGGAGGTCAGGCCGCTGCTGGACGAGCTGCGGGCCCGGATCGCCGAGGAGATCGACTACCAGCTGGAAGCGGAGTCGCAGCAGGCTTTCGCCAAGGCTTACGACGGTGACCCGGACATCTACGTGCCGTCCGTGGTCCAGGCGACCGACCACGTGCTCATCACCGAGTGGATGGACGGCACCCCGCTGTCCCAGATCATCGACTCCGGGTCGCAGGAACAGCGGAACCGGGCCGGGATCCTGTTCACCCGGTTCCTGTTCTCCGGGCCGGCCCGGGCCGGGCTGCTGCACGCCGATCCGCACCCGGGCAACTTCCGGATGCTGGCCGACGGCCGCCTCGGCGTGCTGGACTTCGGGGCCGTGGACCGGCTGCCGAACGGCCTGCCCCCGTTCATCGGCAAGCTGCTGCGGATCGTGCACGGTGACGGCAGCATCCGCGAGGCCGAAGACGAGCTCCGTGCGCAGGGGTTCGTCCGCGAGGGCATCGAGGTCGACCTGGATGCCCTGTACGCCTTCCTGGCCCCGCTCGCCGAGCCGTCCCGGGTGGAGACGTTCAAGTTCAGCCGCGAGTGGCTCCGCGGCGAAGCCGCGCGGGTAACCGACCCGCGCTCCGCGAACCTCGGACGGCGGCTCAACCTGCCGCCGTCCTACGTTCTCATCCACCGGGTGTCCACCGAGGGCATCGGGGTGCTCTGCCAGCTGGAATCCGAAGGGCCGTTCCGGGCCGAGATGATCCGGTGGATGCCGGGCTACATCCGCGAAGGCGAGGCGCTCCCCGGAGCTGGCGACGGCCCCGGAGCTGGCGGCGGGCCCGATGCCGGAACCGGCCCAGATGCTGGCCGCGCCCCGGATGCCGCAGCCGGCCACGATGCCGGGGATGACCTTAACGCCGGGGATGACCTTGACGCCGGGGATGACCTGGTCGCCGGCGATGACCTGGTCGCCGGGGATGGCCTGGTCGCCGGGGATGACCCGGATGCGGAGGGCACCGCGGAGGTGCTCACCCCGCCGCGCTGAGAACCCCGGGAACCCAGCGTGGGGGCGGCCGGTTCCGGCCGCCCCCACGCCCCCGCGTGCTGGTTCACGGGGTGGTTCTTCGGGTGACTTTCAGTGTGGTGTCAGGACGCGTGCCCTAACTCGCTGCGCAGCCGCCTCGCCGAGGCCTTCGCGCGTTCCAGTTTCCGGCTGGCCCGGTCCACCCGGCGTGAGGCCCGGCGCAACGCCCGGACCTGCGCCGCCCGGGCATCCCGGCGGGACTCGGCCAGCAGTTCGTGATGTCTCTCCATCGGATAGTTGATCGGATGCATTTCCCTAACCCCGTCTTCACTGACAGCTCGACGACCCGACTCAGGCCGCCACTTCGGTCTTGCGTGGGCGACCACGCGGCCTCTTGCGCGGCACGATCTGGCCGCGCAAGAACAGCTCACCGCCCCATACGCCCCAGGGCTCCCGGCGCTCCATGGCGCCGGACAAGCACGCCATCCTGGCGGCGCAACCGACACAGAGCGCCTTCGCAGTCTCCACATCCTCGGGAGACTCGGCGAAGAACAGCTCCGGGTCATCCGTGCAGGGCAGCCGCGTGCTGCGTGCCGCCGGCACCACAGCGCGGCTGACCTCGGTCAGGCCTGATTCTGAGTACACGGGTTCTGGTGCGGATACTGCCTCGAACCCCGCCGCGCCCGCAGCAACGGCGGTGGTACCGGGCCCGTACATCGTCCAACCCCTCTCGTCCTGGTCTTACCGTCTCTCATGGGTCTGACAAAACGGCGGGCCCGACATGACTAAGGCCGCGGACCCGGTAGCGGGTCCGCGGCCTTTTGAGGGATCCAGGCCGGCCTGTCTTAGACCGGATCCCAGGCTGGAAGCGAACCCGTTTGGCTGTCACCAGTGGCGACAGCGCCGATAGCGTGGGCGTACGTCTGAGTGGGGTTGTTCTGCTTGCGCTGGGCAAACCCGAGGCGCGGCTTAGCCGACGCCGGCCCCTGGCCGAGGCGCGGCTGAACGGACGCCGACCCCTGGCCGAGCCACGGCATGCGAACACCCGCGGCAGCGCGCGAAGGCGCCATCTCACGGATATCTGCGGTGCAGGAGGTGGCCAGGACGCCCAGGGACGGGCGAGCACCCAGCGGCGCAGCAGAAATTCCGGCGCACGTCTGTGCCACCGGAACGAAGCTCTCGTTGCTATTCACAGGGCCCACCCCCTTCCTTCAAGACGTCGTAAGGTCACCGAAGAACACAGGAAGAAGCCTAAGGACCCAGGTCCGGGAGGGCAACTTCTTTTTCTGCCCTACTTCTGTGGCCCGGGGGCCAGGGCCCGCTTCGACGTCCCGGACAAGGCCGCCCAGGGACAGGGCCGCCCGGAACAAGGCCGCCCGGAACAGGGCCCGCACAGGCTCAGCTCGCGGTGCGGACCAGGCCCTCCTGCACGACGGACACCACCAGGTCGCCCGCTTCGGTGAAGACCTGGCCCCGGGCCAGCCCGCGGGCCCCGGCCGCGATCGGCGATTCCTGGTCGTACAGGAGCCAGTGATCCGCGCGGAACGGCCGGTGGAACCACATCGCGTGATCCAGGCTGGCGCCGCTCGTCTGGCCGTCGGACCAGGACAGGTTGTGCCGGCGCAGCACCGAGTCGAGCAGGGTCAGGTCGGAGGCGAAGGTCATCAGGCAGACGTGCAGCAAAGGGTCATCCGGCAGTTCACCGTTGGCCCGCAGCCAGACCAGGTTGTGCTCGGTACCCGCCACCCGCGGGCCGGGAGCGTCGCGGGTCGGCCCGACGAAACGCAGGTCGAAGGGATTGGCCGTGAAGAACTCGTGCTCGGGCTGGCTGAGCTCGTCCGCGGGCGGCGCCGCGGGCATGGCCACGGCGTGCTGCACGCCCGGCTCAGGGTGATGGAACGACGCGGAGAGCGTGAAAATCGTCTTGCCGTGCTGGATGGCGGATACCCGGCGGGTGGTGAAGGACCGGCCGTCCCGGACCCGGTCCACCGTGTAGACGATCGGGATCGAGGGATCGCCGGGGCGGATGAAATAGGCATGCAGCGAGTGCACCGGGCGGTCGGCGGGCACCGTGCGCCCGGCCGCCACCAGCGCCTGCCCGGCAACCTGGCCACCGAAGACCCGCTGCCGCCAGTCGCTGGGACTGCGGCCGCGGAAAATGTTCGCCTCGATCTCCTCCAGGTCGAGCAGATCGATCAGGTCGTCCAGTGGCGTACTCACCCGGGCACGGTACCGGTCAGGGGTGCCTGGCCACGGACTGGATGCCCCTACCGCCGCCGCAAGCTGCCGAGGAACCGGGACGGCTTGCGGGTCCGGCGGCCCCCCGGTGACCGGGCCAGCGACCAGGACAGGAAGATCCGCTCCCGGGCCCGCGTCACGCCCACGTACAGCAGCCTGCGCTCCTCCTCGATCGCCTCGTCGCTCTGCGCGTACACGATCGGCAGCGTTCCCTCGGTCAGGCCGGGCAGGAAGACCACGTCCCACTCCAGCCCCTTGGCCGCGTGCAGCGAGGCCAGGGTCACCCCCTGGATGGCCGGCGCGTGCTGGATGGCGCTGCGGCGGGCCAGCTCGGCGACGAACCCGGCCAGCGACGCGCCGGGGGCGGCCGCGAAGTACTCGGCAGCCAGCTGGGCCAGGGCCTCCAGCGACTCCCAGCGCTCCCGGGCGGCGCCCCGCCCGGCCGGGGCCTCGCGGGTCAGTCCCAGCCCGGCCAGGATGTGCCGGACCTCCGCGGCCGGCTCGCTGTCGCCGGCCTGGGACGACACCGATTTCGACGCCGCGCGGAGCAATCCGGTCGCCTGACGTACCTCGCGCCGGTCGAAGAACCGCTCCGCCCCCCGGACCTGGCAGGGCACGCCCCGCTCGGCCAGCGCCCGCTCCAGCGCCAGGGTCTGGGCGTTGGTCCGGACCAGCACCGCCACCTGTCCCGGCGCCACCCCGGCCGTGCGCAGCGCGTCCACCCGGGCTGCCACCGCCGACGCCTCCTCCTCCTCGTCCGCGTACTCGGCGAACTCCGCGGCCGGGCCCGCCGGGCGCTGCGCGACCAGGGCGGCCGAGGGGCCCGCGCCGGGCTGGCGCGCCCGCCCGGCCGCCGTTCCCCCGGCCGCGGCACCCAGGGACCCGGTCCGCAGCTGGTCGGCCAGGGACCGGGGCCGGGCCGTGCCGGTCAGCTGGTTGGCCAGCGCGATGATCTGCGGCGTGGACCGGTAGTTGCGGACCAGCTGAACCACCGTGGCGTCGGGGAACTCGGCGGTGAACCCGGTCAGGAAGGAGGAGGTGGCCCCGGCGAACGAGTAGATGGTCTGCCGCGGGTCCCCGACCACGCACACGTCGTCACGGTCGCCCGCCCAGCTGTCCAGGAGCAGCTTCTGCAGCGGGTTGACGTCCTGGTACTCGTCGATCACGAAATAGCGGTACCGGTCCCTGACCTCCGCGGCCGCCTGCGCGTGCTCGGTGAGGATGGCCGCGGTGAGCTCCAGCACGGACTCGAAGTCGACCAGGTGGCGCTCCTGGCAGAGCTCCTCGTAACGGGCGTAGAGCCGGGCCACCGCCTCCGCGGCCAGCGGCGGGGTGCGGCCCGCTTTCCCCGACGTCCCGGCGTAATCATCCGGCCGCACCTGCGACACCTTGGCCCACTCGATCTCCGACGCCACGTCCCGCAGTTCCGCTACCCCGGCCGTCACCCGCAGGCCGCGGGCCGCCTCGGCCAGCAGGCTGACCTTGGAATCCAGCACGGCCGGGGGGCGCCCGCCCACGGTGGCGGGCCAGAAGTGCACGAGCTGGCGCAGCGCGGCCGAGTGGAAGGTGCGGGCCTGGACCCGTTCCAGGCCTCCCCCGGTCCCGGCCAGCTGGACCAGCCTGGCCCGCAACTCCCCGGCGGCGCGGGTGGTGAACGTCACCGTGAGCACGTGGGCCGGGTCCACCACGCCGGTCAGGGCCGCGTAGGCGATCCGGTGCGCGACCGCGCGGGTCTTGCCGGTTCCGGCCCCGGCCAGCACGCACACCGGCCCCGTGGTGGCCAGGGCCACCTGCCGCTGCTCCGGGTCCAGCGCGGCCAGCACGGCCTCCGGATCCGCGGCCGCCACAGGCCCGGGATCTGGCTCGGCTGGCTCACCCACGACTGCGCGCACGTCCTACCTCCTGTGCGCGCCATCTTCCCGCATCTCGCCGGCAACGGCCTCCGCCACTTCCCGAGTGCGTTCGGCTTTACGTCGCTGACCAGCACATACGTCCATATAACGAACACCTGTCGCGGCGACGGGAAGCCGGCGCGCTTCCGGCGTGTTGATGAGTCGGAACCAACTTGAGACGATAGGAGCGGCTGCGTGTCTGAGCCGGTGACGATGTACACCACCCAGTGGTGCGCCTTCTGCCGACGGCTGAAGAGCCAACTGGCCCGGGACGGGATCGAGGTAACCGAGGTCGACATCGAGCGCGATGAGGCGGCGGCCAGCTTCGTGATCAGTGTCAACGGCGGGAACATGACCGTGCCCACTCTTGTATTCTCCGACGGGACGGCGATGACGAACCCGTCGGCGGCCCAGGTCAAGGAAAGGCTGCGCGGGCTCGCCGCGAACTCATGAGTGGCAGGCACGACCGGACGAACGCTGGCTCGCGGGTGCGCGCCGGCCGCTCGGGCGTGCCCGCCGAAGGCACGGACCCCCGGTCCGCCGCTGCCGGCCAGCACACCCCCGGCCAGCACGCCCCGGACCAGTACCCGCCGGACCAGCACGCCCCGGACCAGTACCCGCCGGACCAGTACGCCCCCGGCCAGCACGGGCCGGACCGCAGCGATATGAGCCGGAACGATGCGGGCCGGAACGGTATGAGCCGAGGCGGTGCAGGCCAGGGCGGTGTAAGCCGGGCCGGGGCCGGGGATGGCGTGGGAATGACGGATCGTTCAGACGCGGGTGCTTCCGGGGGTGGTGACCGGGACCTGGGCCCGGCCAGCGACGGCCCGACCATCCCCATGGAAGCGGTCGCGCGGCGCACCCCGACCGGCTGGCGCGTCGGCGACGAGGAAGTACCCGACCTGACCAGCGCGATGGTCCTGGCCGACCTCCTCGCCGCGGAGCTGTCCGCCGAGGAGCAGGCCGAGCTGGACGCTGGGGCCGCCGCGCCGCCGCCGGCCGTCCCCCGCGACGCGGCCGCCCATAACACCGGGCAGCTCGGCGGGGTCGCCACCCCGGCCCAGCCGGCCGCGCGGACTGCCGCTGCTGGTACCGGCGCACCAGACGCCCTGACCCGCGGCCCGGCGCCGGCGACCCGGCGCCCACCGGGCGGAGGAGACCCCGTTCGGGGCGGCCGACGCGGCGCAGCTCCGCGAGGCCGAGCAGCTCAAGGAAACCGTCGCGCAGCTCGAGCGCGCCCTGACCGTCCGGGTCCGGGTGGAGCAGGCCATCGGGATACTCGCCGAGCGGCACCGCATCCGTCCCCGGCAGGCCTTCGAGTTGCTCAGGTCCGCGTCGCGGGCCCGCGGGCAGCGGATCATGGAGACGGCCGGCCAGGTGATCGCCAGCGCGACCAACCCGTTGCTGCGCCTGCCGGAGGAGCTGGCCAAGCCGCCGATGCCGCGCCGGATGCCCCGGCGCAGCCGCGGCGAGGCCTGATCTCCCGCAGGCCCGGCTCCCCCGGTGCCGACTCCCCCGGTGCCCGGCCTGGCTCACGGATTCGCGCACGCGGCGATCGGGTTATTTGCCTCACCATTGCCACTATTGGGCTTTTAAATAACTTTGCGCGGATGCAGCCCGTGGGCCGGTAATAGGGCGTATCGAAAAATGACCTGAATTGTTCTTTCCCGTTACCGGCCATTACGCGCCAGCTGCCAGACTTATCATTGCCAACGGCCCCCTGCTGATGTGCACTGCGCTGGGCAGCAGCGCCATCTGTGACCACCGGGGGCCGGCCCGCTGGCGTGCGGGCCCAGACCACGATGGGGACGAGGCAGGGGACGCGCGACTTGGTGAACCCGAGGCCAGCCGCGGCTGGGGGCGGGCCTTCCAGCGGGCTCACCCGGACGGCCCTGCGGCCCGCCGCTACCCGTACCGCGGGGCCGCGCGCGGATCACGTCGTGGTGCCGCCGGCGCACGAGTTTTCCGGCAGGCCCGTCCGGGGCCGTGGCGCCGTCCGCCAGCTGGCCGTGCTGATCGGGTATATCGCCGCGGGAATGGCGGTCACCTGGCCGCTGGCCACCTACCTGCGCGGCCGCCTGCCGGACATTCACGACCCGGCGAGTTACGTGTGGAGCCTGTGGTGGGTGGCGCACCAGGTGACCCACCTGGGTAACCCGTGGTTCACCTCCTCGCTGGCCGCCCCGGTGGGGGTGCAGCTGGGTTACGACACCCTGATGCCCCTGCTGGGCCTGGTGATGCTCCCCGTCACGCTGCTGGCCGGTCCCGCGGTCAGCTACAACCTGCTGGTGGTGCTGCTGCCCGGGGTGCTGTGCTACGTGATGTACCGGGTGGCGAGACTGTGGGTGACGGTCGGAGGTGGGCGCGGTCGCCGCGGGCGCCCTGTTCGGCCTGTCCACGATGGTGACCTTCCAGGACTGGTTTCACCTGAACATCGCGGCCGGGACGGTGTTCCTGCCGCTGGCCCTGGAGGCCGCGGTCCGGTTGCGGCGCCGCCCCGGGACCCGCCGGGCCCTGTGGGTCGGGCTGGTACTCGGCCTGGCCGTGCTGGTCAACCAGGAATCGGCGATCATGGCCGCGATCCTGGTCCTGCTCGCGCTGATCCCGTGGCTGGCCGCCCGGCCGTCGCTGGACCGGCTGCGGGACTGCGGCGTCGCCGCGCTGGCCGCGCTCGTGGTGGCCAGCCCGCAGATCGCCGCGATGGCCTGGCAGGCCAACTCGGGAGGGACCGCGGCGGCCGGCTCGATACTGCCGGCCTGGTACCGGCGGCTCGGAACCGGGCTGCCGACCTTGTTCTCCCCGTCGCCCCGGCTCCGCTCCTGGGGACTCGGGGCGCTGGCCGGCGGGTTCCACTTCCCGCTGTCCGAAGGGGTGCCGACGTTCGGGATCACGCTGACCGTGCTGGCGCTGGCCGGCCTGGTGATCTCCTGGCGCCGGCCCAGTGCCCGGCTGCTGGGCCTGCTCTGGCTGGGCAGCGCGGTGCTGGCCATGGGATCGGCGCTGAAGCTCGGCAACACCAGCTACCTGCCCGCCGCGATCAGCGCCGGCCAGATACGGCTGTCCGGCCTCATGCCGTTTACCTGGCTGGTGCACGTGCCCGGCTTGTCGGCATTCCGGGAGGCTGACCGCTTCACGTTACTCGGCCTGGTCCCCGCCGCGCTGCTGGCCGGGAACACCGTGGGCTGGCTGGCCCACCGCGCCCGGCCACTGCTGGGCCGCACCGCACCGGCCAGCCAAGCTCAGGCCAGCCAAGCTCAGGCCAGCCAAGCTCAGGCCAGCCAAGTTCAGGCCAGTGCGGGCCTGCCCGGTCCCGCCCGGGCCGGCCTCACCCCCGCCCGCCCGATCCAGGCCCGCGCCGCGGCGCCCAGGAGCCGGGCCGTGCTGGCCGGCGCGCTGCTGCTGATCGCGGTTCTGGGCGCCGCCCTGGAGGCCGGGTGGCCCGGCGGCGGGCCGGCCAGGCGGTCCATGCCCGCCTCGCTGCCGGCCCTGGACGGCCCGATCGCCGCCGATCATTCGAGCTCGATCGTGGTGGACGTGCCGTTCGGCATCCGGGGCGGGCTGCCGGAACGCTACGGCGTCAAGATCGAGCCGGAATCCCTGGCCCTGGCCAGCTCGGACGGCCACCCGCGGGCCATCTCGTACACCTCCTGGATTCCGTCCCCTACGGTCCGGGCGGTGCGCCGCCACGCCTTCTACGCACGGCTGGCCGCCGCGCAGAACGGCAGCCCCAGTGACGCCCGCCAGGCGCGCCTGGCCCGGGCGGACGCCCGGCGGATGGACGTGGGCTGGGTCCTGGTCTGGAAAGCGACCCCGGAGATCCTGCACTACCTGGCGCAGGCCGGCTTCCGATTCGATTACCGGGCTGACGGGGTCTCGGTGTACCGGCCGGACAGCCTGCGGCGCGGCACGCCGTAGCGGCACCGGCGCAGGCACGATATGTGAACGTTTGGTTCAGAACGTGTTACGCAGGGTAACAACGCAACCGTGGACGAGCACGCGGACAATGGTGTGCCAGCCGGCCGCCTGCTGATCATCGGCGGCGGGGAGGACCGGTGCTGCGGCGCCGGGGTCCTGGAACGGTTCGTGGAGCTGAGCGGGGGCGAGCAGGCCCGCATCACCCTGGTCACCACCGCGACCGGGATCCCCGACGAGGTGCACGCCGAGTACGAGCAGGTCTTCCGCAAGCTCGGCGTCGAGCAGACCCGGGAACTGAGGCTGCGCGGCCGGGCGGACGCCGACTCGGACGCCGCCGCGGCGGCGCTGCGGGATTCCACCGGCGTGTTCTTCAGCGGCGGCGACCAGTCCCGCATTCTGGCCCTGGTTGGCTCGCGGGCCAACGACATCCTCCGCGAGCAACTCGGCCGGGGGCTGGTCGTCGCGGGCACCAGCGCCGGCGCGACCGCCATGGGCCGGACGATGATCCTCGGCGGCGAGGGCCCGGAGGTCTCAGCGGCCGCGGTCCGTACCGGCCCCGGGCTCGGGCTGGCCCCCAAGATGCTCATCGACATGCACTTCGCGGAGCGCGGCCGGCTCCCGCGGCTGCTGAGCGCGGTCGCGCTCGACCCGGATCACCTCGGCGTGGGAATCGACGAGAACACCGCGATCCTGGTCGATGGCGACACATTCGAGGTCCTCGGTACCGGGGTCGCCACGGTGGCCGACGGCGAGCGGTCCACCGTCGTGCACGCGGCCGGTGACTGCGACCCGATCACCGTGTTCGACGTGCGCCTGCACCTGATGCCGGCCGGATGCGTGTTCGATATCGCGCGGCGGGCGCCGGGCATCGGGCCCGCCCACAACCGTTACTGAGCTCCCCCTGACTGCGGCCCAGCCCGTCACGATGCCCCCGCCGAGGAACCGACCGAGGGAGCCGTTGTGCGCCTCATCGACAGCCACCGCCTGTCCGGCCCGAATATCTACACGTCCCGGCCGGTCACCGTGGCCCGGCTGGAACTGGACGGGCTGACCGGCCAGGAAACGTCGGACTGCCCGGGCTTCGCCGGGCGGCTGACCAGCGCCCTGCCGGGACTGGCCGGGCATCACTGCGCCGCCGGGCGACCCGGCGGCTTCCTCGACGCACTGGCCCGCGGGACCTACTTCGGCCACGTGACCGAGCATGTGGCGCTGGAGCTTTCGGCCCTGGCCGGCCGCGAGGTGCACTTCGGGCGCACGGTCTGGGCCGGTGCCGAGGGCCGCTACGACGTGATCATGGAATGCCCGCGGGACGAGCCGGCCTCCTCGGCCGTGCCCCGCGACCTGCTCACGCTGGCCATCTGGGTGGTCACCGAAATCCTGGCCGAACGGCCGGCGCCGCTGCCGGACGCCCTCAGGGGGATCACCCGGGCGGCAGCGGCGGACCGGCCGGGAGTCAGCACCGCGGCCCTGGCCGCAGCGGCCCGGCAGCGCGGGATCCCGGTCCGCCGGACCGGGGCCCTCAGCCTGCTCCGCCTGGGCTACGGCTGCCATCGCCGGCTGCTCTGGGCGGCGCTCACCCAGAAGACCTCGGCGGTGGGCGTCGACATAGCCTCCGACAAGGTCCTGGCCAAGGAGCTGCTGGCCACCGCCGGAGTCCCGGTCCCCGGCGGGGTGGTGGCCCGGTCGGCTGCCGACGCCGCGGCAGCGCTGGGCACGCTGCGGGCACCGCTGGTGATCAAGCCGCGCAACGGCAATCACGGAGCGAATGTCACGGTCGGGGTGACTACCCCGGGCCAGGCCGAGCAGGCGTACCAGCGGGCCAGCAGCAGCAGCGCCGAGGTTGTCGTTGAGGAATATGTCCCTGGCGTCGACTACCGGGTACTCGTGGTGGATGGGCACGTGGTGGCTGCGGCCCGGCTGCACCCGGCGTCGGTGATCGGCGACGGTGACCAGGACATCGAGGCGCTGGTCAGGCGGGCCAACGACGATCCGCGCCGGGGCGAGGGGCACGCGCGGCCGCTGACCCGGATCGCCCTGGACGACCACGCCGTGACCCACCTGGCAGCGCAAGGGCTGCATCCGGGGTCGGTGCCCGGACCCGGCCAGGTCGTCACGCTGCGCCGCAACGCCAACCTGTCCACCGGCGGCACCAGCACCGACGTGACCGACACGGTCCACCCGGAGGTGGCGGCGATGTGCTGCCGGGCGGCCGCCGCGGCCACCCTGGACGTATGCGGCATCGACCTCCGGCTGGCCGACATCGCCGTCCCCCCTGGCCAGCAGGCTGGCGCGGTGATCGAGCTCAACGCCTGTCCCGGGCTGCGGATGCACCTCGAGCCCAGCGCCGGCCGCCCGCGCGATGTCGCGGGCGCGATCGTGGACCGGCTCTACCCGCCGGGTGCGCCGTCGCGCATCCCCATCGTGTCCGTGACCGGCACCAACGGGAAGACCACCACGGTGCGGATGATCTCCCACATCCTCGGCCAGGCCGGGCTGCGCGTCGGCATGGCCACCACGGACGGGGTGTACTGCGGCGGGCAGCTGATCCACGCGTCCGACGCGTCAGGCCCGCGGTCGGCCGAAATGGTCCTGGACGACGCCACGGTGGAGGCGGCGGTGCTGGAGACGGCCCGGGGCGGCATCATCCGGCGCGGGCTCGGCTACGACTGCGCCGACGTGGCCGTGGTCACCAACATCACCGCCGATCACCTGGGCTGTGACGGGATCGACGACCTCGACGACCTGGCCGACGTCAAGGCCCTGGTCGCCGAGGAGATCGTGCGCGGCGGCACGGTCGTGCTCAACGCCGACGACCCGCGTTCCGCCGGGCTCGCCCAGCGGGCCGCGGTGCGCGAGCGGAACCCGGTGGTCCGGTACTTCAGCCTGTCCGACGCCAGCCCGGTCATCATGGCCCACCGGATCAGCGGCGGGATCGCCTGCCTGCTCCGCGACGGCCAGCTGATCGAGGCCAGGGGCGGGGAGGAAACCGTGCTGCTGCACGCCGGACGAGCTGCCGGGCTCGTTCGGCGGCGCAGCCGCCCACCTGCTGGCGAACGCGCTGGCCGCCGCGGCGGCCTGCCGGGCGCTCGGGGTGAGCGTCAAGGACATCCGGCGGGGGTTCGCCACCTTCACCCCGGCCGAGGCCAACCCGGGCCGGGGCAACGTCTACCAGGTCGGCGGGATCCCGCTCGTCGTGGACTACGGGCACAACCCGGCCGCGCTGGCGTGCATGGGGCACCTGCTGCACGAGGCCTGGGGTGGCCAGCCCATCGCGGCCATCACGCTGCCCGGCGACCGCCGGGACGACCTGATCGAGGAGAGCGCCGCGACGGTGGCGACGTGGTTCAGCCGGGTGATCGTCTACGAGGATCAGGACCTGCGCGGGCGCGAGGCGGGCGAGATGACCCGGCTGATCTCCGGCGCCCTGGCCCGGCACCGCCCGGACATCCGCATCCGGGCGGCCGGGGGACCGGAGGATGCGCTCCGGTGTGCCCTCGCCCTGGCCTCACCAGCCGATCCGGTTCTGCTCACCTACGAGCAGCTGGGCCCGGTGCGGGACCTGCTGGCCGGCCTGGGCGCGACCGCATGGCGGGAGCCGCACCAGCCTCGGGCGCAGAGCGATGGATCCGGCATGGGCCCATAAAGCGGTGATTGACACTGGCGACCGCAGGCCCAGGCGTTAGTGGTGGTCCGGGGCACGCTTTCCCCGTGCTTTCCCCGGGTTTTGCCCAGCCCGGCCAGGTTTGGGGCATATTCGGTATAAGGTCCATTGACCAATGTGCGACAACAGGATGGCGCCGCTGTGAAGCTATCGATCCTGATGCCGGTCTACAACGAGGCTGAGACCGTCCACAAGGCGATCAAGCGCCTGCTGGACGTGGAGTTCCCGTGCCCGGTCGAGTTCATCGTGGTGGACGACGCGAGCACGGACCGGACTCCGGAGATCCTCGACGGCCTGCACGACGACCGCCTGATCAAGCTCCGCCACCCGGTCAACCAGGGCAAGGGCGGCGCGATACGCACCGGGGCCGCCGCCGCGACCGGTGACTACATCCAGCCGTTCGACGCCGACATGGAGTACCAGCCGGAGGAGATCCCCGAACTGCTCAAGCCGGTGCTCCGCGGCGAGGCCACGGTGGTCTTCGGCAGCCGGACGTTCGGCAGCCACTCGGCCTACTCGTTCTGGTACGTCATGGGCAACAAGGGCGTCACGACCGTCGCCAACATCTTGTTCAACGCCTACATCGCCGACCTGGAGACCTGCTTCAAGCTGATGCCCCTGGAGCTGTACCGCAGCCTGGACATCACCTCCAAGGGGTTCGGCATGGAAGCGGAGATCACCGGCAAGCTCCTCGCCCGGCAGATCCGCCCGTTCGAGGTCCCCATCACCTACCGGGCCCGCAGCCGCGAGGAAGGCAAGAAGATCACCTGGAAAGACGGCGTCCAGGCAGTCTGGCTGCTGGCCCGCATCCGGATGACCTCCAAGCGCGCCCAGCGCCCCGGCACCCCTGCCTAGCGCACCCGGCACACAGACCCGATTTCGCCGATCTGCTAACCAGCCCTTCAGGGGGCACCGCGCCGTCCCGCCACAAAGGCGGGGATAGCCGGATCAACCTGGTGCCGACCATGACGGATCCGGCATAAGGTCCATGAAGCGGTGTTTTGACATGGGCGGCCGCAGGTCTCGGGGGTTGGGAGGTGGCGGTGGGCCTCGTCCCGTCGGCGGTGACACCGTCCCAGATCGCCGATCCCCCGCGGCGGGCGGGGCGCGGGGCGCCGTGGCTGGTTCTGCTCGTGTACCTGGCCGGCGCCGTCGCCCTGACCTGGCGGCTGTGGGCCGATCCAGAGTCGCGCATGCAGGTCGGCGACCCCGCCGACGTGAACCTTTTCGCCTGGTTCATCCGGTACTCGGCGGAATCGGTCGCGCACGGGAGCCTGCCCGCCCTCGTCACCACCGCGATGAACCCGCCGCACGGCATCAACCTGATGTGGAACACGTCCCTGCTGCTCCCGGGCGTCCTGATGACCCCGGTAACGTTGCTGGCGGGCCCGCAGACCAGCCTGACCGTGCTGCTCACCCTGGGCTTCGCGGGATCCGCGGCCTCGATGTACTGGGTGCTGCGGCGCTGGGGAGTGCGGATTGGCCCGGCCGCGCTCGGCGGGGCGGTCTACGGGTTCTCGCCGGCCATGCTGGCCTCGGCGGTTGGCCACTACCACCTCGAGTTCGCGGTGCTGCCGCCGCTGATGATCGACGCCGGGCTGCGGATCATCACTGGCCGCGGTCCCGCCGTCAAGACCGGGATCTGGCTGGGGCTGCTGGTGGCCGCGCAGTTCTTCATCGGGGAAGAACTGCTCGTGGACACGGTGCTGGCGGCCGTCGTCCTGGTCATCGTGGTAGCCGTGACGAACCTGCACGCGGTGGCCGGACGGGCTGGCCGCAGTGTGACCGGCCTGGCGACCGCGGCGGTGGTCGCGGTGGTGATCTGCGGATACGCGCTATGGGTGCAGTTCCTCGGCCCACTGGCCGAGCACGGCAGCCCGTGGAACGGCAACCATTACCGCAACCGGGCCGCCTCGTTCGTGACGCCCAGCGGGAACATGCTGCTCCACACCGGGTCCGGCGCCGCCGCCCTGGCCGTCCACCCGGGCCGGTCCTCCGAATACGTCGCGTACCTGGGCTACCCACTGCTCGTGCTGCTGATCGTCGCGGCGGTCGTATGCTGGCGCGACCTGCGGGTCCGCGTCGCCGCGCTGGCCGGCGCCGTGCTGGAGATCCTGTCTCTCGGCGGCACCCAGGTGGTCCGCGGGGTCACCATCCCCCCGGTGCTCCTGCCGTGGCATTGGCTGGCCCATCTGCCGGTGCTCAGCCAGATGCTGCCGAACCGGTTGTCCATCCTGGCGGACGGGCTGGCCGCGGTGGTGCTGGCGGTCTCGCTCGACCTGGCCCTGTCCGCGTCGCAGCAGCCGCGCTGGCGGCGCCAGGGTATCCCGGTGGCCATCGCCGCGATCGCGGTGCTGCCGCTGATCCCGCTGCCGATGCACACCTCCCAGGTCGCTGGGGTGCCCGCCCGGGTACCGGGCGGCGTTCACCCGGCTGGCGCTGCCCCGGGACGCCCGCGTCCTCGTGGTGCCCGTGCCGTACGGCGGTGTCTGGCAGCCGCTGCGGTGGTACGCGGAGACGGGGTATCCCGGCTCGATGATCGGCGGCTACTTCATCGGGCCCAACCGGACGGGGCGGGCCGTCACCTACGGCGGCCGCGAGCCCCGGGCCATCGCGCGGTCCGTTCAACTCGTTGTGGACCGCGTCCAGCAGTTACCAGCCCCCGACGACGGCCCAGATGCGCAGGTATGCTGCCCGCTGGCGGCCCGCGGCCGTGGTCGCGGTCACCAGGCGCACCTCCCGGCTCGGGCGGCTGCTGACCACGGTTTTCGGGCGGCCCAGCTTCGTGGCCGGCCGGGTGGTGGTGTGGCGGCGTTAGTGGTGGTCCGGGGCACGCTTTCCCCGTGCTTTCCCCGGGTTTTGCCCAGCCCGGCCAGGTTTGGGGCATATTCGGTATAAGGTCCATTGACCAATGTGCGACAACAGGATGGCGCCGCTGTGAAGCTATCGATCCTGATGCCGGTCTACAACGAGGCTGAGACCGTCCACAAGGCGATCAAGCGCCTGCTGGACGTGGAGTTCCCGTGCCCGGTCGAGTTCATCGTGGTGGACGACGCGAGCACGGACCGGACTCCGGAGATCCTCGACGGCCTGCACGACGACCGCCTGATCAAGCTCCGCCACCCGGTCAACCAGGGCAAGGGCGGCGCGATACGCACCGGCGCCGCCGCCGCGACCGGTGACTACATCCAGCCGTTCGACGCCGACATGGAGTACCAGCCGGAGGAGATCCCCGAACTGCTCAAGCCGGTGCTCCGCGGCGAGGCCACGGTGGTCTTCGGCAGCCGGACGTTCGGCAGCCACTCGGCCTACTCGTTCTGGTACGTCATGGGCAACAAGGGCGTCACGACCGTCGCCAACATCTTGTTCAACGCCTACATCGCCGACCTGGAGACCTGCTTCAAGCTGATGCCCCTGGAGCTGTACCGCAGCCTGGACATCACCTCCAAGGGGTTCGGCATGGAAGCGGAGATCACCGGCAAGCTCCTCGCCCGGCAGATCCGCCCGTTCGAGGTCCCCATCACCTACCGGGCCCGCAGCCGCGAGGAAGGCAAGAAGATCACCTGGAAAGACGGCGTCCAGGCAGTCTGGCTGCTGGCCCGCATCCGGATGACCTCCAAGCGCGCCCAGCGCCCCGGCACCCCTGCCTAGCGCACCCGGCACACAGACCCGAGCGGGGAGGTCGGGGTGAGCCTTGTCTGGCGGGCGGCCCGTCCGCGGCAGGCGGAACGCCCGAGCCTGGCCAGCCCCGGCCGGCCGCCCCGGGCCCGGGCGGCCACCTGGCTGATCCTCGGCGCTTACCTGCTCGGCGCGGTGGCGCTGACCTGGCACCTGTGGGCCGACCCGGCCGGGCGCGCTCAGGTCGTCCCGGGCAACGGCGTGTCCCACGACATCGACCTGTTCGCCTGGTTCGTCCGGTACGAGGCCACGGCCGTCGCCCACGGACGGCTCCCGGACCTGGTGACCACGGCGCTGAACGCGCCGCAGGGTATCAACCTCATGTGGAACACGTCGTTCCTGCTGCCCGGCGTGGTGTTCGCGCCCCTGACCCTGGCCGTCGGCCCGCAGGCCACCCTCACCACCGTGCTGACGCTCGGGTTCGCGGGCTCGGCGGCCACCATGTTCTGGGTGCTGCGCCGCTGGGGCGCCAGCCTGGCCGCGGCGGCCGTGGGCGGCGCGATCTTCGGCTTCTCCCCCGCGCTGCGCATCGCCGCGGTGGGGCACTACCACCTGCAGTTCGCGGTGCTGCTGCCCCTCATGATCGACGCGCTGCTGCGGCTGGTCACCGGCCGGGGCCGGCCGGTGCGGACCGGGGCCTGGCTGGGCCTGCTCACGGCGGCCCAGCTGTTCATCGCCGAGGAGGCAGTGGCGCAGACGGCGATGGCCGGCGTGGTCATCGTCGTGGTGCTGGCGGCCGGGCGCCCGCGCGCCGTGCCCGGCCTGGTCCGCGGGACCGTGACCGGGCTCGCCGCTGCGGCCGCCGTCCTGGTGGTGACCTGCGGGTACCCGCTGTGGGTGCAGTTCCACGGCCCGCTCACCGAGCAGGGCAGCCCCTGGACGCTGGGGCACTTCCGCAACCACCCGGGTGACTTCGTGAACGGGCCCAGCGGGGTGCTGCTCCACTCGCAGGCCACGGTGGCGTACCTGGCCGGCCACGCGGTGCGGATGGTCGAGTACTTCGCCTACCTCGGCTGGCCCATGCTGGCCGTGCTGCTCCTGGCCGCGGCCTGCTTCTGGCGGGACCCGCGGGTCCGGGCGCTGGCGGTGACGTTCGCGGTGCTGGAGGTGTTCAGCCTCGGCAGCCACGCCATCGTGCTGCACGGCCTGCACTACCCGGCCGCCCTCCTGCCCTGGTACTACCTGCAGCGGCTGCCGCTGCTCAGCCAGAGCCTGCCCAACCGGTTCTCGCTGCTGGCGGACGGCGCGGCCGCCGTGGTCCTGGCTTTCTCCCTGGATCTCGCCTGGGGACGGGCCAGGAGACCGGCCGTCCCGGCGGCTGCCCCGGCGCCGGGGGCTCCGGCAGCGGAGCCTGCAGCGCCGGTCACCTCCGGGGCACAGAGCCCTGAGACCCGGCCGGCCGCTCCGGCCGCCGCAGACCCCGCGGTCCCGGCCCGGGCCCCGGCGTGGCGTAAGGCCGCGGCTGTGGCGCTCATCGCCCTGGCGGTCGTGCCCATCATCCCGCTCCCCCTGCAGGCGGCGGCGGTCATCCCGACCCCGGCAGGCTGGCAGCAGGCCTTCGCCCGGCTGCGGCTGGCCAGCGACGCCCCGGTGCTGGTCGTCCCGGTCCAGCCCGCCACGGTGATGCGCTGGCAGGCCGACACCGGCGTGCCTGGCTCGGTGATCGGCGGGTACTGCATCGCGCCCGCCCCGGGCACGGGGAAGGCGAAACTGTGCGCCACCAGCCGGAAGCCGACCGCCGGCTACCTCAACGACCTGTGGCAGGGCAACACCCGGGCCGCTGCCCCGTCCACCGCCCAGCTCCGGTCCGACGTGGCGTACTGGCGCCCGGCCGCGATCGTGGCGGTCACCAGCCGGGACTCACAGCTCGGGCGTTACCTCAGCAATGTGTTCGGCCCTCCCGCCGTGCAGGACGGGAGCGTGCTGGCCTGGCGGCCGGTGGCGGTGCCCCGGGCCATCGGCGGCAGGCCGGGAACCACGGTCAACAGCTGAGGCGGGCCGCCCTCAGGGGCGGCCGAGGGCCCGGTAGGTCCAGCCCGCCGCCTGCCAGGCCACGGTGTCGAGCGCGTTCCGGCCGTCGGCGACGTTCCGGCGGGCCACGGCTTTCCCGATGACCTCCGGGTCCGCCTGGCTGAACTCCGGCCACTCGGTCAGCAGGAGCAGCACGTCAGCATCGGCGGCCGCGCCGAGGATCGAGCCGGCGTAGCGGAGTTCCGGATGCGCCCGCCGGGCCCGGTCCAGGGCCACCGGGTCGTAGGCGGTGACCTGCGCCCCCAGGCCGTGGACGGCGGTCGCCACGGCCAGGGCCGGGGAATCGCGGATGTCGTCGGAATCCGGCTTGAACGCCAGGCCCAGCACGCCGACCCTGCGCCCGGCCAGCGACCCGCCCGCCAGCTCCTCGGCCAGCCCGACCATCCGGGACCGCTGCCGCCTGTTGATCGCGTCCATCTCCCGCAGGAACGAGACGGACTCGGCCGCGCCCAGCTCCGCGGCCCGGGTCATGAACGCCCGGATGTCCTTGGGCAGGCAGCCCCCGCCGAACCCGAGTCCGGGCCGCAGGCTGGCCGCCCCGATCCGGTGATCGTAGGCCAGCGCCTCGGCCAGCTCGGTGACGTCCGCGTGGGCGGCCTCGCAGACCTCGGCCATGGCGTTGATGAAAGAGATCTTGGTGGCCAGGAAGGCGTTCGCCGCGATCTTCACCAGTTCGGCTGTCTCATAGCCGGTGACGAGGAACGGCACACCCGCCGCGATGGGCTCCGCGTACACCTCACGCAGGATCGCCTCGGCCGCCGCGGACCGCACCCCGACCACGATCCGCTCGGGCCGCAGGGTGTCGGCCACCGCGAACCCCTCGCGCAGGAACTCCGGGTTCCAGGCCAGCTGGACCTGCTCCCCGGCGGGGGCGAGCTCCGCGACCCGCTCGGCGAGGACCGCGGCGGTCCCGACCGGGATGGTGGACTTGCCCGCGATCAGGCACGGCCGCTCCAGCCGCGGCGCGAGGGCGTCGATGCAGCTCATCAGCTGGGAAAGGTCAGCACCGGCCGAGTCGGGCCGCTGCGGCGTGCCCACGCAGACGAAGTGCACGTCGCCGAACTCCGCGACCTCAGCGTAGGACGTGGTGAAGCGGAGCCGGCCCGAGCGCAGGCCCCGCCCGAGCAGCTCGTCCAGCCCGGGGTCGTAGAAGGGCAGCTCGCCCGCGGCCAGCGCGGCGACCACGTCCGGGTCGGTGTCCAGGCCGAGGACATCGAATCCCAGCTCGGCCAGGCACGCGGCGTGCGTGGCGCCGAGATACCCGGTGCCCAGCACGGTGAGACGACGGGCCACGGTATTTTCCTCCCTGGGCCGGACACCAGCCAGCTGATCACCTCCCGACCTGCCCGCGGGAGGGCCGCATCATGCTAGGAGACCTACCCGGTGTTCCCGGCAAACGGGGCTAAGAGCATCCGTCACGCCGGTTTCTCCCGGTATTTTCCGGGTCATCCCCCGATGACGCCGGGCGGCCGGGGCTGATCCGGCCAGGCCGGCGAAGGCCTTACTGGGCCGGCGGGAGCTTGACGCCGGCGTGGGCCCACGGCCGGGTGAACCCGACCACGGTGCCGTCACCGGGCGCCGCGGCACTGGTGCCGTAGGCCGAGATCCGGATGGGGAAGCCCGTCGCGTAGGCCTCGAGCATCATGCCCTTGCCGATGACCAGGCCGACGTGCCCGGGAGCGGTCGGTGTGCCGTCCGAGCCCGCGAAGAACACCAGATCACCCGGGCGCACCTGGCTGGCCGGGATCTTGGGCCCCCACGCCCACTGCTGCTGTGAGGTCCGCGGGATGGAGATGCCCGCCGCCCGGTACGCCATCATCATCAGGCCGGAGCAGTCGAACGCGTCCGGGCCGGTGCCGCCGAACAGGTAGGGCTTGCCCAGCTGCTCCCGGGCGTACCCGATCGCGGTGGAGACCAGCTGGTTCGGCACCGCGGTCGTCTGCGCGCTGGTCAGGCACTCCGGCGCGCTCACCGTGGTGGTGTTGCTCTCGGTGTAGCCGCCGCGGCTGTAGACGCCCGCCCAGTACAGCACGGTCTGCACGTAGGACTGGAGGTGGTTATAGGCGAAGATGGCGCCGCTGACGTTGTTCTGCACGCCGTGCGCGAGCAGGTACTTGGCCGCGCCCGCGATGGCGTCCGCAGGGTCGTAGACATTGGCCACGCCGTCGCCGTTGGCGTCGGTGGCCACGCCGCCGACCGTCTCGGATGCCGGGTGCACCGGGGCACCGCCCCAGGTGTTGGTGGAGGCGCCGCCGATGCCGATCTGCATCGGCCCGGCAGCCCCGAAGCCGTTCTGCCCGGAGTGCACGCCCGGCGAGTTGTCCTGGCCGTCATCGGACTCCACTTTTCCGATCCCGGCCAGCAGCACCCAGGGCACCCCGTACTGCTGCCCGGTCTTCTTGAACAGGGCGAGGTAGTCCGAGGGGATGGAGTTGCGGGCCGCCGTGGTGACCGCGGGCTGGGTGGTGGCCCCGGAGCCGGAGGAGGGGCATCCGACACCCGCGGCGAACAGCATGCTGGCCCCGCCGACCATCGCCATGGGAACCACGGCCACGGCGGTGACCAGCAGCGCGCCCACCCCGATCGCCACCAGCACCGCGAGCCGGCCGGCGCTGAAGCTGAAGCGCCAGCTCACGTATTCCCTGCCGAGGCCAGCTCGATGTCGTTGACCAGCCAGCTCTGCCCGCTGCCGGTCAGGGTGATCGCAAACTGCCCGTTGCTGCGGCTCTTTCCCTGCTTGGTGTGCATCGTCTGGACGATGGTGACCACGAAGGTCAGGCTCCCGGAGCCGAAGGTCCGGATCGAGTCGATCACCGTCCGCGCGGACGCCACCTGCTGCTGCTGGGTGCGCTGGCTGGCCACGCCGGGCGTGCCGTAGGCCCGGGCCAGGGTCGCGCTGAGTTCACTGGTGGCCAGCCCGCTCATGCTGGCCACGTAGCTGGAGGTGCTCTCCCGGTAGGAGTAGGTGTCGTAGGCGGCCCCGAATGCCTCGGCGACGCTGGCCGCCTTGGCCAGGTCGGCCTGGCTGAACGGGAGCCACTGGTAGATGTCGGGCGCCGACCCGCTCGGGGTGGGAGACGGCGGCGCGGCAGGCGCGGTGGAAGCCGGGGGGACGGCCCGGGCTGTCCCCCGGGCACCCGTGGCCGCGGGCCGTGGGCGATGGCGAGGCTGCTGCCGGTCCCTGCCCCAGCGCCGAGCGCACGCCCGGGATGAGCAGGTATGCCCCCATCCCGCCGAGGACGACGACGATGCCGAGGAAGGCCAGCACCCGCTGGGCCGGGCTCAGGTCCATGGCAGTCCGCTACTTCTTCCGGCGCACCGGGCGCAGCCAGAAGGGACCGGGCGGGCTGGAATCCGCACCCGGGCCACCCTGGCCGCCGCCCTGGTCCCCCCCGGCCGGGCCGGGTCCGGCCTGACCGCCTCCGGAGGGCGGC
This sequence comes from uncultured Actinomycetes bacterium, assembly GCA_963713815.1. Lineage (GTDB taxonomy): Bacteria > Actinomycetota > Actinomycetes > Streptosporangiales > Streptosporangiaceae > RYN-230. The sequence continues at coordinate 177,858 of CAVQNH010000032.1, forward strand.
GCGGCAGACTGGCCGCCGCCGCGCCCATTGCCGGAGCCGCCGGCCAGGCCGCCGCCGGAGCCACTGCTGCGGCCCCGCAGCGGGGGGGCAGCGTTCCGGGACGGCCCCCGGCCCGGGCTGCTGCTGCGTGATGGGCTGCCCCAGAAGCCGGAGCCGCCGCCCTGGCTGCTGCTCCGCGGCGCAGCCGGTCCCGGCGTGCTGGGCCCAGGATCGCCACCCCGCGGCGCCGCGCTGCGCGTCGGACCGCTGCCCCGGGTGGGCGCCCCGCTGCGTGCCGGGGCGCCACCGCGTGACGGGGCGGACCCGAACGTCGGCGGGGCCGCACCCGGGCCCGGCCCGGCGCTGCCCCCGGACGGCGGGGGCGCCGCGGCGGGTGGCCGCGGCGCGACGCCCGGCCAGCGCTGCCGCGCGGCTCCCGGGCGCGCCGGCACGGAGCCGCCGCTGCCCGGGGCGCCCGCGGGTGCACCGGAGGCCCGGCCAGCCGGGGCACCGCCGGCCGGGGCCCCGCCTGCCGGAGCACTGCCTGAGGGAACGGCCCCGGAGGGCGCACCGGCCCGCCCGCCCGGCGCGTCCGGGCGGGCCCGGCCCGCGGCGGCATCGGCCGCTCCCGACCTGGCCCAGCCCGATGGTGAGCGTGGCTGCCCGGCGGCGTCCCGGTCGGGCAGGTCCAGCGGCGGCGCCGCGCGGGCGCCCCCCTCGGCCGCCGCGGCGGCCCGGCCCCGGCCGCGGGCGGCCAGCCCGCTCCGGCCCGACCCGCCCTGGTGGGCCTCGTCGGAGGATTCGTCCCCCGGGGCGCCGGGCTGTTCCGCCCCGTCCTGGCCGCCCGCCGTGGCCGCGGAGGCCGCTGAGGCCCCGGCCGCCGCGGCGCCAGCAGCACCGGCCGTCGCGACCGTAGCCGCCACGCCGGCCGCCTGTGCCGGGTTGCGCCGGGCCCACCGGGCGGCCCGGTAGGCGGCGAAGCCGGGGACACCCACGCTGGCGGCGTCCAGCGTGTTCCGGCGGGCCAGGCTGCCTGCCTGGGCCAGCCCCGCCTCGGCCCGGTCGCGGGAGCCGACCATGCCGTAGCCCACCGCCGAGAACAGGTGCACGAACGGTTTCCGGTAGATGAATACCGCCACGGTGACCAGGGCGATCATCAGGATCTTCAGCGCCCAGGGCAGCACCGCGTCACTGGTGCCCATGATCAGGGAGTAGGCGTACAGCAGGATGCTCAGCACCAGGGCCACGGCCGCCTGCTTGAGCAGCACCCCGACGAGCATCTCCACCCAGCGCAGCGCGACCACCCGGCCGAACCCGGGATGGGTCCCGACGATGAGGAAGAACGGGCCGGCCACGAGTAGCAGCAGGAACCCGAGTTTCAGGATGATCAGCGTGATCGCGATCAGCAGCACCAGGACGCCCGCGACCAGGGCGGCGAACAGGGACGCGAACGCTATCTCCAGCCGGGTGGGGTACTGGTTCCCCTGGAACAGCGAGTAGACGTCAGGATCGTTCTGCTTGATCGACTGGGCGATGCCCGCATAGGCGTCCTGCTTGGCCTGGATCAGGGACGCGGTGGGATTCTCGTTGGTGGCGATGGCCTGGGACCACAGCAGCTGGCGGCCGTACTGGTTGACCACCGTGGGCTTGGCGCCCTTGGCGGTGGTGTAGACGGTGGTGCCGAACTCGCCGTCCAGCCACGGCTTGCAGACCAGCACGGTCCACAGCTCGTTGGCGTTCTGGTCCACGATGCCCGACCCGCCGGTGAAGTTGTAGTTCGCCGCGTTCACCTGCGGGTCGTGGCCCCCCACGGGGACACAGTTACTCCCGGCCGGGGCCGGCAGCCCGGCGAACGCGACGTTCAGGGTCTGGGTGATCCCGTTGGACACGGTCTTGCCCAGGCCGGTGAAGTCGGCGGGCCGGCCGATGAGCCAGATGGCCGCCGCGCAGGCGATGACCATCCAGATGGTGCCCTCGATCGTCCTCGTGGCCCGCTTGCGGATCAGTCCCTGCCAGGCCAGCCAGATCGCGCCGAGGATCACCACCGGGGCCAGGAACGGGAAGTAGATGGCGTTGCCCAGGCTGGTGATCAGCCGGTTCACCGCGTTGGTCAGCCAGGACAGGATGCCCTCGCCGGCCGCGGACTGGTAGACGGTGATGGTCACCCGGTCCAGCGCCTTCGAGGCGTCGAACACCATCCCCGCGACGCTGTTCCCGATCAGCGAGGTCATGTCCGAGCACTGCATGTCGTAGGCCGCCCAGGACTGGCCAGCCATGCCGTAGCTGTCGTAGAGGGTGGGGGGCTGTTTCCCGCCGGTCACGGGCGGCTGGATCAGCGAATCTATCCCGCCGGCCGCAGGCTCGGGCGCGGGGACGGACGGCTGGCAGATGTTGTTGAGGTCGCCAATTAAACCGCTGGACCCCGCGTTGCAGAAGCCGAGCAGGCCGCCGATGTCGCCGATTCCGGGCGCCGAGCAGATGCCTGAGGGGCCGGCCGGGGTGGCGGGCGTCCTGGCCACCATCAGCCGCGCGGTCCCGGCCTGCCGCGCCCCGGCCGCGTGCTGGGCCGTGGCGGCGTGCTGCGCCCCGGCGGCGTGCTGGGCCGCCGCCGCGTGCTGGGCGGTCGCGGCGGGCGCCCCGACCGCCGCCTGCGCGATCGCCGGCGACCCGAGCAGGGCCGCCCCGGCCACGACGATGATCACGCCGGGCACGGCGAGGGCTGCGCGGACTACCTTGGCGGTCCGTCGGAGGACTCTGGCCATGGTGGGCTCCTGAAGCCTGGGGGAAGAGGCTGGTCGGGGCATGAAGTGACCGCCGGTCACCGCGCGGGCTCGCCCGGCGGTGCCGCGCCGAGCAGCCCGGCGCCCTGGGCGGGACCGCCCTCCGGTGACACCGGCTCGCCGGCCGGGCGAGCCCGGGTCGGGTTGGTGTCCAGCCACTGCCGCACTTCATCGGAGACCAGGTCGATGCCGATCCGGCCGGCCCGGCCTTCGAGATCGCGGAAAATGCATTCCCCATTGCCGAGCCCCCGCAGCACGGCCTTATGTTCCTCTGACGCTTCCACCCCCAGGAGCGCCATCACGTTCGCCACTTCGACCCGTTCGGAGGAACGGAACGCGAACACCCCGGAGATGCAGTTCGTCACCTGCTCGTTCAGCAGGTCCCCCGCGTTCTGTGAGACCAGGATCAGCGCCGTGTTCCGGGAACGCCCCATCCGGGACACCTCGGGAACCAGCTTGGCCCCCTGCGGCGTCGCCGTGATCGCCCACGCCTCATCGAGGAAGATCGCCTTAGGGAGGCGCCGATCAATTCCGTTAAGGAGCCTGCGTGCGAACTGGGACACGAGATACAGCAGGGCGACGGACAGGCGCTGCTCGTAGGAATAGTCTTCGCGGCCGGCCGCGGTGTCGGGCAGGGTCAGGCCGGCCAGCGTGAACACGGTCGTCCAGCCGGCCGTGTCGATCTGCTGCCCACCCGAGGGGGCGAAGCAGAGCCGGGCCAGGCGCATCTCCGACATGGACCGCAGCACCGCGCCGAGGTTCTTGGACGGCGGGTCGGCCGACTCCTCCAGGTGCCGGATGACTTTCCCCAGGCTCGGGCGTTCCCGGCTGGCCACGCTGGCCACCGCCTGGATCATGGCGCTTTCCCGCTCCTCGCTCATCCGCGGCAGCAGCAGCCGGAGGGTCTCCGTGGCCATGGTCCGCTTCTCGGCCAGGTCGTCACCGAACGAGAACGGGTCGAGCAGGCCCGGCGCGGCGGCCCCGAGCGGCAGCACCCGCGCTTTCCGGCCGCGATCGGCCAGCAGCTGGACCAGCGGTTCCGCGTCTCCCTTGGGATCGATCACCGCGACCGTCACCCCGCGCAGCGCCAACTGCAGAATCAGCAACAACGCAAGTGTCGTTTTACCCCCGCCAGGTTCACCGGTGATGGCGATGGCCGTGGGCCGGTTCAGCGCCGCAGCCAGCAGCGGATCGAAATGGACCACGGCGCGGGCCCGGCCGAGGGTCTCGCCGATATACGGGCCGACCCAGCCCTGGCCGCTGTTGGGCCGGTCACCCAGGTCGACCGTGGCGGTCGGTACCCCGCCCGCGATCGTGTACAGCGGCTGGCGCTGCACGTAGGAGCTCAGCCGGACCCGGTCCCCCGGCAGCGACTCGCGGAGCAGGGAGAACTGGTCCCCGGTCGAGTTGACCACGTCGATGCCCATGTCGCGGTAGTGCTCGACCACCGCCTCCACCCGGCGCTGGCACAGCTCCCGGGTCGGCGCGGAGACCACGAGCCGGTGCCAGCCGTAGACGAACGGCAGTCGTTCCTTGGTGATGCCGTGCTCGAGCATCCGGGCCGAGGCGATCTGCTCGGCCAGGGCGATCGGCGCGTCCACCCCGGCCTCCCGGATGTGCGCGTCCATGTCCCGGGCGTGGGCGAGGCGGCGGCCGACATCCTTGCTGGCCTTGGCCGGCGGGATCAGCCGCATCCGCGAGCTGATCTCCACCGGGAACGGCAGCGAGTCCGCGAAATGCAGCCACGGCTCGCCGTCCGGGAACGACATCACATCGGGGAACCGGGAGAAGGACAGGAAGGCCTCGAACGACTCCCCCTCGGGATGCTCCAGGTGCAGCAGCGTGCGCCCGTTGTGCACCTGGCCTTCGAAGAGGGACTCGATCTCCCCGGCCCCCCACCGGCGGCGGCGGACCGCGGACGGGCGCGGGTCGCCCGCGGTGCCCATCAGCGTGTGCCGGACCAGCCAGGCGATCTCGTCGCTCGTGGCGTGCCGCGCGGCCAGGGCGCTGGCCCCCAGGGCCCGGCCCAGCCGCTCGGCATGCTCGGTCCAGCGGGTGACCTCCGCGGCGCCGATCGCCTCATCGTCGAGGCCCATCGCCTGCTCACCCGCCCGGTAGGCGCCGAAGAGCTGGGCCAGCATCCCGCCGCCCAGCTGGGCGCGCATGCCGCGCTGCCCCAGCCGGACGCCCAGGTAGACCTCTTTGGCCCAGAAGTCCTTCGCCCACACGTGGCGGTACATCTCATCCAGGTAGTTGCGCCAGCCCGGCCCGCCGTCGGAGGTGGCATCCAGCTGGGCCGCCCACTCGGCGGCCGGGTAGGAGCGGTGCACGATGCGCAGGTGGACCTCGGCGTCCGGCATCCTGATCGCGGCCATCGCGACCGTGATGTTGGTGGCCAGGGCCTCCCGGTCCTGCGGCGAGGTGAACTCATACGGCTGGGTCGGGAGCCGGTAGTACGCCCAGGCGTGCGTCTCGGTGAGCAGGATGCGGTCGTCGAGGTAGCGCATCGACAGGCGCGACCGGCCCCCCGTCCGGGCACTCATGGTGTCCTCCCAAAGGTCCCGGACGCGGCGGCTCTGCTTTCCCCCACCGCGAGCGCCGAGACCAGCACTCCGGCCAGCGCCGTGTAGGCCAGCTGGACCTGGGGACGCAGGTGGGTGAACCGGGATCCGGCGTCCGCGGCGGCGGCTTCGCTGATCCCCTGCTCGGCAGGCGGGGCGCCCAGCAGGTCATCCCAGGGCACCCGGACGATGGCGCGGCAACGGCCGCGGACGACCAGTTCAGCCTGCTCGACGTGGGACATGCTGCGCTTGCTCACCCCATTGATGACCGTGATCGCCCCGGTGCACAATTCGCCGTACCCGTGCCCGTCCAGCCATTCCATCGTCATCGCGACCGCCCGGGCCGCATCCGAGCTGGCCGGGGCGACCAGCACGAGCTGATCGGCCGCGGACAGGACCCGGGCCACCGCGGACGCGCCGGGGTCCGTCAGCGTGAGCGGGTAGCGGGACGCCAGGATCTCGAGCACCCGGGCGTATTCGTGGTCGGCGAGCGCCGGGCCGCCGTCGGGGACCGAGTCGTGGGCGATGAGGTCCAGGCGGCCCCGGCCGCGCTGGCCTGGCACGGTGGGCGCGGTCCCGGCCAGCAGGCCGCGCGCGGTGCCCGCGGGGGAAGTACGGGCCATGTCGCTGAGGGAGGTCTGCCCCGGGTTGAGGTCGAGCGCCGCGACCGGCTCGCCGCGGAGATTGGCCAGCACGTCGGCGAGCATCAGCGTCGTCACCGTCTGGCCCGCGCCGACCGTGCAGCCCAGCAATACGATCAGGCGGGGGCCGTGGACCGGCAGCAGGACCCGGGCCCGGTCGCGCCGCTCCATGTCCGGCCGCCCTGGACCGTGCCCGCCTGGGACCACCCTGACGTGCTCACGCCAGTTGGCGGGGCCGAGGTGCTGGCCCGGGCCGCTGAGCGCCCGCTCCACCATGGTTGGCCGGGTGCCGGAGGTGCCCCGGACCACCACGACCGGGGGGGACCACGGGGCGGGCGCTGACGGGGGCGGGGGGCCGGCGGCGGCTGCGGCCTCGTCCGGCGGGTCCTGCCCGGCGGGGTCGTCGTCCGGCAGGCCGTCGTCTAGCGGCCGCTCATCCTGGCCTTCGTCTTGCTCGTTTCCGTCTGGCAGGCTCTCGTCCTGCGGGCTTTCGCCTGCGGCGCCCGGATCGGCGGTCGCGTCCGGGGAGACGGTCGCATCCGGGGAGACGGTCGCATCCGGGGAGACGGTCGCGTCCGCCCAAGCGGTCTCGTCCGCGGCTTCCGGACCGGGCGGGAATCCGGGCTGGACCAGTGCGGTGTCTTCAGGTGACGGCTCTGCCGCGGGCACCTCTACCGCTGGCGCCGCCGACTCGGGAACAGCCGCCTCAGGCTCAGCCACGAGAGGCTCGACTGCCTCGGGCTCAGCCGCGACGGGCTCGGCCGCTGCAGGGTCTTCCACCTCAAGGTCAGCCATCTCAGGCTCAGCCGTGACGGACCCGGCCACCTCGGGCTCAGCCACCTCAAGGCCCGCGACCATGGGCCCAACCACCACCGGCCCAGACGCCACGTGCTCGGCTGCCTCGGGTTCCGCTGCCTCAGGCTCGGCCACCTCAGGGCTCGCCTGCTACAGGCTCGGCCGCCTCAGGCTCGGCCGCCGCCTCGGGCTCGGCCTGCCTCAGGCTCGGCCGCCGCCTCAGGCTCGGCCACCTCAGGCTCGGCCGCCTCAGGCTCGGCCGCCTCAGGCTCGGCCGCCTCAGGCTCGGCCACGCCTCAGGCTCGGCCACCTCGACCGGGCCCGCGTCGGGTCCGCCTGCCTGATCGTCAACCCGCCCGGCCTCCACAGCGCCGCGCAGGTCCGCTGGGTCTGCTCCGGGGTCGGCCGCTGCGGGCTCGGCCGTGGCCGGCTCCTCCGGCGCAGGACGATCCGCGTCTCGCTCGTTCGGAGCCGTGCCTTCCCCGGCTGGCTCGCGCCGCGCGGGCTCTGGCTCGGCCGCCTCGGGGCGGACCGCGCCGATGAAGAACCCAGCCGGCCCGGCTGACCTGCCCGCCGACGGCTCGGACGGAGCCGCCTGCGCCGGCACGCTCACTGCGGGCCCGGCGGGCGTGGCCGTGTCGGGCGCGGCCAGCGCATCCGCTCTCCCCACCGGGAAATCTGGTCCGGAGGGACCGGGTCTCCCGCCGCCGGGACCGGGTCTCCCACGGCCGGGACGGGATGCGCTGCGCCGGGTCCCACGGGTCCCACCGGTCCCGCGGGGATCCCCTGATCCCCGTAGTCCGGAGGGACCGGGGCTGGCGGAACCGGCGGGGTCCAGGCTGGCCCGGCCGGCGTTGTCCCGTTCACCAGCGAAGCGGGGGTGTGCGGGTCCTTGACCGGCCATGATGCGGCAGCCGGGCGGGCCGCGGGCGCCTCCTCGGTACGCCCCGGCCGGGTGACGCCTTCCCCGTTCCTGGCGGCCGTCCCCGGCGCACCGGCCGGGAACGCGGGCCGGGCGGCATGGCGGCCCGGATGCTCTGCCGCCGGGCGGCGCGGGGCCTGCCGCTCGTCGTGGGCGATCTCGGCCGGCGCCGTGCCCGCCCCCGCGGCGGACGACGGCCCCGCCGGGCCAGCCGCGGTCACCGGCCACTGAGCAGGACGGCCTCGCTGGTCCCTGCGGCGCGGGCGCGGCGCCGGAGCGGCACTCGGCACCCGGGCCGGCGGGCCGGCCGCGGTGGCCGGGGCGGGCTGTCCAGCGGCGGCCTTCCGCGCGGCCGCCTTCCGCGCGGCCGGCCGCACCCGGGCCGGGTCGGGCCGCCGGGCGGCGGCCGGGGCCAGCGCCGGGGCCTCGGCAGGCGCCCGGGAGCGTTCCTCGTCGCGGCGCCAGACCTTGCCGATCACGACGACATCGTCCTTCTCGGCCAGCGGAGCCATCCGGGCCCATGTACCTGGCTCGCCCAGGTACCGCACCTGGGAAATGATCAGTTCAGGGAGTCTCTTACTTTCCAGTACCGGCCGCGTGGCCAGCCAGGTGATCACGCCCGGCGGCAGCACGTACAGCCAGAACAGGGTGTGGTTGAAGGGGAGCCCGAGGATGGTCAGCAGGATCACGTACGGCACCGTGATCGCCGCGAACACCGCGATCTGGCCGACCGGAACCGGCATCGGCAGCCGGAAGTCGTACAGCTTGTAGAGCCGTTTCTCGATTCGCCAGATGCTGGTATAGGTGGGCAAGTCCACCGGGTGCTCTCCTTCCGGCCTGGGCGGAGATCAGTGGACGCCGAGCGCGTTCGCGATGCCCTGAGCGAGCGTCTGGACGATGCTCGGGGTGTAGAAGATCACCGCGATGGCCACGGCGAGCACGAGGAACTGCACAAACCGGATGATTTCCCGAGTGAACAAGAAGAACAGGGCCACGATCCCGACGATCCCAAGGAACAGGGGTCCGAACAGCCCCTGCAAGTAGCTCACGAGCCCCGAGGTGTTGATCGACGACGCTGACGGGGCCGCGATGATGAGCGATTGGAACGACATCGGTCTACTCCGGATTATGGGGGATCACGCCTGGCCGGTCGGAGGCGTGCGGCCATCGAAGTCCGGTCACGGCGACCCCGGTGACTCGGTTGCTGCGCTGATGTCCCTGACGTACCAGGTTCCGTTCTGCTTAACGACGGTGAGCGCATAGCTCATCTGGAGCTGGGCTGGCGCCCCGCCCTTGATGACCTGACCGGACGAGCTCCTGGGCGGCACGCTCCAGACGACGGTCGCCATGATATTGCGGGTCGCGCCGCCCGGGGGGACGGTGATCGTAGTGATGGAGTGAAAAGTCACCGCGCCGTCCAGTCCGGTCAGCGACGTACCAGGAGCCAGGAACCGGCCCAGGGTCACCTGATTCCCACTGGCGTAGGCCTGGAAGAACGCCGGGAGCTGGTTGGTCAGCACGGCCTGGGTGGCCGAATCAGAATCCGCGGGCGCGGCTGAGGGCAGCGCGGCCCGGGCTGGTGCCGGGAGCCAGGCGGGCGCGCTGGACACGACCAGCCCGGCGGACGAGGCGTAGACGGGCACCCCGAGCTGCATCAACTGGCCATTGACCCTGGCCAGCAGCGTCACCACGGCGTGGTGGGCATCCTGCACAGTGGTGGCGGAGACCTCTTCGGACTGCAGTTGCGACGTCCCCTGGCCATTCCAGCCCAGCTGCGGGTCGGATCCGCTGGGCAGGAAGGCGCCCAGCTCAGCGGCCCGCTGTCCGGCCTTGCCCGGACTGTAGCTCAGGTACACCTGGCCGAACTGCAGGGCGTAGGCGTCCGCGAGCGTGACGGGGAACCCGTCGTCCGCCGGCGCGGCCGTGGACGTGGCCGGGGCTGCCTGCCCTGAGCCGGACTCGTCCGAGAAGATGGCGACGACGCCGCGGTAACCGATAAGCAGCAGCACGGCCCAGGCGACACCCCGGAACAGCCAGACGAGCCAGCGGCCGCCCGCGCCGCCCCAGGTCCGCCTCGGTCGTTGTGAGCGCCCGATCTGGTCGCGCCCCGAAAACTCGGTCCCCGATTCGTAGTCCAGCCCAGGCTCGCCCAAATGCGGACTGCGCTCAACGGTTGACCGGCGAACCATCGCACCTCCGCCCGTTCCTGCGCACGCGCAGCAATGAGTTGCGGTGCCTTCCTATGCCGTCTATCGCCCTATTCTGCGCCATAACCCGCTGGCCCGGGAGCCCCTTTCGCGAGGCCCGGGCCTGGGCGTACCAGCAATCACACCGCCCATTGACCAGTGTCAGAGCAGCGCGATTGCCTCGATAGGGGCTCTGACCTGCGACGACGTCGAAACGCAGCTTTGCCGGGGAGTCTCGGTTGTCCGATGTCAGCTTGCCCTGCGGCGCAGGACAAAATACTTGCACCCGATGCCTTACGATCCAGCTTAGCTGGGCCTGAGAGACTGGGCCAGCACCGCGACACCCGTGTCGCACAGCGATCCGCACGAGTTCACGCCCCGGCCTGCGCCGCAGTGGCCGGCCCGATTGCCGGCCGCCGACAGACTTCGTCCTCATACTAAAGAACTACCCTGCCGACCCTTAGCATGCGCAAATCACCGGCTAATCGAGTCCCAGAAGCCACGAATCTCACTGCCCACCCACAAGCCCGCTGCCGTACACCGGATTAGCGGCCTGCCGGCTTCGGGAATCGCGTGCCGGGAGCCCGTTCCCGGATGGCGACTCAGCCGGACGGCGTGCGATGAAGACCAGTTCACGACCGGGCCGGTCAGGCGCGTCCCGCAGGTCATCCAGGTCGAAGCCGGCCGACCTCAGGGAATCGGCGACCTCCTCGCGCCGGCGGAAACGCAGGGTCGAGTCCGAGGTCAGGGTCGTCCCATCCGCCTCAAACACAAAGGTCGAGCGAAAAGACACCAGGTCAGCGTGGACGGCGAACACCTCGGCCCACGACTCGACCATGCCCACCCCGGGAACTTCGGCGCGTGACAGCGAGCCGGCGCGATTCCATTCCAGCCACGCCTTCGCAGCCGGATCGCGGGTCTCGAAGACCAGGCGGCCGCCGGGCCGGAGCGATGCATACGCGCTCCGCAGAGCCGCGCCCCACTCCCTGTCGGTCACGAAGACCTGAGCGACGTTGCCGGTCATCGTCGCGAGATCCACCTGGAGCGGAGGCAGGTCCGCCGCCTCAGCCTGGATCCATCGCACCCGCCCGGCACCGGGCTTGGCCCGGGCCACATCGAGCGACGCGGCTGCCGGATCCACCCCGATGACCCGGACGCCACGGCCCGCGAGCAAGCAGGCGAACGTTCCCGTCCCGCACCCGATGTCCAGGACGGTGCGGGCACCGAACTCGACGGTGACCGCGGCATAGACGTCGAGGTCGCTCCGGTCCGGATCCAGGGGGTCATAGACCGCGGCCAGCCGTGGCTCCTCGAACAGCGCATCAGCCATGGCCGCGACGGTAAGCACGACCGGCGTCGGCTCGCGACGGGTTTATCTGCCCCGCAGCGCAGCGAGCGTAGTCAGACGTTGAAGCGGAACTCGACCATGTTCCGTCACCGATATACATGTACGGGGGGCCGGACCCGACGTTCCTCAATTCTCTTCGACACAGGCGGCTCCACCGCCGCGACATGCCGCGAGCAACCGCTTGTCACGCGTCCACAGCCGTGCTCCGCCGACCAGCATGACGGAGCCGAGCAGGTGTACATCCACCGCACTCAGTCCACGGCCCCAAAGCTGACGCCTATCCACCAGCGCTATCACTTCCTCATGGGTCAGGACCGGGAACCCCTGGAGGTTCTCAAGGAGGGCCAGCACACGGTCGCGTTGCTTGACCGACGCGAGCGCCAGTTCCTCGATCACAGCACGATGACATCCGACCTGATTGTCACGGAGGAGCGCAACGAGCAAAGGCTCGGAGGCATGGAAGTGGTCGATCCAGATCGAGGTGTTGACCAGGATCACCTGGCGCCGTCCCTCCGACGCGGCGCCGCCGTTGCGTCGCTGTCCGAGCCGCCCAGGGCCGCCAGGCGCATAGCGCTCTCGACTCGGATCAACCGCCGCCGCCCTTGTCGTGGGGCAGCGTGATCGGCCGGTGGCCAGGCTTCGTCATCTTCACGACGTGCTTGCCCCGAGCGGTCTCGATCCAGCCGTTCGCTTCGAGCAGTCGTTTCATTGATCGCTGATTGTGCCGGGCGCGCTTCGTCACCTGACTCCTGCCTCCGAGTGTACGTAGCCGCAGCGGACACCCCAAGGACGTGCTAAGCCTCTGGGCGATACGTACCGTAGGAGACGGGTCCGACAGTCAGACGTTGAAGCGGAACTCGACCACGTCGCGCTGCCGATGAACATCACCACAACGATGGTCAGCGCGCACCCAGCGGGGTAGGCGTGGCTCATGTTCGATGGCTTCCAACTTGACCGCGTTCCCTATGCTCACAGCGGCGCGAGGATCATCAGGATCTCGTCTCGGGTGTCGTCGGGGGCGAACCGGAGCTTGCCGGGCCAGCGGCCTGTTACCTGCCAGCCGAGCCGGCCGTAAAAGCCTTCGAGGCCCATTCCGCCGCGCACCGCCAGGTGGAGCTGCTCCAGGCCCATCTCGTCACGGGCAACTTCCCTGAGCCGGCTCATCAGGGCCGATCCGATGCCCGCGTTCCGGCGCACGAGCTGCGTCTGCAAGTGGCTGACCACACCCCAGTGCGCGATGAGAGGGCTGGGGTCGCGGCTGAGGGCCACCCAGCCCGCGAGGGCGCCGCCGACACGGGCAAGCAGTATCCGGCTCTGGCTTGGGTTGAGGCGGCCCGCAAGGGCATCGACTGCCGGCCGGACGTGACTTCCGTCGACTGGGGGAAACGGGAATCCCGCCGCGCCGCCGGCGTTCGTGACCGCTACCCAGCATGCGGTCAGCTCCTGCCTCACCGCTGGATAGGCCTCACCTGGGCGGGTGAGCTGGGTTATGTCGAGGTCCTCGCGGTTCGTCATGACCCGACCATGGTGAGCCTTCACGATGGTTAGACGTTGAAGCGGAACTCGACGACGTCGCCGTCGCGCATCACGTAGTCCTTGCCCTCCATGCGCACTTTCCCCGCGGCGCGGGCCGCGGCGAGCGATCCGGCCGCCACGAGGTCGTCGAACGCCACCACTTCCGCCTTGATGAAGCCGCGCTGGAAGTCGGTGTGGATGACACCCGCCGCCTCCGGGGCCGTCGCGCCGGCCGGGATCTCCCAGGCCCGGACCTCCTTGGGGCCCGCGGTGAGGAACGTCATCAGGCCCAGGGCGGCGAACCCCGCGTGCGCGAGCCGGTTCAGGCCCGGCTCCCCCATGCCGAGCTCGGCCGCCATTTCCGCCACCTCATCCTCGGGCAGTTCGGCCAGTTCCGCCTCGGTCTTCACGTCCAGGAAGACCACCTCGGCCGGCGCCACCTGCGCGGCCAGCTTGGCCTGCAGGTCCTCGTCCGCCAGTTCGGCCTCATCCATGTTGAACACGTAAACGAAGGGCTTAGCGGTGAGCAGGTGGAGATCGCGCAGGTCAGCCACGTCAATGCCGGCCGCGGCCGCCCCGGCGAACAGCGTCGTGCCGCCGTCCAGCATCTGCTGCGCGGCAGCGGCAGCATCGGCTATCCGCTGGCGCTCCGGATTCTTGGCGAACTTCGCTTCCTTAACGAGGCGGGGTACTGCCTTCTCCAGGGTCTGCAGATCGGCCAGGATCAGTTCGGTGGCCACGGTGTCCACGTCGCGCGCGGGCGACACGTCGCCATCGACGTGGCTCACATCCGGATCCGAGAACACCCTGACGACCTGGCAGATGGCGTCGGTCTCCCGGATATGCGCCAGGAACTGGTTGCCCAGCCCCTGGCCCTGCGACGCCCCGCGCACCAGCCCGGCAATATCCACGAACCGTACGGTGGCGGGCACGATCGGGGCCGAGTCGTAGAGCCCGGAGAGGACCGCGAGCCGCGGATCGGGGATGCCGACGATGCCCACGTTCGGCTCGATGGTCGCGAACGGGTAGTTAGAGGCCAGCGCGTTGGCTCTAGTCAACGCGTTGAACAGGGTGGACTTGCCGACGTTGGGCAGCCCGACGATGCCGATCGAGAGACTCACCTGCGCGAGTCTAGAGCGGTCTGCAGGGTGAACCCGCCGGGCCTGACTCTGACCGGTCCCGCCAAGCGTGTCGGATCGGAAACTGTCAGTGCCCGCTGCCACCATGGCGGCCATGGACGTCTTCTGGATGTTCGCCCTGCTCGCGCTCGGTGCCGTGGTCGGTGCGGCCCTGGGTTACCTGTACGCCCGTGGCCGGCTGGCCGGCCTGACCGCCGACCTCACCGGGCAGGCCCGCGCGGCCGAGGAGCGGGCGCGCGCCGCCCAGGACCGGGCCGCCATCCTCGAGCGTGCCGCCCAGGAACGGGCGGCACTGATCGACGGCCAGCTGGCCGAGCGCTTCCAGGCCATGTCAGCCCAGGCCCTCGACCGCAGCGCCACGATGTTCCTGGAGCTGGCCGAGGGCAGGCTCAGCGCGGCCAACGCCAAGGCCGCGGGTGAACTGGAGACGCGCCGGGCTGCCGTCGAGCACCTGGTGCAGCCGCTACGGGACACGCTGGCCAAGGTGGAAACCCAGCTGCGGGAGACCGAGGAAGCACGGCACCTGTCGCACGCGGCCCTGACCGAGCAGATGAAGATCACCCGCCAGAGTTCCGATGACCTGCGCACCCAGACCCAATCCCTGGTCACCGCCCTGCGGCGGCCGGAAGCCCGCGGCCGGTGGGGCGAGATGCAGCTGCGCCGGGTGGTGGAACTGTCCGGGATGGCCCCCCGGTGTGACTTCGACGAGCAGGTCAGCGTGCAGTCCGCCGAGGGCACGGTCCGCCCCGACATGGTGGTGCGGCTGGCTGGCGGCAAGAACATCGTGGTCGACTCCAAGGTCTCCCTCGCCGCCTACCTGGAAGCGGCGGAGACCTCGGACGAAGCGGTCCGCGCCGCGCGGCTGGACGCCCATGCGCGGCACCTGCGCGCGCATGTGGACCAGCTCGCGGCGAAGTCGTACTGGACCACCCTCAGCCCCGCGCCCGAGTTCGTGGTGCTCTTCATTCCCGGTGAAGCCTTCCTGGCCCCGGCGCTGGAACATGATCCGGCGCTGCTGGAGCATGCGATGGCCCGCAAGGTGCATATCGCCACGCCCACCACGCTGGTCACGATGCTCCGGACCGCCCAGTACGCGTGGCAGCAGGACGCGCTGGCCGAGAATGCCCGGGCCGCCTTCGACCTGGGCCGTGAGCTCTACGAACGGATCTCCGGCCTGGGGCGGCACGTGGACCGCCTCGGCCGCGCGCTCACCTCCGCGGTCACCACCTATAACCAGGCCGTTGGCTCGCTGGAAACCCGGGTCCTGGTCAGCGCGCGCAAGCTGAACCAGCTTGGCGTGGTCAACGGGGACCTGGCGACCCCCGGCCTCATCGAGGAGGCCGTCAGGACGCTGTCCGCCCCCGAACTGGCCGCCCCCGAACTGGCCGCCCCCGAACTGGCCGCCCCCGAACTGGCCGCCGCGGAAAAGTCCGCACCGGAACGGGCCGCCGCGGAGAAGTCCGTCCCCGGGCCCGCCGTCCCGCAGCAACCTGATCCCCCTGACCCCGGGCGGGCTGCCCCGGAACGCATGGAGCTTCCCGGATCTGACCAGGAACCAGGAGCCCTGGTGGCGATACCGGGCCGCAATGGCGCAGCCGGATAAGCCCTCACCGCCCGGGCTGAGCATGCTGGCCCGGGCGGGTCACCTGGAGTACGACCGGGTGCTGTTTTTCAGCGACGCCATCTTCGCCATCGCGATCACCCTGCTGGTGATCGACATCAGGGTCCCCGGGGCCAAGAACGCCGCCAGCGAGATCAGCGCGGCCAAAGACAACATCCTCAGCTTCGCCATCAGCTTCGTGGTGATCGGGCTGTTCTGGATGGGTCATCACGCGGTCTTCCGCTACATCACGGTGCTCGACCGGCCCCTGATCGCCATCAACCTGCTGTTCCTCGGCATCATCGCGTTCCTGCCTTATCCCACCAGCCTGCTCGGCGGAACCGGCACCGACCGCGTCTCCACGATCTTCTACGCGGCGTGCATTTCCGGCGCCGGGCTCGCCGAGCTGGCCATCTGGCTCTACGCGAGCCAGGCCAAGGACCTCCTGGTGCCCGGCGTCAGTCGTGACGTGCGCCGCTACATGGCGCTGCGGGTCGCGCGCATCCCCGTGGTTTTCCTGCTGTCGATCCCCATTGCGTTCGTCTCCGCGCAGCTCGCCTCGTTCTTCTGGATTCTGGTTGGGGTGCTCGGGCTGGCGCTGGACCGTTTCGCACGGCCCGCCGACGAGCACAACGATGAGGGGGAATCCGCGGACCCGGCCGGCTGACGGCCCGGCCGGATGATCAGCGGAGGGCGTGACCAGCGACCCGGAGCTCCCTGGTCAAACGCATGACCAACGCATTACCCGGTGCTCGGGGAGGCACAATCCCGCCCCGCGCCCGGGCGTGTCAATGGCCCAGATCGGGCATCGGCCCGGGGTACCGTGGCCAGCGACGCCGTCATCGGTACGGTTACGCCGGGGAGGGAGCTCAGGGTGTCCCAGCCTCGGCGCGACGCGTCCTGGCCCCGGGCCCGCCCGGGACCAAGCCAGGCCGGCTCGTCCCGGAGTACGGCGAACCCCTGGTCCCCGGAGCGGATCGAAGTCCCCTCTGCCGGGCATCCGCAGGAAGTGGCCACTGCACCCGCGGGCCCGGTGCCGGGCGCGGAATGGCTGCCGGACGACACCGAGCACACCCCGCCCGCCGAGCAGGACACGGCCCGGCCGCCGCGGGCGCCCGGGGAGCGCGGCAGGATCGCGCTGACCGGCCGGGGCGCGGTGGCGGGCATGCTCGTGCTGTTCTTCTTCATCCTGCTGGTGGCCACCTGGCTGCAGTTGGGTTTCCTGGCCGGGGCAAGCTTCCTGATCGGCAGCGTGGGCGCGGCCTGGTACACCAAGCGACGGGATCTGCTCACGGTCGCGGTCAGCCCGCCGCTGCTGTTCTTCGCCGCGCTTGTCTGCGTCAAGGCCCTCACCGCCAAGGGCAGCACGATCATCTCGACGGTCGAGGGAACCGCACTGACCCTGGCGAACGTCGCGCCGTGGCTGTTCGCGGGCGTCATCGTGTCCCTGATCGTCGCCTGGGTGCGCGGCCTGCCGCAGTGCGTCGCTGATCTGCGCCGCGACCTGCGGCCCGGTCTGCCGGGACCGCGGCCAGGCAGTGCCCGGACCACAGCGAGCCGGGGCGGCTACCGGCCCGGCCCGCGCCAGTAGCGCGGCCGCGGCACCAGCACCCTCAACGGCACCGACCGGGGGCGAGACCCGGCCGGCGAGACAGCGGCCGCCCTCGGCGGCCGGGCGTCAGCGCGGGGCGATGCGGCGCAGCTCGGGAGGCGGTGCGAACACGAGCCGTTCTTCGATCGCCTCGACCTCGTCGGCGGCGCCGAAACCGTGTTCCGCCAGGTATTCCAGCACGCCGCTCACCAGGGACTCGGGAACAGAGGCCCCGCTGGTCAGCCCGACCGTGTGCACCCCGTCCAGCCAGGCCGGGTCGATCGCGGTGGCGTCCTCGACCAGGTAGGCGGCGGTGGCCCCGGCATCCAGGGCCACCTCGACCAGGCGGACCGAGTTCGACGAGTTCGCCGATCCCACCACGATCACCACGTCGGAGTCCGTCGCGATCTGCTTCACCGCGGACTGGCGGTTCTGGGTGGCGTAGCAGATGTCGTCACTGGGCGGGTCGGCCAGCATCGGGAAGCGCTCGCGCAGGGCCGCCACCGTCTGGAGCGTCTCGTCCACAGACAAGGTGGTCTGCGACAGCCAGGCCACCTTGGCCGGGTCACGGACCTGGACGTCCGCGCCACCCTCGGGCCCGTCCACCAGGTGGATGCGCCCCGGCGCCTCCCCGGTGGTGCCGACCACTTCCTCATGGTTCTCGTGGCCGATGAGAAGAATGTCGTAATCCTGGGCGGCGAACCGCTTGGCCTCGTTGTGCACCTTGGTGACCAGCGGGCAGGTGGCGTCGATGGTCCGCAGGCCGCGGCGCTTGGCCTCCTCGCGCACCTCGGGGGAAATCCCGTGGGCGGAAAAGACCACTACGGCCCCCTCGGGCACGTTATCGGCCTCTTCCACGAAGATCGCGCCGCGTTCCTCCAGCTCACGGACCACGTGGGTGTTGTGGACGATCTGCTTGCGGACGTAAACCGGGGCCCCGTAGCGCTCGAGGGCGGTTTCGACGGCCTGAACCGCCCGGTCAACCCCCGCGCAGTAACCGCGGGGCTTAGCGAGCAGTACTCGTCGGGTAGTCGCGGGCATGTCCCCTATGGTAGTTGAGCCGGGCGTACCCGATACCAGGGCGCACCCCCCGTACCTGAACAGCCCTCCAGCCCCACCGCTGGCCGACGCCGAAGCGCCAATTTGCCCCGGCAGCAGCCCGTGACAGTGTCATGCTCGGTCTGATACGACTGTGCCTGTCACGGACCCACGCTGCGCCGCCGGGGTCGGAGCGCCCGGCAGGCAGGCGCCGTGGGGGCGCACGGGCCCCCGGAGGCCCATCACGCCGGGACATACCCGAGGAGAACGATCGAGATGCCTTTGCCGCAGGTCAACGACCGCCTCAAGGAAATCCCGGCCCAGGCGCTGCGGACGCTGTTCGCCACTGTCGGCCAGCTGATACTGGTCGCGGACCGGTTCCGGGCGCGGGCCGCCGAGCAACTCTCCGGCAGCGACGAGTCCACGGCCACCCGGCCCGCTGATCAGGCGCCGGCCGAGGCGCCTCCGGTGACGCCCCCGGCGCCGCGCACCGCGGCGGCCCAGGACGCCGAGAGCGCCCGGTGGCGGTCACTGGACAAGACCGGGAACGTCAGGCTGCTCCACGGGAACGAGGAGCAGGACGCGGAGGACCTCGACGCCTCCGTGACCCCGTCCGCCACCGGGCCCTCCTCCCCTGCGCCCGCCTTCTCCGAGCCGGTCACCCCCGCTCCTGAACCGGTTCCAGCGCCCGTCGAGTACACCCCCACCGAGCCGGTGCCGGCCGTACCGACCCCCGCTGAGTCACAGCCCGCCGAGCCCGCGGTTCCAGATCCGGCCGACCTCGCCGTCCCGGAATCCGCCGTGCCACAGCCCGCCGACCCCGCGGTCCCGGACCCGGCCGACCTGGCCATTCCCGAGCCCGCCGAGCCCGCGGTCCCGGACCCGGCCGACCTCGCCGTGCCACAGCCCGCCGAGCCCGCGGTCCCGGACCCGGCCGACCTCGCCGTGCCACAGCCCGCCGAGCCCGCGGTCCCGGACCCAGCCGACCTTGCTCCCGTTGAGGCCCCCGCCGAGACCGCCCCGGACGGCCCCACGACCGCCGAGCCCGCCGCCGGTGCGGCCCCGCCCATCCCCAACTACGACCAGCTCACGGTGCCGTCGCTGCGGGCCCGGTTGCGGGGGCTGGACGCGGACGGAGTCCAGGCCCTGCTCGACTACGAGAAGGCCCACGAGGGCCGGCCAGCCGTGATCACCATGTTCGAGCGCCGTCTCATCAAACTCAGCGAAGGCAGCTGAGGCAGGCCGGTCCTGGCCGACGCCAGCCGGAATCCGCCGCAGCCAATCGCCATGGCCCTCGACACCTCACCCGAAGCACCCGTCCCGGTGCGCACCATCCTCCGGCTGACCAGCGAGTGGATCAGCCGTCTGGGCCGGGTCTGGGTCGAAGGGCAGATCGCCGAGCTCACCCGGCGCGGCAGCACGGTCTTCCTGACCCTGCGTGACCCGGTGGCGGCGGTCTCGGTGCGCGTCATCTGCCCGCGCACGGTACTGGACGCCACCGACCCGCCTCCCGCTGAGGGAGCGCGGGTGCTGATCTGGGCGAAACCCGATTTCAACACCAACCGGGGCTCTTTCTCCCTTTCCGCCACCGAAATCCGCGCCGTCGGCATCGGCGAACTGCTGGCCCGGCTGGAACGGCTCCGCCGGTCCCTGGCTGCGGAAGGGCTGTTCGCCAGCGAGCGCAAGCGCCCGCTGCCGTTCCTGCCCGGGAAAATCGGGCTCATCTGCGGGCGCGACTCGGCGGCAGAAAAGGACGTGCTGCGCAATTCCGCCCATCGCTGGCCCGCCGTCCAGTTCCGGGTGGAACCGGTGGCCGTCCAGGGACAGTACGCGGTGGGCGAGATCGTGGACGCGCTGCACCGCCTGGACGCCGACCCCTCGGTGGACGTGATCGTCATCGCCCGGGGCGGAGGCTCGATCGAGGACCTGCTGCCCTTCTCCGACGAGGACCTGATCCGGGCCGTGGCGGCGGCGAAGTCCCCGGTGGTCAGCGCGATCGGGCACGAGCAGGACACACCCCTGCTCGACCTGGTCGCGGACGTGCGGGCCTCCACGCCCACCGACGCCGCGCGGCGCATCGTGCCGGACGTGAGCGAGCAACTCGCGCTCATCAGCCAGTTGCGCGGCCGGGCCCGCCGCAGCCTCACCGGCCGGATGGAACGCGAGACCGCGTGGCTGGCCGGCCTGCGCTCCCGCCCCGCCCTCGCCTCGCCGGTCCGGGAGATCGAGCGGCGCCAGGAACTGATCACCGGGCTCACCGAGCGGGCCCGGCGCCGGCTGTCCGCCACGCTGGACCGGGCCGGGGACGATGTGTCCCACGTCCGGGCCCGGCTGCTGGCCCTGTCCCCCGCCACCACCCTGAGCCGCGGCTACGCCATCGTGCAGCGCCCCGACGGCAGCGTGGTGCGCTCGGCCGCGGAGGTACCGCCCGGGGAGCGGCTCACCCTGCGCTTCGCGGACGACCAGCTCACCGCGGTGTCCGAAGACCAGTAACCGCACCCCGGCCGGGCCGGCCCGCCGCCTCGGCCGGCCCGGCGCATTACCCGTGCCGCCAAAATCTGTGCCCTCCTATTTACCTCTCAGGGCGTTTCTTCCCGCATTGAACGGGCGAGAATTCTCCACATTGCCGTTGAGCCGGGGGGATCAGCGCAGTGACGACACATGCCATGAAAGGTACGACATCGGAGCGGACCGCAACACGACGGCCGGGCCTGGATGGATTGCGCGGTCTGGCCGTTATCGCGGTTATTGCCTTTCATGAACAGTTGTCCGCATTTCCCGGCGGATTCCTGGGGGTTCGACGTTTTCTTCGTGCTCAGCGGCTACCTGATCACGGACCTGCTGACCGCCCACTGGAACCAGTACGGCCGGCTGGACCTGCGCGGGTTCTGGGCCCGGCGGGCGCGCCGGCTGCTGCCCGCCCTGGCGGTCCTGCTCGTCGTGGTGACCGCGGCCACGGCCGTGATCGAGCCGGCCCAGCTGGCCGCGCTGCGGTCAGCGCTGCTCGCCGCCGTCACCTACTCCAGCAACTGGTGGCAGGCGCTGGCGCACCAGTCCTACTTCGCGCGGTTCGGGCCGCCGCCACCGCTCCAGCACCTGTGGTCACTGGCCATCGAGGAGCAGTTCTACCTGGTGTGGCCGCTGCTCCTGATCGTGATCCTCAAGACCTGCCGGTCCCGCCACCTCCGGGCCGGCCTGGCCTGGTCCGGCGCGGCCCTGTCCGCGCTGGCCATGGCCCTGGTCTACGTGCCCGGCGGGGACCCGTCCCGGGTCTACTACGGCACCGACACGCACGCGTCAGCCCTGTTCATCGGGTCGGCACTGGCGCTCACCTGGCCGCTGCGCCGGCTGGGGCCGCTGGGCGGGCTGGAGACCCGGGACAGTGACCGCACCCGCATCCCCGACGCGCTCGGCCTGGCCGGGATCGCCGTGCTGGCCTGGGCCATGGGCCACTTCGCCGGGACGGACCGGGTGCTCTACCCGGCCGGGCTGCTGGTCGCGGCGCTGGCGGCCGGCGGCGTGGTGCTGGCCGCGGCGAGCCCGGGCCTGGTCAGCTGGGCGCTCGGCCGGTCCGTGCTGCGCTGGATCGGGATCAGGTCCTACGGGATCTACCTGTGGCACTGGCCGGTCATCGCGCTGGCCACGGCGGCGTTCCCGCAGCAGCGCCCGGCGGACTGGATCTGGCTGCCCGAGGCGGCGATCTCCGTCGGCCTGGCCGCCGCCTCCTGGCGGTGGGTCGAGGAACCCATCATCCGCAACGGGTTCCGGACCACAGTCCGGGCCCGGGGCCGGACGGTCCTCGGGTCGCTGGCCGGGGCGCACCGCTCGCCCGCACGGGTGGTCCCGGCGCTCGCCGTGGTGGCCGCCCTGGTGGTGGCGGGCGCCGCGGGCTACGGAGTGCTGCACGCCCACTCCTCCACCGGACTGGCCGAGCAGATCAGCGAGGGGGTCAAGGTCAGCCAGCAGGCCCCGGCCAGCCGGGCGTCCCGCACGCCCACGGCCGCGGCCATGCCGACGGTCAGCGCACCCGCAGGCGCGCTGACCGGCCCCTCCCCCGGTGCCTCGGTGCCGCCGGCCAGCCCGGCCGCCAGTCCCTCGGCCACTCCTTCCGCGGTCACGGCCGCCGCCCCGACCCGGGTGACCGGCTCCGGCGTGTTCGCGGTCGGCGACTCGGTCTTGCTCGCCTCGGCGGTCCAGCTCACCGCCGCACTGCCGGGAATCTCCATCAACGCGCAGGTCAGCCGCCAGGTCAGCGTGGGCCTGTCGATCGTCCAGCGGCTCGCGGCGGCGGGGAGGCTCCGCCCGGTCGTGGTGTTCGCGCTCGGCACGAACGGCACGTTCACCGCCCGAGCAGATGCGCCAGCTGGTCCGCGCGGTCGGCCCGCACCGGGAGCTGGTGCTGATCAACACCTATGAGGCGCGGTCCTGGGAGGCGGGGGTGAACCGGGTCATCGCCGCCGCGGCCCGCCGGTATCCCAACGTGGTCATGGCCAACTGGTTCGCGACCATCGAGCACCGGACCAGCCTGCTGTGGCCGGACGAGGTGCACCCGCAGCCCAGCGGGGCCCGGCTCTACGCGCGGATGGTCGCCTCGGCGGTCCGGGCCGCCCGGGCGGCGGCCGCCGGGGCATCGGCCGGCTCCGGGCTGCCGCCGACCGCGCACCACGTCGCGCCCCTGGGCTAGTCCCACGGCCGCTGGGCCGGGCCAGTCCCGCCCGCCCACTCCTCCCGGCGCCTGGCTGACCGTGATCATGGGCTTACTGTGGCCAGGGCAACAGCAAGCCCATGATCACGAGGCTGAGGTACAACCCGCGAGGCTGGTGTGACCCCTGAGATGCCGGGCGGGCCCGGGTGACCGGCGGGGGCTGGTTTTCGTTGCGGAGAATTTAAAAGGGCGCGGCCGGATCGGCGGACTCCGGTGCCCGGGCGGTCATCGCGGCGGCGAGGCGGGCGCGGGCGCCCTCCAGCCACTGCTCGCAGATCCCGGCCAGCCGCTCGCCGCGTTCCCACAGGTCCAGCGACTGCTCCAGGGTCAGGCCACCGCCCTCCAGGCGGCGGACCACCTCGGTGAGCTGGTCACGGGCCTGCTCATAGCTCAGGGCGGCCGGGCCGCCGTCCGCGGCCGGCTGCGCTCCGCCGTTCCCGGCCGGCTCTTGCCTCGGCGCTCACAGCATCAACGTAGCCGGCCGGTCACGCCCGGATCCCGGGGACTGACCCGGACAGCACATCCAGCACGCCGCCGGCCAGCCGCCGGGCGTGGGCGGCGTCCTCGTCCAGCGACACCTCGGCCACCGCGAGCATCAGGGCCCCGGTCATCACGACCGCCACCGCCTCGTCCGCCGGCCCGGCACTGCGGGCGAAGAAGTCGGCGTTCCGGCTGGCCCACTCGCGCAGCCGCTGCCGCATGATCAGGTCGAACCCGGGCGGGGCGTCCCCCGAGACGAACAGCCGGGACAGCTCCCGATCCTCCAGGCAGCCGTCGAGGTAGGCCCGGGCCGCGGCCAGGAAGAGCTGCCGTGGCTCGCTGACGCAGTCCTCGCGCGCACCCCGGGCCGCCTGGCGCGCCCGCCAGGCCTGCCCCTGGTGGAACTCCTCGAACAGCGCCACGTACAGGTCGGCCTTGCCGGTGAAGTGATGGTAGAGGCTGCCGACGCTGGCGCCCGCCCGGGCGACGATCTCGCTGACCCCGGCCTGCGCGTAACCCACCGAGATGAACACCTCACGGGCGGCGGCCAGCAGGGCTGCCCTGGTGGCCGCGCCGCGATCGGCGGACCGCACGATAGGCTGCGGAACATCTGTTGTCATTCGCCTGTCACCGCCTACGCAGCGCTCCCCACGTCTGGCGCCAGGGCCTACCGCCTTACGCGACAAGGCTACGCCGGCCCTTCAGGTACCCAGGATGACGGCATGGCTGCAGCGGGGAGCACCTCCTTTCTGGGGAGCACGGGCTTTCTGGGGAGCACGGGCTTTCTGGGGAGCACGGGCACACAGGCAAGCACGGCCATACAGGGAAGGCGGTCTCTGCGATGACCGAGGACGAGGCAGCGGCCCAGCAGAGCCCCGGGCTGGCCGATCTGACGGCCGAGCCGGAGACCCACGCGCCGGACCGGAACCTGGCCCTGGAACTGGCCCGGGTGACCGAGGCGGGAGCGATGGCCGCGGCCCGCTGGGTCGGCCGCGGCGACAAGAACGGCGCCGACGGCGCGGCGGTGCACGCGATGCGGGCCCTGATCAACACGGTGTCCATGAACGGCGTGGTGGTCATCGGCGAGGGCGAGAAAGACAAGGCGCCCATGCTCTTCAACGGTGAGCAGGTCGGTGACGGCACCGGCCCGGCGTGCGACGTGGCCGTGGACCCCATCGACGGCACCCGGCTGACCGCCAACGGCATGCCGGACGCGATCGCCGTGCTGGCGGTCAGCGCCCGCGGGTCCATGTACGACCCGTCCGCGGTCTTCTACATGTCCAAGCTGGTCACCGGCCCGGCCGCGGCCGACCTGGTCGACATCGAGGCCCCCGCCGCGCACAACATCGCCGCCGTGGCCCGGTCCAAGGGCTGCTCCTCCTCGGACGTGACCGTGGTCATCCTGGACCGGCCGCGGCACGCGGGGCTCATCGCCGAGGTCCGGGAGGCCGGGGCACGGATCAAGCTGATCACCGACGGCGACGTGGCCGGCTCGATCATGGCGGCGCGGGACGGCACCGGCGTGGACCTGCTGCTGGGGGTGGGCGGCACGCCGGAGGGGATCATCACCGCGTGCGCGATCAAGTGCCTGGGCGGCATCATCCAGGCCCGGCTCGCACCCCGCGACGAGGCCGAGCGGGAGAAGGCCCTCGCCGCCGGCCTTGACCTCAGCCACGTGCTGACCACCGACGACCTCGTCACGTCGGAGGACGCGTTCTTCGCGGCCACCGGGATCACCGACGGCGAGCTGATGACGGGCGTCCGGTACCGGGCGGGCGGGGCGGCCACCCACTCACTCGTGATGCGGGCCCGGTCCGGCACCATCCGGAACATCCACAGCGAGCACCAGCTGTGGAAGCTGCGGGCCTACAGCTCGATCGACTTCGACAACCCCTGTTAGCCCGGTGCTGGCCGCAGCGGGCTACCCGCTGGCGAGCAGCGCCGCGATGCGGTCGTCGGCGAGCCGGTAGCGGATGATCCTGCCGTCGCGTTCCGTGCTCACGGTCCGGGCGGCACGCAGGTAGCGCAGCGTCTGGGAAACGGTGGTGTCGTTGACCCCGGTCGCGGCGGCGAGGTCGGAGACGCTGATCGGGCCGGCCGCCTTGATGCAGGTCAGCAGCGCCAGCCGGGTGGGATCGGCGAGGATGGCGAACAGCCCGGCCCGGGCCTGGATCTCCCCGGGGCTGGCGAGGGCCGCGATGGCCTGGCAGACCCGCTCACCGTCGATGACACGGTGATCGGACCGTTCCGCCGGCAGCAGGTGCATGACCGTCAGTGTTCCACAGCAAAGCTGGACAGCTGATCATCAGCTACAGCTAAATACCTGATCACCCAATCAGCCTTGACGGTCACCACGGCCGCTTGTACGGTGGCCAGCGCCCCGGGCCGCCGGGGTGGCAGCCCGTCCAGCGAAGTCCGGTGAGAATCCGGCACTGTCCCGCAACGGTGAAGCCCCTTCCGGGGGGATGAGTCCGGTCGCCTGGCTGGCCTGCCGACGAACGCGAGTCCTCGGATGAGGGGCGGTTCGGTCGATGACAGGTCCCGTGCTCAGGTCAACTGTGCTCAGGCCACCAGAGCCCACGTCACGCTGGCACAAAATCCGCACCGAGCTGACCGGCCGCGAGCAGGGCCGGCTGGCGGCCATGTTCGTGTTCATCGTGGCCATCAACGCGGCCGGCTGGGGCATCTACGTGCTGTGCGTGATGCCGCACCACTTCGACTACCAGGGAGTGGGCGGCAGCCGGGGGCTCGGCGTCGGGCTCGGGGTGGCCATCACGGCCTGGTTCCTGGGCTTCCGGCACGCCTTCGACGCTGACCACATCTCGTGCATCGACAACACCACCCGCAAGCTGATGGCGGACGGGAAACGCCCGCTGGCCAGCGGCTTCTTCTTCTCCTTCGGCCACTCCACGGTCGTCGTCGCGGTCGGCGTCGGGATCACCTTCGCCGCCCGGGCCGTGTTCGGCGCGGTGGTCAACCCCAGCTCTGCCTACGAGACGGCCGGGGGAACGGCGGGCACGCTGGTGTCCGCCGGGTTCCTGTACCTGATCGCGGTGCTGAACCTGATCGTGCTGGCCGGCATCGTCAAGGTCTTCCGGGACATGCGCCGCGGCAGCTACGACGAGCAGGAACTCGAGGCCCAGCTGCAGGCGCGCGGGCTGATGTACCGGTTCTTCGGCCGGTTCATGAAGTCCATCAACCACACCTGGCAGCTGTACGTCGTCGGGCTTATCTTCGGTGTCGGCTTCGACACCACCACCGAGGTGGTCCTGCTCTCCGCCACCGCCTACGCCGCGATCCAGGGCCTGCCCTATTACGCCGTGCTCGCGCTGCCGTTCCTGTTCTCCGGCGGCATGATGCTGTTCGACACCCTCGACGGCTGCTTCATGAACTTCGCGTACGGCTGGGCGTTCGCCCGGCCGGTCCGCAAGGTCTACTACAACCTCGTCATCACCGGGCTGTCCATCGGCGCCGCCTTCATCATCGGCACCGTCGAGATCCTCGGCATCCTGACCGACGAGATGCACCTGCACGGCGGCTTCTGGTCGGTCATGGCCAACTTCAACATCAACGTCGCCGGGTTCTGCATCGCCGCGCTGTTCGTCGCCGTCTGGGCGCTGGCCCTGGCCTACTGGCGGTGGGGCAACGTCGAGGCCCGCTGGGGGTCCACCGTCCCCTCCGGACCAGCCCAGCAGCCCGGGATGGCGGCCAGCGAGACAGCGGCGGGCGTGGATGGCTAGCGCGGACGGCTAGCGCGGCTAGCGGGGACGGCGGCCGAACAGCCCGCCCCGGCGCGGCCGGGGAGTGCGGACGTGGATGCGTCCCAGCACGGTCAGCGTGTGCAGCTCGATGACCGGCATCCCGGTCGGGACCAGCGGCGCCGGGCGCGGGTCCGGGCGGGCCCCGGGCAGCGACGCGGACAGGTTGCGGGTCACGACCGTCAGCCCGGCCGGCACCAGCAGGTG
Source organism: uncultured Actinomycetes bacterium (assembly GCA_963713815.1). Lineage (GTDB taxonomy): Bacteria > Actinomycetota > Actinomycetes > Streptosporangiales > Streptosporangiaceae > RYN-230. The sequence goes on from CAVQNH010000032.1 coordinate 205,103, forward strand.
CACCTGGCCGCCCATCGCGCTGACGTACATCACGGTGCGCTGGGCCTGCAGCAGCGCTTCGCGCAGGTCCAGCACGATCTGCCCGCCGATGGCCGTCACCACCAGCCGGTCCGGGACGACCCAGCGGCCTTCCCGCCGCTCGGTCGCGAAGAAGGCGGTCACCGCGCGCGAGCTGTCCAGCCGCAGCGGCTGGGCCCCGGGCAGCGCCAGGTCATCGGTCAGGCCGGCCAGGTCGCCCAGGGTCCGGGCGGTATAGGCCCGCTGCACCCGGTGCGCGTGCTCCTCCAGCGTGATCCGCCCGTCCCCGGCCGCCTCGGCGAGCAGGGTCACCACGCGCTCCCGGTCAGCGTCCGAGGCGCGCAGGTCACGCGGGCTAGGCACGGGAGCTCACCCCTTGACGATAGCCGCCTTGACGCCCGGACGGCGCGATCCCTACCCTGACCGCACGGTGTTCGACGCACGGGTCCGGCCCCGCCGGCGGCTCGCGAGCCTGGGAGCGGTGCATGAGCGTGGGCGGCACAGATCCGCGGCAGGCCCGGGACTACCGCGGGCGGATGGCGACCAGCGGCGCGTTCTTCGTCCAGGGCCTCTGCTTCGCGGTCGTGGTTACCCGCGTCTCCGTCCTGCAGACCAAATTCCACCTCTCTAACGGCCAGCTCACCCTGGTCCTTCTCATCGTGCCGGTCATCGCCGGGGTGGGCAGCGTGCTGTCGGGCCCGCTGGCCGCCCGCCTCGGCAGCGGCACGGTGCTCCGCGTCGCCCAGCCGCTGGTCTGCCTGACCCTGCCCGCCATCGGGTTCGCCAGTACCCGGCCCGAGCTGTACATCGCGGTCGGCCTGTTCGGGCTGTTCCTCGGGGCCGTGGACGCGACCATGAACATGCAGGGCGCGATCACCGAGAAGCGCTACGGCTACAGCGTCATCAACGCGTTCTACGGCTTCTGGAGCGCGGCCGGGATCCTCGGCGGGCTGTGGAATGCGCTGGCCGGCAAGCTCGGCCTGTCCCTGGGCGTGGCGTTCACGATCGCCGGCGTGGCCGGGCTGGCCGCCGCGCTGGTCGTCGGGCCCAGCCTGTTCGGCAAGGCGGCCGACGTCGCGCCGCCGTCCGAGGCCGCCGCGAAGAAGGCGGGCATCCAGATCCCGTGGCGGCCGATCATCCTCATCGGCGTGGCCATGTGCTGCATGTACATCGGGGACGCCGGCGTCTCCAACTACAGCTCGGTCTACATGTCGAAGGTCCAGCACGGCAGCAAGGCGCTGCTCCCGCTGGCGTTCGCGGCGTACCAGACGCTGATGCTGGCGGGCCGGGTCTTCGGTGACCGCGCGGTGCGGCGGTTCGGCCCCGCGGCGGTGGTGCGGGCCGGGGCCGTGGTCGCCGGGCTGGGCCTGCTGGGCGTGGTGCTGGCCCCGTCCCCGTACCTGGCCATCGCCGCCTTCGCCCTGACCGGCCTGGGTTTCTGCGTGGTGCCGCCGATGTGCTTCTCGGCCACCTCGAAGCTCGACCCGACCGGATCGGGCATCGCCATCTCACGGGTGAATCTGTTCAACTACGCCGGGTTCGTGCTCGGCGCCGCCCTGGTCGGCGGGATCGCGGGCGCGGTCGGCGGCCCGGCGGGGTGGCGCGCCGCGTACGCCGCGCCGCTCGTGCTGACCCTGGTCATCATCGCGCTGGCCGCCGGGTTCGAGCCGGGCCGGGCCCGCCGGGCGCGGGGCCAGGCAGCGAGCACCGCGGAGGCCGGCTCCCCGGCTTCGGGGTGAGCTTGCCTGGTTCTGGGCTCCCCGGCTTCCGGGCTTCCCGGCTCCCTGGGCTCCCGGGCTCCCCGGTCCCTCCTCCCGGGCCGCTATGAATTACCTCGGAGGCCTGTTAGTTTGCCCCTGGCAAACTAGTTCGCTCGTGGCAACCATCTCGGCGCGAGGGGGGGAAGAGCCCCGTGAGCGAGTCTGCGAACGGCCACGTTCCCGGAGGATCACGAGCCGGCGGCGGTCCCGTCGAGGCGCGCGGGAGCCGCTACAAGTGGGTGGCGCTGTCCAACACCACACTCGGCATGCTCTCCGCGACGGTCAACGCGTCCATCGTCATCATCGCGCTGCCCGCCATCTTCCGCGGCATCCACCTCAACCCGCTGACTCCCGGCAACGTGAGCTACCTGCTCTGGATGCTGATGGGGTACCTGGTGGTGTCCGCGGTGCTGGTGGTGACGCTGGGCCGGCTCGGCGACATCTACGGCCGGGTACGGATGTACAACCTGGGCTTCACCGTGTTCGCGCTGGGCGCGCTGGCCCTGCCGTTCGACCCGATGCACGGTCCGGGCGGGGCGCTGTGGCTGATCGGCTGGCGGGTGGTGCAGGCGACCGGCGGGGCCATGCTGATGGCCAACTCCCCCGCCATCCTGACCGACGCATTCCCGGCCGACCAGCGCGGCACCGCGATGGGCATCAACCAGGTCGCGGGGATCTCCGGCACGTTCATCGGGCTGATCCTGGGGGGCATCCTGGCCGCGGTGGACTGGCGGCTGGTGTTCGTCGTGTCGGTACCGATCGGCGTGGGCGGGGCCATCTGGTCGTACCTGAGCCTGCAGGAACTGGGGATCAGGACCAGGTCCCGCATCGACTGGCTCGGCAACGTGACGTTCGCGCTCGGCCTGATCGGCCTGCTCACCGGGATCACCTACGGCATCCAGCCCTACGGCGGGCACGTGATGGGCTGGACCAGCCCGGTCGTGCTGACCGGCCTGATCGGCGGGATCGCCCTGCTGGTGGCGTTCTGCTTCATCGAACTGCGGGTGGAAAGCCCCATGTTCGACCTGAGGCTGCTGCGGATCCGGGCGTTCGCGGCGGGTAACGCGGCCACGCTGCTCGCCTCGATCGCCCGGGGCGGCCTGCAGTTCATGCTGATCATCTGGCTGCAGGGCATCTGGCTGATCCTGCACGGCTACAACTACAAGGACACGCCGCTCTGGTCGGGCATCTACCTGCTTCCGCTCACGTTCGGCTTCGTCGTGGCCGGGCCCATCTCGGGCTATCTCTCGGACCGGCACGGGGCCCGCTGGTTCGCGTCCGGGGGCCTGCTGGTGTCGGCGGCGGCGTTCGGCGGGCTGCTGCTGATCCCCACGGACTTCCAGTACGTGACCTTCGGGACGCTCATCTTCGTGGCCGGCGTGGGCATGGGCCTGTTCTCCGCGCCCAACGCGGCCGCGATCATGAGCAGCGTGCCCGCCCGGCAGCGTGGAGCGGCGTCCGGCATGCTGGCCACCTTCCAGAACTCCGGGTTCGTGCTGTCCATCGGGATCTTCTTCTCGCTGATGATCGTGGGCCTGTCCAGCACCCTGCCGACCACGCTGACCCGGGGCCTGATGTCCCAGGGGGTGCCCGCGGCGCTGGCCCATCAGGTCGGCCAGACCCCGCCGGTGGCGAGCCTGTTCGCCACGTTCCTGGGCTACAACCCGATCCATGAACTGCTCGCCCCGACCGGCGTGCTGGCCCATCTGCCCGCGCACAACGTGGCCACGCTGACCGGCAAGCAGTTCTTCCCCCTGCTGATCGCCGGGCCGTTCCACCACGGGCTGGTCATCGTGTTCAGCATGGCCATCACCGTGCTGCTCATCGCGGCCTGCGCCTCGCTGCTGCGCGGCGGCCGCTACGTGTACGACGAGGACGCCGCAGGGCAGCAGAACACTGGCCAGGAAACCCCGGTCCCGGGGAGCACGGTCCCGGGGAGCACGGTCCCGGGGAGCACGGTCCCGGGGAACGGAACGGCGGCGAACGGGGCGGACGATCCGGGCCCGCTCGCGGACACGGCCCTCGGCACATCCCCGGAACTCGCCATCGAGGTGGCCGCCGAAGTCGCCGACGAGACCGCCCGCGACCCACACCCCTAACCGCCCTCCCCCGGAGCCCCACTCCACGTTTCACGCAGGACGTGCGTCTCGCGAGGTGTTTTGTCCGCTTCGGACGCACGTTCTGCGTGGGATGTGGCTGGCACCCACGAACCCGGTAGCCGGGCGCCTTCGGGGGAAATATAGTTAGCTCTGTGAACGACATTAGAGTCGCGGCGGGTGGGTCCGCGGTGGCGGCGGATGGCGCGGCGCGGGCGGAGGCGGCGGACCTGCTGGCCGCGATCAGCGCGGTGCGGCGGACCAGCAGGCGCGCCGCCCGGCACGCCTGGGCCACCGAGCCGCTGCCCACCGCGCAGAGCGAGCTGCTCCGGCTGATCGCCCGCCGGCCCGGCATCTGCGTCGCGGACGCCGCGCACGACCTGCGGCTCGCCCCCAACACAGTCAGCACCCTCGTCGGCCGCCTGGCCGAGCAGGGCCTCCTGCGCCGCGAACGGTCGCTCCCGGACAGCCGCTCCGTCCGGCTCACCATCACCGGCAAAGCACGCCGGCGACTGGAGGAGTGGCGCGACCTGCGGGCCGAGCTGGTCAGCGAGGTGCTCGCCACGATGACCGCGGAAGACCGGCAGGCGCTGGCCGGCGCGATCCCGGCCCTGATCCGGCTGGCCGAGAGAATGGAGCATCCATGAGCCTGGACCCCGGCGGGGCGGTCACCAGCCACTCCGCCGTCCCCGGCCAGCCCGGGGGAAACTGGCCAGCCACGGTCACCGGCCAGGCCGCGGGCAGCGGGGGCGACGTCGCCCTGGCCGAGCCCGCAGTGGTCTGCGCCGGCGTCACCTACCGCTTCGGCGACCACGTCGCGGTGGACGACGTGGACCTGACCATCGAGCCCGGCGAGACCTACGGGCTGCTCGGCCCCAACGGGGCGGGCAAGACGACCACCATCCGCATGCTGGTCACGCTGCTGAAGCCGATGGCCGGCCGGATCAGCGTGTTCGGCACGGACACCGCCACCCAGCCCATGCGGGTCCGCCGGATGATCGGCTACGTCCCGCAATTGCTCTCCGCCGACGGGTCGCTGACCGGCCGGGAGAACGTGGAACTGTTCGCCCGGCTGTTCGACGTGCCCCGCAGCGGCCGCCCGCAGCGGGTGGAAGAGGCCCTGGCCGCGATGGGGCTGACCGAGCCGGCCGGGCGCCTGGTGAAGACCTACTCCGGCGGCATGGTGCGGCGGCTCGAACTCGCCCAGGCCCTGGTGAACGCGCCACGGCTGCTGATACTCGACGAGCCCACCGTCGGCCTGGACCCGATCGCCCGCTCCGACGTCTGGGAACACATCACCCGGCTGCGGGAGCAGGCCGGGATGACGGTGCTGATGACCACGCATCACATGGAAGAGGCCGACCTGTACTGCGACCGCGTCTCGCTCATGCACAGCGGCCGGGTGCAGGCCACCGACAGCCCGGCGAACCTGAAGGCCCTGCTCGGGCCGGACGCCTCGCTGGACGAGGTCTTCCGCCACTTCACCGGCGGGACGCTGGATGAGGACACCGAGAAGGGAGGCATCCGTGACGTCCGTCGCGCCCGGCGCACCGCCCGCCGTCTCGGTTGATTATGGTCCCGCGCCCAGCGCGCGGGTGGGCCTGGCCCAGCTGGCCAGCCGGATGGTCACGCTGTGCTGGGTCGAGCTGCGCAAGCTGCGGCACGACCGCACGGAGCTGTACACCCGGGCCATCCAGCCCGCGCTCTGGCTGATTATCTTCGGCGAGACGTTCAACAGGATCCATGCCATCCGGACGCCGAACGGAATCTCCTATCTCGCCTACCTCGCGCCCGGGATCCTGGCCCAGTCGGCCCTGTTCGTGTCGATCTTCTACGGCATCCAGATCATCTGGGAACGGGACGCGGGGGTGCTGGCCAAGCTCATGGTCACGCCCACCCCTCGTTCCGCGCTGATCACCGGCAAGGCCTTCGCCGCCGGGGTGCGTTCGATCGTCCAGGCCGCGGCGGTGGTGGTGCTCTCCGCCATCCTCGGCGTCGCGCTGACGCACAACCCGCTGAAGCTGCTGGCCACCGCGTTCGTGGTGGTGCTGGGGTCGGCGTTCTTCTCCTGCCTGTCCATGTCGATCGCTGGCGTGGCGCTGAGCCGGGACCGGCTGATGGGCATCGGCCAGGCGATCACCATGCCCCTGTTCTTCAGCTCCAACGCGCTGTACCCGACTGCCCTGATGCCGGGCTGGCTGCAGGCGATCAGCAAGGTCAACCCGCTGTCCTACGAGGTGGACGCGCTGCGCGGGCTGCTCATCGGGGTCCCGACCAACCTGGGGCTGGACGTGAGCGTCCTGGTGGGCTCCGCCGTCGCGGGCGTCGTCGTGGCCTCGGCCCTGCTCCCCCGCCTGGCCAAGTAAGCCACCATCCAGCCCCGGAGCCGTCTCTTTATCCGGTGGCCCTCCCAGGCGTCCGCCTTCTACCGTGGCCAGATGCTGATCCCGCCCGCTGGGCTGCCCGAGGCCACACTGCTGGCGGCCCTGGAACGCTGGTGGGGCATCCGCGCGGCATCGGTGCAGTACCGGCCCGTCGGCTGGGGCAGTCACCACTGGGCGGTTTCCGGTGCGGCCGGGTCACGGTGGTTCGTCACCGCCGACGAGCTGGAGAACAAACGGCTCTCGCAGGCTGAGCCGCTGACCGAGGGGTTCCGGCGGCTGCGCGCCGCCCTGTCCGCCGCCACGGACCTGAGGGACTGCGGCCGCACGTTCGTCGTGGCCCCGGTCCCCGCCCGCGACGGCGAGCCGCTGGCCCGGGTGGGCAGCCAGTTCGGCGTGGCGGTCTACCCGTTCGTGGACGGCCAGAGCTTCGAGTGGGCGGAGTTCTCCTCGCCCGGGCACCGGCTGGCCGTGCTCGACATGGTGGCCGCCACGCACACCGCCCCGCCCGCGGCCCGCCGGCACGCGCCGGCTGACGACTTCCGCGTGCCGCACCGGGACGAGCTGGAGGCCGCCTGCCAGCCGGGCGGCGACGCCCCGGCCAGGGACCGTACGCACGCCCGGCCGCACGCCTGATCCAGCAGCATGCCGCGCCCATCCGGCGGCTGCTCGACCGCTACGACCACCTCGCGGCGGCCGCCTGCGCCCAGCCCTCCCCGGCGGTCCTCACCCATGGTGAGCCTCATCCCGGCAACACCATGCTGACCGCCGACGGCTGGGTGCTCATCGACTGGGACACCGCGCTGGCCGCCCCGCCCGAGCGCGACCTGTGGAGCCTCGACCCCGGCGACGGGTCCATCCTGGACGCCTACGCCGGGCTCGACCGGTGTCACCCCGCAGTCCCCGATGCTGGATCTGTACCGTCTCCGCTGGGACATCGCCGACATCGCCATCGACGTGAGCCGGTTCCGGCGGCCGCACACCGGGAGCGCCGAGGATGACGAGTCTTTCGGGCTCCTGAGCTCCCTGGTCAGGCGGGCCAGCAACGAAATCCGGGACGAGCGGTAGGCCGCACCGGTCAGTCGGGCTCGGCCACCGGGCCCTCGTGCGGCTCGGCCGTCCGGCCCAGCACGGAGCGCAGCAGCGTCTCCGCCGCGTCAGCGGCGGTCCGCGCCGTGACCGCGTTGGTGTGGGCCCGGTCGAGGTTGCCGAGCGCGATGCAGTCGAACGACACCTGGGCGTCGTGCACGGCCAGCTCGAGCTGGCGGGAAGCCTCGGCCAGGCTGATCGCCTGCTCGTCGCTGGTCGGGACCCTGATCTCCGGTATTTCCTGCTCGTCGCTGTCTGGGATGCTCACGAACGTCTCCCTCCCGACCCGGACCCGCCGAGCCAGTGATCCCGGGGTTCCGGGGTCGCCCCCCGGGCTACCACCGCCGGGGATGGGAGACCTTTACCCGGGGCGAAGGCAGCCATGCAAATGCAGCCCGGCCTGGTCAGGTGGGCCAGCTCGGCACTGCGCCATGCTGAAGCGGATCTACGATGAAAAGACACCGCAGCCACCAGGAGGACGAGCCCACGATGCCCGAGTTCGCGTACACCGACCTGCTTCCCCTGGGCCCTGACGCCACTGACTACCGCCTGCTGACCGCGGACGGGATCACCCGGCGCCAGGCCTTCGGCCGGGACTTCCTCGAAGTGGACCCGGAAGTGCTGACCCTGGTCGCCCGCGAGGGCATGCGCGACATCGCCCACCTGCTCCGGCCCGGGCATCTGCGCCAGCTGCGGGCCATCCTCGATGATCCGGAAGCCAGCCGCAACGATCGTTTCGTGGCCCTGGATCTGCTGAAAAACGCGGGGATCGCGGCGGGCGGGGTGCTGCCCATGTGCCAGGACACCGGGACCGCCATCGTGATGGGCAAGCGCGGCGGGCAGGTCCTCACCGACGGGCGGGATGAAGAGCATCTCAGCCAGGGCATTTACGAGGCGTACCACCAGCTGAACCTGCGCTACTCGCAGCTGGCCCCGCTGTCGATGTTCGAGGAGCGGAACACCGGCACCAACCTGCCGGCCCAGGTGGAGATCTACGCCACTCCCGGCCAGGAGTACAAGTTCCTGCTCATGGCCAAGGGCGGCGGGTCAGCCAACAAGTCCTTCCTGTACCAGCAGACCAAGGCGGTGCTGAATCCGGCCGGGCTGCGCACGTTCCTGGAGGAGAAGATCCGCTCCCTGGGTACCGCCGCGTGCCCGCCGTACCACCTGGCCATCGTGGTCGGCGGCACCAGCGCCGAGTACGCGCTGAAGACCGCCAAGTACGCCTCCGCGCGGTACCTGGACACCCTCCCGGGCAGCGGGTCAGCGGCCGGCCACGGCTTCCGTGACACCGAGCTCGAAGCCGAGGTCCTCGAGATCACCCGGAAGATCGGCATCGGGGCGCAGTTCGGCGGCAAGTACTTCTGCCATGACGTGCGGGTGATCCGGCTGCCCCGGCACGGCGCGTCCTGCCCGGTGGCCATCGCGGTGTCGTGTTCCGCCGACCGCCAGGCGCTGGCCAAGATCACGCCGGAGGGCGTGTTCCTGGAGCGGCTGGAAACCGACCCGGCCCGGTACCTGCCCGAGACGACCGAGGACGAACTCGGCGACGACGTGGTGCGGATCGACCTGAACCGGCCGATGAGCGAGATCCGCGCGGAACTGGCCAAGTACCCGGTGGCGACGCGGCTCTCGCTGACCGGGCCGCTGGTGGTCGCGCGGGACATCGCGCACGCGAAGATCGCCGAGCGGCTGGCCGCCGGCGACCCCATGCCCCGGTACCTGGCCGACCACCCCGTGTACTACGCCGGTCCGGCCAAGACGCCGGAGGGCTACGCCTCCGGGTCGTTCGGCCCGACCACGGCCGGGCGGATGGATTCCTACGTGGGCCAGTTCCAGGCGGCGGGCGGCTCGCTGGTCATGCTGGCCAAGGGGAACCGCTCGCCGGCGGTCACCGCGGCCTGCCAGGAGCACGGCGGGTTCTACCTCGGCTCCATCGGGGGCGCCGCAGCCAAGCTGGCCCAGGACTGCATCACCAAGGTCGAGGTCCTCGAGTACCCGGAACTCGGCATGGAGGCGGTCTGGCGCATCGAGGTCCGCGACTTCCCGGCGTTCATCATCGTGGACGACAAGGGGAACGACTTCTTCGCCGAGGAGCCGCAGCCGCCGCTGCTCACGATCGGCAGCCGGTAGCGGGCGCCGCCGGCGCCGATGAGCTCGACCCGACGGCGCTGCGGCCGCCGGCGGCCAGCCGCGGACGTCCGCCTAGCCGCCGCCGCGGTCGCCGGGCGTGTACGGCCGGGAACCGGGAGGTAGCGGCCGGGTGACGGCCGGGGAAATACAGCCCCGACACACGTGTTATTCTCACCCGCTTCACAGGAATCCCGGTGGATACCGCGTGTATCGTCCCTTGTCATGCACGTTGCGGCCAGCACGGGGCGGATGGTCGCGGGACGCTACCTCCTGCAAAACACCATCGGCCGCGGGGCCATGGGGACCGTGTGGCGAGCCCGGGATACCGTCCTCGCCCGTGACGTGGCGGTCAAAGAGGTGCGGATCCGCGTCCCGGTGACCGGGAACCCGGTGATGACCGAGGAAACCCGGATCCTCTACCAGCGCACCCTGCGCGAGGCCCGGACCGCGGCGCGGCTCAACCATCCCGCGGTGGTCACGATCTTCGACGTGGTTGAGGCCGATGGCAGCCCGTGGATCGTGATGGAACTCGTCGAGGCGCGGTCCCTGGACCAGGTCCTCACCGAGGACGGGCCGCTGCCGCCCCATCAGGCCGCCGATCTCGGCATGCGGGTGCTCGGCGCGCTGGCCTGCGCGCACGCGGCGGGCATCCTGCATCGAGACGTGAAGCCGAGCAACGTGCTGCTCGGGCCCGACAGCCGGGCCGTGCTGACCGACTTCGGCATCGCCACCCTCGAAGGCGACAGCGGCCTCACCCAGGCCGGGATGGTGATGGGCACCCCGGGGTTCACCGCGCCGGAACGCATCCGCGGCGATCTGGCTACTCCCGCTTCCGACCTGTGGTCGCTGGGGGCGACCCTGTACGCGGCGGTGGAAGGGCGCGGGCCCTTCGACAACCGGGGCAACTCCATCGCGATCCTGGCGGCCATCGCCAACGAGGAAGCGCCGCGGCCCCGGTCGGCCGGCCCGCTGTGCCACGTCATCGAGGCCTTGCTGCACCGGAATCCGCAGGCCCGTCCGGATGCTGCCGCGGCCGGCCGGCTACTGGCCGCCGCCGGGGCCAGAATCTCCACCGGAGAGGCCGGCCGGCAGCGAGCCCGGGCCGGTGCCCCGCTGCCCGCCGCTCCGCCGGACCTGGCCGCCGCCGGGCCGAAGACCCAGGTCCCGGCCGACGGCGTCTCCCGGCCCGAGGCTCCCTGGCCGGACGGCCAGTGGGCCGGTGTCCCGTGGCCGGGGGCCACGCCGCCTGACGGTACGCCGTCCGGGGGCCAGTGGCCGCGAATCCCAGGGCCCGCAATCCCAGGGCCCGCAATCCCTGGGCCCGCAATCCCTGGGCCCGCAATCCCTGGGCCGGCCATCCGCCGCGGGCCAGGTGGCTGGACCCCAGGCCGGCCGGCACGGCGCGCCCGCCCCGGGATTCCGGCGAGGGCTCGCCGCCGAACTGGCGATGATGCTCCCGCGCGGCCGCCGCCGTCAGCTGCTCCTTCTCGGTGCTCTGGCCATCGTGGGCGCGGGCATCCTGGTCGGGGCGATCCTGGCCCGCGGGAGCAGTGGCACCGGCGCCCTGGCCGGGGCGCCGGCCTCGCAGGGCGGGACGGCGAACCAGACCGGATCCCCGGCCACTTTCACGATGACGGTTCCGGCCGGGTGGCACACCTCCCAGCAGGGAGCCGGGACCGACTTCACCAGCCCGGCGCGCGACCTGTCGATCCTGGTCACTCCCGCGGCCGCGGGTGGTGCGACGGTTTCCGCCCAGCTACGCCGGCAACTGGCGCGGGGCCTGCGGCAGGGCCGCTTCCCCGGCTATGAGCCGGTCGGCGGGCGGCCCTTCACCTTCCAGGGCGGGGCCGGGGTGGCCCGGCAGTTCACCTGGCAGCCCGGCCGCGGAGGCCGGATGGAATCGCTGGACATCGCGTTCCGGCTCACCACCCCGGCCGGCCGCCAGGCCTACCTGGTGCGGGAATCCGCGCCCGCGGCCGCGTGGGCGGCTGCGCAGCCGGCGTTCCGGCACGCGCTGAGCACGTTCCGGGCCCGCTCATGACCCTGGCGGCCTCCCCGTACGGAGGCCGCTCATGACGCTGGCGGCCTCCCCGTACGGAGGGCAGGCCGCCGCCGTGACACCTGGCCCGGGGGGACGACCCTCCGGGGCCGCGGGTCAGTAACCCATGTACGACCCGCCCTGCCGGACCGCCACGACTCCGGGGATGTTGTTCATGGAGCCGTACCGGCTGATCGCGTACCGGAAGGCCGCGATCATGTTGTCCACCGGGTTCCAGATGTCGTGGTGCCCGGGCAGGGCGTAGGCGTGGAACGTCGGGCCGATCACCTGGGCGATGCCCTCGGACGGGTGGCCCGCCGCCGCGTTGGAGTCCCAGCCGTTGTACGCGCGGGGGTTCGCGCCCGACTCGTGCTGCACCACGATGTAGGCCGCGCCCGTGCTGAGCCGCCCGCGGGATACGCCGTGCTCCTCCAGGGCGTGCTCCGCGGAGCAGATCCACCAGTGCAGGGTGGACGACGCGCACACCCCGTGCCTGGCCTGGTGCGCGGTAGCCGCGTGGTGAACGTGCCGGGCGGAACGGTCCACCAGGTGGGCGTGCCTGACCGGCCGCGCGCTGCTGCCCTGATGGCCGGCCGGCTTGGCCTGGTGCGCGGCCGGTGCCCGGTTCCCGCCCCGGGCCGCAGGCGCGGGCTTCCGCGGCTGCGCGGCCGCCCGGCCGGAGGCCAGGATGGCCCAGCCGCTAGCGGTCACGGGGGACCCACCGCCCGCCAGGTGCACGGGTGACCCGCCGCCCGCGAGGTGTACCGGCGCACGACTGCCCGCGCTGCCGGTCGGGTCCAGGGCGAGATGAGCCAGCGGGAGCGTGCTGGCGCCGTCCTGCGCGGCCAGGGCCGTGCTCAGCGCGGCGGGCGCGCCCGGGGTGGCGGTGGACAGGCCCACGGTCGACCAGGGCGGCCGCCGCAGCGGTCGTTCCTGCGACCGCGAACGTGAGACGTGAGGGCTTCCGGTAGGGGTTACGAGACGTGAATGTCCTGGGGATGGACAAAGCTGACCTTCGCTAGGGCACACGATGTGCGCGTGCGCTCGATTTCCACCCGGGGGCACTGCAGATCACAGCGGGGGTGCTGGGAGGGCTGCAGCGGCGTGCCGACGTGCCGCGGGTCAGGGCGGCGGGTCACTGGGGGGAGCGACCATCACACACGCCCGGGTGCTTCCGGCCACCCACGATGCCCAATAAGGACAATTAGTTCTGCCCGAAACCCGCAAAACGAGGCTATGACCTGAACCACACTCGGCGGATACTCAATCGAACGTAGAATCGACTTCTGTGATCTGCCAGGTATATCGTACGAAGATTCGAGCACCGTATCCAGACCTTGTGATTCGAATCACAAAGTAACTAAGCGCGTTTATAGCGACACAGAAAGTGGATGATTTGGGTCATCCGATGGCGCTGAGCCGGAAGGAATTCCAGGGGCAGCATTCCACAGAAAGTAGCATCTTATATACAGGAAGTAATGGCCAGAAACCGGGAATACGTGGCGGCCAAAAAACTGGCGATGACGCCGTGTTACTTAGTAGTAACCGTGCGCTTCCCAGAACGACCAGGCGCTGCACGGATCGCCATAGCGGGACTGGATATATCCCAGCCCCCACTTGATCTGGGTGGCCGGGTTGGTCATCCAGTCCGAGCCCGCGGTGGCCATCTTGTCCCCGGGCAGCGCCTGCGGAATGCCGTACGCGCCGCTGGCATTCTCGGCGTTGTACCGCCAGCCGCTTTCCCGCGTGTAGATGTTGTTCAGGCAGCTGAAATACGTGCCGGGGCTCCAGCCGAACGACGAGAGCATGTTGTACGCGATGCTCTGGGCCGTGCCGGGGTCAGGAGGCGGCGCAGCCGCCACGGTGGCGGCCGCGCCTCCCGAGGTACCCCCGGCCCCTTGCAGGGGCTGTGCGGCGACCTTGGGGGCGCCGACGAGGTGCATGGAGTGCGACGCGGCGGACAGGACGATCATTTGCTGGCGCTGCTGCTCGAGCACGGCTACAGCCTGGCTGCTGGACACGGCCGCGGCGGCGATGGCCGCACCGGAATTAGGCACATTGCCAGGCCGCATCGTCACCAGGTAGCCCGCAATGGCGATTCCGGTGACCGCGGTGACCGCGGTAGCGGTGACGGGCAACAAAGCGCCATTACGGCGTGCCGCCCGCCGTTTTCCGGGGCTTCGCCTCCGGTGTTCTGACAAGGCTGTCCTTCCGTGGGCCGAACTCCCGGGCGAGACACCCTGGAGCAGACCGCTGCGCCAGCGGGCAGCGCGTGGTCCGGTTCTTCTGCCAAATACCAGCCGCAGAAACTAACTCACCGAGAAGGTGCTTGGCGGAACGCCTTGAACCATCGGCGCTACCTTGCCAGAGGCAAGGGAGGGGTCTGCAACCGCTTCCGCTGAAAAAGTTGTGACGGCTGGACAACCAGCATTGTGGGGTAGATCACAAATTGACAACACGTACCGTAACAATTACCTGCTGTAAGGGGCGGCCAAGTTGTGGTCACCGCCTTCACCGCCTGCCATGGTCACGACACGCTGGTGTCGCCCCGGAAGCATGGTTTCCCGGCCCTTTGTCCTCCCGCCCGGCAAGGGGCTCCGGCCCGCCGGTGGGCGGGGGCGGCCTCGGCGGGCTGCCCCGCCACACGAGCGGCTGGCGGTCGCGCCTGGCCCCCCAGCGCGGTCCAGGCCGGATTCCGGTCACATGTGCGCCGGGTTCTGGCCGCGCTTGGGCTTGACCGGAGCCACCGGATTAGCGGCTCCCGCGGGGCCAGTCATGGCGGTGACCGCCTGCTGGGTGGTGCTGATGGTCGCGGCGGTGGCGGCGCCGTTCCCGTCCAGGGTGACCGTCACCGGGTTCGTCAGCCCGAAGTTCTGGCAGTTGAGGTTGGTGAAGGACATGTTCAGCCGGTTGGCCATGAAGGTGAACAGGTTGTTTCCCACGGCCGGGACCGGCGAGGTGCCCGTGGCCAGCAGGGTCTGGTTGTTCTGCAGGAACAGGCTCTGCACGTTGACCATGTTCTGGCAGTAGGCGGCCGGGGTGTCCGCGCTCTGCGCGTTCCTGATCACTGGCTGGTCCACGCTGGTCCGGTACCGGTTGGTCTTCTGCTGGCTGAACGCCCCGTTGACCAGGGTCATCGGGTCGTTCTCCGGCACCAGCGCGATCGGGGCCGTCTGGTTCCTGGCCGCGAACAGCTCGTCCAGCGCCTGGGCGGTGCCCGGAGTGCCCGCATTGCTCAGGTCCGGTGCGGTGAACGGCGTGCACCCGAGCGTCGGGTCCAGGAACCCGTTCAGCAGCGCGTTGTCACTGCCGTTGTTGATCGCCGTGGCACCGGCCAGCGCCGCGGTGTTGACCGCGTTGTCCTGCGCCGTCTGGCCGTTCCCGTTGAGCAGGTACTGCGTGGTTACGTTGTCACTCTGGTCCTGGTCGATCATGTTGAAGTTCCGGGTGGTCGGGCAGGTCACCCCGGGCGCCTTGGTGGCCGTCGCGACGGCCGGGATCGTGGTCAGGCCGGCGGTGATGTCCTGGTTGACCGCGGCGAAGAACGCCACGCCGTTACAGAAGGACACCTGGCCGAAGATCGACCCGGCGAGGCCGTTGACGCACTTCGCGCCGCCCAGGGTGGCTCCCGTGGCGCCCTTGAGGGTCAGGTTGGTGCCGTTGAAGCCGAAGTCGATGGTGACCACCGCTCCGGCCGGCAGCGTGGGCACCACCGGGGCCGCCGCAGGCTGGGTGCCCTGGGTGATGACCAGCGGCTCGTAGGTGCTCAGCGCCCCGGTGGCCGGATCCAGGATCGTGGCCTGCGCGAACGCTCCCAGGTTGGCGAAGTTGGCCATCGTGCAGCCGGACGCCTGCGGGGACATCCCGTTCGGGCCGGTCAGCTGGTAGGGCGTGGCGAGGCCCGGCGCGGTGAGCGGGTTGGCCGGCACGACGAGCACGCAGCTCACGTTGGCCGCCGCGGCCGCCGGGGTGGCCGTCGCCGGGGCGGTAGCCGCCGGGCTGGGCGTGGCCGTCGCGCTGGCCGTGGCGCTGGCTGTCGCGGTGGCGGCCGGGGTGGCCGTCGCTGCCCCGGTGCCCTGGGCCGAGAGGTTCAGGCTGGCGTTTCGCTGGCCGACGAAGTGCAGGCCCAGGACCAGGCCGACCGCCATCGTGATGACCAGGGGGACCGCGATCAGCAGGGTCCGGCTCGCGTGTGCGCCCGATGGGGACCAATGCCTGTTGCGCATTAAATCCACCTCCATGCCGCTGCTGACGCTCCCAGATCCTCACAGTAGACCAATGACATGCATTAAGCAGGGCTTATCCAAAGCGCCAGTTCTCATGCGCATGCCACCACCCCTACTACAAATATTGCGTAATTCTTACGTCCCAGGTAATAGCATTCTCCCCGCTCGGATTGTGACGCTAAGGACTACGCAAACTACGGTGCGCTTCCGGCTGCGGTCTGTCCGCAACAGCCTCCGGAAGCGGTCCCCGCCGCCGCCCCCGCCGTGGGACAGCCCGCCGGGCCGGGCGAGGGCCAGGCTGTGGGCCTGGGAAAGAACCGGTTCTCCCGGCTGCCGGCCGGGTGCATGACCGGCCGGCGCCGGGCAGCACCGGCTCTGCTGCGCTCGCAGCCGGGTGCTCAAGCGGCCATTCTCAAGGCTGTGGGTCAGCTAAAAGAATTATGTTTCCCGTTCCGCCGGGCATTCTCCGAGGCACCAGTGCCAGCGGCCCGGCCGAATATATCCCGGCCGGGCCGCCTCGCTGATCGCCAGTGATTACCTCGTCCGCCGCCTCACCCCGAATGCGAGGCCTGGATACTCTTCGCGACGGCCAGGGCCTCGTCGATGGGCACCGCGTAACCGGTGTGGTGCAGGCCGCTGCCCGTCCCGGCCACGTTGATCCCGATGGCCTGCCCGGACAGGTTCACCAGCGGGCCGCCGGTTTCCTCCCCCGCCATCACCCGGGCGGTGGACACCAGCAGGCCGGTGAGCCGCTGGCCACCGGCAGCCGCGGCGCCTGTGCCGCTGGTGAGGTTCCCGATGTTCAGGGTGAAGGTCCTGGTCAGCCCGCTGCTGCCGACGGCGGTGACGGCGGCGCCGCGGCCCAGGTACCGGGAGTTTCCCACCGCGACGGGCCGGAACGCGGGCCCGCCCACGATCTGCAGCAGGCCCAGGCCATGCGAGGCGTCCGCGCCCACCAGGCGGGCCGGGAACGACCGGCCGGACAGCACGACGCGTACTGTCACCCGGCGCGCGCCCTGGAGCACCTGGTCGCTGGTCAGCACGAGGCCCGAGGGGGTGAGGATGACGCCTGCGCCCGCCGGCGTGCCACGGGCCGACAAGACGTGCACCAGGCCCGGGGCCGCCGAGCGCAGGATGTTCGCCTGATTGTCCGCGCCGGTCCCGTCGTTGTCCTCGACGAACGTCTTGTTCTCCCGGGGCGGGCCGGGGATCGCCGAGGACGGGCGCGCCGGGCCGGACAACCCGCCGGCCGCGGCGAACGCAGCGAAGGCCGCCACCGCCACGATGACGGCGGCGCCGACCGCCATGGCCAGCCGCCCGTAACGCCGTCCCCCGGCGCCCGGCGCGGGGTCGTCCTCAGCGGGGGTGTCCTGGCCAGCATCGTCCGCCGCACCCGCGGCCGCCGCGCCCCCGTCTGCCGTACCTCCGCCAGGCGCGCCCCGGTCTACGGCGCCGGCGTCCGTGGCAACCCCGCCTGCCGCGCCTCCCTCCGCAGCCTGGGTAGTGATCTGAGCCGCCGCGGTCTCCCCGGCTGGCCCCGCTGTGGGCTTCCGGTCCTGCTCGCTGCTGCTGTCCTGCATCGCGACTCCTAGACAAAGAAAGGTGCGGTGGCCCCCGGAACTGGAGGCCACCGCACCCTGGAGGGGATTACCCGATTACCGTACGGACCCCATTACTGGCCAGACGGGTTATCCAGGTGGCGCCTGCCGGTGCCCGGACCGTGGCCTCCACGCCCGATCCGATGCCTGGTGGGAGGCATCTTGGTGCCCGTCGCGCCGGTGCCCGCCGCCGTCGTGGCGGTCGCCGTCTGCTGGGTGACGTTGAACGTCGCGGCGGTGGCCACGCCGTTCCCGTCGAGGGTGACCGTCACCGGGTTCGTCAGCCCGAAGTTCTGGCAGTTGAGGTTGGCGAAGGACATGAACAGACGGTTAGCCAGGAAGGTCAGCAGGTTGTTCCCCACCGCCGGGACCGGCGAGGTGCCGGTGGCCAGCAGCGTCTGGTTGTTCTGCAGGAACGGGGTCTGCACGTTGACCATGTTCTGGCAGTAGTTCGCCGGGCTGTCGGCCGCGTCGTTGGCCGCGGAGACCGGCGCCTGGCCCACGTTGGAACGGTAGAGGTTGGTCTTGGTCACGCTGAAGGCGTTGTTGACCAGGGTCATCTCGTCGTTCTCCGGAACCAGGGCGACCGGGGCCGTCTGGTTCTTGGCCGCGGACAGCTCGTTGAGCGCCTGCGAGGTGCTGGGCGTCCCGGCCTGGGACAGGTCAGGCGCCGTGAAGGACGTGCAGCCAAGCGTCGGGTCCAGGAAGTCGGAGATGAGCGCGTTGTCACTCCCGTTGACCGCCTTGGTGGCCCCGGCCAGGTTCGCCGCGTTGGCCGCGTTGAACTGTGCGGTCTGGCCATTGGCGGTCACCAGGTAGATCGAGGTGACGTTGTCACTCTGATCCTGGTCGATCATGTTGAAGTTGCGGACCGTCGGGCAGGCCACCCCGGCGGCCTTGGTGGCCGTGCCCGTCGCCGGCACGACCAGCGTGCCAGCCGCCTCGGCCCGGAACGCGGCCTGGAAGAAGCCGGTCCCGTTGCAGAACGACACCTGGCCGAAGTCCGACCCGGCGCCTAGCCCGTTCACGCAGCGGCCCTGGGCCAGCGCGGTCGGGGTGGCCCCGACCTGAGTCAGATCGGTGCCATTGAACCCGACGTCGATCGTGACCACGGCACCCGCCGGCAGTGTAGGCACCACCGGCGCCACAGCCGCGGTCGTGCCCTGGGTGATCACCAGCGGCTCGTAGACCGACAGCGCACCAGTGGCCGGGTTCAGGATGGTCGCCTGGACGAACGCGCCAAGAGCCGCCGAGTTGGCCATCGTGCAGCCGGACTGCGCCGGCGTCATGCCAGCCGGGCCTTCCAGCTGCCACGGCGTGGCCAGCCCCTGCGCACTGAGCGGGTTGGCCGGCACGATGATGCGGCAGTTCACGTTGGCCGCGGCGGCAGCCGCGGTCGCGGTGGCCGTCGGCGTGGCGGTCGTCGTGGGGCAGATCGTCGGCGTGGCCGACGCTGTCGCCGCGGTGGTAGCCGCGGTGGTCGCGGCGGCGGTAGCCGTCGTGGTCGCGGCGGCGGTAGCCGCGGTGGTCGCGGCAGCGGTAGCCGGTGCGGTCGCGACCGGCGCGGCCACGGTCCCGCTCGGGGTGGGCGCGACGGTCGCGGCGGTGCTGGCAGGCGTGGCTGCGGCCGCGGTCCCGGCGGCTGCGGTGGCCCCGGCTGCTGTGCTGGCCGCCGACGGCGTGGCGCAGGCTCCCACGCTGGCGGCGTTGCTCGCGCCGAACACGCTGCCCACGTTCGGAATCAGCAACGCCCCGCCGACCCCGCCCACCACGGCCACGGCCCCGACGATCGCAAGGAGCCGGGTCCGTGACCGCGGCTCAAACTTGCGATCATGGCTAAAGACTCTTCTTCTGTACGACACGACACCGTTCCCTTTTAATCGGGTATATCGCTCCCGAGCGATCACAGTAGCCCTGCCGTTGTGCCGGTTTACACAGAATCAAGATTTTTTGATTTTTGCCCCGACCGCAGTCATCCCAGAACTCAGGGCGAAGTAGCGTATCCGCAGTTCAGAGCCTTGTTGATCAAGACAGAAAGCGACCTGTCAAGACGCCTTTAGTGACCGTAATAACTTTGTAAGAAATGGCGGGCCGGGGGCGGGCTTAGCGCCGGATGCCCGCAGATAACGCCGGGATCAACAATAGCGGAAAGGGCAACGCCAAGCAGGCCGCTCCGGGGCGCTGTGCGCCGCGGCGGCCGCCGACACCATCGTCATGGGTTCTCACCCCGGTACACGGACCGCCCCGCCCCCCGGTTCACGCCTTACTCATCCCGGCCGCGGGCACGCCGCCGGACTCCCGCCTCAGCGGCGGGAGTCGGGCGGACGGTTTTCGTTGCGGAGAAGTCAGGGGTTCCGGGGCCGCCGGGCTACTTGACCGAGCCAGCGGTCATGCCCGCCACCAGGAACCGCTGCAGCAGCAGGAAGCCGACCACGATCGGCACGCTGACCGTGAGCGACGCCGCCATGATCTGGTTCCAGTAGACCTGGTTCTGGGTGGCGTAGCCCTGCAGTCCCACGGCCAGCGTCCGGGTCGAGTCGTTGGTGAGCACGGAGGCGAACAGCATCTCGCTCCACGCGGTCATGAACGCGTAGATGCACACCGCGACGATGCCGGGGATGGCGGCCGGGATGACCACGCGGATGAACGCCCCGAGCGGCCCGGTGCCGTCCACCGTGGCCGCCTCGTCGAGCTCACGCGGGATCGTGTCCAGGTACGCGGCCAGCATCCAGATCGCGAACGGCAGCGTGAACGTCATGTACGTGATGATCAGGCCGGTCCGGCTGCCGTACAGGTTGATGCCGGTGGTCTGGCTCAGGTTCACGAAGATCACGAACAGCGGGAGCAGGAACAGGATGCCGGGGAACATCTGGGTGGACAGGATCGTGATGCGAGAAGACCTGCCGCCCGTGGAACCGGTACCGGCTGACCGCGTACGCGGCCAGCAGCGCGACGATCACCGAGGCCACCGACGCCACCGAGCACACGATCAGGCTGTTCTCCAGGTAGGTCAGCAGCGGGATCGTCTGACCACATGTCCACGAACGGGGACAGGGTCAGGTGGCTGGGGATCCAGCGGAACGCGCCCTCGACGTCGGGCAGCGGTTTCAGCGACGCGGTGAGCATGACGTAGACGGGCAGGATGGCGAACAGGCCGAGCAGGGTCAGCACGACCACCCGGGCCCCGCGGAACCAGGCCGGCTCATGCATGGCGTTCCCCCCGTCTCCCGAGCGCCAGGTAAATGACCGTGACCAGCAGCAGGAACAGCAGCAGCAGCACGGACATGGCCGAGCCGGTGCCGAAGTTCCAGCTGACGAACGAGTTCTCGTAGATGTGGATGGAGATGATGTCGGCCTGGGTCGGCGGGGCCGAGCCGAACAGCGTGAACGGCACCGAGAAGTCGTTGAACGTCCACAGGAACAGGACCAGCAGCAGGACCCGGTTGACCGGCCGGATCAGCGGCAGGGTCACGTGCCGTACCTGGCCCAGGATCCCGGCGCCGTCCAGCGACGCCGCCTCGTACAGGTCGGCCGGGATGCTCTGCAGGCCGGCGGTGAGGATCAGGAACGCGAACGGCCAGGTGCGCCAGAGCTGCACGACGACCAGCGACCAGAAGCTGTCCTGGCCGATCAGCCAGAACGGCCGCGCGTGCACCAGGTGCAGGGACAGCAGCAGCTGGTTCACCATGCCGGTGTCCCGCTGGAGCATGAAGTTCCAGGTGATCACCGACGCGAAGACCGGCAGCGCGTACGGGATGAGGAACAGGGTGCGGACCGCGCCGCGGCCGCGGAAGGCCCGCTGGGTGAAGACCGCGGCCGCCATGCCGAACAGCCAGGCCGCGGCGAGGACGATGGCGGTGTAGAGGATCGTGACGGTGAACGAGTGCAGCAGCGCCTGGCCCGTCGAGGCCGAGAAGTTCAGCGCGATCGCGTAGTTGCTGAACCCCGCGAAGGGCGCGGCCTGCCAGTTCCGCAGGAAGAACAGGGTCAGCTTCAGGAAGCTGATGCCCACCCCGGCCAGCATCGGCACGATGTGGATGAGCAGTTCCAGCAGTATCGCGGGGATCAGCAGGATGTACGGCAGCGACCCGCGCCGCCACCACCGCCGCTTGGGCGGTGGTGGCGGCGCGGATGCGGTGACACCCTTCTCGACCCGGATGGTGTCAACCACCAGGGGTCAGCCTCCTAGCTGCTGCTGCGCCTGGCTGAGCGCCGAGCTGATCATGGCCGGCGTGACCGTCTTCCCGGTGGCCGCGCTGGCGTACAGGTGGATGATCGCGGTGCCGACCGCGGTCTCGAACTGGCTCTCCGCCGCCACCGCGGGCATGGGCGCGGCGGTCGTGCTGAGGATGGAGCGGAAGGTCTTCACGGCCGGGGTGTTGAAGGCCGGGTCGCTGTAGGCGGCCTGGACCGTGGGCAGCGAGCCATACGTGGAGTTCAGGCTCTCCTGCGTCGGCGTGCTGGTCATGAACTTCACGAACTTCGTCGCCGCGGACACGTTCTTGGAGTCCTTGAAGATCGCCAGGTTGATGCCCGCCACCATGCTGGTGACCTTCTTGCCGCCGGCCGGCATCGGGGACGGCAGCGGCAGCGGCGCCACGCCGATGTCGGAGGCCTTCATGCCCAGCTTGGCCAGCGACCCCGACGCCGTCTGCCAGAAGACCATGGCGGCCTTCCCGGTGGCGTAGTCGGTCAGCGCCTCCGTGCCCTTGGAGTACTGCGCGTCGCTCGGGCTGGCGATCTTGTCGGTCTGCATGAAGTCGATCATCTGCTTGACCGCGGCCACGTTCTGCGGGGTATTGAACGTGGGCTTGCCCGCCGCGTTGAAGAACTCCCCGCCCTGCTGCTGGCTCAGCTCGAACGCCAGGTGGACGTTCTCCGGGATCTGGCCCGCCTCGAGGGTCAGCCCGTAGTGCCCGGCCTTGGTCAGCTTCTTGGCGTCCGCCACGAACGCGGTCCAGGTCGCGGGCGGCCCGCTGATGCCCGCCGCCGCGAACTCGGCCTTGTTGTAGTACAGGCCGTACGCCGTGCTGTAGAGCGGCACCGCCGTCGGCGGCTTGCCTGCCGCGCCGGTGGCCGAGAGGCTGCCGGCCAGGAACCGGCTGGAGCCGCCGATCTGGTTCATGACCGACGACGTGAAGGGCAGGAAGGCGCCGGTCGCCTGGAGCGATGCGGACCAGGTGTTGCCGATGTTGAGGACGTCGGGGCCCTTGCCCGACACCGTGGCCGCCGTGATCTGGGTGAGCAGGGTCGTCCAGGGGATGACCTGGACCTTGACCTTGATGCCGGTCTGCTTGGTGAACTTGGCGATCTGCGGGGCCAGGACCTGCTGGTCGTCCTGCAGGCTGGTGCCCTGGTTGCTGGCCCAGTAGGTGAGCGTCGGATGGGCGGAGGAACCGGAGTTCGAACCGCTGCTGCCGCAGGCAGCGAGGGTCAGGGCCGACGCCGCGGCGGCGGCGCAGACCAGGGTCGACAGCTTCGTCGGTCTCATGTGGTGTCCTTCCAGGGAGTCGTCGCGAGCACACCACGGGTCTCGCGCCGGGCCTTGTGCAGGGATCGAGCGGGTTCGCATGCGGGGGTTTGCGGGGAGTTGTGCTGGAATTGTACGGGCAGGGAGCAAGCGGGCTCCCTGGATCTTTTACGGCTTCCTCTAAGCCGTAAATTATGGAGCTAGGCAGGCAGTGTCAATGTCGGGGCAATCTCCGTTCCCTTTTCGTTACAGAGCCGGTAAACCCCCGACACCCGCCGGGACCCGGGTGCTCTGCTGGGGCGTCCGGCGGGCCGCCGCCGCGGGCCCGGGATGATGCCCGGGCAAGTCGGCCGCGACTCGCCGCTGGTCATGCGTCCGCGCCGGCTTATTGCGGGCCGTAAAATAGCGGGGTCAGCAGCCGCATCGTCGCGGTCCCTCCCTCGGTGAGGCAGGTCGATGCCCAGGCCCAGCACAACCACTGTGCGGGATCTCCGGAAGAGCAACCGGTCCCGTGCGCTGTGGCAGGTATTCCTCAACGGTCCGCTGACCCGGCAGGAGGTCGGGACCGTGGCCGGGCTGAGCCCTGCCACGGTCAGCAACCTCGTCGCCGCCCTCGTCGCGGAGGGTGTCGTGGTCGAGGTCGGCCTGGAAGACTCCAACGGCGGCCGCCCGCGCGGGCTGCTGCAGGTCAATCCCGGCTACGGCTACGTGATCGGGGTGGACGTCGGCGAGACCGCGTTCCTGGTCGAGCTGTTCGACTTCGGGCTGAACCTGCGGGCCCGGCACGCGTCGGTCACCGACATGACCGTGCTGGATCCCGAGGACGCGGTCAGCCACATCGTCGAGGGCATCGAGGCGGTGATCGCCGAGGCGGCCGTGGAGCCTGGTTCCATCCTCGGCGTCGGCGTGGCCGTGCCCGGCCTGGTCGAGCACCGCGGTGACGCGGTCGTGCACGGCCAGAGCGTCGGCTGGCACGCCGTCCCGCTGGAGGCGATGCTGCGCGACCGCACCGGCCTGCCGATCCTGGTCGACAACGGGGCCAAGACCCTGGGCCAGGCGGAGCGCTGGTTCGGCGCGGCCCGCGGCTCCGACAACGCGGTCATCGTGCTGCTCGGCATCGGCGTGGGCACGTGCATCATCAGCAACGGCGAGGTGTACCGGGGGGCGACGAGCAGCGCCGGCGAGTGGGGTCACACCACCGTGTGCGTGGGCGGGCGGACCTGCCGCTGCGGCGCGGACGGCTGCCTGGAGGCCTACGTCGGCGCCGGGGCGATCGCGGCCCGCTACGAGCAGCTGAAGCGGCGCCGGGCGACGGTCAGCCCCGCCGGGCTGGAGGGCCGGATCGCCTCGATCATCGCCGCGCGGGGCAGTGACCGGGCCGCGGATCAGGTGCTCGACGAGACCATCACCTACCTGGGCGCCGGCATCGCCGACCTGGTCAACCTGTTCAACCCGGAACGCGTGGTGGTGGGCGGCTGGCTCGGCCGGGCCCTCGGCGACGAGCTGCTGCCGCGGATCCGGGAGGCGGCGGGCCGCCGGGCGCTGCATCTCCCGTTCAGCCGGGTCGAGATCGTCACCGCGGACCTGGGCCAGGACGCGGTCGCCCTGGGCGGCGCGACGCTGCCGATCGCCCGGCTGCTCACGGCGGGGGCGGTGGCGCCCCGGCACCCGGACAAGCCCCGCCGGGTCCGCTCCGTGGTCTCCCCCGGCTGACCCCCCGGCCCCACTCCGGCTGGCGCCCGGCGCCGTTCCGGCTGGCGCCCCGGGGCCGTTCCGGCTGGCGCCCCGGGGCCGTTCCGGCTGGCACCCGGCCCGCTCCGGCTGACGCCCCAGCCACCCCTCTGGCACCGTCCGGGATCTCTTGACCCGACTTTGCTCAAGGCTTAACCTAAGTTCTAAACTATAAACACTTCCGGTGCCGACGGCGCCGCACATGGCCATCCCTGATGCGCAGTGAAGGAGCAGTCGGCAGTGTCCATGCGTTTCCCGCCCGGTTTCCAATTCGGCGTGTCCACGTCCGCCTACCAGATCGAGGGCGCGGCCGACGAAGACGGCCGGGGACCCTCGATCTGGGACACGTTCTGCGGCGTCCCCGGGGCCGTCACCCACGGCGACACCGGCGCGATCGCCTGTGATCACTACCACCGGACCGACGCGGACCTGGATCTCGCGGCCGGGCTGGGGGTGACCGGCTACCGGTTCTCGGTCGGCTGGCCGCGGATCGTGCCGGACGGCACCGGCTCCGTCAACCAGAAGGGCCTGGACTATTACCGGCGCCTGGTGGAGGGGCTGCGTACCCGGGGCGTCGAGCCGGTGGCCACCCTGTACCACTGGGATCTCCCGCAGCCGCTGCAGGACGCCGGCGGCTGGGTCAACCGCGACACCGTGGCCCACTTCTGTGACTACATCCAGCTCGTGCTGGACAGCCTCGGCGACGTGGTCCCGGTCTGGGTGACGATGAACGAGCCGTTCTGCTCGGGCATGATCGGCCACCTGCAGGCCCGGCACGCGCCCGGAATCGCCGACCTGCACTCCGCGCTGGCCGCCTCCCATCACCTGCTGCTCGCCCACGGCCTGGCCATGGGCATGATCCGGGACCGGGCCCCGCAGGCCCGGGCGGGCATCACCCACCTGCTCTCGGACATCCACGCCGCCTCGGCCGCCGAGGCGGACCAGGCGGCGGCCCGGCGGCTGGACGGCCACGAGAACCGCTGGTTCCTCGAGCCGGTGCTGCGCGGCACCTACCCCGCCGACATGCTCGACTGGTACCAGCGGCAGGCCCCGCTGGACTTCATCCGCGACGGCGACATGGAGATCATCGCCGCGCCCGCGGACTTCCTGGGCGTCAACTACTACGAGACCAAGCGGGTGGCCGCGGACCCGGGCGAGCCGTTCCACGAGGCCCGCGTCATCCCGGCCGCGCACTACCTGGACCCGGCCGAGCTGACCGCGAACGGCATCGACGCGCGCCCGGCCGGCCTGGGCCGCATCCTGCGCCGCGTCCATGAGGCCACCCCGCTCCCCCTCTACATCACCGAGAACGGTGCCGCCTACCACGACTACGTCGACCCCGAGGGTGGCGTGGATGACGTGGAGCGGGTCGCGTACCTGACCGCGCACTTCGGCGAGACGCTGGCCGCGATCGAGGCCGGGGTGGACGTGCGCGGCTACTTCGTGTGGTCGCTGCTGGACAACTTCGAGTGGGCCGACGGGTACAGCCGCCGGTTCGGCCTCGTCTGGGTGGACTTCGCCACGCAGGCCCGCATCCCCAAGGCGAGCGCCCGCTGGTACGCCCAGCTCATCGCGGGCCAGCCGGCGCACGGGGAACCAGCCGCGGCCTCGCCGGCTTAGCCCGCCCGCCCCGGTGGCTGGAGCACCGGTGGCTGGAGCACCGGTGGCGGGGCGGCACCCGTGGCTGGGGCCGCTTCTTCCTGTCCCGCCGCGCTCCCGCCGCCTGCTTCTCCGCAACGAAGTTCACCAGCGGCCCAGTGACACGACCAGGCTGGCGTGGTCCCGGCTGGCCTCGATCAGCACCGCGTTCCGCTGATCAGTTCCGGTCGCCCGCTCCCTCGCCTCGGCGGCGTCCCGGCCGAATTCCATGTGCCGGCCGATCAGCCGCCGGAGCCGGGTTTCCTCGGCGAGGTCGATGTACCAGACCTCGTCGAGCAGGCCGGACACCTGGGCCCACGGGCCGGACCGGAGCAGGAGGTAGTTGCCCTCGGTGATGACCAGCGGGACGTCCGGCGGGACCGGGATCGCGTTGGCGATGGAGTCCTCGATGCCCCGGTCGAACCGCGGCGCGTACACGACCCCCTCCCCCGGGTCGCGCAGCCGCCGCAGCAGCGCCACGTAGCCGGCCGCGTCGAAGGTGTCGGGCGCGCCTTTGCGGTCCACCCGGCCCATCTGGGTGAGCAGCTCATGGGCCAGGTGGAATCCGTCGAGCGGCACATACGCGGCGGCCGCCCCGAGCTCGTCGCGCAGTTTCGCGGCCAGGGTGGTCTTGCCGGCCGCGGGTGGCCCGGTGATCCCGAGGATGCTCCGCGCGGGCCGGGCCGCCAGGGACCGGGCGCGCTCCAGCAACTGCCGGAACGGCACCTCCGGCCCCGGGGACGGACTGCCCGGAAGCTGCCCTGCGCGCGGGCCCTGCGGAACGTCCGCGGACGCCATGGACGGCGCTGGTCAGGACGGCTTGAGGCTGCCGATGCTGAGCGACCCGCCCTCGCTGCGGCCGGAGTCCGCGCCGTCCGGCAGCCGCTCGTCCAGCAAACCCTGCTGCTCTTCTTCCTCGCGGACGTACTCCTCCGGGTCCTTGTCCACCGGCGGGACGCCCGCGTAGTGCCTGGCCTCGTACGCCACGAACGCGACGGCCAGGTCGTGGCGGAGCTGCAGGCTGGCCAGGCGGCGGAAGTCGGTCAGCCCCTCCCGTTCCTCCTCGGCCATGTGGTCGCTGTTGGCCAGGTTGGCCGCGGTGACCGACGCGAACCATTCGTCGCTGCCGACCGGGTGGCCCGGGGCCGACATGACCGCGTCGCGGATGTCGTTGTGGTCCCTGATCGCGTCGAGTGTCTCGTCCTCCGTCGTCCCGGTCCGCCGGGCCCTGATTCCCACCCGCAGCAGCGCGGGGTAGAAGATCTCTTCTTCCGCCGCGGCGTGCAGTTCCAGGAAGGCCGCCAGCCGGTCCCAGACCGCGCCGAGGGTTTCCGTGTCGGACCGGTCGATCTGTTCCAGGATCGCGAAGAGACGGCGCTGCTCGTGATGGTCGTCGAGGATCAGCTGCGTGATATCCACCGGATGCCCTCTTCCCGTGCGCCTGGATTGGTCCTAAGCCTAGGGGACGGGCCCCGGGCCGCCGGGGTGCGCCAGGCCGGAGTCCGGCAGCCTGGTCAGCAGCCGCACGTGCGTCCCGGTCCCGTCGGCCGCCACCTCGACGCAGTCACAGGCCTGGCGGCCCAGCCAGAGCCCGTGGCCGTGGGTCGCGTCCCGGTCCGGGGCCAGGTAGGCGGCGAGCGGGTCGGCGAACCCCGGGCCGCCGTCCTGCACGTGGCAGACCAGCGCGGGACCCTCGCGGTACACCCAGACGCGGCGCGGGGCGCTGCCGTGCACCAGCGCGTTGGTGACCGCCTCGCCGGCCGCGGTCAGCAGCAGCTGGGCCGGGTCGCCCCGGAGCCCGGCCTGGCTCAGCTCGGCCCGCAGGAAGCGGCGGACCCCGGCCAGGTCGTCACCGCGGCCGAAGCCGACCGAGGCGGCCGACGGCGGCGGCTGGACCACGGCGGAATAGCCGCGGATGACCGTGCGCGGGTCGGCGAAGCCGGGGCTGGGCACCACCCGGCCATCCCGGAGCAGTTCGGGATGGGTCCGCTCGACCCCGGGCCGTACCTGGTCCGGGAGGGCCGGGCCGTCGTACAGGCAGAGCACGGAGACCGGGAACGGCCGGAAGACCTCGTTCGCGGCGGCCTCCATCCGCAGGTAGTCCGCGATCTCCGCCGGGGTGCGGCGGGCCAGCGGCTGCTGGGAGATCACGCGGACCCGCGGGCTCGCACTCGTGTGGCGGCGGAGCCAGTCGAGCGTGGCGCGGGTCGCCCGGCCGTGGCGCGGGTAGAAGGAGGCCGCGTCGGCGTAGTCGACCGCCGGGGGGGCACCGCCGAGTTCGGCGCGGATCCAGGCCAGCTGGGCGGCCGGGACGGCGGCCAGGATCCGCTCGCCGCGGGCCAGGCCCTCACGGATGAACGTCCCGACGGCAGCGCGGAATTCTCGCTCGCCGGTGTACAGCAGCGCCCGGTGGGCGCTGCCGCCGTCCGCCGGCCGGGTCATGTTTCGATCACCACGGTGCGGGCGCGGAATCCGGCGAGCTCGAGGGCGCGCCGGACCGGCTCGATGGCGTTGGCCAGCGTGATCTGGCCGCGAGCCGGCAGGCCGGCCGCGATCTGGTAGATCTCCCGCAGCGACCCGACGTCCGCGAACGTGACCCCGCCGAGGTCGACCCGCAGCCTCGGGCCTGCCGCCAGCCGGGCCCGCAGGACCCGGGCCAGGGTGGGGCCGTTGGTCAGGTCGAGCTCGCCCTCGACCCGCAGGGTGGGCGGGGCCGAGGCGATGAACAGGGCCAGGTCGTCGCCGTCGATCAGCCGATCCTCTCGGTCAGGGCGCGGCTCCCGGCCTGCCGCGGTGCGGGACTGGGCCACTCCCATGCCCCCGCCCCCCGGCGCTAAACGCCTGCCCAGCCCGGCCCGGCCCGGGCTGCGCCCGGACCTGCCTGGAGGTTCAGCCCGGTCCGCGGGGGTACCGTTAATGTGGACCTTGCCACCCCGGTATCCCAGCCCGCGCGGGTTCCAGGCCGGACCCCGTTCAAGCCCGCCGGGTGGCCAACGCCACAGGGAATGACCCGTGTCTGTCGAATCTGGCTCCTCCGTCCTGCGCCCGCATCGCCATGTCGTGCAGTTCTATGACAGCGACGAGGAGCTGACTCAGAGCGCGGGCGACTATCTCGCTGACGCGATCGCCGAGGGCGGAGCGGCGGTCATCGCGGCCACCCCGGCTCACTGCGCCGATTTCGAGGCCCGCCTGGCCGCCCGCGGCGTGGACGTCGCGGCAGCCCGCCGCGAGGGCACCCTGGTCAGCCTGGACGCCATCGGGCTGGCCCGGCGGCTGGCCCGCGCGGGCCGGGTCAACCGGGCGGGCTTCGACACCCAGATCCGCCCCGCGATCCTGGCCGCCGGCCAGGCACCCGGGCCGGTCCGGGTGTACGGCGAGATCGTGGCCCTTCTCTGGGCGGCCGGTCACGTCAACGCCGCCCTGGAGCTGGAAGGGTTCTGGAACGAACTGGGCCGCGAGATCCCGTTCTCGCTGTACTGCGGCTACCCGCGGCAGTCGGTCGAGAGCAGCCAGCATCACGGGGCGGTCAGTGAGGTCTGCCGCCTGCACACGACGGTGGCCGGGAGGCCGCTGGCCCGGGCTCACTGGGGGGATGCCGCCCGCACGTTCCCGGGAACCCTCGAGGACACCCGGGCCGCCCGGGGATTCGTGCTCGGCATGCTCGGGCCGTGGCGGGGTGAGCAGCTGGCCGCGGACGCCGCGCTCGTGGTCACCGAGCTGGCCACGAACGCGGTGGTGCACGCCGGGTCGGCCTTCAGCGTCAGCCTGGCCCTGTCGCGGAACGTGATCCGGATCAGCGTCGGTGACGCCATCCCGCTCGGCCAGCCCGGCGGGGATGCGTGGCCGCACGCCGAACGAGGCCACGGCCTGGGCGTGGTTGCGGCGATCGCGGCCCGCTGGGGCTTCGAGAGGCTGGGCAGCGGGAAGGCCGTCTGGGCCGAGCTGACCCTGCCTGGCTGAGAGCAGGCCCCACACTGCGCCTGGCCTAAGCGGTGGCCAGGCTGCGCAGGAAGGCCCGGGTCTCCCGGCGGCTGCGGCCGGGATCGTCGCCGACCGGGAAGATGATGGGCCACAGTTCGGTGACGCCGAGGCCGGCCAGCCGGCTGAGCTGCTTCTCGATCTCCGCCCCGGTTCCGGTGACGGCCAGGGCGCCCGGTGACGTGGCCCCCTCGCGATCCAGCAGCCGGCGGTAGTTGTCGAATCCCGTATACCGGGCGAACACCTCGTCAGCGGTCCGCCTGGCGGCCGCGGAGTCAGTCCCGGGCCCGGACGCGAGTGCGACCGGGAGTGCGGCCACCGCCCGTGGCGCCGCGCGCCCCGCGGCCGCCCAGTCCCGGCCGCCCGGTTCCCGGCCGCCCGGTGCAGCCGCGGGATGATCTGCTCCCCCAGCGTGCGCGGCCCGGCCAGCCACGTCACGACCCCGTCGGCGAGTTCTCCGGCCGCCTGGACCATCAGCGGGGAGAGCGCGCCGACCAGCACCGAGACCGGGCTGGTACCCGGCACGGTAAAGCCCCCGTCCACCTCGTAGAAGTTGCCGCGGTAGCAGACGCTGCCCTCGCGCAGCAGCGGGACGAGCACCGAGAGGTAGTCACGCAGGTGCGCGGCGGGCTGCTGGTACGCGAGCCCGTGCAGGTCCTCGATGACCGGCCGGTGCGACACACCCACGCCAAGCGTCAGCCGCCCACCGCAGAACGCCTGGGCCGTCGCGGCCTGCTGGGCCAGCGCCAGCGGGTGCCGGGGGTAGGTCGGCACGATGCCCACGCCGAGGTCGATCCGGCTGGTCCGGGTGCCCGCCACGGCCAGCACGCTGAGTGCGTCCACGCCGCGGGAGAAATGGACGGTCCAGGCGGACCCGAACCCCTCGGCCTCGGCCGCCACCACGTCCCCGACGATGTCCTGCGGGCGCATCGGCGTGCCGAGCACCTCACTTCCGGCCCCCATCGCAATCCGCATCCCGGCAGCATCCCCCCGGCCACCCGGGCGCGGCCAGGTCCCGCCAGGCCAAGCGGACGTCCCCGGCTCGTCCGCAGATGGCGAGCCGGGGACGGCCAGGCCAGGCCACCGGGGACCGTCCCGGCGGCCTGGCGGCCCGCCGCGCCTACCGGGTACTGGCCGATGCCGGGCAGGTGGCCCGCGGGGGCTGGCACCGGCGGCAGGACCGGCCGTCGCGGCAGGACCGGCCGTCGCGGCGGGACTGGTCCCGGGGCGGGGCTGGCCCCGGGGCATTCCCGCGCCACGCCCGCCGCGGCGGAGACGGCGCCCGGGGTGGTGGCGGCGCGCCCGGCCTTGGCGAGCGGGCCCCGCGCCAGGAGCCAGCCCACCTGCGGAGCCCGGCTCAATCCCGGGCGGTGACGGAGCACGACTGCGTTCCGGTGCAGCCTGGTCGAGGTACCGCGCGTTAGGCCAGCTGGGCTAGGAAGCGCTTAAGCGGGCATCCCTGAATGGATCAATGGGCGGCGTGATAGCCGATGCCATCAGTCCGCAAACAGAAGCACCCGATCGCAAACCTGATCATCTCGTGCGCCACTCGGCGAGACGCAACCGATTACATCTAGCATTGTTATATTACTTAAAGTAATGACCCAGATACAATTAGTCATTGGGCCGGCCCAGGGACTATGGTAGAGCGGCGGCACACCCCAGAATGGAACTGACCCCGTTACCTTGCGTTCACCTGAATGTTCCGTTCAGGAAACGTTCTAGAGGGGTGGGGGCCATGGGAAGTGGGACAATAGGGCAGGAAGCGAACTCCGGGCCGCCCACCCGGGGAAATCTGACCGATGCACATCCAAGGGCAGGCACCGTCCAGCAGGCAGCGCATGACTTGCGCCAGCCGGTTGCGGCGGTGCTCGCGCTGGCCTCTGCCGCACTCGCGGACGAACCGGCGCCGGAAAGAGTCCGGCGCCAGCTGGAACAAATCGTTACCGAGGCACATTGGATTTCCCAGGTCATTCACGACATGCTTGACGGGCCAGGTGCCCTGGTTGATGATGTAGCGGTCGATATCCTGACGCTGGTACGCGATACGGTGAGGTCGGAGCGACTGACCTGTGCAGCACAGATCGTCCTGCAGCAGAAGGACCAGACGCCACGGTATATAATGGCACCCGGCACCCGGATCCGGCGGGCGCTCGCTAATGTCCTGGCCAACGCGACACGCGCCGCGGGCCCCGGCGGCCAGGTTAAACTGACCGAGCGGGCTGATGGCAATACAGAGGTTATCGAGGTCGTAGACGACGGCCCAGGATTCGGGTCCATGACCGTCGGCAACGGAACCGGTATCGGGTTGCAGATTACCGTTCAGTTGCTCGCGGAATGTGGTGGCCGGCTGCAGATTGAGCGGCTCCGCTCTGGGCAGACTCTGGTCCGCCTACTGCTGCCTATTCTGGCCCATGGCCGGGCGGCGGGTGGCGCGCGATGAGGATCGTGCTCGGCGACGGCCACCGGCTCTTCATCGATGCACTGGCCGAGGCCCTCGCCCAGGACGGGATGACGGTGGCCGCGCTGGCCACCTCCCCGCAAGAGCTGCTAGCCGCGGTAGCCCGGCACCGGCCAGACATATGCCTGATGGCAACCCGTTTTCATACCTGCGGTAACTTCGGCGTGCTGGGACTGATCCGTGGGCGGTACCCCCAGGTCAAGGTGGTCTTGCTGGCGGATACTGCCGATCCTGCGGCCGCGTCAGAGGTGATCGGCAGTGGTGCGGCCGGCCTCATCAGGAAGGATCAGCATCTCACCGAGATCATTCGTACCCTGGCCGGCGTGCGGGCCGGTGAACAGGCTTTTGAAGCTGACTCGCCGCCGCCCGGGGCGCACGATTTCCGGTCACCCGCGGCCAGTGACAGCGAATGGCTATTGCGGTTGCTCACCATGCGTGAGCAAGAAGTACTGATGCTGATCATGGAAGGGCAGTCCACCAAGCAGATCGCCCAGTCGCTCGCTATCTCGCTCAGCACGGCACGAACCCACATTCAGAGCGTTCTCGTCAAGCTCGGAGCGCACTCCCGGTTGGAGGCGACAAGCATGGTAGCCCGCTCCTGCCTGCCTGGAATTTCTGGTCAGTATTCGCTCGGGCCGCCGGCGAAGCAAGCAGCCGCCAGCGGGTGACCGCTATTCTGATGCGGCGCCCTACCGCCCTGGAATCACTGAGACTCCCCGAGTCTCCAGTCAGGCAACTCCTCGTGGTAGACGACTATGTCTCTTTCGCGGAGGCCCTGGCGTGCCGGCTAGACATCGAACCAGGGCTATCCGCATCTGCGGTAACCACAATTGAACAGACCCGGCTGACTCTCGCCGAACGGCGATTCGACGTCGTGCTGCTCGATATCGATCTTGACGGTATGGACGGGATCGAATTTGCGGGCGAGGCGCTGTCGGCCAACCCAGATATGCGGATTGTGGTCGTCACAGCGGGCCGGGACGAGAGCCGGATCGTTGAGGCTGTCCAGATCGGCGTATCGGGCTGGGTGCTCAAGAGCGACCCAATCGAGCATCTGCTGTCCGTGGTCTGGGGCGCGTTGCGCGGAGAGACCTGGATACCGCCCAGGCTCCTGACCTACGTGCTCACGGAACTGAAATCCGCCCAATCCGAACGCGCCGAGATTGCGGCCCTGCTCGCCACGTTGAGCCCGCGAGAAACACAGGTCCTTGGTTGCCTCGCCGCAGGCATGAGCGCGGACGCGATCGCAGGTCAGCTATTCCTGTCACGCAACACTATTCGGACGCACATCCATAACATGCTGAGGAAACTCCACGTGCACTCCGTGCTGGCGGCGGCGGCATTGGCCCGCCGCGCGGGCCCGTCGTATCCGGACCCCGCCCACCCCGAATCAGGGGGACATGCCGAGCGCGGCATCTGAAATCGACAAGAACTGCTGCCAGAGACTCACGGCCTGACTGCGCTCGCTCACCCCGAAGCGCTGGTAGATGCTGCAGATATGGTTCTTCACCGTCTTCTCTGTGA
The DNA here is from genome assembly GCA_963713815.1 of uncultured Actinomycetes bacterium. Classification (GTDB taxonomy): domain Bacteria; phylum Actinomycetota; class Actinomycetes; order Streptosporangiales; family Streptosporangiaceae; genus RYN-230. Next base: position 239,244 of record CAVQNH010000032.1, read on the forward strand.
TCACCAGGCGGGCTGCTATCTGCCGGTTGGACAGGCCCTCAGCGATGAGCCCCATGATCTCGCGCTCACGCGGCCGAAGATCCATTGGACTACAGGCGGCCGGCCCAGATGCGGCGCGGCCGAGCTTGGCCCGGAGCGGGCCTGCCGCTTCGGCCGGGGCAAGATGCGCCGGGACCGGCCGTTGCCCGGCTGCGTCCAGGACGACCTGGATCAGCTCACCCTGTTCGAGTTCTCCACGCATCAGGCAGCCGCTGGCTCCCGCGGCAGCGGCCTCCATCACCAGAGGGGCATCGTCCGCAGACGTGAGCATGACGACCTGGGTGAGCTGACTGAGCTGCGAGATGGTCGCCGCACCGTCGGGCAGGGGCATCCGGATGTCGAGCAGCAGCACGTCCGGCTTATGCCTGCGCACCAGGGTGATGGCATCATCCCCGTTGGCCGCCTCGGCGGCGATCCTGATACCCGCGGCGCGCTCTAGCGCTGCGCGGAGCCCCAGCCGGAATACCGGATTACCGTCGGCGACGATCGCTCGCACCTGGGAGGTCACCGATGCGGCTGGGAACGGTTGCCTAGCCGGAGCCGGGGCCGGTATCTCAACCTGCACGCGGGTTCCCCGGCCCGGCCGGGATTCGACGGTCAGCCTGCCGCCGAGCCGCCGGGCGCGCTCGTTCATCCCGGCGAGGCCACAGCAGCCGGCCGCCCGCAGCGTGGCCAGGTCGGGCGGCAGGCGACGTCCGGTGCCGTCATCTTCGACGGCCAGCACCAGCAGCTGGCCCGCCCTGCGCAGCAGGACACGTGCCCGGGACGCGCGGGCGTGCTGTTCCACGTTGCGCAGAGCCTCGCGGAGGATGGCCATAATTTCGCGGCGGATATCGGCCGGCACCGTTCCGCCGGCCTCCAGCTGGCAACTGACGTGGAGGCCAGTAAGCATGCCCCAGCCCGTCGCGACACTCCGCACTTCGTCAGCGAGTGCTTCTTCCCGCAGGCCATTGATGACGCTTCGGGTGTCGGAAACAGCACGACGTGCGAGCTGGGCAAGCTCGGTCAGCTGGTGGTCGAGCGCCTGCCGGTCGGTGGCCCGCGGAGCCGTCGCCAGGGAAACGGCCACCATGGAGACACCAAGCAGGGTCTTGCTGACGGTGTCGTCCATCTGCCGGGCGATGCGGGCCCGCTCGGCGGCGACCGCCGCGCGGACCTGATGGTAATCACCGAGGGCGGGCGGAGACTGGCCGTCCGGGACGCTGGCTCGCCGCTCCGCGGCCGGCCCGGCCCCCCGTACCTGACCAGAGACGTTCTCGCCCGTCGCCCATCCCATGCTGCGGTCCCCCACGGTGCAGTTCCCACCTGGCCCCGGTGCCTCGCAGCGGTAAGCCCTCAGCTGCGTCCGGCGCGCACGGCAAACAAAAAGTGAACAATTCGTAATGCTCCCACCAAGTAGACGCTACACCACCAGAGAAGGTTCACCCCCGGGCGTATTCAGGCCAATGTTCCGGCAAAAGTTAGGATTATCTTAGTAATAGTAAAGATGATCTTAACTTTTACCGGAATTAGCCATTCAGGTCCTGGCCAGTCCCGGGGCGGAACCGTCATTTGAACGTGACGACCTCAGCCAGCCAGCTGCCGCTGCCGGTCCCGGTGGCCGTGAAGCTGCCGGTGGCCGCGGGAATCTGGTACGCGCGCCCAAGAGTGCTCGAGTTGACGCTGTAATTGGCCAGGGCGGTCCAGCCTGGGTTCCAGGTCAGTGACGTGCCACCGAAAGTCCCCGCCACCGCGAACACGAACTCACCGGCTCGGCTGATCGTGCCGGTGGCGCCGGACGAGAACGCGCTGCCGGTTCCGCTGGCCGCGGACTGCCGGTCCACCGTGCTGACGCCGGACACCTCGTCCGTCATGATCCGGTACGTCGAGGCAGCCGGGAACGTGACAGTGATCTTGTCATTGACGGCGAGCGCATGGCTGACGACGCCAGACAGTGTGACCAGGCGGTCGCCGCTGCCGTCGGAAATGTCGCTGGCCACGGCGAGCGTGTTGCCCTGGGTGTCGGTGCCGGTGATCGTTCCGGTCGAGGAGGTGCCAGTGAGCTCAACCGTGGCGATGATCAGATCACCTGCGGCCACTCCGCCCGTCCGCCACACGGTCACCGAGCCAGACGTGTGCGAAGTCGTCGAGTAGTTCGTCGCGATCTGGTTGACGTACTGCGCCGGGCTGGTGTTCTGCGCGGTGACGGTGACGGTCTTGGTGGCCTGGGACGTGAGGTTGTTGCCGTCGGTGGCGGTCACGGTGACCGGGTAACTGCCCGCGGACTGGTAGGTGTGGTTCGCAGTCGTCCCGGACTGCGGTCCGACCGTGGTGCCGTCGCCGAAGTTGAACGAATAGCTGCTGATCGGCGAGCTGCCCGCAGTCGAGCCGGACGCGTCCGCGGTTACCTGCAGCGGCGCCGTGCCGCTGGCCGGGCTCACCGACAGCGCCGCCGTCGGCCCGGTCGCCTGTTGCGCGGTGACGGTGACGCTCTGCGTGGCCTGGGACGTGAGGTTGTTGCTGTCGGTAGCGGTCACGGTGACCGTGTAACTGCCCGCGGACTGGTAGGTGTGGCTCGCCGTCGCGCCCGACTGCGGCCCGACGGTAGGCCCGTCGCCGAAGTTGAAGGAATAGCCGCTGATCGGCGAGCTGCCCGCAGTCGAGCCGGACGCGTCCGCGGTTACCTGCAGCGGCGCCGTGCCGCTGGCCGGGCTCACCGACAGCGCCGCCGTCGGCGGGGTCTGCGTGCCGCCACCGCCGCCCTGGTACTCGTATGCCCCGCGGTCGTAGAACGAGCCCTGCGGGTTGGCCTTTGAGTTAACCGTGGCCGGATCATCCACGCGGGGGTTGCCCAGGATGTCCGTCGTCTGCTCGCCGGAGACGGTGGAATCTGCCGAGTCAATGGCCGGGGAGCCCGCGGTCAGCTGGAAGTTCCCGGCCCCGGCGTTGGCGAACTTCGGATCCAGGAACAATCCATTGGCCTCCTGCCCGGTGGCCGCAGTAAGTGATTGCTGACTACTGTACGCAGTTCCGCCCCAGGTGTACTCAGCACCAGCACCGCTTTGCCATACCAGGTTGTAATCAGCGGTGGTGGTGGCAGGCGCCGAGTCGTAAACGCCGATGTTCCCAACCCTACGGTCCTTACAGTCCTTGGTGATCACGTAGTTGATCGGAGTCGGATGGATTGCGGCACCAGTCGCGTTGTTCGCCGAGACGTTGTCCTCGATGACGTAGTTGGCACTCGTGCCCTCGACGTTGATGCCGTCCGTGCAGTTGCCGTAGACCGTGTTCCCGATAATCCGGCCCCCAGTGACGTCGAAGTCGTCGATGCCATGGTCGCCATTACCGTAGGTGACGTTGTCGGCGATGAGCGTGTTGTCCCCGCCGGTGTACATGTTGATGCCGGTGTCCTCGTTGGCGTACGTCACGTTGCCGATGATGAAGTTCCCGGGTGCGGTGACATCGATGCCGTTGGCGTTCCGCTCCCACTGATAGGCGTTGTGGTACGACGTGTTGCCCTGCACCGTGACGCCGGTGGTGGACCCGGTCAGCAGGATGCCGTGCGCGGCGTTGTCGTGCGTGACATTGCCCTTGATGAGCCCGCCGTTCAGGCTGCTCAGGTAGATCCCGGATGCGGACTGGCCGGATACCGGCTGGCCAGAGAATGACACATTGTTGCCGGAGATGGTGATATTGCTGCTGCTGTTGACGTAGATGCCGTAAGACGGTGTGCCGGTGATCGTGAAGCCGGAGACCACGACATTGCTCTTGCCCGAGATCGAGAAGCCCTTCGCCCCGCTCGGGCCGCCACTGATGGTCACGCCTTGATTCGCCGTGAAAGTCACGCCCGAGGCCGGGCTGGCCGAGCTTCCCGTATACGTGCCCGCGATGACCTGCACGGTGTCACCCGAGACTGCCTTCGCCGCGGCCTTGGTAAGTGTGCAGAACGGCAGCGCCGCCGTGCCGGCGCCGGAGGCGGTATCCGAGCATGCAGCATTCGTGTTGTCCACGATGTAGGTGGTGGACGCGGACGCCGCGACACTGGTCAGGACCGTGCCAGCCAGGGCCAGGCCGAGCACTGAACCGATTATGGCGCCACGCCGGGCCGTGGCTCGCACCGTGGCCTTACGCCGGGTAACGGAACCAGCGGGCAGGTAACTTCTCATGGTCGGACGCCCCCCCAAACCGGGCAATAAATTAAGACAGCCAGGCATAGCGCAATGACGCTTAGTCACTGTTCGCCCTTGAAACGTTAGGCTAGCAGTATATTGCTTATCCTTTACGTAAACAAGCATTCTTAGCAGGCCATGCCCCTTTCTTCGGCCCATCGCCTGGAGCGGAGCGCTCACTGTGCGCAATAGTGGCGCAAAGTGGCAGTATTCCCCGGCTAGCCCGGCTCCTTCCTCATCGGGACCGGGGGACCCGGGACCACTCCGATAAGAGCGGGCAGGGCCAGCGAGCCCACCCTGGGTCGCACAATGCGGGTCACATAGAGGAAGGTGTCCCACAGCCATCGGATGGTCTCGGTAATTGTCGGGTACCTCAGGTAGCCGAGATCCGTGGCTACCCGGTGCGGGACGAGTTCGGCCAGATAGTAATTCTCGACGTCGCCGACCTGGCCGAGAACCTTCTCGTCGCGCACCAGCACCTGGCTGGGACCAGTCATGCCCGGCCGGTACCGGAAGATGAACTGGAGCTCGTCCGGATAACGCCGGGCCAGTGAGACAGTTTCGGGCCGGGGGCCGACGAGTGTCATATCGCCGCGCAGGACATTCAGCAATTGCGGCAGCTCATCGAGGCTCGTCTTGCGCAGCAGTGCGCCGAGCCGGGTCACCCGGTCATCGCCGGGGGCGGTCACCTCCGGCCCCGCCTTTCCGGCCCGCATGCTGCGGAACTTCAGCAGCGTGAACGGGACACCGCCCTGCCCGACCCGGAGCTGGTGGTAGATCGCCGAACCGCCGGTGCTTCGCCGGGTGGCCAGGGCGAGGGCCAGGAAGACCGGCCACACCAGCACTAGCACCACGATGGCCACGGCCACGTCGAGAAGCCGCCGGGCCCGGCTCGGCCCAACTCCTGGTGCTGCCGCCATGAGGTCCGCGGCCAGCTTCTCATCACGGGTCCCCGGGACGACTGTCTTTCCGCTGCCGCCAAGACGCCGTTCCGGCGTCCCATGGTCACTATTGGACACGAACAACATCCGACCCCCCCGGGTGTGGTGAGTGGAGCACGCCGCGGGTGACCCCCGCGGCCAGGCGCCGGGTGACCAGCGGGTCACAGCGGGCGTTCAGGCAGGCGCCAGTAGCGAGATCGAACTCGAGGTTGTGGCCGAGGCAGCGGATCACCCCATCCCCGACCGCGCTTCCGACGGCCAGATCCTCGCCTGCATGCGGGCAGTAGCGAGCGATCTCATAGCGGCCGCCGGGCGCGTCCACCACGATCCGCTCGTCACTTGACCGGTTCTGTTCGTAGGCCGCTATGGCCTGCAGGGCCTGCGGCTCGGCGTGCTTGAGGAAACCGATGAGGTAGTCGTTGTAGATGTCCGGGTGGCGCCAGGCCGAGAACCGCAAGGAGAGGAAGAGGTCCTCCCACCCGATCTGGCCGAAGATCACGGGGGCCAGCCACCGGGAGTCCATCCTGAAGCCATAGGCGGGCTGACGGGACCGGCCACCCAGGTCGACCCGGACCCCGTCCGGCCGGAGGTCGACGTCCCACCGGCCCTCGACCTCTCCGGTCAGCTCGAAGCGAACCGTCATGTCGATGCGATCCAGGAAGTAGGGGCTCAGCTCGCCCAGCCGGCGGAAATGTTCGACGAACGCGTCACGCAGTTCCGCGCCTGGCGGCGGGAAGGCCGCCCGCACCGCCTCGATGTCGCCGCGGCGGGCGGCGGCATAAGCGTCCAGGTACTCATCGGTATCGTCGAAGTCGAAGTCATGCCAGTGCGGGTCGGCAACCTGGCGCCCGGATAGCGGTTCGTACTCATCACCAGGCAGCCACAGGCCTACGTTCTGGCCGGGTAGCCGCCCGGCGAGGAACTCGGCGGCCTGCTTCTGATCGGGGAACAGGCCGGGTGGCTTCAGCCACCGGTTGTGCTGCTGGATCTCGGGGTCGAGGAAGCACATGGGCCCGGCGAAGGGCACCGCCAGTCCCGGCTTCACTTGCCTGATCAGCCGGCTGACCGCCCTGAATTTGCCTGCCCGTTTGGCCGCGCCGACCTCCCGGATCTGTTCCGGCGGGTAGTCGTAGCAGATCGGATGCCAGGTGGCACTGGCCATCTGCACGGCCATGACGTCGAGCCGGCCCCCGCACTCCAGGGCCGCCCGGCGGGCCTGACCCACCGTGAGGCGGGCGTCGTTGCCATGCAGCAAGGACGCGCCCCCCACCGAGACCAGGACCGCCGCGTCATGGCACATCGGCGACTGCTCGGTGATGAAAGTCAGCCAGTCGCCGGCTTCATTGAGCGGGAATTTGGCCCAGGCCCGCACCTCGATGACGCTGGCCACCCCGGCCGCCGCGAGGCGGTCGCGGAAATTCGGTGACGGGTACCGCGGAATGAGCACCGTCGTGGTCACCGGCAGGCTGGTCAGCACGGACAGATCCATGTGGTCAAGGTGCTCGTGCGAGACAGTGACGTAGTCGCAGTCGGCCAGAGCGGCGTGGTCGAGATGAGCGTTGGCCGGGAACTGGTGCCAGGACGCCTGGAATGCACCTCGCCCGGACAGCCATGGATCCATCAGCAGCCGCACGCCGGCACCATCGACCCGGAGCCCGGCGTGGCCCAGGTAGGTGATCCGCATCGATTCGCCGCTCATCCGGTGCCCGCCGGCAGGAAGACGTCGGTGAAGACCGTGGCGATCTTGGCCAGATCGCGGTCCAGCCCGGACTCGACTGAGTGGGGACTCATGTGGGTGAACAGCACATGGCCGGCCCGGCGCTGCTGCTCTAGCTGATCCCACAGCGCGTTCGGCCGCATCCCGGGGTTCATCAGCTGGTACATCGCACCGTCGTACTCCTGGTGCCACGTCCATATGTCAACCGCGCGTGCGCCATGGGCGAGCGGGATGTCAACGAACAGCCGTACATCATCGGCCGCCTCAGCCGGGGCGGCGCGGTAGCTCCCCGGGTGCGCGAGCGCCTTGCGGGCTTGCAGTTGCACCAGGCGGGGCCAGCCGCGCCTGCTCACCTCCTGCCAGGCGGCGGTCTGCGCGGCATCGGAGGTAGTTCCCCAGCTCGCATAGGTGCTGTCGGACAGCAGGCCGGTGCTGAGATCGAGCACGTCAATCGCGTGCATGCGCAGATAACTGCCGATCTCGGGCAGGGCCAGCTCCGGGTAGTGGCCGTCCGCCGCCGCCGCGCAGGCCGCGGCGGCCGGTGCGGCCTGGCTGGGGACCTGGCAGGCAGCCGAGTTGCGGCACCACCATGTCGACGAGGATCAGCTTGTTCGGCGCGGCCGCGTGCAGCGCCCGCGCGGTGTCCGACAAGAACCCCCTGATCTTGGCGGCGCTGTCCATGCCGTCGTGGTAGCCAAGCTCATCGGCGATCTTGATGCCGACGACACCGGGCCGGTCGGCCAGGGCCGCTACCCGGGTGACTGCCGCCTGGAATGAGGCCGATCCCTCCTCCCAGCGCTTGACCATGTCGGCCTCGATCCACACCCGAAGGTGATCGTGCGCGGCCACCTCCACCGCGGTCCGGTAGGCGGCCGACCGGCGCAGCGGGGGAAGGCGGCACTGACGCCTGGGGGATGCTGACCGGGGGCGCTCCGCCGTGATGGGCACGGCGCCGCCGCACGCGACCGCCCCGGCGACGCGTGAGCGATGACGCCCGCCCACCGCGATGACCGGCCGACATCGCCGATCCGGCGGCGGAGCCGGCGCGGTCATGACGCACCCACCGCGGCCGCGCCTTGTGCCGGGGCACATGGACCAGTTTCCGCACGGCGAAGTAGCACACGAGGAGCGCCGCGCTGCTGGTCAGGTAGGCCGCGGCCGAGGCGACCGCGGCGCCGACCACGTGGAAGTGCGGGATGAGCAGCCAGATCGAGCCCGATCGTGACCACCACGGACACGCTGAGCGCGATCGAGTTCGCCCCCGGCCGGCCGACACCGTACAGGTACGCGCTGACCAGGCCGGCCACGCCCTCGCCGACCAGGCCGAAGAGGAGGATGTAGGCAGGCAGCATGGCGCCGGCGAACGCAGTGCCCGTAGACCAGGGGCAGCAGCGGAACGGCCGCGGCCAGCGGAATCGCGGCGACCGCGGTCATGATGAAGGCACGCGGCAGCAACGTGGCAACATCCCGTCCGGCCTCGATCCGATCACGCACGGCCAGACGCGGGTAGAGCACGTAGGTGATGGCCAGTCCGGGCAGGCGGAGCAGCTCGGCGTACTTCGAGGCGACCGCGTACACGCCCAGCGTGCCCGGGCCCGACGAGCGCCCCGAGGATCGCCACGTCCAGCCGCAGGTTGACCAGCGAGAGCATGCCGCCAACCTGACCGCGCAGGCCGTACAGGCAGATCTCCCGGCCCAGCCGCAGGTCCGGCCTGCCCCACCCGCGCGCGTACCCGCGCCGAACGAGCCGGATCGCGATGCCCGCCGGACCAGGCACGTCGGCGCCGACCAGCGCGGTCATGAGCAGGGCGGTGCCGTGCAGGAACGGCAGCAGGGCCACGTACACCGGCAGGAACGCGGCCTCCTCGGCGGCGATCGCCCAGTTGGCGCCGCGCATGTCGTTCTCGCCCTGCAGGAAGGACTTGCCCGCCGCCACCCAGAGCTGGGAGAACACCGGGACCGCGGCGGCCAGCACGACGCCGATGTGCCACGAGTGGAAGAAGAGCCGGTGCAGCAGCGGGCTCAGCGCCAGCCAGCACACGGACGCGGCCAGCGATCCGACCAGCGTCAGCGCGAACAGGGTCGTCCGCAGCCGCGGCGGTCGCGCAGTCCCGCGCCGCCAGGAAGAACGGCGCGGCGCTCGGCAGGCCGACAGCAGACCAGCACGCCGACCAGACCTGGCAGCACCCGGAGCAGGGTCAGCTCGCCCAGCAGCTTCGGGCCGCCCGCGTGCGCGACCAGGATGGTAGCGAGCGTGAGTGCGACCAGCGCGACAACGCGGGCGGCGACGTTGGCGGTCAGGACGGCGCGGCACGTACTTGGTCAGGCGGGCGGTGAGGCGCTTCATCGGGCCGCCCCGGCCGCGTCCGGCCTGCCGCGGTCACGGTCCCGCCGGCCCCACAGGTCCACCGCGGCGACGACTCCGAGCAGGGCCCACAGGTGCCGGAAGTGCAGGACCTGGTAGAGCGTCGCGGAGATGAACATGCCGATCACGGCGGCGCCGAGCAGTTCCGGGCGCGGGAAGATCGCGGCGTAGTCCGGCCGCAGGGGCCGGGAGGCAATCCGGCGGCACCGGGCGGCGATGATGACGAGCAGGAAGATCAGGGCCAGCCCCGCCGAGCACGCCCCGCTCCAGCAGGGCCGCCGTGTAGTCGTCGTGGGCCATCTTGACGTAGCGATACTGGTGGGCCTGGAACGCCGTCTTGGTCCCGCCCGGCCCGATGCCGAAGGGGGTGTCGCCGGTGAAGTACAGCTGCTCGGTCTCCGACAGGATGGTGCTGCGAGAGCCGCTGCTCTCCGCCTGGCGGCCGATCGAGTCGTTGAGCAGTGGCGAGCTCGCCTGGGCCTGCGCCACGATGCCTGAACGTGCACATGCGGGGCGATGGCCAGCACGGCGAGGACGAGTGCGGCGCCGGTGATGACGGCCGGAGCGGCGCCCCGGCGCCGGGCCAGCCTGAACAGGGCGCCGAGCACGGTCGTGACGACCAGCACCAGCGCGCCGCCGTTGGAGCCGGTGAGGACGATGGCGGTCACGATCAGCGCACAGCAGAGCCATCGAGGACAGGCCGGCCCGGGTACCGCGTCGCCCGCAGCACCAGCAGTGAGCAGATGAAGTAGTTGGCGGCCAGGTTCGGGTCGCCCAGCGTGAACGCGGCCCGGACGCCGTTCCGGGCGGTCTCGCCGGACAGCAGGGCGATGTGCCCGAACACTCCGATGATCATGAGGGCGGCCCAGCAGGTGACGCTGATCGCCCAGGCCCGGGTGATTGTCCTCAGCAACGCGGGATCGCGGCCGAGGTTGGCGATCGTGATGCCCCAGGCCAGCAAGAACGCGTCCTGGATCAGCGAGACCAGCCCGCCGCCAACGCTCATGTAGGCGCCTGAGTAGGCGACGGTGCTGGCCAGCGCCCCGGCCAGGATGGACAGGCCGACCGGGAGCATGTACGGGAAGCGCATGGCCTGGCGCTGGCTGGAGAACCACAGCGCACCGATGAGGATGGCAGCGGCGAGGAACACGTCGGCGGGCGCGGTGTTCCCGGTGCCGGCCGGGACCAGCCAGCGGCATCGCCGCGATGGCGACGCCCATCACTACCTTGACCACGTTGCGCCGGCGGCTGGCCGCGGCGTGGCCTGCGGGGCCGCCTGGCTGCTCCGGGGCGGCCAGGCCGGGAAGCACCGCGGTCCGGGAGGTGCGCCAGGGAGGTCACTGGGCCACCTCGCTGACCAGCCGCAGCAGCAGGTCACGGTGCCGGGCGGCGAAATCGGGGTGATCGGCAGTGACCGCGACCTCGGCGAGCCCGGCGAGCAGTACATCGCGCCACAGCGTGCCGGTGCGCCCAGGCGGGCCAGCGCCGTCGTGACAAAGTCGCGCACGAGCTGCCGAACCAGCCCTGCCCGGCGATCGCGTACCGGATCCCGGCGCCCCAGCCGTCCGCGCGCAGCCCCGGATGACCGGCTACCGGGTGGCCGGGCCGGGTGTGCCGGTCCAGGTACAGCGAGTAGCTCAGCACGAACCGGGCGACGTCGCGGAGCGGCTCGCCGGACAGTTCACCAGCTGCCCAGTCGACGACGCCCGTGCACCGTCTCGCCGGTGATCAGCAGGTTGCCCGCCCAGAAGTCGCCGTGCACGACCGTGCGCGGCGTGCGGCCGATGCCAGCCGCGCAGCCACCGGCCCGAGCTGGCCGGCGAGCGCGGCGGCGCATCCGTTCCCGGCCAGCGGGCGGCGATCTGCCCGGCCACGCCGTCGAGCAGCGCGATCGGCGCGGACCCGGTCGCGCTGTCGGCGTGCAGGGCGGCGAGCCAGTTCCCGGCGGCGGTGAAGTCGGCGCGCACCGAGGCCGGGTCGCCCAGATGCCGGAACGTGTGGTAGCCCGTCCGCATCGGCACGCCGGGCACCACCGAGGTGGCGACGGCCAGCATCCCGTCCACATCGAAGACACCGGCGTGCCGGGGCAGGGCCGACCCGACCCGGGGCAGCGTCAGCCGGCCCAGCCGACGAGGAAACCTGCCTCGCGCTCGATCACCTCGGCCGCCGCCGGGGTGGTGGCGATCTTCACCGCCAGGTGCGGCTGCGGCGCTCCGGGCGCCATCACCAGGACGGTCACGCCGGAGTTCGGGTCACGGGACCCGTCCAGCAGGACGGTCCGGCTGCCCGGGGCATTCAGCAGCGCGCGCAGGTCGGCGGGCGGCCTGGTCCCGGCGTGCCGGGCGCAGGGTTCCCGGGCCTGGGTGCGCCGGATAGGTCATGCCGTCCTCCCGACGACGACTCGTCCGGCCGCGAGCGACCCGGCGGCGCCGGGACAGCGGCGCAGCAACTTGACGGCCGCGTCGGCCAGCGCATGCGCCCAGGTGACGCCGGGCGGCGGGCGTCACCAGCGACCGGCACGCCCAGCGGAGCGCGTCCGTGGTGTCCTCGACCACCACGATGGCCCGGCGCAGCGAGGGGAGCGCGACGTACTGGCGGTCGACGACGATCGCGCCGGCCGCGGCGATCCGGCGCGCCCGCAGGCGCCCGCCCGGCCGGTGGTCCAGCAGGACGACCGGGGTCCCGGCGGGCAGCGCTCGCAGTTCCGCGACGGTACGCCGGACGGCCAGCGGCCCGGACCGGACGTCAACGGCCACGGCTCCCGCGGGCGCGAGCAGCCGCCACCGCTGGCCCGGAGTCGTCCACTGCGCAGTCACGATCCTCCTCAGTGCAGTACCGCGAACGGGCGCATCCTGGCCACCGGGCGGACCAGGCCGCCACGGACCAGGACGCCAAGGACTTCGTTCACGCCCTTGTCATCGAAGTGCGCGGCGCTCGCCGGCGCCGCGTCGTCGTAGCGGAATCGCAGCGTGCTGCGCTGCCGCGGGTCTGGCCGGAGATCCCCCGGCGGGCGAAGTCGCTGACGACGGTGCCCGCGCCGTGGCAGGCGGAGTGCAGCGCGGCGCCGATCCGCCGCGCGACGCACAGGTAGGACGACGTCCGGTGGGTGCCGGGAACCAGGACCGCCTGGCCGGTCTCGGCGAAGGTCGTTCCCGCGGCATCAGCTCGGCCGGGTACGCGCGGCAGGAGTTGTGCCGGTGCACGACGGCCGGCTGCCGCCGACCTCCTCCTCGTAGATCGAGTTGTGCGGGGAGTCGACCACCAGCTGCCCCGGCGAGCCGCCGAAGACGTCGGCGGCGATCTGGCGCAGCGCCGGCGTAGATGGCGATCCGGAACGCGAAGCCGTAGTTCATCGCCGGCGGCGTTGGCGAGCATCAGCCGGCGTCCCTCGTCGCTGTCCAGCGCAACCGGCGGGCAGCCGCCGGCGAAGTACAGCCGGTACCGCTGCCTCAGCTGCGCCAGCGAGCGGGCGGTCATGCCGTGGTAGAGCGGCTTGACCACCGACATCGCCGCCCGGATCTGCTTCGGGTAGTGCTTCCTGCGGCCGAACATCGCGCCGACCGCCCCCGGCAGGACGCCGCCGCCGGCGTGATACTGCAGGGTCAGCTGGCCCGGTGCGACGCCGAGCTTCGCCGCGGCGTCCGGGTCGAAGCACCTCCTCGACCTCCTGCAGCTCGATGAAGTGATTGGTCGGGCCGACCATGCCGAACCTCAGCCGGGCCAGTTGCAGGACGAGCGCGGGCAGCTCGCGCCGGAGCCGGTCCGCGCCGTCCCAGCGGTCCAGGTCGAGGGTCCCGAATTCCTCGACGCGCTCGAGGATCGACGTCCTCGGCGCCGAACCGGTCGGCCGCGAACGCCGCCGCCGTCCGTCGCGCAGCGGAGCACATCCCGCGGCCGACAGCTCCGTGCTGGTGCCCGGCGGGTACGGGAACCGCTCGCGGACGCGCCGGTAGAACTCGTCGATCCCGGCCCGGTCCGGGCGGGCAGAGTCGAACGCGATCAGCGCCATGCCGCAGTTCACCGAGGCGCTGGTCAGGGTCGGCCGGATGGAGGCGCGGGTGGCCACGGCTACCGAGGACGGAAGCTCCATGTTGGACTTGTGATGGAAGTCCGGTAGGACGACGGGCGGCGCGGCCAGGTCGGCGCCGCCGACGGTGGCGCGCAGGTCGGCCAGCGCCCTCGGACGCCGCGGGTATCTGCGCGCTGTCGAACACCCGGGGATCCAGGTCCGCCCGCCTGCGGCTCCCGGGCGATGAGCGTGACATCCATGAGGTCCTCCGGGGTAGCTCAGGCGGGCCGGGCGAGCGCAGCGTACCGGCGCGGCGGGCATGACTGCCGACGCCGCCCTCGTAGGCGCGCTTCCAGAACTTCGGCAAGGGCCTGCGGGGCGAAGCTGTCGCGCGATCAGCCGCCGCCCGGCAGCGGCCATCCGGGCGGCCTCGGCCGGCTGGCTCGAGCATGTAGCCGATCGCGGCAGCGAGCTGCCGCGGCCGCTCGGGGCTGGCCAGCAGGCCGGTTTCGCCTGGAAGGACGACGTCCGGGACGGCGTTGACTGCGGTGGCCACCACCGGCAAGGCCGGCGGTCATCGCCTCAGCGACCGCGCAGGGCAGCCCTTCATACCTGCTGGCCATGACGAAGACGTCGAGCCCGGGCAGCAGCTCCGGCACGTCATCGCGATGCCCAGCGCAGATGAAACGGCCCTGCAGGCCCCGGCGGGCGGCCCGCTGCTCCATCTCGCCGTCGCATCGGCCCGTCCCCGATCCAGACCGCGTACACGTCGGGCCGGTCCAGGGCGGCGATCGCGTCCACGAAGGACTCGGGGGCCTTCTGGTAGTCGACCCGGCCTACCGTGCCCACGACCTTGCAGCCGACCGGTACCCCGAGCCGTCGGCCGCGCGGCGTCCCGGACCGCCGCGCTGCGCCTGGGCGCCTGGCCAGTCGATGGCCGGATTGATGACCCGCACCCGCTCGGGCGCCGCGATGCCCCGGCGTACGGCCTCGGCCGCGACGGCGCCGCCGACGGCCAGGAAGACGTCGGTGCGCCGGCCCGAGGTAGCGCTCGATGCCGACGTAGGCGCAGCGGCGGGCCCTGGACTGGAACTCGTGGAACGGGAAGCCGTGGAACGTGTGCACGACGCGCGGCGTTCCGGCTCGTTCCGGCGGCCAGCCGGCCGAGCGCGCCGGCCTTCGCGCTGTGGGTGTGGACGACGTCGTAGCCCGCCTGCGCCAGGTGCTCGGTCAGCAGACGCAGGCACCGGAGATCTTGCCGGGCGAGATCGGGGAGACCAGCTCGGGCACGCTGACCACGCGCAGGCCGGCCTCGGCGGCGCGGGCGAGCAAGCTGGTCGCCGCTGCCGTCCGCGTCAGCGCTGCCGTCGGAGTCGCCAGCGATGATCGTGACCTGGTAGCGATCGGGTCAAGTGCGAGAGCGCCGCGCAGCGCGACCCCGCCCGCGCCGGCCTGCAGGCGGGTGACCACCACGGCCACGGAGAGCCGGCTCACGCGCGCACCTGCCATCCGCAGCAGTTCACCGATCGGCGCTGGCGAGCCGTGCGCGACCCGCACGTCGAGGCAGGGCAGCCGCGCGGCGAGCGCGGCGGCTATCCCGCACACGTCCGGGTGCGCCGGCCCGATTCCCGTCGCGAGCGCCAGCGTGGCCGCGAGTGGCCAGAAGCGCCGCAATTCCCCGGCCATGTACGTGCCCGCCACCAGCGCGCGGGCCGCCTCCGCCGACGAGCAGGGGCCGGACCGTGGTTTTCTCCCCCGCCGCGGCACGGCCGAGAACCACCAGACGATCCGGATCCAGGCACGGCACTCTGCCCGGCAGCGGGACCTCCCGGCGGCCGTGCGTCGCGGCCGGGGCCGCCGGGCCCCCGCTCGATCCGAAGCGGTTCCACCAGCCCGTAGGCGGTGCGTGAGTCACATGCGCAGACGTTGTCCGCGGTGGCGATCTCGCCGTGCGGCAGCCCGGCCGACAGCAGCGTCGACTTCCCGACGCCGCTGGGCCCGGCGATCATCGTCACCCCGCCGGCGCCCGAGGTCACCGAGACATGCAGCGGCACCCGGCCGCGCTGCGACGCCCACCACAGCGCCGGGTAGTGCACCAGGGTCTGGGCCGCGAGGAGCCGGAACCGCGACCCGAGCAGCACGTTGGCGCCCCGGGTGCGCGGCGCGGGCCGGTACCGTGCCGTCACGTGCAGCGTCGCGGCCCCGGGGCTCGACCAGCAGATCGAACCCCGAGGAGCACGCGTCCGTCGATGAGGGCGCACGGGGGAACGGCCCAGGCACCGCGGCCGATCAGCGTCCACCCGTCTCGGCCGAACGGCCGATGGTCCGCCTGCACCTCCAGGTGCAGGGTCTCATCCGCGACGGGCGCCTCTTCCAGTTCACCGCCGGTGCCGGCGTCAGCAGGGCGGCCAGCCTCGGCACAGCGCAGTCCACCCCGAGGTGCTCACCGGCGGTGCTGAGCGCGCGCATCAGAAGCCGTCCGGATACGGGGCACCGACGCTGACGGCGGTCTCCGGGCGATCGGACGGAGCGTATTCCGGGACCAGCCGCCGGAGCAGTTCCTTCGAACGGGCCGAGTCGCACTCGTCGGCGGCGTCGTACAGGTCAGCCAGCAGCAGGCCGAAATCCTCCGCCGGCTCCGCGCTCCGGGTCGCCCAGATCTTGGAGTGCGCGCTCGGACCCGTTCCTCAGCGTCCGAGAACACCTTCTCGGACAGCTTCTCGCCGGGCCGCAGGCCGGTATACCGGATCTCGATGTCCGGCAGCTTCAGCTGCCGGACGTAGTTGCGGACCAGGCTCACGATCGGCACCGGCTCGCCCATGTCGAGGACGAACGTCTCGGCGTACTCCGCCATGGCCGCGGTCTCCAGCACGAGCCCCACGGCCTCTTCCACCGTCATGAAGAACCGCGTGACATCCGGGTGCGTCACGGTCACGGGCTGGTCGCGGGCGATCTGGTCGGCCAGTACGGACAGGAACGATCCGCGGCTGCCGAGCACGTTGCCGAAGCGAACCGAGGCCAGCGCTACCGGGCCGCCCGCTTCCCGCTGCACGACCAGCTCGGCCAGTCTCTTGCTGGCGCCCAGCACAGAGACCGGGTCCGCAGCCTTGTCGGTGGAGATGAGCACGAAGTGGCTGCTGCCGTGGCGGACGGCGGCCCGGACCACGTTCTGGGTACCGCGCACGTTCGACTTCACGGCCTCGCACGGGTGACGCTCGAGCAGCGGCAGGTGCTTGTGGGCCGCCGCATGGAAAACCAGCTCGGGCCGGGTAGCCGCGAAGACCTGGTCGATCCTTCGCTGATCGCGGATGTCGGCGATGATGATCTCGTCGCCGTCAAGCAGGCCGCTTCCGGTGATCTCGAGTTGCAGCCGGTGCAGGTTGGACTCATCGTGATCCAGGAGGTAGAGCGCGGCTCGGCCCGAAGCCCGGATCTGACGGCACAGCTCGCTTCCGATGGAACCGCCCGCCCCGGTGACCAGAACCCGTTTGCCGGAGATCAGGGCGGCTGCCTTCTCACTCACCACGTGCAGCTCCCGGCGGCCCAGCAGGCTTTCCACCCGCAGCTGGCGCAGGTCAGAGATCCGCGCGTCGCGTTCCACGGCGGCGAGGAATGACGGCAGGTACCGGACGAGCAGGCCACTGGTCCTGGCGGTGTCCACGATCTCTGCGAGCCTCGGCGCGGGCAGTGACGGGATCGCGACGATGCACGCCTCCGCCCGGTGCGCCCGGGCCACCTCGGGCAGCACCTGGATCGGGCGGTACACCGGCAGGCCAGCGGCCCGGGTCAGGCCGAAGGCATCGTCGAGGAAGCCGATGGGCGAGAGCCCGTAGCTCGGGCTGCGCCGCAGGGCCCGGGCCAGTGTCCGGCCAGCCTCTCCTGCCCCGACGATAAGCGTCCGCAGCCCGTCCAACTCGGCGTGCCGATTCCCTGGCCAGCTCAGCATGGCCTCCACCCCCCTGGTCGAGTCATCAGTCAGGCCGCCACAGTGCAGCCGGTAATGGTCGCCACGGCGCCGGTCACGCGGGCCAGCTCGGGATCGGTGAGCCCGGGGTACATCGGCAAGGAGACCACCTCCTCGGCCACCCGGTCGGTGACTGGCACCGACCGGCATTCATCGGGGTGCAGGATCCGCCGGTAGGCGGAAAGCTGATGGACCGGGATGAAATGCACCGACGTGCCGATCTGCTGCCTGGCCAGCGCATTCATGATCACGTCACGCGACACCGCGCAGCCGGGTGTGACCCGCACCTGATACAGGTGCCAGGCGTGCCGGCCCTGGTCCGGCCGCCGCGGCAGGATGAGCCCGGGCACGTCGGCCAGAGCCGCGTCGTAGGCCGCGGCCAGCTGCTCGCGGCGCCGCTGCCAGGCCGGCAGGCAGGCCAGCTGGGCGCGGCCGATCGCAGCCTGAACATCGGTGATGTTCGCCTTGAGGCCGGGCTCGGCCACGTCGTAGCGCCAGCTGCCGCCGGGAAGGTACCGCCGCCACGCGTCGCGGCTCATGCCGTGCAGCCGCATCACGCGAGCCTGGCCGGCGAGCTCGTCGTCGTCGGTGGCGATCGCGCCCCCCTCACCGATGGGCAGGTTCTTGGTCGCGTAGAAGCTGAAGCAGGCCGCGTGGGACCTGCCGCCCACCGGGGTCCCGCGCAGCTCGGCGCCGATCCCGTGCGCGGCGTCCTCCACGACCCGGGTCCGGGGCAGCCCGGCCGCGGCGGCGAGTTCCGCGACGTCCGCAGGGTGGCCTGCCATGTGCTGGACGACCATGGCGGCCGGGCGGCCAACCCGGCGGGCGGCGGCCGCCGCCGTCTCCGCGGTAGGCAGCAGCGTTCCCGCATCCACGTCCACCAGGGCCGGGCGCAGCCCGGCCTGCACGATGGCCGCCACCGCACCACAGAACGTGAGGCTCGGAGTGAGCACGGTGGCACCGGCCGGCAAGTGCAGCGCCCGCAGCGCGATCTCTATGGCCGCGGTCGCCGAGGAGACCGCGATCACCTGACGGGCACCCAGGTAACAGGCCAGCTCGCGTTCGAACGCCGCCGTCTCCGGGCCCATGGTGATCCACCCGGAGCGCAGCACGTTCAACGCCGCCTGCTGGGCTTCCGGCACGATCTCCACCCGGGCGAACGGCACCGCGGTCGCGGTCACGGACGCCGGCCTTCGGAATCGTGATCCGCGCCGGGCTCTTCCCGGCCGGCCCGGGCCGTGCACGCCGGAGCCACCGGCGCCGCATCCGTGGCACACCCACGACCCCGACGATCGGCCAGCCGGACGACCTGGACAGGTCCTCCAGCGCCGTGATGCGGGACACCCGGGCCACCGGGCCGGACAGGACGATGATGCCTACCTGCCTGGTCCCGGCTACCCAGTTCATCTGCCCCAGCGGGTAGACCTGCAGCGCCGCACTCCCGGTGACGGCGGCCCTGGGCTTCACCAGGACGCTGGGGCCGACCCCGGCGAGAGTTGGCTGGTCGTCCGGGTCCCGGCGCTGGCTGCCGTTGGCCCACCCGGCCAGGCCGGCCTGGCCGGGCACGCCGCCGTCCGCAGACGAGGCCTGCAGGGACTGCATCAGCCCGGCGGCCAAGGCGGCCAGCTCACGTTTCCCGTCGATATCGACCAGGGCGATCGTGCTGAGATCCGCGTGCGCGGCCGCCAACCGGAACCGCAGTGCCATCTCGCCGACGGCCGGAGTGCGCGCCCCGTTCATGTCCGCGCCGCTCAGCTGGCCCAGCGCGGGCACGCCCAGCCGCCGGCTGACCCGCCGCGCCCCCGGCACCGTGGGCCGCACCGTCTCCGCGATCGACGCGATCAGGATTCCCGCGACCAGCCCGAGCAGCCCGGCCAGTCCCAGCTTCTGCACGGCCGCCTTGGACTCCGGCCGGGACTGCAGGGCCGGCTCGTCGATGACCGTGGCCAGGCCCAGCGTGCCCGCCTGGATCAGCAGCCGGCCCGGTCACCGGTGAAGTTCGCGATCACCTGGTCCAGGCCGGCCAGCTGGGCTTGCAGCTGCTGGTTCCGCGGCTGCGCCGCAGATTGGCCGGCCATCACGGCCCGCCGCTGGGACAACCGGACAATCTCCTGGTCGTTGGCCGTCAGCGCGGCCCTGAGCCCGCTCTGGCCCACGTTGTTGATCGACCCGACCACCTCGGCCGCGAGAACCCTGGAGACCTTCTGGGCGACCTGCGGGCTCCGGTCGGTGACGGTGAGGTCGATGACCTGGGAGCTGCCGAGTCCGCTGACGGCGATGTCAGTGCCGATGAAGTCACCCACATTCCGGGCCGCCCCGGCGGACTGGAGGGCTTGCGAAACGGCGGTCCGGCCAGTGGCGAGCGCCTCGACCTGGCTGGCCACGGCGTCCGCCGCCGCGCTGCTCTGCGGGACCACGCTGCCGGTGATGATGCGGGCCGACGAGGCGTACATGGCGGGCTGCCTGGAGGTGAGAAAGGAGACCGCAACCACAGGCACTGCCACGCAGATGATCAGCAACACCCAGTACTGCCGGAGCAGGCGCGCTGCGACTTCGTCGATCTCCACCGAGCCTCCCCCGTCACCCCGGCAGACTCACCGCCGGTCGCATGGACAAGGCTAGGAACGGCACCACCGGACACGGATCGCCCACGGTCATGAGATTCGGCTACGTAAAATGCCCGACACCCGGCGTCGAACCGCCCCCTCCCCGGGCAGCCACACCGCCGGGATCACCCCGGCGCTTGGCGCCCGCTACCGGGCAGCGCCGGAGGCTGGGCAGGTGGTGGGGGCCGGGCCGGTGGTGGGGGCCGGGCCGGTTTCGCGGCCGGGACCGGCGGCGGCGGTACCCCCGGTCATCCCGGTCGCGGCGGGGATGACTGCCCCCGCGGAGGCGGCGTCCGGGACAGCGGCGCTCCGCCGCTGAGCCAGCTGAGCCCGGGAGGGCAGCAGGGTGAAGGCGAGGACCGCGCCGAGCGCGAACAGGGCGGCCGAGACCGTGAAGGCGACGGTGTAGCCGTGCACCGCCGCAGTCTCGAGGGCCAGCGGGCTGGCCTGATGGGCGGTCAGGTAGCTGGCCGTAGCGGTCAGGGCGACCGTGCTCAGCGCCGAGGCGCCGATCGACCCGCCCACCTGCTGCATGGTGTTGACCAGCGCGGAGGCCACGCCCGAGTCCTGGGGGCGCACGCCGGTGGTAGCGGTATTGATGGCCGGGGCGAGGATCATCCCGAAGGCCAGGCCCAGCAGGATCAGCGCGGGCAGCACGCCAGCCGGCGTAGCTGGACGTCACGCTGAGCTGGGTGAGGTAGGCCATCGCGGCGGCCCCGGTCAGCAGGCCGCTGGTGATCAGGACGCGCGGGCCGATGCGAGGCAGCAGGACGTTACTGGACACGTTCGCGCTCACCAGCAAGGCGCCGACCATCGGCAGGAACGCCAGGCCGGTGGTGACCGGGCTGTAGCCCTTGACCGTCTGCAGGTAGTAGGTGAGGAACAGGAACGCGCCGAACAGCGCGACCGCGGCCACGCCGACGGACAGGTAGGCGCCGCCGCGGGTGCGGTCGAGGATGACCCGCAGCGGCAGCAGCGGGAAGCCGACCCGCCGTTCGGCCAGGCCGAACGCGGCGATCAGGAGGACGCCCGCCGCGAGGGAGCCGACGGTGAGCGCGGCCGACCACCCGGCCGTCTCGGCGTGGGCGAAGCCGAACACGATAAGGAACACGCCCAGGCCGCCCAGCACCGCCCCGGCGACGTCGATGCGCGGACGGCTGGCGGGCCGGCTGCCGCGGATGAAGACCAGCGCCCCGGCCACCGCGATGGCCGCGAAGATCAGGTTGACGTACAGGGTCCACCGCCAGGACAGGTCCTGGGTCAGGAACCCGCCCAGGATCAGGCCGACGGCACCGCCGGCGCCCGCGACCGACCCGAACACGCCGAACGCCCGGCCCCGTTCGCGGGGATCGCGGAAGGTGGTGATCAGGGTGCCGAGGGCCGCCGGGGCGAGGATCGCACCGAACGCCCCCTGCAGGCTGCGGGCGGTCACCAGCAGCCCGAACGACGTGGCCGCCCCGCCTAGCGCGGAGGACCCGGCGAAGCCCAGCAGGCCGGTGATGAAGACCTTCTTGCGGCTGAACATGTCGCCGATCCGGCCGCCGAGGAGCAGCAGGCCGCCGAACGCCAGCGCGTAGGCGGTCACGATCCACTGGCGGTCCGCGTTGGGGAAGCCGAGCGCGCGCTGCGCCGAGGGCAGGGCGATGTTCACGACGGTGGCGTCCAGGACCACCATCAGCTGGGCGATTGCGACGATGACCAGGATCAGCCAGCGGTGATCCGCGGGTGCTGGCTGCCGGGCGCCGCTCGCTGGTTCTGTCACGGCGGTCCATCTCCTCTGTTCCGGGTGGTTCCTGAAGGCTCCGGCTTCCGGCGGCCTCACTAAGTCCCGTGGGCCGGAGCGTGATGGTTCGATGATAGAACTCACTTGGTCTAGTTACGCAACCCTCTAGCCGGACTTTTGCATCTAATTATGCAACTGACTAGTGTGAGGGCATGGAACGGAAGTCGTTCGCCGACATGGGCTGCTCGGTGGCCCAGTGCCTGGAGACGGTCGGCGACTCGTGGACCATGCTCATCGTGCGGGACGCCTTCAACGGTGTGACCAGGTTCGATGAGTTCCGGGAAAACCTCGGCATGCCGCGGAACACGCTCCGTGACCGGCTGGCCAAGCTGGTCGAATCGGGTGTGCTGGTGAAGGTTCCCTACTCCGATCACCCGCCCCGGTACGACTACCTGCTGACGGATTCGGGCCGCGACCTGTGGCCGGTGCTGACGGCGATGCGCCAGTGGGGTGACCATCATGGCCGCCCGGACGGGCCGATCCGGATGGCCCACGCGGCCTGCGGCGCACCGGCCGAGACCGTGGTCGTCTGCGGCACCTGCGGCGACCGGCTGGGTCATGACGACACGGTCATGGTCCCAAGGCCAGCCTGACGCGGTCCTGATCCAGCCGGCTGTCCTAGCGGCCTGATCTGGGGGCTGAGCCGGGTCCGCGCCGCTCGCGATTCAGCCGGGCGTGACCAGGCCCGTCTCGTAGGCGATCATGACCAGCTGGGCCCGGTCGTGCGCGTCCAGCTTCATCAGGAGCCGGCTGACGTGGGTCTTGGCCGTGGCCGCCGAGATATGAAGGCGCTCGCCGATCTCGGTGTTCGACCAGCCGCCGGCCACCTCGACCAGCACCTCGCGCTCGCGCGCGGACAGGGGATCGAGAAGGGCGGGTGAGGTGTACGCGCCTGGCTCGGGACGCCCGGCGAACTCACGGATCAGGCGGCGGGTGATGCTGGGGGCCAGCAGGGCATCCCCGGCGGCCAGGACCCGGATCGCGGCCAGCAGTTCCTCCGGCGCGGTGTCTTTGAGCAGGAACCCGCTGGCCCCGGCCCGCAGGGCGCGGTAGACGTAGTCGTCCAGGTCGAAGGTGGTCAGCATGAGCACCCGGGCCGCGGCCGTGCATGGGTCGGTGGTGACGGCCCGGGTGGCCTCGATGCCGTCCAGGACCGGCATCCGGATGTCCATCAGCACCACGTCCGGGCGGTGCTCGCGGACCAGGGCGACGGCCTGGGCACCGTGCGCCGCCTCCCCCACCACCTCCATGTCGTCCGCCGCCGCCACCATCACCACGAACCCGCCGCGGACCAGCGCCTGGTCGTCGGCGATCACCACGCGGATCGTCACCGGGCACCGTCACCGGCGGGCACGCCGCCGCGGCCGCGGTCCGGGTCCCGGCCGGGCGCGGCGTCACCGCCAGGTTCGCCCCTGGAGCCGGGGCTGGGCGGCCCGCCGCCGCGCTCGTCGGGCGTGGGGAGAGTAGCCCAGACCCGGAACCCGGATCCGTGGGGTCCGGCCGCCAGCTCACCGCCGAACAGGGCCGCCCGCTCGCGCATCCCGATCAGCCCGTGACCGCTGCCCGCCCGCGCGGCCGGGGACGGCGCCGGCCCGCGGGGCCCGTCGTCAGCCACCTCGATGGTCATCTCGTGCGGCTGGTAGCCGATCCGGACGCTCGCGCGCGTTGGCCCGGCGTGCCGGGCCACGTTGGTCAGCGCCTCCTGCACGATGCGGTACGCCGACAGGTCCGGGGCGGCCGGCAGCGAGCGGACCGCCCCGTCCACGGTCACGTCTACGGTTACCCCGGCCGCCGCGGAGGCGGCGACCAAGCGATCCAGGTCGGCCAGGCCAGGAAGCGGGGTCAGCTCCACCTGCTGATCCTGGGCGTCGCGCAGGACTCCGACCAGCAGGCGCATCTCGTGCAGCGACCGGCGGGTGGTGGTCTCGATGATGCCGAGGGCCTCGCGGGCCTGGTCCGGGTCCGTGTCGATGACCATGCGGGCCACCCCGGACCGCACCGCGATCACGCTCATCGCGTGGGCCACGATGTCGTGTAGTTCCCGGGCGATCTGAGCCCGCTCATCGGCCATGGCCCGGCGGACCTGCGCGGCCTGCTCCGCCTCTGCGGCAGCGGCCTGCTCCGCGGCCCGCTCGGCCTGCTGCGCCGCGTACATCCGGCTGGCCCGGGTGTTCTCCGCGGCCAGCCAGCCCAGCAAGACCAGCACCACCCCGCCGTTGGACGACAGGATCACCATGGCGCCACCCCCGGCGATGGTGGCGCCCAGCACCGCGCCGGCCACCAGGCCGGCGATGACCAGCCCCGCCCGGCGGGAGGAGACCACCACGACGGAGTAGAGGGCCATGGCGACATAGATGGTGGCGAACCCGCCTCGTTGCAGGCACAAGCTCAGCACCGCGGCAGGAAGGACGATGGCCAGCACGCAGCGGGGCAGCCGCCGCCGGAACAGGATGACGACGGAGGCGACGGCGTAGGCGGCCCAGCCGGCCGTATCCCAGGCGGTTCCCGACAGCGTGGGCGAGTGCGCCGGCCTGAAGACCCCGAAGATGACGGTGACCGCCACGACCGTGGCCACGTCGATGGCCACCAGCTCGGCGTTCGTGAAACGGTGCGCGGCCAGCCGCCGGGTCAGCGGCGGGTCCAGGCAGTCGGGCACGGCAGGGTCGCGCATGATCTCGACGGTAGCGAACGGCGTCCCCGCTGGCGTACGCCCGCAGGGTGATTATCCGGTGCGCCTGGAGATGTACCGGGTCCGCGGGGCGCCCCCCGGTACATCAGCGGGGCGAGGCCAGATCGAGCCCGCAGGCCCACGACGTCAGGCGGCCCGGCGGAAACCATTGGGTCCTGGGTGCGGCAGACGTTTCCCGCACATTCTCCCAGGGAGGTTCCCATGGCCCGGTTGGGTCGCTGGTGCTTCGAGCACCGCAAGAGGGTGGTAGCCGTCTGGCTGCTGGCGATCGTGGTTATCGCCGGGGTCAGCGTGGCCGTCGGCAGCAGTTTCAACTCCAAC
This sequence comes from uncultured Actinomycetes bacterium, assembly GCA_963713815.1. Taxonomy (GTDB): domain Bacteria; phylum Actinomycetota; class Actinomycetes; order Streptosporangiales; family Streptosporangiaceae; genus RYN-230. The sequence continues at coordinate 263,826 of CAVQNH010000032.1, forward strand.
CTCAGCCTGCCGGGTAGCGATTCGCAGGCGGCCGCCACTCTCCTGACGCAGAATTTCCCGGCCGCTTCCGGCGAGGGCGACCAGGTCGTGATCCAGGCTGCGCACGGCACCACTATCAAGTCCACTCGGGTGCAGTCCGCGGTGACCGCGGCGCTGGCCAAGATGGCCAGGGTGCCAGGCATAGAGACCGTCGCCAGCCCGTACGCCAAGAACGGGGCGGCGCAGATCAGCCGGTCTGGCACCATCGCCTTCGCCCGCGTGACCTGGGACAAGCCGGCCGCCCAGGTGACTCCGGCCGACACGCAGAACCTGATCAGGGCGGCGGAATCCGCGGACGGCCCGGACGTCCGCATCTCGCTCGGCGGCCAGTCCATCGAAACCTCCGAGCGCCCCAGCATCGGGATATCGGTCGTGGTCGCGGTCGCCGCGGCGCTGGCCATCCTGCTGATCATCTTCGGCGGCGCGATGCTGTCCTCGCTGCTGCCCCTGGTAACCGCCGGGCTGGCCCTGGTGATCGCCACGTCGCTGATCGGCCTGCTCTCCCACGCGTTCGACGTCGCGAGCGTCTCCAGCGAGCTGGCCGTCCTGATCGGCCTCGGCGTCGGGGTCGACTACGGGCTATTCATCATCAGCCGGCACCGCAGCGCGGTGAAAGCCGGCCTGTCCTACCCCGACGCGGCCGCCCTGGCCGTGCGGACCTCTGGCCGCACGGTGCTCCTCGCGGGCCTGACCGTCTGCATCGCCCTGCTTGGGCAGTTCGCCCTCGGTGTCAGCTTCCTGTACGGCCCGTCGATCGGCGCGGCCATCGCGGTGGCCCTGACCATGGCTGCGTCGCTCACTTTCCTGCCGGCCATGCTCGGGTTCCTCGGCCCCCGGGTCCTGTCGCGGCGGGAACGCGCCGCCCTGGCCGCCGGCCGCCTGGCGAGCACGGACGCCAGCGGTTTCTGGCTCCGCTGGGCCCGGGTCGTGCAAGCCCGCAAGGCTCTCGTCGCCCTGGGCGCCCTCGCCGCGGTGATGGTCATCGCCCTGCCGATCTTCGGCCTGCGGCTGGGCACCTCCGACGCCAGCACCGACCCGGCAGGTTCGACCACCCACCAGGCCTACACCGCCCTGGCCCACGGGTTCGGCCCCGGATTCAACGGGCCGCTCGAACTCAGCCGCCCAGGCCAGCTCACCCGCCGATGTCACCGCCTTCGGCCATCTCCTCGCCACTGCGGCGCACACGCCCGGGGTGGCGTCGGTGACCCCCGCGGCGACTTCACCCAACGCGAAGGTGATGCTCGCCACCGTCTATCCCGCCACCAGCCCGCAGGCCAGCCAGACCGTCGGCCTGGTGAACAACCTCCGTGACAACCTCATCCCGCGGGCCGCCCACGGCACCAGCCTGGCCGTCCACGTTGGCGGGGTGACCGCGACCAACATCGACTTCTCCCACGCACTGACCAGCAAGCTTCCCGTGTTCATCGCCGTGGTCGTGCTCCTGGCGTTCCTGCTGCTCATGGCAGTGTTCCGCAGTCTGCTCATCCCGCTGGTGGCCGCGGTCATGAACCTGCTGGCCGTCGGCGCCGCCCTCGGCGCCCTGAACGCCGTCTTCAACTGGGGGTGGGGCAGCTCAATCCTCCGCCTATCCGGCACCGGGCCGATCGACGCGTTCATCCCGGTCCTGCTGTTCTCCGTGCTGTTCGGACTGTCCATGGACTACGAGGTGTACCTGGTCAGCCGGATGCAAGAGGAATGGCACCACCTGCACCACACCCAGACCGGCAAGCTGGCCGCCCTGACCGGCCAGGCCACCCGTCGCAACCACCAGGCCGTCACCACCGGCCAGGCCAACAGCGGCGAGATCATCGCGGCCGCCGCCGGCATCATGATCCTGGTCTTCGGGTCGTTCCTCCTCGGCGGCAACCGGATCCTGCAGGAATTCGGCTTCGGGCTCGCCTTCGCCGTCCTCGCCGACGCCCTGCTCATCCGCAGCCTGCTGGTTCCCGCACTCATGCACCTCATCGGCCCCGCCAACTGGGCCCTCCCCAGCTGGCTCGACCGCATCCTGCCCCGGGTGGCGGTCGAGCCCGGCCCCGAGATCCCTGCCGCGGACGCGCTGGTTCCGCAGCGCTAAGCCGGGAGAACCGGTGGCCACCTGGCTTAGGGCTGGCGATAAGCCAGGTGGCCGCAGCGGCCGGGCACTCCGGCCGAAGTGCGGCCGTGGGGCCCGTGGCCGGGGCCGACCGGAGCGCGTCACCACGCGGACGGCGGCGGCGGCGGGACGACCGGCGGACGATCGTTGCAGGTGATGGTGTTCGGCAGCTCCCACGGGGCGAGCCAGGGCCCGGCGGTGCCGCCTCCGGTGTTGCCGCCCAGGTCCGTCAGCGAGAACTCCGACCCCGCCGCGGTGAAGTGGAAGGACCCGCAGTTGTTGACGCCCACCGCGCCAACGTTGCGGGCCTGGACGTTCTCGAAGGACGCGGATCCGGCGGTGCGGGCGCTGACCACCGAGGTGCCTGTGCCGTCGACCTTGATGTCCCTGAAATGAACGTTGGTGATCGAATACAGGTCCTTCACCGAGAAGTCCGAGACCAGCATGATCGCGTTGTAGGTGTTGTCGAGGAAATTGTCCCCGGCCACCTCGATGTCGGCATTGATGTTCTTCTCAAGCGCGTAGATCCAGATGGCGCCGAGGCCGATGTTCCAGTTCAGCTCGTACGTCCCGGCCCGCACCGTGGTGTTGTCGGTGATCTGCAGGTTCCCGGTGAACGCCTCGGAGCCGAAACGGGACCCCACCTGGATACCGCTGCCCTCACGGATCGGGTCGGCGATGAGGTTGCCTGAGACCGTATTGTCCGTGCCGCCGTAGACGGCGATGCCGTTCGCCAGGACCGGCGTCTGCACGGTGTTGTGGTCGAACGTGTCGTTGGCGTCCTCAGCCTTCTCGGACCACATGGCCAGGCCGTCGTCGCCCGTGTTGCGGATGAAGTTGTTCGAGACGGTGGAGTCGGTGACGCCGGTGTGGAAGTTGATGCCGTCGGCGATCTGGTTGACGATGACGTTATTGGTGATCTTCAGGTTCGTCATCGGGCCGTCCAGCCAGATGCCCACCTTGGTGTGCTGGATGTAGAGGCCGTCGATGGTCGAATTGCTGAGCGCACCGCCGATGCCGTTCACCTGGTCGGTGTCGATGCGCTCGCGGACGTCACCCTCGATAGCGAAATCGGACAGGTGCACGTTGCTGCTGCCGCCGGCCGACGCGTCCTGGCCGTAGAAGCCCACGCCGGTATGCACCGAGCCGTCGGGCGCCGGGGTGCTCAGGTCCACCTGATGGCCGAAGACGATCGAGTACCAGCTGCCGGCCCCCTCGATGGTCACGTTGTCCACGATGATGTGCCGGTCCACCTGGAACCGGCCCGGCGGGATGTAAACCGGGAGGTGGGTGCGCTGCGCGAACGCGATCGCCTGGTCGAACGCGGTGGCGGAGTCGCGGCGGCCGGTCGGGTCGGCGCCGAACCGGACCACGTTCGCGGCCCGCGCCACGAACCTCGGCGGCGCGACGAGCTGGGAGTCCATCAGGTCGATGGTCGTGGTCGCCGCACCGCTCCCGGCCGGGAGCGGTCAGCCGCACGGTGGCGCCCGCCGGGTAGGTCCGGCCGAGCAGGAGGCGCTGCTCGTCGTAGAAGTGGTTGGGCCGGAACGGCGTCGGGAACACCGGCGCGGGTGTCGTGGCGTCAGGAACGCAGTTGCACTCCGTCGTCCACCAGTCCGGGTGCAGCGGGCCGGCGCCCGGGTCGTTGGAGAACGGGTACTCGTTGTAGAGCCAGGCGTACTGCGACGTGAGCGTCATGGTCTGGCGGTGGCCGCCGTTCACCGTGACATCGAGCGGCGCGGTGATCCCGCCGCCCGCGGGCGCGTCGGGGATGCTGTAGCGCACATTGATCGCGTTGGCCGCGGCCGGCAGCGTGAACTGGACGTACTGCCCGGGTGCCAGGCTGACCGCCGACCGCCCGGAAGCCTCGGCCGCCAGCGTGTAGGCCGCGGTGGAGGGGCCGATGACGGTGCCGTCCGTCACCGCGTTCTCCGCCTCCTGCTCGGCGAACCCTGGGTCGGCCCCGCGGCCCGAGACGAGCGACGGGTTGAGGGCCGCGCGGGTGACCACCGGGGCCGGGGCGGCTGAGCCCGGGCTGGCCAGCGCCGGGCTGCCGGACGCGATACCGAGACCGGCGGTGACGGCCAGGGCCATGGCGGCGGCGATGTGCCGTGGCCTGCGCGACCACGCGGCCTGCGCTCCGGTGCTGCTCCGTGCCATGGGATACATGCCTTTCGGGATGACGCCGCAGGACACCCGGGGGCAGGGGACCCCACGAGGTGACCTGACATTAAGGCCCGATAACCCGTTCAACAAGACCCATGTCCAACATTTCCCGAGAGTCGTCAGTTAACTGACGTTCTTACGTCATTTTTTGCGCTAAAAAGTATCGGCATTGCACATTCTTGCGATGACTCTCTCATCGCCGCCCCCGCTGCCTGGCGGCGATGAGCAAGACGCCCCGACGCCGTCAAGGGCGTTTGGGCTGAATCGGGGGGTGAGCCTCGGCTGGTCATGGGTTTACGGCGCCGGGGAGGGGGTTACTGGCGGATGCGGGCCAGCACGAGGGTGATGTCGTCCTCGCCCCGCTGGCGCAGCGCCTGGGTGACGCTCTCGCAGGCACTGTCGAGCGACGCGCCGGGCCGGGCGAGGGCCGGGCTGAGCGCCTCGCGCAGCACGGAGATGCCCTCGTCCAGGGGCCGGGTGCGGCTTTCGGCCAGCCCGTCGGTGTACAGCGCGAGCGTGGCGCCTGGCGGCAGGCTGACCTGGGCGGCTTCGAAGGTCCCGGCGCCGAGCCCGAGGGGGAGCCCGGCCGGCACGGACAGCACCTCGGTGCCGCCACCCGGCAGCGCCAGCACGGGCGGCGGGTGACCGGCCGCGGCGATAACGCCGCTGCTGGCCGAGGTGTCGATCACGGCGCACACGCAGGTGGCGTACGGCGAGGCGGGCATCCCCGCGGCCAGCATGTCGAGCCCGGCCAGCACCTCACCGGCCGGCAGGTCCAGGCCGGCCAGGACATGCGTCGCGGTGCGCAGCTGCACCATGACCGCCGCCGCCTCGGGGCCGTGCCCCATCGCATCCCCCACGACGAGGACGACCCGGCCGCCGGGCAGCGAGACGATGTCATGCCAGTCCCCGCCCACCATGCTGGCGCCCACCGGCAGGTAGCGGTGCGCTACCTCCATGGCCGGCGGGACGCGGGGCTCGCCGGGCAGCAGCCCGCGCTGGAGCGCGAAGGCGGTCCGCCGTTCCCGGTGATAGAGCCGGGCGTTGTCGATGCACACCGCGGCCCGGGAGGCCAGCTCGCCCGCCGCGGCGACGTCATCGGGCCCGAAGTCCGGGCTCTGCGGCGCCCGGCCGAACGTGGCGCAGCCCAGCACCACCCCCCGGGCCACCAGGGGCACGGACAGGAACGACGCCCAGCTGGAGGCGAGCTCATGGCCGCCGGGACGCCGGGAGATCCGCTCGGCGCTCTCGTCGTCGAGGCGGTCGAACAGGACGGGGCTGCGCGTGTGCATGGCCCGGAAGCTGGGCGAGTCGTCCCCGAAGACGATCACCTCACCGGGGCGCAGCAGGCTGTCCGTGACCGCGGCGGGCTGGCCGGCCAGCCGGGTCACCAGCCGGCGCATCACGGCCCCGTGCCCGGCCTGGGGCGCGACAGGCTCATCGGCGGCGAGCAGCCGTTCGAACACGAAGATGGCGATGACGTCAGCGAACGTGGGCACGGCGACGTCGGCGACCTCACGTGCCGTCCGGGGGAGATCGAGCGTGGTGCCGATCCGGTCGGCCGCCTCACGGAGCCAGCCCGGGCTGACGGCCGGCGAGACATGCTGCCCGATCACCAGCACCCCGGCACCCGGGCCGCCCAGCGGCTCCCAGCGGATGGCGACCGGGCCGCTGCCGCCCGCGAAGGCCATGCTCATGGTCGCGGTCCAGACCCGTCCGGCCGAGACCTCGGCCAGGGCGTCACCGGCCAGCTCGCGCTGGCCAGGGCCAGTCATCAGCACGTCACATACGTGGCGCCCGGTTACCGCCGGCGCAGCATGGCCGAACAGCCGCTCGGCGGACACCGGCCATGAGGCCACCCGGCCCTGGGAATCCAGGGTGAACGCGGCCAGGCCGGCCAGGTCCGGCCCGCGCCGCCGGGGCAGCGCCGGCCCGTGATCCCCCGCTATCCTTGACGCCACCGGTATCTGCACCCAGTCCTCACCGGCCAGTACCCCCCTCGCAGCGGCCTATCCGGCAGTAGCCGCAGGCCATTTGGCCCCCGTGGCCACGCGGTACCGGCAGCCATTGCCCGTACCCTGCGCTATCGTGCAAAAACGAAATGTACCGCAAAACGACTGGCAAAAACTGGCCCAGTCAGCAGAACAACCAGCGCCAGCTGCCACGGGGCGCTCCCCGGTGCGTGCGGGCAGGAACAGGGAGGCGGGATGGCCGAGGCGGGATGGGTACCCCCGGGAGTAGACACCAAGCGGGCGAACGTAGCCCGGGTCTACGACTACTGGCTGGGCGGCACCCATAACTTCCTGGCTGACCAGGCCCTCGCCCGCGCGATTAGCGCGGTCGAGCCCAATTCCCGGGCGGGCGCCCGGGCCAACCGGGCGTTCCTCGGCCGGGCGGTGCGGTTCCTCACCGAAGCCGGCATCGACCAGTTCCTGGACATCGGCTCCGGCATCCCCACCCAGGGGAACGTGCACGAGGTCGCCCAGGAGGGCCGCCCCGGTTCGCGGGTGGTCTACGCCGACGTTGACCCGGTCGCGATCGCGCATAGCAAGGCCATCCTCGCGGGCAACGAGAATGCCACCGTCCTGGACGCGGACCTGCGCGACCCGCAGAAGATCCTCGGCGACCCCGCCGTCCGGCGGCTCATCGACTTCGGCCAGCCTGCCGCGCTGCTGCTCGTCATGGTCCTGCATTTCATCGCCGACGCCGACGATCCGTGGCAGATCGTGGCCACGCTGCGGGACGCGCTCGCGCCCGGCAGCTATCTCGTGCTGGCCCACGCCACCGACGAGAGCAAGCCCGCGGTGGCCCAGGCGGCCGAGACGGTGTACAACCGCAGCGTCTCCACGGACATCCACATGCGTTCCCGCGCGGAGATCCTGCGCTTCTTCGACGGCTTCGATCTGCTGGACCCCGGGCTGGTCTACATCCCTCAGTGGCGGCCCGACTCCCCGGCCGAGGTGCCCTCCGACCCCAGCAAGTTCTGGGTCCTGGTGGGCGTGGCCCGGAAACCCTAAGCCTGCGCGGCCAGGCCATCCGGGGAGTCAGCGGCGGCCGGGTCAGCCAGCTCGACCCGGTTCCTGCCTTGCCGCTTGGCCAGGTAGAGCGCCGCGTCGGCCAGCCACTCGAGCCGGTCCAGCGAGGTGGCGTGATCCGGGAAGCCGACCACCCCGATGGAGGCCGTGACCGACACGTCGGTACCCGCGAGGGAGATCTCGGCCACCGCCGCGCGGACCCGCTCGGCGATCTCCAGCGCCGCGGGGACCTCGGTATCGGGGAGAAGGATCGCGAACTCCTCCCCGCCGTTGCGCCCGGCGAAGTCCCGCGCCCGCAGCACGCTCCGCAGTACCGCGCCGACGCTGGCCAGGACCTGGTCCCCCACGGGATGCCCGCCCTGGTCGTTGATCTGCTTGAAATGGTCGAGGTCCAGGAGCAGCAGCCCGAGCGGTGACACCGTCATCGAGGCCTGCGCGAACATGCGCTTCATCGCGTCGGTGACCGCGCGCTTATTGGGCAGCCCGGTGAGCCCATCGGTCGCGGCGCGGATCTCCGCGACGGCCAGGTTGCGGAGGTTCGCGAGGACCGGAGCAGCCTGGCCGACGGACTCCTGGATCCGCTGTTCCTCGGCTTCGCCGTAGGGAACCGGGTGGTTGAGCAGGACGGCCCCGATCACCTCGCCGCCGACGGTGAGCGGGACACACGTGGAGTCGCCCGGGCAGGGACCGCACACCGGGCAGCCCAGCAGGGCGGGCCGGTCCCCGTTGAGGCGGTGCGTCCGGCCGGACCGGACCGCCAGGCATGACCGGGGCTCGGCGCCGCGCAGCGTTTCCGCCAGCGGCGATCCCCCCGGCAGCGGCGTCACCGCCTCCAGCCGGTCCGCGCTGTTGTTCCGGTTGAGCACCACGACGCCGGTCGCGGCGAGCGTCCGCTGGAGATGGCGCTGGAGCAGCAGGTGCGCCTCGTCCTCGTCGCTGGCGAGTTGCAGGGTGTCCGCGAACTCCACCTGATCCTGCCCGGGCTCCAGGTTCCGGCGGATGCGCCGGATGCCCGACCACAGCAGGAGCCCGCCGATCACCAGGCCGAGCGCGGCCACCCCGATGATGAGCCCGGTGAGCCGGGCCGCGTTCGCGGACGCGGCCCGGCGGTCCGCCTGCGCGTCGCGCCGCTCGACGAGAAGCAGGCGGTTCAGGTGGGCACTCAGTGGCTGATAGGCGGCGGTCAGCCGGGCGGCGAGCGCAGGAGCCGGGCGGGCCGCCACGGTGGCCGGGCTGAGGAGATCACGGACGGCGACCCACTGCCGGACGAGCCGCTCGATTCCGGCGTATTCCGCGGGAGGATCGTCGGCGTGCAGCCGCTTGAGGGCGGTGAGCCGGGTATCGGCCGCCGGGAGCAGGCTGGTGTAGAGCGCGCCGAAAAGGCGTGACCGTTCCCCGGCCCCGCTGGCCAGGAAGGCCGCTTCGCCTGTGGCGTACGCCGCATCCATGTTCCGGGCCAGCTGCCCCGTCACGGTGGACGTGGTCAGCTCGTCGCTGGCGATGTTGTTCCCCAGCTTCGCCGAGGACCGGGTCCCCAGTATGCCGATGGCCGCCACGCAGACGACGACGAACGCGAGCCCGACGCAGAGAGCTATGAGCGAACTGGCCGCGGCTTTTGCAAGCGTCCGCACTCATTCATAGTTACCCAGCCCGCTTTATATAAAGCGTTTCCTGGCTCATCAGGCCGGAACGGGACTATATCGACGGGTTTGCGAGTACATATCATATCTGCACTTCAACGTGAATTCCCGCGTAAAGGGTGATTTACGGCGCGGGCTCCGGTCGCCCCCATCGCCTGCCACTCCCGGTTGCAGACCAGGAACACCGGAAGGGGTCGCCGCCTGGCACTTACCGGTCGCGGAAGACGTCCACATGCGCGCCGAGCAGATTCAGCCGCTCGGCGAGGAGTTCATAACCACGATCTATGACATAGATATTGCGCAGGACGGACGTTCCCTTGGCGGCCAGCATCGCCAGGAGGATCACGACCGCAGGCCGCAGCGCCGGCGGGCAGATTACTTCGGTTCCCGACCAGCGTGTCGGACCTTCCACATAAATCCGGTGGGGATCCAGGAGCGTCACCTTGGCACCCAGCCGGGTGAGCTCGGTGAGGTACAGGGCGCGGTTCTCATAGACCCAGTCATGGATCAGCGTCGAGCCTGAGGCCGTCGCGGCGATGAGCGCGAAAAATGGAAGATTGTCTATGTTGAGCCCGGGGAACGGCATCGGATGGATCTTGTCGGCCGGCGCGCGAAGGGTTGACGGGAATACCGTCAGGTCGATCAGGCGCGTTTTCCCGTTGGCGGCAGGATATTCTGGGCTGCGCTCGAACCTGAGGCCCATCTCGTCGAGTATGGCCAGCTCGATCTCGAGGAACTCGATGGGCACCCTTCGTATGGTGATTGATGAGGACGTTACGATAGCTGCCGTGAGCAGGCTCATGGCTTCTATAGGATCCTCGGATGGCGAGAAATCCACATCCCGGTTGATCGCCGCCACCCCGTGCACGGTGAGTGTGGTGGTACCGATACCCTCGATACGGACACCGAACTCGCTCAGCAGGAAGCACAGGTCCTGCACCATGTAATTGCAGCTGGCATTCCGGATTATGGTCGGACCCTCAATCCTCGCCGCCGCCATCAGGACATTCTCGGTGACAGTGTCACCGCGCTCGATGAGCACAATGGGCTTCGACGGGCCGGTCCCCGGGATTACTTCCGCGTGGTAAAACCCTCCGGATGCCTTGACCTCCAGGCCGAACGGGCGCAGTCCCACCATGTGGGGTTCAATTGTCCGCGTGCCGAGGTTGCAGCCGCCCGCGTACGGCAACTGGAAGTGAGTGCGCTCACGCATGAGCGGGGCGAGAAACATGATGATGCTGCGCGTCCGGCAGGCGGCCTTGACATCAAGATCAGCCAGATTGAGCTCTTCGGGCGGATCAACCTGAAGATCCTTCTGGTCGTTGATCCAGGATATTGTGAAGCCTATGCTCCGGAGCACCTCGATGATCCGGTTTATCTCCTCGATGCGGGCGACGCGGCGCAGGGTCGTGCGGCCTTTATTCAGCATGGAGGCGCAGAGGACTGCCACCCCGGAGTTCTTGCTGGTCTTAACGTCGATGACACCCGACAGTTCCAGGCCACCCTCCACCCGGAGGTGAAGGGGCAGCGACTCGTCCAGCGGAAAAGGTCCCGCGTCGATCGCTTTGGCCAGCCGGTCCAGCGTCGGCTCGTCGATCTGCCGCTGGCCGTTCTCGATGTCGTTAATCTCCGACCAGCTAATCCCGAGGGTGTCCGCCAGTTGGGCCTTAGTCCAGCCATGCCGCCGGCGAGCCTCCCGGATCAGGATTCCGGTTGACCGGGCAGAGTGTGCGGGGAGCGCAGGGTCCCAAGGCATGGGCCGCACTCTACCGTCCTAAGATCCATGACCGACCCGGGACGCGCCATTTCGCTGCGCCACCGGCGCGCCGCTACTTCAGGATCTGGCGGGCCATGACGACGCGCTGGATCTGGTTGGTGCCCTCGTAGATCTGGGTGATCTTGGCGTCGCGCATCATCCGCTCGACCGGGTAGTCGCGGACGTACCCGTAGCCGCCGAGCAGCTGGACCGCGTCGGTGGTGACCTGCATGGCGGTATCGGAGGCGAAGCACTTGCAGGCCGAGGAGAAGAACGTCAGGTCGTCGCTGCGGTCGCCATCCAGGGCCCGCTCGGACTTCCCCGCGGCGGCGTAGGTGAGCTGCCGGGCCGCCTCCACCTTCATGGCCATGTCGGCCAGCATGAACTGGACACCCTGGAAGCTCGCGATGGCCTGGCCGAACTGCCGGCGTTCCTTCACGTACCCGGTGGCGTAGTCCAGGGCGCCCTGGGCGATGCCGATGGCCTGCGCGGCGATCGTGATCCGGGTGTGGTCCAGGGTGGCCAGCGCGGTGCGGAACCCGGTGCCCTCCGCCCCGATCATCCGGTCCGCCGGGATGGAGCAGTTGTCGAAGTACAGCTCCCGGGTCGGTGAGCCCTTGATGCCCAGCTTGTGCTCGGGGGCACCGAAGGAGAAACCCGGATCGTCCTTCTCGACCACGAAGGCGGAGATCCCCCCCGCCCCGGCCGACGGGTCGGTCACGGCCATCACCGTGTAGTACTGCGACACCCCGGCGTTCGTGATCCAGCGCTTGGTTCCGTTGAGGACAAAACGGTCACCATCGCGGACGGCGCGCGTCGACATCGCGGCCGCATCCGAGCCGGCCTCCGGCTCGGACAGCGCGTAGGAGAACATCGCCTCGCCCCGGGCGACCGGCGGCAGGTAGCGCTGCTTGAGCTCCTCGGACCCGGCCAGCAGCAGCGGCATCGTGCCCAGCTTGTTCACCGCCGGGATCAGCGACGACGTCGCGCAGGCCCGCGCGACCTCCTCGATCACGATCGCGGTGGCGATCGCGTCCGCGCCCGCGCCGCCGTACGCCTCGGGGATGTGCACCGCGGCGAAGTCGTTCTTGGCCAGCGCCTCGAACACATCCCAGGGGAACTCTGCGGACTCGTCGATTTCGGCGGCCCGTGGCGCGATCTTGTCGTCGGCCAGGTCACGGATGGCCTCACGGAGCGCTTCATGCTCGTCGGTGAGCGCGAAAGCAGGAAAGTCAGAGCTCATTACCCGATAGTAGGCGCTAGGCGGGCGGAAGCCAGGGGCCCGGTCAGCGTCTGGGCGGCCCGGTCAGCGTCTGGGCGGCCCGGTCAGCGTCTGGCGGCCCGGTCAGCGTCTGGCGGCCCGGTCAGCCGTCCTGGTCCGCCCGGGCGGCACGGAGCACAGCGCCCTTGGCCTCCGCCTCGCCGCGCAGCCGGTCCTGGAAGTCCGTCATCCGGGCGCGCAGCGCGGCGTCGCTGGCGCCCAGGATGCGCACGGCGAGCAGGCCGGCGTTGCGGGCGCCGCCGACCGCGACGGTGGCGACCGGGATCCCCGCGGGCATCTGCACGATGGACAGCAGCGAGTCCAGGCCGTCCAGGTACTTCAGCGGCACCGGCACGCCGATCACCGGCAGCGGGGTCACCGCGGCCAGCATGCCCGGCAGGTGCGCCGCGCCGCCCGCCCCGGCGATGATCACCTGGAGGCCGCGGCCCTCGGCCTCGCTGCCGTAGCGGATCATGTCGTGAGGCATCCGGTGCGCCGACACCACGTCGGCCTCGTACGGCACCCCGAACTCGTCCAGGACCGCGCCGGCGGCCTGCATCACCGGCCAGTCGGAGTCACTGCCCATGACCACGCCGACCAGCGGCCCGCTCACTCGGCCAGCTCCTTGCCGGTGCCCAGGTAGCTCGCGGCCCGGGTGGCCCGGTCGCGGAGCGCGGCCACGTCGGTGCCGGCCACCGTGACATGCCCGATCTTGCGGCCGGGCCGGGGCGCCTTCCCGTACATGTGCACCTTCACCCCCGGGTCGCCCGCCATCACGTGGATGTAGCGGTCGTATACGTCCGGGTCCGCGCCGGCCAGGTCCGCGGCCCCGAACACATTGGCCATGACCACCTGCGGCGCGGCGGCCCGCGGTACTCCGAGTGGCAGGTCCAGCACGGCCCGCAGATGCTGCTCGAACTGGGAGGTGACGGCCCCTTCGATGGTCCAGTGACCGCTGTTGTGCGGGCGCATGGCCAGCTCGTTCACCAGCAGGCCGCGCGAGGTCTCGAACAGCTCCACGGCCAGCAGGCCGGTCACCCCCAGCGCGTCCGCGAGCTCCAGGGCCAGCCGCTCCGCGTCCTCGGCCAGGACGGTGCTCAGCCCGGGCGCCGGCGCGAGTACCTCCCGGCAGACCCCCTCCCGCTGCACGGTCTGCACGACCGGGTAAGCCGCGCCCTGCCGGTGCGGGGAACGCGCGACCAGCGCGGCCAGCTCGCGGACGAACGGGACGTACTCCTCGGCGAGCAGGGCCACCCCGTAGCCCAGCACCTCGGCGGCCTGGCCGGGCCCGTCGCACACCCAGACGCCGCGGCCGTCATAGCCACCGCGCACCGCCTTCAGCACCACCGGCCAGCCCACCTGGGCAGCGAACGCGGCCACGTCCGCCGGGCTGCCCACCGGGGCGTAGCGGGGGCACGGCGCGCCCAGCCGGGTGAGCTCGTCCCGCATGGCCAGCTTGTCCTGGGCGTAGCGGAGCGCGGCACCGCCCGGCGCCACGGCGACTCCCGCCCCGGCCAGCGCGGCCAGGTGCTCGCCCGGCACGTGCTCGTGGTCGAACGTCAGCACGTCGCAGCCGGCCGCGAAGTCCAGCAGGTCATCCAGGCGGCGGTAGTCCCCCACGGTGACGGCGGGGCAGACCAGGGCGGCGCTGTCGTCCGGCCGGTCGGCCAGCACCCGGAACCCGATCCCCAGCGGGATGGACGCCTGGTAGGTCATCCGGGCCAGCTGCCCGGCGCCGACCATGCCCACGACCGGTGCCGGGGGGGTGCGTTGATCGCTCACCCGCCGTAGCCTACGAGGGAGGACACGCACCCCGCACCCCTGGCCCGCCCCCGCTGGCCTTCTTACCGGCCCGGCCGGCTTCTCCTGAGTCACGGACGTCACGCGCGTCACGGCTGGGCCGCCGGAAATTTAACGCACAGGAAACATCTCCCGGCCATAGTGCGATTTATCATCGGCGCGTTTGCCCGACCGCCGGCCGTAGACCCGGACGTGCGACCCCCGAAGGAGCATGTAGATGGCGGCACCTGAGCACCAGACGAGTCCGGTCCTGGAAGAGGAACCGCCCCCGGGTGTGGTGGTCCGGGAAGGCACCTACGGCACGAAGGTTGCTGCCGTTGAGCCCGGCGGGGCCGAGTTCATCCCGCTGAACGAGCGGCACGGTAAGCCGCTGCAGCTGTTCTGGACCTGGACCTCGCCGAACTTCGAGTTCGCCACGGTCTTCGTCGGCGTCATCGGGGTGGCGTTCTTCGGCCTGAACTTCTGGCAGGCACTGCTGGCCATCGTGATCGGCACCGGGATCGGCTCGGTTACCCAGGGCGTGCTGTCCGCCCGCGGGCCGCAGTTCGGCGTGCCGCAGATGGTGCTGTCCCGGCTCGGCTTCGGCTACTGGGGGAACGTGCTCCCGGCCGGGCTGAACTCGCTCACCGCCGGGATCGGCTGGTTCGCCGTGAACAGCGTCAGCGGCACCTTCGCGCTGAACACCCTGACCCACCTGCCCAAGTGGCTCTGCCTGGTGATCATCGTGCTGATCCAGATCGCGATCGCGTTCTTCGGGCACAACCTGGTGCAGGTGTTCGAGCGCTACGCGTTCCCGATCCTGGCCGTCATCTTCGTGATCGCGGTGTGCTGGATCTTCGCCAAGTCCAGCCCGGGCGCGCCGTCGCACGGCGGCGGGATCGGGGGCTTCCTGATCACGCTGGGAGCGTCGTTCGGCTACGCGGTTGGCTGGAACCCGTACGCCGCCGACTACACCCGGTACATGGCCCCGGGGACCAGCAAGCGGGCCGTCGCCCTGTGGTCCGGCCTCGGGGTGTTCGTGTCCTGCGTGCTGCTCGAGGCGGCCGGGGCCGCGTCCGCCACCGTGACCGGCATTGGCGCCATCAACAGCAACCCCACCGGCGCGTTCACCGGCCACCTGCCCACCGCCCTGGCCGACCTCACCCTGCTCGCCATCACGCTGGGCGCGATCGCCGCGAACGTGCTGAACATCTACTCCGGCGCGCTGTCGTTCACCGCGATGGGCATCAAGCTGCCGCTGGCCCTGCGCCGGGCCATCGTGGCCGGCGTGTTCGGCGTGATCGGCTTCATCGTCGCGCTCTTCGGGCTGCACGACGCGGGTACCAAGTACAACAACTTCCTGCTCGTCATCGCCTACTGGATCGCCCCATGGCTGGCCGTGATGTTCTGTGACCAGTTCCTGCGCCGCCGCCAGCACCCGCGGGAGCTGGAACGCCTGCTGTTCGACACCAGGTACCAGAACTGGGCCGGGCCGGTGGCCATGCTGGTCGGCGTCGTGGTGTCGATCATCCTGTTCTCGAACCAGACCGAGTACAAGGGCATCGTGCCCACGCATGTCCCCTCGGTCGGTGACCTGACCTTCGAGGCCGGCTTCGTCATCACCGCCGTCATCTACCTGAGCTGGCACGCCATCACCAACCGCCGCCACCTGGCCGCACCGGCCACCACAACCTGACGCCGGGTGGGGATGGTCCGGCTGACACTGGCGAGGAGACGCTGACGCTGCGCGGTGTAGCGCGGGCGCTGGGCGGAGTAACGCGCGCGCTGGGCGGGGTGGGCGGCAGGACCGCAGGCGTAACGCCGGCAACCTCAGCCGACAGCACAACAGCGGGGTCCGAGGCCGGCGGAACCATCTCCAAACGAAGGACAGCCAGCGGTCCTGCCGGCCCACCCCGCCCCCACGCCTAAGCCGGGCCCGTCACCACGGGCGTCTCATCGACCCCGCGCAGCCCGCGGGGCAGGAATACGGCGAACACCGCGGGCCGGGGCCGGACCAGGACCACGTTGGCCCCGTCCGCGGTGGCCACGTCGCGGGCCAGCGCCAGGCCCAGCCCGGTACCCCCGGGACGGCCGCTGACGTTCCGCTCGAAGATGCGCGGGACCAGCTCGTGCGGCACGCCCTTGCCTTCGTCGCGGACCTCGACCACCACCGACTTGGGGGTCCGCGACGTGCGGATCGTGACCGTACCCGCCCCGTGCACCAGCGCGTTGTCGAGCAGGGTGGCGATCACCTGGGCCAGGGCACCCGGCGTGATGTAGGCGGCCAGGCCCTTCTCCCCCGCCACCTCCAGCTTCCGGTTGGCCCGGCGGAAGGCCGGATCCCACTCGACGACCTGCTGGGCGATCACGTCGTCGATGGCCAGCAGCGACGGCACGCCGCGGGCCGCCCGCCGGGTCCGGCCCAGCAGCTGGCTCACCACCTCGGTGAGCCGCTCGGTCTGGGCCAGGGCCGCGGCCCCCTCTTCCCGGACGACCTCCGGGTCACCGGCGGCCACGATCATCTCCTCCAGCCGCATCGACAGCGCGGTCAGCGGGGTCCGCAGCTGGTGGGAGGCGTCCGCGGCGAAGTCACGCTCGGCGGACAGCAGGTCGGTGATGCGCCGCGCCGAGCCGTCCAGGCCCTCGGCCAGCCGGTCCAGCTCGGCCACCCCGTAACGGCGGCCCAGCGGGCGCGCGTCCCCCATCCCGAGCCGGTCGGCCGCACTGGCCAGTTCCTCCAGCGGCCGGGTCAGCCGCCGCGCCTGCAGGATGGCCAGGGCCACCGCCACCGCCACCGCCGCCAGGGCCAGCGCGCCGATCAGCGCCAGAGCTTCGGTCAGCCGCCCGTACGCGACCGAGTTGTCCGCGGCGACGGTCACCCGGAAGTCCTTGGTCACCGACTGCCTGATGATGGCGGTGCCGGCCTCGGGGCGGTCCCCGAGGGTGAACTCCGACACCCCGTACTCGCGCACGTTGATGTAACGGTCCGGGAGCGAGCGGGCCGCGGCGGCGGCCTCTGGCACCGCGGCGGGGAGCCCGACGTTCACCCGGTTCTGCAGCGTCTTGGCCACGGTGGTCGCGTCCCGCTGCACCTGCCGGTCCGCCGCGCTGATCTGCAGGCGGCTGAACACGAAAGCCAGCGGGAGCCCCAGCAGCAGAACAGCCGTTACCGCCACCACGAGCGTGGAGACGAGCAGACGGCGGCGCATGGGTCAGTCACCACCCGGAAGGTGGTCAGTCCCCTCGCTCGAAACGGAAGCCCACGCCGCGGACCGTGGTGATGTAGCGAGGGTTGTGCGCGTCATCGCCGAGCTTGCGGCGCAGCCACGAGATGTGCATGTCGAGCGTCTTCGTGGAGCCCCACCACTTGCTGTCCCAGACCTCGCGCATGATCTGCTCACGGGTGACCACCTTCCCCGCGTCGCCTACCAGCACGCTCAGCAGGTCGAACTCTTTCGTGGTGAGCTCGAGTTCCGTGTCGCCGATCCAGGCCCGCCGGGCGTCCGCATCGACCCGGACCCCCTGCACGACGCTGGTCTCCGGGGTGCCGCGGCGGAGCAGGGCGCGGACCCGGGCCAGCAGCTCGGCCAGCCGGAAAGGCTTGGTGACGTAGTCATCGGCCCCGGCGTCGAGGCCGATCACGGTGTCGACCTCGTCCGCCCGGGCGGTGAGGATCAGCACCGGCACGGTCTGCCCGTCCGACCGCAGCCGCCGGCACACCTCCAGCCCGTCCAGCCGGGGCAGCCCGATATCGAGCACGATCAGGTCGATCCCCCCGGCCTGGGCCGCTTCCAGCGTCCCCGGGCCGTCCGAAGACACGTCAACGTCGTAGCCCTCGCGGCGCAGCGCCCGGGCGAGCGGTTCGGAGATGGACGTGTCATCCTCAGCGAGCAGAACACAGGTCATGGCACAGATGCTACGGCGTGAATCCCAATGCTTCTCCGTTACGCCGCGTAGATCAGGGCCTCAGTCACCTGGGATTCCACGCACAACCGGGCGACTTGGTCAGACTGGGGTGATCCCATGGCGTCGCCGTGAGAATGTGCGGTCCTTGCCGGCGGCGGCCGCGAACCGGCGGATCAGCTCGGCGCGCAACTCAGCCGCGGGCACGACGTCGTCGATCACGAGCTCACTGGCCAGCCTGAGCACGTCGATGTCCGCCTCGTACTCGGCGCGGAGCCGCTGCGTCTCCTGCTCCCGGTCCGCGGGGTCGGCCACCGCGGCCAGCTTGTTGTAGTACACGGCGTTGACGGCCGCATCGGCGCCCATCACCGCGATCTTCGCGGTAGGCAGCGCGATGGTGGCGTCGGGCTCGAACCCGGGGCCGGCCATCGCGTACAGGCCGGCCCCGTACGCCTTGCGGACCACCACGCAGATCTTGGGCACCGTGGCCTCGGCCACCGCGCTGATCATCTTCGCGCCGTGCCGGATGATGCCCTGCCTCTCCACCGAGGTGCCGACCATGAACCCGGGCACGTCCGCCAGGAACAGCAGCGGCACGTTGAACGCGTCGCAGAGCTGGATGAACCGGGCCGCCTTGTCCGCCGAATCGACGAACAGCACGCCGCCCTTGAACATCGGGTTGTTCGCGACCACCCCGGTCACCTGGCCGCCGAGCCGCGCGAACCCGATGGTCAGCTCCCGTGCCCACAGCGCGTGGATCTCGAAGAAGGAACCCTCGTCGACCAGCCCGCGGACGAAGCGGCGCATGTCGTACGCCTGCCGCTCGCTGGCCGGGATCAGCGCGGCCAGGTCAGCCGGCTCCGGCAGCCGGGCGGCGGCGGCCGGCGGCCGCTGCTGCCAGTTCGCGGGCAGGTAGGACAGGTAGCCGCGGACCGCGGTCAGCGCGTCATGCTCGGTGGGCGCGAGATAGTGGCCGCAACCGGACACGGTGCAGTGCATCCGCGCCCCGCCCATCTCCTCCAGCGTGGTCTTCTCCCGGACCACCATCTCGACCATGCGGGGGCTGCCCAGGTACATCGACGCGTTGCCGTCCACCATGGCCACGAAGTCGCAGAACGCGGGGATGTAGGCGCCACCGGCGGCCGACGGCCCGAACAGCGCGCACACCTGGGGAATGGCCCCGGACGCGCGCACCTGGGTGTGGAAGATCTTCCCCGCACCGCGCCGGCCGGGGAACATGTCGACCTGGTCGGTGATCCGCGCGCCGGCCGAGTCGACCAGGTAGATCATGGGCAGGCCGTCCGCGTAGGCCTTCTCGATGATCCTGATGATCTTCTCGACCGTGCGGGCGCCCCAGGAGCCCGCCTTGACCGTGGAGTCGTTGGCCATCAGCGCCACCGGCCGCCCGTCCACCAGCGCGGTCCCGGTGATCACCCCGTCGGCGGGCAGGCCGTCGGCCAGGGCGTTGGCGTACCGGCCGTCCTCGGTGAAGCTGCCGTCGTCGACCAGGCCGTCGATCCGGGCCCGGGCGAACAGCTTGCCGGCCGCCGTGGCGGACTCGTGGTACCGGGGAGCGCCGCCACGCTCGATCCGCGCCCGCAACCCGGCCAGTTCCGGGTCCGCCGTCTCCAGGTGCCCCGCGTCATGCTGCCCCGACTGGTGCTGTTCAGCCACGGGGGGAGAGTACCTCCCCGGCCCCGGTGCGCGGGTACCTGGCGCAGGCGAGCCCTCCGGTAAGACCGTTAGAGAGGAATGGTGCGGGTGCGGGGGCCAGCTCTCAGCACCTGCGAGGGAAGCTGGCGGCCGATGATCCGCTCGGCCTCGGCGGCCGCGTCGATCATCGCCTCCAGGTCCACCCCGGTGGCCACGCCCATGTCCTCGACCATGTGGATGAACTCCTCGGTCGCGATGTTGCCGGTGGCCCCGGGCGCGTACGGGCAGCCGCCGAGCCCGCCGACCGACGCGTCGAAGTCGTCCACGCCCAGTTCCAGCGCGGCCAGCACGTTGGCCAGGCCGGTGCCCCGGGTGTTGTGGAAGTGCAGGTTCAGCGGGACGTCGGGATGAGCGGACCGGAACTCCCCCACCAGCTCGGTGACCCGGCGCGGCGTGGCCATGCCGGTGGTGTCGCCGAACGAGATGGAGTCCGCCCCGTCGGCCACGGCCCGGCCCGCCACGGCCAGCACCCGGCTCACGGGCACGTCCCCCTCGTACGGGCAGCCCCACGCGGTGGCCACCACCACCTGGCCGGAGGCGCCGCGGCCGTGCGCCTCGCCGAGGATCACCGCGATGTCGTCCAGCGACTCCTCGGTGCCCCGGTTCACGTTCCGCCGGTTGTGCGTGTCCGAGGCGGACACCACCACTTCCACCTCGGTGAACCCCGAGTCCAGCGCCCGCCGCGCGCCGCGCAGGTTCGGGGCCAGCGCCGAGTACCGCACGGCGGGCGTGCGCTCGATGCCGCCCCATACCTGGTCGGCGTCGGCCATCTGCGGGATCGCCTCCGGGCGCACGAACGAGACAGCCTCGATCCGCGACACCCCGGTCTGGGAGAGGGCGTTGATCAGCTCGATCTTCGCGCTGGTCGGGACCGGATCCTCATTCTGCAGGCCGTCACGCGGACCAACTTCCCGCAACGAGACGCTCCCGGGCAGATCACTCACGCCATGACCTCCGTCGTCGGCGGACATACAGTGCGGGTCACGGCCGGCTCACTCGCCGGGCCACACGGGATCGCGCTTCTCGTTGAACGCGGCGATGCCCTCGCGCCGGTCGGCGGACAGCGCGGCGGTCCGCCAGGCGGAGTCCTCGATCTCCAGGGCCGCGGGCAGGCCGACGCCCCAGCCCTGGCGCATGGCCCGCTTGGCGGCCCGCACCGCGACCGGGGAGTTGCCCGCGATCACGCCGGCCATCTCCAGCGCGGTGGCGTCCGCGGTCCCGGCGGGCACCAGCCGGTCGGCCAGCCCGATCCGCTCCGCCTCCGCGGCCTTCACCCGGCGGCCGGTGAGCAGCAGGTCAGCGGCCCGGCCCACGCCGAGCCGGCGCATGGACAGCTGGGTTCCGCCGCAGCCGGGCACCAGGCCGACCGTGGTCTCCGGCAGGCCGAACTGCGCGGTCTCGTCGGCCACCACCAGGTCACAGTTGAGTGCGAGCTCGCAGCCACCGCCGAGCGCGTACCCGTGGACGGCCGCGATCACCGGCTGGGGCAGGCCGAGCAGCTCACCGAACGCGGCGCGGAACACCTGCCGCTGGGCCAGCCATTGCGCGTCGGTCATCCGGTGCCGTTCCCTGAGGTCGGCGCCGACGCTGAACGCGCGGTCCCCGGTCGCGGACAGCACGACCGCGCGGACCCCGGTGTCCGGGGCCAGCTCGGCGCAGGTTTGCGCCAACCGGACCAGCATCACCGTGTCCAGCGCGTTCAGCGCCTCCGGCCGGTCGAGCACGATCTCGGCCACCGGGCCGCGCCCGATCATGTGCCTGCGGACGTCTATGCCATCCATGAGCGCAGGCTAACCCGTGAGCCCAGGGGGTGCCGGCCGCCGACCCGCGATTGGCCGCCCGCCATTCCCGGACCGGCGGCCTAGTGTTCCTCCTGGGCCAGCCGCCGCTGCTCGTCCTCGACCAGCTGGAACAGCCTGGACTGGACCTGCTGAACGTCGGGGATCTCGTGCAGGACCAGCTCGCCGTGCTCCCCCGCGGACTCCACCACGAGCCGGCCGGAGCCCACCAGGCGGTCGATGGGCCCCTGCGAGAACGCGACATCGCTGATCCTGATCAGCGGGAAGTCCCGGCCCGACCGGGTCAGGATGCCGCGGCGCAGCTGGATCCGCCGGGTGGTGAGCTGGTAGGTAGTGGTCTTCCAGCGCAGGAACGGGACGCCGCAGGCCGCCACGGCCAGGATGACGGCGACCACCCCGACCGCGATCCTTCCCGGCCCTGCCTCCCGGCCCGGCGGGATCACGATCAGCAGCGCGACCGCGGCGACGATCAGCACGACGAGGAGCACAGCGGGCCACAGCAGGATCTTCCAGTGCGGGTGCAGCGTCAGCACGCTCCGCTCTCCCGGGGCGAGCCGGCTTTCCATGCTCATAGCGCACATCGTGGCATGGAACGGGGTACGCGTCGCGATCCGGCCAGGGACAGCCGGATGCCGGCCACGGCCGGCCCCGCTGCCGGCCAGCGGGCAGGCAGTGAGCGGGCAGGGCAGTCAGTCAGCAGGCAGTGCGCAGTCAGCGGACGTGCACGACGTCGCCCGCGCCGACCAGCGTGGTGCCGGAGCCCGTCCGGACGGCCAGCCGCCCCGACTCGTCCACGTCGTCCGCCGTGCCGGTGAGCACGGCCCCGCCGGGCAGCTCCACCCGGACTTCGCGGCCGACCGTGACGCACCAGCGCAGGTACTCTTCGCGCAGGGCGGCGGCGTCCGGCCCGGCGGCCCACGCCGTGTACCGGCCGGCCAGCTCGGTGAGCACGGCGGCCAGCAGCCGTTCCCGGTCCAGGCAGGCCGCGTTCTCCAGGAGCAGCGAGGTCGCGGTGGGCACCGGCAGCTCGGCCCGGGTGAGCGTGACGTTGAGCCCGACGCCGGCCACGATCGCGTCGCCGTGCACCTCGGCCAGGATCCCGGCGATCTTGCGGTCCGCCACGAGCACGTCGTTCGGCCACTTCAGCCCGGCGGTAACCCCGGCCTCGTCGCGCAGCGCGGCCGCCACCGCGACCCCGGTGAACAGCGGCAGCCAGGCCAGGGCGGACGGCGGGACGCCCGCCGGGCGGAGCAGCACGGAGACGGTCAGTGCGGCGCGCGGCGGGCTGGACCAGGCCCGGTCCAGCCGGCCCCGGCCCGCCGTCTGGGTCTCGGCCACCAGCACCAGGCCCTCGGCCGCCCCCGCCCGCGCCTCCTTCAGCAGGTCGGCGTTGGTGGAGCCGGTTTCCTGGATGACGCGGATCTCCCGCCACAGGCCGCCGGGGCGGACCAGGCGGGCGCTGAGGGCGGCGGGGTCGAGCGGCGGCCGCAGGGCCGCATCCGTAAGAGCCATCACGTTCCATGATCCCAGCCCGCCGGACCCCCGGCACCCTGGACCCTCGCCCCGCCCCCCGCCTGGATCACGCCCAGCCCCCGTGTGCCGAAACCGTCGTCATGGCAGCGCCTACCGCACACAATCGGCCTACTCCCCGAAGTGACAGGGTGATCGTGGGCCCAAGCCGCTGCCCGAGCAGCGGCTTGCGCACACGACTCCTGAACCCCGTTGTCGTGACAGCGGTTTGCGCACACGAATCACCCGCGTTCGGCGGCTACGCGTCGAGGTCGCCACCCGGATCCGCGGCGGCCGGGCTGGCGCCGGCCGGAACACTGGCCGCCACGGCCGGTACCGCGGTCACGGGCGTCCGGGCCGGGCGGGCGGCCAGCGCCCGGATCAGGGCCAGGACGCCGCCCGCCAGCGCCGCCGCGGCCAGGGCCGTGAACGTCACCGCGACCGCGTGCGCGGACACCAGGGTGAACGCCGCGTGCTCCGCCGGGGTCGGCAGCGGCCCGGCCTGGTTCAGGTACAGCGTGCCGAACGTGGCGACGCCGATCACGAGGGCCAGCTGGTTGACGGTGACGACGACCCCGGTCGCGTCGGCCGCGTCGGCGACCGGCACCTGCATCAGCACGGCGGTCATCAGCGGGCTGAACGCGGCGGCCATCCCCGCGCCGGTCAGGCCCAGGGCCAGGTACAGCGGCACCCCGCCGGTCCCCCCGCTGCGCAGCAGCGCGGCCATGCACAGCAGGCCGGCCGCGTAGGCGGCGAAGCCCGCGATGATCAGGGCACCGTGCAGCTGCCGGGGCAGCCGCTGCCAGTTGAGGCTGACCAGCGCGAACGTGGCCGCGGACGGGGCGAAGATGAGCCCGGCCCGCAGCGGGGTGTCACCCAGGCCGCCCTGCAGGTGCAGGGCCAGCGCGAAGAAGAACCCGCCGAACACCGCCATGGTCACGAACAGGGCGGCCACGCCCATGGTGACGCCGGGCAGGCTCAGCACCCGGCCGGGGATCAGCGGCGATCCGCCCCGGGCCGCCACCCGGCGCTCCACGACAGCGAACAGCCCGAACGCCGCCGCGCTGCTGGCCAGGCAGATCCAGCCCCACACGGGCCAGTGCTCAGGCTGGCCGAGGACCAGCGGCAGCACCAGGGCCACGGCGGCCGGGGTGAGCAGCACCAGGCCCGCGGGGTCCAGGCCGCGCCGGCGGTCAGCGGCGCCGTGCGGCAGCATCCGCGCGCCGGTGACCAGCAGGGCCACCCCGATCGGGACGTTGACCAGGAACACGGCCCGCCAGCCGCTGCCGAACAGGTTGGCCGTGACCAGCAGGCCGCCGGCGATCTGGCCGGCGACCGCGCCACCCGCGATGACCGCGGCGTACAGCCGCATCGCGCCGGCCCGCGACGTCCCGGTGAAGGTGCGCTGGATGAGGCTGAGCACCTGCGGGATCATGGCCGCCGCGCCGGCTCCCTGGATGAAGCGCAGGGCGACGAGCATGCCGGTGGAGGTGGCCAGGCCGCAGCCGAGCGAGGCCACGGTGAACAGGGCCAGCCCGGCCAGGAACATCCGGCGGTGCCCGATGATGTCGCCCAGCCGGGCGCCGGTGACCAGCAGGACCGCGTAGGTGATGACGTACCCGGCGATGACGAGCTGCAGCCCGGCCCCGGAGGCGTGCAGATCGGCGTGGATGGCGGGGGCCGCGACGTTGACGACGGAGGCGTCCAGGACCGCCATGAACTGCCCGGTGAGGACGATCGCGAGCAGCACGCCCGGCGCGGTCGGCCGGCGCGGGGCCCGGCTCCCTCGCGGGCCAGCCCGGCGCAATCCGATCCGGCGATCGTCCCGCGCCTGGGCGCTGCGGGTTACGGTGGTGAGGTCTGTCATGCCCCCGAGCATGCCGGGATCTTTATCCAGGTACCAGGAGCCTAGTTATCCTGGTACCAGGAGCACCTGGCACCTGCCTCCGGCTCCCGGCATGATAGGCACATGACGACCGTGACGATGAACGGGAACGGCTCGCGCCGCGCCGAGCTGGCCGCGTTCCTGCGCAGCCGCCGGGAGCGGCTCACTCCCGAGCAGGTGGGACTCGCGCCGGGGCTGCGCCGCCGCACCCCCGGCCTGCGCCGCGAAGAGGTCGCCCAGCTGGCCGGGGTGGGCGTCACCTGGTACACGTGGCTCGAGCAGGGCCGCCAGATCAACGCCAGCGCCCAGGTCCTGGGCGCGGTGGCCCAGACGCTCCGGCTCGACCCCGCGGAGCGGCAGCACCTCTACCGGCTGGCCGACGTGGCCGATGGGGCTGCCCGGCCGGGTCTCGCGGGGAGCGCGTGCGAACAGGTCCCGGCCGATGTCCAGGGCATCATCGACGGCCTGGTGCCGCTCCCGGCCAGCGTCATGAACGAGCGTTACGACCTGCTCGGCTGGAACGAGGCGTACGCGGTGCTGTGGCCCGGGGTCGTCGGCGCCCAGCCGGGCGAGCGCAACATCCTGTGGCAGAACTTCACCTATCCCGACTGCTGCCATCCGTATGTGACCCGGCACGAGCAGCTGGCCCGGCTGGTCGCGCAGTTCCGGAGCAACTACGGCCGGCACGTCGGCGAGCCGGCCTGGACCGGCTTCATCAGCGCCCTCCAGGCGGCCAGCCCGCACTTCGCCCGGCTCTGGGAAGCGCACGACGTGGCCAGCCCGGCCACCTACCTCAAGGTCTTCCGGCACCCGGCCTTCCCGCGCCTGGTCATGACCAGCACCAGCCTCGGCATCCTGGCCGTGCCCTGCACCCGGATCGTGGTGTACACGCCCGCCGACGAGGAAACCCGGACCGCTATCAGCAAGCTGCTGGCCGGGGACGGCACCGACGCCCAGTACCCGTGCGCCCCCGCCCACGCGAGGCGCCGCGCCGAACTAGCCGCCGCCTCCGCCCGCTGAGGAACAGGCCCGCACCACGCTGGGTCCCCGCAGCGAAACGGGGCATTCTTTTCTGGTGACGCTGAACCCGCCGGCCCAGTACCTCGATGACCGGAACCTGCGTGCCCGCCAGCGCTTCTGGCAGTACCAGTCCCCGCCGTTCGACACCGCGGCGTGGATTCTGGACCTGATCCGCATGCCTGCGGGGCTGCGGGTCCTGGACGCAGGCTGCGGTAACGGCGAGTACCTGCGCGGGCTGCGGGACCGCCAGGTCCGGGCCATCGGCTGCGATCTGTCCCCCGGGATGCTCCGGGCTGCCTCTCACCCGGCCCTGCTCAACGCCGACATCACCGCGCTGCCGGTGCGCGACGGCGCCGTTAACGTCGTGCTGGCCATCCACATGCTTTACCACGTGCCTGACCGGGAAACCGCCATCGGCGAGCTGCGGCGGGTACTGGCAGCGGGCGGCACCTGCATCGCCGTGACCAACGGCAGCCAGCACACCCGCTCGCTGCGCGCCCTGGTCGAGCGTGCCGTCCGCGAGCAGACCCCGGGATGGCAGATGCGCCCGGCCACCCACGCCTTCACCGCCGAGAACGCGGCCGCGCAGCTCGCCGCCGGCTTCGCGTCCGTCACCTGCGTACGCCCGGCCAGCAACCCACCGGTGATCATCCGCGACGCCACGGTAGCCGCCGACTACATCGCGAGCCTGGCCAGCCACTACCAGGACGAGACCAGCCGCCCCTGGGGCGAGATCGTCGAGGACGTACGCCAGCACGTGCAAGCGGCCATCGACGACCAGGGCGCCTTCACCACCTCCGGTGACCTCGCCGCGTTCATCTGCCAGTGACGCGGCCCAGGACCCGCCCGGTGATCAGCCGGTGTTCTGGAGGCCGGCGGCGACGCCGCTGACCGCGAGCAGCAGCAGCCGTTGCAGCTGCTCCCGGCGGGCCGCGAGCTCCGGGTCATCGGCCGCCCCGTCACCGCCCGGCGCCGGGAGCGCCCGGAGTTCGGTGAGCGCCCGGAGCTGGAGATGGGACAGCGCGTCCACATAAGGGTCGCGCAGTGCCACCGCCCGGGACAGCACGAGCCGGTTGGCCAGCAACCGGTCGTGCCCGGTCACCTCCAGCACCAGCCGCCGGGTCAGGTCGTACTCGGCCAGCACCCGGCCGGCCAGGTCGTCACGGCCGCCCAGGGCCAGGTGCCGGGCCGCGATCCGCCGGTCGGTCTTGGCCAGGCTCATCTCCGCGCCGTCGAACAGCACGGCCAGCAGCGGCCATCCCTGGTAGGCCTCGCGGACCTCGGCGAGGCCGCCGGGGCTGGCCGCCGCGGCGGCCAGCCCGCTGCCCAGGCCGTACCAGCCCGGCAGGTTCAGCCGGGTTTGCGCCCACGAGAACACCCACGGGATCGCGCGCAGGTCGTCCAGCCCGACCACGCCGACCCCGCGCCGCGCCGGCCGCGACCCGATGCGCAGCCCGCTGATTTCCTCCAACGGACTTATCCTGGCCAGCCATTCGGGAAAGCCCTGGGTCTCCACCAGCTCCCGGTAAGCGCGGAGCGCGGCCGACTCCATCTGGTCAGCCACCGGCCGGTACCGCCGGGCCGCGGCCGCGTTGCGCTCGCCGACCACGGGTGAGGACGCGAGCAGCACGGCCGAGGTGACCTGCTCCAGATGACGCTGGGCGATGACCGGGTTGGCGTACCGGGCGAAGATCACCTCGCCCTGTTCGGTGACCTTGAACCGGCCGTCCACCGAGCCGGGGGCCTGGGCCAGGACCGCGCGGCCGGCCGGGCCGCCGCCCCGGCCCAGCGCGCCGCCCCGGCCATGGAACAGGGTCAGCCGTACCGAGTGGTCGGCGGCCCACCGGACGAGCTGCTCCTGCACGTCGAACAGGCGCAGGGTGGCGCCGACCGGGCCGAGTTCCTTGGCCGAGTCGGAGTAGCCGAGCATGACCTCGAGCTGGCGGCCGGTCGCCTCCAGGCGCTCCCGGACCGGGTCCAGCTGCAGCATGTCGTCCAGCACCTGGGGGGCATGGTTCAGGTCCTCGCCGCTCTCGAACAGCGGGACCACGTCCAGCACCGGCGGGCGGCCGCTCCGCGTCGCGTGCCGGGCCAGCTCGTACACGGCGGCGATGTCCGCCGCCGACCGGGTGAAGCTGACCACGTAGCGGCGGCACGCGTCGATCCCGAACCGGTCCTGGATCCAGGCCGCGGCCCGGAACGTGGCCAGCACCTCCGAGGTCTGCTCGGACACAGCGCCGCCCTCGGTGATCTCCCGCAGCGCCCGGGCGTGCACCGCGCTGTGCTGGCGGATCTCCAGGCTGGCCAGGTGGAAGCCGAACGTCTCGGCCTGCCAGATCAGCTGCTGCAGCTCGCCGAACGCCTGCCGGGAGGCCCCCGCGGCGGCCAGGGACTCCTGCACCAGCCGCAGGTCGGCCAGCAAGTCTGCGGCGCGGGCGTAGGCCAGGTCCGCCTGCCGCAGCCGGGTGGCCTCGAGCCGCCGGGCCACGTAGAGCAGGTAGGTCCGGTACGGCTCATGGGGCGAGCGGGCGGCCAGGTCGGCGAGCAGCTCCGGGTGGGCCGTCTCCGCCGCCTCCAGGGCCACCGCGAATCCGGCGGACGGCGGTGCGTCACCCTCGTTCACGGTGAGCGCGCGCCCGATCC
Source organism: uncultured Actinomycetes bacterium (assembly GCA_963713815.1). Taxonomy (GTDB): domain Bacteria; phylum Actinomycetota; class Actinomycetes; order Streptosporangiales; family Streptosporangiaceae; genus RYN-230. Next base: position 292,069 of record CAVQNH010000032.1, read on the forward strand.
GGGTGGCCGCGTTCTCCAGCGCGCGCAGTACATGCTCGGCCTGGATGACCGCGGTCTCCCGGGTCACCTGGGCGGTCACGAACGGGTTGCCGTCCCGGTCGGCGCCCACCCAGCTGCCGTACCGCAGGAAGGCCGGGACCGCCGGGGCGGACTGCCCGGCGTCCGCTTCCCGGCGGGCCTCGTCCAGCGCCCGGTACACGTGGGGCACGACCTGGAAGATGGTCTCGTCGAACGCGGCCATCACCGTCCGGACCTCGTCGATCGGGGTCATGGCGTTGGCCCGCAGCTGTGACGTGCGCCAGAGCAGGTCGATCTCCTCGCCGAGCCGGCGCCGCGCCTCGGCCTGCTCGGCGGCGCCGCGCCGGTCGTCGTCGAGCGCGGTGACCAGGTCGCTGATCCGCCGCAGCGCGGTGGCCACGGCCCGGCGCCTCGCCTCGGTGGGGTGGGCGGTCAGCACCGGGTGGATGCGCAGCCGGTCCAGCAGGTCCCCGAGCTGCCCGGGGCCCTGCTCGCGGCGGAACTCGGCCACCGATGCCGCCAGCGACTCACGGACCGGGGCCTGGCCGGTGTCCCGCTCCCGCAGGGCGCGGACCCGCTGCAGTTCCTCGGCCAGGTTCGTGAGGTGGAAGTAGACGGTGAACGCCCGGGCCACCAGCTCCGCCCGGTCCAGCGGCCAGCTGGCCACCAGGGCCGCGATCTCGTCGCCGGCCGGGTCCGCGTGCGGGTCCCCGTGGCCCGCGGCAGCGTCTCCGTCGGAACTGGCACCGCGGACGTGGCACCGTCGGAACTGGCGCCGTCGGGACCGTGACTGGACCGGGCCGCGATGACCGCCTGGCGGAGCCGTTCCACGTCGTCGAGCAGGTCCTGGCCGCCGGACTCGCGCAGCACCTCACCGAGCATGTCGCCGAGCAGCCGCACGTCGCGGCGCATCGGCCCGGGCAGTGCCTGCCGGTCGGTGTCGCGGGTCGGTCCCCCGCGGCGGCCGGCCTCTCGGAGCGCCGGGTCGCGGCTCTCGGTGTCGCTGCTGTTCGTCTCCGGGCTCACCGCGCCAGCCTATTGGAGTGGCTGATCCTGATCTTGCCCGCCGCCTGGGCGCCGCGGCTCCGGGCGCCGGTGCGGCGGCTACCCTGTCCGCTATGACCAGCGAAGTTCAGGACCGGAGCGGGCCGGAGCGGGCCGGTGCCGGCCACCAGGCCGCTGCGGCGGGCCAGCCCGGCCCGGCGGACCAGGACGCGGCCCCGCACACCACCGCGGGCAAGATCGCCGATCTGCAGCGCCGCCGCGACGAGGCGATTCACGCCGGCTCCGGGGGGGCGGTCGAGCGCCAGCACGCCAAGGGCAAGATGACCGCCCGGGAACGGGTGGATCGGCTGCTCGATCCCGGCTCGTTCACCGAGTTCGATGAGCTCGCCCGGCACCGGGCGACCGACTTCGGCGTCGCCGCGAACCGGCCCTACGGCGACGGCGTGGTTACCGGCTACGGCACCATCGACGGCCGGCCGGTCTGCGTGTTCAGCCAGGACTTCACGGTGTTCGGCGGCTCGCTGGGCGAGGTCTACGGCGAGAAGATCGTCAAGCTGATGGATCACGCCCTCAAGACGGGCTGCCCGCTGATTGGCATCAACGACGGCGGCGGCGCGCGCATCCAGGAAGGCGTGGTCGCCCTCGGGCTGTTCGCCGAGATCTTCTACCGCAACGTCACCGCGTCCGGGGTGATCCCGCAGATATCGCTGATCATGGGCCCGTGCGCGGGCGGCGCCGTGTACTCGCCGGCCATCACCGATTTCACGCTGATGGTCGAGGGCACCTCGCACATGTTCATCACCGGCCCGGATGTGATCAAGACGGTGACCGGGGAGGAGGTCAGCTTCGAGGACCTGGGCGGCGCGAGTGCGCACAACACCAAGTCCGGCGTCTCGCACTACCAGGCCAAGGACGAGGACGACTGCCTGGACTTCGCCCGGGACCTGCTGTCCTACCTGCCCTCCAACAACCTCGACGACCCGCCGGTGGCCGCCCCGCCCGGCGACCCCCTGGCCAGCCTGGAGATCACCGAGTCCGACGCCGAACTCGACACCCTGATCCCGGACTCGCCGAACCAGCCCTACGACATGCACGACGTGATCAGCCGCATCCTGGACGACGGGGAGTTCCTCGAGATCCACGCGGGGTTCGCGCAGAACATCGTGGTGGGGTTCGGCCGGGTCGGCGGGACCAGCGTGGGCGTCGTGGCCAACCAGCCGATGCACTTCGCGGGGACGCTGGACATCGACGCCTCGGAGAAGGCGGCGCGTTTCGTCCGGACCTGCGACTGCTTCAACATCCCGGTGCTGACCTTCGTGGACGTGCCCGGCTTCCTGCCCGGCACCGGACAGGAATGGGGCGGGATCATCCGGCACGGCGCCAAGCTGATCTACGCCTACGCGGAGGCCACCGTGCCGAAGATCACAGTGATCACCCGCAAGGCGTACGGCGGCGCCTACGACGTGATGGGCTCCAAGCACCTCGGCGGGGACATCAACCTGGCCTGGCCCACGGCCCAGATCGCGGTCATGGGCGCGCAGGGCGCGGTGAACATCCTGTACCGGCGGGAACTGGCCAGCGCCGAGGACCCGGACGCACTGCGCGCCCGGCGGGTCGAGGAGTACGAGGACACGCTGGCCAACCCGTACATCGCGGCCGAGCGCGGCTACGTGGACGCGGTGATCCGGCCGGCCGAGACCCGGGGCCAGGTCACCCGGGCCCTCCGGGCGCTCCGCACCAAGCGGCAGACGATGCCGCCCAAGAAGCACGGCAATATCCCCCTGTGAGCGTTGTTCAGACCGACTAGCGAGCCCGGGCCGTCAGGCCCGGGCGAGCGGTCGGTGCGGGTGAAACTGAATAACGCGAACTCTCCGGGCTAGCACTGTGAGCGTTTCCTGGGTGACGGGACGCCCGGGCTAGCACCGTGAGGGTTATCCGGGGATCCCCCGCGAAGGCCATTCAGGGACTTGAGTAGTCGTTTGACTACAGATGGTTCAACTCTGGGTCTCCTTCCGCCCCGGGAAGGGCGGGGCCGCCGGTAGAGTCGTGAGTGCCATGACCGACATCGTCTCGCCGCTGCCCACGCTCGCGCGTTACGCGATCATGATCGATGTCGGCTATATCTACGCCGCGGCCGGAGAACTCCTGTTCAGCGTCGGGTCCCGGCGGGAGTACCGGGTCGACACCGACAAGCTGATCCAGGCGCTCACCCGGCACGCCGACGGCCTGGTCCGGGGTGAGCTGCTCCGGGTCTACTGGTACGACGCGGCCCGGGACCGGGTGCCCACCATCGACCAGCGGGTGATCGCCCAGATGGCCCGGGTGAAGCTGCGGCTGGGCAACCTGAACGCGCGCGGCCAGCAGAAGGGCGTGGACGCGCAGATCCGCGCGGACATGGAGGCCCTGGCCCGGCACCGGGCGATCACCGACGCGGTGCTGGTGGCCGGCGACGAGGATATGGTGCCCGCGGTCGAGGCGGCCCAGGCGTACGGCGTCCGCGTGCACCTGTGGGGCGTGGAACCGCCGTTCGGCACGAACCAGGCCGAGCGCCTGGTCTGGGAGTCCGACACCGTGGAGGTGCTCGACCGGGCCTTTCTGGAGCCGTACTTCTCCAGGATCCCGGAGCCAGTGCCGCCCGTGGTCACCGCCGCCGGGTCCGTCAGCCCGGCCACGGCCGCCGAAGCGGCGGCGGCCGGCGTGCCCTCTCCCGCCCAGCTGTTCGACCGCCGGCACGGCGTGCGGCCGCCGCACCGCCCCGCCACGCACCCGGCCCTCAGCCACCCGTCCTCCGGCCAGCCGCCTCTCGTGCAGCCGGCCGCCGGCCATCCCTCCCCGGGCCAGCCGGGCCTGGGTCCGGCCTCCCTGGGCCAGTCCGCCCTGGCCAGCAGGCTGGGACCGGACCGGCAGCGGGTCGAGGAGGCCGGTGAGCATGTGGCCCAGAAGTGGATACTCACCCGCGGTGAGGACAACATCCGGGACCTGCTGCCGGGTCCGATCCTGCCGCCGGTGATCGACAAGGAACTGCTGGTCGAGGCGGAAAAGGAACTCGGCGCGTCGTTGCGGCCCTACCAGGAGGCCAGGGAGTGGCTCAGGGACGCCTTCTGGGAGCGGGTCCGCCGCCAGTTCGGGATCGGGAGCGGCAGGTCATGACCGACGAGCCGGGCGGACGCTCGATGTTCTCGGTGGTGTCGGGTCACCCCACGGCCGAGGAACTGGCTGCGCTCACCGCGGTCGTGGCGGCCACGCTGGCCGCCCGGAAGCGGGCCGCGGCGGCGCAGGCGGCCGCGGGCCCGGCCCCGTCAGCCTGGCTGGATCGCGCGGCGCTGACCCGTACTACGCTCCGCCCCGGCCCGGACGCCTGGCGCCGGTCAGCCCGCCCCGCCTAATCCCCTCACCCCCGGCGGGATCCGTATCCCCCGCCCCGGCGGGATCCGTATCCCCCACCCTCAGCCCGGATCCGTCCGCTCCGCCGGCCCAGATCCGGCAACGTGGCGCATTGTGCGCCACCGGCGACGCAGAACGCACCACGTTAAGGCTGGCGGCCCGGTTCCGCCGACCCGGCCCGCCTGTGTCCGCCAACTCCGCCCGGCCCGCCCGGCTAAACCCGGGCCTCCGGCGGCGGGACCGGCCCCGGCAACGTCTGGGTCTCAGGTGGGACGGGCCCCGCCGGGGACTGGGCTGGGCCCGAACCGGCCGTGAGCTGGGCGATGATCTTGATCAGCGCGCTGCGCAGGTGCTCGCGCTCGGCGGGAGTCAGCGTCGCGGTCATCCGCCGCTCCAGGTCGTCCCGCTCCTGCTCCACGTCACGGCGCACCGCACGGGCCTGGTCGGTGAGGTACAGCCGGACCAGGCGGGCGTCCGCCGGATCGGGCTTGCGCAGCAGCAGCCCGGCGGCAGCCATCCGGTTGGCCGACTTGACCACGGTCGGGGTGGCCACGTGCAGGCGGGCGGCCAGATCGCCGGGAGTCAGCCCGTCGGTCTCCCAGAGGACCTCCAGGAGCAGGTTCTGCCCGACCCGCACGCCGTGCCGGCTCATCGCCTCGTCCGCGGCGGCGCGCGCCAGCTTGGACGACCGGGTGAACAGCGCCAGAAGCTCGTTCATGCTCTGATGTTAGACAGTCGCTTGCCAGCTACCGATCCGCGCGCGTAGGCTATTCATTAGCCGGCTATCGAGCAGTGAGCATGACCCCTGCCATTAGCGACCAAGGCCGTCAGGGGCCGGGGCGGGCGGCTGGTGCGGGTTTCTGGGTCATGCGAACTCCAGGCTAGCGCTGCGGCCCCGGCCGCCCTGGTCAGGGCAGTACCGGGCCTCCGATACAGCAGCAGGGTGCGGTCGCCGGGCGCAGGCCCGGCGGCCCTGGCGCAGGGAGCGACATGCGACTGAGTTTCGGTATCAAGACATCCCAGATGGGTCTCACCTACCAGGACATCCTCCGGGTCTGGCGGGACGCTGATCAGATCCCCCTGTTCGAGCACGCCTGGCTATGGGACCACATGGTCCCGCTGCGCGGAGACGTGCGCGGCGCGGCACTGGAGGCCTGGACCCTCCTCGGCGCGCTGGCCGCGCAGACCCAGCGGCTGCGGCTCGGCGTGATGGTGACCAGCAACCGGCTGCGCAACCCGGCCCTGCTGGCCAAGATGGCGGCCACGGTGGACGTGATCTCCGGGGGACGGCTGGAGTTCGGCATCGGTGCGGGCGGCAGTCAGCTGCCCGGGGCACCGGAGGCACTGACCGCGATCGTGCGCCGCGAATTCGAGGCCTACGGCGTGCCCATCGTCCCGGCCGGCCAGGCGATCGCCGCGCTGGCCGAGGCGTGCACGCTGATCCGGCGGATGTGGACCGAGGACGACCTCTTCGACTTCACCGGCCGCTACTACCAGCTGCACGGCGCGGTCTGCGAGCCCAAGCCGCTGCAGCGGCCGCATCCGCCGATCATGATCGGGGCGGGTGGTGAGCGGGTGTCCCTCCGGGTGGTCGCGGAGCACGCGGACATATGGAACTGCCCGGCCCGGACGGCCGAGGAGTTCCGGCGCAAAAGCGCGATCCTGGACGAGCACTGCGCGGCGGTCGGCCGGGACCCGGCCGAGATCACCCGGTCCATGCAGGTCCTGGTGCCTGCCGCGGATCCGGCGGCCACCCGGGACCTGCTGCTGGAGCTGATCGACGCGGGCACCACGCACCTGGTCCTCGCGCCGGTGACGCCGTGGCCCGACCGGCCAGCCCAGTGGCTGGCCGACGAGATCGCCGCGCCCGTCGCCGCCCAGCTCACCCGGAACTGAAACATTAACGGCGCCTGCCGCCTTGGATTGCGCACCACCTGCGCCGCGATCGGCGCAGGCACCATGATGTGGTCCCGCGCGGTGAGCCGGTTCAGGTGGCGCGCACGGCGGCGTGACCAGCGGCGGAGTGATGAGGTCCGATTCCCGCCAGCACCATGCCCTGGCCTGCAGTTGAATGAGTACGTGACCCTCGACTCTGACACCTGCTACCGCGCCGTGGTGGCCCGCGACCCTCGGTTCGACGGGCGCTTCTTCACCGGGGTGACCAGTACCGGGATCTACTGCCGGCCGGTCTGCCCGGCCCGCACCCCGGCCCGCGCGAACATGCGGTTCTTCGCCCACGCGGGGGCCGCGGAGGCGGCCGGGTTCCGGGCCTGCCGGCGGTGCCGCCCGGAGACCAGCCCCGGGTCACCGGAGTGGAATGTCCGGGCCGACCTGGCTGCGCGGGCGGTGCGGCTGATCGCTGACGGCTACGTCGACGCCCACGGGATCAGCGGCCTCGCAGCCCGGCTCGCCGTCACCCAGCGGCACCTGCACCGGCTGCTCGTGGCCGAGCTGGGCACCGGGCCGCTGGCCCTGGCCCGGACGGCCCGGCTGCAGACCGCGCGGCGGCTGCTGGCCGAGACCGCCATGCCGATCACTGATGTGGCGTTCGCCAGCGGATTCTCCAGTGTCCGGCAGTTCAACGCGAGCGTGCTGGAGTCCTCGGGGCGCACCCCGTCGGAGCTGCGGGCCCGGGCCCGGCGCACCGGCCCCGGGGGCGCGGGGGCCCGGGATACGGCCGGGACCCCAGGCACGTGGCTCACCCTGCGGCTGGCCTGCCGCGAGCCGTTCGACGCGGCTGCGTGGCTGGGTTTCCTGGCCGCGCGGGCGATCCCCGGGGTGGAGCAGGTCTCCGCGGAGCGGTACACGAGGACCATCCGGACCGCCACCGGCCCCGGCATCATCGAGCTCATCCCGCGGCCAGGCCAGGGACATGTGCTGCTCCGCGCCCGGCTCACCAGGCTGGGGGCGGTCGCACCCGTGGTCGGCCGGGCCCGCAGGCTGCTCGACGCCGATGCCGACCCGGCCGCGATCGGTGCCGCGCTGGCCGCCGACGACCTCATCGCCCCGCTGGTGCGGGCGCGGCCCGGGCTCCGTGTCCCCGGCGCCTACGACGGGTTCGAACTGGCCGTGCGGGCGGTCCTCGGCCAGCAGGTCTCGGTCGCCGCGGCGAGCACGTTCGCGGGCCGGCTGGCCAGCCGGTATGGCGTGCCGCTGCCCCCCGACGCCACGACGGACGTGCCCGCCGGCGCCGTCACGGAGGCGCCCGCCGGCGCCATCACGGCGCGGGCGGCCAGCCTGCCCGGGCTGAGCGTGGTCTTTCCCGGTCCGGAGATGCTGGCCGACGCCGACCTGGCCGGGCTCGGGCTCACCACGGCCCGCCAGCGGACCCTGCGCGCGCTCGCCGACGCCACCGCAAGCGGGCGGCTGGTCCTTGACCCCGGAGCCGATCCCGCGGAGGTCGCGGCCCGGCTGGCGGAACTGCCGGGCATCGGCCCGTGGACCATCGGCTACATCCTGATGCGCTCGGCCGCCGACCCGGACGCGTTCCCCGAGGCCGACCTGGGCCTGCGGCGCGGCCTGGCCCGGCTGGGCGCCCCGCCCGGGCATGCCGCGCGATGGCGTCCGTGGCGCGCGTACGCGGCCATGCATCTGTGGTCCTGGCCGGCCGCAGCCGGACGTGTCCTGGCCAGCCCAGCCGGACGTATCCTCGCCAGCCCAGCCAGGCATTCTCGCCTCCGCGAGCTGAGGAGCGCACGATGCCTGACCCGTCCCTCGGCGCACTGGCCGGCACCGCCCCGTCCGCCGCCGGGCCAGCCGGCACCGGGCCGGCCACCGCCGGGACATGACCCGCCGCCGCGGACAACCGGCACCGCGCCGATCCCCGCCGGGACAGTCCCCGCCGCGCCGGCCCCCGCAATGCCGTCCCCACCGGCCGTCCACCGCCGGGCCGTCCACCGCGGTGACGGCCGGCACCGTGCTGGCCACCGTCGTGGACACCCCGATCGGCCCGCTCAGCCTGCTGACCCACGGCGGCCAGCTGATCGCGGGCGGGTTCACCGCCCAGCCGGCCGTGATGCACGCCAGGCTGGCCCCGCCGCTGCGCGCGCTGACCCTCGAACCCGCCGACCCCGCCGACCTGCCCTGGCTGGCCAAGCCGGTCGCCGCCTACTTCGACGGTGACCTGCGGGCGCTGGACGAGATCCCGGTCTACCAGCCGGGCGCCCCGTCCCGGCAGCAGCTATGGGCGGCGCTGCGCGCGGTGCCACCCGGCACCACGGTCAGTTACACCCAGCTGGCCGCGCTGGCCGGGAACCCGCGCGCTCCCCGCGCCGCCGGGGCCGCCTGCGCGTACAACCTGATCGCGCCGGTCGTGCCCTGCCACCGCGCGTTGCGGACGGACGGCAGTCTGGGCGGCTACTACTACGGCCTGGACCGCAAGACGTGGCTGCTGCGCCACGAGGGCGCCCGTCCCGGGTAGCCCGGCGGGACACGGGGACCGGACCGCCGTAGCCCCGGTCGCGGGACCGGGGCGCGGGACCGGCCACGAGGCGGTCTTCGTTGCGGAGAATCTGGCGATGGCCGCCGCGTTGCCAGAGCAGCTGTCCGGCCTGGTGCTCAGGGGGCGGGCGTGACCTGTGTGGTGGGCTTGGACTGGAACGCGCCGCTGCTGCCCGTGGTCGGCGTGCGGAGGGCAGCGCGCTGCTCGGGCTCCCAGCCCTGGCCGGCCCCTTCCACGTGCCGATCGCCTCCTCAGGGCGGGTCATCCGTCACCCTGTACTTGGCCGCCGCGGCGACCTGGTTCCCTCCGGCGCTGCGCCAGCCTGGTCCCCCTGCGGACGGACGGCCCGCGCTCGCCTAAACTCCTCGGCAGTCGGGAGGAGAAGCTTCGTGCGCAAAGTGCTGATCGCGAACCGTGGTGAGATCGCGGTCCGCATCGTGCGGGCCTGCCGGGACGCCGGGCTGGAGAGTGTGGCCGTCTACGCCGAATCCGACCTCGACGCGCTGCACGTCTCGATGGCCGACGAGGCGTACGCGCTCGGCGGCCCGACCCCGGCCGAGAGCTACCTCAGCATCGAGAAGATCCTCGCCGTGGCGGCCGAGTCCGGGGCCGACGCCGTCCACCCCGGCTACGGTTTCCTGGCCGAGAACGCCGGTTTCGCCCAGGCGGTCCTGGAGGCCGGGCTGATCTGGATCGGGCCGCCGCCGGCCGCGATCGAGGCCCTGGGCGACAAGGTGGCCGCACGGCGGATCGCCGCGACCGTCGGCGCCCCCATGGCGGCGGGCACGGACGGCCCGGTCAGCGGCGTGGACGAGGTCGAGGCGTTCGTGGCCCAGCACGGCCTGCCCATCGCCATCAAGGCCGCGTTCGGCGGCGGCGGCCGGGGCCTGAAGGTGGTCCGCGACCAGGCCGGGATCGGCGAGGCGTACGAGTCCGCGGTCCGCGAGGCCGTGGCGGCGTTCGGGCGCGGCGAGTGCTTCGTCGAGCGCTACCTGGACCGGCCGCGGCACGTGGAGACCCAGTGTCTCGCCGACCGCCACGGAAACGTGGCGGTGATCTCCACCCGGGACTGCTCGCTGCAGCGCCGCCACCAGAAGCTGGTCGAGGAGGCGCCCGCGCCGTTCCTGTCCCCTGACCAGACCGCGGAGCTGTACCGGGCGTCCAAGGCCATCCTCCGGGAGGCTGGTTATGTGGGCGCGGGCACCTGCGAGTTCCTGGTCGGCCAGGACGGCACGGTGTCGTTCCTGGAGGTCAACACCCGGCTCCAGGTCGAGCACCCGGTGTCGGAAGAGGTCACCGGCATCGACCTGGTCCGGGAGATGTTCCGTATCGCGGACGGTCAGGAACTCGGCTACGACGACCCGCAGCCGCGCGGGCACTCCATCGAGTTCCGGATCAACGCCGAGGACCCGGGCCGCAATTTCCTGCCCGCCCCGGGCACCATCACCGAGCTGACCTGGCCGTCCGGCCCGGGAGTGCGGGTGGACGCCGGCTACGCGCAGGGCATGACCGTGCCACAGGCGTTCGACTCCCTGCTGGCCAAGCTCATCATCACCGGTGCCAGCCGGACCGAGGCGCTGGAGCGCGCCCGCCGGGCGCTGGGCGAGTGCGTGGTCGGCGGGATGCCCACGGTGCTGCCCTTCGACCGGGCGGTGGTCCGGGACCCGGCGTTCACCGATGAGCCGTTCCGGGTGCACACCCGGTGGATCGAGACGGAGTTCGACGGGGCGATCGAGCCCTGGTCCGGGCCCGCGCCCGGCCAGCTGGGTGGCCAGGAGGACGGGCCGGCGCCGCGGGAGCGGATCACCGTGGAGGTCGGCGGCAAGCGGCTCGAGGTAGTGCTCCCGGCCGGGCTCGGGGTCGCGGATGCTCCCGCAGCCGGGGCGGGGGCCGGGAGCGGGCCCCGGCGGGCGCCCCGCGGGCGGCGGTCCGGTGGCGCGGCGGCGGCTGTCAGCGGCGACGATCTCGTCAGCCCGATGCAAGGGACCATCACCAAGATCGTTGCGGCCGAAGGTGACCAGGTGTCGGAGGGTGACACCGTGGTGGTGCTGGAGGCGATGAAGATGGAGCAGCCGCTCACCGCGCACAAGGCCGGCACCGTGACCGGGCTGGCCGTCGAGATCGGCCAGACCGTGACGGCCGGCGCGGTGATCTGCAAGCTCGAGGGCTAATACCGCCGATCCCTTCGCCTGGGGCGCACCGGTTAGTCCGGCCTCCCCCGACGGCCGTTCTCATCGGGTCCCCGCCTGGCCCCCTCTCCGCGCCCAGGGACCTGGCAGTCAGCCACAACCACCCGGCGCCCCGACCCGTTCATTATCTGTTCGGATTACCTCCCGAAATCGGGAGGTAATCCGAACAGATAACCCCCCGGGGGACGGCCACCCGGATGGCGGCCGTGCGAATGACGGGCGGGCGGCCGTGCGATGGCGGCGCTGCGGCCCAGCCGTGCGGGTGGCCGTACGAATCGGGTGCGGCGTGCGGCGTCGGTGGCGGCGGCCCGGGGCTGAGCGGGTGACGGCGGCTGGGACACTGGGACCATGCCTCCCCTGCCCGTCGCAGGCGCCCCCGCGGGCGCCCGGGACACCCTGCGCGGCGGGGACACCATGCGCGGCCGCCCGCCCGCCGCGCGGAGGCCCCGTTGACCCGGCTCGAGGGCGATCCCGGGCCCCTCGGGTGGCTGCGGTTCACCTACGGGTTCCGGCTCCCGCCCGAGAACGTGCACTGGGTGCGGCACGAGCTGACCGACGCGGGCTGGCGGCGCCGGACCGTGCTCCGGCACCTGGCGGTGGTAATTCCCATCTGCGCGATCCTCGTGACCGTGCTGGCGATCCTGCTGCCCGCCCCGATCTGGGTCAGCCTGACCATGGTCGCCCTGATCCTGTGCGGCAGCCTGTTCACGGTGACCGCGTACGCCGACGACCTGCGGGTCAACCGGCTGCGCCAGCACGACCTGCCGGTGCCCAAGGACCCCGACCTGGGCCGCCCCTCCCACTGAACCGCCCCGCCGCTGAACCGCCCCGCCTGGCACCCGCGCTGAGCCGCCCGGCACTGAACCGCCCGGCCGCTGAGCTACCCGGCCCCGGCACTCCGTCCTGGACCTCGCCAGTCCCACTGACCCCATCAGCCTCCTCACACCCCGAGATAGCCCGGCCCCGATCGTGATCAAACGATTGCTGTTGCTGGAGCAACACCAATCGTTTGATCACGAAGAGCACGCGCAACCCACGGGGCAGATGGGACGGATGGGACGTGGCGAAGGGCGGGAGAGGACGAGGGCGAAGGCCGGACGGGGACCTCCCGGCGGGAACCACCGGGCTGAAGCGGGACCAGCGGGTCGAAGCGGGACCAGCGGGATTGAAGCGGGGACCAGCGGGCTGAAGGGGGGACCAGCCGGGAGGCTGGACAGGCTGAAGCGGTCGCGGCTAGGTGTGGCCGCGGAGGACCAGATGAGCCGGTGCCGGAGGTCAGCGGCGGCCGCTCGCCGGGAGCATGAGCCGGCGGGCCGCCTCGGTCAGGCTGCCGGACAGCGAGGGGTAGACCGCGAACGTCTGGGCCATCTGGTCCACGGTCAGCGACTGTTCCACGGCCAGTGACACGCCCAGGATCAGCTCGCTGGCCCGCGGCGCGACCACGACCCCGCCGAGCACCAGGCCGGTCCCGCGCCGGGCGAACAGCTTCACGAACCCGTCGCGGAAGCCCTGCATCTTGGCCCGGGCGTTGGTGGCCAGCGGCAGCTTGACCGCCACCGCGTCCTCGGCGCCCGATTCGACGGCGGCGGCGGTGACCCCCACGGTCGCGATCTCCGGGTCGGTGAAGATCGTCGCGGCCACGTGGTCGAGCCGGATCGGCTTCACGGCCTCGCCCAGCGTGTGCCACATGGCGATCCGGCCCTGCATGGCCGCGACGGAGGCGAGCATCATCACGCCGGTGCAGTCGCCGGCCGCGTACACCCCCCGGGCCGTGGTCCGGGACACCCGGTCCACCTCGACGAACCCCCGGCTGTCCAGGGTGACCCCGGCCTCTTCCAGGCCCAGCCCCCGGGTGGCCGGCACCATGCCCACGGTGAGCAGGCAGTGCGAGCCGCGCACCGTCCGGCCGCCCTCCAGGGTGACCACCACGCCGTCGCGGGTCCGCTTGACCTCCGCGGCCCGGGACCGGCCCAGCACGGTCATCCCGCGCCGCCGGAACACGTCCTCCACCACCATGGCGGCGTCCGCGTCCTCGTGCGGCAGCACCCGGTCCCGCGAGGAGACCAGGGTGACCTGGGATCCGAGCGCCTGGTAGGCGCTGGCGAACTCGGCGCCGGTCACCCCGGAGCCGACCACGATCAGCTCGGCCGGGAGCTCGGGGAGGTCATAGAGCTGGCGCCAGTTCAGGATGCGCTCGCCGTCCGGCTCCGCACCGGGCAGCACCCGGGGCATCGCGCCGGTGGCGATCAGCACCGCCCCGGCCTGGAGCCGCTCGCCGTCCACCACGACCGTGTCCGGGCCGGCCAGCGCGCCCCGGCCGGCGATGGTCTCCACTCCCTCCGCGGCCAGCCGCTTGGCCACGTCGGCCGACTGGGCCTGGGCCAGGGCCTTGACCCGGGCGTACACCCGGGGCGCGTCCACCTGGGCCTGCCCCCGCCCGGACACGGTCCCGCCCGGGGCCGCGCCGCCGCCACCAGGGACCGCGCCGACCCGGATGCCGAGGTCGGGTGCGCCGTGCACCACGGACATGGTGGTGGACGTGGCGATGAGGGTCTTGGATGGCACGCAGTCGGTCAGCACGCAGGCGCCGCCCAGGCCATCGCTGTCCACCACCGTCACCTGGCTGCCGAGCTGGGCGGCCACCAGGGCGGCCTCGTACCCGCCCGGGCCGCCCCCCAGGATCACGATTCTCTCGTGCGGCTGACTCACGCTGCCTCATTCTTCCCGGCCGCCCGGATGCCGCGGACGCCGCCCTCCCGGTGGGGAGCCCTCACCGGAGATCCGCCGCAGCGGCACGTGGCCTCGTTACGCTGGTGAGCCGTGGAGCTGTACGCGGCGTATGCCACCAATATGGACCCTTCGCTGATGGCCGAGCGCTGCCCGCATTCGCCGATGCGCGGCCACGGCTGGCTGGAAGGGTGGCGGCTCACCTTCGGCGGCGAGGACATCAGCTGGGAAGGCGCCCTGGCCACGGTCGTGGAGGACGCCGCCGAGCGGGTCTTCGTCGTCCTCTACGAACTGCACGACCTGGACGAGCAGGTCCTGGACCACTGGGACGGCGTGCACCTCGGCTACTTCCAGAAGCTCCGGGTCCGGGTGCAGACGCTGGACGGGGACGAGGCCGCCTGGCTGTACGTCCTCAACGACTACGAGGGCGGCCTGCCGTCGGCGCGGTACGTGGGCATCGTGGCGGACGCGGCCGAACTGGCGGGCGCCCCCGCCGACTACGTGGCCGGGCTGCGCGCGAGGCCCTGCACGTCGGTCGGCGGCTGAGCCGGGGTCCCTGAGCCTCAGATCCGCAGGAACGAGCCGATCGCGGCCCGCAACGAGCGCGGGTCCAGGCCGTGGGCCGCCTGATGTTCCGCGGGCGTGCCGTACCGGCGCAGCTCGTGGCGGCCGACACCCAGCCCCAGGATCCGGTGCGGGATATCGCGCAGCGCCTCCGCCACCGCGGGCACCGAGGTCCCGGCCAGGTACGGCTCGGCCAGCACCACGCTGGGAGCCTGCAGGGAATCGCGCAGCGTCGCCGCGTCCAGCGGCCGGATGGTGGCCGCGTACAGCACGGTGACGTCGAAGCCCAGGGTCGCGTCCACCACGGCGTCGGCCAGCGGGCCGACGGCGAGCACCGTGCCCTGCCGCCCGCTGCGCAGCACGGTGAGCCGGCCGGGCTCGCCGTCCAGCGGCACCGTGTTGGCGTCGGTGGACAGCCGCACGTAGACCAGCCCGCCGCCGCGGGCCGCCGCGCGGATCTGGCGCTCGGCCTCGTCGGGATGGCCGGGGACGTGGACGGTCCAGCCGGGCAGCGTGCCCAGCAGCGCCACGTCACCCGGGGACTGGTGGGTGCGGCCGTTGTCGGCGTAGTCGTAGGACGCTCCCGAGCTGACCAGCACCGCTCCCCGGGCCGCGGCCTGGTGGGTCAGGTCCAGCTTGATCTGCTCGAAAGGCCGCTCGACCAGGAAGCTGGCGAACGTGTGCGCAATCGGGCGCATCCCGGCCAGGGACAGCCCGCCCGCCACGCTGATCAGCAGCTGCTCCCGGATCCCGACATTGATCACCCGGTCCGGGAAGCGGGCGGCGGCCGGCCGGAACGCGTCCGCCGAGATATCGGCGAGCACCACGGCCAGCCGCGGGTCGCTGGCCAGCAGGCCGCTCGTGACCGCCGCGAACCGTTCCCGCATGGTCTCCATGGCTGTCTCCTAACGCGGCGTTGCGGCTGAGGACGTGGGCTGGGCCTGCGCGTACTTGGGCTCGACGACCGCGGCCACCAGGTGCGGCCGGCCCGGATGGGGCGCGGTCAGCGCGGTCTCCAGCGCGTCGTGATCGCGTCCGGAGACCCGGCGCACCGACCAGCCCTCGACGGCGAACCGGGCTTCCACCCCGCCCGGCCAGCCATAGGTGGACGAGGAGTTGTCCACCACCACCACGTGCAGCGTGTCCAGCCGGGCGGCGCGGGCGAACGCGATCGCCTCGTGGTTGGATCCCTCGTCCAGCTCCGCGTCCCCCACCAGCACGAACACCCGCGAGTCAGTGAGTCCCCGGGCCCTTAGCCCGAGGGCCACGCCGGCCGCCAGCGGCAGCCCGTGACCCAGCGACCCGCTGGAGATCTCCACCCCCCGGATCAGGGTCCGGTCCGGGTGCAGCCCGAAGGCGGAGTCAAACGCGCCGAACGAGGACAGGTCCCCGGGGTCCACGAAGCCCTTGGCCGCGAGCACGGCGTAGTACGCCATCGGCCCGTGCCCCTTGGACAGCAGGAACCAGTCCCGCGCGTCGTCCCCGGCGGTCTGCGGCGTGACCCGCAGCACCCGGTCGTAGAGCACCCACAGCACGTCCAGGGTGGACGTGGCCGCCTGGTCGTGCTTGTCGTCCCCGGTCATCAGCGACATCAGGCCCGGCAGGTCGGCGAAGGTCGGGGCCGGGCGGTGGTTCGCGGTCGTCGTCATGCCCCCATGCTCTGACTTAAAGCGCACTTTAAGTCAAGGGAGTCTGGCCAGGCCGCTGGCGGCGGGGCCGGTCGCGGCTCCGGCCTGCACATGGCCAGGCCGCCAGCCGGCCTCAGGCGAGCGCCACCACCACGAGCAGCAGCAACGGAACCGCTATCGCCGCGATGGGGCCCCAGGTCCAGCGCACCCGGGGGCTGGCGGGGGGCATGTCCGGCCGGGCCGGAGATCCCTGGATCCGGGCCCGTTCGGCGAGCTGCCGGGTGATGAACTCGGCCGCGGATCCGGCCAGGGCGGCCTGGGCCTCGCCGGGGAGCCGGGCGTAGCCAGGTGGCGGGGCCGTCCCCCGGCGGGCGGCCCGCCGGGCCCGCAACTCGTGCCGGGTCCTGGAGCGCCCCGACTGCTGCACCGCCCAGCTGTGCACGATCGTGTCCCCGTCCGGGCCGCGGTAGTGGATCCTCACGTTGTGCTTCAGGTCCACCTGGGTCACCGCGGACCACGGCAGCACGTGCTCCCGGAGCGGGTTGACCACGGTGACCCCCGCGTCGCTGGCCACGATCCTGGGCCGCAGCGCGCAGGCGTACATGATCCCGGTGATCGCGACGGCCACGACCGCCGTGACCAGCGCCGCGTGGGTGTGGTCGCGCAGCGCGAGCACGACCAGCAGCGCGACCGCGAACGCGGCCCACGCCCACCACGCCACCAGGGACCCGGTCGTCCGGTAGACCTGCCGCTCACCGACCAGGTCCTGCCGCGAAAACACCGCCACCGCGCTCCCTGTCACCGAAGCTGGCCGCCACCGAAGCTGGCCGTCACCGGGCCGGTCTGCCTGGCCCGGCCGCCGTTACACCGTCGGCACAGCCTAACGCGGGCGAAACAGGCGCCCGCCATGCTGGACCCGCAGGGGCACGCGTGGCCTCACCCCGCGGCCAGAACGTGATGGCACCCCGGGCAACCGGTCAGCCGCCCCGGGGTGCGGCACATCGGCATGCCGGTCACGCCGCAGCGGGTCTGGGCCGCGATCAGCGCGGCGAGGCAGGCCTGGGCCATGGCCGACGGACCCGGGTGTGGCGCCGGGGCCACAGCCCACCGGCCGCGTCAGGCGCTGAGGCCACGGCACACCTAGGCGTGGGCGCTGTCCTGGAGTGGCTCCGGCGCGACCGAGCTGCCGCGGACGGCGGCGAGCGCGGCGGCGGACAGCAGCCGCACCCCGATGCCGATCGCGCGCTCGTCGATGTCGAACGCGGGCTGGTGGATGTCGAAGTCCTGGCCGGACCCGGGGACCCGGGTGCCCAGCCGGGCCAGTGAGCCGGGTATCGACTCCAGGTACCACGCGAAGTCCTCACCGCCCAGGCTCTGCTGGGTGGTGGTGACCGCGTCGGGGCCGAGCACCCGCTCGGCCGCGGCCGACAGCAGCGCCGTGCTGGACGGCTCGTTCACGGTGGGCGGCACGCTCCGCTGGTAGGCCAGGTCGGCGATGACCCCGTAGGCGCTGGCCACCGACTCGATCAGGGCCTTGAGCAGGTCCGGGGCCTCGTGCCAGGCCTTGTCGTCGAGGCAGCGCACGGTGCCCTCCACCACCCCGTCGTCCGGGATGGAGTTGGCCCCGGTGCCCGCGCTCACCCGGCCCCACACCAGGCTGAGGCTGGACCGGGGGTCGACCCGGCGGGACAGCGCGGCAGGCAGCTCAGTGACGATCTTGCCGAGGGCGTAGACCAGGTCCGCAGTCAAATGAGGCCGGGCGGTATGACCGCCCGGCCCGGTCACCCGGACGGTGATGCGATCACAGGCGGCGGTGATGGGGCCGCTGCGCACCCCGACCTTCCCGGCGTCCAGGCGCGGGTCGCAGTGCAGGCCGAAGATGCGGTCCACCGAGGCGATGCCGCCCGCCGCCATCACGTCCAGCGCGCCGCCGGCCACCTCCTCGGCCGGCTGGAAGATGAGCCGCACCCGTCCCGGCAGCCGGCCCGCGGCCGCCTGCTGGGCCAGGAACAGCCCCGCGCCCAGCACGATGGTCGTGTGCACGTCATGGCCGCAGGCGTGGCACGCGTTCGGCACCGTCGATCGGTAAGCGACCTGCTTCTCGTCGCTGAGTGGCAGCGCGTCCAGGTCGGCCCGCAATGCCACCAGCGGGCCGCAGTCCCGGTTGTCACCGATGTCCGCGATCAGCCCGGTCCCCTTGGGCAGGATCATCGGCCGCAGCCCCGCCGCCGCCAGCCGGAGCGCGATCCTCCGGGTGGCCCGGTGCTCGTGATAGCCGAGCTCCGGATGGGCGTGCATATCGCGGCGGAAATCGATCAGCTCAGCGTCGTGCGCCGTCAGGAACGAGCCGAGATCTGCGCGCAGAGCGTCATTCGGCATTCGCTACCTCCCCCGGGCGGACGAACCGGTCCTCGGCAAACTCCGTGACCAGCGCGTCAACCACGTCCGTCAGCCCCCCGCCAGTTGCCACCACAGCCCGCTGCCGCTCGTAGGAAGCGCCCTGTTCGAGCACCTCGCCCACGACGTCGAGCTCGTCCGCGCAGCCCAGCCGCTCCGCGACCGGCTGTATCTCCAGGAACAGCTCGTACAGCTCATCGCGCAACGGCGCGGTCGACCCCGCCGCGTCGGTGATCACGATGGCGTCGAGCCCGTACCTGGTCGCCCGCCAGCGGTTGTCCTGGACCACCCAGGACGGCTGGCTGGGCAGCCGGTAGCCGCGGTCCAGCTGCGCGTCGAGCAGGTGGACCAGGCTCTGCGACAGGGCGGCGACCATGCCGACCTCCCGCAGCGTCGGGACCCCGTCGAACATGCGGATCTCGACCGTGCCGAAGTCAGGGTGTGGCCGGACATCCCACCACACTTCCTTGATGCTCCGGATAGTCCCGGCCCGCAGCAGCGTGTCCATGTACTCCTCGAACTCACTCCAATCCGCCAGCAGATGTGGCGGACCTGCGGTCGGCAACCCGCCGAAGATGACCGCCCTGCTCGAGGCGAGCCCGGTGTCGTGCCCTCCCCAGAATGGGCTCGACGCCGTCAGCGCCAGGAAGTGCGGCAGATACGCGGCGAGAGCGTTGACGATCGGAATCGCCTTGCTGCCATCACGAAGCCCCACGTGGACGTGGACCCCAAAGGTCTGAATCCGGCGGGCCAGCCACTGCATCTGCTCGACGAGTTCCGCATAGCGCTGAACGGGCGCCATCTTGGCATCCCGCCAATCGCTGACAGGATGTGTTCCGGCGCAGGCCAGCATCGTATCGCGCATATCCGTGATCCGCTGAAGGTCAGCAATTGTCGCGGCTAGGTCCCCTACGGCCTCCGATACCGTGCTGCACACGCCGGTGACCACCTCGACCGTGGACTGCATGAGCTCGTCATGGATCTTGCGCTCCTGGCCGGCCTCTTCCCGCCCCCGGAGCGCGGAGATAACCTCCCGCGCGTCCTGGCGGAGCAGCTTGGTGGTGGCGTCGATCAGCTGCAGCTCCCACTCCACGCCCAGCGTCGCGCCCCGGGAGGGGTTCCACCAGATAGCCACCGCCGACCTCCTCCTGGTCATCACCCGGGGTCGGGCCCTATCCCTGGGCTGCGCGGCCACCGCACCGGTGCCCGACTACTAATCCGCTTACTACTGATGACCGTCGGTAAGCGCACTTGCGCGCCGTTAGCTACGGCCCGTGGGCGTGACATGGTTCCGGGGGTCCTGGTCAGTCGAGGTCGGGCGGCTGGTACCGGCCCCAGACCTCGCGGAGCGCGTCGCAGACTTCGCCCACCGTGGCGCGATGCCGCAGCGTCTCGCGCAGCGGGACCAGCAGGTTCTGGCTGCCGGTGGCGGCCTTCTTCAGATCGTCGATGCAGCGGCTGACCTGGCCGGCGTCCCGCTCGCTGCGCAGCGTGGCCAGCCGGCGGGCCTGCTGTTCCTCGAGCTCGGGATCGAACCGCAGCGACTCGTAGGGCTCGTCGCTGGGCACGGTGAACTTGTTGACCCCGACCACCACCCGTTCCCCGGCGTCGATCTCCCGGGTCACCTGGTAGGCCGAACGCTCGATCTCCGCCTTCTGGAAGCCCTGCTCGATGGCCGCGACCGCGCCGCCGAGATCCTCGACCCGGGCCATCAGCTCGTCGGCCGCATCCGCGACGTCGTCGGTCATCGACTCCATCGCGTAGGAGCCGGCGAACGGGTCCACCGTGGCGGTGAGGTCGGTCTCGTTCGCGATCACCTGCTGGGTGCGCACCGCGAGCCGGGCCGCCTTCTGGCTGGGCAGCGCGATGGCCTCGTCATAGGCGTTGGTGTGCAGTGACTGGGTGCCGCCGAGCACGGCGGCGAGGGCCTGGATGGTGACCCGGGTCAGGTTGACCTCGGGCTGCTGCGCGGTCAGCTGGACCCCGGCCGTCTGGGTGTGGAACCGGAGCATCTGGGACTTCGGGTCGCGGGCCCCGAATTCCTCGCGCATGATCCGGGCCCACAGCCGGCGGGCGGCCCGGAACTTGGCCACCTCCTCCAGCAGCGTGGTCCGGGCCACGAAGAAGAACGACAGCCGGGGCGCGAACTCGTCCACGGCCAGGCCGGACCGGATCGCGGCGCGCACGTACTCCTTGGCGTTGGCCAGCGTGAACGCGATCTCCTGCACGGGCGTCGCCCCGGCCTCGGCCATGTGATAGCCGGAGATCGAGATCGTGTTCCAGCGCGGGATCTCCGCGCGGCAGTACGCGAAGGTGTCCGCGACCAGGCGCAGCGACGGGACCGGGGGATAGATGTAGGTTCCCCGGGCGATGTACTCCTTGAGGATGTCGTTCTGGATCGTCCCGGTCAGCGCGGACGCGGGCACTCCCTGTTCCTCGGCCACCAGCTGGTACAGCAGGAGCAGCAGGGCCGCCGGGGCGTTGATGGTCATCGAGGTGGAGACCTCGCCCAGCGGGATACCGCGCAGCAGGATCCGCATGTCGTCGATGGAGTCGATGGCCACGCCGACCTTGCCGACCTCCCCGTGGGCCAGCGGGGCGTCGGAGTCGTACCCCATCTGGGTCGGCAGGTCGAACGCGACCGACAGGCCCGTGGTCCCGGCCTCGATCAGCTCGTGGTAGCGGCGGTTGGAATCCTCCGCGGTGGCGAACCCGGCATACTGCCGCATGGTCCACGGGCGGGACGTGTACATCGTGGGGTACACGCCGCGGGTAAACGGGTACTGCCCTGGCTGCCCGAGCTTTTCCGCCGGGTCGAAGCCAGCCGGCTGACCGGGGCCGTACACGGGCTCGATCGGCAGCCCGGACTCCGACTCACGTCCCATGAACCAAGGTTAAATGGCAGGTACTCCAGAACCTAAGCCAGGTTCGCCACATCCGTTGCCGCACGGGATCCGGGGCAATCAGCACCCCATACACAGAGTCACAATTCCTGGCATGATTGACTACTCAGCGTGAATGAGACGACGGGGTCGCGGGGGCCGCTCCGGGCTGGCCAGCCCGGCCGGATGCGGCGCGCGCACACCGCCGCGGCTGCCGCGTCCGCCGCGCTGCTGGCCGTGCTGCCCCTGGCGGCCCCGCCGGCGGCGGCCGGGGTACGGAGCACGGTGGTGGGCGGGCCCGTGGTGGGCGGACCGGAACTGGCCGGCCGGGGCATCGTCGTCCACTACCCGGCGCACGGGGCCCGCCGGCTGCCTTCCGTGCCCGCCTCCTCCTACGTGATCGCGGACGCGGGAACCGGGCAGGTGCTGGCGGCCAAGGACCCGCACGGGCACTTCCTGCCGGCCAGCACGCTGAAGGTACTCACCGCGGACGCGCTGATGCCGGTGCTGAACTCCCGCGCCAGCGTGGTCACGTCGGCCATGGCCGCTTCTGTGACGCCGAACAAGGTGGGTCTGGTCAAGGGCCACGCGTACCCGGTATCTGACCTGTTCCAGGCCCTGCTGCTGATTTCCGCGAACGATGCCGCGATCGCCCTCGCCCAGGCCACCGGGTCGTACGCCAAGGGCGTGGCCATGATGAACGCCGAGGCCCGCCGGCTCCAGGCGGACGACACCGTGGCCGTGCGGCCGAACGGGCTGAACGCCAAGGGGCAGCGCACCTCCGCCTACGACCTGGCCCTGTTCGCCCGGCAGGCGCTGACCATGCCTGAGTTCATGCGGATCGAGGCGACCCGGACCGCCATGTTCCCGCTCCACCGCCGCCACTCGATCGAGCTGTTCAACCAGAACACGATGCTGAACACCTACCGCGGCGATCTCGGCGGGAAGATCGGCTGGACCACCGCGTCGGAGACCACGTTCATCGCCTGGGCCCGGCGGGGTGGCCACACGCTGATCGTGACCCTGATGCACTGCGTCCCGCTCACCGAGATGAAGTACGCCGCCAAGCTGCTCAACTGGGGCTTCGCCATGGACGGGAAGGTCACTCCGGTCGGGACGCTGGCCCGGCCGCTGCCCGCCTCAGCGGCCACGCCGCGGCGCCGGGGGGCACGAGCGCCGCGGCCGCGGCCGGCGAGGCTGGCCAGCTGGGGGCCAGCCAGCCCGCAGCTAGCGGGCACGGAGCCAGCGAGCACGGGGCTGGCGAGCATGGGGCCGCCCGGCCGGGCCACCTGATTCAGCCGGCCGGCTTCGCGACGATCCCGGTCACGGCCGGGATCGGTGCGCTCGTGCTCGCGGGGCTGGTGGCCGCGGGCGTTGCCGTGCTCAGACGGCGGGCGGGCGGAGGAAGCCCACCCGGTCCATGACCATGGCCATGGTTTCCTCCGGTCACGGCCGGGATCGGTGCGCTCGTGCTCGCCGGGCTGGTGGCCGCGGGCGTTGCCGTGCTCAGACGGCGGGCGGGCGGAGGAAGCCCACCCGGTCCATGACCATGGCCATGGTTTCCCGGGCCACCGGCCGGGCCCGGTCGGCCCCGTGGGCCAGCAGCCGGTCCAGCTCGCTCTCGTCGGCGAGCAGCTTCTCGGTCCGCTCCCGGATCGGGGCCAGTGCGCCCACCACCACCTCGGCCAGGTCCTTCTTGAACGTGCCGTAGCCCGCCCCGGCGTACCTGACCTCCAGCGCCGGGATGTCCGCGCCGGTCAGTGCGGAGTAGATGCGCAGCAGGTTGGTGACGCCGGGCTTGTCCTTCTCGTCCGCGCGGACCTCGCTGCCCGGGTCGGTGACCGCCCGGGCGATCTTCTTGCGGATCGCGCCCGGCTCGTCGAGCACGTCGATGATGCCCGCCGCCGACGAGGATGACTTGCTCATCTTCGCGGTCGGCTCCTGCAGGTCGGTGATCTTCGCGACACCGGACACGATCAGGGCCCGGGGCACCGTGAACGTGGGCCCGTAGCGGTGGTTGAACCGCGTCGCCAGGTCCCGGCTGAGCTCCAGGTGCTGCCGCTGGTCCTCACCGACCGGCACCTCGTTGGTCTGGTAGAGGAGGATGTCCGCGGCCTGCAGCACGGGGTAGCTGAACAGTCCCAGGCTGGCCTGCTGGGCGCCGCCCTTGGCCGCCTTGTCCTTGAACTGGGTCATCCGGCTGAGCTCGCCGAACCCGGTGATGCAGCCGAGCACCCAGGCCAGTTCCGTGTGCTGCGGCACGTGGCTCTGCACGAACACCACGGCCCGGTCCGGGTCGAGCCCGGCCGCGAACAGCTGCGCGGCCGCCACCCTGGTCCGCTGGCGCAGCTGCGCCGGGTCCTGCGGCATCGTGATCGCGTGCAGGTCCACCACGCAGTAGAACGCCTCATGCGTCTCCTGGAGCTCGACCCACTGGCGTACCGCCCCGAGGTAGTTACCGAGGTGGAACGAGTCGGCGGTCGGCTGGATGCCGGAAAACGCGCGTGGCCTGGGCATGGCGCCGAGTTTAGTCGCCGGCCCGTAGGTCGGCGACCGGGCCATGGGTAGGCGTCCCGGGGCCGGCGAATCGGCGGCCGGCCAGCGGCAGGCACCACGAACGGATCGTTAGGGCCGGAAAAGTCAGCTGATGACGGGCACGATGTCCGGGGCGTCCAGCAGCAGCGCGTCGGCGGCCTGGTCGGTGGCCTCTTCCTGGGAGGCCCGCTCGGCCTCGATCGTCGCCAGGTAGTGGCCGATCTCGTTGGCCACCTGGCGGTCGTCCCAGCGCAGCGGCTTGGCCAGCAGCTCGGCCGCCTCGGCCGCCGCGGACAGGCCGCGGTCCCAGGTCTCGATCGAGATGTGCGTCCGCCGGGCCAGCACGTCATCGAGGTGCCGGGCTCCCTCGTGCGAGGCGGCGTAGCTCACCTCGGCGCGCAGGTAGTCCTCGGCGCCGGTGAGCGGCCGCCCCAGGTCCGGCTCGGCCGCGATCATGTCGAGGATCTCGGTGGCCAGCGCCCCGTACCGGCCCAGCAGGTGCTCGATCCGGGCCACGTGCAGCCCCGACGACCGGGCCAGCCGGTGCCGCGCGTTCCACAGCGGCAGGTAGCCGTCCGCCCCGGCCAGCGGCACCTCGTCCGTGCAGGACGGCGGGACGCGCCAGTCGAGCCCGTGCGCGACCGCGTCCACCGCGTCCCGGGCCATCAGCCGGTAGGTGGTGTACTTGCCGCCCGCGATCATCACCAGCCCCGGCACCGGGTGCGCGACGACGTGCTCGCGGGACAGCCGGGAGGTGGAGTCGGACTCCCCGGCCAGCAGGGGGCGCAGCCCGGCGTAGACGCCCGCCACGTCCTCCCGGGTCAGCGGGACCGCGAGGACCCGGTTGACCTGGGCCAGCACGTAGTCGATGTCGGCGCGGCTGGCCGCCGGGTGGGCCTTGTCCAGGGTCCAGTCGGTGTCCGTGGTGCCGACGATCCAGTGCCGTCCCCACGGGATGATGAACAGCACGCTGGTCGGGGTGCGCATGACGATGCCGGTGCGCGACTGGATGCGGTCCCGCGGCACGACCAGGTGCACGCCCTTGGAGGCCCGGATGTTGATCACCCCGCGGCCGCCCACCATGGCCTGCACCTCGTCGGTCCACACCCCGGTCGCGTTGACCACCTGCTGGGCCCGGATCTCCAGCGGCAGCCCGGTCTCCAGGTCCACCGCGCGCACCCCGGTGACCCGCTCCCCCTCCCGGAGGAACCCGGTGACCTGGGTCCGCGAGGCGATCTGGGCCCCGTAACCGGCCGCCGTGCGGATCAGGCTGACCACGAACCGGGCGTCGTCCACCTGGGCGTCCCAGTACTGCAGGGCCCCGGTGAGCACGGACCGTTTCAGGGCCGGGGCGAGCCGGAGCGCGCCCCGCTTGCTGAGCTGCCGGTGGCCGGGCAGCCCGCGGGGCTGGCCGAGGGAGAACCCGAGCGCGTCGTAGGCGTTCAGCCCGGCGCCGACGTACGCGCGCTCCCACACGTGGTGGGTGAGCGGGAACAGGAACGGCACCGGCCGGACCAGGTGCGGGGCGATCCGCCGGAGCAGCAGCCCGCGCTCGGTCAGCGCCTCCCGGACCAGGCTCACGTTCAGCTGCTCCAGGTAGCGCAGCCCGCCGTGGATCAGCTTGCTGGACCGCGAGGAGGTGCCGGAGGCGAAGTCACGCGCCTCGACCAGGCCGACCGACAGGCCACGGGTGACCGCGTCGAGCGCCACCCCCGCGCCGACCACGCCCCCGCCGACCACGAGCACCTGCAGCTCGTCCCGGGTGAGCGCGGCCAGCGCCGCGGCCCGTCCATCGGGGTCCAGGCGTGCCGCCTCCTCGGCCATCGTCACCGCCGCGGCGGCGCGTTGGGGGTCACGGCCACCTCGACCCGCTGGAACTCCTTGAGGTCGGAGTACCCGGAGGTCGCCATGGTCCGGCGGAGGGCGCCGATCAGGTTGAGCGAGCCGTCGGGCACGTCGGACGGGCCGTGCAGGATCTGCTCCAGGGTGCCGACCGTGCCCACCTCGACCCGCGCGCCGCGCGGCAGGTCAGGGTGATGCGCCTCGCTCCCCCAGTGATAGCCGCGGCCGGGGGCGTCGGCCGCCCGGGCGAACGGCGAGCCCACCATGACCGCGTCCGAGCCGCAGGCCAGGGCCTTGGCGATGTCACCGCTGCGGGTCATCCCGCCGTCCGCGATCACGTGCACGTACCGGCCGCCGGATTCGTCCAGGTACTCGCGGCGCGCGGCGGCCACGTCCGCGATCGCGGTGGCCATCGGGACGGTCACGCCCAGCACCGCGGCCGTGGTGTGCCCCGACCCGCCGCCGAACCCGACCAGCACGCCGGCCGCGCCGGTGCGCATCAGGTGCAGCGCGGCGGTGTAGGTGGCGCAGCCGCCCACGATCACCGGCACGTCGAGCTCGTAGATGAACTGCTTCAGGTTGAGCGGCTCCGCCTGCCCGGACACGTGCTCGGCCGACACCGTGGTGCCGCGGATCACGAAGATGTCCACGCCCGCGTCGATGACGGTCTTGTAGTACCGGACGGTCCGCTGCGGCGACAGCCGCGCCGCGGTGGTCACGCCCGCGGACCGGATCTCCTCGATCCGCTGGCCGATCAGCTCTTCCTTGATCGGCTCGTTGTAGATCTGCTGGAGCCGCCGGGTGGCGGCCTCATGCCCGAGCTCCGCGATCTCGGCCAGGATCGGCTCCGGGTCCGGGAACCGGGTCCACAGCCCTTCCAGGTCCAGCACGGCCAGGCCGCCGAGCTCGCCGAGCCGGGCGGCGAACGACGGCGACACCACGCTGTCCATCGGGGACGCGACCAGCGGCATCTCGAACCGGTACGCGTCGATCTGCCAGGCGACCGAGACCTCCTCGGGGTCCCTGGTCCGCCGGGAGGGGACGATGCCGATCTCGTCGAGCGGGTAGGCGCGGCGGCCGGTCTTACCCCGGCCGATCTCCACGGTGGTCATGACTCAGTTCCGCCTAATCTCAGTGCCGCCCACGTCAGTACCGCCTGGGTCAGGCCCGTCCGCGCCGGGCGTAGTTGGGCGCTTCCGCGGTCATCTCGATGTCATGCGGATGGCTTTCCGCCAGCCCCGCCGCGGTGATCTGGGTGAACCGGGCCTCCTGGAGCTCGGCCACGGTCCGGGCCCCGCAGTACCCCATGGCCGCCCGCAGGCCGCCGACCAGCTGGTTGGCCACCGCGGCCAGCGGTCCCCGGTACGGCACCTGGCCCTCGATGCCCTCGGGGACCAGCTTGTCCTCGCGCAGCACGTCGTCCTGGAAGTAGCGGTCCTTGGAGTAGGAGCGGCCGCGCTCGGCGTTGCGCATCGCGCCGAGCGAGCCCATGCCCCGGTAGAGCTTGTACTGCTTGCCGTGGATGAACACCATCTCGCCGGGCCCTTCCTCGCACCCGGCCAGCAGGCTGCCCAGCATCACGGTGTCCGCGCCGGCCGCGACGGCCTTGGCGATGTCGCCGGAGTGCTGCAGGCCGCCGTCGCCGATCAGCGGCACGCCCGCGGCCCGGGTGGCCTGGGAGGCCTCGTAGATCGCGGTGACCTGGGGCACGCCCACCCCGGCCACGACCCGCGTGGTGCAGATCGAGCCCGGCCCCACGCCGACCTTGACCCCGTCCACCCCCGCGTCGATCAGCGCCTGGGCCCCGGCCCGGGTGGCGATGTTCCCGCCGATCACGTCGACCCGCAGGTTGGCCTTGACCTGCTTGACCATGTCCAGGACGGCCTGGGAATGGCCGTGCG
The DNA here is from genome assembly GCA_963713815.1 of uncultured Actinomycetes bacterium. Classification (GTDB taxonomy): domain Bacteria; phylum Actinomycetota; class Actinomycetes; order Streptosporangiales; family Streptosporangiaceae; genus RYN-230. Next base: position 319,582 of record CAVQNH010000032.1, read on the forward strand.
CGGTGTCCACCACCAGGAAGTCGGCGCCCGCCTCGACCAGGGCCTGGGCGCGCCCCTTGGAGTCCTCACCGACCCCGACGGCCGCCCCGACCACCAGCCGTCCCTCGGCGTCCTTGGTGGCGCTGGGGAACTTCTCGCTCTTGGTGAAGTCCTTGACGGTGATCAGGCCGCGCAGCCGGCCCGCGTCGTCGATCAGCGGCAGCTTCTCGACCTTGTGCTGGCGCAGCAGGGCGAGCGCGTCGTCCCTGGACACCCCGACCGGCGCGGTGATCAGCGGCGTGGTCGTCATGACGTCCGCGACCCGGCGGCTGTGGTCGGTCACGAAGCGGATGTCGCGGTTGGTGACGATGCCGACCAGGACCCCGTCCGGGCTGGTCACCGGGACGCCGGAGATGCGGTACCGGCCACACAACCGCTCGACGTCGGCCACGGTGGCATCCGGCCCGCAGGTCACCGGGTTGGTGATCATGCCTGCCTCGGACCGCTTCACCGTGTCCACCTGCTGGGCCTGGTCCTCGACGGAGAGGTTCCGGTGCAGCACACCGGCCCCGCCGATGCGCGCCATGGCGATGGCCATCCGGGCCTCGGTCACGGTATCCATGGCCGAGGAGACCAGCGGCACGTTCAGCGCGATCCGGCGGGTGAGCCGGGCCGTCGTGTCCGCCTCACCGGGCATCACTTCGGAGTGCGCGGGCAGCAGCAGGACGTCGTCGAAGGTCAGGGCCGGAGGGGCGAACTTGCCGACGTCGCTCATGACACCTTCCGGAAGGGTGGCTGCGGGACACCACCCAGTCTAGAGGGGGGCTGGCGCCGGGATGGTCAGTGCGCACGTCCCGGGGGGTTTGTCAACGCATACGGCGCGCCCGGGTGGGCCGCTGCCCCGATCGGGGCCCGGGCTGGCCCCGGGCGGGGCCCCGGATGGCCCGGGCCGCCCGGGCTGGCCCCCGGACCGGGGCCCGGGTCAGCCGGGCCAGCATGCTGGTGGCGATCAGGCTGGTGACGCTGGCCAGGGCGGCTACCACTCCGCCCGCGACCGCCGCCCGCAGCCATGCGGCCGCGCCGCGGGACGGCGTGGCCAGGGCCTGCCAGGCCTCGGCGCGCTGATCTGCCGCGCGGCCGGGCCACGCCTGTGCACGCCAGCCCGGTGCTGCGTGACGGACCGTGCGCGTGACGGCCCTGCGCGTGACGGCGCCGGGCGGGCCGGATGTGCGGGGCGTGGGCGTGCCGGAGATCACCCAGTACGTCAGCACACCGCCCGGCCAGCGTGCCGGGCGTATCGACGTCTGCGACCAGCGCGCCCAGCAGCGCCAGCGCCGGATCATGGGTCAGGTCCGGCCCGGCGGCGCCCCGCGCCGCGAGCACGTTGATGGCCTCCTCGGACCGCCGGATCTCACCGAGATCGGCGGCCTGGTCCCCGGTACCGCCCGCTGTCGCCCGCCCGCCCGTGAACTCCGGGCCGGGTGTCACACCGGGCGCTCCAGGTCCGCGCCCCGTGATCACGCAATCGACTCCTCGACCGCAAGCGCCCGGAGCCGGGCGAGTGCCCGGTGCTGGGCTACCCGTACCGCCCCTGCTGACATACCGAGTACGTTACCCGTTTCTTCGGCCGACAGACCGGTCACCACGCGTAGTATCAGCAGCTCACGTAGGTGATGAGGCAGTTGGGCGAGCAGCGCCCGGGTGCGTTCCGCCTCAATGTAGGCCACCACGGTCTCTTCCGGGCCGGGCCGCTCGTCCGGCCCGTCGGGCAGGTCCTCGAACGGCACCGCGAGCCGGGACGCCGTGCGGACCGCGTCGGCCACCTTGTGTGAGGCGATCCCGAACACGAACGACGCGAAGGGCCGGCCCATGTCCCGGTACCGGGGCAGGGCGGCCAGGACGGCCAGGCAGACTTCCTGGGCCACGTCGTCGGCCACGTAGTAGTGGCCGGTGATCCGGCCGAGGCGGGCCCGGCAGTACCGGACCACCATGGGGCGGACCCGCTCCAGCAGGGCGTCGATGGCCGCCTGGGTGACCCCGCACCGCCAGATGCACCAGGTCCCCGAAGCTGGCTGGCTCGTTGTCGGCCCAGCCCGAGCCGGGTTCCCCGGGGTGGCGGTCAAGGGAGCCCCCATCAGGGCCCCCGTAGTCGGAAGCCCCGTGCCCGGAGGCGGCGTACCGGGAGGCCCCGTAGTCAGAGGCCCCGTAGTCAGAGGCCCCGTAGTCGGGGGCCCCGCGATCGGGAGGGCCAAGGTCGGAGGCTCCGCGCTCAGGAGCTGCGTAGTCGGAGGCTGCGTAGTCGGAGGCCACGTAGGAGTCCGGCCCGTGCGTTCGCTGGCCGGGGATAGCGTGCTCGTGGGTAGCGTGCTCGCGGGCCCCCGCCCCCTCGGTTACCGCGGTACCGGCCGGGAGTCCAGCTCCCTGCCCGTCAGCCACGGCCCGGATGATGCATCCCTCGCTCACGAATGCATGATGCCCAGGAAAACGCGGGTGCCCTCATCAATGTGGGCAACAGAAAGGTCACATTGATGTACCGCCCGACCACGTTCCGAACACGAAATAACACTCAGTAATCAATTGACTACTGAACGTAATTGGATTTCTTCGAGGCGTCCCTTTCGCGGCAAAGATAGCGAACCACCAGGTCGCCCGGCCGGGCAACTCCCCAGCCGCCCTCCGGGTCCTGGCCGGCCGTCCACCAGCCGCTAGCCGGCCTCCAATTCATGACCATCAGCCGCGTGATCATGACATTGGTGTCGTTCGGGCGACACCAATGTCATGATCACGGCCTGCGCCGGCGGCAGGCACACGTCCGGCCAGGCCGGCCGGCGCCGCGCCCGCGCCCGCGAGCGCCGCTGGCCAGCTCCCGGCCGCGCGGCTTCCCCAACCTCGCACGCCCCACCCACCCCAATTCATGATCATTGGCTTCGTGATCATGGGCTTACTGTCGTTCTGGCCACAGTGATCCCATGATCACGATGGACGGGGCGCCAGGCGCTCCCTCGCCGGCCGAACCCGTGATCGTTTGTTTCGTGATCAGCCGGTCGGGGCTGTTCCAGCGGCACCGATCGGCTGATCACGAACTGGCGGGGCGGGCGGGGGCAGGGGTCCGCGGGGCGGATGGCCTTGCTGCGCGCTGGTCCTCACGCCGTGGTGAGGGAGCCCGGGTCTCCCGCCCGGCGGTGGGTACGCCGCAGGCCCCCGCCCTGGCCGGAGCCGGGGTGGGGGCCTGCGGTTTTCGTTGCGGAGGTTGTTAGTGAGCGTGGCCGTGCGAGTGACCGTGGCCACCCGCCGCTGCCTCGTCCTCTTCCTCCGGCCTGTCCGCCACCAGTGCCTCGGTGGTCAGCAGCATGGCCGCGATGGACGCGGCGTTGAGCACCGCGGACCGGGTCACCTTGACCGGGTCGATGACGCCCTGGGCCAGCAGGTCACCGTACTCGCCGGTGGCCGCGTTGTAGCCCTGGCCGTGCGGCAGGTCCGCGATCTTGGCCACGACGACCATGCCCTCGACGCCGGCGTTCTCGGCGATCCAGCGGGCCGGCGCGACGAGGGCGCTGCGCACCACCGACACCCCGGTCGCCTCGTCGCCGGTCTTGCCGAGGTCACCCAGCTTCGCCGCGATGTGCACGAGGGCGCTGCCCCCGCCGGGGACGATGCCTTCCTCGATGGCGGCCCGGGTGGCCGAGATCGCGTCCTCGAGGCGGTGCTTCTTCTCCTTCAGCTCCACCTCGGTGGCGGCGCCGACCCGGAGGACAGCCACCCCACCGGACAGCTTGGCCACCCGCTCCTGCAGCTTCTCGCGGTCCCAGTCCGAGTCGCTCGCCTCGATCTCGGCCCGGAGCTGGCGAACCCGCTCGCTGATCGCCTCGGCGTCACCGGCACCGTCCACGATCGTGGTGGTGTCCTTGGTCACCACCACCCGGCGGGCCTCGCCCAGCGTCTCGAGCCCGATGTTCTCGAGCTTGAGGCCGATCTCCTCGCTGACTACCTCACCGCCGGTGAGGACGGCGATGTCAGCGAGCATGGCCTTGCGCCGGTCACCGAAGCCCGGGGCCTTGACCGCTACGACGTTGAGCAGGCCGCGAATCTTGTTCACGACCAGCGTCGAAAGGGCCTCACCGTCGACGTCCTCGGCAATGATCAGGAACGGCTTCTTGGTCTGGGCGACCTTTTCCAGCAGCGGCAGGAAATCCGCCATTGACGAGATCTTGCCCGCGTGCAGCAGGATGTACGCGTCGTCCGTAACGGCTTCCATCCGCTCCGGGTCGGTCACGAAGTACGGAGAGATGTAGCCCTTGTCGAACTGCATTCCCTCGGTGAACTCGAGCTCGAGACCCATGGTCGGCGATTCCTCGACGGTGATGACACCGTCCTTGCCGACCTTGCTGAACGCCTCGGCGATGAGCTCGCCGATCTTGGCGTCCTGCGCGGACACCGTGGCCACGTTGGCGATCTCCTGCTGCTCCTCGACCTCACTGGCCGACTCCAGCAGCAGGTCGGACACGGCGGCCGCGGCCGCGTCGATACCCTTCTTCATCGCCATGGGGTTCGCGCCCGCGGTGACGGAGCGGCGGCCCTCGCGGACCATCGCCTGCGCCAGCACGGTCGCGGTGGTGGTACCGTCGCCGGCCACGTCGTTGGTCTTGGTGGCGACTTCCTTGGCGAGCTGAGCACCCAGATTCTCGTAGGGGTCCTCGAGGTCGATCTCACGCGCGACGGTCACACCGTCGTTGGTGATGGTCGGAGCGCCCCACTTCTTGTCGATCACGACGTTGCGGCCCTTCGGACCCAGCGTCACCTTAACGGCGTCGGCGAGGCGGTTCACGCCACGCTCGAGCGCGCGCCGTGCCTCTTCGTCGAACTCCAGCATCTTGGCCATGAGCACCTCTAATTGCCATGTATAGGTCGTGCCCGGCGGCCGGCAAGCCGGCCGTGGGCCCGGTTCAGTCCTGCGGACCTCTGGTCTTGGGGACCTCTGATTTACGGACTACCGCCCCGGACGCCAGGAAAGCGCCGGGGCGGTGGTCCGCTGCGGCCCTGGCCGCGGGCTGCGGGCCCGCGGCCCAGCCGCCGTTACTGCTCGATCTACTTCTCGATGATGGCGAGCACGTCACGAGCGGAGAGCACCAGGTACTCCTCGCCGTGGTACTTCACCTCGGTGCCGCCGTACTTGCTGTACAGCACCACGTCACCGACCTTGACGTCCATCGGCACGCGCTTGGCACCGGCGTCGTCGAACCGGCCGGGGCCCACCGCCAGGACTTCGCCCTCCTGGGGCTTCTCCTTGGCGGTGTCTGGAATGACGAGCCCGGACGCAGTGGTCTGCTCGGCCTCCAGAGTGCGGACCACGATCCGGTCTTCGAGTGGCTTGAGAACAACCTTGGTAGCGGTCGCCACGATCTGACCTCCTCCTCCGAAAAGGATGGGGAAACGACTATTAGATGAGGTAACGACCATGGCCAGCTGTCGTCGCGGGTGCCAGTCCAGCCTTACGTCGCATTAGCACTCTACCCTAGAGAGTGCCAGTCCCGAACAGTAGTCCGGGCGCGCCGCGACGTCAAACCTCCGGCGCGCCACCGGCGCTGATCAGCACCGGGGCACCGGCCACGTCAGACCAGGACACTGGTGACCGGGAGGGCCGAATCGGCGCCGACATCCAGGGGCGACGGCTTGGCGTCGCGGGCCACGAGTTCCGCGCCCAGCGCGGCCACCATAGCCCCGTTGTCGGTGCACAGGCCGGGCCGCGGCACCCGCAGCCGGATGCCGGCCGCCTCGCAGCGCTCGGCGGCCAGCGCGCGCAGCCGGGAGTTGGCCGCCACCCCGCCCCCGATGACCAGGTGGTCCACGCCGTTGGCCCGGCAGGCCTGCACGGCCTTGCGGGTCAGCACGTCGGCCACCGCCTCCTGGAAGGACGCCGCGACGTCCGCCACGGGCACGCTGGCCCCGGCCGCGCGCCGCTCTTCCACCCAGCGGGCCACCGCGGTCTTCAGGCCCGAGAAGGAGAAGTCGAGGGTCTGGTCCCGGTACTTGGCCCGGGGGAAGGCGATCGCGCCCGGATCCCCGGCCCGGGCCTCCCGGTCGATCGGCGGGCCGCCCGGGAACGGCAGCCCCAGCACCCGGGCCACCTTGTCGTAGGCCTCACCGGCGGCGTCGTCGATGGTGGCACCGAGCGGCTGCACGTCACCGGCGATGTCCCGGGCCAGCAGCAGCGAGGAGTGGCCGCCGGACACCAGCAGCGCGATGGCCGGCTCGGGCAGCGCGCCGTGCTCCAGCTGGTCCACGGCGATGTGCGCGGCCAGGTGGTTCACCGCGTACAGCGGCTTATCCAGGGCCAGCGCGTAGGCCTTGGCCGCGCAGACCCCCACCAGCAGGGCGCCGGTCAGCCCCGGGCCAGCGGTCACCGCGATCGCGTCCACGTCGGCCAGCGTGACGCCGGCGGTGGCCAGCGCCCGGTCCACCGCCGGAACCATGGCCTCCAGGTGCGCGCGGCTGGCCACCTCGGGTACCACGCCGCCGAACCGGGCGTGCTCGGCCACGCTGGACGCCACCGAATCGGCCAGCAGTTCATGCCCGCGGACCAGACCGGCGCCGGTCTCGTCGCAGGACGTCTCGATGCCCAGGACCAGGGGGGCGAGGGGGGCCGTCATCGGGGGCCTCCGGACGCCGGCTTGGGGTCCCCGTGTCTGGTGCCGGAGCGTCTCGCGGCGGAGAAACCGAACCGGCGCGGCCGGGGCAGGCTCAGCTGCATCACCAGCGCGTCCGTCCCGGACGGCTGGTAGTAGCCGCGCCGGATGCCGATCTGCGTGAAGCCGCGGCTCCGGTACAGGCGCTGCGCTCGATCGTTGTCCACCCGGACTTCGAGGAAAACGTCGGTGCAGCCCCGCCGGGCCGCCTCGGCGACCAGGGCGTCCAGTAGCTGGGCCCCGATCCGCTGGCCCCATCGCTCCCGGGCCACGGCCATGGTGAGGATGTCGGCCTGGCCGCCGCCCGGGCTGAGCAGCCCCGCATAGCCGGCCAGCTGGCCGGTGCCTGCGGAGTGGCGGGTGGGCTGGGTGCTTCCGGCGGGCCGGATGTCCCCGGCGGGCCGGATGTCCCCGGCGGGCTGGGTGTCCCCGGCGGGCTGGGCGTCCCCGGCCGGCTGGGTGTCCGCGGCCTGTCCGGCGTCCTCGGCGACCAGGTAGTACCGCCCGCTGGCTTCGGCTCCCTCCAGCTCGGACGCCAGCATGGCCTCGGACCACGCCTCGTCACCGAAGAGGTCGTGTTCCAGGCGGAGCACCGCGGGGAGGTCGGCGCGGGTCATGGGGCGCAGGGCGATACCCGGGGCTGCGGCCGCAACGGAGGGGGCGTCCCGGACCGCGGCCACGGGACCCGGCGTCGCGGGGACGGGAGGAACCGCGTCGTGGCGGGTCACGGTACCGTCACCCGCTTCGGCGGCCCGGGAACCCGGGCGTCGGGCCGGCGCAGGTAGATCGGCTCCGCTCCGGTCGCGGGAGCGCCCGCCGCGAGCTGGCCGGCCGCGAGCCGGGCCAGGCTGCCCGCGGCCGGGTAGGACGGCTCGATGGCCTCGCCCAGGACGCCGGGGTACAGCAGCGGGCCCGCACCGGCGGCCAGGATTCCGCGGGTGCCCTGGCTGCCTGGCGAGGCGGTCATCTCCGCTACCTCCGCGGGGAGGCCGACCGCGGGGCCGTCCAGCCGGCGGCCCGTGGCGTCGTACCGGGCCCAGTAGACCTCGCGCCGCCGGGCGTCGGTGGCCACGATGAACTCCCGGCCTCCGGCGGCGGCCGCCGCGTCGGCGGCGATCACGTCGAGCGTGCACACCCCGTACACCGGCACACCCAGGGCGCTGCCCAAGACCCGGGCGGTGACCAGTCCCACGCGCAGCCCGGTGTAGGGGCCAGGCCCCGTCCCGGCGGCGACGGCGGTGATGTCCAGCCGGCCCGCGCCGGCCTCGGTCAGGACGGCGTCGATGGAGGACGCGAGCAGTTCACCGTGGCGGCGCGCGTCGACCGTGGTCGTCTCGGCCAGCACGCGGGTCCCGTTATGCAGGGCTACCGTCACGGCTGGCGTCGCGGTGTCGAACGCGAGCAGTAGCACGGGTGCCAAGCCTAGTTGACCAGCCGCACGGGACAGGACGGCCGAGCGCAGGCCGCCAGGCCGGTCACTTCAGCCGGGCGATCACATCGCGGGTCGCGGCGATCGCCCCGGCCCGCAGCTGGGCCGGGGAAACCGGCCCGTAGCCACCCCGCCCGCTGTTGCCCTGCAGGACGGCGGTGACCAGGACGTTGTGGTCGCGGACCACCACCGTCATCAGGTCGGTCCTGATCCCGCTCCCGTGGGTGACCTGGAGCGCGGAGAACGCCTTGGTCCCCAGGCCCGCGATCGTGCTGATCGTGGCCTTCGGCAGGCGGGTGGCCTTGGCCGGCCTGGTCTTCTGCTGCAGCGCGGACGCGTAGCCGTCGATGGCCGCGAACGTGGCGCTCCCGTCGCCGCTGGCCAGGCCGTTCGGCGAGTACGCCTGGACCTGGACGTTCAGCAGCCGGTAGAGCGGCCGCTGGTCCAGCGTCCAGCTGCACAGGCTGGCCTCGCCGCCGTCCAGCGAGTTCGGCGACGCGACGACCCGCTTCCCGGGCAGGTACTGGCCGAGCGTGCTGGCGGTCACCGCGGTGCACGCGTTCGGGACCGTCCTGAACTCGCCGGCCTGGAAGGTCGTCACCAGCGGGTCGGGGACGCTGGCGGGCTTGCTGCCGCCGCTGACCAGGAACCAGACGCCGACGCCGATCAGCACCGCCACGCCGAGCACGCCGCCCCACAGGTACATCGAGCGGCGATTGCGGCGGGCCCGGGCCGCAGCCTGGCGGCCGCGTGGCCGGGCCGGGGGCGGACTGGCCTCCCCCGGCTCTTCCTGGTATCCGGGCGGCTCGCCGTAGCCATCGTCGTATCCGGCGTCGTGCCCGGCGGCCTGGTCGTAGCCGGGCGGTTCGTCGTAGCCGGGCCGGTCGTCGTAGCCGGCGGGTGCGCCGCGCCCGGGCGGCTCGGCGTACCCGGCGGCCGTGCCACGCCGGCCAGGCCCGCCGCGGCCGGTGTCCGGAGGGGCCGTGGACCGCCGCTTCCCGCGGTCCGAGCCCTCCGCCCAGCGCGGATCGACGGCGAGCCCCGCCCAGGGCGGAAGTTCCTCGTCGTCGTTCGGATAACCGTCATCGCTCCACTGCCGGTCGCCTCGTGGGGACAGCCGACCAGAGCGGGGGTTACGGGGCCCCTGCTGAGCCACGGCGCGCCTCCGGGAAAGGGATCAGACCGTGCAGAACGGCGCGAGACGCATTGCCGGACGCCAGCCTGCTCAGGAACGGCTGAACTCAGCAATGCGGGGACAGTGGGAAACTATATGGCCTTGGGTGTCATGGGTAGGGCACAACGCGCGGATCCGCGGCGGATGCCCAACGCTCGCCGATACCGGCCAAAGTTACCCACCGCATCTCGCCGGGCTCGCCGGCCGGGGGCATCGTGATGGTGACCTCCAGGCGGTCGGCCGCGAGTTCCTCGACCAGGCCCTCACCCCACTCCACCACGGTCACGCAGTCTTCCAGGGACGCGTCCAGGTCCAGGTCATCCACTTCAGCCACGCTGCCCAGCCGGTACGCGTCCACGTGCACCAGGCCCGGGCCGCCGCTCAGCGGCGGATGGACCCGGGCGATGACGAACGTCGGGGAGGTCACCGGCCCGCGGACGTCGAGTCCCTGGCCGATGCCCTGCACCAGGGTGGTCTTGCCCGCCCCCAGCGGCCCGGTCAGCACGACCAGGTCACCGGCCCTGAGCACGGCGGCGATCCGCTGGCCCAGCGCCTGCATGTCAGCCGCGGTGGCCACCGGGATCCGGTCGGCCGGAGCGCCGGCGGAGTCGTGGCCAGACGCCACGGAAAACACCTGCCTTCTTCATGTATCTGCCCCGGCCGGAAGTGGCCCGGCCCGCTGGGCGCGGAACTGCGGTCACGCGGGGCTCGTCATCGGGAGGCGCGCCGGGCGGAGCATCTCCGGCGGCGCCTTCACGGCGGAGCACGTCGGGCGGCGCCTTCAGGCGGAGCATTCCCGCGCCGCCGCTCCCGCGTCCACCCTCGCGATCAGGCCGGTGATCGCCTCGTTGACCACCTCGGGAGCCTCCAGGATAAGGGCGTGGCCGGCGCCCGGCACCCAGACCATCTCGGCGCTGGGAATCGCCTCGGCCAGTTCCAGGCCCAGGGATGGCGAGATCAGCCGGTCTTTGTCCCCGGTCATCGTGACCACCGGGACCCGGCCCAGGACTTCGAGGGTGTCACGCATGTCCACCGCGTACAGGGCCTCCCCGAACGCCGAGATCACCTCGATCGGGGTGGACCTGATCATCTGCTCGAGGAAGTCCACCACCGCGGGATGCACCTGGGGATCACCGAAGCCGATGAAGCGGGTGCTGAGGAAGGACAGGTCACCGGCCATCCGGCGGCTGCCTTCCACCAGCATGGCCCGGTAACCGGAGGCGGCGCCGCGGAGCACCACCGGAAGGGCCCGGGTGAGCACCGGCCTGATCGGGCCGGGCATCCACGGGCTGCCCGCGGACAGGCCGCTGGCCGCGGTGGACATCAGGGCCACGCCCATGACCTTGGTGCCGAAGAGCCCGGGATGCTGGCGGGCCAGCGCCATGATGGTCATGCCGCCCATGGAGTGACCGGCCAGCACCACTGGCATGTCCCCGGGGGCGACCGCCTTGATGATCAGGTCGAGGTCGGCTCCGAGCCGGTCGATGCTGGCCGCACCCGCCGCGGACCTTCCGGACCGGCCGTGGTCCCGCTGGTCCCAGAAGACGAGCCGGTGCTCGCCCAGGGCGGCACGCTGGAAGTGCCAGCAGTCCTGGTTGAGGGTGTAGCCGTGACAGAAGATGATCGTGAGCGGCTGGGGCGGCACGGCGTGGCTGGCCCGGGTCTCGGCTGCGGGTGGCTCGTCGATCTCGACATGCAGCGGCACCCCGTCGTCGGTGATCACCGTGAGCGGCTGTCCCCGTAGTTGGCCCAGGTTCTCCGGCGCCGCGGTCCGGCGCAGCATCTGGGTCCGGCCGATCGCGATCCGCTCGGCCGCCACGACGGCGCCGGCTCCCGCGGCCACGGCCCCCGCCGCCAGTCCGGCCACTCCCGTGATCCGCCGCCAGGTCGCCATCCAACCTCCCTGCCGCGCGTCCTGATCCGGCGCCCGCCGACCCGCGGAGCGTCAGGTTTGCGGCCCCGTCACCGCGCCCGATAGCCCCGCACCAGGAGACTCACTGTTCTCGTATGCTACTCCACGGTAAGTTCGGGGTACTCCGCCGGCAAAGTTGGTCACGATCTCGTAGGAGACCGTGTCCAGGGCATCCGCCCACTGCTGGGCCGTTGGCTCACCCGAGTCCCCCGGGCCGAACAGCACCACCTCGTCGCCGGTTTCGGCCTTCCCGCCCCCGAAGTCGATCACGGACAGATCCATGCACACGGTGCCGGCGATGCGCCAGCGCTGGCCGCGGACGTGCACCTCGGCCACGCCGGAGGCACGCCGGGGTATTCCCTCGGCATAGCCGAGCGGGATCAGCCCCAGGGTGCTCTCGCCCCGGGTGGTGTAGCGGTGACCGTAGGACACGGGGGTCCCCCCGGGGACCCGCTTGACCAGGGTCAGCTGCGTCCGCAGTGTCATGGCCGGGCGGAGCCAGTCCGGCGCGCCCCCGGGGATCGTGGCCAGCCCGTAGATCGCGCCACCCGGCCGGACCAGGTCGAACCAGGTGCCCGGGAAGTCGAGGGCCGCCGCGGTGTTGGCCAGGTGGCGGACCTCGGGGCGGGCTCCCGCGGCCTCGGCCAGCGCGACCGCCTCGGTGAACCGGGCCAGCTGGGCGTCCACTGAGGGATGTCCCGGTATGTCCGCGCAGGCCAGATGGGACCAGATCCCCGTGATCGTGATGTCCCCGGCGGCCTCGGCGGACCGGGCGGCGGCGACCAGCGCGGGCCAGTCGGCCGGCGTGGCCCCGCCCCGGGCCATCCCCGTGTCGATCTTGAGCTGCACCCGGGCCGGGCGTCCCGCCCTCGCGGCCGCGGCCACGATCTCCTGCAGCAGCGGCACCGCGTCCACGGTCAGGTCCACGTCGTCGCGGATGGCAGACTCGTGCGCCGCGCCAGGGGCGCCGAGCAGGCACAGCACCCGGGCCGTGAGGCCGGCCCGGCGCAGCGCCAGCGCCTCATGCTCATGCACCACGCCCAGCCACTGCGCGCCGCCGGCCACCGCCGCGTGCGCCGCGGGGATCATGCCGTGCCCGTAGCCGTCGGCCTTGACCACCGCCATCAGCGGCACCCCGCCGACGTGCTGGCGCATCGCCTCGATGTTGCGGGCGACGGTGTCCAGATCAATGAGCGCTTCCGCGTGACCGTCCATGGCCTCCCAGTTTGCCAGTCTGCCGGGGCTGGGCTGGTCCGGCGGGAAGATCCGCCGCCCGGCGGCCGGTGGTGGGCTGTCCCAGGCGGGCCTGGCAGACCTGGCGGGGCGGCCAGGCCTGGCGGTGCGGCCCGGGCGGCCGGGCAGGCTTAGCAGGGCGGGGCGGGAGGACCGGGCACGGCGGGCAGGCCGGGCGGGGCCGTCGTGGTGGCCTGGCTACTCGGTCCGGCGGCGGGCCGACCTGATCGCGTCGGGCAGCGCACCGACCACATCGGCCGCCCCGATCGGCGCTTCCGGGTACCCGGCCCGGGACTCTTCCGGATTGCTGAGATCCCACCCGTCGCCAGAGGGTTCCACGGCGGGCACCGGCCGGGAGCCGGCCCCCGCGGCCGCCAGCCGCGCGGCGAGCCCGTGCAGGTACGCGGCGGCCGCCGCGGCCTCGCCCACCTCCAGGCCCTGCGCCAGCAGCGAGCCGGCCAGCCCGGACAGCACATCGCCGGTGCCCGCGGTGGCCAGCCATGAGGTGCCGGTGAGATTGACCCACACGGGCTGCTCATCCTGGCCGCCGTCGCTCTGGCTGGCCGTCCCCCTGCCAGCCTCCGCCTCAGCTCGGCCAGCCTCACTCGGCCAGCCTCAGCTCCGGCAGCTTCAGCCCTGGCAGCCTCACGACCGCCGGCCCCAGCCCCGCCCTGGCTGGCCGCTGAACGCCCGTCCGGGGCGGCGATGACGGTGGTGGAGCCCTTGAGCAGGACCGTGGCACCCAGGCTGGCTGCGGCCTTCCTGGCGTGTTCCAGGCGGCGGCTCTCCACGTCGGCCGGGTCGGCGCCGAGCAGCCGCCCCAGCTCACCGGCGTGCGGGGTGAGCAGGGTCGGCGCGTCCCGGGCCAGGAGTTCCTTGCGGGCCGCCAGCAGGGTCAGCCCGTCTGCGTCCACCAGCACGGGCACGTCGCTGGCCAGCACCGCGGCCAGCCGTTCCGCCGCCTCGTCGTCGGTGCCCATGCCCGGCCCCACCACCCAGGCCTGGACGCGTCCGGCCGCGCGGACGTCCTCGCCGGCCGGGATGTCCTGCCCGGTCACGGTGATCACCGACTCCGGCCAGAGCAGCCGGACGACGGCCACCGCCGGGGCCGCGGACACCAGCCGGACCATCCCGGCACCCCCGCGGATGGCACCGCCCACGGCCAGCGCGGCCGCTCCGGTAAACCGCTCGCTACCCGCCACGATCCCGACCACGCCCCGCCGGTACTTGTCGGAGTCCTCGGGGGGCCGGGGCAGCCGCGCACCCACGTCCCTGGCCTGCATCGCGATAGCGTCCGGGGCGTCCAGGTACGGGCCGAGGCCGATGTCGATCAGCTCGACCACCCCGGCGTGCCGCGCGCCCGGGTCGATCAGCAGGCCGGGCTTCAGGGTCCCGAACGTCACGGTCACCCCAGCCTCGATCGCGGCTCCCTCGACTACGCCGGTGTCCGCATCCACCCCGCTCGGCAGGTCCACCGCGACCACCACGGCCGGGGAGCGCGCCGCCAGCCCGGCCAGGGAGGCTTGCGGCTCCCGCAGGCCGCCGCGGCCGCCGATGCCCAGTAGCCCGTCCAGGATCAGGTCGGCCGCGCCGAGGGCCGCCGGGACCGCGGGATCCTCCGGGCCGGCCTGCCGGCCACCCGCGGCCCGCAGCGCGGCCAGACCTGCCTCGTGCACCCGCGACCCGGCCGTGACCGCCAGCACCGCCGCGCCGCGGCCCGCCAGCCGGGCCCCCGCGTAGAGGGCGTCGCCGCCGTTGTCCCCGCTGCCCGCGAGGATGACGACCCTCGCCCCGGGCACCTTCCCGACCAGGCCCGCACTCACCGACGCGAGCCCGGCCGCGGCCCGCTGCATCAGCGCGCCTGGCGGGAGCTTCGCCATCAGGGCCTGCTCCGCGGCCCGGACCTTGCGAACCTGGTGTGCGTATCTCATCCTTCGGCCACCACCATCGCGATGCTCATCCCGGCATCATGACTCAGGGAGACATGCCAGTGGCGTATCCCCCGCTGGCTCGCCGCGTCGGCGACCGTGCCCCGGATCTCGAGCCGGGGGCAGCCCGCGGCGTCCCGGATTACCTCCACGTCGGTCCAGCTCAGTCCACGGTGGAGCACCCAGCACCTTGGCCACCGCTTCCTTAGCCGCGAAGTTCGCGGCCAGGGATCGGGGCGGCCGGTCGCGTTCGCTCTCAGCGAACAGCCGGACCGCCAGGGCCGGGGTCCGCCTCAGGGTCTCCTCAAAGCGGCCGATGTCCACCAAGTCCACCCCGATCCCAATGATCACCCGTCCACCCTGTCACGCGACCGGGGCCTGCGTGGAACGGCCTGGGGGACTCGTCAGGCGGGAATCTGCCCGGCGGGAATCTGGCAGGTGCGTCCGCAGCGGCGCAGCCGCCCGTCCCAGCCGCGCCTGGACAGCAGCCCCCCTACCTGAGCGGCGACCCGGCATGGCTGCCCGGACACGTCGGCCCACCCGTACCTGAGCGTCCGCTGGCCGGCCACGGTGGTGGCGTTGTCCCGGTGGATGTCGCGCCAGCGGAGTTCCACCGGGTGGGCCACCCGGCCGTCCAGCTCGACCACCACGCCGTACGCCTGATAGGTCACGTCCTGGTACTGGTGCTGGCCGGCGCGGGTCACCCGGAACTGCCGCGTACCGACCGGCAGCCCGTGCGGCCGCTCCACGCGGCTGACGTACCGGAACTCCAGCAGCGAGTGAACCCCGTCCGCCCCCAGCCCGAGGGCCGCCGCAAGCTCGGTACGCCACCGCATCCGGGCCCGCCGGGCCATGGCGGAGGCGATCCGCTCCGCAGTCGTCCTGCGGCTGCCGCAGGCCCGGAAAATCCAGCCCAGTGCCTCGTCAAGGCTGGCCGCCCCGCCCGCCAGGTCGAGCACGGTCTCCTCGACCCGGGTCTGGGGTGGCCGCAGCGCGGGATGACGTTCCTGCGTCACGAGGGAGGAATAGTGCAGGACAACCCCGGAGATGGGGGCAATCTGGCTGCCGGCGGGCACCATGACATGGATGGCCGGGACGGGCATGGCCAGCAGCCCCTGTAACTCGGCAGCCGAGTGATGGCTGAGCACGGCCTTCGGCCCAGCCCGTAACACGGCGCCCCAGAGCAGGGTGACGCGCCCGGGCTCGCCGGTGAACGCCGCGTACACCCCGGCGTGCAGCCGCTGCCAGCGGCCGCTGCGCGCCGCCGTGTCGATCTGCTTGCCGGTCATCCCGGCGCGGCGCGCCTGGGCCCGGCTCAGCACCCCGGCCTGATAGTCGAGCAGGTCGAGGACCTCATCTGGCAGCTCGCGGGTCATGACACCCAGGGTGGGCAACCCGCCCTGGGTTGTCACCACCAGAATCCCGTTCTGTGGATAGCGGTGGTGGTTCGTTATCTGTTCGGATCACCCCCCAGTTTCGGGGGCGAATCCGAACAGATAACGCCTCACCGGCGGGCGGCGGGGGTCAGCCGGCGGCGCGGACGGCGGCGGCCAGGCGGTCGGCCGTGTGCTGGGCCTGATCGATCTCGACGGCTTCTACCATCACGCGGACGGCGGGCTCGGTGCCGCTGGGCCGGACCAGGACGCGGCCGGACGTGCCGAGTTCCTCCTTGGCCGCGGTCACCGCCGCGGCCAGTTCCGCCGAGGCGCTGACCCGGGCCTTGTCCACGCCGGGGACGTTGACCAGGACCTGCGGGTACTTGGTCATTACCGCGGCGACGTCGGCCAGCGGCAGCGCCTGGCGGGCGGTGGTGGCCAGCAGTTGCAGGGCGGTGAGCAGGCCGTCTCCGGTGGTGGCGTGCTCCAGCATGATGATGTGCCCGGACTGCTCGCCGCCGAGGCCGAAATGGCCGTCCCGCATGGCCTCGAGCACGTACCGGTCCCCCACCCCGGTCTCGACCACGGTGATCCCGGCGTCCTGCATGGCGTTACGGAAGCCGAGGTTGGACATGACCGTGCTGACCACGGTGTTCCCGGGCAGCTCGCCCCGGCCGGCCAGGGCGAGGGCCAGGACGGCGAGAATCTGGTCCCCGTCGATCACCTCGCCGTCCGCCCCGATGGCGAGGCAGCGGTCCGCGTCACCGTCGTGCGCGATGCCGGCGTCCGCCCCCTGCTTGGTCACCTCCGCCGAGAGGGTCTCCAGGTGGGTGGAGCCGCAGCCCTCGTTGATGTTGTGGCCGTCCGGCTCGGCACCGATCGCGATGACCTCGGCCCCGGCCCGCCGCAGCAGCGGCGGGGCGAACGCCGCGGCGGCGCCGTGCGCGCAGTCCACCACGACGGTCAGGCCGGCCAGCGGGGCGGCCGACGCGCCGTTCCCGGTCACGGAGGCCAGCAGGTGGTCCAGGTAGCGGTCCGGCTCGGTGGTGGCGTCGCTCACCCGGCCGAAGCCCGCAGGCAGGTCGCTGCGCCGCCGGGCGGGCATGCCCAGGTGGGCCTCGATCTCGTCCTCGACCGCGTCGGGCAGCTTGAAGCCGCCCCGCCCGAACAGTTTGATCCCGTTGTCCGGGGCCGGGTTGTGGCTCGCGGACAGCATCACGCCCAGGTCCGCGTCCAGATCACGGGTCAGGAAGGCCACGGCGGGGGTGGGGATCACGCCGAGCCGCAGCACGTCCACGCCGGAGCCGGCCAGCCCGGCCACCACCGCCGCCTCGAGGAACTCCCCCGAGGCCCGCGGGTCGCGGCCGACCACGGCCAGCGGCCGGCCGCCCGATTCCTCCGCGGCGGCAAAGGCACCCGTGTGGTGCAGGACGGAGGCGGCGGCGCGGGCCACATCCATGGCCAGCTGACCGGTCAGATCCTCCCCGGCCACTCCGCGGACGCCATCAGTTCCGAACAAGCGAACCATGATCTCGCAGCCCCCCAGTCATCTCGTCGTTCGAGGTGTATGCCAAAACAGACTTGCCTGGGGGGTTGGCCAGGAACGCAGGTCAGCTGGTTAGCGCTTGGAGTACTGGGGCGCCTTGCGCGCCTTCTTCAGGCCGTACTTCTTGCGCTCCTTGACCCGCGGGTCACGGGTCAGGAAGCCGGCCCGCTTCAGCGTGGGCCGATTATCCGGGTTGACCAGGATGAGCGCCCGGGCGATGCCCAGCCGCAGCGCGCCTGCCTGACCGGTGATGCCACCGCCGCTGATCCGCGCGACCACATCGAACTGGTTCTCCGCGCCGAGGCTCACGAACGGCTCGCTGATCAGCTGCTGGTGCACCTTGTTCGGGAAGAACTCGCCCAGCTTCCGGTCGTTGATCCGCCACTGCCCCGACCCGGGGACGATGCGGACGCGGGCGATGGCTTCCTTGCGGCGGCCGGTGCCGAGGGCGCTGCCGGTGACGACCGGCTTGCGGGCCGGCTGCCGTTCGCCGGCCTCCGCGGCAGAAGATTCGGTGGTGTACTCCGACACGTGCTCGCCGGCGTCTTCCGCCGTCGCCACGCTGGAGCCCTCAGTGGGCTCCTGCGTGCCAGTGGACTCGGCCACGGTTCCTTCCTCGTACTTCCTCATCGATTCTGATCAGAATCGGTTCTGATCAGGGCGCCCGCCAGGCGGTAGTCCCGGCGCGGCGCCGCAGGCCGTAGCGGCCTAGCGGCTGCCCGCGCTGGCGGCTGGCGCCTCCTGGGCGATCTGCTTGATCTCGAACGGGGTGGGCAGCTGCGCCTGGTGCGGGTGGTTCGGCCCGGCGTACACCTTGAGCTTGCGCAGCTGGCTGCGGCCCAGGGTGTTCTTCGGGAGCATGCCCCGGACGGCCTTCTCGATCACCCGCTCGGGGTGCTGCTCGAGCAGGTCGCCATAGGCCATCGAGTGCAGCCCACCTGGGTAACCGGAGTGGCGGTGCGCGAGCTTCTGCTCCAGCTTCCGGCCCGTGAGCACGACCTTGTCCGCGTTGACGATGATGACGAAGTCACCCGTGTCCACGTGCGGCGCGAAGATCGGCTTGTGCTTGCCGCGCAGCAGGATCGCCGCGTGGCTGGCCAGGCGGCCGAGAACCACGTCGGACGCGTCAATGACGTGCCACTGACGATGGATGTCGCCGGCCTTGGGGCTGAATGTGCGCACGGTGGTAAGCCTTCGTTGTGGTGGGACCTAATCTGGTTCCGCGCCCGGGAGGCGCAACAAGCTCGGCTGCAGTCCCGGGTGAGGGAGTCCGACGCATCCGCTGCCGCGTAACCAGCCTCGCTGAGCGGGCACCGCGGGCATGCGAACACACATGGACGTCCAAGAAGGATACCGGCCGTTCGTAGTAACGGTCAAAGCGAGCGGCGCACAGGCCGCCCCGGACGGCCAAATTGCCGGTCCGCCCGAGGCCGGCCCCGTAGAACGGTACGCTCCCGGCATGGGCTACCCGGGTGATGAGGGCGGCGGCCCGCCGGACAGCCGAGTGGACGCGCCAGCTGGGCGCCGTGGTGACCGGCGCGAAGGTACTGGCCGTCGGCGGGCCCGGGGCGGGGAATCCGGGTACAGCGGGGAGACCGGCTACCCGGGCAGGTCCAGCGGCAGCCACCGGCGCCCGGACGGTGCGTCCTCCCCCGGCGCCGCCTCGTACCGGGACAGCGCGGGGTCCCCGGACACCAGCGGCTCCTACCCGGGCATCGCTCGCTCCCCGGACCCCACCAGTCCGGACTCCACCGGCTCCTACCCGGGTCAGGCTGCCGGGCCCGCGGGCCCGGGATACCCGGGAGCGATGGCGTACGCGCCCCCGGCGCCGGAACCGGGGACCAGGCGGGGAACCGGCCGGCGCGGGCGCGAACCAGCGGGGGGCAGCGATCCCGGGCCCGGCGCCGGGCGGCCAGCCCAGGCCGCCCCGCCGGCGCTCGGCGGCGGTCCCCCGTCACGGGAAAACGCGTGGCGCCGCCCGGAACGGCGGCCCGGCCAGGAGATCCAGGGAGGGTCGGGCAACAGCCCCGCCAGTAGCGCGCCGCAGCCCCGCGGGTCGCTGTGGAGCGCCGGGGCGTTCCGGACCGCAGGGCCGGGTGGCCGCGGCCCGGTCCGGGGCTTCCCGCCCGCCCCGGGAGCGCCTGACCCGGTGTACCCGCCGGGACAGTTCTCGCCGTGGAACGCGTCCGCGCTCCGGGCCGCCAGCGCCGCCGGGCGGGCCGGCCTGACCGCCGGCCCGGGATCCGAGAGCTCGGAGCCCGGGTATTCACAGCTGGCCGTCAGCGACCCGTCGGCCGACGCCACGGCCACCCAGACGTGGGTGGCGCTCGACGACGCCCATCTGGAACAGCTGGATGAGTGGGGCACGGCCGCCGCCGACGCCCCGGCGCGACCCGGATGGGACCAGAGCGGGCATTCCCTGACCGGCGAGAGCGATCAGACCGGGCCGCGGGGATTCTTTGAGCCGCCGGCCAACGGGGCTGCGCCCTCGGGACCCTGTGGCCTCTGCCGGAGCGCTGGCGACTCCCGGATTCCCGGCGCCTGCGGGGGCGGCAGCACCATCCGGATATGGGAGCCGGGACGGGACGACCGGATACCCCGGCGAGACCGGATTTCCGGGAGGTGCGGGCTTTCCTGGCCAGGAAGAGTACCCCGGCCAGCCCGGATTCCCGGGCGAGGCCGGCCACCCCGGCGAACCTGGCTACCCGGCGAACCTGGCTACCCTGGCGAGGCCGGGGATATGGATGATCCCGATCCGTCGCTGCGAGCGGCCCGCCCCGGGGGACGGCTCGCCGCCCGGCAGGGCCGCCAGCAGGGCGCCCAGGATTTTCCGGCTGCGGACGCCGGCCCGGGCATCGGCACCGTCACAGGCCCAGGCCCGGGCGGCACCAGAGGCTCACGGTCAGAGGCGCGGGGCCGCAAGCCCCGCAAACCGCGCAAGCCGCCCAGCCGGGCCCGGATGTGGCTCATGCCGCTGGTCATGATGGTGGTCGTCATCGTCCTGATCACCGTGGCCTACCTGCACTTCGCCAAGGGGCAGGCGACGTTGCCGGTCGTCGCGTCGCCGGCCCGGCAGGCCACGGCGTCGAGCAGCGCGTCGCTGGGGCCCTGGAAGCACATCACCACCCGGGCCGAGGACCCGGCCGCCCTCTCGCTCGCTGAGCTGTTCCCGGCCCGCTACTCGGCCAGCGGGACCGTCGTCCAGACGATCCAGCGGTCCGGGCACAACTGCCCGGGCACCGTCCTGGGCAACCGGCTGCGGGCCGCCCTGCGCAAAGCCGGCTGCACCCAGGTGATGCGGGCCAGCTACCTGTCCGCCGGCCAGAAAATCATGGCTACCATCGGCGTGCTGAACCTGGCCAACGTGACCGACGCGGAGCGGGCCGGCCAGGCGACCGGTGCGACCGCGTTCATCAAGCAACTCCCGGGCGCGCATGGCCCCACCAAGAACCTGATGAAGGGGACCGGGCTGGAAGAGGCCCAGATCAAGGGCCACTACCTGATCCTCACCTGGGCCGAGTTCACGAACCTGCGGACTCCGGGTAGCGCGGCACGGCGGGCGGAGCTGGACACCTTTTCCCGGCAGCTGGTCGCGAGTACCGCCGGCATCAGCCTGACCAGCCGGATGGTGTTCGGTAAGCCGGAGACCCCGTAACGGGGACCGGTTCAGCGCAGACCGGTTCAGCCGGGCCGGGTTCAGTCAAGGACGGGCCGGACCCGCCGGGTGGCCAGGGCCCGCTGGGCGAGCTGGCCGGGCGGCGGGTAGCGGACCTCTTCCAGGCAGAGCCCGTGCGGCGGGACCACGGGGACGCCGGGGTCGCGGACCCGGGCCGTGAGCACCTGGGCCGGCCACGACGGTGGCCGGGCCCCGTCGCCCACCTTGAGGAGCGCGCCCATCAGGGCCCGCACCATCGAGTGGCAGAACGCGTCCGCGATGACAGTGGCCTCGGCCACCGTGGCCTCAGGCCGGGTCCAGGAGAGGGCGAGAAGCTCGCGCACCGTGGTCGCCCCCGCGCGGCGGCGGCAGAAGGCGGCGAAGTCATGCTCGCCGAGCAGCAGCGCGGCGGCCTCGTTCATGGGGCCGATCTCGATCTCGCGGCGAGTCCAGAGAGTGTCGTGCCGCCGCAGCGGTTCCGGTCCGGTGACATCGTCACAGACCCGGTAGGAGTACCGGCGGCTCAGCGCGGAGAACCGGGCGTCGAACCCGTCCGGGGCGACACCGATCCGGCGGACCCGGACATCGGGCGGCAGGAGCCTGGCTAGCCTGCGCAGCATGACCGGCGCCGCGTCCAGCCACGCCGCCAGCGGCAGGTCGGCGTGCGCCACCTGGCCCCGCGCGTGTACTCCAGCGTCGGTCCGGCCAGCCACGGTGAGCTGCACCGGGGGGTCAGCGCGCAAAACCTGGCTCAGCGCGTCCTCCAGCACCTGCTGGACGGTGCGCTGGCCAGGCTGGCGGGCCCAACCAGAAAAGCCGCCGCCGTCGTAGCTGAGGTCAATCCGGACCCGGCAGGCCTCAGCAGTCAACGGCGACGGCTCCCTGGTTACTTCTCGGGCGCCTCGGCGGAGTCCGCGTCTTCGCTGTCCGCCGCCTCGTCCGCGGCATCCTCAGCGTCCGCGGACTCAGCGTCGGTGCCCTCAGCCGTGGCATCGGCCTCCGGGGCCTCGGCCGTGACGTCAGCGTCGGCCTCATCGGCCGGCGCTTCGGTCGTCTCCGGGGCGGCTGCCGAGGCGGCCGGGCGGGCGGCGGGCTGGGACCGCCGGGCGCGACGGCGCCGCGGCTTGGCCTCGGCTTCTTCCTGGATCAGCTCGATCACCGCGAGCGGGGCATTGTCGCCCTTACGCGGACCGATCTTGGTGATCCGGGTGTAGCCACCCTCCCGGGTAGCGAACTGCGGCCCGATCTCGGTGAACAACGTGTGCACCACGCTCTTGTCGGTCACCACGGTGAGGACCTGGCGGCGGGCGCTCAGATCACCCCGCTTAGCGAAGGTGATCAGCCGCTCGGCGTAGGGCCGCAGCCGACGTGCCCTGGCCTCGGTCGTGGTGATCTTGCCGTGCTCGAACAGGGCGGTGGCCAGGTTCGACAGCAGGTGCCGCTGATGGGCCGCGCTGCCACCCATCCGAGCGCCTTTGGTGGGCGAGGGCATCGGAACGTTCTCCTTGGTTATGTACTACCGGGCCGCCAGGCCGCGTCAGTACTGCTCAGTTCAGTACTGCTCGGTCTCGACGTAACTGTCGTCGTCGTCCGCGCCGTAGCTGTCGGCTGCGCTCCCAGGGTCGAATCCCGGCGGGGAGTCCTTGAGCGCAAGACCCATGTCGGTCAGCTTCTGCTTGACTTCCTCGATCGACTTGGCGCCGAAGTTGCGGATGTCGAGCAGATCCTGCTCACTGCGGGCCACCAGCTCGCCCACGGTGTGAATGCCCTCGCGCTTGAGGCAGTTGTACGAGCGGACGGTGAGGTTGAGCTCCTCGATCGGCAGCGCCAGGTCCGCCGCGAGCGCGGCGTCCGTCGGCGACGGGCCGATGTCGATGCCCTCGGCCTCCACGTTCAGCTCGCGGGCCAGGCCGAACAGCTCGACCAGGGTCTTGCCCGCGCTGGCCACGGCGTCCCGGGGACGCATGGACGGCTTCGTCTCCACGTCGAGGATGAGCTTGTCGAAGTCGGTCCGCTGCTCCACGCGGGTGGCCTCGACCTTGTAGGTGACCCGCATCACCGGCGAGTAGATGGAGTCGATCGGGATACGGCCGATCTCCTGGCCGGGCTGCTTGTTCTGGGCGGCGGACACGTAGCCGCGGCCGCGCTCGACCGTGAGCTCCATCTCCAGCTTGCCCTTGGCGTTCAGCGTGGCGATGTGCAGCTCAGGGTTGTGCACCTCGACGCCGGCCGGCGGGGCGATGTCCGCGGCGGTTACCTCACCGGGTCCCTGCTTGCGCAGGTACATCACCACCGGCTCGTCCTGCTCCGAGGAAACGACCAGCGCCTTGAGGTTGAGGATGACGTCGGTGACGTCCTCCTGCACCCCGGGGACGGTGGAGAACTCGTGCAGGACACCCTCGATCCGGATGCTGGTGACAGCCGCACCGGGGATCGAGGAGAGCAGCGTACGGCGGACCGAGTTCCCGATGGTGTAGCCGAAACCTGGCTCCAGCGGCTCGATGACGAACCGCGACCGGAAGTCGCCGACCTGCTCTTCATTCAGAGTCGGACGCTGGGCGATGAGCATTTGGTACCCCTTTCCGCGACGCCCGCTATTTGACGTCGCGATCTTCTGACGGCCGGCCGGTGCCAGTAGCGGCCCGGTCAGCCGTCCCCCGCCGGGCCGCCGCCCGTGCGGCGGCCCTAGCGAGCGTATTACTTCGAGTAGTACTCGACGATGAGCTGTTCCTGGACCTGGGTGTCGATCTGGGCCCGGGCCGGCAGGGAGTGGACCAGGATGCGCATCTTGTCCGGGATGACTTCCATCCAGGCCGGAGACGGCCGCTCGCCGGCTTCGGCGCGCGCCACCACCATCGGGGTCAGCTCCATCGAGCCTGGCTTGACGTCGATGATGTCGTTCTCGCTCACCCGGTAGGACGGGATGTCCACCTTCTTGCCGTTGACCATGAAGTGGCCGTGGCGGACCAGCTGGCGGGCCATGTCCCGGCTCTTGGCGAAGCCAGCCCGGTACACGATGTTGTCCAGGCGGCTCTCCAGGATCTGGAGCAGGTTCTCGCCGGTCATACCGCGCTTGCGGGTGGCTTCCTCGTAGTAGCCATGGAACTGGCGCTCAAGGATGCCGTAGATCCGGCGGGCCTTCTGCTTCTCCCGGATCTGGAGCAGGTACTCGCTCTCCTTGGGCCGGTTGCGCCCGTGCTCGCCCGGCGGGTAAGGCCGGATCTCAATGGGGCACTTCGGCGAATCGCACTTGGCGCCCTTCAGGAAGAGCTTCATCTTCTCGCGGCGGCAAAGCTTGCAGTCCGCCCCTGTGTATCGAGCCATCTTCGCGCTACTCCTCAGACCCGGCGCCGCTTAGGCGGGCGGCAGCCATTGTGCGGAACCGGGGTGACGTCCTGGATCGAGCCAACCTCCAGGCCGGTCGCCTGCAGCGACCGGATGGCGGTCTCCCGTCCGGACCCAGGACCCTTGACGAACACGTCGACCTTGCGCATGCCGTGCTCCATGGCACGGCGCGCCGCGGCCTCGGCCGCCATCTGCGCCGCGAACGGCGTGGACTTACGTGATCCCTTGAATCCGACCTGGCCGGACGACGCCCACGAAATGACGTTGCCCACCGGGTCGGTGATGGAGACGATGGTGTTGTTGAACGTGCTCCTGATGTGGGCGTGCCCGTGAGCGACGTTCTTCCGTTCCTTCCGGCGCACCTTCTTGGCGCCAGTGCGGCTCTTTGGCGGCATCTGCTTCCTATTCAGTGAGGTCGTCGGTCCGCAGTGTGGCTGGGAGCCCGGTGGTCGGGCCCCGGCCAGCAGTGGCAACGGGCGCGGACTACTTCTTCCCGGCCTTCTTCTTGCCGGCCACTGTCTTCTTCCTGCCCTTGCGGGTGCGGGCGTTCGTCTGCGTGCGCTGGCCGTGCACCGGCAGCCCACGGCGATGACGAATGCCCTGGTAGCACCCGATCTCGATCTTGCGGCGGATGTCCGCCTGCACCTCACGGCGCAGATCGCCTTCGACCCGGTAGGTCGCTTCGATCCAGTCACGGAGACGGACGAGGTCGTCCTCTCCGAGTTCGTGGACCCGCGTGTCGCCGCTGACGCCAGTAGCGCTCAGCGTCTCGAGCGAACGGGTACGCCCGATTCCGTAGATGTACGTGAGAGCGACCTCCAGCCGCTTATCGCGGGGGAGGTTGACGCCAACGAGGCGTGCCATGGGCGGGCAGTTCTCCTTTTCATCGAGGAGGTCGTGCGCGACCGCTCCCCCGCCCCTGCCCGGGCCGGGCCCCGGCCTCCTACCGGGGGTAACCCGTACGCGGCTGGTGCCGCGCACGGGCTGCGGTGCGTGTGGGTCGGGCGTCAGCCCTGGCGCTGCTTGTGCCGCGGGTCAGAGCAGATGACCATGACGCGGCCATTCCGCCTGATCACCCGGCACTTGCTGCAGATCTTCTTCACACTCGGCTTGACCTTCATCGTGGCCTCCTCCGGCGCCGGGACAGGTCAATGTCCTGCGTCAGCTCGTTACTTGTACCGGTAGACAATCCGGCCACGGCTCAGGTCGTACGGGCTCAGCTCAACGACTACCCGGTCGTCGGGCAGGATGCGGATGTAGTGCATCCGCATCTTTCCGCTGATGTGGGCGAGGACCTTGTGCCCATTGTCTAGCTCCACCCGGAAGAAGGCATTGGGAAGTGACTCGACGATCCTGCCCTCGATCTCGATGGCGCCGTCCTTTTTGGGCATATCCTCCGCGCTTCACTGTTGGGCCCACTCGCCACCGGTGACGGTGTGCAGGCGGGTGTTGTCTACGTTTGTGTCGTGGTGCATCCCAGGACTGTGCCGGACCAGGAATGCGTGATCTAGTTCCCGTACTCGCGAGGCAACCGGCAAACGCCAGCACAAGGCAACTCGCGAGCCGCAGCAGAGTCTACGCGACCCCGCCATACATTGCGAACCAGAGGCGGGGCAGGGAAATTCCCGGGCTCCGCCGCTGCGCAGCTTACTCTCCCGAGCGCTGCCAGGGGAGCGGCGCGTCACCAGACCGGCCGCGGCGCAGCTTGGCCTCGGGCAGCTCGTACAGGTCGATCCCGGGCAGATCCGCCATGAGCTCGTCCAGCTGGCCGAGGGTCTTCGCCGCGTAGGCCAGGTCCAGCCGCTCGTGGAACTCCTCAGCCGTGAGCCGCCCCGCGGCGAGGTGCTCGCGCAACAGGGCCGCGGTGCGGTCGCGGTCCGCGTCGGACGCGCGGATCTTCGGATCGCTCGGCATCCGCAACCTCCCGGAGTTCTCTGGGTCTACCGTACCCAGGAGACCCAGCCCCGCGGCCCACGCTACGGCGCGGATTCAGCGTCCCTGCGGGCCACGGCTACGGCGCGGCCTCCGTGTCCCTGCGGCGACGCTACGGCGCGGCCTCAGCGGATGAACCGCCGCAGCGCGCTGAGGGCCCGTTCGGTGATCTCGTCCACCGGGCCGGTCGCGTCGATACCGAGCAGGATGCCCTCGTCGGCGTAGAACGCGATCAGCGGCGCGGTCTGCTCCTGGTAGACCTCGAGCCGGTGGCGGATCGTCTCTTCGCGATCGTCGTCGCGCTGGAACAGCTCACCGCCGCAGTCGTCGCACTGGTCCCGGCGCGCGGGGGG
This sequence comes from uncultured Actinomycetes bacterium, assembly GCA_963713815.1. GTDB lineage: Bacteria > Actinomycetota > Actinomycetes > Streptosporangiales > Streptosporangiaceae > RYN-230. The sequence goes on from CAVQNH010000032.1 coordinate 346,127, forward strand.
ATCGAACAACGCGTGCCAGACCCGCCCGCAGCGGCGGCAGGTGCGGCGGCCGGACAGCCGCCGCACCACCTCGTCGTCGTCCACCACGAGTTCCAGGACGACGTCCAGCCGGCCGTCCCAGGCCGCGAGCATTTTCTTGAGCGTCTCGGCCTGCGGGACGGTCCGCGGGAACCCGTCCAGCAGGAATCCCGACTGGGTGTCGTCCTCCTGCAGCCGGTCGGTGACCATAGCGATGGTCACCTCGTCGGGAACCAGGTCGCCGCGCTCCATGAACGCCTGAGCGCGGCGGCCGAGGGCCGTCCCCTGAGTCACGTTGGTACGGAAGATGTCACCTGTCGAGATCTTCGGGATGGACAGATGCGACGCTATGAACTGGGCCTGTGTCCCCTTGCCCGCACCGGGGGGCCCGACGAGGACGACTCGCACTATCGCAGGAAGCCCTCATAGTTGCGCTGCTGCAACTGGCTCTCGATCTGCTTCACCGTGTCCAGCCCCACCCCTACCGCGATCAGGATGCTGGTCCCGCCGAACGGGAACTGGCTTCCCACTCCGAGCAGCGCGAACGCGATCATCGGTACGAGGGCGATGACGCCCAGATACAGGGAGCCCGGGGCCGTGAGGCGGCTGAGCACGTAGCCCAGGTACTGGGCGGTCGGCCGCCCGGGGCGGATGCCCGGGATGAACCCGCCGTACTTCTTCATGTTGTCCGCCACCTCAGTCGGGTTGAACGTGATGGACACATAGAAGTACGTGAAGAAAACGATCAGGACGAAGAACAGTCCCATGTACAGCGAGGAGTCGCCGTTGGTCCCGTTGCCGAGGTACTTCTCGACGAACGTGACCCAGCCCTGAGGGTGGGTCTTGCTGCCGAACAGCGTGGCGGCCAGTTCCGGGATGTAGAGCAGCGACGAGGCGAAGATGACCGGGATGACACCGGCCTGGTTCACCTTCAGCGGGATGTAGGTAGAGGTCCCGCCGTACATCTTGCGGCCCACCATGCGCTTGGCGTACTGGACCGGGATACGGCGCTGGGCCTGCTCCATGAAGACCACGAAGGCCACGATCCCGATCCCGACCAGCAGCACGATGGCCAGCACGAACGAGCCCTTGACCTTGAAGACGTCGGCCAGGTAGCCGAACATCTGGGAGATGACGGTGGTGAAGATCAGCACCGACATGCCGTTACCCACGCCCCGGTCGGTGATCAGCTCGCCGAGCCACATGATGACCGCGGTGCCGGCGGTCATGCAGATGACCATGGTGGTGATGGTGTACACCGACGAGTTCGGGATCAGCGCTTCGCTGCAGTTGGGGAACAGGTTGCCGGACCGGGCGAACGCGATGATCCCGGTGGACTGGAGAATGGCCAGCCCGACCGTGAGGTACCGGGTGTACTGGGTGATCTTGGCCTGGCCGGCCTGGCCCTCCTGGCGCAGCGTCTCCAGCCGCGGGATCACGACGGCCAGCAACTGGAGGATGATGCTCGCGGTGATATACGGCATGATGCCGAGGGCGAACACCGATAGCCTGAGGAGCGCGCCGCCGCTGAACAGGTTCACGAGCTGGTAGACACCGGCCGCGCTGCTCGACTTCTCCAGCCCGGTACAGAAGGTAACGGCTTTCTCGGAGATGCCCGGGGTCGGTATGGCCGCGCCGAACCGGAACAGAGCCAGGATGCCCAGCGTGAACAGCAGCTTTTTGCGCAGGTCAGGCGTCCGGAAGGCCCGGAGGAACGCGGTCAGCATGCGCCGTCCTCAATTAGATGGGTCAACGGGGTGGGGCCGCACCCTGGCGGAGGGTGGCGGCGACGTCCAGTGCGCCGCAGTGTAACGCGTCCGCAGCACTGTAACAGCCCCCCGCGCGAGCGGACGATGACTGTGCGCTGCCAACAAGTGGACAACGTGCCACGGTGGCGCAACGTGCCAAGGCGGCGGCTCCGGGCGGGCCCGGACCGCCGCCTGGGCGGCACGCAGCTCACAGCTCAGTGACGGTTCCCCCCGCTGCAGTGATCTTCTCCCGGGCTGAGGCTGAAAACCGGTGGGCGGTCACTCTCAGTGCCACCCCGGCGTCTCCCTCTCCGAGCACCTTGACCAGCTCACCCGCGCGCACCGCGCCCTTGGCGACCAGGTCGTCCGGGGTCACGTCACCGCCCTGCGGGTACAGCTCGGTGAGCCGGCCGGTGTTGATCACCTGGTAGGTGGTCTTGAACGGCAGGTTGGAGAAGCCCCTCAGCTTGGGCACCCGGCGCTGGAGCGGCATCTGGCCGCCCTCGAAGTACGGGTGCACCGTGCCGCGGGCCTTGGTGCCCTTGGTGCCGCGTCCCGCGGTCTTGCCCTTGGACCCCTGACCGCGGCCGACCCTGGTGCGCTCGGTGCGCGAGCCTGGGGCCGGGCGGAGGTGATGGATCTTCAGCATGTCAGTCGACCTCCTCGACGGTGACGAGGTGCCGCACCGCATAGATCATGCCGCGGTACTCGGGGCGGTCGTCTTTGACGATCACGTGCCCGATCCGCTTCAGCCCAAGCGAGCGCAGGGACGCCCGCTGCTCCTTGGTCCCCCCGATCTCCGACCGGGTCTGGGTTACCTTCAGCTGTGCCATCTGCCTGCTCCGCTCAGCTGTTGCCGGACGTGGCGCCGAGCGCGGCCGCTGCTGCGCGGGCGCGCAGCATGGCCGCCGGGGCCACGTCCTCGATCGGAAGCCCGCGCCGGGCGGCGATTTCCTCGGGGCGCTTCAGGCTCTTCAGCGCGGCCACCGTCGCGTGCACGACGTTGATCGGGTTGGAGGAGCCGAGGGACCGGGACAGCACGTCGTGCACGCCGGCGCACTCCAGCACGGCGCGCACCGGGCCGCCGGCGATGACGCCGGTACCCGGGCTGGCCGGCTTCAGCAGCACGACGCCCGCGGACTCCTCGCCCTGAACGGTGTGCGGGATGGTGCCCGCGATCCGCGGGACACGGAAGAACGACTTCTTGGCCGCCTCGACGCCCTTGGCGATGGCCGCGGGCACCTCCTTGGCCTTGCCGTAGCCGACCCCTACCATCCCGTTGCCGTCACCGACGATGACGAGGGCGGTGAAGCTGAACCGCCGGCCACCCTGGACGACCTTGGCCACCCGGTTGATGGTGACGACCCGCTCCAGGTAAGCGGTGCCCTTGTCGGCGCCACCGCCGCGGCGGTCGTCACGGCGGTCACGCCGTTCGCCACCGCCGCCGCCACGCCGCGGAGCTCCTGCCATCAGATGTTCCTTCTCTCGTGTATCTCAAAGTTCACAGGTCCAGCCCGCCTTCGCGTACCGCGTCGGCGAGGGCGGCAATCCGGCCGTGGTAGGCCCAGCCGCTCCGGTCGAAGACGGCGGCCGAGACCCCGGCGGCCTGCGCCCGCTCCGCGAGGAGCGTGCCGACCTGGCGGGCCTTGGCCGTCTTGTCGCCGTCGGTCCCCCGGAGTCCTTCTTCCAGGGTAGATGCGGACGCGACCGTCCGGCCCACGCTGTCGTCGATGAGCTGGACGACCGTGTGCCGGGCGGACCGGGTGACGGTCAGCCGGGGCCGTTCCGCACTGCCCATAACCTTCCTGCGGACCCGTGTGTGCCGCCGCGTGCGCGCGGCGGTGCGACCCTTGGCCCGGGTCTTCGTGACAGCCATTGCTACTTACCAGCCTTCCCGACCTTGCGGCGGACCTGCTCACCCTGGTACCGGATGCCCTTGCCCTTGTACGGGTCAGGCTTGCGCAGCTTCCGTATGTTGGCCGCTATCTCGCCCACCTGCTGCTTGTCGATTCCCTCAACGACAAGCCGCGTGGGGGTCTCGACGCGGAACGTAATTCCGTCCGGCGGCGTAACGGTCACGGGGTGGCTGAAGCCGAGGGCGAACTCGAGGTTCGACCCGCGGGCCTGCACCCGGTAGCCCACGCCGATGATCTCGAGGGTCTTGCTGTAGCCCTCGGTCACCCCGGTCACCATGTTGGCCACCAGCGTGCGGGAGAGCCCGTGCAGCGCGCGCACCTTGCCCTCGTCGTTCGGGCGGGTGACCTTGAGGGTGCTGTCCTCCCGCGAGATCTCGATGGGCGGGGCGAGCTCCAGCGCCAGGCTGCCCTTGGGGCCCCTGACGCTGACCTCACGGCCGTTGATCGTGACATCGACGCCCCCGGGGATCTCCACGGGGAGCCGTCCGATTCGTGACATCGCGGTCTCCCTACCAGACGTAGGCGAGGACTTCCCCGCCTACCCCACGCTTGTTCGCCTGCTTGTCGGTCATCAGGCCGTTGGAGGTGGAGATGATCGCGACGCCGAGGCCGCCGAGGACCCGGGGCAGGTTGTCCTTCTTCGCGTACACCCGCAGGCCGGGCTTGGAGACCCGCTTGATGCCCGCGATCGAACGCTCCCGGGTCGGCCCGAACTTCAGGGCCAGCACGAGGTTCTTGCCCACCTGGGCGTCTTCCACGTTGTAGCCCGCGATGTACCCCTCCTGCTGGAGGATCTCCGCGATCCGGACCTTGATCGTGGAACTGGGCATGCCCACGGTGTCGTGGTACGCCGAGTTGGCGTTACGCAGACGAGTCAGCATGTCTGCGATCGGGTCGGTCATTGACATGGCCTGAAGGCCCTCCTCGCCGTGGTTTCCCGTGGGACCTGCGGCGTGGTCAGTGGGCGCGGCTAGCGCCCAGGTCGGTCGGCGGCCGTGCGCGCCATGCGCACGGCCGGGTCGGCAGCAGCGGTGCCGCTACCAGCTGGACTTCGTGATGCCCGGCAGCTCACCGCGGTGCGCCATCGAGCGGAAGCAGATCCGGCACAGGCCGAACCTGCGGTACACGGCGCGCGGACGCCCGCAGCGGGTGCAGCGGGTGTACCCGCGCACCTTGAACTTGGGCGTCCTGTTCGCCTTGACGACTAGCGCCTTCTTTGCCACTCCTCAGCTCTCCTTGAACGGGAATCCGAGCCGCCGCAGCAGCGCGCGGCCCTCATCGTCGGTGGTCGCCGTGGTCACGAGCGTCACGTCCATGCCGCGCTGACGGTCCACCTGGTCGGCGTCGATCTCATGGAACATGAGCTGCTCGTTCAGCCCGAACGTGTAGTTCCCCCGGCCGTCGAACTGCCGGTCTGACAGGCCGCGGAAGTCACGGATCCGGGGCAGGGCGAGCGACAGCAGACGGTCGCAGAACTCCCACATCCGGTCGCCGCGCAGCGTCACGTGCGCGCCGATGGGCATGCCCTCGCGCAGCTTGAACTGGGCGATGGACTTCCGGGCCCGGGCGACCGCGGGCTTCTGCCCGGTGATCACCGCGAGGTCCCGGAGCGCGCCGTCGATCAGCTTGGCGTCCCGGGCCGCCTCGCCGACCCCCATGTTGACCACGATCTTGGTCAGCGTGGGGATCTGCATCACGTTGGCGTACCCGAACTCCTCGCGGAGGGCCGGGGCGATCTCCTGCCGGTAACGCTCCTTGAGCCGCGGCGCGGGCCGGGCGGTCGGGCGCTCTTGCGTGGTGGTAGTCATCAGAAGTCCTTACCGCCCGGGCGGGAGATCCGGACCTTGGTGCCGTCGTCGTCGTAACGGAAGCCAGCCCGGGCCGGCTTCTTGGTGTCCGGGTCGACCAGCTGGACGTTGCTCACGTGGAGGGGCGCCTCGGTGTTCGTGATGCCGCCTTCCTTGGCCCCACGAGCACCCTGGTAGTCCACCTTCTTGTTCTTGCGGACCATGTTCACGCCCTGCACCAGGACCCGCTGCCGCTCGGGGTCAGCGAGGATGACCATGCCCTCACGGCCACGGTCCCGGCCCGCGACGACCACCACGTGGTCGCCCTTCTTGATCTTCATGCGCGGTGGCCTGGCCGCCGCGCCGTCCTTCTTCGCCATCACGGCCTTCCTACCGGGCATCACAGCACCTCCGGCGCGAGCGAGATGATCCGCATGAACCGCTTCTCGCGCAGCTCACGGCCGACCGGGCCGAAGATGCGGGTGCCGCGAGGCTCTCCCCCGCCGTCCCTGATCAGGACGGCGGCGTTCTCGTCGAAACGGATGTAGGAACCGTCGCCGCGGCGGCGCTCCTTGCGGGTGCGCACCACGACCGCCTTGACGACATCGCCCTTCTTCACCCCGGCGCCGGGAAGGGCATCCTTCACTGTCGCCACGATGACATCACCGATGCCCGCGTATCGCCGGCCGGAGCCGCCGAGCACGCGGATACACAAGATCTCCTTGGCACCGGTGTTGTCGGCGACCTTAAGCCGCGACTCCTGCTGGATCACGTCAACTCCTGCTTCCTGACGCCGGGGTTCTCGCGGGGGTGTGCCCCGCGGTGCTAATTACTTGGCCTTCTCCAGGATCTCCGCGACGCGCCAACGCTTTGTCGCGGACAGCGGCCTGGTTTCCATCAGCCGCACCCGGTCGCCAACGCCGCAGGCGTTCTCACCGTCGTGCGCCGTGTACTTCTTGGTACGCCGGATGACCTTGCCGTACTTGGGGTGCTTCACCCGGTCCTCGACGATGACCACGACGGTCTTGTCCATCTTGTCGCTGACCACGTAACCTTCGCGGATCTTGCGGTAGCCCCGGTCGGGCACCGCGCCCGCCTCGACGTCACTCACTGTCTTCCGCCTCCTCCACCAAGACCACAATGCCAAGCTCGCGTTCCCGCTTCACCGTGTAGATGCGGGCGATCTCCTTGCGGACGGCGCGCAGCCGCCCGTGACTTTCGAGCTGGCCGGTCGCGGCCTGGAAGCGCAGGTTGAACAGCTCCGTCTTGGCTTCCAGCAGCTTGGTGTTCAGCTCTTCCTCGCTGGCATTCCGCAGGTCAGCGGCGGCTAGGCTCGCCATCAGCTCTCACCGACTTCACGGGTCACGAACTTGCACTTCATTGGGAGCTTGTGCATCGCACGGCGGAGCGCTTCGCGCGCCACCGGCTCCGCCACCCCGGACAGCTCGAACATGACGCGTCCGGGCTTGACGTTGGCCACCCACCACTCGGGCGAGCCCTTGCCGGAACCCATCCGGGTCTCGGCCGGCTTCTTGGTCAGCGGGCGGTCCGGGTAGATCGTGATCCACACCTTGCCGCCACGGCGGATGTGCCGGGTCATGGCGATACGGGCGGACTCGATCTGCCGGTTGGTCACGTAAGCGTGCTCGAGGGCCTGGATGCCGTACTCACCGAAGACCACCCGGGTGCCGCCCTTGGCGACCCCGTGCCGGTCCGGCCGGTGCTGCTTGCGGTACTTGACCCTGCGCGGGATAAGCATTGATCAGCCCTCCTCACCCGAGGCCGGGGCGGCTGCCGCAGCAGCCGGCTCCGGCTGCGCGGCGCCGCCCTGAGCGGCGGACGCGTCGGGCCGGTCGCCCGCCGGGGCGCTGCCCGGGGCACGGTCGCCGCGGTCGGCACCCTCAGGGCGCCGGCGGCGCTGCGGCCCGGTCGGCCGGTCGCGGCGCGGGCCGCCCGCCCGCAGGGCCGCCGCGGCCGCCTCGCGCTCGGCCCGGGTCGCCGGGGCCTCGCCCCGGTAGATCCAGACCTTCACGCCGATCCGGCCAAACGTGGTCCGGGCCTCGTAGAAGCCGTAGTCGATGTCGGCGCGCAGCGTGTGCAGCGGCACCCGGCCCTCACGGTAGAACTCCGAGCGGGACATCTCCGCGCCGCCGAGGCGGCCCGAGCACTGCACCCGGATGCCCTTGGCGCCGCCCTTCATGGACGTCTGCATGGCCTTGCGCATGGCCCGCCGGAACGACACCCGGCTGGACAGCTGCTCGGCCACGCCCTGCGCGACGAGCTGGGCGTCCGTCTCGGGGTTCTTGACCTCGAGGATGTTCAGCTGGATCTGCTTGCTGGTCAGCTTCTCCAGGTCACCGCGGATGCGGTCCGCCTCGGCGCCACGGCGCCCGATGACGATCCCGGGGCGCGCGGTGTGGATGTCCACCCGGACCCGGTCCCTGGTGCGCTCGATCTCCACCTTGGAGATGCCCGCGCGCTCCATGCCTTTCTGCAGCATCCGGCGGATGGCCACATCCTCGGCTACGTAATCCTTGTACAGCTTGTCGGCGTACCACCGGCTCTTGAAGTCGGTGGTGATGCCAAGCCGGAACCCGTGCGGGTTCACCTTCTGCCCCACTAGCGGGACCTCCCCTTGGGCTCGTCCGAGACGATTACGGTGATGTGGCTGGTGCGCTTGTTGATCCGGTAGCCCCGGCCTTGCGCCCGCGGCCGGAATCGCTTCAGCGTCGGCCCTTCGTCCACCCACGCCCGGCTCACCACGAGCGAGCCGGCGTCGGCCTGCCTGGCATGCTCAGCATTGGCGATGGCGCTCGCGAGCACCTTGCCCACCGGGTCACTGGCGGACTGCGGCGCAAAGGCCAGCGCCGCCTGTGCATCGGTGGCAGGCATGCCGCGGATCAGGTCCACCACGCGGCGGGCCTTGCGCGGCGTGACGCGCACGTACCGCGCCTTCGCCCTTGCTTCCATGCTTCTCTCTCGCTCTCTCTGTATGCGTGCTGGTCTAGCGCCGGCTGCGCCGGTCATCCCGGACGTGACTGCGGAACGTGCGGGTGGGCGCGAACTCGCCGAGCTTGTGGCCGACCATGGCCTCGGTGATGAACACCGGGACATGCTTACGGCCGTCGTGCACCGCGATCGTGTGGCCCAGCATCGCAGGAACGATCATGGAACGCCGCGACCACGTCTTGATCAGGTTCCTGGTGCCCTTCTCGTTCTGCACGTCCACCTTCTTGATCAGGTGGTCGTCGACGAACGGGCCCTTCTTGAGACTACGAGGCATCGTTGGGTGCTCCTACCGCTTCTTCTTGCTGCGCCTGCGGACGATCAGCCGGTCGCTAGGCTTGTGGGCTTTCCGGGTCCGGCCCTCGGGCTGGCCCCACGGGCTGACTGGGTGCCGGCCGCCGGAGCTCTTGCCCTCGCCGCCGCCCAGCGGGTGGTCGACCGGGTTCATCGCGACGCCGCGGACCGTGGGACGGTGTCCCTTCCACCGGTTACGGCCCGCCTTGCCGAGCTTGATGTTGCCCTGCTCAGCGTTGCCGACCTCGCCGACGGTGGCCCGGCAGGCCGCGTCGACCCGGCGGATCTCGCCGGAGGGCATCCGCAGCTGGGCGTAGCCGCCGTCCTTGGCCAGCAACTGGACCCCGGACCCGGCCGAGCGCGCGATCTTCGCGCCACCGCCAGGACGGAGCTCGATCGCGTGCACGACGGTGCCGGTCGGGATGTTCCGCAGCGGCAGGCAGTTGCCTGGCCGGATGTCGGACCCCGGGCCGTTCTCGATCCGGTCACCCTGGGACAGGCCCTGGGGGGCGAGGATGTAGCGCTTCTCCCCGTCGGCGTAGTGCAGCAGCGCGATCCGGGAGGTCCGGTTGGGGTCGTACTCGATGTGCGCGACCTTGGCCGGGATGCCGTCCTTGTCGTGCCGCCGGAAGTCGATCAGCCGGTAGGCACGCTTGTGGCCGCCACCCTGGTGCCGCGCCGTGATCCGGCCGTGCACGTTCCGGCCGCCCCGCGAGGTCAGCGGGCGGACCAGCGACTTCTCCGGCTCACCTCGGGTGAGTTCGGAGAAGTCCGCACCACTCGCACCCCGCCGTCCCGGGGTGGTGGGCTTGTACTTGCGGATAGCCATGTGTGCTCAAGCTCCTCAGGATGTGGCCGGTGGCCTAGCTGACCGGGCCGCCGAAGACATCGATGCGCTCCCCCTCGGCGAGGCTCACGATGGCCCGCTTGGTGGACGCTCGCTGGCCCCAGCCGAACCGGGTACGGCGGCGCTTGCCCGCCCGGTTAAGCGTGTTGACGCCGGTCACCTTGACCCCGAATACGGCCTCGACCGCCTGCCGGACCTGGGTCCGGTTGGCGTCGGGGGCGACCAGGAAGGTGTACTTGCCATCGTCGGCAAGCCGGTACGTCTTCTCCGAGATCACCGGGCGCAGCAGGATGTCCCGGGGGTCCGGGATCCGGTTCGAGCTCACTGCTCGTCACCCTCCTTCGGGGTGGTGCGGCGGCGGGGGGCCTTGGGCTCGGCCGCGTCCGCGTCCGCAGCCTCAGCCTTGGGCGCAGCGTCGGCCTTGGGCGCAGCGTCGGCCTTGGGCTTGCTGGCCCGCCGCTTGGGGGCCGCCGCCTGGTCCGTGCTGGGAGCGATGGGCTGGCCGGTGAACGCGGACAGGGCCGCCTCGGTGAACACGATGTGCTCACTGGCCAGCACGTCGTACGTGTTCAGCTGGCCGGTGGCCAGCAGCCGCACGCCCGGCGCGTTGCGCAGGCTCTTCCAGGTCCGCTCGTCCTCAGCCTCGGCCACGACGAGCACCCGGGAGCTGGGCCTGGCGTCCAGCAGGCCGATGGCCGTGCGCAGCACGGCCATCGCGTCGCGGGTACGGGGCGAATCCCCCTCCACGAACCCGCTGACCACGGCGATCCGGCCGCTGGCGGCCCGGTCAGACAGCGCGCCTCGCAGCGCGGCGGCCTTCATCTTCTTGGGCGTCCGCTGCACGTAGGAGCGGGGCTGCGGGCCGAACACGGTGCCGCCGCCCGCGTACTGCGGGGCACGCAGCGAACCCTGGCGGGCCCGGCCGGTGCCCTTCTGGCGGTAGGGCTTCTTGCCACCGCCGCGGACCAGGCCGCGGGTCTTGGTGGCGTGAGTGCCCTGCCGGGCCGCGGCCTCCTGGGCCACGACGACCTGGTGGATCAGCGGCACGTTGACCGGCGCGCTGAAGATCTCGTCGGGAAGCTCCACATCCTGGCCGGCCCGGCCGGACGGGGAGACGACGCTGACGGTGACACTCACGAGGCCTCCTTCGCGGCGGTCTGCGGCGCCCGGACGGCGCTGCGGACCAGGATCAGGCCGCCCTTGGGGCCAGGGACAGCCCCCTTGATGAGCAGCAGGCCGCGCTCGGTGTCCACCGCATGCACGGTCAGGCTGGGGGTCGTGACACGCACGCCGCCCATCCGGCCGGCCATCCGCACGCCCTTGAAGACGCGGCCCGGGGTGGCGCAGGCGCCGATGGAACCGGGTGAGCGGTGCTTGCGCTGGGTGCCGTGGGATGCGGACAGGCCCTTGAACCCGTGCCGCTTCATCACGCCCGCGAAGCCCTTGCCCCTGCTCTTGCCGGTCACGTTGACCAGCTCACCCGGGGCGAACGTCTCGGCGCTGACTTCCTGGCCCAGCGTGTAGTCGGTCGCGTCATCGGTCCGCAGCTCGACGAGGTAGCGGCGCGGGGTCACCGAGGCCTTGGCGAAGTGGCCGGCCACGGGCTTGGTCACCCGGCGCGGGTCGATCTCGCCGTAGCCCAGCTGAACGGCCGAGTAGCCGTTGGCGTCGGGCGTCCGTACCGCGGTCACGACGCACGGGCCCGCCGCGACCACCGTCACGGGAACCATCCGCCCGTCGGCGTCGAAGACCTGGCTCATGCCCAGCTTCGTGCCGAGGACGCCCTTGGTGTTCTTGGTCATGTCGGTGCGTTCCTCAGAGCTTGATCTCGATGTCAACGCCGGCAGGCAGGTCCAGCCGCATCAGCGAGTCGACCGTCTTCGGCGTCGGGTCGATGATGTCGATCAGCCGCTTGTGCGTGCGCATCTCGAAGTGCTCCCGCGAGTCCTTGTACTTGTGCGGGGAGCGGATGACGCAGTAGATGTTCTTCTCCGTGGGCAGCGGGACAGGCCCGGCAACCCGCGCGCCGGTGCGCGTCACCGTGTTGACGATCTTCCGCGCCGAGCTGTCGATGACCTCGTGGTCATAGGCCTTGAGCCGGATGCGGATCTTTTGTCCCGCCATGTGCCTTCCGTGTCCTTACGTTTTGAGAGCCGTGAGCTGTGCCGGCCCGGGGATGCCCCCGGGCCGGCACGGCCCTACTACTTGAGAATCTTCGTTACCCGGCCGGCGCCGACGGTGCGGCCGCCCTCACGGATGGCGAAGCGCAGGCCCTCTTCCATGGCGATGGGCTGGATGAGCTCGACGCGCATCTCAGTGTTGTCGCCGGGCATGACCATCTCGGTGCCCTCGGGCAGGTACACAACGCCCGTCACGTCCGTGGTCCGGAAGTAGAACTGCGGACGGTAGTTGTTGAAGAACGGGGTGTGCCGACCGCCCTCATCCTTGGACAGGATGTAGACCTGGCCCTCGAACTCGGTGTGCGGGGTGTTGGTGCCCGGCTTGATGACGACCTGGCCGCGCTCCACGTCCTCGCGCTTGATCCCCCGGAGCAGCAGGCCCGCGTTGTCACCGGCCTGACCCTCGTCGAGGATCTTGTGGAACATCTCGACGCCGGTGACCGTGGTCCGCTGCGCCTTGTCCTTGATGCCGATGATCTCGACTTCTTCGCTGGTGCGCACCTTGCCGCGCTCGATCCGGCCGGTCACGACCGTGCCGCGGCCGGTGATCGAGAAGACATCCTCGACCGGCATCAGGAACGGCTTCTCGGTGTCCCGGACCGGCTCGGGGATGCTGTCGTCACAGGCGGTCATGAGCTCGACGATCTTCTCGCCCCACTCAGCGTCGCCTTCCAGCGCCTTGAGCGCCGACACGCGGATCACCGGCACGTCGTCACCGGGGAACTCGTACGTGCTGAGCAGCTCACGGACCTCGAGCTCGACTAGCTCCAGGATCTCCTCGTCGTCCACCATGTCGGCCTTGTTCAGGGCGACCACGATGTACGGCACGCCGACCTGGCGGGCGAGCAGCACGTGCTCGCGGGTCTGCGGCATGGGGCCGTCGGTGGCGGCGACCACGAGGATGGCGCCGTCCATCTGCGCGGCACCGGTGATCATGTTCTTGATGTAGTCCGCGTGACCGGGGCAGTCCACGTGTGCGTAGTGGCGCTTCTCGGTCTGGTACTCGACGTGCGAGATCGAGATGGTGATCCCGCGCTCCTTCTCTTCCTTCGCATTGTCGATCTGGTCGAAGGGCGTGAAGGGGTTCACGTCGGGATACTTGTCGTGCAGCACCTTGGTGATCGCCGCGGTCAGAGTGGTCTTGCCGTGGTCGATGTGCCCGATGGTGCCGATGTTCACGTGCGGCTTAGTCCGCTCGAACTTGGCCTTCCCCACTGGTTTCTCCTCGTTGCGATCTGCCCCACGTCCGTGGGGCCAAGGCGCTTCCTGCGCCCGATTCTTCTGTCTGACGTTCTGGTGCTAGCAGTTACTCACCGCGCGCTTTGGCGATGATCTCCTTGGCAATGCTGGGCGGGACCTCCGCATAGGAGTCGAACTGCATGCTGTAGTCCGCCCGGCCCTGGGTACGGCTGCGCAGGTCGCCCACGTAGCCGAACATCTCCGACAACGGCACGGTCGCCTTCACGACGCGGATGCCGGAACGCTCCTCCATGGCCTGGATCTGGCCACGGCGGGCGTTAAGGTCGCCGATCACTTCACCCATGTAGTCGTCCGGGGTCCTGACCTCGACGGCCATGACCGGCTCGAGCAGCACGGGATTAGCCAACGCGGCCGCCCTCTTGAACGCCATTGATCCGGCGATCTTGAAGGCCAGCTCGGACGAGTCCACCTCGTGGTAGGCACCGTCGGTGAGCGTGACGCGCACGTCCACCATCGGGTAGCCGGCCAGGACGCCGAACTCCGCGGCATCCTGGCTTCCGGCGTCCACCGACGGGATGTACTCGCGGGGGATGCGGCCACCGGTGATCTTGTTCTCGAACTCGTAGCCGCCCCCGTCGCCGCCGGTCGGCTCCAGGTTGATGACCACCCGGGCGTACTGGCCCGCCCCGCCGGTCTGCTTCTTGTGCGTGTAGTCGACCTTCTCGACCTTCTTGCGGATGGTCTCGCGGTAGGCGACCTGCGGACGGCCGATGTTGGCCTCCACATGGAACTCCCGCCGCATCCGGTCAACCAGGATCTCCAGGTGCAGTTCACCCATCCCGGAGATGATCGTCTGCCCGGTCTCCTCGTCGGTCCGGACCTGGAAGGTCGGGTCCTCCTCGGCGAGCCGCTGGATCGCGGTGCCCAGCTTGTCCTGGTCACCCTTGGTCTTCGGCTCGATCGCGACGTTGATCACCGGCGCGGGGAACGTCATGGACTCCAGGATCACCTGCTTCGACGGGTCACACAGGGTGTCGCCCGTCGAGGTGCCCTTGAGGCCCATCACGGCCACGATCTGCCCAGCGATCGCCGTCGGGCGCTCCTCGCGCTTGTTGGCGTGCATCTGGTAGATCTTGCCGATCCGCTCCCGGCGGCCCTTGGAGGAGTTGATCACGTTCGAGCCCGACTCCAGGGTGCCGGAGTAGATCCGGATGTAGGTCAGCTTGCCGAGGTGCTGGTCGGACATGATCTTGAAGGCCAGCGCGGAGAACGGCTCGGACGGGTCGGCCTTGCGCAGCACGACCTGCTCCTCGTCGTTCACCTCGTGCCCCTGGACCGGCGGGATGTCCACCGGGCTGGGCAGGTAGTCCACGATCGCGTCCAGCATCGGCTGGACGCCCTTGTTCTTGAACGCGCTGCCGCACAGGACCGGGGTGATCCCGCCCGCGATGGTGGCCCGCCGGATGGCGGCGACGAGCTGCTCCTCGCTGGGCTCGGTGCCCTCGAGGTAGGCCTCCATCATTTCCTCGTCGTTCTCGGCGATGGTCTCCAGCAGCTTGTCACGCCACTGCCGGGCCGCCTCGGCGTGGTCATCCGGGATGCCGACCACGTCGTACTTGTCGCCCTTGCCCTCGGTCTGCCACAGCAGGGCGCGCATCCGGACCAGGTCGATGACGCCGCGGAAGTCGGACTCGACCCCCCACGGCAGCTGGACGACCAGCGGCGTGGCGCCGAGCCGGTCGGTGATCATCTCGACGCAGCGGTGGAACTCCGCACCGACCCGGTCCATCTTGTTGACGAAGCAGATGCGGGGCACGCCGTAGCGGTCCGCCTGGCGCCACACGGTCTCGGACTGCGGCTCCACGCCGGCCACGCCGTCGAAAACGGCGACCGCCCCGTCGAGGACGCGCAGCGACCGCTCGACCTCCACGGTGAAGTCGACGTGGCCAGGGGTGTCGATGATGTTGATGGTGTTATCGCGCCAGTGCGTGGTCGTCGCGGCAGACGTGATCGTGATGCCGCGCTCCTGCTCCTGCTCCATCCAGTCCATGGTGGCCGCGCCCTCATGGACCTCACCGATCTTGTAGTTGATGCCGGTGTAGAACAGGATCCGCTCGGTGGTCGTGGTTTTACCCGCGTCGATGTGCGCCATGACCCCAATGTTGCGGACCTTGGCGAGCTCTACGGCGGTCTGGGTCGCCACTGCTCAGTTCCTCGCTGCTTCGTCTATCGTCGGCCGGCTGGTGCCGCTCATTACCAGCGGTAGTGAGCGAACGCCTTGTTCGACTCGGCCATTTTGTGGGTGTCCTCGCGGCGCTTCACGCTCGCCCCGAGGCCGTTGCTTGCGTCGAGCAGCTCGTTCATGAGCCGCTCGGTCATGGTCTTCTCCCGGCGGGACCGGCTGTACGAGACCAGCCAGCGCAGCGCCAGGGTGGTGCTGCGGGAGGCGCGAACCTCGACCGGCACCTGGTAGGTGGCGCCACCAACGCGGCGGCTGCGCACCTCGAGGGTGGGCTTCACGTTGTCCAGGGCCCGCTTCAGCGTGACCACCGGGTCGTTGCCCGTCTTGTCCTTGCATCCGTCGAGCGCGCCGTACACGATCCGCTCGGCCAGCGAACGCTTGCCGCTGACCAGCACCTTGTTCACCAGCGCAGTCACCAGCGGTGAGCCGTAGACCGGATCGGTTACGAGCTGCCGCTTGGTCGCGGGGCCTTTACGCGGCATGTCAGCTCTTCTCCTTCTTCGCGCCGTAGCGGCTCCGGGCCTGCTTACGGTTGCGGACACCCTGGGTGTCGAGGGCGCCACGGATGATCTTGTATCGCACGCCGGGCAGGTCCCGGACCCGGCCGCCTCGCACCAGCACGATGGAGTGCTCCTGGAGGTTGTGGCCGACGCCGGGGATGTACGCGGTGACTTCGATCTGGCTGGTCAGCCGCACTCGCGCCACCTTGCGCAGCGCCGAGTTGGGCTTCTTTGGCGTGGTCGTGTAGACGCGCGTGCAGACACCCCGTCGCTGGGGGCTGCCCTTCAGGGCCGGGGTAGTGGTCTTGGCCACCTTGTCCTGGCGGCCCTTACGGACCAGCTGCTGGATCGTGGGCACCGCGTCTCCGTCTTCGTTCTCCGCGCCGGCTGGCGCGACGTCTTCTCTTACCCGTTTTCCGCACCCGGAGGCGCGGGTAATTCCAGGCGGCTTGACCGCCCTCACCTGCTGGTTTTCCTAGTCCCTCCGACCCCCGAGGTCGGGTGTGTCGCGGTGACCACGGCACACAGGCCCCTACCGGAGCCTGGAGTCGAGAGAGGAAAAGGCCCGCGCGCCTGGCCACTCACCACGCCTTCCAGCCGCCGGTCATCGACCGCAAGCCTTCCAGCCATGGCGCCACAGTCCGCTAGCGCACGCGCACCCGCTTCTCACGGGCACGATGCCCTAGCGTACCCAACCTTTTGCCTACAGGCAAAGCGAACGCCGATCAAGGCCCAAGCGGCCCGACCGGATGTCATTTTTCCCTGACGGCAACGGTGAAACCACGCCCGCGGGGTAGCGGGGAACCGCTGCCAGTCCCTGCTTCCCGGGGGTGTTAACCACGGCGGCCGAGCGGATTATTCCAGAAGGGACGCAACTTCCATGACGCAGACCGTTGTCATCACCGGTGCCAGCGCCGGCATCGCCCGCGCCACCGCGCGGCTGTACGGTGCCCGCGGCGCCAGCGTGGGGCTCATCGCCCGCGGGGAGGCCGGCCTGGATGGCGCCGCGCAGGACGTGATCGAGGCCGGCGGCCAGGCGCTCGCCGTCCCGGCCGACGTGGCCGACCACGCCCAGGTGGAGAAGGCGGCCACGGAGATAGAGGCGCAGTTCGGCCCCATCGACGTGTGGATCAACGTGGCGTTCACCTCGGTGTTCGCGCCGTTCGCCGAGATCACGCCGGACGAGTTCCGCCGCGTCACCGAGGTCAGCTACCTGGGCTACGTGAACGGCACGATGGTGGCCCTCAGCCGGATGCGGCCACGCGACGCGGGGACCATCGTGCAGGTCGGCTCCGCGCTCAGCGAGCGGGCCATCCCCCTCCAGTCGGCGTACTGCGGGGCCAAGCACGGGATCAACGGGTTCACCGAGTCGCTCCGCTGCGAGCTCATGCACGAGCATTCCGGCGTGAACGTGACCGTGGTGCAGATGCCGGCGGTCAACACCCCGCAGTTCTCCTGGGTCCTGTCCCGGCTGCCGCGCCACCCGCAGCCGGTGCCGCCGATCTACCAGCCGGAGGTGGCCGCGCACGGCGTGCTGTACGCGGCGGATCATCCGCGGCGCAAGCAGTACTGGGTGGGCGGGAGCACGGCCGTGACGCTGCTGGCCCAGAAGCTCGCGCCCGCGATTCTGGACCGGTACCTGGCCCGGACGGGATTCGACTCGCAGCAGACGGACCAGGAGGTCCCCGTGGGGAGCCGGCCGGACAACCTGTTCGATCCGGTGGACGGGGCGCAGGGGCATGACTACGGGGCTCACGGGATCTTCGATGACCAGTCTCATGACTGGAGCTGGCAGCTGTGGGCGTCGCATCATCCGGCTCTGACCGGTGGTCTCGCGGCTGGTGCCGCCCTGGCGGGGGGGCTAGTCCTCCGGCGTCTGGCTGGCCGGCGCTTGAGGCCGATGGGCGCTGGCCGGGTGGCCGGTCCCGCCTCGCTGCTCCGCAACGCGATGCGGGACGCCCACACCGGCCACGCCCATCCGCTTCGCGGTCCACGCGAGGGGCGTGACCGGGCGGCTACTCACATCTGCCACGCTGGTCAACGGACGCGGCCTGGGACGGCATCGCCCTGCCGGGCAATCACCACGCAACTGCCGGAGGCTTCATGTCCAAGGGAAATAGCACGGGGGCGTGGGTGATCACGCTGGTCCGGGCGGGGTATGGCGTGGCTCTGCGTGTGTGCGCCGCAGGCACTCATCAGGCTGACTGGGGATCCGGTTACTGGGCAGCCCGCTGGGGCATCGCGGGCGCGGCCTAGCGGGCGGGCTTGCGGGGTGGCGCGGGTGCTCGGGGCACGGCATCTCGTCCAGGCGGGGCTGACCGCCGTGGCCCTGCGGGCCGCTGAGCCGGACCCGTCCCTCCCGCTGGGTCTGGGGGCGGCCGTGGACGTGCTGCACGCCACGACGATGGTGGGGCTGGCCGCGGTGGACCGGGGGGCGCGGCGGGTGGCCCTGGCCGATACAGGCGTTGAGATGGCGCTGGCGGTCGCGGGGGGACTCACCGCTGCTCGCTAGCGCGCCCGCGGTGAGGGAACCCGCGCCCGCGGTGAGGGAAAGGGAAAGCCCGGGTCGGCCGGCCGACCCGGGCTTTGCTGATGCCGGCGATAAGGCCGGGAGGCTACTTCTTGAACGCGTCCTTGACCTTTTCGCCAGCCTGCTTGAGGTTGCCCTTGGCCTGATCGGTCTTACCCTCGGCTTCCATCTGCTCGTTGCCGATGGCCTTGCCGGTCTCCTTCTTGGCCTTGCCCTTGATCTCGGTGACCTTGTTGGCCGCCTTGTCTTCGGTCGCCATGTTCTGGCTCCTCACCACGCTGGACAGTTATCCCGGATTAGTTCGTTACTAGCCACTGTCCGCGACGGGAAGGCCTAAACACGCGCGAAGGCGCCCGGCAGCATGACTGCCGGGCGCCTCGCGTTATGTCCCGAAGGACGAACCCTTACCGGTTGTAGGAGCCGAAGTCGTACTCCTCCAGCGGGATCGCCTCGCCAGCGCCCTGGCCGAACGCGTAGCTCGGGGCCTCCTCGTAGGCGGTCGCCGGGTACACCGAGGAGCGGGCGTCTTCCGTGGGCTCGACCCGCACGCTCCGGTACCGCGGCATGCCGGTACCGGCCGGGATGAGCTTGCCGATGATGACGTTCTCCTTCAGGCCCAGCAGCGGGTCCGACTTGGCGTGGATAGCCGCGTCGGTCAGCACCCGGGTCGTCTCCTGGAACGACGCCGCCGACAGCCACGACTCGGTGGCCAGCGACGCCTTGGTGATGCCCATGAGCACCGGCCGGCCCGAGGCAGGCGTGCCGCCCGTCTCGACCGTGCTGCGGTTGACGTTCTCGAACCGCGGCCGCTCCACCAGCTCGCCAGGGAGCAGGTCGGTGTCGCCGGACTCGAGCACATTCACCCGCTTGAGCATCTGCCGGATGATGATCTCGATGTGCTTGTCGTGAATGGACACACCCTGCGACCGGTAGACCTCCTGGACCTCGTGCACCAGGTGCAGCTGCACCTCACGGGAGCCCAGGATCCTGAGCACCTCGTGCGGGTTGATCGCACCCTGGATCAGCTGCTGGCCGACGTGCACGTGGTCGCCGTCCGACACCAGCAGCCGGGAGCGCATCGGGACCTGGTAGGCCATCTCCTCGCCGCCGTCGTCGGGGGTGACGATGATCTTCCGGGTCTTCTCGGTCTCCTCGACCTTGACCCGGCCCTCGACCTCGCTGATCGGCGCCATGCCCTTGGGGATCCGGGCCTCGAAGAGTTCCTGGATCCGGGGCAGGCCGTGGGTGATGTCCAGCCCCGCCACACCGCCGGTGTGGAAGGTCCGCATGGTCAGCTGGGTACCCGGCTCACCGATGGACTGCGCGGCCACGATGCCGACCGCCTCGCCCACGTCCACCCGCTTGCCCGTGGCCAGCGAGCGCCCGTAGCACTTGGCGCAGACACCGATCTTGGCCTCGCAGACCAGGACGCTGAACGTCCTGATCGAAGCCACCCCGGCGTTGACCAGGAGATCGATCAGCGACTCGGTGGTGTCCGTGTCCACCTCGGCGACGACCTTGCCGTCCACCTCGATGGCCTCGGCGATAGCCCGGCCGGTGCCGGTGTTCTCGATGTTCGGCAGCTTCCGCAGCGTCCCGTCCGGGCCCGGCTCGGCGATCTTCATCGCGAGCGAGCGGTCGGTGCCACAGTCCTCTTCCCGGACGATGACGTCCTGCGCCACGTCCACCAGGCGCCGGGTGAGGTACCCGGAGTCGGCGGTCCGCAGGGCGGTGTCGGCCAGGCCCTTGCGGGCACCGTGGGTCGAGATGAAGTACTCGACCACGGACAGGCCCTCGCGGAAGCTGGACTTGATCGGCCGCGGGATGGTCTCGCCCTTGGGGTTGGAGACCAGGCCACGCATGCCGGCGATCTGCCGGACCTGCATCGGGTTACCACGGGCACCGGAGTTGACCATCATCCACACCGAGTTGGTCTCGGGGAACGCGGCCTCCATGTCCTTGGCCACATCGCTCGTCGCGTGCGTCCAGATCTCGATGAGCTCCTGACGGCGCTCGTCGTCGGTGATCAGGCCGCGCTCGTACTCACGCTGCACCTTGTCCGCGCGCTTCTCGTAGGCGTCGAGGATCTCCGCCTTGTTCGGCGGGGCGATGACGTCCTCGATGGCGATCGTCACGCCGGCCCGGGTCGCCCAGTGGAACCCGGCGTCCTTGAGGGCGTCGAGTGCCGCGGCCACCTCGACCTTGGGGTAGGTCTCGGCCAGCTCGTTCACGATCGTGGACAGCTGCTTCTTGCTGACCTCGTAGTTCACGAACGGGAACGACGTGGGCAGGGTCTCGTTGAAGTAGCAGCGCCCGAGCGTGGTCTCCAGCCGGAACGGGGTGCCGGGCACCCAGCCCTCCGGCATGGTGAAGTCGCGCGGCGGGGTGGAGTCGCTCAGCCGGATCTGGATCTTCGCCTGCAGGTCCAGCTCGCCGGTGTCGTAGGCCATGGTGGCCTCGGAAATCGAGCCGAAGATCCGGCCCTGGCCCGGCGCATCCTCGGCCGACCGGGTCAGGCAGTAGATCCCGATGACCATGTCCTGGGTGGGCATGGTCACCGGCTTGCCGTCGGCCGGCTTGAGGATGTTGTTGGTGGACAGCATCAGGATCCGCGCCTCGGCCTGAGCCTCGGCGGACAGCGGCAGGTGCACCGCCATCTGGTCACCGTCGAAGTCCGCGTTGAACGCGGTGCAGACCAGCGGGTGGATCTGGATGGCCTTGCCCTCGACCAGCTGCGGCTCGAAAGCCTGGATACCCAGCCGGTGCAGGGTCGGCGCCCGGTTCAGCAGGACCGGGTGCTCGGTGATGACCTCTTCCAGCACGTCCCAGACCACCGGGCGGGCGCGCTCCACCATCCGCTTGGCGGACTTGATGTTCTGCGCGTGGTTCAGGTCGACCAGCCGCTTCATCACGAACGGCTTGAACAGCTCGACCGCCATCTCCTTGGGCAGGCCGCACTGGTGCAGCTTGAGCTGCGGGCCCACCACGATGACGCTCCGGCCGGAGTAGTCGACCCGCTTGCCCAGCAGGTTCTGCCGGAACCGGCCCTGCTTGCCCTTGAGCATGTCGGACAGCGACTTGAGCGGCCGGTTGCCCGGGCCGGTCACCGGACGTCCCCGGCGGCCGTTGTCGAACAGCGAGTCCACGGCCTCCTGGAGCATCCGCTTCTCGTTGTTGACGATGATCTCGGGCGCGCCCAGGTCGAGCAGCCGCTTGAGCCGGTTGTTCCGGTTGATGACCCGGCGGTACAGGTCGTTCAGGTCGGACGTGGCGAACCGGCCACCGTCGAGCTGCACCATCGGGCGCAGGTCCGGCGGGATGACCGGGATGCAGTCCAGCACCATGCCCATCGGGCTGTTGCGGGTGGACAGGAACGCGGACACCACCTTGAGCCGCTTGAGCGCGCGCGCCTTGCGCTGGCCCTTGCCGCTCCGGATGGTCTCGCGCAGGCTGGCGGCCTCGTTCTCGAGGTCGAAGCTGGCCAGCCGCTCCTGGATGGCCTGGGCGCCCATGCCGCCGCGGAAGTAGCGGCCGAAACGGTCGCGCATCTCGCGGTACAGCAGCTCGTCGCCCTCCAGGTCCTGGACCTTGAGGTTCTTGAACCGGCTCCAGACTTCCTCGAGCCGGTCGATCTCACGCTGGGCCCGGTCCCGGATCTGGCGGCACTCGCGGTCGCAGCTCTCGCGGAGCTTGCGGCGGGCGTCGCCCTTGGCCCCGGCGGCCTCCAGCTCGGCCAGGTCCTTCTCCAGCTTGCCCTGGCGGGCCTCGATGTCGCTGTCGCGGCGCTGCTCGAGCTGGCCGCGCTCCACCGAGATCTTCGCCTCGAGAGACGGAAGGTCCCGGCCGCGGGCGTCGTCGTCCACGTACGTGATCATGTACGCGGCGAAATAGATGACCTTCTCCAGGTCCTTCGGGCGCCAGGTCGAGCAGGTACCCGAGGCGGCTCGGCACACCCTTGAAGTACCAGATGTGCGTGACCGGCGCGGCGAGCTCGATGTGGCCCATCCGCTCCCGGCGCACCTTGGCCCGGGTGACCTCGACGCCGCAGCGCTCACAGATGATGCCCTTGAACCGGACGCGCTTGTATTTGCCGCAGTAGCACTCCCAGTCCCGGGTCGGGCCGAAGATCTTCTCGCAGAAGAGCCCGTCCTTCTCCGGCTTCAGGGTGCGGTAGTTGATGGTTTCCGGCTTCTTGACTTCGCCATGGGACCACTGGCGGATGTCGTCAGCAGTGGCCAGGCCGATACGCAGGTCGTCGAAGAAGTTGACGTCAAGCACGTGTGTTATCCCCTGGGGTAGTTCGGATGAGAACGGTGCCCCCGGGCAGCCCGGGCGGTCAGGCCCGGGCTACCCGGCACGCTCTCACACCTCTTCAACGCTGCTCGGCTCGCGCCGGGACAGGTCGATACCGAGTTCTTCCGCCGCGCGGAAGACATCCTCATCGGTGTCTCGCATCTCGATGGCTGCGCCGTCACTGGACAGCACCTCGACGTTGAGGCACAGCGACTGCATTTCCTTGATCAGGACCTTGAACGATTCCGGGATGCCAGGCTCCGGGATGTTCTCGCCCTTGACGATGGCCTCGTAGACCTTCACCCGGCCGAGCACGTCGTCGGACTTGATCGTGAGCAGTTCCTGCAGGGCGTAGGCGGCACCGTAGGCCTCGAGGGCCCACACCTCCATCTCCCCGAACCGCTGGCCACCGAACTGGGCCTTACCGCCCAGCGGCTGCTGCGTGATCATCGAGTACGGGCCCGTGGACCGGGCGTGGATCTTGTCGTCCACGAGGTGGAGCAGCTTGAGGATGTAGATGTAGCCCACCGAGATGGGGTCCTTGAACGGCTCCCCGGTGCGCCCGTCGAACAGCCGCGCCTTGCCGCTGCTGCCGACCATCCGCTCCCCGTCCCGGTTCGGCAGCGTGCTGCCGAGCAGGCCGGTGATCTCTGTCTCGCTGGCGCCGTCGAACACCGGCGTGGCGACGGGCGTGCCCGCTTCCGCCTCGCCCGCGCTGACCGCGCGCAGCCGCTTCTTCCAGTCCTCGTCCTCGCCGTCGATCTCCCAGCCGGACTTGGCCACCCAGCCGAGGTGCGTCTCCAGCACCTGGCCGACGTTCATCCGGCCCGGGACACCGAGCGGGTTCAGCACGATGTCCACGGCGGTGCCGTCCGCCAGGAACGGCATGTCCTCGATCGGCAGGATCTTGGCGATGACACCCTTGTTCCCGTGGCGGCCCGCCAGCTTGTCGCCGTCGGTGATCTTCCGCTTCGCGGCCACGTAGACGCGGACCAGCTCGTTCACGCCAGGCGGCAGCTCGTCGCCGTCCTCCCGGGTGAACACGCGGACCCCGATCACCTTGCCGGACTCGCCGTGCGGCACCTTGAGCGAGGTGTCGCGGACTTCCCGCGCCTTCTCGCCGAAGATGGCCCGCAGCAGGCGCTCCTCGGGGGTCAGCTCGGTCTCGCCCTTGGGCGTGACCTTGCCGACCAGGATGTCGCCGGTGACGACCTCGGCCCCGATCCGGATGATGCCGCGGTCGTCCAGGTCCGCGAGCACTTCCTCGGAGACGTTCGGGATGTCCCGGGTGATCTCCTCCGGGCCCAGCTTGGTGTCCCGGGCGTCGACCTCGTGCTCCTCGATGTGGATCGAGGAGAGGACGTCGTCCTGGACCAGCCGCTGGGACAGGATGATCGCGTCTTCGTAGTTGTGGCCTTCCCAGGGCATGAACGCGACCAGCAGGTTCCGGCCGAGCGCCATCTCACCCTGGTCGGTGCACGGCCCGTCGGCGATGACCTGGCCGACCTCGATCCGCTGGCCCTCGGTGACGACCGGCTTCTGGTTGAAGCAGGTGCCCTGGTTGGAGCGGCGGAACTTGGCCACCAGGTAGGTGTTCCTGGTCCCGTCGTCGTTGCCCACGGTCACGTAGTCCGCGCAGGACTCCTCGACCACGCCGGCCTTCTCCGCGACGATCACGTCCCCGGCGTCGGTCGCGGCACGGTACTCCATGCCGGTGCCGACCAGGGGCGCCTCGCTGCGGAGCAGCGGCACCGACTGGCGCTGCATGTTCGAGCCCATCAGGGCCCGGTTGGCGTCGTCGTGCTCGAGGAACGGGATCATGGCCGTGGCCACCGACACCATCTGGCGCGGCGAGACGTCCATGTAGTCCACGTCGGCGGTGCCGATGTAGTCGACCTCGCCGCCCTTGCGGCGGACCAGGACGCGGCTCTCCTCGAACTCACCGTCCGCGCCCAGCGGCGTGTTCGCCTGGGCGATGACGTGCCGGTCCTCCTCGTCCGCGGTCAGGTAGTCGATCTGGCCGGTCACCCGGCCGCCCTTGACCTTGCGGTAGGGCGTCTCGACGAACCCGAAGGCGTTGACCCTCGCGTACGAGGCCAGCGAGCCGATCAGGCCGATGTTCGGGCCTTCCGGCGTCTCGATCGGGCACATCCGGCCGTAGTGCGACGGGTGCACGTCACGGACCTCGAACCCGGCCCGCTCCCGGGACAGTCCGCCCGGGCCGAGCGCGGACAGGCGGCGCTTGTGCGTCAGCCCGGCCAGCGGGTTGGTCTGGTCCATGAACTGCGAGAGCTGGCTGGTGCCGAAGAACTCCTTGATCGCGGCGACCACCGGCCGGATGTTGATCAGGGTCTGCGGCGTGATCGCCTCGACGTCCTGGGTCGTCATCCGCTCCCGGACCACGCGCTCCATCCGGGCCAGGCCCAGACGGACCTGGTTCTGGATGAGCTCGCCCACGGTGCGCAGGCGGCGGTTCCCGAAGTGGTCGATGTCGTCGGTCTCGATCGGGATGACGGACTCGCCGGTCTTCATCTCCTCCTCGCCGGCGTGCAGCCGGACCAGGTACTCGATGGTGGCGACGATGTCATCCTCGGTCAGCGTGCCCTGCCGGATCGGCAGGCCCAGGCCGAGCTTCTTGTTGATCTTGTACCGGCCAACCTTGGCCAGGTCGTACCGCTTCGGGTTGAAGTACAGGTTCTCCAGCAGCGCCTGGGCGGACTCCCGGGTCGGGGGCTCGCCGGGACGCAGCTTCCGGTAGATGTCCAGCAGGGCGTCATCCTGGCCGGTGGTGTGGTCCTTCTCCAGGGTGGCCCGCATCGACTCGTACTCGCCGAAGCGCTCCAGGATCTTCGCGTCGTCCCAGCCGAGCGCCTTGAGCAGCACGGTCACGCTCTGCTTGCGCTTGCGGTCGATGCGGACGCCGACGCTGTCCCGCTTGTCGATCTCGAACTCGAGCCAGGCGCCGCGGGACGGGATGACCTTGCAGCTGAAGATGTCCTTGTCGGACGTCTTGTCCACCTGGCGGTCGAAGTAGACGCCGGGCGAGCGGACGAGCTGCGACACCACGACACGCTCGGTGCCGTTGATGATGAAGGTGCCCCGGGGCGACATGAGCGGGAAATCGCCCATGAAGACGGTCTGGCTCTTGATCTCGCCGGTGCTGTTGTTGATGAACTCAGCCGTGACGAACATGGGGGCCGAGTAGTGCATGTCCTTGTCCTTGCACTCCTCGACGGAGTACTTGGGCGGCTCGAAGCGGTGGTCCCGGAACGAGAGGGACATGGTTCCCGTAAAGTCCTCGATCGGGCTGATCTCTTCGAAGATCTCCTCGAGACCGGACTGCTCCGGAACCTCCTTCACACCGGCCTCGCGCGCCGCATCCACCCGTGCACGCCAGCGCTCGTTGCCCAGCAGCCAGTCGAACGAGTCGGTCTGCAGGGCAAGAAGGTCGGGAACCTCAAGAGGCTCTTTGAAACGGGCGAAAGTTACGCGACGAGGGGCTGTACTGGCGGCCGAGACGCTGCGCGATGCTGCCAACAGGGGTCCTTCCGAGCTTGTGGCCGACTACTCACCGCACGCACACGAAACGCCCTGCGGCGACGCCGCGAGGGTTCGAGGATGCCGAGGACGTAAGAGTGCAGCGCAAATTGGCAGTGTAGCCCACGGCTACACTGCTCGTCAACTGTATCTCACTCTGAGGTTCACGGTTGCTCCGCAGCATGGCTCGTTCGTGGCAAAACGTCAAGTCCACGCCACGTGGTCTCGTCATATCGGTGACGTGACGAACACCACAGTCGATTGTGCGGTTGATTACCTGTACCAACGGGTAAGCCTAGCAGTTCTATTCCGCATGCCCTCCTCGATCACGCAGGGTCCCCGCGGCCACACCCCGTGAGCACCCCGTGCGCACCCTGTGCGCACTCCGCCGCGGCGTCCGGGGCCGGCGCCGAAAAGGCACTCAGTGCAGGAAGTTTGGCCCCAGACACGCGCAGGCCGGGCCGCGCCGCGCGCGGCCCGGCCTGCGACCGGCCGTAACGGGATCGTTACTTGACGGTGACCGAGGCGCCGGCGCCTTCCAGGGCGGCCTTGGCCTTGTCCGCGGTCTCCTTGTTGACCCGCTCCAGGAGCGGCTTGGGCGCGGAGTCCACCAGGTCCTTGGCCTCCTTGAGGCCCAGGCTGGTCAGCGTGCGGACCTCCTTGATGACCTGGATCTTCTTGTCGCCCGCGCCCTCGAGGATGACGTCGAACTCATCCTTCTCCTCGGGGGCCTCCGCGGCAGCGCCACCGGCCCCGCCGGGCGCCGCGGCGGCGACCGCCACCGGGGCGGCGGCCTTCACGTCGAACGTGTCCTCGAACTGCTTCACGAACTCGGACAGCTCGAGCAGCGTCATCTCCTTGAACGCGTCGAGCAGGTCGTCAGTGCTGATCTTCGCCATGGGTCTTCCTCTTCCTGCTGTTCTTCGCTGGCCGCTACGGCGGCCAGCTGGCTGCTTCGCTGGTCGCTATCGCGACCAGCTGCGCTGGTTCGCTGGTTACTCGGTGGCGGCGTCGGCCGCCGGGGCCTCGGCGGCCGGGGCGTCCGCGGCGGAGTCCCCTGCGGGCGCATCCGCTGCCGCGGCGTCCGCAGCCGGTGCCGCCGTCCGCGTGCCGCGGCGTCCGCGTCCGGTGCCGCAGCCTCTGGGGCGTCCGCGGCCGGCGCCTCAGCGCCGCCCTCGGCCTCCCGCTTGACCCGCAACGCCTCGGCCAGCTGGGCCAGCTGCACCGGCAGTGCGTTGAACACGGCCGCGGCCTTGGCCATGGACGCCTTCATGTCACCGGCCAGCTTGGCCAGCAGCACCTCGCGCGGCTCGAGATCAGCCAGCCGCTCGATCTCCGCCGGGGTGATCGCCTTGCCGTCGAGCACCCCGCCCTTGATCACCAGCAGCGGGTTGCTCCGGGAGAAGTCGCGCAGCCCCTTGGCTGCCTCGACCACGTCCCCCTTCACGAAGGCGATCGCGGACGGGCCGCTGAGCAGCGCGTCGAGCTCGCTGGCCAGGCCCGCATCCGACGCGGCCCGCTTGGTCAGCGTGTTCTTCACCACCTGGTAGGTGGTGGTGCCCCCGAGGGCCGCGCGCAGTTCCGCGAGCTGGCTCACGGTCAGGCCGCGGTACTCGGTCAGCACCGCACCATCCGAGGTCTGGAACCGCTCGGTGAGCTCGGCGACCGCGCTCACCTTGTCCTCCCTCGCCATGGGCCTCCTTTCCTGGTCCGGGACCGCCCCCGCGGGGACTGTCCCGGCGACTCTGGCGCCGGTGAGGGAGCACCTGACATGCGAAACGCCCCGGCGCGAAGGCACCAGGGCGTGGACACCGGCCACCAGAAGGCTGGCCACGGTGATTCAGCTCGGACGCCTGCGCGGGCCGCCCGCTGACGCGGGTCCTTCGGCCGTCCCCTGGTCCCCAGGCCCTGGCGAGCAGGGCAGCGGGCAGGCGACGACAACCGACGGTCTTTGGCTTCGGCTCAACTGTAGGGGTATTCCGCCCCCCGGCCAAATCGGGGACGGGGACTCCGGCGCGGCGGCCCCCCGGCCGCGATAGGCCGTTCGCCGCTTCCCCGGGCCCGCTCCCCCGACCGTGGCCGGGCATGACCGCGCCCGGCCAGGTTTTCGTGGCGTAGAAAACCTGCCGGGCGCGAACGGAAAGCCGGCGAACTAGTCAGCCACCGCGTGTCCTACGGGACACGCTCTAGGCGGTCGCGGGCTCCAGCTCTTCCGTGAGCCCGCGGGTCTTGGCCGGGTCGACCAGGATGGCGGGCCCCATGCTGGTGGCCATGGCCACCTTCTTCAGGTACTTGCCCTTGGCCGCGGACGGCTTGAGCCGCAGCACCTCGTCCAGCGCGGCGGCGTAGTTCTCCACCAGCGCGGTGGGGGTGAACGAGGCCTTGCCGATCACGAAGTGCAGGTTGCCGTGCCGGTCCACCCGGAACTCGATCTTCCCGCCCTTGATCTCGGTGACGGCCTTGGCCACGTCCGTGGTGACCGTGCCGGTCTTGGGGTTCGGCATCAGGCCGCGCGGGCCGAGCACCCGGCCCAGCCGGCCGACCTTGCCCATCAGGTCCGGGGTGGCGACCACGGCGTCGAAGTCCAGGAACCCGCCCTGGATGCGCTCGATCAGGTCGTCCGAGCCCACGTAGTCGGCCCCCGCGGCCTCAGCGGCCGCCGCCCGGTCGCCGGTCGCGAAGACCAGCACGCGGGCCGTCTTGCCGGTCCCGTTGGGCAGGTTGACCGTGCCGCGGACCATCTGGTCCGCCTTGCGCGGGTCCACGCCGAGCCGCAGGGCGACCTCGACGGTGGGGTCGAACTTGGTGGTGGCCGTGTCCTTGGCCAGGCCGATGGCCTCGGCCGGGCTGTACAGCCGGTCCGGGTCGATCTTCTCGGCGGCCTGACGGTAGGCCTTGCTGCGCTTCATCTGGTTCTCCTTGGTTCTGGTGCGGAGGTCGTGGTCATCGGGCCAGCGCGTGGCCCTGCCACTGATCACTGCATGGTTCCGCGGCGCGCGCCACGGAACTACTTTCCGCAACGAAAACCACCCGGCGGTTATGCCCCGCCCCGGCCGGCGCCCGGGGGGCCGCTGAGGGGGGTAACGCCGCTGGCGGGGTCCGCCGCGGAAAACGGGGGGTCAGCCGCTGACGGTGAGGCCCATCGACCGGGCGGTGCCCGCGATGATCTTCTCGGCGGCCTCGATCGTCGTCGCGTTGAGGTCGGGCATCTTGGTCTGCGCGATCTCCCGGACCTGGGCCGAGGTGACCGAGCCCACCTTGGTGGTGAGCGGCTCGCCGCTGCCCTTGGCCACGCCTGCGGCCTTCTTGAGCAGCTCGGCGGCGGGCGGGGTCTTGGTCACGAACGAGAACGACCGGTCCTCGTAAATCGTGATCTCGACCGGGACGACGTTGCCGCGCTGCGCCTCGGTGGCCGCGTTGTACTGACGGCAGAAGTCCATGATGTTGACGCCGTGCGGGCCGAGCGCGGTGCCGACCGGCGGGGCCGGGGTGGCCGCGCCCGCGTTCAGCTGCACCTTCACGACGGCAGCGATCTTCTTCTTCCTGGGAGCCATTTTCCTGCGGTTCCTTTTCCTGTTCCTGCTGAAGCGACCGGGTCAGATCTTGGAGACCTGGTCGAAGGAGAGCTCGACCGGGGTCTCCCGGCCGAAGATGGACACGAGCACCTTGAGCTTCTGGGTGTCGGGGTTGATCTCGTTCACCGTCGCGGGCAGCGTGGCGAACGGGCCATCCATCACCGTAACGGACTCGCCGACCTCGTATTCCACGGAGGACCGGCGCACCGCCTCGGTCTGGGCGGCCTTCTCCTCGGGCTCGGGGGCGAGCAGCGAGGCCACCTCGTCCAGGCTGAGCGGCGAGGGGCGGCTGGACAGGCCGACGAAGCCGGTCACGCCCGGCGTGTTCCGGACCGCGGCCCAGGACTCGTCGGTGAGGTCCATCCGGACCAGGATGTAGCCGGGCAGCACCTTCTCGGAGACCTGCTGCCGCTTGCCCTGCTTGATCTCGGTCACCTCGTGGACGGGGACCTCGATCTGGTAGATGTAGTCCTCCATGTTCAGCGACTGGGTCCGGCTCTCCAGGTTCGCCTTCACGCGGTTCTCGTAGCCCGCGTAGGAGTGCACCACGTACCAGTCACCGGGCTGGAGCCGCATCTCCGCCTTGAACAGGGCCACCGGGTCGTCGTCCTCCGGCGCCTCGTCGGCTGCGGCCTCTTCGTCGCCCTCAGCGGGCTCGCCGTCGGTGGTCTCGGCGTCGGCTGCTTCGCTGTCGGCGGCGCCGGCCTCATCCTCCGCGGGCGCGGTCTCGTCCCCGGCGGCGGCATCGTCGTCCGAGGCATCCCCGGTCTCGGCCGCCTCGCTCACGGCGTCGTCGCCGGACGGCGCGGCCCCGGCCGCGGCGTCGCCGCCTGGCCGGTCCGGTGCCTCATCGGCTGAAACGTCTGCGCCGGCCTGATCCTCGGCCTGATCACTGACGTGCACTTGGAACTCGGACACGATGCTCTTTCTCTCCGCTTCTTCCTGGCGGCACCAGGCTCTCCCGGCGCGACCGGCACCAGGACCCTTCCCTGGCGCCGCCACCCCCCGCATGCCTGCGGCGGTGGCCCGGCCCCGCACCCTGGTGCTGCGTACCCCCGGTGCTGCAATACCCGGTGCCGGGGACCTGCATTCCCTGCGATTCCGCAGGCCCCGGTGCCGCTAACTTCCGTGCCGCCACCTGCCCGCCGTGACCTGCCTGACGGCTCAGCCCAGGACCGCGAAGACCAGCTTGGTGAACCCGTAGTCCAGGACGGTCACGATCCCGATCATGATGACGATGAAGGTCAGCGCCACGGTCGTGTAGGTAATCAGCTCCTTGCGGGTCGGCCAGATCACCTTGCGCAGTTCGGCGATGACCTGGCGGAGGAAAAGCGCGGGAGACGTCCGGGTGTCCTTAGCCGGGCCCCCGGGCTTCGGCCGTCCCTTAGAGACCTCGCCACGCGTCTGAGTCGCCATGTCCTCACCTGAAGCAACGCTGATCGGTGTACTAGCTGATACCACCGGCCCGCATCGGACGCGGACCGCTCTCGCAGGGCAGGAGGGACTCGAACCCCCAACCACCGGTTTTGGAGACCGGGACTCTAGCCAATTGAGCTACTGCCCTCTGCTCATCACCAGGGGCTCCTGACCAGCGAGCCCACCGCCGGCGGGCCTTCCGGATTCCCACCACGATCCCGTGCAGGAGCGCAGCCGTCACCGGGCGGACCACCACCAGTTGATGAAGTCTACGTTGCCGGGGGCCCTCCGTCGAACCATCTGGCCGGACCGGGTGAATCTGCCTGCCCGGGCCGCCGGGGGCGGTCCCGCTGACCGGTAATCGCGATGCGGTCACTATCCGTGGAGTGCCACCATGGTAGGCATGACTTCAGATCATCCGCGCATCTCAGCCCGGATCTCCGCGATCGCCGAATCCGCGACCCTCGCCGTGGACGCCAAGGCCAAGGCGCTCAAGGCAGCTGGCCGGCCGGTCATCGGGTTCGGGGCGGGCGAGCCCGATTTCCCCACCCCCGGCTACATCGTCGAGGCCGCCCAGCGGGCGTGCGCCGTCCCCCGGTTCCAGAAGTACACGCCCGCGCCGGGCCTGCCCGAGCTCCGTGAGGCGGTCGCGGCCAAGACCGCCCGGGACTCCGGCTACCAGGTCAGCGCGGCCCAGGTGCTGATCACCAACGGCGGCAAGCAGGCCGTGTACGAGACGTTTGCGACGCTGCTGGATCCCGGGGACGAGGTGCTGATGCCCACCCCGTACTGGACCACGTACCCGGAGTCCATCGCGCTGGCCGGCGGCGTGCCGGTGCCCGTGATGACCGACGAGCAGACCGGGTACCTGGCCAGCGTGGCGGACCTGGAGGCCGCCCGCACCAGCCGGACCAAGGTGCTGCTGTTCGTGTCGCCCTCCAACCCGACCGGCGCGGTCTACCCGCCGGAGCTGGTGGCCGAGATCGGCCGGTGGGCCGCCGGGCACGGCATCTGGGTCGTGACCGACGAGATCTACGAGCACCTCGTCTACGGCGACGCGCGATTCTCGTCGGTGCCGGTCATGGCGCCGGAGGTCGCGGACACCTGCGTGGTGCTCAACGGGGTGGCCAAGACCTACGCGATGACCGGCTGGCGGGTGGGCTGGATGATCGGCCCGCTGGACGTGATCAAGGCCGCGTCGAACCTGCAGTCGCACGCCACCTCGAACGTGTGCAACGTGGCCCAGGCGGCCGCGCTGGAGGCCGTCTCCGGCGACCTGTCCGCGGTGGCCGAGATGCGCACCGCGTTCGACCGGCGGCGGCAGACCATGACCGCGATGCTGAACGACATCCCCGGCGTGGTGTGCCCGCTGCCCGAGGGCGCGTTCTACTGCTACCCCTCGGTCAAGGGCGTGCTGGGCAAGGAGATCGCCGGGGTCCGGGCGGCCAGCTCGTCCGAGCTGGCCGAGCTCATCCTGGAGCACGCGGACGTGGCGGTGGTGCCCGGTGAGGCGTTCGGTACCCCCGGCTACTTCCGGCTGTCCTGCGCGCTCGGGGACGACGACCTGGTCGAGGGGATCAGCCGGATGGGCAAGCTGCTCAGCGAGGCGCACTGAGGTTGGGGCACGGAGCTGCTCGGGCACTGACGCTGTCCGGGCACGGAGGCTGTTCGGGGCACGGAGCTGCTGCGGGCATTGGGAAGTGAAGGCAGAGAGATGACGCGGCCGCCAGCAGAGCCGATCCGGCCGCTGGCGGCCCCCCGGCCGCTGGCGGCCCGGTCGCTGACCGCTCTGCCCAAGGCGCACCTGCACCTGCACTTCACCGGGGCGATGCGGCACGCCACGCTGGTCGAGCTGGCGGACCGGCACGGCATCCGGCTGCCCGAGGCGCTGACCGCGGCCTGGCCGCCGCGGCTGTCCGCCGCCGACGAGCGGGGCTGGTTCCGGTTCCAGCGGCTCTACGACACTGCCCGGTCGGTGCTCCGCACCCCGGAGGACGTGTACCGCCTGCTGCGGGAGACGGCGGAGGACGAGCGGGCCGAGGGGTCGGGCTGGCTGGAGATCCAGATCGACCCGTCGGGCTACGGGCAGCGGTTCGGCGGCCTGACCCCCACCGTGGAACTGGTGCTGGACGCCGCGCACACCGCGGCCACCGCGACCGGGGTCGGCATCGGCCTCATCATCGCGGCCAACCGGACCAAGCACCCGCTGGAGGCGCGGACCCTGGCCCGGCTCGCCGTCCAGTACGCCGGGCGCGGCGTGATCGGGTTCGGGCTCAGCAACGACGAGCGGCGCGGCGCGGCCAGCGAGTTCGCCCCGGCGTTCCGGATCGCGGCCCGCTCGGGCCTGCTGCTGACCCCGCACGGCGGCGAGCTCTGCGGCCCGGCCAGCGTCCGGGCCTGCCTGGACGACCTGCACGCGGACCGGATCGGGCACGGGATCACCGCGGTGAGGGACACCGAGCTCACCAAGCGGCTCGCCGCCAGCAAGATCACGCTGGAGGTCTGCCCGGCGTCCAACGTGGCCCTGGGGGTCGCGGCGGACCCGGCGGACGTACCGCTGAAGGGGCTGCTGGCCGACGGCGTCCCGGTGGCGCTGGGGGCTGATGATCCGCTGCTGTTCGGGTCGCGGCTGGCTGCGCAGTACGAGATCGCCCGGCTGGTGCAGGGGCTGCCCGACCCAGAGCTGGCCGAGCTGGCCCGGATGTCGGTGCGCGGCTCGGCCGCCCCGCCGTCGGTGGCCCGCCGCCTGCTGGCCGGCATCGACACCTGGCTCGCCTCCGAGCCCGGCCTGACTCCCCCGCCCCGGGCCCGGCCCGACTCCCCCGCCCCCGGCCCAGCCCGACTCCCCCGCCTCGGGCTACGGCCCGACTCCCCCAGCCTCCCGGCCCAGCCCGACTCCCCCACCTGCTGCGGCGAACTCTCAATCACATCAGCCCCGTTGTACCCATTAGACCCACTGTCCCCACCAGCCCCGCCAGTTACGCGCAGAGGGTGGGACTCGCCCGACTTTTCCTACGTACGGTGCGCCTTTCCGGGGTGTTTTGCCCATTTCGGCGCACGCTCCGTAGGAAATGTGGGCGGGAGGGGCCAGTGTGACGGGGAGCATGAGGCTCCGGAAAAGCCACGGCCGCGGGACCTCTACATAGAGGGCGCGCGGGAGCGGGTCAGAGGACAGTCGAGCGCCAGGAGGGGTAGAGCTCGTCGATGAGGGACTCGGTTTCGGGGGCCATCCGGAGAAAGGTCTCGTCCCGGGCGGTCCGGGCGCATACCTCGTCCACCACGGAGCGGAGCAGGTCCTCCCGGCCGGTCCGGTGCGCCGCCCGGAGCAGGTCGCGCCAGAGCAATTCGTCATCGAAGGCGAGACGGAGCCCGGCCCGGGCGGCGTCCATCGCACCCTCCGCATCCCTGGTGGCCAGCCGGAGGGTGGCCAGCCGGTGCGCGGTGTCCGCGACCCGCGCGGCGACCTCGTAGTCCAGGTCGTCAGTGGCCAGCCAGGCATACCGGCCGGGCAGCCGGTCGGCCAGCAGCAGACCTTGCACCAGGTCCAGAGCGCGGGCCAGGTAATCCGCTTCCTCGGCGCTGCCTGCCGGGGCCAGCTCCGCATGCCCGGCCAGGGCCTGGAACACCTGCCAGTCCACCCGCACCCCGGTGCCGAGCCGGAGTCGCCCGGACGCGTCCGCGGCCAGGTGCGGCCGCCCGATGCTGTCCGTGCCGAGCCACTCGATGGCCCGGGCCACGGCCGCGTCGCGGATCTCGACGGCCACCCCCCGGGGCCAGAGCGCCGCGGTGAGCACGTTCGGATGCACCCCGCCGGGATGGGTGGCCAGGTAGACCACCAGCTCGGTGACCAGGGGGACCCGGTCTGGTTCCAGTTCGCCGGGCGCCCGGACCGACGCCGGGCCGAGGATGGTGATGCCCACAGGCGGTTCACTTCCGGGTTCCAGTTGCTGGGGCGGGACGGCGTGGGGGTCCGGCGGGGTGAGGGGCACGCCCTCGGCCCGGGCCGCCGCCGTGAACAGGCCGGCCACGGCTTCGTGCTGCCGGGCCGGGATGAGCTGGGCCTGCACGTCGAAGCCGAGCGTGTCGGCCAGCAGCCGGCCCTCGGGCGTGACCTCCCAGGTCCAGCTGGCGCCGGGGACGTCGCCGGCCACCACGTAGCCGGCCCCGGCCGCGCCGCCGATCCGGGCCAGCGCGAGCAGCCGGCTGCGGTCCCGCGGACCGGGCGGCACCGCACTGATCAGGTAGTGCGGTTCCCACGCGTCCGGGTTGATGCCGAGTGAGCGGCCTTCCAGCACGGAGCTGATTCCCGCGCCAGCCATGGCCCCGGCCACGTCGATGGCGTGGGCCTCCAGGCTGGTCAGGGCTTCGTCCAGGGTGTTGACCGTGCTGATCCGGTCCGGCGCCAGCGCGGTCAGGTCGTCACCGAAACCGGCCAGCGTGATGTGCATCCGGTCAGACCAGCGGCTGGTGGCCAGTTCCATGGCCATCGCGGACAGTACCGCGATGATCACGGTCTGCGCGCCGATCACGGAGATCACCCCGTGGGCGGCCTCGAGGTCCACCAGGACCCGCCCGGTGCGGTCGGTGCCGATAGAGACCAGGCCGGGGAACAGGGCCAGGGCCTCATCCAGCTCGTCCACCTCGAGGTGCGGGAGCGTGGTGAACGGCAGCCGCCACACCTGGCCGTCACCCACCGCCGTCCACGGCGGAGGGGCGTCCAGGTCCGCGGGCGCCACCCACAGGTCCAGGTTCTCGCGGCCGAGGTGCGCCGCGACCACGGCCGGCGGGGTCCGCCCGGCCACCGCCATGGCCCGGGAGAGGTAACGCAGGCCGCGGTCGAGCAACCGGGCGGACTGCTCGTCCGATCCGGCCCGCAACGCGGATTCGGCCAGCCCGGCCTCCCGGCCCGGCGCGACCACCCGGCGGCCAAAGGCCCGCTGCCACAGCTGCTCGCGCCGTCGGCGGCCCAGGGCGGCCAGGATCCCGCTGGCCAGCAGCGTGGCGGCGGCCAGCTCGTCCGGGTAGGTCAGGCGCCCGGGGTGCAGGAGATCGCTGACAGCGGATCCGTTGGCGGAGCCGTGGGCAGTGGCTGGCCGCCGGGCAGGGCCGGGCTCGGCCGTCCGGCTCTGCTGCTCCGCGTGGCCATGCTTCCCGGCGTGCCCGTGCTCCTCGGGCTGCCCGTGCTCCTCGGGCGTGCCCGTGCTCTCCGGGCGTGCCCGTGCTCCCCGGCGTGCCCGTGCTCCCCGGCGTGCCCGTGCTTATCAGCTTGGCTGTGCTCTCCGGCCCGGTTTCCTCCGGGCGCGGGTGCCGGGGGGATGGCCTGGACGGGTCCGGCCGGCGCGGAGTGGCTGTCCCCCGCGGGGATGGCCTCGAGGCCCGGGCCGTGGGCGTCCCGGGGCATGTCCAGCACCCAGCCGGGCCGGATCAGGCTGGCGATGGTGAGCCGGGAGCCGTCCGGCTGGACCCGGTTCTTGTTCAGCTCGAAGATCTCCCGGTACCGGCGGCCGTCGCCCAGGTACTTCTGCGCGATCTCCCACAAACTCTCGTGGAACCGGCCTACGGGCGGCTTCACCACGTAGAGGTGACCGGCCTGCGGCGAGTGGGACCGCCGCGGCGACTGAGACACCTGGGGTGAATGGGACAGCTGTGGCGGGCGGGCCAGGTCCGGCGGGCTCGAGTCCCGGGCCGCGGACGGGCTCGGGTCCGGGGCCGGAGACGGGCTCAAGTGCCGGGCCGCAGACGAGCTGGTGTCCGGCGCCGCTGGCGGGCTCGAATGCCGGGCCGCAGACGACCTGGTGTCCGGCGCCGCTGGCGGGCTGGCGTCCCGGGCGGCCGGCGGCCGGGTGGAGCCGGCCACCCGGCCACCGCCCGTCGTAACCGGGTGCGGCGCGGCCGCGGCCTGATGCGCCAGTGCGGGTGAGAGCGCGGTGGTGGCCGCGAAGACCAGCAGGGCTGCGGTGACCAGCTGGTGCACGAGCGCCTGGGTACCGCCGGCCAGCGGGACCCGTCGCGGCATCCCGGCGTTGCGCACCGCCGCCCTGATCTCGGCGATCACGCAGCAGACCAGCTGGATCCAGGCCAGCCAGACCAGCAGGGACAGCACCTTCAGGATCGCGGGGACGTCCAGCTGACGGGTCAGCAGGGTCAGCGACGGCATCGCGTGCGGGACCGGCAGCCCGAACACGGTGATCAGCGCGAACGGCACCCCCACGGTGAGGGCCGCCAGCGCGGCGATGGCCAGCAGCCCGACCACCAGATCGCCTGCGGAACGGCGGCGGCGCCGGGCGGCGGGCTGCCGGGCGGCAGGCCGCGGGGCGCGGGTCCTGGGCGGCGCCATCAGCAGACCGCCCCCCGGGCGATGCCGCATTCCGCGGTCGCCGTCTCCTGGGCGGTCTCGGTGAAGGTGCCCAGGATCCCGCCGACCAGCGGCTGGGTGGTGATCGTCACCGCGACCGTGGCGGTCTCCGTCCCGGTGGCAGCGACGCAGCTGGTCATGGCGGCGCCGGTGACCCGGTCCACACCGCTGCTGTCCTGCTGGCTGTACGCGCTGACCAGATTGGCCGCGAGCCCGCAGGCACCGGGGCCGATCGCCGCGACCCCGCCGGCCCGCAGCCCGGCGATGTTGATGTTGCCCGCCGCGGCCCGGGCGGCCTGCTCGGCGATGTCCGCGGCCCGTTCCTTCGCGTTCATGGCGATACCTCCGTCCACGATCAGGGCGGTCAGGAAGATGACGGCGACGGCGAAGACCACGGTGAACACGGCGACCGAGCCCCGCTCGCGGTGCTCCGCAGGCCCCGGCCGGATCAGCGTGGATGCCCTCATCCGTTCCGCTCCACGAATGCGTCCAGCGGGGCCACCGCCCGGCCGGAGAAGATCATGGCCGGGTTGAAGCCGAGCACCGTGAACGGGCTCATGTTGACGTCGCACTGGACAGTCACGGTGATGTCGTCGCCCGCGACGACCAGCTGGCCGGCGGCCGGGAACCCGGCCACCAGGGTCTGGACGCTGCCCGCGGCGCACCAGCTCGTGGCGCCCAGGTCGGCCTGGGCCGCCTGCAGCGCCAGCTGGCTGGCCTGGGCCGGTGACATGGCCAGCGACGCGGCACGGGCGGCGTCCCGGGCCGCGCCGTCCAGGTGTCCCTGCGCCTCGACGACCCGGCCGCCCGCGCCGACCAGCAGCAGCAGGCCGATCAGCCCGGGGGCGACGACGACGAGCTCCACTGACATGGACCCGCGCTCACCGGCTCCCGGCCGCGGGTGCCGCCCCCGGGCCGACATCCTCCGGGTCAGCATCCTCCGGGCCAGCATTCTCCAGGCCATTATCCGCAACCGTTCTGGGCCGCAGGCCGGAAGCATTCCACTGGACCGCCGGCGGTGGCCGATATGGTCAGGTGGAGGCCGAAGAACGGAAAGACCGAATAACCAAGCGGGCCACTCACGGTGACGAACACATTCGTGGCCGGGTCGCCATAGGCGTGCGGCCGAACCTTGCTCAGCAGGCGTGTGTGCAGGTTCCCGTAATACTGCGCGGCCGCGTCCTGCGCCGCACCGGCCCAGCCGGAATTGGTGGCCGCCTCTTCCCGGGCCACGAGCGCACCCGCCTGGGCTGACGCCAGCGCCGCCTGCCGCGCGTTGAACCACAATCCGAACTGCAGGATGAGCATGCAGATCATCATCAGGCCGGGGGTCAGCACGGCGAGTTCGACCACGTTGGAGCCACGGTCGGACCGCGCACGGCCGGAGTACACGGCCCGCACCCCCCGGCCGATGCGGCCCGGCAGCACCCGGCCGATGCAGCCCGGCAGCACCCGGCCGATGCGGCCCGGCAGCACCCGGGCCGGCGGCCAGCAGGACATCACGGTGATCAGCCCCTTTTCAGCCGTGGATCTGGGCGCTCTCGGTGGTGACGAAGTTCTTGATGACGAGCAGCAGCGCGGCCGCGATACCGAGAATGACGGCGGTGATAATGGCGAGTTCCACCGCGGACGCCCCCGCGTCCTTATCGCGGGCCGCCGCCCGCAGGTGCGCGAGACGGACGCTGAGGACGCTCCGGAGAAAGGTCATGGTCGTGGTGAGATAACTCATCGTGCCTCCATCGTGTGCCCGGTTTAATGTGCACCGGTTTACTGTGCGTCGGGGCCTGACGCTGCGGGTCATGCGCTCAGCAGCACCCCCACGACCGGGTAGGTAAGGAAAATCAGGAATCCGGCGATCAGGAGCATCTGGGCCACCAGCATCGACTGGGATTTCTCGCCCGCCTGGCCCTCGAGGTCCGCGAGCTCCCGGCGGCGCAGGCTGGCCGCCCGGGCACTCAGCGACTCACGCACCTTGGCGCCGTCGTCGGCCACCAGGCTGAGCGCGGCAGCCAGGTCGCGCAGTTCTTCGACCCGGACCTCCTCGCCGAGCAGGCCGAGGGCCTGCCACGGCGTCTGGGCGCTGATCCTGGCGTTGGCCAGCGCATCCCTGATCCGCCACAGGGCCCAGCCGGAGCCGATCTCGCTCGCCGCCATCAGTGCCTCCGGCACGCCCCGCCCGCCGGACAGGTTCATCGACACCAGATCGAGGAAGGCGCCGATCGCGTGCCGGAAGTCGCGCCGCCGGGCATCCGCCTTCTGCTTGACCTCCAGATCCGGCAGGAAGAAGAAGACCGCGGCCAGGGCCAGCCCGAACCAGACCGGCAGGATGTACGACACGTGGAAGCCGGCCGCGCTGAGCGTGATCAGGAACAGGGGTCCGGCCAGGAACCCCAGCAGGGCCAGCAGGACCTTCGTGGCCAGGTAGTTCTCGAACGACTTGCCGATCAGGGACAGGTTGGCCCGCAGCGACGGGAACCGCCAGCCCTGCTCGGCACAGAACGCGGCCAGGGCCCGGCCCAGCCGCCGGGTGAGTTCGCTTTCCCGCCCGTCCGCCGCCCGGCGGACCGGCCGGCTGCACCGGCCGGGCCGCGTCGAGCGCCGCGATCTGCCGGGCCAGGCTGGCCCGGCGCGGCACCAGGGCCACGATCAGCAGGAAGAGGCCGAGGCCGGCCAGGGCTCCCATGATCAGGATCGCGCTCATGATCCGTCCCCTCCCCTGGCGAGCAGCCGCTCGGGGGCATCGAACGTGGCCAGCTTGCGCATCCACACGAAGCCCGCCGCGTACAGGGCCACGACGACCGCCAGCACCAGCTGGCCGAGCGGGCTGTCGTAGACGTGCACGTAGCCCGGGTTGAGCACGGCCAGCCCCAGGGCCAGGCCGACGGACACGAGCACCACGATCTGCGCGCTGCGCCGGGTTGACCGGCGCTCGGCGTTGATCTTCCGGCGCATGTCGAGCTCCTCCCGGACCGCCGTGGAGAGCGCGCCCAGCAGGTCCCTCAGGCCGGGACCGCGCAGCCGCGCGTTGATGATCAGCGCACCGATGATCAGGTCCGCGCTCGGGTCATCCAGGTCGTCCGCGAGCCTGCGCAGCGCCTCCGGCATCGGGACCCGGGTGTGCAGCCGGTCCACCAGCCGGGCCAGCGGCTCCTGCAGCGACGGCGCGGCCACCCGCAGCGACGAGGGAATGGCCTGCTCCAGGCCGACCGCCCCGGCGATGGTGTCCCGCAGCGACTCGGTCCAGGTGGCCAGGGCCTCCAGCCGGGCCATGGCCCGGCGCTCCCCCGCCGCGCCGCCGAGCGTGCGCCAGGCCAGGACCAGCAGGGCCAGGCCGATCCCGGCCACGATCCACCGGGTGGCCGCCACGGCGAGCGCGCCGGCCAGCAGGGCCAGCGCGCCGCGGGTCCCGGCGATCCCCCGGATCTGGCGCTCCAGCCCGCCCGCCCGGCGGCCGGGCGGCCGGGGCGGCAGGCCGCGGACGGCGGCGGCGAGCAGGAGCAGGCCGGCGCTGGCCAGCGCGCCGGCCAGGATGGCGAGCAGCGGGGCGCCGGACAGCAGGCTGTTCACCAGCGCCCCCCGGACGGGTCGTAGCCGTGCTGGGCCAGCTCGGCCAGGCAGGAGACGGGCGCGTGCGGGACGGCGCGGCCGTCCGGGCCGGGGGCGAACACCTCACTGGACAGCACCCGGCCGTCCACGCCGGTCACCTCCCGGATACTGCTGACGAACCGGCGCAGCCGGCCGCCGCGCTGGTACTCGTTGCGTTTCTCCACGAACACGACGAAGTCGATGGCTCCGGCGATCAGCATGTGGGTTGCCTCCCCGGGCAGCCGCTCGGCGGACTGGATGGCGTAGGTGGCGATCCGGTTGAACACCTCCAGCGAGGAGTTCGCGTGGATGGTGGACAGCGAGCCGTCATTGCCCTGGGACATCGCGTTCAGCATGGTGACGATCTCGTCGCCGAGGACCTCGCCGACCAGGACCCGGCTGGGATTCATCCGCAGTGACCGGCGGACCAGCTCGGCCATGGAGATCGCGCCCTGGCCCTCCATGTTCGGCAGCCGCTCCTCGAACGCGACGACGTTCGGGTGCAGCTCGGGGAAATGGTCGATGCCCAGCTCGAGCGCCCGCTCCACGGTGATGAGCCGTTCCCCCGGCGGGATCTCGTTGACGATCGCGCGCAGCAGCGTGGTCTTCCCGGCGTTGGTCGCCCCGGCGATCATGATGTTCTTCCGCGCGGTGGCCGCGGCCGCGAGGAACGCGGCCGCCTCGGGCAGCAGCGTGCCGTTGCCGACCAGGTCGGTCAGGAACACCTTGCCCAGCCGGGCCCGGCGGATGGACACCGAGGGACGCAGCGTCACGTCCATGACCGCGG
The DNA here is from genome assembly GCA_963713815.1 of uncultured Actinomycetes bacterium. Taxonomy (GTDB): domain Bacteria; phylum Actinomycetota; class Actinomycetes; order Streptosporangiales; family Streptosporangiaceae; genus RYN-230. Next base: position 387,943 of record CAVQNH010000032.1, read on the forward strand.
ACAGGCGTGCCCCGTCCGGCAGCCGGAGATCCAGCTGGGGATTGGCGCTGTCGAACGGGCGGCTGGACAGGCCGGAGTAGGCGGCGAGTATCTGGATGAGCTCGACCAGTTCGTCGTCGTTCTCCGCGACGGGGTCGGCCATTACCTCGCGCCCGTCCGCATAGCCGACGAACACCCGGTCGCAGCCGTTGATGTCGATGTTCTCCACGTACGGGTCATCCAGCAGCGGCTGGAGCCTGCCGACCCCGAACAGCGCGGCGTGGATCGCGGCCGCGAGATCTTCCTCCTCCTGCGCGTTGGGCGGGACCCGGCCCGCCGTGATCTCGTTGCGGGCGTGATCCTCGAGCACCTGCGCGATGAGGGCCCGGGCGAACTGCCGTTCATCCTCGCCGGACATGGGGGGCAGCCCGCCGGCGGCGTCCAGCCTCCGCTGCTCGGCCAGCCGGGTCCCGACTTCGCCGCGGAGCCGTTTGACGAGGGTGTGGTCCATCCGGTCACCACCCGCCCGGCTCGGCGGCCGGGAGGTCGGCCAGCGGCTCGGCCGGGCCGGCGCGGCCCGCGGCATGGCGGGCGGGCCTGGGAGCAGCCCGGCGGGCGGGCCCAGGAGCCGGGCGGCGGGCCGGGCCAGGAGCCGGGCGGCGGGCCGGTGCCTCACCCCGGGCGGACGCCGCGGCCACGGCCGGCCGGCCAGCCAGCTGCCCGGCGGCATCCCGCGCGGTCCTGATCAGCAGCGACTTGTCGAGCCGGCCGCCCCATTCACCGCGGAGCAGCTCGGCGCTCCGGGGCTCGAACGCGATGCCGCCCAGCACGCTGGCCGCGCTGTCGCGGCCGAGCACCTGGCCGACCTCCGCGAGCGCCCGGCTGAAGACCCGGTGATCCGCGACGACCAGGACGCCGAGCCGGGTGCCGCGGCCGGTACGCCGGTGCACGCCCAGGGAGACGGCCTGGGCGCGGTCCCGCAGCCGCACCACCTCACCCAGGGTGGGCCGGGTGACCAGGACGACGGCGGCCGCGCAGGCCAGCAGGTCGTAGTAGGGGCCGTCCGCCCCGAGACGGCCGCAGTCCGCGATCACGTCGGCCTGCGGCAGCCCGGCCAGCACGCTGCCCACCGGCCCCCAGAGCGGTTCCAGCCCGGCTCCCTGCTCCGCGGTGGTCACCCCGAGCAGCACGTCCAGGCCACCGCGGAGTTTCTGGGCGTGGGCCCAGAGCTGGGCGGGCTGCAGATCACGGCGGGCAGCCACGGCCAGGCTGAGCAGCCCGCGCCGCGGATCGAGCCGGTCGCCGCTCTCGCTGGGCAGCCGGTAGACGAGGTCGCCGCCCGCCGGGTCGCACTCGGCGAGGAGCACCGCCCGTGGCCAGACCGCGGCGAGGGCTACGGCCGTGGTGGTGACCCCGGGCGCTCCCTTGTCGGCCGCGACTGCGATCAGCACCCGGCGTCACCCAGATCCGGTACCGGGCGCTGCCGAGGCGGACGCCGTGCCTCCCGGCCCGGCCGGGCCCGACGGCGTGGGCGTGCCGCCGCCCGCGGTGCCGCTGCCCGCCGTGCCGCTGCCCGCCGTGCTGGCCCCCGGGCCGGATCCGGCTCCGGCGGCGGCCGCCGCGCCCCGGCCCCCGTCGGGCAGGACCGCGATGCCGACGATCCCGTTGGCGGCGTTGCAGGCCACCGGGCCGGCGTCGGAGGGGTTGAGCGCCACCTCGACGTCGGCGATCGCGGTGCTGCCGGAGGTCGTGGAGGGCGTGCCGATCGCGAGGACGATCGCGTCGGCGGCCAGCGTGCCCCCGGAGCCGCCAGGACAGGTTTCCTGCGCGTCACTGACCTGGTAGATGTCGATGTGGTCGCCGTCGGTGAGGCCGTGCGGCAGCTGGCCGTCCTTGAGCGCGAGGCCCAGCACGGCCTTCCCGGCCACGGGGGTGCCGCTGGTGGCGACCATCTCCCTGGTCAGCAAGGTGCCCTGCGGGATGGCGCTGACCGTGAAGAACCGGGCGACCTGGCTGGCCTCGTCCCAGGGCACATAGGCCAGGCCGGAGCCTGCGGCAATCTGGACCGGCTGCATCGCGGTCACCGGGATGCGCTGGCCGGCCCCGACCGGCTGGGAAATCTCGATGGCCGCGACTCGTTTACTGCCCTGGATCACCAGCAGCCCGGCACCTAATGCGCCGCCGAGAATCAGCAGCACCGCCAGCGCGGCCAGCGCGGGTTTGCGTTCCCGCGGCGCACTCGGCAACCGGCGCCCGGACGGGGCCGTCGCCTCTGGCCAGATCGCGTGCTGGTCGTCACTTCCTGCCAAACTTCGCGGCAGCGTACCCCGGTCACTTGGCATTCCCTGGCAATCTCCCTGCTGACGGCGGGCGTGCTTACGCCGTGCGCCTCCGGCTCCTGAGATGATGCAGCGCGTCTTCACCATAAAGGCACAGGAAGCCGCCCACTGCGGGCATAAACCGGAAAGTCACTGGCTCGTAATAACCACTCCCGGCCGCTGAGACGGCACAAGATCTCTGGGACTCGTGGAACGGCAGTGAAAGCAGGACGACGCGCCCGCTATTCTTAGTTAATTAGTACCTTAGTCTTAATTCGGCTAGTAATTTCAGCGGCAGGCTTTCATTCCAATAACGGCCTTACCGGTTAAATCGGTATTGGTAGAGTTCCCGCCGTAAGCGGAGCCGGCGATAGGGAGGCAGCGCATGCGGGACGAGCCGCGCCGGGCCTGGACATGCCCGCCCCGTGTCGTGGCCCGCGCGGGCCGGCTGGCCAGGAACGTGATCGCCGCCAGGCTGGCCACCGCCAGGAAAATCAGCATCCGGCCGCTGGCCAACCCCGCCCTGGCCAACCCCGCCCTAGCCAACCCAGCCCTGGCCAACCCGGCCCCGGCCACCACCAGGCCACTGACCACCGGCCAGGCCACCACGGGCTCGTTACCACGGGCCTGGCCACCTGCAGGCCGCTAGCCACGCGCAGGCCGCTGACCACGGGCCTGGCCACGGCGGGCCTGGTCATCACCGGCGGGCTTCTGGCCACAGGGTGCGGGGCCGGCCCGACCGGCGGCCTTCCGCCCCGCGGGCGCCAGCACGGGCGCACGCGCAAGCGCGGGCACGGCCACGGGCACGGGCACGGCCGGGCGCACCGGGAACCTGGCCAGCCCAGCACATCGTGCCGCCGGACCACTGATCTGGCCGCCATTCGGCGGCAACGTGCATATCGTCATGCCGGGCTGGCTGCCCGCCGACCCCGGCGAGGTGCCCGCGGTCATCGCGGCCAAGGACTTCCTGCTCGCTTTCCTCTACGCCGAGTACCGCGGAAATCAGGACGACCGCTGGACGGGCTACGCGTCCGGTCAGGTGCTCAGCGCACTCAAAGCCAATCTCAGCGAACCCAGCGTGACCACGGAATCGTTCACCGGGACCATCATCTTCTCGCACATGCGCGCCTTCCCCGATCCGGCCACGGCGGGCGCTATAGACGTGTCCGAGTGCTTCGACAACGCCGGCTCGCGCAATACTGACCTGGCCACCGGGAAGAGTATCGCCGACCGGATCCCGGCCAGCCAGCACTACTATATGAATACGGATGTGATGGCCAAGACTAATGGCCAGTGGCGGGTGATATCGGTTTACCCGGTCGTGTACTATCCGCAGGCGCAGGAGTGCAAGCCATGATCCGGCGAGCCGCGGCAGCCATTCTGGCCTCGGCCGGGTTACTCGCGCCGTGGTGGATGGCCGCCCCGGCCGGGGCCGGATCCGGGGTCGGCTGTACCGGCAACACCTGTTCCGTGCTGCTGAGCAGCCTGATCACGCTCAAGGGCGACGTGGGCGCCGCGCCCGGCCACGTCCAGCTGCCGGTCGCGCCGCCGCCCTGCCTGTGGCAGCCAGTCGGCGATACCGCCGCCGGAAGCACCCTCATCATCCAGCAGTTCGGCGGCGCGGTCCCTGGCACGCCCTTCGGCGTCTACCGGTCGGTGCAGCAGGCCAGGATGCTGCTCAAGGACAAGCCGGTGCCGCCCGGGACCTGGTGGCAGCTGCCGGTCAACCCGGCGGCGTCCAAAGCGGCCCAGCGGCAGTGCTTCACGCTGCCGCTGTTCTTCTTCACCGCACCGGGCCAGGCTCCGCCCACCCCGCCGGTGCCGCTCCAGACGCTGGCCGACTACGCCTACAACCACATGGCGATTCCCGCGCCCAGGCTGACCGTGAACCCGGCCGGGCATGGATACGTCAACCTGGCCACCTACGTCTGGGGCCGGACCCGGCCGGTAAGCGCGGCCACGGGCCGCCCCGACGCCTACGTGGTGACCGCGACGCTGGGCGGCGAGACCGTGAGCGTGTGGGCGCAGCCCGCCGCCAAGGGCGCGTTCTCCGTCGGCGCGAACGGGCCGGGGACGCCGTACTCGGCGTGCGGCCCGGACGGCTCGCGCTACCGAGTCGGCCACGTGCCCGCAGGCGCCGGCGCAGGCACCCCGCCCGACTGCGGTGTCCTCTGGCAGGCCCCGGTGGCCGGGGCGTCGGTCAGCGCCACCATCACCTGGTCGGTCACCTGGGGTGCCGGTGCACTCAACGGCCCCGGGCCGAACGCGCTGCCGCCCATCCAGATGACCGGGCGGACCCCGCCCTTCCCGGTGGCCGAGATCCAGAGCATCAACGGCGGCTAAACCACCGCGTTCTGCGGACCCCGGGCCGCAGACCACCGGGGCCACAGACCACCGGGGCCACGGACCACCGGGCCACGGCACCGGGCCCGCGGACCACGGGCCGATCAACCAGAGGGCCGATGAACCAGGGCAGCCGGTGACCCCGGCGGATGGCGTCACCGTCGCCGCCGCGGCGGCGGCCGGGCTGCTCGCGGGGCGGGCGGCCAGCAGGCACGCTGCCCGCCTGCTGGCCGCCCCACAGCCGACCGCCCCACAGCCGACCGCGCCGCTGCCGACCGCCCCACAGCCGACCGGGCCGCTGCCGGCGGATCGACCTTGGGGCGGGCGGCGGACCCGGTGGGCACTGATCCTGGGCACCGCATTGGCCTGCGCGGTCATGGCGCTGCGGTTCGGGCCGAACCCGGCGCTGCCTGCGTTCTGCTACCTGGCCGGGATCGGCGTGCCGCTGGCCGTGATCGACGCCCGGTGCCGGCGGCTGCCTGACGCGCTGACGCTGCCCTCCTACCCGGTGGCCCTGGCCTTGCTGGGGTTCGCCGCGCTGCTGCTCCCCGGGGGCGCCGGCCATTTCCGTGGCGCGCTGGCCGGCATGGCCCTGGCCTGGGGAGTCTTCCTGCTCCAGGTACTCCTCTATCCCGCGGGCCTCGGCTGGGGCGACGTGAAGCTGGCTGGTCTCCTGGGCCTGTACCTGGGCTGGCTGGGCGGGGGCTGGCTGGATCAGGACGCCCTGGTGGCCGGCCTGTTCCTCGGGTACCTGTTCGCCGCGGCCGCCGGGCTCGCGCTCATCGCCGCCCGTCGCGCGTCCCGGAAGTCGCGCCTGCCGTTCGGCCCCTACCTGCTGGCCGGGACGCTCGCTGCCATTCTGCTCAGTTCCCTGATTACGGCGAGCGGCCGGTGACCCAGCTTGCGGACAGCGGCCGGTGACCCGGCCCGCGGACCCGGTCCGGCAGCACCCAAATTGCATGACGCCCCCTCCCGAGCAGCCCGACCGCCCCTGGGTTCGACGGCTGGCTGCACCGCAGCTACCTGAATTTCTGGGCGCGAGCTCTGAGCATCTGGGCCGCCGGACTTCTGGGCGGCTGACTCTGGGCCTGACTCTGGGCGGCTGCACTTCAGGCCGACTGAGGTTCAGGGCCGGCTGAGCTTGGTGCGCAGGTCGGCCGCGACGCGGTTGACGGCCGCGGCGCACGCCGGGGAGATCTCGTCCAGCGTCATGAAGCCGTGGATCAGGCCGGCCTCGCGGCGCAGCTCGACCGCAACGCCAGCGTCGCGCAGGCGCCGGGCGTAAGCCTCGGATTCGTCACGGAGTGGATCGTGCTCCGCGCTGACGATCAGCGCACCAGGCAGGCCAGACAGGTCGGGGGCGTGCAGCGGGCTGACTGCGGGGTCAGACCAGCGTGCCTGGTCCGGGACCCACTGGGAGTTGAAGAACCGCACCGTGGCGGCGTCCAGACCCCAGCCGGTGGCCTTCGTGCGCATGGAGGGCTGGGCGCCGGTGAGATCGGTGTTGGCGTACAGCAGCACCTGCAGATCGGGCAGCGCCGACGGATACTCGTCGCGCAGGCGCAGGCAGCCCAGCGCGGCGAGGGTGCCACCGGCGCTGTCGCCTGCCACAGCCACCGCGGTCGGCGCCTCTCCGAGGCCGGCCGGCCCGGAGGCTACCCAGCGCAGCGCGGTCACGGTGTCGTCCACCGAGGCCGGCCACGGGTGTTCCGGCGCGAGCCGGTAGTCGATGGCCAGGATCGCAGCACCAGAACCGTCCGCGAGGCGACGGCACACCCGGTCATGGGACTCCAGGCTGCCGATCGTCCAGCCGCCGCCGTGCAGGTACACCACCAGCGGGACGGGGCCAGGTGCGGGCCGGTACAGCCGCGCCGGGAGCTCGCCGATCCGCAGGTCGCGCACCTCATGCAGGTCCGGTCCGCGTGGGCGCGCCGCCGCGCGGCGGGCAATTCCCTCGCGCATCGCGGCCACCTCAGGCTGGGCAAACACCGCGGCCGGCTGCGCCATATAGGCGGCGAGTTGTTCGTCGGCGAACGGTCCGGGCACGCCGCGATGCTAGCAGCGGCCGGATCTGGGTACCGGAGCCGGACGCCAGGCGCTGGGCGATGAGCCACGCTGGACGGTGAGCCGGGTCGCAATCACGGGCACCTCGCCGCCGTGCTGATCACTGGATGAAGGTTTTCCATGTCTGATGCGGATCACCTGCTGCGGCTGGCGTGGCGGCGCGGTCGGCCCGAACCCGCTGTTCCAGGCGCCAGCTGGCACCGCCGTCCGTCGAGCGCTGGCTGACCCAGCGGAATGACTCTGGCCGGATGTCGGAGAAGATCCAGCGAACGAGGTCACCACCCTCGGCCTGTTCCATGACGATCTCGTCGTCGATCTCACGCGCGTACATGTGAATGAGACGGCCGTGGGCGGTGCCGTGGAAGGTGAAGCGCCACAGTTGCAGGCCTGCGTCCCAGATCCGCACGCACAGACCGCATTCCTGATCGGCGCTGCGCGGGACGCCGGCGAGCGTGTCGCGGCCGGGTACCTGCCATACGTCGATCACGGCGCGCCCGTCCAGGGCATAGCCGAACTCCCACGCCCCCGTGGCGTGGGAGTTGGGTGACCCGTCGGGCGGGAAGTAGGTGATCTGCGTGGTCCATAGCCCGGCGAGGCGGCCGAACTGCTCGATCTGCGCGGCGTGCGCCGCGGCTGGCCGGTCCGCAAGGAGCGTGATCATGTGTTCGCCGGTCCGGCTGCCGGGGAGGTGAGCGGGGCGAGCGCCGAGGCGAGGCAGTCGACGATCCGCGGCGCATACTCGCCGGCCGGGTCCAGTTCCGGGTCGTAGATCGCGACGTCGAGACCGACTACGCAGCCCGCGGCGACCAGGCCCGACAAGAGCTGGCTGAGCTGGCCGAAGGTAAGACCTGGCGAGCCCGGCGTATCCACCGCGGGCAGCTCGCGCTGGTCCAGCACATCAAGATCGACATGAAGCCAGACCCGGTCCAGGCCCTGCTGCCGCAGGTACCCGGTCGTGCGGCCGACCACCTCGGCGATGCCGGCCCGCAGGACATCCTGAACGGGCAATCGGACGATCGGCCCGTCCGGCCAGTCAGCCTCCGCCGGTTCCCGATCGCCGATCTGGATCACATCGTCGTCGTCCACCAGTGGCTTGCCCACCACTGGCCAGTGGGTGAGCAGGAGTTCGCCGCGGCCAGTGGCCAGCGCGAGGTCCATGCCGGCCGCCGACCCCAGGCGGGATCCGGTGTCATAGTTGCCGGGATGGTAGAAGTCGCGGTGGCCGTCGACGTGCACCAGGCCGCAGCGCCCGCCCCGCCGCGCACCAGCCAGGCAACCCAGCAGGATGCTGCAGTCCCCGCCCACAACGACCACGAACTGGGACGCGGCGAGCCCGGTGGCGACCGCATCCGCGAGCTTCAAGGCGTGGTCGCGGATCGCGGTCCCGTTGCGGATCCGGGTACCCGGCTGTCCCTGGAACTCGTACCTCGGGCGGGGGAGCTCCACGATCCGGGCGGCATTGAGGCGGCGGCCGAGCCCCTGCGACATCAGCACGCCGGGTGCCCGCCACACGCCGGGTTCATGACCGGGCGCGGGCGGCCGCAGCCCGAGATTCGACGGCGCCGTCACCACCTCGATACCCCCAGGCGGCGGCGCCCCTGCGCCAGCCTCGCTGCTAGTCAGCCTCGCTGCCAGCCGTCACCGATCCCATCCCATTCCGCCTCCGAGTCGAAGACAACCGCCGATCCTCCAACCGGTTAAGATGCTGACACCGGTTGACGGGGTTCGTCAACCGGATAACAACGCTTTAGAGGTTGGATTGATCCAGGAACACACGTTCCAGCCGCGAGACCTCGTCGCTGGCCACCTTGCGCTGGACCTGGTGAACACGGTCACCGCCCGCAATGCCGAGCCCGTCGACTGGCTCACCGGGTACCCGCGGCTCTTGCAATGGGCGAGCCTGACCGGCGAGTTCGATCCCGGTGTACTGCAGGCGCTGGACCGGCGCAGCGCCGGCGCCCCGGACACCGCGGCGGCCGCGCTGGATGCCACCCGGGAACTGCGCGAGGCAGTGCACGACGTGACCACCGCGATCATCAGACATGACGCGCCGCCAGCGGACGGACTGCGGCGCATCGAGCGGACCTGGAAGGACGCGGTCAGCGTCGCGGAGCTCACCCTCGTGGCCGGAAGCGCGCGGCTACAGCTCACGGTCGATAGATCCGGCCTGGCCTACCTGCACCACGAACTGGCCCTGCGCTCGGTCGAACTGCTCCAGACCCTTCCGCTCGCACGGACCCGCATCTGCCCCGGCCCGCGTTGCGGCTGGTTGTTCATCGACCACTCCCGAGGCGGCCAGCGCCGCTGGTGCGACATGGCCACGTGCGGTAACGCGGCCAAGTCCACCCGGCACTACCAGCGCAGACGGCGGCCGATCAGGTAAAGGGACGGCGACATCGGACCCGCCACCGCCTGGACCGTGGCCCAGGCTCAGCAGCCGGACCAGAGCCAGAGGCGGGCGACCGCGGCGGCGGCCCGTTCTCCCTGCGCGTATCCGGCCTGTGCCGCGGGTGCACGCACCGCGGGGTCCAGCGGGTTGAGCCCGAACGCGGCGGTGGACTCGTCGTCTGGGATGATCACCTGCACCTGGACCTCCTCACCCCCCGCCACCAGCCCGGCGGACTGCCCTTCCAGCGCCAGGTCGGCCATCGGGGCCAGGATCAGGACCCGCCGGTAGCCGGCGGCCAGGTCGGCGTTGACCGCGGACCGGGTGCCGCCGTCGATGTAGCGTCCCGCCCCGATCGTGACCGGCGGCCAGATGCCCGGGATAGCGCAGCTGGCCGTGACCGCGTCGACCAGATCCGCCCCGGAGTCCTTGTCGAACACGCGGACGTCGCCCGTGCTCGCCTCGACGGCGACCACGGCGAGCCTGCGGGACGGCCACGAGTGCTGCGGCAGCCTCCCGGCGATCACCGCGCGGCGCTCGGCCTCGGGAACGGTCTGCACCGCGAGCGCCCGCTGGCCGACCTCGCGGCGCAGCTCGACCGGGTCCGGGTACTCCAGCGGCAGCTTCTCCCAGGACTCCATGAGCTCGATGACCCGCCCGATGTCCGGGGACAGCTCGGCGGACTGCAACTCCGGCACGGTCTGCCGCTCGAACAGGTCGGTCAGGGAAAGCCCGCTGCCCAGCTGGGCGGCCACCGTGGCCCCGGCCGAGGTGCCCAGCACGTAGTCCGCCGCGGTGACATCGGCGCCACCTGCGGCCAGCCCGGCCAGCACGCCCGTCTCCCAGGCGACCCCGGACAGCCCGCCGCCGCCCAGCACGAGGGCCCGCTCCCCTGCGGGCGCTTGCTCGGCCATCACCAGAATCCTCCCGTGGTCGCAGTGCTAGCTAAGGAGTTCGCGTGACCCAGAAAAACCCCGCACCGACCGCTCGCCCCGGCCTGACGGCCCGGGCTCGCTCGCCGGTCTGGGTCACGTTCACAGTGCTAGCTCAGGCGTTCGCGTGACCCAGAAAAACCCCGCACCGACCGCTCGCCCGGGCCTGACGGCCTAGGCTCGCTCGCCGGTCTGGGTCACGCTCACAGGCGGACGCCGACCAGCACCGGCTCGCTGGCCAGCGCGACGCCGAAGATGTCACGGACCCGGTCGCGGATCTCCCGGGCCAGGCCGACCACCTCGGCCGTGCTCGCATCTCCCGGGTTGACCAGGGCCAGCGTGTGCTTGGTGGAGATCCGGGCCCCCGATCCGGGGCGGCTGCCGCCCGCGCCCTGGTACCCCTTCTGGAACCCGGCCTGCCCGATGAGCCAGGCGGCCGGCACCTTCACCTGGCCGGGACCGGCCGGGAACTGCGGGATCGGCACATCCGGGCCGCCGCGCTCGTCTACCACGCGGCGGAGCCTCGCGAACTGGGCGGCGTCCAGGATGGGGTTGGTGAAAAACGATCCCGCGCTGCGGCTGTCCGGGTCACCGGGGTCGAGCACCATGCCCTTGCCGCGGCGCAGCCGGAGCACGGCCGAGCGGACGTCGCCCAGCGGAGCCCGCCCGCCCTCGCCTGATCTGCTCTGGTCCGCCCGGTCTGGTCCGGGTGGCGTGAGTCCAGGCCCAGGGCCCGGGCCAGCTCGGCGTACCGGACCGGCCGGGACCGCCGGTCACTGGTCAGCTGGAAGGTCACCCCGAGCACCACGAACCGGCCGGTCACCGCCGGCGGCGTGATGCTCCGCTTGAAGGCGCTGGTCCGGTAGCCGAAGCCGCAGTCCCCGGCGGCCAGTTCCACTACCTCGGCCCGGTCCCGGTCGTAGGCCCTGACCCGGGTGATGGTGTCGGCCACCTCCTGGCCGTAGGCGCCGACGTTCTGGATGGGCGTGGCGCCCGCGAGCCCGGGAATGCCCGACAGGCATTCCAGCCCGGCCAGGTCCGCGGCCACGCAGGACGCGACGACCGTGTCCCACTCCTCGCCGGCCGCGACGGTGAGCGTCACCGGCGCGCCGGGCTCGGGACGGCCCGGGCCAGCTTCGTCCGGGCTCGCGCGATCCAGTCCGGCCTCATCCGGTCCTGTCATCCGGTGGATGCCCTTGGTCGCGACCTGGATGACTGTGCCGGGAAAACCGTTATCGGAAATTACGAGGTTGCTGCCGCCCCCCAGCACCAGCAAAGGCTCGCCGTGCTGATCGGCGTCCCGCACCGCGGCGATGATCTCCTCATCGGTGCCGGCCACCACGAAACGGCGGGCGGGTCCGCCCAGGCCGAGAGTGGTGAAGCGGGACAGTCTTACCGGCTCGCGGACGTTGGCCATGGCGGCGTCAGGGCAGCCGGACCACCGCGCGGGACCGGGTGAGCACCTTGTCCCCGCCCGACCGGGCGGTAAGCGCCACCACGACCCGGTTGCCGTCCAGCTTCTCCTCGATGGTCCCGCTGACCTCGATGCTCACGAACGCGTCATCGTCGGGTACGACGACCGGGGCGGAGAACCGGACCCCGAACTCCGTCATGGCCCCGGGATCGCCCGCCCAGTCGGTGACGTAGCGCGCCGCCTGGGCCATGGTGAACATGCCGTGCGCGATGACGTCCGGCAGCCCGACCGCTTTGGCGATCCGCTCGTTCCAGTGGATGACGTTGAAGTCACCGGACGCGCCGCAGTACTTGATCAGGTCCAGCCGGGCCACGGGGTAGCTGGCCGGCGGGAGTTCCGCGCCCGCCTCGACGTCGGCGTACTTGACCACCGCGCTCACTCTGCCTCACCCGCCGTGCCGCGCTCGACCAGCGTCGAGTAGGCCGTGCACACCTGCTCGCCGTCTACGGTCCGGACCTCGGTCCGGGTGGTCATCACCACGTTGCGGCCCAGCGTCTTGATGGTCTCGATGGTGGACTGCGCGGTGACCACGTCGCCCGCGTGCAGCGGGCGGGCATAGCTGAAGCGCTGCTCGCCGTGGACGACCAGCGCGTAGTTGATGCCGAGGCCCGGGTCGGCGATGGCCTGCCCCGACGCCGCCATCGTCACCACGATGGGAAACGTGGGCGGGGCGATCACATCCGGGTAGCCGGCCGCGACGGCCGCGTCCCGGTCCCGGTAGACCGGGTTGGGATCGCCGATCGCGGTGGCGAACTCGGCGATCTTGACCCGGCTGACCTCGTAGGGCTCCGTCGCCGCGAACGAACGGCCGGCGTAGTCCTTGTTGACGGCCACGCTGGGGTTAGCGGGTCTCGCGGTGCGGCCGGTGGCAACGGCAGTTCGGGCAGTACTTCTTCAGCTCGAGCCGGTCCGGGTCGTTGCGCCGGTTCTTCTTGGTGATGTAGTTACGGTGCTTGCACTCCTGGCAGGCCAGGGTGATCTTGGGCCTGACGTCGGTGGCAGCCACGATGGAGTGCCTTTCTTCTGGAAGGTCGGAATAGGGACAGACCTACTGTAAGGACAGCGGCCTGCTGAGAACAGGCGCTGCTGCCCGCAGCGGTCCATCTGGACAGACAACAGCCCGCAGCCAGGCACCATTCCCCGGCCGCGGACAGCAGCACGCACAGCACCCGCGCACCGCAGACCGGGGGTCCGGACCGCGGCGGCGGGCGGCGCGAACTGGTAGCGGAGGCCGGACTTGAACCGGCGACACAGCGATTATGAGCCGCTTGCTCTGCCTGACTGAGCTACTCCGCCTCATGGCCGCCAAGCGCACATAGCTTACAGCGACTCGCCAGGGAACCGGGTAATCGGCCCGGATCCCGGCCATCCGCACTGGGTGCGGCGCGGCGCGGGCGGGTTACGGCGCGGCGCGAGCGGGTTACGTGGACGCGGAGGAGATCCGCGCGGCCGGGCCGGTTGGCCGGCCGCGTCACGGGAAGGCACCCAGGCGGAGGGAACCAGGATGACAGCATCAGGGTCGGACACCGGTCATGCGGGCGGGCTCGCCGGCCGGGTGGCGCTGGTCACCGGCGGAAGCGGCGGGATCGGCGCCGCGATCGTCCGCCAGCTGGCAGCGGCCGGGGCGGCGGTCGCGGTCGGCTACGGCCAGCACGGGGAGGCTGCCGAGAAGACCGCCGCGCAGATCGTCTCGGCCGGGGGCCGGGCCGTCGCGCTCGGCGCCGACCTCCGCGACCCGGCGGCCCCTGGTCAGCTGGCCCAGGCGCGCCGAAGACGCCCTCGGGCCCGTGGACGTGCTGGTCAGCAACGCCGGCCTGGGCGGCACGAAGGCCCTCGCGGAGGTGACCGCCGACGACTTCGACGCGATGCTGGCGGTCAACCTGCGGGCCCCGTTCCTGCTGGCCCAGCGGACCCTCCCGGGCATGGCGGACCGCGGGTTCGGGCGGATCCTGTTCGTGTCGTCGGTGGCCGCGTTCACCGGCGGGATCGTGGGCCCGCACTACGCGGCGTCCAAGGCCGGGCTGAACGGGCTCACCCACTTCCTGGCCAGCCGCTACGCCTCGGCCGGCGTCACCGTGAATGGCCTGGCCCCCGCCCTGGTCACCGAGACCGGGATGCTGCCCGGGGACCCGGAGGACCTGCGCCGGCGGATCCCGGTCGGCCGGCTGGGCCGGCCGGAGGAGGTCGCGGACCTGGCCCTGGCCATCCTGCGGAACGCGTACCTCACCAACCAGGTCGTTTCCCTCGACGGCGGCATGTATCCCCGCTAGCGACCCCGGCGGCCAGCCCTGCCGCCCGGTCCCGTGCGGGCCGGCCAGGCTGACATATCACCGATCTGGTGCGCGAGTACACGGACAAACCGGACGCTAACGTGCACCAGATCGGGCTATGTCACCGGCCGCTCTTTCATTCATCCGCGGCCCCGGAGCCGCTGCGCGAGGTGAGCGCCGTCCCGGAAGCTGGCTGACCGGGCGCCGGGCGCGGGGCGCCGAGGCCCGCATAGTCGGCGGCGGCCACGGCCAGCACCACCACCGCCGAGCACACGCTGAGGACCAGCGCCGACACGAAGGGGGCGAGGCCGCCCAGCGCGGCCAGGACCACGACCCCGGCGATCCGGGTCCACGACACCGTGCGCCAGACCGCGGCCTTGAACGCGGCGTGGCCCAGCAGGAACAGGGCCGTGCCGCCGAGCAGCATCGCGGACACCGCCGGGTCTCCCACCGCGTCGGGGCTGCGCAGCACGAGCTGGTCCCCGGCCGCGACCGCGATGATCCCGGCCACCATGACCGGGTGGATGAGGTGATACGCGGAACGGCCCAGCCGCCCGGGATCGGCCGAGCTGGCCATGATCTCCGCGCTCTCCTCCGCGCTGCGGTGGAAGTACAGCCACCAGAGCCCGACGCTGCCGGTGAACGCGGCCAGGAACGCGATGATCTCGTGCGCGGTGACCGACGACAGCGCGGACAGCGCGGCCCCGATCACCACGATCGACTCGCCCAGCGCGATGAGGATGAACCCCTGGCAGCGCTCGGCGAAGTGATTGCCCTCGATGGTCCAGTCCCGGGTCTGCGACCGGCCGAGACCGGGGGTGTAGAAGCCCACCAGGCCGCCGAGCACGTCGACGGCGACCGCCGCCAGCCAGAGCAGTTCCCGGGCGTGCCCGGCCACCAGCCCGCCCGTTACGGCGAGCGAGCCGCTGACCACGCACCAGGCCAGGATGCGCTGGTAGTTGCGCTGCAGGCGCTGGCCGCGCAGCCCGGCGACCGCGAAACCGCTCCGGCCGATCTGCATGAGGGCGTACGCCCCGCCGACGGCCAGCCCCCGCCCCGCGAACGCGAACGGCAGGGCGGCCGACATGACCAGGCTGGCCAGGGCCAGCGCGAGCAGCATGAGCCGGACCGGGATCCGCTCGGGGTCCAGCCAGTTGGTGACCCAGGTGGTGTAGACCCAGACCAGCCACACCATGGCCAGCAGCAGCAGGGCCTGCAGCGCGCCCTCGAGCGTGCGGTGGTCGATCAGGTAGTGGGACAGCTGGGTGACCGCGAACACGTAGACCAGGTCGAAGAACAGCTCGACGTTGGTCACCCGGGCGCTCGCCCCTGGCGGGCGGAGCAGGTTCCCGGGCGGGTCCTGGCGGGTGCCGCTCAGCATCCGGCCATTATGACGAGGCCCCCGCGTCATCACCGCCCTGCCCGGCCGGTCACGGCCTGCCGGGCGGCCGCTGCGCGGCGGGTGAGCCGAGCGCACGGGAGATCCCGCGTCCCGCGGCCCGGACCGCCGCCGCCAGGGCGCCCGGCTGGGCCCCGCCGGCGTGCACCACCAGCGACAGGGCCGCGACCACCTGCTCCCCCGAGGCGCGGATGGGCACCCCTACGGACAGGGCATCGGTAGTGACCTGGCCGTCGCTGACGGCGTAACCGCGCTGGCGTACCTCGGCGAGGATCCGGCGCAGCTGGGCCGGGTCGCCGATCGTCTTGGGCGTCCAGCGCTCCAGGGGGCCGGTGAGCACCTGCTCCTGGACGTCGGCGGGGGCGTAGGCCAGCAGCACCAGCCCCACGCCGGTGGCGTGCAGCGCGAAGCGGCCGCCGACCCGGGTCAGCACCCGCACGGCGTCCCGGCCGGCCAGCCGCTCGACGAACACGAGCTCCAGGCCGTCACGGACGGCCAGCTGCACGTTCTCGTGCGTCGCTTCGTACAGGTCCTCCATGTAGGGCAGCGCGATCTCCCGCAACCCCAGGCTCCGCGGGGCCAGGGACGCGATCTCCCAGAGATGCAGCCCGATGTGGTACGTGCCCGCCGCGCTCCGCTCCAGCGCGCCCCAGGTGGCCAGCTCGTGGACCAGCCGGTGGCTGGTGCTCAGCGGCAGCCCGCTGCGCCGGCTGATCTCAGACAAGGTCAGCTCGGCGTGATCGGCCTGGAAGGTGCCGAGCACGTCGAGGAGCTTGCTGCTGCGCGAGCGCGGCGGTACGCGGGTTTCCTCGCCCATCCGGAACCCCCTGGATGGCGTTGTGGTCCATTATCACCAGCGGCCGCCGCCAGATCAGCTGTCCGCGGGCCGCCAGGCCGCCGGCGGCGGTCAGATGTCCAGCACCAGCCTCGGGGTCAGCGACCGCGAGACACAGATCATCATGGTGTCCGCCGCCGCCTGCTCGGCCGGGGACAAGACCGAGTCCCGGTGCTCCGGGAGGCCCGCGAGCACAGCGGTCTCGCATGTCCCGCAGGTCCCCTCGGTGCAGGACGAGAGCACCGTGACACCGGCGGCCTCGACGACTTCCAGGATGGACTGGCCCGGCGGCACGGTCAGGGTCAGCCCCGCCTGGGCAAGCTCGATCTCGAAGCCCGGCCCGGGCGGAGCGCCGGCGGCCGCCGGGGTGAACCGCTCGACGTGCAGCATCCCGGCGGGCCACCCGGCGCAGTGATCCGCCAGCGCATCCAGCAACGGCGGGGGCCCGCAGCAGTACACCAGCGTGCCGGGCTGCAGGCCGTCGAGGATGCCGGCCAGGTCGAGCAGGCCGGTCTGGTCCTGGGGCCGGATCCGCACCCGGCCCGGGTAGCGGGCCAGGAGGTCGGCGCGGAAGGCCATGGACGCGGCAGTGCGGCCGCCGTAGGTGAGCGTCCACGGCCGGCCGTCGGTGTCCGCCGCGGCCAGCATGGGCAGGATCGGGGTGATGCCGATGCCGCCGGCGATGAACAGGTAGCGGTCCGCGGGCTCCAGCCGGAAGTGGTTGCGTGGCCCGCGGGCCCGGACCAGGGAGCCTTCGACGACCGCGTCGTGAACGTACGCCGATCCGCCCCGGCCGCCCGGCTCACGGAGTACCGCGATCCGCCAGCGGGCCCGGTCGGCGGGATCGCCGCACAGCGAGAACTGGCGGGTCAGGCCGCGCCCCAGGAGCAGGTCGATGTGCGCGCCCGGAGACCAGCCGGGCAGCGTCGCCCCGGCCGGGTCGCGCAGGTCGAGCGTGATGATGCCGTCGGCCACGGCGGCCCGGCTCGCGACGACCAGGCCGAGTTCGGGCTCGGGGCGCGTCATGACGTTGCTGGGCCGGGATCACCGGGCCCGGGATGGGCGGGGTGGGCCAGCAGCCACTGCCACATCGACAGCGGATCCTGCCCCTCGATGGTCGCGCCGCAGTGGCAGGTGCCCCGCAGCCGGTCGCTACCGGGCAGCCATTCGATCCGGTAGACCCTGGTCATGACAGCGGGACGGCCAGGCCCGCGGACTCCTCGGCCAGCCGGGCCAGCATGCGCCGGGCCGCCAGCCCGCCGGTGTCGATGTTGATGCTGAGCTCCTGCAGCCCGGGCGGCTCCGCGGCGACCACCTGCTCCAGCCGGTTCAGCGCCTCGACGTCCTGGAGGACCACGGTGCGGTTGCTGTCGTGCAGGAACGCCGAGACGTCGGCGTCACCGAGCGCGAAGTCCCGGGCCACGGCCCAGAAGTCAAACGTGCTCGTCGCGGTGGACGGGGTGATCGCATAGACCACCTCGACGTGGAAGCCGTCCGGGTCGGTGCCGTCCGGCCGGGGCAGGACCCCGGCCGGGGCCACCCGGCTGTGCAGCAGGTACAGGCATGGCGGGCGGTACTCGATGTCCTGCCAGCGCACGATGCGCCCGCTGATTCCGGTGGACTTCGCGTAGAACGGCGGGCAGGCGGCGTCGTCCATCCGGCGGCTCACCCGGACGACCCGCTGCTCCTGGTCGATCTCGGTGCTGATCGGGGTGTCCGCGACCTCGGGGGTGCCGATGTACCCGCCGTGCAGGTAGGTCTCGTGCGACAAGTCCAGCAGGTTGTCCACCAGCAGCTCGTACCGGGCCGCCAGCGGTTCCATGCCGCGGACGGTGGTGTACCCCTCGTGGTCCAGCCACGGGGCACGGGGGATGAGCCCGGGAGCGGCCCGCTCTGGGTCGCCGATCCAGATCCACACGAGCGAGTCCTGCTCGGCGACCGGATAGGCACCGACCCGTGCGGTCCGCGGGATGCGCTGCTGCCCGGGGACCGCGACGCACCGGCCGTCCGGGCCGTAGGTAAACCCGTGGTACCCGCACACGATCGTGTCGCCGCTCAGCTGGCCGGCGGACAGCGGGAAGTGCCGGTGCACGCACCGGTCCGCCAGTGCGGCCGGCTGCCCGGCGCTGGTCCGGTACAGCACCAGCGGCTCGTTGAGAATGGTCCGGGCCAGCAGGGTGCGCCCGACCTCGGCCGAATAGGCGGCCACGTACCACTGGTCTCGGACGAAGGACATGGCGGCTCCTCACCCCGGCACGACGTTGTGCTGCCGATTGTGGGGGACGCCGCGCAAGGCGGGCAGCGGGTCTTCCGCCCAGCGGAAGACCCGGCTATGTCAGTCTGCCCGGGGCGGTCCTCCCGGGGCGGTCAGGCCCGAGGCAGGCCGGGGCGGTCAGGCCCGGGGCGGTCGGTCCGCCGCCCGGGTGGCGCGGATCTGCAGCCGGACGTAGTCGACCACGGGCTCGTCCAGCCGTGCCGCCACCGCCCGCACGAACGGCCGCCGCTCGCCGGGCGGCAGATCGCGCAGGTGCGCACCCAGGACGACGGTGGCCAGGAACGCCTCGAGCTGGTCGGCCGATTCGAAGCGGGCCGGGTCCGGCACCAGGCCGACCTCGATACCGGTGAAACCGGCGGCGGCCAGGCGCTCGTGAGTCTCCTCCACCCCGGCGAAGTTCCAGATGTCGTGGCCGTCGTCGGCGCCCAGCTCAGCCAGGACGGCCCGGACCGCGTCGATGTTCCCCGCGCCGCCCGCCTCGGCCGCGAACTGGCCCCCGGGCCGGAGTAGCCCGGCGACCGACCGGAACACCTGCGCGTGGTCGGGCAGCCAGTGCAGGGTGGCCACGCTGAGCACCGCGTCCACCGGCGCGGTGGCCGGCAGCGGCTCCCGCAGATCGGCCTCCAGCACCTGGACCCGGTCCAGCTGCCCGGCCAGCCGGTCGCGCAGCTGCGCGAGCATCTGCCGCGATCCGTCGATGGCCAGCACCCGCCCCCGGGGCAGCGCCGCGAGCAGTTGCTCAGCGTCCCGCCCGGTGCCGGCGCCGAGATCGGCCACGGTCTCGTCCCCGGACAGGCGCAGCCGGGCGATGGTGCCGGGCCCCCATCGTTTGTGCGGCAGCGGCAGCGCGTCGTAGCTCCGGGCGTCCCATTCAAGCAGCTCCACACCGGAGACCTTAGCAAGGTGTCTCACTATAGTTAATTCTTGGTCTCGTAATGTGAGACACAAGATGCCGGGGCCGGTCAGGCGCGGTCAGGCGGGGCGGGTCAGGCGAGGGCCGGTCACTCGGGGTGGAAAGGCACGGCGGTCAGGCGGGCCCGGTCAGGCCGGGCGGTCAGGCGGGGGCCGGTCAGCCGGAGTCGGCGCGGCGGGCGAGCAGCCGCCTGCGGGTGCCCCGCGGGGTGCCCGGGATGTCCTCCTGGCTGAGGACCGTCACGTCGTCGGGCAGCAGCGTGGCCGGCTCACCAGGACCCAGGCACCAGGCGGCGGGCAGCATGGGCCGGCCCTGGCGGGCGGCGGTGGTGAACGCCTCCCAGCCGAGCACACCGCCGGGAGCCAGCCCCGGCACGGCGGCCGCGAACACCGCAGGATCCCAGAACCCGGTGGCCAGCATCAGGGCGTAGCGGCCGGGCGCGGGGCGCCACGCGTGGAGGTCGGCGTGGACCAGCGTGATCAGCTGATCCAGGCCGCGGCGCCGGGCCTCCTGGGCCAGCAGGCCCAGGGCCACCTCGGACACGTCGACCGCGGTCACCGGACGGCCCTGCGCCGCGGCCAGCAGCGCGCTGCCTGAGGGGCCGCAGGCCAGGTCGGCAACCGGGCCGTCCGGCAGGTCCAGGGCCAGCGCCGCGACCGCCACCGGATGCGCCGTGAACGAGGGGGTGAACCCGGTCCCGTACCTCGCGTTCCACCGCGCCCGGTCAGGATGCCCGGCCAGGTCGTTCTCCGACTCTTCCACCCTGCGCAGGCTAGTGCCGGTCAGCACATGCCGGTCAGCCCGAGTGGGGGGGCGCGTAGAACAGCACGTTGTTGTCCGCGTCCGTGGCTGCGCACGCGGTGGCGGTCGCACAGCTCAACGTGGTGATCCTGGCCCCGGGAGCCGCGGCGGGCACGCGGGTCCACAAGCCGTTGGCGTAGCTCGCGGTCGCACCGGAACGGCCGACCGCCAGGCACGACCCCGCGGACGGGCAGGAGACAGCGGCAGCCGCCGACCCGATCGGCTGGAGTCCCCATAGCCCGTCGGAGTGTTCGGCGGCCTGGCCGGATGAGTCCACTGCCATGCAGAACGATGTGGTCGGGCAGGACACGCTGACCAGGTCGTGACCGGTGTCCACCGCGTCCGCCCCGCTCCACGAGGTTCCGTTGTAGCTGAACACGTTCCCGCTCGCGCTGACGGCTACGCAGTAGGTGGAACTGGGGCAGGAGACCGAATTCAGCGACTGGCCGCTCGGGTCAACTGTCTGCTGGGTCCAGCCCCCGGAGGCGCCCGAGTAAGTGAAGGCGACGCCGATGTTGTCGACGGCCACGCAGAAGGACGCGTCTGCACACGAGACGCTGGTCAGCGTTCCGGAGCCCGAGCCGACCAGCGCCGGGGTCCCCCAGGTGCCGTGGCTGAGCGGGGTGGCATACCCCTCGGCGTCCACGGTGAGGCAGAACCTCCCGGAGGGGCAGGAGATGGCGATCAGGTGGCCGTTCGGGTCCGTGTTGGCCACTGGCCAGGTCCCGCCGGACTGGAGGGACAATACGGTGCCGCCGCTGTCCGTGGCGTAGCACACGCTGCTTTTCGGGCAGGACAGGCCGGTGATCTCGGCGCTGCTGGCCTGGAGGGTTTGCGGGTCCACCGGCACCGGCGAACTCCACTGGGCCGCCGGCGCGGCCGGGCGGGCCGATGTCCCCTCCCCGGCGCCGCCGTGAGTGGACGCGGCGCCGGTCGCGGCGCTCGTGGTAACCGGAACGGACGCGGCGGTCTGATGGCTGTGCATCACGACCAGCGTTCCGGTCACTCCGGTCACGCCCAGGATCGCCACGGCGGCCGCCCCGGCCAGGAGCCGGGTGCGGCTCGCCCGGCGGTAGCCGGTGCCGGTCAGCGGTTCAGGAGGCAACGTCAGGCCGACCGCGGTGTCCGGGCCGTCGTCGTCCCCGTCCCCGTCGGCGCGGGGCTCTGTCATGGTGCTGCCGGCGCCCGCACTCTCCGTGCCATGAGCCGCGGTGCCATTGGCCGCGCGGGCGCTCCCCCCGGCGCCATTGGCCGCGTTCGCCCTGGCCCCGGTACCGCTCGACCCCGTGACCGACTCGTGCCACTCGCTGCCACTCGACACCGTGGCGTTAAACACGGAACCGCTGGACACGGGGCCACTCGGCACGGGGTCGCTGGACACGGTCCCGCTGGACCCGGGAGCGCCCGGGGCCGCCAGGTCCGGGCGCGCCGGGAGATGCCATTCGCCGGGCGGCGCGGTCCGTCCCCCCGCGGGTGACGCGGTCCGGGGAGCCCGGGGGGCCCGCTCGGCGGGCGGGCTGAGCCCCTCACCAGGTGGCGCCACCCCGGGTGCAGGCGATGCGGCCTGAGTGTCAGCCGGCAGGCGGAGCAAGGCGTGAAAACCGGACACTGGCGTATCGGCACCGTCTGCGGGCAGGTAACGGCCGGGGTTGTCCGCCTCGTCATGGGGGACCCGGCCGGGCGCGGCGCTCTGCGGGGTGGCCACGCCGCCGGCCCCGAAATCGCCGGGGGCCACGCCGCCGGGCGCCGCCGGCTCATCGGGGGAGAAAGCGCCGGTCTCCCCGCCGTCCGGCCCGGCCGGATGACCGGCGCTGGTCATGCCCGGCGTCAGGCCGCCTGGCACAGCCGGATCATCGTGCCCGGACCCATCCGGCGCCGTGTGGCCTGAGCCATCCCACGTGCCGTAGACCTGGACCTCCGGCGTGCCGTCATCCGTGGCGTCCGGCTCGTCCCACGTGCCGTGGCCCTGGACGTCCGGTGTGCCGTCATCTGTGGCGCCCGGCTCGTCGTGAGCGTCAGAGCCCGGGACCCCGAACCCAGGAGCTCCGAGGTCAGGGACAGCGGTGGCCGGCGGCTGGTAAGGGTCCGGCGTCACCTCGCCCGGGAATGGCCCGGCCGGAAAAGGTGGAATGTCGGTTTCCGAGGTAGCCGCGATGAATTCGGTGAACGACCCGCTCGAGAAGAGCGGCGCATATTCCCCTGAGGGGTCACCAGCGTATTCCGCCTGCACCTGGCCCGGCTCCGCCCCAGGCTGAGCCGCATCCGGGGACCCGGAAAGGTCACCGGGCCGCACGTACGCCCCGCAACGGCCGCAAAACTCATCCCCCGGGGAAATGGCATGCCCGTTATCGCAAGTCCACACCGGTCCCCGCTCTCGGTCCCCGCTGTCGATCACCCGCCCTGCTAGCGTGCCGATATTAGGGCATTTCCGCCCGGTCCGCAGACTGGTTGACCAAGGAGTTATCCGCTCCCGCGCGGGGTTAGCGTGCGGTCACGGGGTGCTCACGCCTCCGGCCCGCGTGGCCCACGGCCAGCCCTATCCGGGGGCGGCTGGCAGGCCGATCTGCCACAGGTCAGGGTCCGCCCAGGCGCCGGTGATGACCGTGTCCGGATCCTGGCCGCGCAGCCGGGCGAACCGTTCCGCCAGGAGCTGCAGGTGCACGGTCATCGGAAGCTGCGCGAGCAGCGGGGACAGGCCGCTGTCCGGAAGGCTGACCACGCTGACGGGGATGCCCGCACGCGCCGCCGCCTCGCCCACTGCCGCCGTCAGCCCGTCCTGGTCCGCCTCCGGCTGGAGCAGCAGGACGCCGTCGGCCGCGGTGAAGGGCACCGCGTTGCCGTGCAGGAAACGTTCCGCGTCGAAGCCCTCGGCGAGCATCCGGGCCCCTTCGCGGATCTTCAAAGCCGCCTCCCGCGCGGTGACGCCCCACGGCCCGCAGCCGACGATGCCGAGGCTGCGGGCCGGGACCGGCACGTCCAGCGTCGCAGGCGCGGAGTAGGCCACCCGGATCTCCGCCGCGGCCTGCAGCACGTCACCCTCGGACCCGTCGGCACGGGCCGGGAAGTCCTCGCCTGCCCTGGTCACCAGGTGGGCCAGCCGGGCCAGCACGGCCAGGGCCGCCGTGTAGCTCACCGTGTAGGTCTCGGATTCCTCCGGCGCTACCGTCGTGATGGCCTCCGGCCAGCCCGCGCCGGTTCCCGTGATCGAGACCACCGGCACGCCGCCGGCCAGCGCCTCCGCCCGGGCCCGGGCCGCGTATCCGGTCTGCCCGGTGTGGGTGATCACCAGCAGCACGTCACCGTGCTTCGGGCCGGTGCTCCACCGCGCCCAGGTAGCGGCGGCGGACCACCGCGCGTCTGCGCCCGCCCGCTCCAGCATCATCGCGCCCAGTTCCGCGGCGTGCTGGCTGGTGCCGGTGCCGACGAGAATCACGCGGCGGGCCGCGGCCAGGAGCGCGGCCGGTGCGTCCAGGTCGAGCCCGGCGATCCGGTCCAGCGCGTCGGCCTGGGCCCCGATCATGCGGTGCAGCGCGGTCTGCGTCATCGCTTCCCCCTCGTGCCTGGCCAGCAGCGTACCGAGGGCGCCGTTCGGCCTGCGGAATGGGCCGGTTCCCGCGCCCCCGAATGGCCTGGATAGTACAGTGACGTCGCGTCCCCGCAGCCCGTGAGTTTAACGTGCCCGCGACTACCGGCAGGCGGTCCGGCGCGGCGCCGGAACTCGTGATGCCGATCGCCCGGAGTGGCGGAACAGCGGTGTGGAGGTGCCCCCGGTGGAACTGGATCCTGCCACCTACACCTGCCCCGAGGACCATTCAGATCTCAGTGCGCTGGTGCTCCAGGCGCTGGGTGGCGCGGGACTGGAGGTCGCCCGGGCCTGGCGGCCGCCCGGGTTCCGGTCCCGGCCAAAACCCGAGCCGTTCGAGGTGATCGTGACCTGCCCGGCGGCCGACCACCCGGCCCCCCACCAGCCAGCCCGGGCTGAACAAAGCCCAGGGTAAATAGCCCCGGTGACTCAGCCCAGGGTGAACGGGTCGCGGGTGCCGCCGGTGAGCTCGACCCAGATGGCTTTGGTCTGGGTGTACTCGTGGACCGCCTCGATCCCGTTTTCCCGGCCGAGCCCGCTGGCCCCGAACCCCCCGAACGGGACGTCCGGGCCGACCACCCGGTAGGCGTTGATCCAGACGGTGCCGGTCCGCAGCGCGTGGGCCACCCGGTGACCCCGGTGGATGTCCTTGGTCCACACCGCACCGGCCAGGCCGTAGCGGGTGTCGTTGGCCAGGCCGATGGCCTCCTCCTCGGTGTCGAACGGGGTGACCGCCAGCACCGGGCCGAACACCTCCTCGCAGGCCACGGTCATGCTCGGCTTGACATTGGTGAGCACGGTGGGCTCGACGAAGTAGCCGCCGAGGTGACCGGCGGCCTGGCCGCCGGTGGCCAGGGCCGCGCCCTCGCTGGCCGCCGAGGCGAAGAAGGACAGCACCTTCTGGTACTGCGGCCCGGTCGCCAGCGGCCCCATCTCGGTCGCGGCCTCCCGCGGGTCGCCCAGCTTGATAGCCTCCGCCCGGGCGACGATCTTGCTCACGAGCGCGTCGTGCACGCTCCGGTGCACCAGCAGCCGGGACCCGGCCATGCAGGTCTGGCCGGTCGCCGCGAACACCCCGGCCACCACCCCGTTGCTGGCCGCGTCGAGGTCAGCGTCGGGGAAGACCAGGTGCGCGGACTTGCCGCCCAGCTCGAGCAGCACCCCGGTGATGTTGGCGGCCGCGGCCTTGGCGACCTCCGCGCCGACCTGGGTGGATCCGGTGAACGCGATCTTGTCCACGCCGGGGTGCGCGGCCAGCGCCTTGCCCACCTCCGGCCCGAACCCGCTCACCACGTTGAACACGCCGGGCGGGAAACCAGCCTCCTCGACCAGGCCGGCCAGCGCGATCGCGGACGCCGGGGAGTAGTCGCTGGGCTTGGCCACCATCGTGCAGCCGGCCGCCAGGGCGGGCGCCAGTTTCCAGCAGAGCAGCAGGAGCGGCGAATTCCACGGGACGATCGCCGCCACCACGCCGGCCGGCTCGCGCCGGGTGTACACGAGGAAGTTCGGCTTGTCCGCGGGGATGGTCGAGCCCTCGAGCTTGTCGGCCAGCCCGGAGAAGTAATAGAACCAGTCCGGGATGCTGCCCAGCTGCCCGCGCATCTCGCGGAGCAGCTTGCCGGTGTCCCGCGTCTCGAACTCGGCCAGCCGGTCGGCGTCCCGCGCGATGAGCTCGGCCAGCCTCCGCATGAGCCGGGCGCGGCCGAACCCGGTCAGCTGCCCCCACGGCCCGGCCAGCGCCCGGCGCGCGGCCGCCACGGCCAGGTTCACGTCGGCCTCGCCGCCGTCGGCGGCGGTGGCCCACGGGGCGCCCGAGAACGGGTCAACGCTGTCGTAGCTGCGCCCGGACACTGGTTCGGTCAGCTGGCCGTCGATGACCAGGGAGAAATGCGGCAGTTGCGCCGTGGGGGATGCCTGGGTCGTGGTCATGGTGATGCCTCCTGCCGTGGGCGTCCGAATTCCGCGCGGATGGCTGTCGTGTGCTGCCCGAGCGCCGGGACCGCGCCCATCGCGGCGGTCCGGCCGGGCACTGTCACCGGCGGCAGCAGCGCGCGGACCGGCCCGTTCGGGGAGTCCACGTCCCGCCACCGGTCCCGGGCCGCCAGCTGCGGGTGGGCGGCGAACTCCCCGGGATCGCGCATCCGGGCGTTGGCGATGCCCGCGGCTTCCAGCGCGGCCTCGAGCTGGTCCACCCCGATCCCGGCGAACACCCCGGTGAGGATCGCGGTCAGCTCGTCGTGGTGGGCGACCCGGGCCGGGTTGGTGGCGAACCGCTCGTCGGTGACCAGGTCCGGGCGGCCCAGGATCCGCTCGCAGAGCACCGCCCACTCCCGCTCGTTCTGGATCCCCAGGAACACCTGGCCGCCCAGGGCCGGGTAGGGGCCGTACGGGGAGATCGAGGCGTGCCGCGCCCCGGTGCGCGGCGACGGCCGGCCGCCGTAGACGCTGTAGTAGTAGGGCTGGCTCATCCATTCACCCAGCGCGTCGAGCATGGCCACCTCGAAGCAGCCGCCGCGGCCGGTCCGCTCCCGCTCGTACAGGGCGGTCAGCACGCCCGAGTAGGCGTACATCCCGGCCGCGATGTCGGCCACGGAGATCCCGGCCTTGGCCGGCTCCGCCGGGGTCCCGGTGACCGACAGCAGCCCGGCCTCGCACTGCACCAGCAGGTCGTAGGCCTTCTTGCCGGCGTACGGGCCGTCCGGGCCGTAACCGGAGATCGAGCAGCTGATCAGCCGCGGATGGCGGGCCGCGAGCTGCTCCGCGCCCAGGCCGAGCCGCCCGGCCGCGCCGGGCGCGAGGTTCTGCACGAACACGTCCGCGCGGGCCAGCATGGCGTCCAGCACGGCCCGGTCGGCGGGCTGCTTCACGTCGAGCTCGACGCTTTCCTTGCCCCGGTTCAGCCAGACGAAATAGCTCGACTGGCCGTGCACCGACTGGTCGTACCCGCGGGCAAAATCACCCGCGCCGGCCCGCTCGACCTTGATCACCCGCGCGCCGAGGTCGGCGAGCTGGCGGGTGGCGAACGGGGCCGCCACCGCCTGCTCCAGCGCGACGACCAGCAGCCCGTCCAGGGGGAGCTCCCCTCTCACGGGGCTGGCCTGGTTCGCTTCGCTCACGGGGCTGGCCTGGGTCGCTTCGCTCACGGGGCGACCGAGTTCCGCTTGATGAGCTGGCGGGCGATGACGTTGCGCTGGATCTCGTTGGTGCCCTCGCCGACGATCATCAGGGGGGCGTCGCGGAAATAACGCTCCACGTCGAACTCGGTGGAGTAGCCGTACCCGCCGTGGATGCGGACCGCGTTGAGGGCGATCTCCATGGCGGTCTCCGAGGCGAACAGCTTGGCCATGCCCGCCTCCATGTCCGCCCGCCCGCCCGAATCGAAGCAGCGCGCCGCGTACAGCACCAGCTGGCGGGCGGCGGTCAGCTTGGTGGCCATGTCGGCCAGGTAGTTGCCGACCGACTGGTGCCGCCAGATGGGCTTCCCGAACGCCTCGCGTTCCTGCGCGTACTTCAGCGCGTCTTCCAGGGCGGCCCGGCCGACCCCCACGGCCCGGGAGGCGACCTGGATACGGCCGATCTCCAGGCCGCGCATCATCTGCCCGAACCCCTCGCCTTCCCGGCCGCCGAGCAGCGCGTCCGCCGGCACCCGGAAGTCATCGAACGACAGCTCGCAGCTCTCCACCCCCTTGTACCCCAGCTTGGGCAGGTCCCGCGAGATCGTGAACCCGGGACCGTGCTCGGCCAGCAGGATGCTGATCCCGGTGTGCGGGGGCTCGGCCGCCGGGTCGGTCTTGCAGAGCAGCGCGGTCAACGCGGAACGCCGGGCGTTCGTAATCCAGGTCTTGGAACCGTTAATGAGATAAAAATCGCCGTCGCGGCGCGCGGTCGTCCGCATGGCCTGCAGATCGGAGCCGCCGCCGGGTTCCGTGAGCGCCATCGTGGCGCGGATCTCGCCGGTCGCCATCCGGGGCAGGTACCGCTCTTTCTGCGCGTCGGTCCCGTGGTCCAGGAGCAGCTTGGCCACCACCGTGTGCCCGCCCATCGCCCCGGCCAGGCTCATCCAGCCGCGGGCCAGCTCCTCGGTGACCAGCGCATAGCAGGGCGTGCTGACCCGCGCGGCGCCCCACGGCTCGGGGATGGCCAGCCCGTAGATACCCAGCTGCTTCATCTGCTCGATGAGCTTCTCCGGGTAGGTGTCCGCGTGCTCCAGCCCCGAGGCCACCGGCCTGACGTCACGGTCCACGAAGTCGCGGACCAGGCCGACGATCGCGCGCTCCTCCTCGCTCAGCTCATCCATGGCCGTCCCTTACTAGCAGAAGTCCCGGAGCAGGTCGGCGGCGCTCGGCCAGGTCCACGGCGCGGCGCCGGGTTCCTGGCCGCCCCCGGCCAGGCCCACCCCGGCCAGGTCCAGCCCGGCCAGGCAGTCGGTGATCTTCGCCTGGAGCTGGGCCGCGGTCGGGGGCCGGGCGGGTGACCCGGGCGGGAACTGCTGGCTGATCTGCGCGACGCCGCCGCTGGCCGTGTGCAGCTCGGCGACCAGCTCGCCGTCCAGCAGCCAGGTCCCGCCCGGCTCGCTCTTGACCTCGACCAGCTCGGTGAGGCGGCGGGCCGCGGGCCGGCGCACCGCGTCGTCGGTGAAGCTGGCGAAGCCCGGGTAGCCGTCCAGCAGGGCGGCGGCCGCGGCGTACTCCAGGCTGAACTTGCCCTGCAGGCCGGTGTCCGGCCGGTGGTGGATCAGCGGGGTCAGCGTGCCCTCCGGGGTGCGGAGCACGATCCGGCGCACCTCGGCCGGGTCCAGCGGCCCGGACTGGGCCAGCTCCCCCAGCGCGCTGATCGGGCGCTGCAGCGCGTAGCAGCACGGGTAGATCTTGATCGCCAGGCCGCCCGGGACCGCGGGCCCGGACAGGTCGGCCGCACCGGGATCGCCGCCGACGAGAGTCATCCACTCATCCAGCGCGGCCGGGTCGGCCTGCGCGCCGGCCGCGGCCAGCGTGGCGGCCCGGATCCCGGCGTCCACGGCGAATCCCACCTGGAGCGACTTGGCGTCGGTGCCGAACGCCCGCTGTACCCCGCCTGCGCCGGGCACCGCGAGGGCCAGGGCGGTGGCGATCTCCTCCGGGCCCAGGCCCAGCGCGACCGCCGCCCCGGCCGCGGCGGCCGGCGCGCCCGCGGTGCAGGTGGCGTGCCAGCCCGCGGAGTAGTGCGGCCAGCCCAGCGCGTTGCCGAGCCGGGCCATCACCCCGGCGCCGGCCAGGTAGGCCCGGGCGCCCGCGCCCAGGGCCAGGGCGGTCGGCACGCAGACCGCGCTGATGTGGGTGGTGGACTCCATGTGCAGGTCATCGAAGTCCAGGACGTGGGCGGCAACCGCCCAGCGCGGGCCTTCGGGCAGGCCCCCGGCCAGCCGCGACACGGGGTGATCCCGGCCGGCCAGCGCCACGGCGACCGTGTCGGCCAGTGACCGGTCGGCCAGGGCCAGGTCCTCCGCGGTCGGCTCGAGGTCATGGGCCCACTGGGCGAGCCGCCCGGCGAGCGAGTCCGCTAGCTCCGGCACCTGGCACCTCTCCCGCAGTTGGCCGACTGAATCTAAGATATGTACGGCCATTTCGCGACGCAACCGTCTGGGACCGGCCAGTCCGGCCCGGGCGTGCCCGCGGCCACCCCGGCGCCGGCGCCGGGCCGCCCGGGAGCAGGGAGGAGCGGGAGCCCGTGCCCGACCAGGTCAGGTCCAGCGCCTACCGGACGCTGGCCGCCTCACTGCGGGACGCGATCCGCAACGGCGAGTATGCCGACGGCCAGCAGCTGCCCACCGAGGAACAGCTGTCCGCGCGGCATTCGGTGAGCAGGCAGACGGTCCGGCGGGCGATGCAGGACCTGGTCTCCGAGGGGATCATCTACCGGGTGGCCGGCCGCGGCACCTACCCGGTGGCCGAGGCCGACCGTTACCTGCGGCATTTCGGGTCGGTCGAGGACCTGATGGCCCTGTCCCTGGACACCGAGTGCGAGGTCGTCACGCCGCTGCGGCACGCGGTGGACGTGGAGGGCGCGAGCCGGCTGCGGCTGCCTTCCGATGACGTGCACGCGCTCACGCTGATCCGGCGGCACGGGAACGTCCCGTTCTGCCACACCTCGGTGTTCCTGCCGCCGCCGGTCGGCGCGCTGATCAGCGACGTTCCGGAGCTGGCCGCCGCGGGACGGCGCAGCCGGATCACGGTCATCGGGCTGATCGACGCCAGGATGGCCCGGTCGATCAAGGGTGCGGAGCAGAGCATCACCGCGGCGGCTGCCCCGCCGTCCGTCGCCCGGCACCTGGAGTTCGCGCCCGGCCAGCCGGTGCTGCGGATCGACCGGCTGTACACCGACGACGCGGACACCCCGGTCGAGCTGGCGGTGAGCTATTTCGACCCGGCGCACTACTCATACCGGGTGCGGCTCCGCCGCGGCCCGTCCTGAGCGCGGAAGGCCCGGCCCGCCGGGCCCGGCCCGCCAGGCTGGGGCCTCGGGCCGGGACGGCGGGCCGGGCCGCCGGACGGTCACCGGCGCCGGCCGCCGCTGCGGGAGCGGCCGGTGCCGGTGACCAGGATCATCAGGCCAGGCCCTCCAGCCGGCCGCAGAAGGCCCGGTACTGCTGGAGCGCGGTGCGCAGATCCTCGGTGGAGGCGTCGTTCTCCCACGCCGTGTTCAGCGCCGCCTGCTCCCGCTCGATGGAGGCCACGAAGGCCTTCACCACCTCGTCCGCGGCCGCGGCGGCCCGCTGCACCGATCCCTTCGGATCGTCAACGAACATGGCCTGGATGGCCGGCCACTGCTGCTCGGACAGGGCCGCGGCGGGAATGCCAGGGCCGCCTGCCGCCGGTACGCCGGACGTCGCGGGCGAACTGGTGGCCGCCGGAGCACCGGGGACGCCGGGGGTTGTGCTGCCGACGGCACCGGTGGCCGGCCCGGCCGGGTCATCCGTGATGCTCTCTTCCGCCGGGGCTGACCTGGGCGGCATCACCAGCGGGGCCGGGTCGGCCCCGCCTGCATCCGGTGCCGCATGACGGCCCGCCAGCTCGTCGCTGGGCCCGGCCGCGGCGCTGGGTGTGCCGTCCGCAGCCGCGCCGTCGATGGCGCTGTCTCCGGCCGCACTGTCCCGGGCCCGGTCGGGCGCGGCGCCATCGTCGAGTGCGCTGTCCCCGAGGGTTCCGTCAGCCGGGTCGTCCTCGGCCAGGATCTCATCGTGCCGTTCGAGGATGATGGGGTCGTCGGCCGTCTCGTCCTCGGCCAGGATCTCATCGTGCCGTTCGGCGATGATGGGGTCGTCAGCCATGCGGTCGCCGGCCATTTCGTTATCGGCCATTTCGTTATCGGCCGATGGGCGGCCCACGGTCTCGTCGCGTTGCGAAGTCATCTACGTCACCTCTCCTGCCGGCGCGCGGTGGTCACGGCGTCCGGAGTTGGGTCGAGCGCTGGGTCGGGGGCCGGCTCATCAGGGGTCTCGCTGACGGTGTCCGCGGGGGTTCGCCCGTCCACGGTCGCGGGGGTACGCCCGTCCACGGTCGTAGCGGCGGGCTCGTCCACGGGGTCGCAGCGGCGGGCTCGTCCACGGGAGTCACGGCGGCAGGCTCCTGCGCCGGAGTCACGGGGGTCTCGTCCGCCTCCGGGGTGAGCCCATCCGGCCTGGTCGTACCGACGGCGGGCCCGCCAGGCTGGCCGACAGGCTCGCCAAGCAGTTCCGCGAACAGGGCCCGGTAATGGATCATCGCCTGGCGGAGATCCTCGGTGGACGCGGTACCAGCGGCGGCGTTCTGGCTGATGTCATGGGCCGCACGGAAGTGGTCCAGCGTGCTCGCGTGCTCGACCGACAGGTCGGCCAGCGTCTGGTCGTAGGGCTGGGTGGGGTAGCCGCGGTCCTCCATGACGGCGGACACCAGGGTCTGCGCCCCGGTCACGGCGGCCTGCGGCGCGTCCACGAACTGCTCCTGGACGGCAGTCCACTCGGATGAATACTGGGCTCGCGCCGCCGGGCTCAGCGGGCGGATGTCAAGCTCCCGGTGATGCCGCTCCCGCCCGGCCAGCTCGGCTTCTGCTTCCCGCCTGCTGCCGCGCTCGGTGACGGCCCGGTCGTATTCGGGCCCGAAACGCTCCTTCAGCCGGCGTCGGCGGTTCGCCATCATCACCGCGACCACGACGGCGGCCACAACGATGACGACGACGATGATCGCCACAATGGCCCCAGTTGACATGGGAACCTCCTTATTCGGGAACTAGCGCTCACCCAGTCCCCTGCATTCGCGGTCCCAAACACCTCCCGTCGGCCGTGCGCATGCTCACGTGCGGGATCGCAAATGTTCACCGGCAGGGCGGCCGGGTAGTGGCGCAGGCATGACCACCACTGTCAACGAGACCGAGATCAAGTACGAGGCTCCCCCGGGCACTACCGTGCCGCGGCTGGGCGAGCTGCCCAGCGTGGCGGGCGCGTCCGGGCCGCAGGAGCAGCTCCTGGAAGCGGAGTACTACGACACGGACGACATGCGGCTGATCCGCCACGGGGTGACCCTGCGGCGGCGGCGCGGCGGCAGCGACCCGGGCTGGCACCTGAAGCTGCCGGCCGGGGGCAAGACCCGCCAGGAGATCCGGATGCCGCTGGGCCGCAGCCGCCAGGTGCCGGCCCGGCTGGCCGGGCTGGTCCGCGGGTACACCCGTGGCGAGGCGCTGCGGCCGGTGGCCCGGATCAGCACCCGGCGCCAGGTTCTGACCCTGCTGGACGGCAGCGGCGCCTCCCTGGCCGAGATCGCCGCCGATGACGTCTCCGCCCAGACCCTGGGCGAGGAAACGGTGATCTCCCAGTGGGCCGAGGTGGAGGTCGAGCTGACCGGCGGCAGCCCGCGGCTGCTGCAGGCGGCCGACGCGCAGCTCCGCAAGGACGGGCTGCGGCCCTCACCGCGGTCCGCGAAGCTGGAGCGGGCGCTCAGCTGGCCAGGGCAGGACAGCCCGGGACAGGACGGCTCGGCGCGGCTCGGACGGCAGCCGCCGGCCCGCCGCGCACGGGCACGGCGGGCGGCAGCAGGCGACCCGGCCGGCGTCCGCCGGTGACGTGGTGCTGGGCTACCTGAAAGAGCAGGCGGAGCGGCTGGGGTCGCTGGACCCGCTGGTCCGCGGGGATGAGCCCGACTCGGTGCACCAGATGCGGGTCACCACCCGCCGCCTGCGCAGCACCCTGCAGTCGTTCGGCACGGTCATCCCGCGGTCCGGGACCGAGGAGATCCTGGCCGGGCTGAAATGGCTCGGCGGGGTGCTCGGCGAGGCCCGGGACGCCGAGGTGCTGGCCAGCAGGCTCATGCAGAATCTCCGGACGCTCCCGGCCGAGCTGGTGCTCGGGCCGGCCCAGGCGCGGGTGCAGGGCCATTTCGCCCCGATCCAGGCGGCCGCGCGGAAGAACGTGCTGGCCGCGCTGGACTCCGCACGCTACTTCGCGCTGCGTGACGCGCTGGACGAACTGCTGGCTGACCCGCCGCTGTCGGCTGACGCGGCCCGGCCCGCGGGCCGGGTACTGCCCGCCGCGGCCCGCCGCACCTACCGGCGCACCAAGCGCCGGATGCGCCAGGCCGGGCACGCGCCCGCGGGCCACCCCCAGGAGGGGGCCTACCACGAGGCCCGGAAGGCCGCCAAGCGGGCGCGGTACGCCGGGGAGGCGGTGAGCCCGGCCTTCGGCAAGGAGGCCAGGCGGTTCACCAAGCAGATGAAGAAGATCCAGACGGTACTCGGGGATCACCAGGATGCGGTGGTGGCCCGGGGCGTGGACCGGGAACTGGGCATCAGCGCGAACCTGGCCGGTGAGAACGCGTTCACCTTCGGGCTGCTGTACGACCAGGAAGACCAGCGGGCGGCCCGGCTGCGGGCCCAGGCCCGGCGGACCTGGAAGCGGACTCCCCCGCCCCATTTCCGCCATTGGGCCAGATAACGGTCTGACCGGCCGGCCCGCGGTCCCAGGCTGCCACGAATGACGGGGCTGATCACGAATGGCCGTCGCAGGCAGTGGAGACCGGCCAGGCTGGCCGGCCCCGGCCAGATAAGCCCGTGCGAGCCGGGCCCGATCGCAGGATCGGGCCCGGCTCGTCAGGCTGACCGGCTCCGGGTCAGCGCCCCAGGTTAGCGGCGGAGACCGCGGACCACGAGCCAGCCGCCGAGCAGCAGCGCGCCCGCGGCCGCCGCGGCCGCGAACGGCACCCGGTGCTGGTTCACGGTGGCCGCGACCCGCCTGGCCCGCTGCTGGACCGGCTCCGGGGTGGCGGCCCAGGCGGTCGCACCGGCCTGGGTCGCGGCCGACTGGGCGGTGGCTGCGGCCTGGACTGCGGCGGACTGGGCGTGGCCCCGGCCTGGGCCGCGCGGCTGGCGATGGTCTGGGTGACCGGCTGCCCGGCGCCCAGCACGGTCTTGCCGTTCTCGGCCGCGGCCTGCCGGGCTCCGGCCGCCCGGTCGGTGACCTCGCCCTTCACCGTGCCGGCCTTGCCGGACAGCCCCTGGGTCACGTCGCGCACCTTGTCCTTGAGCTGGCCGGATACCTCGGTCGCCTTCTGCTGGGCCCGGGCCTTCACGTCCACCTTGGCCGCCAGCGCCTCGACCGTGTTCCCGAGTTCCTCGCGGGTCCGGTTGATCTCCTCGACCAGCGCCTCCGGGTTGTCCGGCGGGGCCTCAGGGCCGCCCTGCTCTCCTGTGCCCTCTGCTGCGGTCATCGGTGTGCCCTTTCCTTGATTTCTTCCACATCGGCCTTGACGCTCTGCACGGTCTGCTCCGGCACCGGGGGCACGGCCTTGCTCACCTGGCTCTTACCCATCAGCGCGGCCACACCGGCGATGACCAGCAGGGCCCCGCCCACGATCAGGGCCGCCGCCCAGGCCGGCAGCACGATGGCCAGCCCGATAATGGCCGCCGCGAGCAGGCAGCCAATGCCGTACAGGGCCACGAGACCGCTGCCGCCGAACATGCCGGCCCCGCGGCCCATCCGCTTGGCCTTGCGGGTCATCTCGTATTCAGCGAGTTTCAGTTCGTCGCGGATAAGCCGGGACACCTGCTCGCTCAAATGCTTGACAAGTTCGCCAGCCGAAGCATCCGGGCCCACGGCAGGCTGCGCGCTGCCGTTCGGTTCTGCCATAACGTCCGCCCCTCCTCAAAAGGTGGGCCAGACCTACCCTCGTGTACCCCCGGCTAACGCCGGGCAAAGACAAAGCTCGGCCGGTATTTCCCGCAGGTCCCCGGCGATCGTGGCCCAGGCCGGCGTCAGGCAGGCCGGCGGGCTCAGCCGCCGGGCTTCACCAGGCTGCCCGCGACCTTCTCGGTGATCAGCTCGAAGGAGCGGATCCGGTCCCCGATGTCGTAGACCATCGTGGTCAGCATCAGCTCGTCGGCGGCGGTCCGCTCCAGCAGGCTGGCCAGCTGGTGGCGGACCGTTTCCGGGGAGCCGAGCGCCTGGCCGGAGAACCGGTCCCGGGCGAATTCCCGCTCCCGGTCCGAATACGGGTACGCCGCCGCTTCCTCCGGGCTGGCCAGCGGGGCCGGCGTGCCGGACCGCAGCCGGACGAACGACAGCGTGGCCGGGCCGGAGAGCCACTGGGCCCGCTCGTCGGTGTCGGCGCAGATCGCACTGACCGCCACCATCGCGTACGGCCGCTCGAGCCACCGGGACGGCTGGAAATTCTGCCGGTACAGGGCGAGCGCGGGCTCGGTGTTGGCCGCGCTGAAATGGTGAGCGAACGCGAACGGCAGGCCGAGCATCCCGGCGAGCTGCGCGCTGAACCCGCTGGAGCCGAGCAGCCAGATGGCGGGCATGTCCCCCCGGCCGGGGGTCGCGGTGATCGGCCGCCGCAGGCCCTCCGCGCTGAACAGCTTGATGAGGTCGGCCAGCTCCTGGGGGAACGCCTCGGCCGAGAGCCCTTCCATGGTGCGCCGCAACGCCAGCGCGGTGTACTGGTCTGTGCCCGGGGCCCGGCCGATGCCCAGGTCGATCCGTCCCGGGTGCAGGGCTTCCAGGGTGCCGAACTGTTCCGCCACCACCAGCGGGGCGTGGTTGGGCAGCATGACGCCGCCCGAGCCCACCCGGATCGTGGAGGTCGCGTCGGCCAGGTGGGCGATCAGCACGGCCGGGGCGGAGCTGGCGATGGCCGGCATGTTGTGGTGCTCCGCGACCCAGAACCGCCGGTAGCCGAGCTCCTCGGTGCGCCGGGCCAGTTGGGTCGTGTACTCCAGGGCCTGTCCCGCGGAGGCCCCGGCCGCCACGGGCGCCAGGTCCAGCACGGACAGCGGTACGTCGCTCACATAGCCGGGAACCCGCCGCCGCGCGAGTTTCTTCCGGCTCCGGCTGAGCCGGAGGTCACATCGGCGCTTTGCCGGACAGCCACACGGCCTGGAGGATCGACGTCCCGGGGGTGATCACGCCGACCATGCGTACCCGGCCGGGCGCGGTAGCCGACCAGATCCCGAGCGCCGTGGCGGACTGCATCAGCAGCTGGGTACCGGACGGGTTCCAGGCCAGCGGCTGCCAGCCGGACGGCAGCGGCCGCCGGCGGCCGTCCGTATACAGCAGCTCGGCGCGGTGCCCCGGGAACGCGACGGCCAGCGCGGGCGCCCGGTGCCCCCAGGCCAGCAGGGAAGGGATCTCGGAGACCCCGGTGCTGACCATCGCGACCTGGCCGCCGGCGTAGATCAGCACGGTCGGCCGGCGGCCGCCGTCCGGCCCGCTCCAGCCCTCGATGGCGATCTGGCCGTGCGGCCCGAACACCGGGCCGTCCAGCGGGCGGCGCTGCCGGTAGATGACTGTGGCCCGGCTGCTGAACGAGGGCTGGGTCCAGATCGCGAAGTCCGCGTTCCGGTGGGTCCCGGACGCCGACGGCGGGGTGACGTAGCCGATGGTCCCGTCGCCGCGGATGTCGGGCGAGCTGCCGACGATGAGCGGGCCGCGGGTCCCGTGCCGCAGCCAGGACAGGCCATGCCGGGTCCACCGCGCCAGCCGGTCCGTCCCGTGCGCGGCGTCAGCCACGACGATGCCCGACTCCGACGCGGCGAGCGCGTCGATCCCGTGGCCGGGGCGATTGCGGGTGATCTGGGTCTCGGTCGGGCCCGGCCCCACTTCCCACACGTTCAGGCTGGCCAGGTCCGGGCCGGCCAGCAGGTAGAAGGCCCCGGCGGGCAGCCGGGCCGCGGTGCCGGCGGGCAGCGGCCGCCCGCGTTTCGCGGACGCCACCGTCACGGGGGCGGACGATGCGGACGGGCTGGGCGCGGGGGTACTGGCCGGGGTGGTCGGCGCGGATGTAGCCGACCGGGCCGGAGACTGGATGCTCGCCGGGACGGCACGCCCAGTACAACCTGCGGCCAGGGCCAGCAGGCAGGCGGCCAACGCGGCACTAATCCATCTACCCACACCAGATCCCGCGAGTAGTAGAGACGGACACCGGCGCGAGGACGCCGCCGCAGCCTGCCTCCGGTTAAAGCTAAGGTATCAGCGAGGGCAACGTATCGTCGCCTCGCGTCCGGCCCAGGCCTGTGACCTGGGCCGCAGCAAACGCGGACGGCTGGCCCGCGCCGTCCCGCCGCGGCGCGCCTGGGTGCCTCCTCGTCCCCCTGCGGGATGGAGCCCGGGCGGGTTGCCCCGGGACCCGGATACCGTGGGCCCAGTGAGCGACTGGGCGCAGATCCGGGACAGCACCGTGCTGTATGAGGACGACGCGGCGCTGGTGCTGAACAAGCCGGCCGGCCTCGCCGTCATGGGTGAACGGCACGACACCGACCTGGTCCGGCTCGCGGAGGACGCGGGCGAGAAGCTGTATCCCGCGCACCGGATCGACAAGGTGACGTCCGGCGTCCTGCTGCTGGCCAAGGAGCTGAGCCTGCACGGCGATCTGACCCGCCAGTTCAACCGGCGCACCGTGGACAAGGCCTACCTGGCCATCACCGCCACTTCCGGGCTGCCGGGCCGCGGCACGATCGAGCTGCCGCTCAGCGTCGGGCGCAAGAACCGGGTCCGCGTGGCGGCCAACCGCGCCGCGATCGTCTTCGACCCGGCCCTCTCCCTCTGGTCCGTCCCGCCGGAGGAGCAGTTCCAGGAGGTCCGGGCCTACCCGTCCACCACCACGTTCCAGACCGTCGCCGGCGACACGGGGCACACCCTGCTCGCGGTCAGCCCGGTGACCGGGCGGCGGCACCAGATCCGGGTTCACCTCGCCTGGATCGGCCACCCCATCCAGGGCGACCCGCTGTTCGACAAGTCCGCGACCGGCCGGGCGCTGCTGCACTCGTGGCGGCTGGGGTTCGACGCGGCCTGGGACGGCGGCCGGCGCATCCAGGTCGAGGCGCCCCCGGGACCAGACTTCTGGGCCGCCCTGCCCGGCGGCCCGGTCCCGCTGCCCGGCTGGGACACCCCCCACCGATCGGGTGAGGCGAGGCGCGCCGGAGGCGGTTCGCCGACCGTGAATGGCGGGGGTCCAGGGGGTCGTCCCCCAGGGCAGCAGAGCCTCAGGCCGGCGGAGGCCCCAGGAAGATGCAGAACGGATGCCCGGCCGGATCGGCGTAAGCCCGCAGCGGCTCCTCCGGATCGGCCGAACGATCCTGGAGCAGCCGGGCCCCGAGGGCCAGCGCCCGCTCGTGGGCCGCGCCGAGTTCGTCCGCCGTGGTCACGTACAGGTCCAGGTGCAGCTGCTGCGGCACCGGGCCGTCCGGCCAGGTCGCCTCGGGCAGCTCCGGCACCTGCTGGAACGCGATGCGGACCGCGCCCGCGCCATCCTTCAGGACCAGCCAGTCCTGTCCCGCCGGATCCGGCTCGCCCGGAGGCGGCGGCTCATCTCCCGGCCGGTACTGCCAGCCCAGCAGCTGCCGGTAGAACTCGGCCAGCCCCCTCACGTCGGTGCCGTCCAGGACTACCTGCCGGAACAGGGGATACCCTCGCCCTGCGCCGGCCTGCTCCGCCATCACGGACGCTTCGTACCCGCGGCCGGTGCCGGCAATCCGGGACCGGCCCCGACGTCTCCGGTGAAACGGCCCGCCGGGCCGCGAGGAGAGGAGGACAGCTCATGCTGATCAAGTCCCGCATGGGGATCAGCGCCGACGGGTTCGTGAGCACGCCAGGGCGCTTCCGCCGGTGCCGCTCGACGCTGCTGCGGGCGGACCGTACCGTCCCGGACGGCTCCGCCGAGCTCGTCTACACGCCGGCATGACCGATGACGGGAGGCTGCCGCCGGTAGCCCGGCTCGCCCAGCCCCGCCGCGGGCACTTCGACCTGGGCACGGGGTACCACGGGGACCTGTGGCTCGATCTCGACGCCCTGTTCCTGCGCCCGGCGCGGCTGCGCCCGTACGTGCAGTGGGTGAGCGCCCGGCTGGACGCGCACCAGATCGACGCGGTCTGCGGCCCGCTCGAAGGGGGCGCTTTCCTGGCCCTGGCCGTGGCGGACGTGCTGGACGCCGCCTTCGTGCCCGCGGGCCGCGCCCCCGGCCCGCCCGGGTACCGCCTGCCTCCCGGCCTGGAAGGGCGGGTGGCCGGCTGGCGGGTCGCGATCGTGGACGACGCCATCAACGCCGGGACCGCCGTGACCGCCTGCTTCGGCCTGCTCCGGCAGAGCGGCGCGGTCCCGGTCGCGGCGGGCGCCCTGCTGGCCCTGGGCCAGGGCGCCGCCACCATCGAGGCCACCATGTCGGTCCCCTGCTACGCCGCCGCCACCGTCCCCAGCCAGGTCTGGCCCGCCGCCGACTGCCCCCTGTGCCTCACCCGCATCCCGCTCACCGCCGGCTAAGCGACCAGGTCCCGGCTGTGCAGCCGGGTCTCGTGCGGTTCGCCGGGCGGTTCCTCGACGCCGAAGCTGAGGATCCGGGTGGGATGGATCCGGATCAGCGGGCCGCCGTCCGTGTCGTCGCCGAGGGCCTCCGCGGTGCCCCGGACCTCCAGGAAGCGGACCCGCCACGGATCGGTGGACAGGATGTCGTCCACTACGAGCGCGGCCTGGCCGTTCCGGCCGGCGTTGCGGAACTTCTGGCTGGATGTCAGGTTGAAGCCGGTCACGTCGATGGTGCCGAGGCCCGGGTTGACCCGGAAGCCGACCGGCTTGACCTGGGGACTGCCGTCCGGCTGGATGGTGGCCAGCCGGCCCAGCGGCTGGCTGCCCAGGTACGCCGTCTCAGCGTCGGTGAAGGCCATGGCTGCTCCGTTCGGCAGGGGGCGGGCTCAGCCTGAAGCCTAGAACCTCAAGTGTCCTTGAGGTCAAGGCGATACGCCGGCACGTATTCTCGATCGTCGGCGGGCCGTGCTCCTGGAGGTATCGCGTGTTCAGGCTGGACAACGAGGCGGAAAGCGCGGTGCGGCGGCGGCTCGGTGCGCTGGACGCCGACGCGTTCCTGGCCCGGCTGGACCAGCTGTCCTTCGACATTGCCGGCCCGATCGAGCAGCTCTACGGCGGCGTGACCGATACCACCCGGCTCACGACCGAGCTGGTGCTTGACGCACTGGACGCGGCGGCCGGGCGGCCCGCGCTGCTGCGGCTGCTGGACCGCCGCCGTGAGATCGATCCCGCGTGGTTCCAGCGGTCCCGGGTGATCGGCTACGTCTGCTACGCCGACCGGTTCGCCGGCTCGCTGCGCGGCGTCGGGCAGCATCTGGACTACCTGGCCGAACTCGGGGTCACGTACCTGCATCTGATGCCGCTGCTGCAGCCCAGGGACGGCGACAGTGACGGCGGCTACGCCGTGGCGGACTACGGCGCGGTGGATCCGCGGCTGGGCAGCATGGCCGACCTGGAGGCGCTCGCCGCCGAGCTGCACGGGCGGGGCATCGCGCTGTGCATCGACCTGGTGCTCAACCACACCGCGCGGGAACACGAGTGGGCCCGCAAGGCCCTGGCCGGGGATCCCGCCTGCCGCGAGATGTACCTGATCTACCCCGACCGCACCGGGCCCGACGCCTACCAGGCCACGCTGCCCGAGGTCTTCCCGGACACCGCCCCCGGCAGCTTCACCGAGGTACCCGGGCTGGGCTGGGTCTGGACCACGTTCCACGACTACCAGTGGGACCTCAACTACGCCAATCCCGCGGTCTTCCGGCAGATGCTCGCGACCATGCTGACCCTGGCCAACCGCGGCGTTCGACGTGCTGCGGCTGGACGCCGCGCCGTTCCTGTGGAAGCGGGCTGGCACCGACTGCCAGAACCAGCCCGAGGCGCACCTGCTGCTCCAGGCGTTCCGCGGCCTGACCCGGCTGGCCGCGCCGGGCCTGGTACTCAAGGCCGAGGCGATCGTCGGCCCGGAGATGCTGGTCCAGTACCTCGGCGCGCACGACCGCTATCAGCCCGAGTGCGACCTGGCCTACGACAACCAGCTCATGGTGATGCTCTGGTCCACCCTGGCCACCCGGGACGTGCGCCTGGCCGGGCACGCGCTGTCCCGCCGCCGGCCGGCCCCGGCGCCGACCGCGTGGGTGTCCTACCTGCGCTGCCACGACGACATCGGCTGGGCCGTGTCCGACGCGGACGCCGCCGCCGTGGGGCTGGGCGGTTTCGAGCACCGCCGGTTCCTGAACGAGTTTTTCGCGGGGCGGTTCCCTGGGTCGTTCGCGCGGGGCGCCGTGTTCCAGGAAAACCTGGTGACGGGGGATGCCCGGATTTCCGGTATGGCCGCCTCACTGTGCGGCATCGAGAGCGCGCTGGCCGCCGGCGACCAGGCCGAGCTGACGCTGGCCCTC
This sequence comes from uncultured Actinomycetes bacterium, assembly GCA_963713815.1. Lineage (GTDB taxonomy): Bacteria > Actinomycetota > Actinomycetes > Streptosporangiales > Streptosporangiaceae > RYN-230. The sequence goes on from CAVQNH010000032.1 coordinate 429,209, forward strand.
CGGCGGCTGGAGTCCCTGTACGCGGTGGTCTTCTCCTTCGGCGGTATCCCGCTCATCTACATGGGCGACGAGCTGGCCCTGCCGAACGACCCCGGGTGGGCGGACGACCCGGAGCAGGCGCCCGACAACCGGTGGATGCACCGGCCGCGGATGGACTGGGCGCGGGCGGCCCGGCGCAGCGACCCGGCCAGCGTGGAGGGCCGCGCGTTCGCGGCCCTGCGGGGCCTGGCCCGGGCCCGGCAGGAACTGCTGGCCCTGCGGTCGGGCGGGACAACCGAGATCCTGCCCTCGGGGAACCAGAGCGTGCTGGCCTACCGCCGGGCGCACCCGCGCAGTGCCCCGTTCCTGGCCCTCACCAACTTCAGCGACGCCACCCAGTCCGCCGACGCGGGGATCATCGCCCGGGCCGGCCTGCTGCGGCCCCGGCTCGCGCACGCGAGCACGGTGGCGGACAGCGGTGCGCCCGGAAGCGCGGCGGCCCGGCCCGAGCCAGCCCGGATCGAGCTGGAACCGTGGAGCTTCGCCTGGCTGACCGGCGCCTGACCAGCCGCCGGCCGGATCAGCCCGGCGCGTGCAGCGCCGCCGCGCAGGCCCAGTTCCCCGGTTTCGTGTTCACGCTGGCCGGGCCGGTCGGACGCCCACCACCGCCAGGCCCGCTTCACCTGGGGCCTGGGCCCCGACGGCGCCGAGCCGCTGATCGTCGGGTCGGACGTGGCGGTCACCGGTGACGACGGCAGGCTCGTCACGGTCCTGGGTTTCCTCGACAAGGTGCCCGGCTGAGCACGAAAGAGCCGCCGGCCGGCGGGGCACACTCCGCCGGCCAGCGGCTCCTCCCAGCGTGAACCCGCCAAACCCCGCCACGACTCCGCCCCCTAGTTGCCCCCGCCCACAACGGGAGGTACTCGTTATCTGTTCGGATCACCTCCTAGTTCCGGGGGCAGAATCGAACAGATAACGCGTCGCCCTGGCGCCGGCAGGCGGGCGGGGTCGCGGAGCCCGCGGTACCGGACGTCAGAGATCCCCGACGGTGACGAGCTGGGACTTCATGCCGATCGTCACCGGCTCGACGTAGACCGGCTGGATGGTGCTGGCCGCCGGGAACTGCTCGTGGACCCGCATCTTGAGCGGCTCGGTGGCCAGGTCGATGAACACCGGGTACAGGTCGTCGTGATGGCAGGGGATGACCGCCCGGGGCTGGTAGGTCTCGATGAGCGGCATCGTCGCCTCCTTGAGCTGGCGGCGGACCAGCGGCCGGCCGATGAAGCCCACGATGGCGAGGTCACAGCCGGGGCTGGCCGCGAAGAAGGCGCGCTCCTCCTGGCTGACCGGGCCGCCGCTGTCCCGGTACACGATCCGGTAGCCGCCGATGTCGATGACCAGGCACATGGTGCCCTCGGTGAAGACCTCAGGCGCCATGCTGCCGCGCCGCAGCACCGCCGCGGCGTGGGCCTCTTCCTCAGCGCTCAGCGCCGGCTCGTCCCGTTCCCAGACCTCCCGGGCCTGGCGCAGCGCCGCCAGGCTCATCTGCTGCTCCGGGTGGGTCAGGTCGGCGTGCAACCCGTGGATGACCCGGAGCGTGAACTCGGGGAACTCCAGCCGTTCGCCCTCACCGAGGCCGGTCACCGCGTGGATCCGCGACACGTCCAGGCCGCCCTGGGTCAGCACGTCCGCGCCGAGCGGGTGCACCACCACGGGCGCGCCGGTGGCCGAGGCAACCTGGGCCGCGTCCGAGATGTGGTCGTAGTGCGGGTGCCCGATCAGCACCGCATCGGCCCGGACCACCTCGTCGGGCCGGAATCCGAGGCCGCGCATCCGCGGGCCGCGATCGTAGAACGTGTCGAGCAGCACCACCCGGTCGTGGAAGTTCAGCTCGAAGTTGGACGTCCCGTACCAGCGGATGGTGAGCGCATCGGGGTCCGGGCTGGCCGTCCCGCCCAGCATGGCGGGCCGCCGGTACCCGAGCACGGTGTCGGTGTTCATCACGGGCGGACCTCCCGGTGGCCTTCGTTCACCCGGCGGCACTCGTTCTCTTCCGCCACTGGCGCGACGTTACCCGCGGGGGGACGATCGGTGCTAGGGCGGGCGACGAGGGCCGCCTCCGGAGCAAGGAGGGGGTCCGGATGCCGGTAGTGCAGGCGAACGGTATCGACGTCTACTACGAGGTCCAGGGCGAGGGCGAGCCCCTGGTCCTTATCCCCTACCTGGCCGCCGACCAGGCGTGTTACGCGTTCCAGGTGGCCGACTACGCGAAGAGCTTCACCTGTTTCACCGTGGACCTGCGCGGCGCCGGCCGGTCCGGGAAGCCGGAAGGCCGCTACAGCACCGAACTATTCGCCGATGACGTGGCCGCGTTCATGCAGGCGGCCGGCGTGGAACGGGCCCACGTGTCCGGGCTGTCGCTGGGCGCGGCCGCCGGAATCTGGCTCGCAGCCAAGTACCCGGAGCAGGTGGCATCGCTGTCCCTGCACAGCGCCTGGCCGGCCACTGACCCGTTCCTGCGCACGGTGGTCGAGGGCTGGCGGGTCATGGCCCAGGGCCTGGGCAGCGTGACGGACATGGTGATCCAGGGCATCTTCCCGTGGTCCTTCACGCCGGAGCTGTACGCGGCCCGGCCCGAGTACATCGAGTCGCTGGCCGACTTCGTCCGCAGCCGGCCGATGCCGCCCGTTGACGCGTTCCTCCGCCAGTCGCAGGCGGTCCTGGACCACGACGCGCGGGACGTGCTGGCCTCCGTGCAGGCCCCGACCCTGATCACGTTCGGCCGGCACGACCAGGTGACCTCCACCCGTTTCGCGGACCCGCTCACCCAGGGGATCGCCGACACCGAGCTCGTGGTGTTCGAGGACTGCGCGCACGCCCCGATCTACGAGAACGTCGCGGCCTTCAACGAGCGGACCCTCGGCTTCCTGCAGCGCCACTCCGGCTAGCCGGGTCACGGGCTGGCGCGCACGCGGCCGGCGGCGCCACGGCAGGCGGCTGGCGGCCCGGGAGCGTCAGTCGCGGCCGCGGAGCAGCGACACCCGGAACGGCCGCAGCTCACCCCGGGCGTACCCGCTGCTGATGGCCGGGTCGTCCGCCATGACCTGCCGGGCGGCCTCCTCGTCGGGCGCCTCGAACACGGCTATCCCGGTATTGACCCGGCCGAGCGTGGGACCGGCCAGGATCAGCTGCCCGGCGGCGAGCATCCGCTGCAGCCGGTCGAAGTGCCTTCCCCAAACGGACTTTTCGTCGTCGGTCATGGTCGCCGCGAAGTCGTCCCGCGGGGGATGGATGAAGTAGATCCACTCCTTCACGCGCCGAGTCTGCCCGGGGGGCGGGACGCCCGTCAACGCACCGCCAGGCTGGTCACGGCGCCTGGCGCAGGTGGCCCGCGCTCAGCGGGGCACGGTCAGCGCGTCCAGGACGCGCTGGACGTTCTCGTCCAGGTCCCGGGCCGCGTCCGCGTGGCCGGCCAGGTGCCGGATCAGCGCCTGCTGGAACAGCCCGTCGAACACGGCGTAGGCGGGGCCGGACGACACGGCCAGCGGCGTCCCGGCCAGGCCGGCGAATTTGCTGACGATGCGCCAGATCATCCGCTCGAGGCTGTCGTCGATCTCGGTCACGTCGTGGCGGTAGGAGTCGTCGAACAGGCTCTGGTTCCGCAGGTCGTACCAGAGCCGGTGCAGCGTGGCCTCCTCCACCAGGGTGGCCGCCATGGCGGCACCGAACCCCCGCCTGAGCTCATCGGCGGAGGTGGCGGTGGCGACGATGTTGTCGTACCGGGTCACGCATTCGGCCTTGTACTGCCGCACGCAGTAGGTAATCAGCTCGGTCTTGTCGCTGAAGTAGTAGTGCAGCACCCCGTGGGAGAACTCGGAGTTCTGCGCGATGTCCCGCAGGCTGGTCCGCGCGTAGCCCTGCTCGGCCAGGGTCTGCAGCGCCGCCGCGGCCAGCTGGGCGCGGCGCTCGGCGAACTTGTCCAGCTGCCGGCGCGCGATCCGGTCGCGGTTCCGCTCTGCCGGTTCAGCCTGGGCCGTCCCGGCCTGAGCCGTCCCAGTCTGGGCCGTCCCAGTCTGCGCTGGCTCAGTCTGCGCCAGTCTCAGTCTCTGTCCCGGCCTCTACCTGCACTGCCTCGGTCACGGTCAGGGTCCAATCGGCTTCGCGTGCCCCCGCGAACTGCGGGCCAAGTCTACCCGGCGCGCTTCTTCGCGATCTTGACAGGTGACCAGAATTCTCTGGACGATCGTCCAGCCATCTCTTGACAGTTGTCAAGATGCGCGGCCAGGCTATGACTCACGTCACAAGATCCGCGGCCCTGATGCTGCGGGCTACGGGCCCATGACGGTCCCGGGAAGAGGTGCCTGATGAGCGTGTTCGAACTGACGGGGCGGAAGGCACTGGTCACCGGCGGGGCCCGCGGGCTCGGCCACGGCATGGCGGAAGCCCTGGCCCGGGCGGGCGCGGCCGTCGTCATCGCCGACGTGCAGGAGGAGCTGGGCAAGCAGACCGCCGACGCGCTGTGCCAGTCCGGCGCGATCTGCCGAGTTCGTGCCGCTGGACGTGACCAGCGAGGCGAGCTGGGACCAGGCCATGACGCAGGCCGTCAGCGCCCTCGGCGGCCTGGACATCCTGGTCAACAACGCCGGGGTGGAGATCTCCAGCCTGCTCATCGACATCGAGGCCGCGGACCTGCGGCGCATGCTCGAGGTCAACGTGCTCGGCACGGCCCTGGGCATCAAGCACGCGTTCCGGGCCATGCGCCCCGGCGGCCCGGCCGGCCAGGGCGGCGCCGTGATCAACGTGGCCTCGGTCGCGGCCACCATCGCCTTCCCCGGTATCGCCGGCTACTCCGCCACCAAGTCGGCCGTGGACCGGCTCACCCGGGTCGCGGCCATGGAATCCGGCAAGCTCGGCTACGGCGTCCGGGTGAACTGCGTGTACCCGGGCCTGGTGGCGACGGAGATGGGCCTGCAGCTCGCGGCGGACATGGAAACGCTCGGCCTGTATCCCCAGCGCGCAGCATGCGGTCGGCGCGGTCATCGAGCAGACCCCGCTCGGCCGGCTCGGCGAGGTGCCGGACATGGCCGACGCCGTGGTGTTCCTGGCCTCCGACGGCGCGCGGTTCATCACCGGGGCCGGGCTGCCGGTCGACGGCGGCATGGGCATGTGACCGGGTCCTCCCGGCTTCCAGCTGACTTCCAGCGAAAGGCGCACTCATGAGCACGGACAAGCCTGTCGTCGTCTACGGAGCGTCCGGGTACACCGGCCAGCTGATCTGCGAGTACCTGCGCGAGTTCAACGTCCCCTTCGTCGCGGCCGGGCGGGACAAGGCCCGCATCTCCGAGGCCCTGGACCGGGTCCCCGGCATCGGCACCGTGCCGCACGAGGTGATCGAGGTCGAGCACGCGGTCGGGCCGCTGACCGAGCTGCTGACCGGCGCGAAGGTCGTGCTCAACACGGTCGGGCCGTTCGCGCAGCACGGCGGCGAGGTGGTCGAGGCCTGCCTGGCGGCCGGCTGCCACTACCTCGACACCACCGGCGAGCAGGACTGGCTGATCACCTGCGACGAGACCTACGGCGAGCAGATGGCGGAGCGCGGGCTGCTGCTGGCGCCGGGCGTCGCGCAGATGTACACCACCGGTGAGATCGCGGCCGGTATCTGCCTCGAGCTGCCGGGCCTGGACACGCTGGACATCGAGGTGTTCTGGAAGGGCCTGCCCACCATCGCCTCGACGCGGACCATCCTGGTCAACGCGGCCCTGGCCAAGGCCTACTACCTCGAGCAGAACGAGTACGTGGAATGGCCGCCCGACGCCGGGCTCTACACCGTCGTGGTGCCCGGCCAGCACGAGACGGGGCTGGCCCTGCCGTGGGGCGGCACCTCGCACCCGGTCTGGTTCCGCCGCGACCCGCGCGTCGCGAACGTCAAGGTCCTCGGCGGGGTGTTCAACCGCGCGCTGATGATGGGCGTGCCGCAGATCGTGGCGGGCGCGCTGGAGCAGATCAAGGACCTGTCCGACGCGGAGAAGTACACCGCCCTGTCCGAGCAGGCCGCCGCGGTGATGAACGAGATGCCGCCGCGGGAGAACCCGCGGATCAACACCTCGCTGGACTCGGTCTACGCGTCCGGGCCGCTCGGCCGCGCGCACTGCGTGCTGCACGGCAACTGCAACTACAAGCAGACCGGCGCCCTGCAGGCCTACGCCGCGTACTCGCTGCTCCAGCAGCCGCCCCGGCGGGCCGGCTTCGCGTCCGGCTGCCAGGCGTTCGGCCACCGCGAGCTGCTGGGCATGCTGCGCAGCTTCGGCCTGGTCATGGAGCCCGTGCTCACCGTGCAGCACTGACCGTGTCAGCGCAGTCCAGGCCGGCACAGTCCAGGCCGGCACAGTCCAGGCCGGCACAGTCCACGCCGGCCCAGTCCACGTCGGCACAGTCCATGCGGCTGACCGACTTCCTGGACAAGGGAGCCTCGCTCGGCCCGGCTGCGCCGTGCCTGACCATGGCCGGCCAGAGCCGCAGCTACGCCGAGGTCCAGCGGCTGTCCTGGGTGATCGGCCAGGCGCTGGCCCGGTCCGGCATCCGGCCCGGCGACAAGGTGGCGGTGCTGTCCGCCAACGACCCGGTCGCGTTCTCCTGCGTGTTCGGCATCGCCCGGGCCGGGGCGGTGTGGTGCCCGGTCAACCCGCGCAACGAGGCGGCGGAGAACCGCGCACTGCTGGACCTCTTCGACTGCGCCTGCCTGATCTTCCAGGGGAGTTTCGCGCCGCTGGTCGCCCGGATAGCGCCAGACCTGCCGAAGGTGACCACCCTGGTCTGCCTCGACCAGGACGCGGGCGCGGGCGTGCCGGGGGCCGTCGCGTTCGGGGACTGGGTGGACCGCCTGGAGGGCCAGCCCTGGCAGGCCGAGCCAGTCGATGACATCGTGATGATCGCGGGCACCGGCGGCACCACCGGCCAGCCCAAGGGCGTGCTGCTGACCGGGCACAACCTCGAGGCGATGACGGCCCTCACCCTCATCGGCTACCCCTTCGAGGGACGGCCCGTCTATCTCGCCCTCGCCCCGCTCACCCACGCGGCCGGGGTTCTCTGCTTCCCGGTCATGACGCTGGGCGGGGAGATCGTCATCATGCCCTCGCCGGACCTGGCCGAGTTCGTCTCGCTGATCGGGCGGCACCAGGTGACGCACGCATTCCTGCCGCCCACCCTGGTCTACCTGCTGCTCGATCAGCCCGGGCTGGCCGGCGCCGACCTGGGCTCACTGCAATGCCTCTGGTACGGCGCGGCTCCCATGTCCGCGACGCGCCTGGAACAGGCCATCCGCGTCATCGGCCCGGTCATGGGGCAGCTGTTCGGGCAGACCGAAGCGCCGATGATGATCTCGAGCATGGCACCCAGAGATCACTTCCACGCCGATGGCCGCCTGGCTACCGAGCGCTTCGCGTCCGCCGGGCGCCCTGGGCCGCTGGTCACCGTGGCCATCATGGATGACCAGGGCCGGCTGCTGGACGCCGGGGACCGCGGCGAGATCGTGGTCCGCGGCCCCCTGGTCATGGCCGGCTACTACCGGGACCCGGCCGCCTCCGCCGAGGCCGGGCGGCACGGCTGGCACCACACCGGCGACATCGGCTACCTCGACGCGGACAACTACCTCTACATCGTGGACCGGGCCAAGGACATGATCATCACGGGCGGGTTCAACGTCTACTCCGCCGAGGTCGAGCAGGCCCTGATGGCCCACCCCGGGGTGCTGGACTGCGCGGTCGTCGGGCTGCCGGACGACAAGTGGGGCGAGAGGGTCACCGCCGTTGTCCAGCCTCATCCCGGCCAGGACGTCCCGGGCGATGACCTCCGCGCGTTCGCCAGGGAGCGCCTGGGCGGGGTCAAGGCGCCCAAGCACGTCGAGGTCTGGCCGGACCTGCCCCGTTCCCGGGTCGGCAAGGTCCTGAAGAACGAGGTCAAGTCGCGCCTGCTCGGCCAGGCCGACGGGAGCGGCCTGGCCGGGCCCTAAGAGGCCGGATCAGCGGGCGGCCTGGGCGGGCGGCCTGGCCGAGGCCCAGGGGGGCGGCCTCGGCCAGGCCCGCGACGGGGCCGCTAACGCGATCCCGCCGGGGTGGCCGGCCCGTCGTATCCGGAGATGGCGATGATCTCGGGGCTGGCCGGCCCGTACGGCGAGCCGTCCCAGTCGCCGTACCAGGTGACCCGGGTGAGGCCGGCCGCCCTGAGGAACGCGGCCACCTGGGCCTGGTCCATGAACCGGAGCGTGTCCGGGACCACCAGGGCGTCGCGGGCACCGGCGAAGCGGAACCAGGTCTCGTAGGTGACCAGCTCCCCGGCCACCGCGCTGATGTCGTAGTGCACGTCGGCCACGAGGCCGGCCGCCTCCACCCGCTGCCTGGTGTCCCGCGGGTTCCACTCCTGCCATTCCCGGACAGCCGGGTTCCGGGTCTCGAACGCGATCCGGCCGCCCGGGGCCAGGTGCCCGGCCAGGACCTCCAGCGCCGCGGAGACGTCCCGGTCGCCTCGGAGCAGCTGGAACACGTGCCCGGTCATGACGATCAGGTCGAACCGGGCCGGGGTGGCCAGGCCCGCCGCGTCGGCCTGGATCCAGCGCACCCGGTCACCGCCCGGCCGGCCGCGGGCCACGGCCAGCATCGCCGCCGCCGGGTCCGCTCCGGTCACGTCATGCCCCCGGGCCGCGAACTCGCAGGCGAGCAACCCGGTCCCGCAGCCCATGTCCAGGATCCGGGCCGGCGCCGGGCCGGCCAGCCCGAGGTAGAAGGCCGTGCTGGCGTCGGACGGGTTCAGCGCGTCGTACAGCGCCGCCAGCCGCGGATCGGCGTAGCTCTCGCTGGGCTGGCTGGCACCGGGCTGGCTGGCAGGGCTGGCGGCACGGGGCGGCACCAGACTAGAGGCATGATGCCCGACGAGGACCGCCTGCGGCTGGGCGGGACGTTCAACGAGGTGGCGGACAGCTACAACCGGCTCCGCCCGGACTATCCCCGCGAGCGTTGAGTCCGCGCTCCCCGGGACCAGGTGCCTGCCATCCCGGGCCCGGCCGCGCGCATGCCCGTCAGGACGCGGCGCTGGCCGGACACCGCCGGGCGGGTGAACAGCGGTCAGGCGGCGGCCCGGCTGGTCCGGGCGGCTGGCGCGGCGGCGGCGGCCTGGACGGTGGCGAAGACCGGCAGGTGCCGCCGGAGCCCGGTGAGGTTCAGCACCCGGGCCACGTGCGGCGAGACCGCGGCCAGGCGCTGGAACCCGCCCAGCAGACGGGCCCGGCGGCCCGTGCCGACCAGCACGGCGAGCCCGCTGGCGTCACAGAAGCTCACCCGGGACAGGTCGAGGATCAGCCGGCTGGAGCCCGGCCGCAGCAGCCCGAGAAGCTGCTCACGCAGGGCGGGGGCGCGGGCCAGGTCAAGTTCGCCGGCCAGTTCCGCGACGGCGATGCCGTCCTCGTTCCGGACGAAGCAGTCCAGGCCGGGAGCGATCGTGCTGCCGGAGTTCATCATGGGAATCCGATCCGTGTGAGGCAGAATCGGCGGCCGGACGGCTGCCGTGTCCTGAACGCTCCCCGCAGCACTCGTGTGCTCAGGGCAGGCTCAGGGGCGGGGCGGCTCAGCGGCGTCCTTCCTCCCCGGGCGGCTGGTCCGGGGCCAGCCCCGCGCCGGGACCGGCCAGCAGGGCCAGAACTTCCCCAACGGTCCGTTCGCGGCTGGTGGGCTCGGGCAGGGGCTGGTGCACCTGGATCTGATAGTGGTTGCGGCGGCCGTCCTTGCGCTTGCTGATGTAACCGGCCCCGGTCAGGTCGGTGATGATGCCGAACGCGCTCCGCTCGGTGATGCCCAGGCTGGCCGCGATGTCGCGCAGCCGCATCCCCGGGTCATGTGCGAGGAACAGCAGCACACGGCCGTGGTTACTCAGGAAGCCCCAGCTGCCCATACCCGAAGTTTACCATCGTTTCCGGAAAAAAATTGCCGGTGTCAGGTTGCCTGAGATTCCTGTCTTACGGCGATAAGGCCGGGACGGCGGGCTGGATCAGGGCGCGCGTGAAGCCCAGGCCTGGCGGCGGGTCCGGCGGACGGGTCAGAGCTTGGTCAGCTTGGCGTACGGCGCGCTGATCCGGTGCCGGACGGTGCCGAATTCGACGAGCACCGCGTCCTCCTCGGCGCTGATGACCCGGCCGAGACCGTAGCGGTCGTGCGTCACCAGGTCCTGCGCTGCGAACTCCTCGACGGGCAGGGGTGCGGCCTGCGGCTTGTTGAACGGGCTGCCGGGCACGGGGCGCCGGGTCACGACGCGGGCTGGTTTCTCATCACATCCAGTATGCGGCCTGCGGGCCGCCCGGGGCGAGCCTGCGCGGGGCGAGCCTGCGCTTTCCCGCCCGGCCAGCAGTCCCTACAGCGGGGCGGTGACCCAGCGCCAGCCGTCCGGTTCGTCGTAGACCGGGTGGACCACGGCCGACCCGGCCGCGTCAGACAGCTCGGCCACGACCCGGATCAGCTGGTGGTGGAAGTCCTCCGGCGTGCGCTGGCCCTCGTGCGGGGCGACCGCGACGAGGGTCACGGCCGATTGCTCCCCACCGGCCAGCCGGACGGTGACATTGCCGTTGTAGTCCCGGCCAGCCGCCACGATCGCCGCAGCCCGGATGATGTCACTGCCGTCGTCCTTGGCGACCCACACATCGGACGCGTTCATGCGTCCCACCTCCAAGCTCATCCAGCGGCCCTGTCCACATTGGCACGGTTCGCGCTGGCCCGTGCCACGCTGGCACCGGTCAGTACTCGAGCTCCGGGCGGAGCGGGCCGCCGACGGTGTTCAGGTGCCGCAGGACCTGGACGTAGGAATCCACCACGCCGGTCTCGTGGTAGGCGATGCCGTGCTGCTCGCAGAACGCGCGCACCGGCGCCTGGGCGCGCCGCAGGGTCGGCCGGGGCATGGAGGGGAACAGGTGGTGCTCGATCTGGTAGTTCAGGCCGCCGAGGGCGAAGTCGGTGAACCAGCTACCGCGGATGTTCCGGGAGGTGACCACCTGGCGGCGGAGGAAATCGACCTTCTCGTCCTCGCCGAACATCGCCATGCCTTTGTGGTTGGGGGCGAACGAGCAGCCCAGGTAGAGCCCGAACACGCCCTGCTGGATGAGGAGGAAGGCCACGGCCTGCACCGGGGACAGCACCAGGAACACGGCGGCCAGGTAGCCGATGATGTGCGCGGCGAGCAGCGTCCCTTCCACCACCTTGACCCCGGTGCGCTGGCGGCCCAGCAGGGTCCGGACCCCGGCGACATGCAGGTGGAGGCCTTCGAGCAGCAGCATCGGGAAGAACAGCCAGGCCTGGTAGCCGGCCAGCCAGCGTCCCAGCCCGCCGCGCGCGCGGGCCTGGTCCGGGGTGAAGGCGACCGCCCGGCCGCCGATGTCGGGATCCCGGCCGACCTGGTTGGGATGGGAGTGGTGCCGGTTGTGCTTGGAGGTCCACCACCCGTAGCTGAGCCCGATCAGCAGGTTGCCGTGAATCCGGCCGATCAGGTCGTCGGCGCGCTTGGAACCGGAGATCTGCCGGTGGCCCGCGTCGTGGCCGATGAACCCGGTCTGGGTGAACATCAGGCCCAGGAAGACCGCCACCAGCATCTGCCACCAGGAGCGGCCGAGCAGGAAGAACACGGCCCACCCGCCCAGCAGCAGGAGCAGGTTGACGGCGATCTTGACGCTGTAGTAACCCCGGCGCCGGCGCAGCAGGCCCGCCGTCCGCACCAGCCGGGATAGTTGCGCGTAGTCACTGCCTGGGCTAGCCGGCGGCTTTTCCCGCCTGGCTACCGGGGGGCGTCCGGCAGCTGGACTTGCCGCGTCAACGGTCAACCTCGTCCTCCTGCGGCGAGCATCGCGCGGCCGGTGACCAGCCGCTGGGCGTCAATGGCGCCGCGGGGTCCGGGCGGCTGAGTACTACTAGGACGAGTATGCGGCAGGCCCGCGCTTTGAGGCGCGGGCCTGCCGCTGACGAACGGTCAGACTGCGTGAACCTGGTCCGCCTGCGGGCCCTTCGGGCCCTGCTTGGTGGTGTACTCCACCTTCTGGTTCTCGGCCAGGGTGCGGTAACCGCCCATGTCGATCGCCGAGTGGTGGACGAAGACGTCGGCCGTGCCGTCGTCGGGGGCGATGAAGCCGAAACCCTTGTCGGGGTTAAACCACTTCACGGTGCCTTGCGCCATCTGTGCTGTCTCCTTCAAAGACGAGCTCCGAGCCCGCGCGGTCGCGCGGGCCAGCTGCTGGTTGCCCGCCATCGGAAGGAAAGATCCAGAGCCAACCGGCGAGACGCCCAAACTGTCGAAAATGCGGGCGCCTACACGATCGCCTACGTCAACAACAACTCCCACGTATAGCGCCCTGCGGCGGCCGCATATTCCCGCCTCTGCGGCCCCAGCCCGGTATCCGGGGACTCCGGGCTGCGGCGGCGGGCCGTGATCGTCAGCGCCTGCGGCGGCCCCGGTATCCGGCGGACAGGGCGACCGCGGCGCTGCCGGTGGCCGCCACCGCGACCGCCGGCGCGTCCAGGACGGCCGGCGTCGCGGCCGCGACGGCCCGGCCGGCCGGCGGCCCGGCGATGGAACGCAGCAGCGCGGAGCCGGGGCTGACGCTGGCCGTGAGCGGGGCCACGCCGGCCTGGCGCATCAGCACGCGCACGTCGCCCGCTTGCGCGGGACTCTGCACGGTGATCACCACGCCGGCCGCACCGGCCCGGGCGGTGCGCCCCGACCGGTGCAGATAGGCCTTGTGCTCGGTCGGCGGGTCGGCGTGGATGACCAGGTCGATGCCGTCCACGTGGATACCCCGGGCCGCGATGTCCGTGGCGACCAGGACCCGGGACGCGCCGGAGGCGAACGAGGCCAGGTTCCGTTCCCGGGCCCCCTGCCGCAGGTTCCCGTGCAGTTCGGCTGCGGATAGCCCCGATCCGGCGAGTTGCCGGGCGAGCTTCTGCGCGCCGTGCTTCGTGCGGGTGAAGATCAGCGACCGGTTATTGCCGGCCGCCAGCGCGGCGACCACGCGTACCCGGTCCCCCGGAGCGACGGTGAGCAGGTGGTGGACCATGGCGGCCGGTGCGGCCGCGGCCGAGTCCACCGAGTGCACCGCCGGGTCACTGAGGAACCGCCGGACCAGCACATCGACGGCCTTGTCCAGGGTGGCGGAGAACAGCATCCGCTGGCCCTCGGGCGGGGTGGCCTCCATCAGCCGCCGCACTACCGGGAGGAATCCCAGGTCAGCCATGTGGTCGGCCTCGTCGACCACACTGATCTCCACATCGTCCAGGTGGCAGTGCCCCTGCTCGATGAGATCGGCCAGCCGGCCCGGGCAGGCGACGACGATGTCCACCCGGTTACGCAGGGCCGTGACCTGCGGATTCTGCCCGATACCGCCGAATATGGTCGTCACCGTCAGGTCCATGGAGGCGGCCAGCGGCGCGAGGACGGCGTGGACCTGGCTGGCCAGTTCGCGGGTAGGTACCAGCACCAGGCCGCGCGGGCGGCAGGCGAGCGTGTGCCCGTCCGCCAGCCCCGCGACCAGCGGGATCGCGAAGCCGAGCGTCTTGCCGGAACCAGTCCGGCCGCGGCCCAGGATGTCCAGCCCGGCCAGCGCATCGGGCAGCGCGGCGGCCTGGATCGGGAACGGGGTGAGAATGCCGTCGCCGGCCAGCGAGGTGACCAGCGGCCCGGGAACGCCAAGGTCGGCGAAGGTCAGGGCCGGGCCGGGTTTAGCCCGGCCGGGCCGCCGACTGCGGGCATGCGTGTCATCAATGGGAAGTACGGTCATGCAGGAATGTCTCCCGGACTCGGGTGGCCGCATTTTTCGAGGGCCGCCACGTCCGTGGAAACCAGCTCGCTCATGGAGCGAGGTACGACCGGCGCGCCCTGATGGCGACGCCTCACGTTGTACCGTGTGGGCTCACCCTATCGCACGGGTCTCATCCGCACCGGCAGGAACTGGCCGGGGACGGATGATCATCATCGACGTGGCCGCTGTAACCAGGCATCCTCAGGTATATGGGTTCAGCCAGCCGTGAGCCCGGGACCGGTCACGCAGATCCCGGGCCCCGGGAGCACACCGCCGACCAGCGTGACAGCCTGGCTGATGCGCGGGAAGCGGAGGCCGACGATCGTGAAGCGCGGGCCGACCAGCGGGAGACCCTCGCCGATCAGCGCGAGGCCCAGGCCGACCAGCGGGATGTCCTCGCCGACGGCCGGGAGGCCAGAGTCGAACAGGCTCCTGCGGGACTCCGGGCTGACCACGACCAGCGTCCAGCAGCGGGCCCACGAAGCCATCACCCGGTCCCGCCAGCTGATCGCCCGGAGCGCTTCGGCCATGGACCGCTGCGAGGCCTTGCTGCGGCGCCAGGCCCACCGAGCCGGCCGGGAGCAATCGGCCACCGACCGCGAAACCGACCGCAGCAGGCGCGACGCGGCCCCCTGAGCCTGGGCGCGGACCTCGGTCAGCGGTGTCGCGACTGGTCCGCGGGGACTAACCCGCGGCGTTGATGCCGAACGCGATCTCGACCACGCCACCGATGATCATGACGTCGCCACCGGCAAGACCGCCAGCCGTCCGCTGCCCCGGGGCGTAGGGTCATGGGTGCAGGCCAATGAGCTGTTGGGTCGATCCCCGCCTGGCTGCTGTAGCAGGAAGGCAGCCCGATGATGAGTGTCAGCCGCGCGACGGTCCTGTGGGGCCTGATCGCGGAGCACGCCGCCGCGGGTGGGCGCCGGGTGGCGGTCGGCGATGTGTGCGCCGTCGCCGTCTCCTCAGCCCAGGCCAGCGGGGCGTGGGTGGCCGCCGCCAGCAGCCGGGGACCGGATTTTGTGCTGAGCGTAACGGACCCGGTCAGCGAGCAGCTCGCGGAACTCCAGCTGTTGCTCGGCGAAGGGCCGTCCCATGACGTGCTGGCCGCTGCGGCGCCGGTCCTGGCCGCTGACCTGGGTGACCAGGAATCCGCTCGCCGGTGGCCCGCATTCACGGCGGAAGCGCGCAACACCGGCGCCATGGCCGTGTTCGCGTTCCCGCTGATGATCGGCGCGATCCGCAGTGGGATAATCGGCCTGTACCGCAGCTCTCCCGGCCCGCTGTCCAGTCTGCAGCTCGGGGACTGTCTCCTGCTGGCCGACACGGCGACCGTGCTGCTGCTCGAGAGTCTCGACGGCGGCACACCGCCAGCGGACGGAATCGGGCCCGGGACACGGCCAGGCGGGCAGTCCCCCGATCTGGCGGTGCACCGGGTAGAGATCGACCAGGCCACCGGCATGCTCACCGTGCAGCTCGGCGTCAGCGCCGGGGAAGCCTTTGCCCGGCTCCGGGCCTACGCTTATGCCCGGGACAGGCGGCTGGCCGACGTGGCCGGCGATATCGTCGCCCGCCGCCTGCGCCTGGATCCTGAGCCAGGTCAGGAGGCCGGGCGATGACACCAGGCCGGCGCCCGGCAGGCTCAGTAGAAAGCACCTCACTTCCAGCGACGAGAAGGTGAATTCTGATGGACTCCGAACTGCTCTCCGGCACCTTCGTCGAGCTGGCCGACACGATGGTCGCCGACTTCGACATCATTGATTTCCTGCACATGCTCACCGACCGCAGCGTCGCGCTGCTAGCCGCGTCCGCGGCCGGTGTCGTGCTGGCTGACCCGCGCGGCGAGCTGCGGGTCGCGGCAGCGTCCAGCGAAGCGGCCGGCATGGCCGAGCTGTTCCAGATCCAGAACGACCAGGGACCGTGCCTGGATTGCTTCCGCAGCGGCCACTCTGTCACCGCCGCTGACCTTGCCGATCCGGGAACACCGTGGCCCCGGTTTGCCGCCGCCGCGACCCAGGCCGGGTTCCGCACGGTAGAGGCCCTGCCGATGCGGCTGCGTGATCAGGTCATCGGGGCGCTGAACCTCTTCCGCGCCACCCCGGGTGCCTTCGAGCCAGCAGACCTCCGCATCGCGCAGGCCCTGGCCGACGTGGCGACCATCGGCCTCCTGCAGGAGCGCAGCCTGCGCCGCAGCGAGACCATGGCCGAGCAGCTCCAGGCCGCGCTCAACAGCCGGGTCGTCATCGAGCAGGCCAAGGGCAAGCTCGCCGAGCGACTTGGCACCGACATGGACGAGGCCTTCCGGCTGCTTCGCGACCACGCCCGCAACAGCAACCAGCGCCTCACCGACGTGGCCCGGAACTTCGTCGACAGCACCTCAGCAGAGTTCCCTCCACCACCCGGCCAGTAGCGCCCGGCCTGCCGCCTCTGCGACTTCATCGCCACCCCGCGTGACCTGTCCGCGGATGGGATCGCCGGCGCCATCCAGCACGCCCGGCCCGCCTTCACCGGCGGAAAGATCAGCGACGACACCGTCCTCCTGGTGTTCCAGATTCGGTCATGTCCGCGGCAGGTCAGGCCGGGTACTGTGAGACCAGGTACCGTCCGCGCCGCGAGTTTCCCTTACGGCAGCGGCAGGCCCTGGTCGTCGCCCAGGACCCCGGCGGCACATCACCACATTGGTCACGATGTGCTTCCTAGGAGTTCCTGGTGCAATCCCTTGACGCAGCACCCGGCCTGCCGGCCTGGCCGGCGCAGCCGGTTTCCGCGCCGCCCGCCGCGCGAGGCGGCAGCGAGTACGCGCAGCTGTCCCGGCAGGTAAGGCTCGCCGGGCTGCTGGACCGGCGCCCGCGGTACTACACGGGGAAGATCGCTGCCACCGTCGTGCTGCTGGCCGCCGGGTGGGCAGCCTTCGTCGTGGTCGGTGACTCGTGGTGGCAGCTGCCCATCGCCGCGTTCCTGGCCGTCATGTTCACGCAGGTCGGTTTCCTGGGTCACGACGCCGGGCACCGCCAGATCTTCCGCTCCCGTAAGGCCAACTACGTCATCGGCGTCCTGCTCGGCAACCTGGGCATTGGGCTGAGCTACGGCTGGTGGGTCAGCAAGCACAACCGCCACCACGCCCACCCCAACCAGGAAGGCGCGGACCCCGACATCGTGATCGGTGTGCTGGCCTTCACCGAACCCAAGGCCGGCGAGACCACGGGGCTGGCCCGGCTGACGTTCCGTTTTCAGGCCTACCTGTTCTTCCCGATGCTGCTGCTGGAAGCGGTCAGCCTGCACGTGGCCAGCATCCGGTCGCTGACCAGCCGCGCCTCCCGTTACCGGGCCTGGGAGACGGGGCTGCTCGCGGTGCATTTCGCGGTCGTACCTCGCCGCGGTATTCCTGGTCCTCTCCCCCGTCAAGGCGGTGGTGTTCGTCCTCGTACAGCAGGGCGTGTTCGGCCTGTACCTCGGCTCCTCGTTTGCCCCGAACCACAAGGGCATGCCCATCCTGGATGCCGCCGACCGCACCGGCTTCCTGCGGCGGCAGGTGCTCACCTCCCGCAACGTCCGGGGCGGCAGGCTGACCGATCTCGCCCTTGGCGGCCTGAACTACCAGATCGAGCACCACCTCTTCCCCTCCATGCCCCGGCCCAACCTGCGGCACTCCCAGGCCCTGATCAGGACCTTCTGCCAGCAGCAGGAACTGCCCTACTGCGAGACCAGCCTGGTTGACTCTTACGCCCAGGCGCTGCGCCACCTCAACAGCGTCGGCCAGCTGGCCTACCAGGCGCCCCGCTAGCCGGGGGTAGCCTGCCGCAGGAGCGGAGGTTCCTCCGGCGGCTCCCGGCCATAACCCCCGCACCCGCCAATTTCTCGCCTGCGGACGCCAATTTTCAGCTATATCGAGAATAAGAAATGAGCAATTCGCTCCCCGGCTATTGAACCCGGTTTTGGGGCAATGTGAACGATGCCGTCGGGGACGCCTCGCAGGTACCACCACTCCCTGCCGCCCAAAGCCCGGAATTAATATTGCTGGCAGTGCGGCAGACGCTGTTGACAGCAGTCGTTATAGGACGTTTACTGGAAATAACAGGGCAAAATTCATGATCCCGTTCTCGGCCCGGCCGCAGGCAGGCGCTCAGACCCGCTGAATGGCCAGCCGGCCACCGATGCTCCCTGCGGTGGGATCGCCCGCAGGCCGCTTCAGAGCAGGGCTACAACTGCTCGTACCCGGGCCCGAGTCCGCGCAGAATCCGCAGTTGGAGGCATCGCATGGCCGAGCATGATCTGCGTCAGAGCCTCGAGGTCGGCGACGATGACCGCACCGTCGCCACGGCCGAGGTGATCACCTCTGAAGCATCCGGCGGCACGGCCCGGGTGTCTTTGCAGGCCGAGTCCGGCCACATCACCCCAGGCCGCCGCGCTAGCCTCGTCGATGCCGTGCTGGACCTTCCCGAAGTCCGGGAAAGCGCGCATCTGGAAGTGGTATTCCGGCTTGGCGACAGCGAATCACTGCAGCGGCTCCAGGAGCGCTGCGAGGACGTGACCACCCATCCGGCCGGGTGGAGCGCGCACCTGGATGGGAACCTTCCGTCCAGCAGCGCGGGAAAGATCTCGGAGGACCCGCCCGTCCTCGAACCTGCTGAGCGGTGATCGCTGTCGCTGAACCGTGGCGTCATCGCGGTGACAGCACGGCAATCTTCGTCCGTCAGCGCCCCCGGAGCCCTTTGGCGTGCTCTAGCGGCGTGCGTACCTGCGGGACCGGCCGGATCTGCTGGACCGGCTAGACCTGCCGGACCGGTCAGTGATCACGTGGAAGATGAGCAGCAGCACTGCCGCACCGACGATCGCCGTGATCCAGGTGGAGAGATTGAAAAAGCCCTGCAGGCTGTGGACGTGGAACAGCTTGGTGGCTACCCAGCCGCCGAGCAATGCCCCCACGATGCCGATGACGCAGGTGAGGATGAGGCCCTGTGATCTCCTGCCGGGGATCAGCACGTTGGCGAGCAAGCCTGCGACCAGGCCGAGAACAATCCAGGCGATGATGCCCATAACCGACTCCTTTAGCCAGTGACGAGAGGACGCACGCGGTAGTCCGGTCATGCTTGGGCAGATCGCAGCGGGGAGGAGGAACCTCCCCTGAGTTGTCACCTCTCTCGGTCCGTGGCGTCTGGCCGGCATCGTTTCCGTGCACGAAAAAATCCGGGCCCTGCTCTGCCCGCACGATATTTCGCGCGAGCAGCTGCCAGGGTCCGGAGCGAATCACCTCATATCTACCCCTTCCCAGTCTCCGCGCATAGAGCATTCGACGCCAATATGAGCCCCTTTTGCCGTCCGTCATCGTCGGCTCGCGGGGAAGCAAAAGGCCATGTAGCCTCACTAACGTAGAGATTTGCGTCACCCTGCTCATCCGTGCTTTGGTGACGACCAAACTGCCCCGGACCTCGGCGGTTCTTCTGTGAGCCGAGGCGAGCATGACAGCGATTTACTCACCGGCAATGTCCCCCGAGGCCGGGCCGGTCCCGCCTGCCCCGGCAGGCGAGGTACTCCAGGAACCGCTGGGCGGGCTGGACGACCAGGAACTGCTGAGCATCGTCGGCTCGCTGGAGGCGACGAGCCAGTCGCGGGCCTGGGCGTGCGAGCTGCTGGTAGCCCGTCACCGCCGCCTGGTGTACTCGTGCGTGCGGCGGTACCGGGGCAGCCCAGAGCCAACCGAGGATCTGATGCAGGTCGGGTACATCGGCCTGATGAAGGCGATCAGCCGCTTTGACCCGGCGGTCGGCGGCAACCTGGCCGCCTACGCGCAGGTGTGCATCAGCGGTGAGATCAAGCGGTACTTCCGGGACACGTGCTGGCCGGTCCACGTCAACCGCTCTGTGCAGGACCTGGTCCTGGAAGCCCGTAAAGCGGCCGGCCAGCTGACTCAGGACCTGGGCCGCGAACCGACCCACTCCGAGATGAGCCGGC
Source organism: uncultured Actinomycetes bacterium (assembly GCA_963713815.1). Classification (GTDB taxonomy): domain Bacteria; phylum Actinomycetota; class Actinomycetes; order Streptosporangiales; family Streptosporangiaceae; genus RYN-230. The sequence continues at coordinate 448,959 of CAVQNH010000032.1, forward strand.
ACCTGGAAGTCAGCGGGGAGGATCTGCGTGAAGCACAGCGGGCCGAACTAGCCTTCCGGCCATCGTCCCTGGATGCGCAGCTGCCCGGTCCTTCTGGCACAGCCACCTTCGCGGACGTCCTCGGCGCGGAGGACCACGCGGTGGAACACATGCTCGCCATCCGGGCCGTGGCCGCGCACTGGGGCGAGCTGGCCCCCCGTGAGCAGAGGATCCTGCGGATGCGTTTCCATGACGACATGACGCAGGCGCAAATTGGCCAGCAGCTCGGCATCTCCCAGATGCACGTCTCCCGGCTGAGCACCCACGCCCTCCGCTACCTCCGCCAGCGCGTGCTCAGCTAGCCGCGGAACGCCAGGGGTGCGCGGCCCCGATTCCTTTCCCGGGCGCGGCCGGTCTTCATTGCCGAAAGCTCACGACGGGAGAAATCATGACCAGCAACGACACGTCCGCCGTCCTGGCCGGGCCGGACACCGCCATCCACGCCGTGTTCGACGAGGTATCCACCGCGTGGGAGGACGGCGACACCGATGCGTTCGTGGCGTGGTACGCCGACGATGCGACGGCGATCCTGCCCGGGTTCTACCTGCCGGGCAAGGAGGCCATCCGCACCAGCATGGCGGCCGCCTTCGCGGGACCGCTGAAGGGCTCACGGCGCATCCACCAGGTACGGAGCATCCGGCATCTCCGGGACAGCACAGCCATCGCCATCACCGAGAGCACCACCGTCTTCCCCGCTGGGGCCGGGGCGCCCGCGTCGCGGCGGGAGCGCGCCACGTGGGTCCTGTCCAGGAGTGACGGCCGGTGGCTCATCGAGGCGTACCACGGCTGCCCGGAAGACGCGGCCTGACCGGGCCCGGGAGCCCGGCTGATCCGGGCCCCGCTAAGCCGGTACGGGCTCGGCCAAAAACCAGGGCGTGCCAGCAGGCGTGATCCCCTACCCTCGGGGTGTGGCGCATGATGGACGCGGAGTAACTCCGCAGAGCGAGGACTTCTCCGCCTGGTACAACGAGGTCGTCTTCAAGGCCGAACTGGTGGAACGCGGCCCGGTCCGGGGCACGATGGTGATCCGCCCGTACGGATACCGGATCTGGGAGCTGCTGCAGGCCGACATCGACCGGCGGATCAAGGAGACCGGTCACGTCAACGCCTACTTCCCGCTGCTGATCCCGGAGAGCTACCTGCAGCGTGAGGCCGAGCACGTCGAGGGTTTCGCGCCGGAGCTGGCGGTCGTCACCCACGCCGGCGGCAAGGAGCTCGAGGAGCCGCTGATCGTCCGGCCGACCTCGGAGACGATCATCGGCGAGATGATGGCCAAGTGGATCAGCTCGCACCGGGACCTGCCGCTGCTGCTCAACCAGTGGGCGAACGTGGTCCGCTGGGAGATGCGGCCGCGGATGTTCCTGCGGACCACCGAGTTCCTGTGGCAGGAGGGTCACACCGCGCACGCCGATGAGGCGGACGCCATGCGGGAGACCCTGCTCGCGCTCGACCTGTACGAGCAGGTGTCCAGGAACGTGGCCGCCATGCCGGTGATCGCGGGCGAGAAGACGGCAGGCGAGCGGTTCCCCGGCGCCAGGCGGACCTACACGGTCGAGGCGATGATGCGCGACGGGCGGGCGCTGCAGTCCGGCACGTCGCACTACATGGGCACGAACTTCGCCAAGGCCTTCAACATCCAGTACGCCGCGGAGAGCGGCGAGCTGGAACTGTGCCACACCACCTCGTGGGGCATGAGCGCCCGCATGATCGGCGGAGTGATCATGACACACGGGGACGACAAGGGCCTCGTCCTGCCGCCGCTGCTCGCCCCCTACCAGGTGGTGATCGTCCCGATCGGCCGCGGCGAGCAGGCCGGCCAGGTGCTGGCGCCCGCCCGGGAGCTGGCGGCCCGGCTGCATGACGCCGGCATCCGCGCGCACGTGGACGACCGACCGCACCTGTCCCCAGGGTTCAAGTTCAACGACTGGGAGATGCGCGGCGTCCCGATCCGGCTGGAGCTCGGGCCGCGGGACCTGGCGGCGGGCACGGCGCTGATGGCCACCCGGCTCGGCAGCGAGAAGACGCCGGTCTCGCTGGACTCCGCCCCGGCCCGGCTCGGCACCGAGCTGACCGCCTTCCAGGACCTGCTGCTGCAGCGGGCGACCGAGTTCCGCGATCAGCGGACCGTCACGGTGGACACCTGGGACGAGTTCGTGGCGGCGGTCGCGACGGGCTGGGCCCGGGCATTCCACTGCGGCCAGCCCGGGTGCGAGGACGACATCAAGGCCGCCACGTCCGCCACGCCGCGCGTCATCCCGGCAGACGGCGACCCGGAGCAGGGGACCTGCATCCGGTGCGGCCAGCCGTCCGCCTACGGCAAACGCCTCATCTTCGGCCGCGCCTACTAGGACAGGCCCTGGCCGTCCCGGCCGCCTGGGGACGGGGTGACGAGGTCGTGGTCGAAGGCGAAGACGACCGCCGAGGCCCGGTCGCGCAGCCGCAGCTTGGTGAACAGGTGATTGATGTGCGTCTTGACCGTTCCCTCGCTGACCACCAGCGTGGCGGCGATCTCGCCGTTCGTCTTGCCCTGCCCGATGAGTGCGAGCACCTCGCGTTCGCGGCTGGTCAGGGCGTCCAGCCCGGCGTCCCGCCCGGCCCGTTGCGGCACCGACCGGTAGGCGGCCAGCACCCGGCCGGTCACCGCCGGATCGAGCCAGGCGCCGCCACCCGCGATCTCACGCACGGCCCGGTGGAGGTCCTCGGCGGGCACGCCCTTCAGGACGAAGCCTGACGCGCCGGCCCGCAGCATCCCGGACAGCACCTCGTCGTCATCGAAGGTGGTGAGGGCCAGGACGGGCGGGCTGCTGTCGTGCTGACGCAGCGCCCGGGTGGCCTGCACGCCGCTGACCACGGGCATCCGCACATCCATCAAGACCACATCCGGCGTCAGCGAGTCGACCGCCGCCGCCACCTCGCTGCCGTCGGCGCACTCGCCGACGATGTCGAAGCCGAACTGGGTGCGCAGGATGCCGCGCAGCCCGATTCGCACCAGTTCCTGATCGTCGACCAGCAGCACCCGGATCATGTCGCCGCCGCCCCCCGCCGGCTCCCGTGCCCGGGGAGCGTGGCCCGGACCAGCCACCCCTGGCCGCCCGGCCCGGCCTGGCAGCTTCCGCCCAGCGCTTCGGCCCGCTCACGCATGCTGATCACGCCCACTCCGGTGCCGGTGCCCGGTTCGGCGGCGGTATCGACGGCCAGCCCTACTGTGTCAGCGCCGACCCTGAGGTGCACCGCGGTGGGCGAGCCGGACGCGTGCTTGACCGCGTTGGTCAGTGCCTCCTGCAGGATGCGGTAGACCGCCAGCCCGGTGGTGGCCGGCAGCCGGCCGGGATCGCCGTCGACGGTGAGGCTGACGTCGGCACCCGCGGCCCGGAACCGGTCCACCAGCGCGGGCAGGTCGGCTGCCCCTGGTAGCGGGGCCGTGCGGCCACCGTCTTCGCGCTGGTGCAGCAGCCCTACGGTCAGCCGCACCTCGTCCAGGCTTTCCCGGCCCAGCCGCTCAGCCTCGGCCAGCGCCCGCGCGGCGTCAGCAGGGTCGTGCTCCACGGCCAGCCTCGCGCTCGTGACGTGCAACAGGGACACCGTCAGGGTGTGCGCGATGACGTCGTGCAACTCGCGGGCAATGCGGTTGCGTTCCTCGGCCCGGGCCCGCTCGGCCAGGCCTTCCTGGGCGGTCCGCAGCTGCACGACCAGGTCGATCTCGTGACGGATCAGCAGGGCAGCCAGGACGCTGAGCGTGGTGCCCGCCATCCACGCGCCCCAGCCGGGATCAGGCTCGATCCAGATCCATTCGACGGCGAACAAGGTCATCGCCAGCGCCCAGTACGCCGCGCCGGCGCGGCGTCCTCCGGTGAGGACGCACCACGAGCCGAGCAGGCACACGGCGAACCAGCCGACGTTGCTGGACAGGCCGTGACCGAGGACGGCGATCCCGCCGGTGGCCGCCGCCGCGTAGCCCAGCAGCGGCCGCCGGTGCAGGACGAGCAGCACAGCGGCGCCGATAGCCACCACCGCGGCGGCTGCCGCGGCCACCGGGTTCGGGTTCAGGGGGACGAGCCCGATCGCGACGAACACGGTGAATACGCCCAGGGCCAGCCACCTCGCCGCTCCCGGGAACACGCCCGGGCGCCCGTCACCCGTGCCGCCGCTCATACCTCGGATGCTACGGCCGCGAGGCCGCCACCACCCGATCCCGGGAGCGCCGACTCGCCGCGAAGGGTAGCGACAGGGCAAACAGCACGGCCCCGTACGGGCCGGCCACCCACAGCGGCCAGGGATAGACGAGGTGGACGGTGGTGGCGCTGACCAGACTCCAGACCACCACATTGACCGACACGGCGGTCAGCCAGATCGTCCACAGTACTTTCAGCACCGCGGGCAGGCTGGCGAGGGCCGCGATGAGGCAGTAGCGCGAGGCCGGGGCGGCCGGGGCCGCATTCGATGCGGTGGCCGATGCAGTGACCCTGGCCGCGGCGGGCAGGTCGGCGTGCAGCGGGACGAGATCGCCGTAGGTCACCGCCTGATACGCCAACTCCATGCGGCCCACGTACTCATCCATCTGCAACCGGCCGTCCCCCACCGCCCGGCGCAGGAGGTCCACGACCTCCTGACGGTCATGGTCCGAGGCTCGCATCGTCTGCCGGTCGTCCATCCCGTACCGCCTCCGCCTGATGTCCGGGTTCTGGCTTCCAGCGTGGCCAGAGAAGAACCCCCGCGCATCGGCCCCCGGGTAGAACCTGGTCTCACACCCAGGGTGGAGAATGACCACCCAGCGGAAATGGGAGACGAGGGCATGCCAGATGTCGCGCTGCGGCCAGTCGAGGACTCCGATCTGGACGCGCTGTTCGCTCAGATGCGTGACCCGGAGGCGGTCCGGATGGCGGCGTTCACCCCCGAGGACCCTGACGACCGGGGCGCATTCGATGCCCACATGGCCAGGGTGAGGAACGCACCCGGCATCACCCACCGGGCGGTGACGTGCGACGGGCAGCTCGCGGGCACCGTCGCCAGCTTTATCACGGACGGCCAGACGGAGGTCACGTACTGGATCGATCGCGCCTCGTGGGGGCGGGGCATCGCGACCCGGGCGCTCGCGCTGCTTCTCGACCTGGTGCCGGCCAGGCCGGTGCACGCTCGCGCGGCCAGCGACAATGCCGCCTCGCTGCGGGTTCTTCAGAAGTCGGGCTTCAAGATCATCGGAGTGGAAACCTCGTTCGCCGCGGGACGGGGCGGCGACATCGAGGAAACCATTCTCCGGCTGGACGACTGACGGCGCGCCAGGGGATCCAGGGGGCGTCTCCCGTTCTGGCGCGGCCGACCGCGCCAGAGGCCGCCACAGGGTGGCCGGCACCCGCCGGTAGCATCCCGTGTCATGGCTGAGCCGGGAGTGGTCCGCAGGTTCAATGTCCGGATCCCGGTCCGTGAGGGCCTCACGCTCTCGGCTGACCTGACCCTGCCTGAGACGCGGCCCGCACCGGCGGTGGTGGTGCGAACGCCGTACGGCAAAACGGGCGAGCGGCAGTCCCAGCGCGCCGCCGTCTTCGCCGGGCCGGCTACGCGGTGGTCTTCGCCGACGTCCGCGGCCGCGGTGACTCCGATGGGATCTTCCAGCCCTACCGCCACGACGGCCCGGACGGGGCTGAGGTCATCGCGTGGACCGCGGCGCAGGAATGGTGCTCCGGTGACGTCGCGACGTGGGGGGCCAGCTACGGCGGGCGGATCCAGTGGCTGACCGCGCTGGAGCACCCTCCCGCGTTGCGGGCCATGGTGTGCCTGGTGACGCCGAGCGACCCGTTCGTGGAGATCCCCACCGGGCTGCCGACACCGATGCACATCAACTGGCAGCGTTTCACCGACGGCCGGATGCCGCAGTTCCGGGACGACATTGACTGGATGGCGGTCTACCGGCACCGGCCGCTGCTGACGATGGACGAGGCAGCCGGGTTCGTCTCGCCCAACTGGCGGGAGGAACTGCAGCACCGCACCCTGGACGAATGGTGGGAGCCGGTCCGCTACCAGCACCGCATCGGCGAGATCGACGTGCCGGCGCTGCACATCTCCGGCTGGTATGACGACGAGGAGATCGGCACGCCCGCCAACTTCGCCGCCATGGTCGCGGCGGGCCGGGCGGGCCAGCGGCTGCTGATGGGCCCGTGGGGGCACGCCGTGAACACGACACGGACCCTCGGCGAGATCGACTTCGGCCCGGATGCGGTGATCGACCTCGACGCCTACGTCCTGGCTTTCCTCGATGAGCACCTCAGGGGCATCACGCCCGAGCCGCACCCCGCACCGGTGCGGATCTTCGTCATGGGTGCCGGCGAATGGCGCGACGCGCAGGCCTGGCCCCCCGCCGGGCGCGACGTCCGCGGTCTTCCATTTCTCCGGCGGCGGCCGCGCCAACAGCCGGTTCGGCGACGGGCGGCTGACTCCCGCCGCGGTGACGGCCGACGAGCCACCGGATGAGTGGACACATGACCCTGGCCGGCCGGTCCCGTTCATCACCAGCGCGAGCAGCGCGCAGATCGGCGGCCCGGACGACTATCTCGGCGTCGAGAGCCGGGGCGACGTGCTGGTGTTCACCAGCGATCCGCTGACGGAGCCAGTTGAGATCATCGGCCCGGTCAGGGTGGTCGCCCACGTGGCTACCTCGGCCGCCGACACCGACATCACGGCCAAGCTCGTGGACGTGCACCCGGGCGATTTCGCGCAACGGCTGTGCGACGGGATGGTCCGGCTGCGCTACCGGGAGGGATTCGGCCGGGAACAGCCCGTGGTCCCCGGCGAGGTCTACGAAGTAGAGATTCCCCTGTGGGACACGTGCGTGCGATTGCCGGCCGGGCACCGTCTCCGCGTCGAGATCGCATCCTCGGCGTTCCCCAAGTACGACGTCAACCTCGGCACGGGCGGGGACACCATCAGCGAGACCGCCGGCGTTCGCGCCACCAACCGGCTGTGGCACACGCCGTCCCGCCCATCGCGGCTCATCATCAATTGACCCGGGCCCGGCCGGCGGGATCGCCGGCCGGGCCCGTGGTTCACCGTCGCGAGAATTTACGGGTTGTAGGGCCTCCCGTCGTAGCGGTTGCCGGTCACCCGCGGGTGGATGGCAGCCGCAAACGAGAAGACGTGAACCGGGCGGACCCATGCCGGCGCAGGCGGATTCGGCAGCGAGCCGACCCGGCCGAGGGGCGAGTAGCCAGCTCCAATGCCCGTCCGGCGTTAAACCTCAGGCGGGTTGCGTGGTCAGCGACGTGCAGAAGTGAGACGCGGGGAGACAAAAAACGGTTTACTTGCGTTTAACAAAACATCGTCGGCTATAAGAGGTGTCATGGTGCATTAGGGTCCGGCGCCCTGTTGCTCATAGGGTGGAACCGTGCGATCACGGACCTCACTGGCCGCCCCGGCCGCCCCGGCCGCTCCGGTAGCCCCGGCCACCCCGCCGGCCGGGAGCCCCGGCAGCGGCCTGGCTCCCCTCCCTCTTCGCGGCCCGCGCACGCCGTGCGCGCCGGCCGCACGGACCGGGGATCCGCGGTGAGCACCGGGGAGGCGGAGTGGGCGCCCCCGGGAGTGGAGACCAAGCGGGCGAACGCTGCCCGTGTCTATGACTACTGGCTGGGCGGCACGCACAACTATCTCGCCGACCAGGACGTGGCCCGGGCGATCGCCGCGGTGGAACCCACCGCCCCGCTCATCGGCCGGGCCAACCGCGCGTTCATCGGCCGGGCGGTGCGGTTCCTGGCCGCGAACGGCGTCCGCCAGTTCCTGGACATCGGGTCCGGCATCCCCACCCAGGGCAACGTGCACGAGGTCGCCCAGCAGGCCGACCCGGCCGCCCGGGTGGCCTACGTTGACATCGACCCGGTGGCCGTCGCGCACAGCAAGGCCCTCCTGAACGGTAACCAGAACGCCGCGATCATCCAGGCCGACCTGCGCGAGCCGGAGCGCATCCTGGGCCACGCGGACACCCGGCGGCTGATCGATCCTGACCAGCCGACCGGGCTGCTGCTGGTCTCCATCCTGCATTTCATCGCCGATGCTGAGGACCCCTGGCGCATCGTGGCCACCCTGCGCGACGTGCTCGCACCCGGCAGCTACCTGGTTATCTCCCACGGCACCAACGAAGACCGGCCCGACGTGGCCAGCGCCGTCGAGAAGGTCTACAACCGCAGCGTCGCGACGGCCCTGCACCTGCGCTCACGCCGGGACATCCTGCGCTTCTTCGACGGCTTCGGTGTCGTGGACCCCGGCCTGGTCTACATCCCCGAATGGCGGCCGGAGCCGGGCGATGACCTTCCCGAGCACCCGAGCCGCTACGGGAACCTGGTCGGCGTGGGCCGGAAGGCCTGACCGCAGCTGATGTCATGGGAAGGTGACTGAGATCCCGCTCTGCTATTTCCGCGGCGCTGACGGTGAACGGCTCGCCTACCGCGAGCTCGGGGAGGGCCGGCCGCTCATCCTGATCCACGGCTACATGGGCAGCTCCACGTCCATGATCGATGTCGGGCTCGCCGGGCGGATGGCCGGGCGCGGCTACCGCGTCATCCTGCCCGACCTGCGCGGTCACGGCGCCAGCGCCAGGCCGCACGAGCCGGCCGCCTACCCGCCCGATGTGCTGGCCGACGACGGCCTGGCCCTGATCGGGCACCTCGGGCTTACCGGCTACGACCTGGCGGGCTACTCCCTGGGCGGCCGGACGGTGATCCGGATCCTCGCCCGCGGCGCGGCCCCGCGCCGTGCGATCGCGGGCGGGCAGGGGCTGGAGGCCGTCGAGCACACCGTCGGACGCGGCGGTCAGTTCCGCCGCGTCCTGACCAACTTCGGCACCTTCGAGCCCGGCTCACCCGAGCAGGCGATGGAAGACTGGGTCAAGGCCTCCGGGGGCGACCCGGTCGCGCTCAACCTGGTTCTCGACACGTTCGCCGACACCCCCGTTGAGGACCTCGCCCGTATCCAGGTCCCGACCCTGGTCCTGACCGGCGCCGAGGACGGCCACAACGCCACGGCCGAGGCACTGGCCACCGCGCTGGGCGATGGCCATTACCTCGAACTGCCCGGTGATCACTTCACCGCCCTCACCACGCCGGAGTTCGAGACGGCGATGGCCGGCTTCCTCGCGGGCAGCAGCCCCGCCAGCGGGCCGGGGCAGCAGCACCGGGCGGACGACCCGGCGTAACGCGGCGGCCGCGGATCCGCGCGGACGACGTCCGGGGAGTCGCCGCGGCCGGCTACCGGCCTGCAGCCGGATCCGCAGCGCGTCATCAACCCCCGAGACGAATGCCTCGCTGCTCACCGGGATCACCGAGCCGGCGACGAAGCCGCGGATCCGCTGCCGGAAGGCTTCCGCCTTCCGGCCGGGAACCACGACGCTGGCCGGCAGTCCCGCACTGGACGCCGCAGGGCTGACCGCCACGAGGGCTCCTCCGAACGATGGCCGGACGGCCCGGCCGACTGGCCGGTCGGCTAGGCCGGGATCACGCCAAGATTCCATCGCCGCCGCCTGGCTGTCAAGGCTCACCTTTCCTGCCATCTGACTGGATCGCGTTCATTGACTTCCCCAGGTGGCGGCCTTTAGCGTGAGTCGACCGACCAGACGGGCGGGCCGCAGGACGGCTGATCGGAGGCGGCTGGAGTTGAGCCTGGCCAATCATGTGCCACTGTCCCCGCTGACCTTCCTGGCCCGGGCCTGCCGGGCCTTCCCCGGCAAGATCGCCGTCGTCGACGGCGACGGCACCGAGGTCAGCTACGAGACGCTGGGCCGGGACTGTGCCGCGATGGCCGGCGCGCTGCGGGCGGGCGGCATCCGCCCCGGTGACCGGGTCGCCGTGCTCGACCTGAACACCCGGTGGCTGCTGGCCGCCCACTACGGCGTGCCCGGTGCGGGCGCCGCGCTCGTCGCCCTCAACTCCCGGCTGGCCGCCCCGGAGTACCGGGACATCCTGGCTCACTCGCGGGCCCGGGTCCTGCTCCTGTCCCCCGCCCTGCTGCCCGCGCTGGGCGTGTCGTCCGCGGCCGAACTGCCCGTGGAGACCGTGGTGCTGCTGCCCGCCGCCCAGGACCCGGCCCGGCCACGCGGACGAGCAGGTGGCGCTGCCTGGCGCCCTGTCGTACGCCGAGTGGCTGGTGGGCGGTGACTCCGACGGGATCGTGCTGCCCGGCGACGAGGACGCCATGATCGCGGTGAACTACACCAGCGGGACCACGGGCCGGCCCAAGGGCGTGGTCTACACCCATCGCGGCGCCTATCTCAACGCGGTGAGCGTGGCCCTGGAGTTCGGCCTGTCCGCGTCGAGCTGGCATCTGTGGACGCTGCCGATGTTCCACTGCAACGGCTGGTCGCTGACCTGGGGCATGACCACGGTCGGGGCCACGCAACGTCTGCCTGCCCTCCTTCGACCCTGACCGGGCCCTGGACCTGATCGCCCGGTACCCGGTCACCCACCTGTGCGGTGCGCCGGTGGTGCTCAGCGAACTGGCCCGGGCGGGTGCCCGGCGCAGCTTCGTGGCGGGCCGGCTGGTCCGGGCCGCGGTCGGCGGCGCCCCGCCCACCAAGGAGACCATCGCCGCGGTCCAGCAGATGGGCCTCCAGGTGACGCACCTGTACGGGCTGACCGAGACCTACGGGCCGTCGCTGGTCTGCGAGTACCAGCCGGGCTGGGCGGACCTGCCCGCCGCGGCGCTGGCCGAGCGGGTCAGCCGCCAGGGGGTGCCCACCGTCTCCGTGGGCGACGTGCGGGTCGCCGACCGGGAGCTGGCCCCGGTCCCGGCGGACGGCCGGACCGTCGGGGAGATCCTGGTCCGGTCCAACACGGTCGCGGCGGGCTACCTGGACGACGAGCAGGCCACGGCGGAGGCGTTCCGCGGCGGCTGGTTCCACACCGGCGACCTGGCCGTGCTGCACCCTGATGGCTACATCGAGCTGACCGACCGGAGCAAGGACGTGATCATCAGCGGCGGCGAGAACATCGCCTCGGTCGAGGTGGAGAAGGTCCTCGCGGCGCACCCGCAGGTCCTCGAGGCCGCCGTGGTCGCCGTCCCCGACCCGCGCTGGGGCGAGCGGCCCGTCGCGTTCGTGACCACGGCGGACGGCGAGGTCACCGAGCGGGAGCTGACCGAGTTCGTCCGCGAACGGCTCGCCCACTTCAAGGCCCCGGACCGGGTCTACTTCGAGGCGCTCCCCAAGACATCCACCGGCAAGATCCAGAAGCACGTGCTGCGCGGGGTGGCCCGCGAGCGGATCCAGGGCGGCGCCGGTTCCCCGGACGGCCCGGGTCCCCGGACGGCCCGGGTTCCCCGGGCAGCACGGGCTCGCCGGGGGGCCCGGGGTGAGAGGCCTGCCCGCCACCGAGCCCGGGACCGCCGCCGACGCCCGCCGCGCCGAAGTGATCACGCTGGCCGCGGACCTGTTCGACCGGCACGGCTACGCCAGCGTCTCGATGGAGCAGATCGCAGCGGCGGCCGGCATGGCCAAGCCCACGCTGTACCACTATTTCCGGGCCAAGGACGAGATCCTCCGCGGCATCCACGAGACCTTCATCGACCTGCTGCTCGAACGCCAGGACGAGCGGGAACGGCTCGGCCTGGCCCCCGCCGACCTGCTGCTCGGCGCGATGACCGACATCTTCGGGCTGATGGAGACCCACCGTGGCCATGTCCGCGTGTTCTTCGAGCATCACCGGGAGCTTCCCGACGCGGCCCGCACGCAGATCCGGGTCAAGCGGGACCGCTACGAGCAGCTCATCCGCGACGCGGTGACCGACGGGATCCGCACCGGGATCTTCCGCGACGTCGACCCCGACACCGCCACCCTGGCCATCTTCGGCGTCTGCAACTGGGCCTACCAGTGGTGGCGCCCGGGCGGACGCGCGGACCCGGCCCATACCGCGCAGAAGATGTGGGATCTGCTCATCCGCGGGCTGACCTCGCCCGGCGGGCAGCCCCGGCGGCCCGCCCCCCAATTTTCCCGATAACGAAGACCTGGCCGGCCCGCTGCCACCGGCAGCGATCTAGCCGCCCTGATCAGCTGGCCGAGCCGCCGACCCCGGCCGCCTCGGGTGCGGCAGCTGCCGGCGCTGGCCGGTCCCCAGCACCCGGGCCGGTCCCCGCACGCCGGGACCAGGATCTGGCCCAGCGGGCCTAAGGCGCTCAGCAGGCCTAGGGCACGGTCACTGGCTGGATGACCACCGGGCCCAGGGTGGGGTCGAGCTCGGTGGCCTGCGACACGCCCGGACGGGGTGATGACGTCCATGGCCTTGGGCACGGTCGTGGGGTCCACCGTGCAGATCGGGCTCGTCCCATCGGGCGCGCACACCCCGAAGGTGTAAGCCCCCGGAGTCGCCGTGAACGCCCGGGCCTGGTCGGAGCTGAACCCGTCCTGCCCGGTCAGCACGACACTGAACGCCCAGCCGGACCCCGGCGTGCCGAACTGGGCCTCCGGCAGCGCGATCGTGACGGTCCGGTTCGCGTCGTCGACGAACATGGAGGCCGTGCCGACCTGGTTCCCGCTGGCGTCCACCCAGACGGGAGGCGCGAAGCCCTGCGCCTCGACCCGTTCGCTCCAGGCCCCCGCGGGCGCGATGGTGTAGTTGCGGGACGTGTAGGCGGCCTGGGTCGAGGTCGCGCTGGCCCCCGGGGTGTGCACGTAGACGTCCAGCAGCTGGGCGCCGAAATCGGCCCCGAAGGTCGGGTCCAGGTTGGCCAGGGTGGCCCGCAGGTACGCGGTGGTGCCGTCGCTGATGACCTGGAAATCGGTCAGGTCGAAGGCGCCGGCGTGGAAGTCCGAGGCGGTCGGGTACTGGTAGGTGCCGGGCCCGTTGTCGTCGCCGGCCGGATCGGTGACGTTCAGGACGGTGGTCCCGCCGGTCACGTCCCCGACCACGGACACCTGCGCGTACCCGGTGCTCCGCCCGTCCGGTGAGGTCGACGGTCGCGGTGATGACGTCGTCGCCGAAGCCGACCGGGACGGTCGCCGAGAACGACCCGTCCGACGCCGCGACCGTGCTGGTCACGGACGCGGCGGCACCGGTCGTGGTGTCCGCCGACGCGATGTCCACCGACGCGCCGGGCGACGTGGTCCCGGTCACCGTCGTGGTGGCGGATCCGATCGTCGCCCCGGAGGCGGGCGCGGTCAGGGTGACCGTCAGCGCACCCGGCGCCCCGTGGGTGATGTAGCGCGCCGTCGTGACCGCGGGCGTCTCGACGGTGCGGCCAGTTCCGAGCCCGAGGATGAGCCGGAGCTCCTGGGCCTGGGCCCAGGTCAGCGGCGAGGCCGATCCGGCCGCCTTGCCGTCGGTGAACCCGATCGACGCGGTCGCCGGGTCGCTGCCGTAGGGCGACGCCGCCAGGTCCGGGTCCTCCCAGGCCTGCTCGGGCACCAGCCCGACGCCCGAGGAGAAATTGATCATGGCGTTCAGCAGGCTGGCTGCCCCGGCACTCTGCCCGCCGGCGATGTCGCTCTCGGCGCGCTCGCCGGACAGCACCGGCCACAGGTGCCCGGTCCCGATGTCGGTGGGCGGCCACGGCGCGCCGGGGGTCGTGCACGAGGTCTGGCTCGGCTGGTAGCAGTCGCCGTAGCCGTCCGCGCTGCCGTCGGCGGCCGAGGTGCCGTACCGGTAGTAGCCGGTTCCGCTGGGGGTGCTGACCGATATCTGCTTGTCCAGCACGCCCAGCGAGGCCTGCACGTCCGGGTCGCTGATGGGCAGCTCCCCGAGCCGGACCAGCTCCTGGAACCCGCCGTCGATGACGCTGCGCTGGTCCACGGTCGGGCCGCCGTTGCCGAGGCTGTAGGTGATCGCCGCGTTCGGGTCACCGGTCTTGGACAGCCGGATGAAGTAGCGCGGGGCGTCCGGCCCGGTCGTGGTCACGTCCCAGGACTTGATGCTGCGCTGGAAGTAGTCGGCCGTGGCCTGGTAGAGCCGGGCCCGCGCCTGGTCGCCATGGTCGGCGGCGATGGCGGACGCGGCGGTCAGCCCGGCGATCTCGGCCGCGATGGTCGAGGGTGAGTAGCCGGTCTGCTCCTCCCACCGCTCGTTGCCGTCCGACGGCCCGTGCGCGACCAGGAAGTCGGCCGCCGGGCGGACGTGGTCGGCCCACAGCGCCGCGTCCCCGCTCAGGCCGGCCTGATAGTCCATCAGGATCGGGTAGGCGACCTCGTCCAGCTGGAGTCCGCCGGTGTCCGGGGCGGCCTTGCCGTTGAGCAGCGAGTTGCGCGGCATGGCCCCGTCCGCCAGTTGCTGGCGGTCGAACAGGAACCGGACCGCGTCCCGTGCCGTGGCCAGGTCGCCGTCGGCCAGCAGGCCGGTGAAGGCCTCGTACAGGTCGCGGGAGAACACCTCGCGGTAGGAGCCGAAGTAGGCAGGCTCGCCACCGGACTCGGTCCCGGCTGGCACCGCCTGGCCCCACGGGCTGGCCAGCGACGCCACGATCGCGCCGGGGAACGTCTTGTCCTCGCTCGCCTTGAGCACGTTCGCGGACAGGTAGTAGTGCTCGATCAGCCGCGCCGTCGCGCTGGCCGGCTCCCCCGGATAGTGGGCCGGCGGCCGGTTCAGGCTCGCGTCGTAGGCCGCCCAGCCCGCCAGGTACTTCAGTTCCTTCAGGGCGAATGGGGCGCCGGCAGAGGTCTGGGCCGTGCTCACCGCGCCTGCCTGCGTGCGGCCGAAACCGAGGGCGAGCGTCACCGTGCCGCCGGGCCCCGGGGCCAGCTCCTGGGTCGCCACGATGTGGCCGTCCGGCGCGGACGTGTACGGGGTCAGCGCGTGGGACGTGTCCAGCTGGGTGAGGCCGTCGCTGGCGGTGCCGGCGTAGCCGACGCTCGCCTCCGGCGCGCGGGTACTGTCGGCCAGCGCCATGTAGGTCGGCACCGCGTAGGTCCGGTTGGTGGCGTCGGTGACCGTGTTCGTGCTGGAGACGACCGGGATCGCGGATCCGCCCGAGGTCGTGACGACGCCGGTGTTGGCCCCGGCGTTCTGGGTGCGCTGCCGCCGCCGCCGTTCCCGTTGACGTGGGCGTCCAGCCGCGCGTACAGGTGCAGCGCGGCCACGTTGGTCCCGGAGCCGGGCACGGCGCTCAGCCGCGTGTGCATCAGCACGGTGTCGCTGCCCGGGTCGGTGATGTAGGTGGTGGTCAGCCGGTAACCGTGCTGGGCGTCGGTCGCGGTCACCGTGCAGGCCATGCCGGTGGGATCCGCGCTGACCGTGTAGGTCATGTCCCTGGTCTGCAGGTCGGTGAAGGTGGAGCCATCGGTGACGACGTACTGCAGCGTGCTCACGTTGGTGTTGTCGATGGTGGGCTCGTAGGTGTCCGACAGCACGCCACCGGCGACCGTGTACCAGACCTTCGACGCCGTGCCGGTGGCCGTGCCCACGCAGTCTTTGCGGGCCAGGTCGAAGTACGACATCGACCCGGGGCCGCCCGGCGCGACGCTGGCCGCACTGGCCTGGGCCCGTGGTGGCGGCACCGGTGGTGGCGGTGCCCGTGGTGGCGGCTCCCGCGCCGGCCGCAGCCAGCGGAAGCATCGCGCCAGCCGTCCCTAAAGTGACCAGAATCCTGACCAAGCGCCTGCGACCACGGGCTGAGCGAGACATCCCCACCTCCGCCGGACCGCCTGGGGCACGCGCCGGTGCGCGCCCTGCCTTGTCCGCGAATCCTCCCGGAGGATTCACCGCCCAGGCCATCGCTGTCAAGAGCCAGCGCGGCGCGCCGCCCCGGCTCCTTGACCGCCCGGCCAGGACGACCAGGCCGTCCCGGCGGATCAGGCCGTCCAGTGCGCGACAAAGCGCAGGTAGCGCTCGGCGATGGTGCCGCGCGCGTCATCCGCGGCGCTGTCCCCGCGATCGGACGCCTCGTACTCCCGCACGACGTCCTCCCAGATGCTGCGCCCGATCGCGAAGCCGACGAACGCCGGGACCTGGCTGGCCACCTCGAGCCAGTGGTCGAGCCGCTCGGCGGGCGCGTCGCGGCCCAGGACGATCAGGTCCGCGTCCCGGCCGCCCGCCTTGGCCTGGGCCGCGACCTGCTCCGCCGCCTCGACGGTCTCCAGGCCCTCGACCTTCCACAGGGCCGGCTCGACACCGTGCGCCTGGTTGCCGGCGATCACCTTCACCACCAGGCCCGGGCGGATGTCCCGGTCGTAGGCCCCGGCGTCCTGTCCGGCCTGGGCCAGCTGGGCATCGCTGGCCGGCACGAGCAGCTCGTAGAGCAGCGGCACGCCGATCTTCGCCAGTCCCGCACTGACCTGCGCCAGCTGGCTGAACTGCTGCTCACGCCGGGCGGGATCGAAGTCCGGGTTGTCACGGACCAGGACCTTGGCGTAGCCGGGCCTGATCCGCACCACGTGGCTGAGCCACTGATCGCCCCACTGCAGGGTGAACCAGTCGTGCCCGCTGGCCTCGACCGGCACGGCCAGCACCACCGGCGCACTGTCGGCGGCGGCCTCGTCGATGACCTGCTGGCCGTACTGCTCGTCCACGAGCACCCCGGCCCGGCCGGACGACAGCCTCGGCACCGCTTCCATCAGGCCTTCGAAGATCAGCTGCTTGGCGGACCTCATCGCCGCCAGCTGGGCCGCATCGGGATGGTCGTCCTGGACATCGAACAAGGTCTTGCCGAACGAGGCCCGGTGATCCATGGCCATGATGAACAGCGGATCGTCGTGGCGCGGCCGCCAGCCCGGAGTTCCTGCCATGGGCCAGGACGCTACCCCCAGGCAACGCACCAGCGCCGGCTGGCCCTGGACATGCTGTCACGACGCAGCTGGCCCGTACCCAGCAGCTTCGCGACCTGCCGGCGGGAGACTAGGGCCACCCCGGCCTACGGGCGCGTCCGATGTGATCATGACCGGTATGCGAGCAGCCCAGCGGCCGGGTCGTCCCCACGCCCCGTCCTTCCGGAAACCTCTGGCCCGCGCATCCGGCCAATCTGCGGCGGCGACCGGGCCGAACTCAGGGGCGAGACCATATTCCACGGGAGGAATCATGAGCAGCGCAGGACCTGCGGCGCGCGTGTATTCAGGGATGCACGGAACAGCATGACCGGAACCGAAGCGCGCGTGCCGGGCGTGCCGTGGTGGGGCCTGGTCTCCTCAGCCGCGGCCCCGGTCCTGCTGGTCGGGGGCTGGACGGTTGCTGCCGGCCTGCAGCCGGGCTCTTTCAACACGGTCACCGGCACGATCAGCGCGCTGGCGGCGGAGGGTGCTACCGACCGGTGGGTGATGACGCTCGCGCTGGCGGGAACAGGAACCTGCCACGTGCTGACCGGGCTGGCGCTGAGGCCAGCAGCCTTGGCCGGGCGGCTGATCCTGATGACCGGCGGTGTCGCCACCGTGCTGGTCGCGGCGAACCCGCAACCAGCCGGAGGCGGCGGCTCGCTACCGCACACGGTCTGGGCGGCGGTCGGCTTCATCGCCCTATCGGTGTGGCCGCTGGCGGCCCGGAAGCGGGCGCCTGAGGTGCCGGCTGGCGCTGCGGCCGGGTGTTTCTGCCAGCGCCGCCGGGATGCTGCTGGGCCTGCTCGTGTGGTTCGGCGCAGAACTGATCGCCGGGGGCCGCCAGGTCGGCCTGGCCGAGCGGGTTCTGGCCGGGGCACAGGCGGTATGGCCCCTGGCCGTGGTCCTGGCCTGCCGCCGGAGCCAGTCCCGCCCTAGGCCGGGCCGGATGTGCTGGTGAATTCCCGGATGACCTGCGCGAGCCGGGCTGGCTGGTCCAGGGGGATGAGCGTGTAGCTGTCCTCTATCTCGGCCAGCCGTGCGTCCGGGAGGAGCCCGGCGAGGCGCCGGCCGTGCTCGGGTGGCATCACGCGGTCTTCGCGGGCCCAGACGATGAGGGCCGGACGGTCGAAGCCGGGCAGGCATTCGGCCGCGGACACCAGGAGGCGGGTGTCCGCCCCCGCTGCGCGCAGGGTTCGCACGGCATCGCGGCGGATCGCGGGCTGCTCCAGGACCGGTCTCATCCACCGGGCGGTGGCGGCGTCCCCGTGCCTGGTCAGCCACCCGAATGCGAGCGGGAGCCGCCGCAGGGGCCGGAGCCGCATTTGCTGCATGAACAGCCCGAACATCCTGGGCGGGAGTTTGCCCGCGAGCACCAGCGTCCGGCCCGTCAGCCCGGGCGGGAAGTTGTCGAACGCATCGCAGGAGGCGAGCACCACCCGTCCTACGCGTGCGGCGCCGTCGCACATGAGCAGCTGGACGAGCGCCCCGCCGGTGTCATTGCCGACGAGGGTGACGTCCTGCAGATCGAGGCGGTCGAGGAACTCGGCCACCAGCCGGGCTATCCCGGGCAGTGACAGGTCAGCGTCGGCGTGCATCGCCTGACGATGCGCGCCGAGCGGCAGCGTCGGTGCCACGCACCGGTAATCGGCGGACAGCTCGGAGATGGCCCCGTCCCAGAGTGAGGCGTCCATCATCAGCCCGTGCAACAGCACCAGCACGGGCCCGTCGCCGGTGTCCTGGTACTCGATTGTCCCGGCGGACAACTCGATCTCCTTCACCCGCTCCGCGAGTACCCGCATGCCGCCTCCCAGTGGACGAGATCCATCACTGGGAACAAGTGAACCACGTGGTTCGCAAACTGTCCATAGGGCCGCCCGGGCGATGATGCGGCTCCGCGCGGTGCCGCTGCTGCTCCGCGGCGGCTCCGCTCGGCTCCCGCGGTCGGCTCCCCGCGGTCGGTTATTCGCCGGCCGCCTCTTCCCGCTCC
The DNA here is from genome assembly GCA_963713815.1 of uncultured Actinomycetes bacterium. GTDB lineage: Bacteria > Actinomycetota > Actinomycetes > Streptosporangiales > Streptosporangiaceae > RYN-230. Next base: position 467,687 of record CAVQNH010000032.1, read on the forward strand.
AGCGCGCGGGTCAGGGCGTTGAACCCGGCGGCGACCCGCGCGGTGTCCCCGCTGGTCAGCCAGTCCGCCCGGAAGCCCTGGAGCACGGCCAGGATCATCTCGGCGACCTCGAGCTTGCGCCGGTCAGACCAGCCGGGCGGGCAGATGGACAGCAGCGGCGGCAGGTACTGCTGCGACGCCTCCCGGCCGAGCGCGGCGTAGCGGCCGGGGTCGTACATGGCCAGGCCTACGGCCTGCTCGAGCACCCGCAGACCCGGCTCCTCCCGCATGAGGACGGCGCCCACCGCGCGCACCCGGGCGGCCAGGGTCCGGTCAGCCGGTCCCCCGATGACGGCGGCGGCCACCGCGTTGATGCGCCGTTCGCGCAACTGGATGATCGCCTGCCTCAGCAGGTCGTCGGCTCCGTCGAAGTGGTAGAGCAGCACCTTGTGGGTGGTGCCGGCCGCCCGTGCGGCACGCCGCAGCGAGAAGTCCACCAGGCCGTTGACCGCGAGGTCGTCAGCGACACGGTCGAGCAGTTCCCGGCGCCTGGCCTCGCCGCGCGGGGACCCTGCCGATCGGCGGTAGCCCGCCCGCCCTGGTGCGCCATCGCCGGCCGAGGTGTTCACCTCGACAGTCTGCACCGCGGGACGTCGCCCGGTGCGGCGGTCAGGCCGGCCGCCCAGGTCAGTCCGGTCTCTCGAAAAAGCGGCGCGGGTTGCCGGTCAGCATGGTGGCGATCTGCTCCTCGGTGACCCCATGCTCGCGGGCGTACGGCAGCACCTCATCGTGGATATGCAGGTAGTCCCACTGGGACAGGAACGGGCGGACGTCCGGGTCGATCCAGTCGATGTAGCAGGACGTGTCCTGGGACAGCACCATGCTGCCCGCGTAGCCGCGCCGGCACATTTCCACCAGCGTGTCCGCGCGCGCTTCGAAGGTGGTGTCCAGATTGAGGCCGAACCGGTCCATGCCCAGGAGGAAACCCGCGTCGGCCAGCTCGGCCAGGTGGTCGCAGTCGGTGGTGTCGCCGCTGTGGCCGAGCACCACCCGGCGCGGGTCGACCCCCTCCTCGTGGCACAGCACCCGCCGGACCTCCAGCCCGCTCCGGGACCGGGGATGGGTGTGCACGGTGACCGGCACCCCGGTCCGGTGGTGGGCGGCGGCCACGGCACGCATCACCCGCTCCACCCCCGGGGTCATGCCCTCGCGGTCGATGGCGCACTTGAGCATGCCCGCCCGGACCCCGGTCCCGGCGATCCCCTCGGTGATGTCCCGCACGAACATGTCCACCATCGGGTCGGGCACCTCGGTGCCGAGCACCGCGTTCAGCGCCGGGCCCCGGCTGGCGAAGAAGAACGGGACGCTGTCGTAGGTGTACAGGCCGGTGGCCACGATGATGTTGAGGCCGGGCACCTGCTCGGCGACGCGCTGGATGCGCGGCAGGTAACGGCCGAGCCCGACCACGGTGGGGTCGACGATCGTGCGCACGCCCTGAGCGGCGAGGGCGCGCAGCTTGACCGCCGCGTCGGCGATCCGGTCGTCCTCGCTGCCCCACTCGGCCGGGTAGTTCTGCTGGATATCCGCGGTGAGCACGAAGATGTGCTCGTGCATGTAGACCGGCCCGAGGTCGGCGGCAGTCAACATCACCCCGGACCGTTGGTACCTGGCGTCATCCCGCCCGCAGCTCCCTCTTGAGGATCTTCCCGGTCGGGCCCTTCGGCAGTTCGGCCGCGACCCGGACCTCGCGCGGGTACTTGTAGGCCGCCAGCCGCTCCCGGCAGTACGCGATGATCTCGTCCGGGTGGATGTCCGCGCCCGGCCTGGGCACCACGAACGCGACCACCTCCTCGCCCACCCGCGGGTCAGGCTGGCCGACCACGGCCGCCTCGGCCACGGCCGGGTGCCCGAACAGGACCTCCTCGATCTCGCGCGGGTACACGTTGTAGCCGTTGCGGATCACCAGGTCCTTCTTGCGGTCGACGATGAACAGGTAGCCGTCCTCGTCGGCGTAGGCCAGGTCGCCGGTGTGGAACCAGCCGCCCCGGCACGCCTCGGCGGTCTCCTGCGGCCTCCGGTAGTACGCCTTCATCACGTTGTGACCGCGGATGACGATCTCGCCGATGTTCTCCGGGCCAGCGGGGAGCGTCTTGTCCTGCTCGTCCACCACCCGGACCTGCACTCCCCAGATGGGCTTGCCGATGGACAGCACCCGGCGCTGCTCCGCGCTGACGTTGAACGTCGTGGTGCTGGCCGTCTCGGACAGGCCATAGCCCTCCAGGATCACGACCCCCGGGACCTGCTCCTCGAACGCGCGGATCACCTCGCCCGGGATCGCGGCCCCGCCGGAAATCCCGACCCGCAGCGACGACAGGTCCCGGCCGGGCAGGTCCGCCTGCAGCAGCGCGTAGTACATGGTCGGGACGCCGGAGAAGATCGTGCACCGGTGCCGCTCGATCGCGTCAAGCACCGGGCCCGCTTCGAACCGGGGCACGAGCACCAGCGTGCCGCCGAACCGCACCGCCGTGTTGAGCACGCTGGACAGGCCGAACACGTGGAACATCGGGAGTACCGCCACCCCGATGTCGTCATCTTCGAAGCCGAACAGCTCGCCGGCCACGGTGCAGTTCATGTACAGCTGGAAATGGGTGAGCTCGGCGCCCTTGGGCTGGCCGGTGGTCCCGCTGGTGTAGATGATCACCGCGGTGTCGTCGGCGTCGGTGGGCTCGATCTCGCCGGTGTCGTCGGCGAAATACAGCTCGTCGTAGGGCCTGGCGCCCTCGGGCCGCAGGTCGCTGCCCGGCAGGTTCGCCACGTACACCGGCACGTTCCCGGCCTGCCGGGCGCCCGCGACCGCCTCCGCGGCAAAACCCTCGAACGTGATCAGCAGCCGGGACTCGGAGTCCTCGAGCTGGTAGGCGACCTCGGCCGCTTTCAGCAGCGGGTTCAGCGGGACCATCACCAGGCCCGCCTTCAGGATGGCGAAGTAGGTGAACAGGAACTGCGGCAGGTTCGGCAGCTGCACGGCCACCTTGTCGCCGCGGCGCAGTCCGCTGGCGAGCAAGGCGCTGGCCACCCGCCCGGATATCTCATCCACCTGGGCGTAGCTGAAGGTCAGGTCGCTGATGTGGCACAGGGGGTGGTCCGGCTTGGCGTCGCGGGACTCCCGCAGCATGGTGGCCAGGTTGAAGCTCATGACGCTCCTGTTACGGACGGGTAACTCACCTTATGCCGCCGTCCGGTCCGGGACGAGGGCCCCGCGCGGAGGGTGCACACCAGCCGCGAGCAGACCGTTAGGGAGAATGGGGCAGCCGGCGGACGTGAAGGCGCCGGCGGACGTTCACCACAGGACCACCGGGAAGGAACGCATGAAATACCGCCAGCTCGGCTCTTCGGACCTGGAGGTCTCCGAGATTTCCCTGGGCTCGTGGCTGACCTTCTCCGGCGGCGTGGGTCTGGAGCAGGTCCGGGCCTGCACCGATGCGGCGTTCGAGGCCGGCATCAACTTCTTCGACACGGCCAACGTCTACGGCCGGGGCGCGGCGGAGACCGCGTGGGGCCAGATCCTGTCCGGCCGCCCCCGCGGCTCCTACGTGCTGGCCACCAAGGTCTGGGGCCAGATGTCGGACGACCCGGCCGACCGGGGCCTGTCGGCCGCGCAGATCGGCAAGCAGATCGACGCCTCGCTCACCCGCCTGCGTACCGACTACGTCGATCTCTACCAGGCCCACCGCTTCGACCCCGACGTCCCGGTCGAGGAGACCGTCGAGGCGCTCCAGCAGGTCGTGACCGACGGCAAGGCGCGCTGCCTCGGTTTCAGTGAATGGACGCCGGAGCAGATCCAGGCCGCGATCGACATCGCCGGCCCCGGGGTCTTCGTGTCCTCCCAGCCGCAGTACTCCATGCTCTGGCGGGCCCCCGAGGCGGAGGTCTTCCCCCTCGGCGCGGCCCACGGCATCTCGCAGATCGTCTGGTCACCGCTGGCCCAGGGGCTGCTCACCGGCAAGTACCACGCCGGGCAGGTCCCGCCGGCCAGTTCCCGCGCGGCCAGCACCGACATGAACATCGCCATGAACCTGGTGATGAACGACACCACCCTGCAGGCCGTCAACCGCCTGCGGCCGATCGCGGATCAGGCCGGCCTGTCCATGGCCGATCTCGCCCTGGCCTGGGTGCTGCGCCGCCCCGAAGTCGCCTCCGCGATCACTGGCGCCACCCGCCCCGAGCAGGTCCGCGCCAACGTGGAGGCGTCCGGCGTCCAGCTCACGCCCGACACACTCGCCGCGATCGACGAAGCGCTGGGCGACGTGCCCGTGACCGAGCCCACCCTCGCGCCGCTCGCCCGGCCGGGCGTGACCCACCGCTGATCACCCGGCGGACGCGGAGGAACGTGCCGGTCAGGTCGTCGGTCCGGAGCTGGCTGGCTCCCGGGACAGGATGCAGAACTCGTTGCCCTCGGGATCAGCGAGGGTGATCCAGCCGCTGCCGTCGGGCCGCCGGTGGTCGGCCAGCTGCGACGCGCCGAGCGCCAGGACGCGCTCGGTCTCCCGCTCGCGGGTGCGGTCTGCTGGCCGCAGGTCCAGGTGCACACGGTTCTTCACCGTCTTGCCGTCCGGGACGGTGATGAAGAGCAGGAGCTGGCTCCGGTCCCGCGACATGATCAGGCATTCCTCGTGGCCTGGCTCGTTCGGGTCGTCAGGATCCTCAGTGAAGTCGAGCACCTGGGACCAGAAGACCGATTGCGCGTAGGCATCCCGGGCATCGAACGAGGTGTGCGAGATACGGCTGGACATGGCCGTAGCCTCGATCACCCGGGCAGGGCCGTCAAACAGTTTTCGTGCGGTCCGGCGTGAGGCAAGCCAGTTCCTCGCTGTAGCCGCTCCAGGGAGTACCTGCGATCCCGGGCCTGGCTGCCCGGGAGGCGGCCCCGGCCGCGCACTGGCGGCCGGCCTGCCGCTGTGAGAAGCCGCTCAGGGCGCTGCCGCGCCGAAGACCAGGACGCCCGGCTCAGCCGCGGTCGTGAAGGGTCACCTGGTAGCCGTCGGGGTCCGAGAACGTGAAAGTGCGGCCGAACGGCCCGTCGGCGGGCGCTGAGACGATCGTCGTGCCGGCGGCGGCGAGAGCGTCGTGGATGTCCTGCGCGTCGGGAGCGTGCAGCCACAGCGCCATCCCCTGGCCCGGCTGCGCGATCGCGTCCAGGTCGGTGCCCGCGACGACGTCGCGGACGGCGAACGCGATCGGCTTGGTGCCGAACACGACGGCGTGCGGCGGTCCTGCGTCGGAGCGCTTCAGCCCCAGGTACCGCTCGTAGAAAGCGGCGGAACGCTCCAGGTCGCGCACCTGCAGTGAAACGAAGTCGGGTCCGGTAACGGCCACGATTCTTACCTCCTCATAGGATGTCAGTCTTCTGACACACCTCAACGTATGTCAGAATACTGACATGAGTCAAGGCGAGCCCGGAGTCGTGCTGGACACATCACTGGGGTACATGCTGAAGGCGGCCGCGAGCGCCCTGCACTCTGCCCTGGAGGCCGTGCTGAGGCCGCTGGGCATGACGATCACCCACTACGCCTGCCTGGAGCTGCTGGCCCAGCGACCAGGCCTGTCGAACTCCGAGCTTGCCCGCGGCGCCTTCGTCACCCGGCAGTCGATGAACGTGCTCCTGCAGGCCCTCGAACGCCAGGGACTCGTCGTCCGCCCGGCACAGGCGCCCGTCGGCAGGGCCCTGCCGACCGAGCTGACCGCCCGCGGGCGCCGCCAGCTCAAGATGGCCAGCGCCGCGGTTCGCCGCGTCGAGCAAGACATGCTGGCCAACCTGGATGCCAGCGAACAAGATCAGATGCGGCGCCTGCTCACCGCGTGCATCGCCGCACTGACCGATGCGCCCGCATCGGCGACGTGACTCCTCCGGACCGGCCTCCTGGACCAGGGCACGTGGCGTAGGGCACGTGGCGCAGGCAGGCCGAACTTGGCTGTCCGGCGGGTGACGACCTACGATCTCCCCGCCTGCCTGCTATGACGAAAGCGCGACCGGTCATCCTCTTCGCGGTGATCGATGCGCGGTAGCGTGCATGCAGGGCTGGACGGTGCGCGCAGCGACAAGGGGCCACTCGCCATGAAGATCAACGCCACGACCACTGCCGTGATCCCGGGGCTCGCCGCCGGAGTGATCTACTTCGTCATTGCCTTAGCGACCGGAGCCTCGGCGGTCGCCTCGGTCATCGGCGGGATCGTGGTCGCCGTCATTGCCGTCGCCATCGGGTTCATCTTCCGGGCCGTTTACAAACGCCGGGCGGCGGGCCCCCGCGACTAGGTGGCCATCACCAGGCTGCGCGCCACACCGGCCGGGGCGAAGGATTCAGCCTTGCCTGACCCGCAGGCCGTCGAAGGCCATGGCACACACCGCGTCGGCGAGTGACGGGGCACCCGCGCGGCGCGTCGGCCGGTACCACTCGACGATCGAGTTGACCAGGCCGAACAGCAGCCGGGCGGTGATGAGCGCATCGCGGTCCGGGTCGATGTCGCCATCGCGCTGCGCTGCCCCGACCAGATCGGCCACGAACCGGTCGAAGGCCCGCCGCCGGTCCAGCGCGGCCCGCTCCACCGTGGTATTGCCGCGGACCCGCAGCAGCAGCGTGACGTAGGGCGACTCGGCTTCCAGCACCTCGACGCTCCCCCGGACCAGGTATTCCAGGCGCTCGATCGCCGGGGCAGGGAGCACCCGCGCCCGGTCCGCCACGGCCGACAGCCCGGTCAGCGCCCGGTCCAGGGCCAGCCTGAGCAGTTCTTCCTTGCCGGTCACGTGGTGATAGATGGCTGACTTCGCGATACCCAGGCGCTCCGACAGCTCCCGCATGCTGGTGCCGTCGTAGCCGCGCTCGTTGAAGACCTCGACCGCTACCGCGAGGACGGACTCCAGGTCATGACCGGGGCGGCCGCGGCGCGGGGCATCCGCGGGACGGCCGGATCGCGGCACTGACGGGGAGATCATCACGCCAGTATCCCGGGCCGGCGCAGTTTCCCGGGCCGGCACACCATCCCCGGCCGGCGCAGTTTCCCGGGCCGGCGCAGTTTCCCGGCCGGCGCAGTATCCCCAGTCGGCACGGGCCGCCTACTCAGCCGATCCCGCCCGCGGGCGGGATCCGAGCTCGTGGCTGCGCCCGCGAAATTCCGCGATCACGTCGCCGCCCCGGCGCACGGTCACGTCGTACACCCCGGCCCGGCCGAAGCGGGTCCGCACCACGGCCTCGGCGGTCAGGACGTCGCCCGGCGTGCGCGGGGGCGACAAAAACGATCTCCGCCGCCGCGGCCACCGTCACCGGCCCGTAGCTGTTGCAGGCGCACGCGAACGCGGTGTCCGCCAGGGTGAAGATCAGGCCGCCGTGGGCGACCGCATGCCCGTTCACCATGTCAGCCCGCACGGTCATGCGGGTGACCGCCCGGCCCTCGGCGTGGTCGACGAGCTCGATGCCCAGGCCCCGCGAAGCCGCGTCCCTCGCCATCATCGCCTGGGCGCTGGGCACCTGCGGGCACGGCGCATCGCCTCCTGTCCGGTCAGAGTGGGCCCGCCGGGCCACGCGGTCAGCGTCCCCGGAAGACGGGACGCTGCTTGGCCAGGAAGGCCGCGACCGCGTCGCGGTGGTCCTCGGTCAGGCCGAGCCGCTGCTGGTCTTCCTGCTCCGCGGCCAGGACGTCCGCCAGCGGCAGCGCCCAGGCCGTGGCGAGAGACCGCTTGGCGGCGGCGTAGGCCAGGGTGGGCCCCGCGGCCAGGCGGGCGGCCAGGGCGGCGGCCGCGTCATCCAGCTCGGCGGCGGCCACCAGGCGCCCCACCAGCCCCCAGCCGAAGGCGTCCGCAGCGGTGAACGGCTCGTTGAGCAGGATCAGCTCGCTGGCCCGGGCGCTGCCGACGGCCCGGGCCAGGGTCGCCGACAGCCCGGAATCGGGACCGAGCCCGATGCCGGTGAAGGCGGCGGAGAATTTCGCGGTGTCGGCGCACAGGCGCACGTCACAGGCGAGCGCCAGGGATATCCCGGCGCCCGCGCAGGTGCCGTTGATCGCGGCCAGCACCGGTTTGGGCGCACGTGGTCAGCGCGGTGACGAGCGGGTTGTAGTGCTGGGTGAGGGTGGCGAAGGCCGTGGCGGGGTCCTCGCGCAGCGCGGCGGCATGCTCGGTGAGATCCTGGCCGGCGCAGAAGACGCGGCCGGTGCCGGTCAGGACGATGGCGCGCACGCTGGCGTCGCCGGCCGCCGCGAGGACGGCATCCAGCAGTGCCTGCTTGCCGGCGGTGGTGAGAGCGGGCGTCCGCATCGTGATCGTCGCGACCGCGCTGGTCCGGGTGACCGACACCGGCGGGGCGGCGTCCGCGGGGACGTGGGGCTGGCCAGACACCATGGCGATAGAATAACATACTGAATGTTCGGTCGGTAATTCCCTCGAGAGGAGCCGGGCATGCCGGTGCTGCGCAGTTACGTGAGCGGGCAGTGGACCGCACCCCCCGACGGGCGGCCGGTACGCGACGCGGTGACCGGCGAGGAAGTCGCGCGGATCTCCTCCGACGGCATCGACCTGGGGGCGGCGCTCGACTACGGGCGCCGGGTAGGCGGGCCCGCGCTGCGCGCGCTGACCTTCCACGAGCGGGCGGCCCTGGCCAAGGCGGTCGGGGGCATGCTGCGCGAGCACCGCGACGAGCTGTACGCGCTGTCCGCCCGCACCGGCGCGACCCTGGGTGACTCGAAGTTCGATGTGGACGGCGGCATCGGCGTGCTGCTCAGCTACGCCAGCCAGGCCCGGCGGGAACTGCCCAACGACACCGTCTACGCCGAAGGGGCCGTCGAGCCGCTCGGCCGGGGCGGCCAGTTCACCGGCCAGCACATCCTCACCCCCCGCCTCGGGGTGGCCGTGCAGGTCAACGCGTTCAACTTCCCGGTCTGGGGGCCGCTGGAGAAGATGGCCCCGGCGCTGATCGCCGGCGTGCCGACCCTGGTCAAGCCCGCGTCGCAGACCGCGTACGTGACCGCGCGGCTGGTCGAGCTGATCATCGAGTCCGGGATCCTGCCCGATGGCAGCCTGCAGCTGCTCTGCGGCAGCGCCGGCGACCTGCTGGATCACCTCGGCGAGCAGGACCTGCTGGGTTTCACCGGCTCCGCCTCGACCGCGCGGCAGCTGCGGGCGCACCCGAACGTCGTGGCCCGCGCGGTGCGTTTCAACGCGGAAGCGGACTCGCTCAACTGCTCGATCCTCGGCCCGGACGCCACACCCGGCACTCCCGAGTTCGACCTGTACGTCAGGCAGCTGGTCACCGAGATGACGGTGAAGGCCGGGCAGAAATGCACGGCGATCCGCCGGGCGTTCGTGCCCGCCGGGCAGCTGGACGCGGTCATCGATGCGGTACGGGCCCGGCTGGAAAAGATCGTTATCGGGAATCCGGCTGATGACACGGTGCGGATGGGCGCGCTGGCCAGCCTGGAGCAGCGCGAGGAGGTGCGCCGGTCGCTGAAGGCGCTGGAGTCGGCGGGACGGCTGGTGTTCGGGGACCCGGAGCACGTCCAGGTCGTGGGCGCTGACGCCGACCGCGGGGCGTTCATCTCGCCGCTGCTGGTGCGCTGCGACGACGCCAGCCGGGCTGAGCCGCACGAGGTCGAGGCGTTCGGGCCGGTGAGCACGGTCATGGGCTACACCGGCACCGACGAGGTGATCGAGCTGGCCGCCCGCGGCCGGGGCAGCCTGGCCGGATCCGTGGTGACCGGCGACGCCGGCTTCGCCCGCCGCGTGGTCCTGGGCCTCGCCCCGTGGCACGGCCGGATCCTCGTCCTCGACCAGGACGACGCGAAGGAATCCACCGGCCATGGCTCGCCGCTGCCCATGCTGGTCCACGGCGGCCCGGGCCGGGCGGGCGGCGGCGAGGAGATGGGCGGCATCCGGGGCGTGCTGCACCACATGCAGCGCACCGCCGTCCAGGCCAGCCCGCGGATGCTCGGCGCGGTGACCGGGCGCTGGGTCAAGGGCGCACCCCGTAGCACCGGGGGTGCCCACCCGTTCACCAAGTCGCTGGCCGAACTGCGGGTCGGTGACACGGTGACCGGCGGCCCGCGGGTGGTGACGCTGGCGGACATCGAGCATTTCGCCGAGTTCACCGGGGACACGTTCTACGCGCACATGGACGAGCAGGCCGCGGCGGCCAACCCGTTCTTCGACGGCCGCGTCGCCCACGGCTACCTGGTCCTGTCCTTCGCGGCGGGCCTGTTCGTCCAGCCTGACCCGGGTCCGGTGCTCGCGAATTACGGCCTCGACAACCTGCGCTTCCTCACCCCGGTCTACCCCGGTGACGAGCTCACCGTGACGCTGACCTGCAAGCAGATCAGCCCGCGCGCGGGGGACTACGGTGAGGTGCGGTGGGACGCCGAGGTCACCAAGCAGGACGGTTCCGTGGCCGTCACCTACGACGTGCTCACCATGGTCGCGAAGGAGTGGAGCCAGTGACCGCGCTCGCCCAGGACCGGCCGGACGAACTCGAAGCCCACTTCGACGACACGATCGCGCGCGACCGCCGGATCGAGCCGCGGGACTGGGTGCCCGATCGCTACCGGGCGACGATGATCCGCCAGATCGCGCAGCACGCGCATTCGGAGATCATCGGCATGCAGCCCGAGGGCAACTGGATCACCCGGGCCCCGTCGCTGCGCCGCAAGGCCGTGCTGATCGCCAAGGTGCAGGATGAGGCCGGCCACGGCATGTACCTGTACTCGGCGGCCGAGACCCTCGGCGCCGACCGCGCCGACCTCACCGCCAAGCTGGTCAGCGGCCGGCAGAAATACTCGTCTATCTTCAACTACCCGACGCTGACCTATGCCGACGTCGGGGTGATCGGGTGGCTGGTCGACGGCGCCGCCATCTGCAACCAGGTCCCGCTGTGCCGGTCGTCCTACGGGCCGTACGCCCGGGCGATGGTGCGCATCTGCAAGGAGGAGTCCTTCCACCAGCGGCAGGGGTACGAGCTGCTGATGACGATGATGCGCGGCTCGGCGGCGCAGCGCGCGATGGTGCAGGACGCGACCAACCGGTTCTGGTGGCCGTCGCTGATGATGTTCGGGCCACCCGACGACCAGTCACCGAACACGGCCCAGTCGATGGCCTGGGGCGTCAAGCGGCACACCAACGACGAACTGCGGCAGCGCTTCGTGGACATGACCGTGCCGCAGGCCGGGAAGCTCGGCGTCACCCTCCCCGACCCGGACCTGAGCTGGAACAGCGAACGCGGCCACTACGACTTCGGGGCCGTGGACTGGGACGAGTTCACCGCGGTGGTCAAGGGCCACGGCCCGTGCAACGCGCAGCGGGTCGCGCACCGCAAGGGCGCGCACGACGACGGAGCCTGGGTCCGCGAGGCGGCCGCGGCCCACGCCGCCAAGCAGGCCGCCCGGGACGCGGGCATCAAACCCGGGGACACCCTGGACGGGGAGGCCGGCTGATGGATGAGACACCGGTGCGCTCGGAGTGGCCGCTGTTCGAGGTGTTCCTGCGCGGCAAGCGGGGCCTCAACCACGTGCACGTCGGCTCGCTGCACGCGGCCGACCCGCAGATGGCGCTGCACCACGCCCGGGACCTCTACACCCGCCGCAACGAGGGCGTCAGCATCTGGGTCGTCGCGGCCGCCGACATCACCGCGTCCAGCCCGGATGAGAAGGACCCCTTCTTCGCGCCGTCCGGCGACAAGGTCTACCGGCACCCCACGTTCTACGACATCCCCGACGACGTCCCGCACATGTGAGGGCGGACCGATACCGATGACCGAGGACGAATTCACCGCCTACCAGGCGCTCGCCGACGAGACCGAAGACCACCGCTGGGCGTTCGGCACCGGCTTCACCGACCCGCTGGAAGGCATCGACACGTCGGTGCCCGCGGGGGTCAACGCCGATGCGCTGGCCGCGTACTGCCTGATGCTCGGCGACGACGCGCTGATCTACTCCCACCGGCTGCAGCAGTGGATGACCCGGCTGCCGGAACTCGAGGAAGAGACGGCCGTGGCCAACATCGCCCTGGACCTGCTGGGCCAGGCCCGGATGCTGCTCGCGCGGGCAGGCCGGGCCGAGGGCGCAGCTGGCCGGAAGCACGGGCTGGCCGGAAGCACGGGGCTGGCCGGAAGCACGGGGCTGGCGGCGCGGGCCGCGACGAGGATCAGCTCGCCTTCTTCCGCCCGGAACACGAATTCCGCAACGTGCGCCTGGCCGAGCACGCCGACGCCGACTTCGCTGAGCTGGCCGGCCGGCTGCTGATCTTCTCCGCCTGGCGGCTGGCCCTGTTCACCCGGCTCCAGGATTCCGCGGACCCGGTGCTCGCCGCGATCGCGGCCAAGGGCGCCAAGGAACTCGCCTACCACCGGGACTACGCCGCGCAGTGGGTGGTCCGGCTGGGCGACGGCACCGAACTGTCCCACGGCCGGATGCAGGCCGCCCTCGACGCCGTCTGGCCGCTCGTGGACGAGCTGTTCCGCACGGACACCGTGGTCACCGGCCTGCCCGGGGTCGCGGCTGACCCGGCCGGCCTGCGGGCCGAGTTCGACGGCGTGCTCGCCGCCGTGCTGGCCGCGGCCACCCTGGACCAGCCGGACGCCGCGCCCCTGGCCCAGGTGGCCGGCAAGTCGGGGCGCGACGGCGTGCATACCGAGGCCCTCGGCTACGTCCTGGCCGAATTGCAGAGCGTGGCCCGCGCCGACCCGGACGCGACATGGTGACCGCGATGACGGCTGACGTACCGGCGGCGCGGCAGATCGCGGAGGCCGTCGCCGACCCGGAACTGCCCATGCTCACCCTGGCCGACCTCGGCATCCTGCGGGACGTCACGAGCAGAGAACGGTCATATCGTGGTGACCATCACGCCGACGTACTCGGGCTGCCCGGCGCTGCGCGAGATCGCGCGCGACCTGGAGTACCGCCTCGCCCGGGCCGGGTTCGCGGGCGCCGCCGTCCGCACCCAGATCGCCCCGGCCTGGACCAGCGACTGGATCACCCCGGAGGGCCGCCGGAAGCTGCACGCGGCCGGCATCGCGCCACCGGGCCCGGTAAGAAGCGGCTCAGCAGGCCAGGGGGCCCGCGGCCCCGTCCCGCTGAACCTCACCACGGCGCCCCGGGGCAGCGTGCCGTGCCCCCAGTGCGGTTCGCCCGACACCGAGCAGACCGCGGCGTTCGGTGCGACCGCGTGCAAGGCCCTGATGCGCTGCCGCAGCTGCCACGAACCGTTTGAATACGTGAAGGAATTCTGATGGCCGGGCCCGGGACCGTATCGCGGACCGACTTTCATCCGCTCACCGTGGTCCGCGTGGACCCGCTGACCGATGACTCCGCCGCGCTGACCTTCGGCGTGCCGCCCGGCGTGGCGGAGCGGTTCCGGTTCGCTCCCGGCCAGTCCCTCACCGTCCGCCGCGGCGCGCGAGCGGCGCTCCTACTCCATCTGCGCCCCCGAGGGCCACGCGCCCCGGATCGGCGTGCGGGAAGTGGCCGGGGGCGCGGTGTCCAGCTGGCTGGTCCACGAGGTCCGGCCCGGTGACGTCATCGACGTCCAGGCGCCGTCCGGGACGTTCACCCCGGACCTGTCCCGCCCCGGGCATCACGTCCTGATCGCCGCGGGCAGCGGCATCACGCCCGTGCTGTCCATCGCCGGTTCCGTGCTCGCCGCGCACCCCGGCTCGGCGGTCACGCTGATCTACGGCAACCGGCGCAGCGACTCGGTGATGTTCACCGAGGAGATCGCCGACCTCAAGGACACCTATCCCGCGCGGCTGTGCCTGGTCCACGTGCTCAGCCGCGAGCCGCAGGAAGTAGAGCTGTTCAACGGCCGGCTCGACCCCGGCAAGCTGCGCGCGCTGCTGCCGGCCACCGTCGCCGTCCCGGCCGTGGACCACTGGTGGCTGTGCGGCCCCCTCGGCATGGTCACCGGCGCGATCGAGGTCCTCACCGGCCTGGATGTCCCCCGCAGCCGGATCCACCGGGAGCTGTTCTATGTCGAGGACACTCCCCCGGCCCAGGTCCAGCACGAGGAAGCACCGGCCGGGCCGGGCGCCGAGGTGACCGTCCTGCTGGACGGCCGCAGCACCGCGGTGACCGTCCCCCCCGGCACCCCCATCCTGGACGCGGCCCAGCGGATCCGGCCCGACCTGCCGTTCGCCTGCAAGGGCGGCGTGTGCGGCACCTGCCGCGCGCTCGTCACCGAAGGGCAGGTCACCATGCGCCGCAACTATGCGCTGGAGCAGGACGAGGTCGACGCGGGCTACGCGCTGACCTGCCAGGCGCTGCCCGTGTCCGACCAGATCACCGTCGACTACGACGCCTAGCCCGAGGAGTTCCCGATGCAGGATCTCGCGCCGCGGCCGGAGGACCTCGACCCCATCGAGCGGGCGTCGGCTGATGAACTTCAGGCCCTGCAGCTCGAGCGGCTCCAGCAGACGCTCCGCCACGCCTACGCCAGCGTGCCGCACTACCGCGCGGCGTTCGACGCGGCCGGCGTGCACCCGGACGACTGCAAGGACCTGGCCGACCTGGCCAAGTACCCGCTGACCAGCAAGGCCGACCTGCGCGAGAACTACCCGTTCGGCATGTTCGCGGTGCCGCGGGAGCAGGTGGTGCGGATCCACGCCTCGTCCGGCACCACGGGCCGGGCCACCGTGGTCGGGTACACCCGCGGCGATCTGGACGTGTGGGCGAGCGTGATGGCCCGGTCCATCCGGGCCGCGGGCGGGCGTCCCGGGCACATCCTGCACAACGCCTACGGCTACGGGCTGTTCACCGGGGGGCTCGGCGCGCACTACGGGGCGGAGAAGCTCGGCTGCACGGTGGTCCCGGTCTCCGGCGGGATGACCGAGCGGCAGGTCACCCTGATCCGGGACTTCCGCCCCGACATCATCATGGTCACGCCGTCCTACATGCTGGCGATCGCAGACGAGATGGAACGCCAGGGCCTGGACCCGGCGACGTCGTCGCTGCGGTTCGGCATCTTCGGCGCGGAACCGTGGACCAACGAGATGCGCCGCGAGATGGAAACCCGGCTGGGCATCGACGCCACCGACATCTACGGACTGTCCGAGGTGATAGGGCCGGGCGTCGCGCAGGAATGCGTGGAGACCAAGGACGGCCTGCACATCTGGGAGGACCACTTCTACCCCGAGGTCATCGACCCGCTCACCGGGGAGGCGCTGCCCGGCGGCGAGGAAGGCGAACTCGTCTTCACCTCGCTGACCAAGCAGGCCATGCCGGTCATCCGCTACCGGACCCGCGACCTCACCCGGCTGCTGCCCGGCACCGCGCGCCCCATGCGGCGGATGCAGAAGGTCACCGGCCGCACCGACGACATGATCATCTTGCGGGGGGTCAACCTGTTCCCGACCCAGATCGAGGAACTCATCATGCGGATCCCGGTGCTGTCACCGCACTTCCAGCTGCACCTGACCCGGGACGGGCGGATGGACCAGCTGGCCGTCCACGTCGAACGCCGGGCCGGCACCACCGGCAGCGGCGCGGCGGACGCCGGCTCGCAGCTGGTCACGATGGTCAAGAACACCATCGGGGTCACCGTCACCGTGGTCGTCCTGGAACCGGAGTCGATCGAGCGCTCCGTGGGCAAGATGCGCCGCATCGTCGACCACCGGCCACGCTGACTCGACAGGCACCACGTCTCTCATCGCCACGTGACCGATCCGGCCGTCGCCCCTGTACCGAGGGCGATCTGCCACCGGCCGGACCCTCGCACGGCCATCCGTCCTGCGGAACGATCTGCCACCGGGCCGTTCGGCGTTCCCCTGGTCACCATGACGATGCTGTGCGGGTATCTCTTGACAGGCCACCTATCTAGGGAGCTACAGTGCTAGCTACCTAGATAAAGTGAGGGACACGGTGATCGAGTTCCACCTGGACGGCCGGTCCGGCGTCGCGCCGTACCTGCAGCTGATCCACCAGGTCCGGCACGCGCTGCGGCTGGGGCTGCTGCGCGAGGGCGATCAGCTGCCGAAGGTCAAGGACGTGGCGGCGGGGCTGGCGATCAACCCGAACACGGTGCTCAAGGCCTACCGGGAGCTGGAATACGAGGGGCTGGCGGCGGCCCGGCCGGGGATCGGGACGTTCGTGACCGGGACGCTGGGCGACGGCGCGTCGCTGGCCGCGCACGGGCCGCTGCGCCGTGACCTGCAGCGGTGGCTGGCCAAGGCCCGCGGCGCCGGGCTGGACGAGGAATCCATCGAGGCCCTGTTCGTCAGTACCTTTCGGTCCGCCCGCGAGGAGGACATAGCGTGACCGCCGTCATAGAAACCGGAAGCCTGGGGAAGCGCTACCGGCGGCTGTGGGCGCTGTCCGACTGCACGCTGTCGGTCCCGGCCGGGCACGTGGTGGGCCTGGTGGGCCCGAACGGGGCCGGGAAGACCACCCTGCTGAGCCTGGCCACCGGGATGCTGTTGCCAACCACCGGCACGATCGAGGTTCTCGGCGGGCGGCCCGCGGCCGGCCAGGCCCAGCTGGCCCGGGTCGGGTACCTGGCCCAGGACGCGCCGGTCTACGCCGGGCTGTCGGTCGCCGAGCACCTCAGGCTGGGCGCGCGCCTCAACCCGGGGTGGGACGCGGGGCTGGCGCGCAGCCGGGTCGAGCGGCTGGACCTGGACGCAGGCCAGAAGGCCGGGACGCTGTCCGGGGGCAGCGGGCCCAGCTCGCGCTGACCCTGGCCGTCGCGAAACGGCCGGAGCTGCTGATCCTGGACGAGCCGGTGGCCAGCCTGGACCCGCTGGCGCGGCGCGAGTTCCTGCAGGACCTGATGGAAGCCACCGCCGAGCAGGGACTGTCGGTGGTGCTGTCCTCCCACCTGGTCGGCGACCTGGAACGGGTCTGCGACTACCTGATCGTGCTGGTCGGCTCCCGGGTCCGGCTCGCCGGACCGGTGGAGGACCTGCTGGCCGGGCACCACCTGCTGTCCGGCCCGCGCCGCGACCCCGCGCAGCCTCCCGGACAGCATGCAGGTGATCTCGGCCAGCCACACCGACGTGCAGAGCACGCTGCTGGTGCGCACCAGCGGCCCGGTGCTCGACCCGGCCTGGATGGTGTCCGAGGTGGCCCTGGAGGACCTGGTGCTGGGCTACATGAGCCAGGCCGCCGGCCGCGGCCGCCGCAACCACCTGGAGGTGCAGAGATGACCTGGCTGACCTGGCGGCAGTTCCGCGCCCAGGCTTTTACCGCGATCGCGGCGCTGGCCGTGTTCGCGGTCCTGCTCGCGGCCACCGGGCCGCACCTGGCCAGCCTGTACGCCACCAGCGGCATCAGCGGCTGCCAGGCCACCAGCTGCGAGCACCTGGCCAGCAACTTCCTCCAGCAGCTCTATGCCGCCGGCACCTACTGGGTGCTGTACCTGCTCGGCGTGGTGATCATCCTCCTCGCACCGGCCCTCATCGGCCTGTTCTGGGGCGCGCCGCTGATTGCCCGTGAACTGGAGACCGGGACCTCCGCCCTGGCCTGGAACCAGTCCATCACCCGGACCCGGTGGCTGGCGGTCAAGCTCACCCTCACCGGCCTGGGCGCCATGGCCCTCACCGAGGGGCTGAGCCTGATGCAGGCCTGGTGGGCAGCGCCGATCGGCCGGGCCGTCGGCCATGGCGCCGGTGGCACCAACCTCGCCATGGGCCGGTTCAGCTCGCTGGTCTTCGCCACCCACGGCATCACCCCGCTCGGCTACGCCGCGTTCGCTTTCACCCTCGGTGTCACCGCCGGGGCGCTGATCCGGCGCACCGTCCCGGCCATGGCCGTGACCCTGGCCATCTTCGCCGCCGTCCAGATCGCCATGCCGCTGTGGATCCGCCCGCACCTTTTCCCGGCCCAGCCACACGGTCATCCCGGTCGCCTCGCTGGAGAGCATCTCGCTGCAACAAGGCGGCCTGAACGGCAGAAGCTTTGCGCTCGGCGCCGAGAACCTCCCCGGCCAACCCGGCGCCTGGCTCCTGTCCAGCGGAGCCGTCAACGCCGCCGGGCACCCGGTCAGCACCACCCCGGCCGCCTGCACCACTCAATCGGTTGACAACGACACCCCTGCCTTCCTCGGCTGCCTGGACAGCCACGGCATCCGGGAGGCGGTCAGCTATCAGCCCGCCAGCCGCTACTGGGCCTTCCAGTGGACGAGTGGACCGAGGCCGCGATCTACCTCGCCCTGGCCCTGGCCCTGGCCGGGTACTGTTTCCGGCGGCTCGGCCGCCGCCTGTCCTGACCGGCGGCACGAGGGACAGTAACCCACCGACGCCACGGCGACGTAGACCGGGTATCCGGACGGCCCTCCGTTCACGGCGGAAGAGCCGCCCAGGACCCTGCCGCGGGGCGCGGCGATCTCCCGGTCGGGCCGCCCACCTGCGCTGTTGGACCTGCGCTGTCGAGACTAGATACGATCGCGTCCTTAGTCAAGGACGGATTAGTCCTTAAGGTGGCCCGGCGCCGTCCAGGGCCGCCCGCCGCCCGCCGGTTTCAGCGGACCAGGAGCGGCAGAAGCACCTGGTCGGCCATCTCGGTAATGTCCTTTTTCGTGGGACTGCGGGTACCGAGCAGCGCGCGTTTGACGATGAGGGCGTGCAGCACTTCCAGGACGACTGGTGTCAGCCGCTCCGGGGATATCTCCCCGCGCCCGGCCGCATCGCGGAGCAGGTCGGTCAGCGTCTCGAACAGCGGATCGAGCACCTGCGACATGAACCGGGCCAGCAGCGGCGGGTAGCGATGCGCCTCGCCCAGCAGGCTGCGGAATGCCTCACCCCTGACGCCGTGCAGCGTTTTCGTCATGTGAACCGTGAGACCGATCACGTCATCGCGCAGAACGCCGGTCCGCCGGTAGCCCGATGGGTCCGCAGCCAGCTTCTCCAGCGTGTCGATGACCAGAGACGTCGTGTCAGGCCACCGCCGGTACAGCGGGCTCTTGCCGGTGCCGGCGCGCTCGGCAACACCCTCGAAGGTGAGCCGCCCGAAACCGACCTCAGCCAGCTCGGCGATGACGGCGTCGGAAATGGCCTTCTCGACCGCGGATGCCGCCCCGCCGCCGGCGGACCGGGCGCTCGACGGTCTGGGTCACGGCGGCGGGCTGGCTTGGCATCAGACCAGGATAGGCGACTGCCCGGCGCTAGTTACGGAAGCGTCCTTAGGCGCGGTCAGCTTCCGGAGCTGACCGTGACGAATGCCGCCGGGTGCTCCGCAGCTCATCGAAGATCAGCACGGTCTGGGTGGACAGCACCTCGGGCATGTTCTGGAACGAGTTCAGCACCAGTTCCCTGAGCGCCGCGATGTCCCGGGTCCGGACCAGCAGCACGATGTCACTGTCCCCGGACACCAGCGCCGCGTGCTCGACCTCCGCCACGCCCAGCAGCCTGCTCCGCAGCTGTTTCCAGGCCGGCTGGGCGATCTTCAGGTGCACGTACGCCGACAGGCCGTACCCGTAGCGCTGGGGATCGACCTGAGCCGTGTACCCCGTGATCACGCCGGTCTCCTCGAGCCGCTGGACGCGGGTGTACGCCCCGGCCCGGGAGATGTGCAGCCTGGCCGCCAGGGCCCGCATGGACATGCGGCCGTCCTCAGACAGCTGGGCCACGATGGCCCGGTCCACGTCGTCAAGGACCGGCGCCGGCCCGGGCGGGTCCTCGTGGCCCGCCGAACTGGATGTCATAAGACCACGCTACCCCCGGACTGAGGGCCAATCGTCTGCATTCAAGAGCAAATCGTGGACTTGCGGATTTGGCGGGCCCTGGGAGCGCGGGCGGCCGCACCCCTGGACCGTCCGCCGGCCATCTGTCCAGCCGGAGCCCCGTAGCGACGATCTCTAGATCCGTCCGTCTACCTTAGATGGCCATCAGCCCACCACTATGTCCAGGATTCTGGTCAGACACTAGACGTTCGGCACAACAAGGACGCACAGTTACCTAATAGCCCGTCTTCCCTGGATGGGAGAGTTGTGACATCCGTGACCAGTGCAGTCCCCAGCCGGCCGAAGCCGCGGCGGCTGTTGCCGGCCGAGACCCCGCTGGCGCTGCTGAGCGCCGATGGGCAGCCTGTTCACCCCGCCGGCCTGGACATGCCGGGCGACGATGTCCTGATCCGGCTGCACCGGCAGATGGTGCTGGGCCGGCGCTTCGACACCCAGGCCACGGCGCTGACCAAGCAGGGCCGTCTGGCGGTGTATCCCTCGGCGCGGGGCCAGGAAGCCGGTGAGATCGGCGCGGTCGCCGCCCTGCGCCCGCAGGACTGGCTGTTCCCTACCTACCGCGACTCGATGGCGGTGGTGGCCCGCGGCGTCAACCCCGTCGAGGTGCTGACCCTGCTGCGCGGGGACTGGCACTGCGGGTACGACCCGTACGCGCACCGGGTCGCCCCCCAGTGCACGCCGCTGGCGACCAACGCGCCGCATGCCGTCGGGCTCGCCCACGCAGCCCGGCTGAAGGGCGAGGACACCGTCGCGCTGGTCATGCTGGGTGACGGCGCGACGAGCGAGGGTGACACCCACGCGGCGCTCAACTTCGCCGCCGTGTGGAACTCGCCGGTCGTGTTCTTCGTGCAGAACAACGGCTACGCCATCAGCGTCCCCGTAGCCAAGCAGACCGCCGCCCCGTCCCTGGCCCACAAGGGAATCGGCTACGGGATCCCCGGCGTGCTCGTGGACGGCAACGACCCGGCAGCGGTGTACGCGGCCGTCCGCCAGGCGGTCGAGTCGGCGGCGGCCGGCGGCGGGCCGACTCTGATTGAGGCGCTCACGTACCGGATGGAAGCCCACACCAACGCCGACGACGCCGCCCGCTACCAGCCCCAGGCCGAGGTGCAGGCATGGCTGCACCGCGACCCGGTCGCGCGGATCAGGCAGTATCTCCTCGACCAGGAACTGGTGGACGCCGCCGCCCTGTCCGCCCTGGACGCCGAGGCCGAGGCGCAGGCCGGGGACCTGCGGCAGCGGATGAACACCGACACGGTCCTGGATCCGGCTGACCTGTTCCGCTTCGTCTACGCCGAGCCCACCCCCGCGTTGCGCCGGGAGCAGCAGCAGCTGGCGGCCGAACTGGAGGAACTAACCGACGAGCCCGGGGAGGCGCGATGACGGCGCTCGCCGAGCGTGATACCAGGACGCAGGCCGCGGCGTCCTCCGTGACCATGGCCGCCGCCCTGAACCGGGCGCTGGCCGACGCGCTGCGCGATGACGAGACCGTCCTGGTCTTCGGCGAGGACGTCGCGGCCCTCGGCGGGGTGTTCCGGGTGACCGACGGGCTGGCCGCCGCGTTCGGCGAGGCCCGGGTCTTCGACACCCCGCTGGCCGAGTCCGGGATCGTCGGCACCGCGATCGGGATGGCCATGAACGGCCTGCGCCCCGTGGTCGAGATGCAGTTCGACGCGTTCGCCTACCCCGCGTTCGAGCAGATCACCAGCCACCTGGCCAAGCTCCGCAACCGGACCCGGGGACGCGTCGGCCTGCCCATCGTCATCCGGATCCCGTACGGCGGGGGCATCGGCGGGGTCGAGCACCACTGCGACTCGTCCGAGGCCTACTACACCCATACCGCAGGCCTGCGGGTCGTCACCCCGGCCACGCCCGGCGACGCCTACGCGCTGCTGCGGCAGGCCATCGACTGCCCCGATCCCGTCATTTTCCTGGAGCCGAAACGCCGCTACTGGTCGAAGGAGACCACGGTCCTGGACCACACGGCCTCGGTCATCGACCGGGCTGCCGTGCGCCGGCCGGGCACCGATGTCACGCTCATCGCCTACGGCGGCACGCTGGCCACCGCCCTGGACGCCGCCGGAGAGGCCCAGGAAAATGGCCACAGCGTCGAGGTCATCGACCTGAGAAGCCTGTCCCCGTTCGACGACGAGACGGTCACCGCCTCGGTCCGGCGGACCGGCCGGGCCGTCGTGGTCCACGAGGCCAGCGGGTTCTGCGGATACGGCGCCGAGGTGGCCGCGCGCCTGTCCGAGCAGTGCTTCCACTACCTTGAAGCCCCGGTCCTGCGGGTCACGGGGTTCGACATCCCTTATCCCCCGCCGCACCTGGAGCAGCATCATCTGCCCAGCGTTGACCGCATCCTGGACGCGATCAGCCGCCTCCAGTGGTGCGAGACCGCCCCGATGAAGGCGGCCCGCTAGATGCCCGCGTTCCTGCTGCCGGATCTCGGCGAGGGCCTCACCGAGGCCGAGATCGTCACCTGGCGGGTCCAGGCCGGCGACGTCGTGACCGTCGACCAGACCGTGGTCGAGGTGGAGACGGCCAAAGCCGTGGTCGAGGTGCCGGTCCCCTTCGCCGGCCGGGTCACCGCCCTGCACGGCGAGCCCGGCGACGTGCTGGCCGTCGGGGCGCCACTGATCACGGTCGCCGGGGCGGATACCGAGCCAGACACGGCACCAGCCCAGGGCATGGCCACCGGGCATCCCGCGGCGGCGTTCGCGGAGCCGGGCGTGGCCACGCCGGAACCTGCGGCCAGCCATGACGGCGAGAGCGGGAACGTCCTCATCGGCTACGGCACGTCCACTGACCGCCGGCGCCGCCGGGCACGCGGATCACCGGCAACGTCCTCGCCGCGGGCCGCTGGGCACGTCGCGGCCAGCACCGGCACAGCCAGCACGGGCACGAGCGCAGCGCCGGTGCGGCGAGCGCCGGTCAGTCTCCCCTGGCCGGCAGCCGGGCGGCCGTCGTCTCACCGCTCGTCCGGCGGCTGGCCCGGGAGGCCGGCCTGGACGTCACGGCGATCCGGGGCTCGGGCCGGGACGGCCTGATCACCCGCCGCGACGTCGACCTGGCCATTGAAGCCCATCTCAGCGAAGCCCAGCCAGCGGCCCCGGACATCAGCCCGGAGCCGGGACCGGCCATTGTCCCGGACGGTGGACCCGCCGGCCTCGCGCGGATCCCGATACGCGGCGTGCGCAAAGCGGTCGCGGACAAGCTCAGCCGGTCACGGCGGGAGATCCCGGAGGCGACGGTCTGGGTCGACGTGGACGCCACCGAGCTGATCAGGCTCCGCGCGACCCTGAATGCGGACGAGTCCGCCCCGAAGATCAGCCTGCTGGCCATGTTGTCCAGGTACACCATCCTCGGATTGCGCCGCTATCCCGAGCTCAACGCCCGGATCGAGGGCGACGAGATAGTGATGGGCCCGGCGGTCCACCTGGGTTTCGCCGCCCAGACCGACCGGGGCCTGATGGTGCCGGTCGTGCCGGACGCGCACGCCTGCACCCTTGAGCAGCTCTCCTTGAGGCTGGCCGAGCGTACCCAGCGGGCCAGGGACGGCAAGCTCGGTCCCGGCGAGCTGACCGGCGGGACGTTCACGATCAACAACTACGGCGTGTTCGGCGTGGACGGCTCGGCGGCCATCATCAATCATCCCGAGGTGGCCATCCTGGGGATCGGCAGGATCATCGAGCGCCCCTGGGTCGTCGACGGCCAGATCGTGGCCCGGCAGATGACCCAGCTGACGCTGGCCTTCGATCACCGGGTCTGCGACGGCGCAACCGCCGGGGGCTTCCTGCGCTTCGTCGCCGACTGTGTCGAGTCCCCCGCGCATGCCATGCGGAACATGTAGGCGGTCCAGGGAGCCTGATCAGCCGGAGAAGAACAGGCGTTCCGGGGATCCGGCCAGGATCCGGTGACGGTCCGCCTCATCTGGCGCCCAGTCGGCCAGCAGGTTCAGCAGCTCGCCGGTGTCGCGCTGCCCGTCCGGCAGGTGCGGCCAGTCCGATCCCCAGATCAGCCGGTCCGGCCGGGTGGACACCAGCGCGCGGCCCACGGGCGCGACGTAGCTGAGCGGCCTGGATTTGGCGATCCGGTACGGCCCGGACAGCTTGATCCAGCAGCTGCCCTGGGCCAGCACGCTGAGCAGCCGCTCGAAGTCGGCCGTGGTCAGCCCGTCTGCTTCCAGCATGTAGCCCATGTGGTCGATGACGAACGGGTCCTCGAGGTCGGCCAGGAACGGCAGCAGGTCACGGACGACGGTGCCCGGTGTGTAGAACTGGAGGTGCCAGCCGCGCGGTGCGGCCCGGGCGGCCATCCGCCGGACGTAGCCGATGATGTCCGCGGTCGGCCACGATCTCCGGGCGAACAGGTCGAGCCGGATCGCGCGCACGCCGAGTTCGTGATAGCGGTCGAGGTCGGCGTCGCTGGTCTCCTCCTCGATGCGGACGACGCCGCGCGCCCGCGGGCCGAGGCGGCGGAGCACCTCGGCCAGGAGGCGGTTGTCGGTCCCGTAGAAGGTCGGCTGGACCAGCACCATCCGCTCGATCCCGAGCACCGCGGCCATCCGCAGGTACTGCTCGAGCGTGCCGTCCGGGAACGTGTACAGCGGGTCGGGGACGTGCGGGAAGCCCCGCTCGAAGACGTGGAAGTGGGCGTCGCAGGCGCCGGGCGGCACCGTGAACCGCGGGCGGGTGTTCGTCTCGGCCGGCCGCATCGGCGTGGTCTGCAGGATCTGGGTCATGAGCGTTCTCCCGGAGCTGGGGCTGAGACTGGCGCCGGGCGGTGCCACTGCGCGAACTTCCCGGCGCGCGCCGCCGCGGCGGTGAACAGCAGCTCGGTGTCGGTCCCGGCCAGCTGGAGCGGGCAGACGCCGAGAGAGACCAGGTCATCCAGGATGGCCAGGTCGGCGATGCCGCCCACCATCAGCAGCTTCCCGTGCCGCTGGCAGGCCCGCGCGGTAGTGGCCACCGCGTCGCGGACCCGCGGGTCGTCGTAGCGTCCCGGCACTCCCAGCTCGGCGGTCAGGTCGTTCGCCCCGATGGCCAGCATGTCCACGCCGTCGAGCTGGGCGATCGCGTCGGCGCTGGCCACGCCCGCGGGGGTCTCGATCAGGATCTGCACGATCGTCGCGCGGTCCAGCGCCGGGTTCAGCGTGGCCGCCGGGGTCGGCCGCAGGCCGAACTGCGGCACCGTCGCCAGCTGGGAGCGCTGGCCGCGCGGGGCGAAGCGGCATGCCCGGGCGACCGCCCGCGCCTGGCCGGCCGTGTCTATCCGGGGCGCGATGATGCCCTGCGCGCCGCCGTCGAGCAGCCGCCCGATCGCCCCGTAGTCCTGCTCCGGGACGCGGACGAACGGTGTCAGGCCGAGATCGCCGGCGGTCGCGCACAGCTGGGCGGCGACATCGAGCGGCATGGCCGAGTGCTCGAGATCGATCATCACCGCGTGGTATCCGGCCTCCCGCGCGATGCGCACCACATCGGCGGTCCGGCTGCTGCGGATGCCGAGCATCAGCGTCAGCTCCCCGTCCCGCAGGCGGTCGAGGAACGGGTTCCGGCCGCCGGCATCGGCCTGCGGATCCAGCATGACTTTTCCTCTCCCTAAAACTGTCGCGGTCAGTGCCGCTGGTCCCCGGGCGCCCGGGCAGCCCGTCTCCCGGCACCGAAGAAGGTGTCCATCAGGCCCGGATCGCTGGCGATCTTGTCCGCGGGCCCGGCCAGGGCGACGGTGCCCGCACTGAGCACGGTCGCGTGCTGGGCCAGTGACAGCCCCACCCGCACGTTCTGCTCGACCATGAGCACGGTCACCCCGGTCTGTGTCATCGCGGTGATGCTGGCGGAGACGAGGGCCACCGTGCGCGGGTCGAGACCCAGGGTCGGCTCGTCGAGCAGGACGACCCGTGGCTCGAGCATCAGCGCGCGGGCGAACTCGACCATGCGGCGCTGGCCGCCGGACAGGGTGCCCGCGCTGACGCCGGGACGGTCGGCCAGCAGCGGGAACATCTGCGCGAGCTGCTCGTACCGGGCGTCGACATGCTTGCGGCGGCGCCGGATCACGTACGCGCCCATGAGCACGTTCTGCCGGACGGTGAGCCGCGCGAACAGCCCGTGGCGCTGCGGTACGCAGGCCACGCCGGCGCGCAGGATGGCCTCGGGCGGCTGGCCGGTCAGGTCCGCCCCGCCGATGATCACGGATCCGCGGCTGGGCCGCAGGATCCCGGTCATCGTCTTCAGCACCGTGGACTTGCCTGCGCCGTTAGGGCCGACGATGCAGGTGACCTCGCCTTCCGGGACGTCCAGGTCGACCCCGCGCAGGATGTCCAGCCCGCCGTACCCGGCCCACAGCCCGCTGATCTTGATCATGCTGTGCGCTCCGCGGCGGCCAGCGCGACCTCGTCACCAAGGTAGGCGTCGACCACGGCGCGGTCGCCGCTCACCTCGGCCACGGTCCCGCTCGCGATGATCTTCCCGTTGGCCATCACGTAGACGTGGTCGCAGAGGCTGGCCAGGAAGGCCAGGTCGTGCTCGACCAGCAGGATGGCGACGCCGTCGCGCTGCAGCGACCGGACCATGCCCGCCAGCCGCTGGGCCAGCGCCGGGCTGATCCCGGCGGCGGGCTCGTCCAGCATGAGCAGGACCGGATCGAGCCAGAGCACCTGGGCCAGCTCGATGAGCTTGCGCTGGCCGTAGCTGAGCTCGGCCGGACTGCTGTCCGCGTAGCCGGCCAGCCCCAGGCCGCCCAGGACGTCGGTCGCCCGGGCCCGCTCGTCTGCCGACACCCGGGGCAGCCAGAGCTGGCGGAAGGAGAAGCGCCGCTGGGCGGCGGCGACGTTCTCGGCGACGGTCAGGCTCGGGAACAGCCGCGGGAGCTGGTAGGTCCGGGCCAGCCCGGCGTGCGCCCGGGCCGCGCGGCCCCGGTGGCCGAGGGACCGGCCGGCCAGGATGACCTGGCCTGACGACGCACCCACCGTGCCGTCGATGAGATTGAACAGGGTGGTCTTGCCCGAGCCGTTGGGGCCGAGGAGCCCGGTGATGCGGGCGGCGGTCACGGTCAGGTCGACCCCGTCCACGGCGCGCAGGCCGCCGAACGCCTTCACCAGCCCGCGGGCCTGCAGCGCGTCCCCGCCAGCGGGGAGCCCGCGGTCCCGGGCCAGGACCGCCGGGCCGGGACCGGCGCCGGGCGTTATGGCAGGTGCGGGTGCCGTGGCCGGTGCCTGCGCCGCCGCGGGTGCGGGCGCCGTGGCTGCCGCGGTGGTCGTGGCGGGGGCAGGCGTGGCGGCCCGGCCGGCCCGGACCCGCGGCCAGGCACGGGTCACGGTCGGCAGGACGCCCCGCGGCAGGAACAGCACCACCGCGCCCAGCAGGCCGCCGAACAGCAGCAGCCGGATGGCCCCGGCGTCGGCGCCGCCCAGGCCGGTGCTGGTGAAGTTGGCCAGCGGCTCGAGGATGAAGGCCCCCAGCACCGGGCCCCACAGGGTGCCGCGCCCGCCCAGCAGGGCGGCCAGCACGATCAGCACGCTGGTGACGATGTCGAACACGGCGGCCACGTTCAGGAACGACACGTAGTAGGCGTACAGGCCGCCCGCGATGCCGACGAACGTCCCGCCGAACACGAACGCGATCATCTTGTAGATATCGGTCCGCAGGCCGAGCCCGGCCGCCTTGTCCTCGTCGTCGGCGATCGCGAACAGGCCGAGGCCGAGCTTGCTCCGGCGGACCACGGCGGATACCGCGACGGTCAGGATCAGGAGGCCGAGCAGCGGGTAGTAGAACGGCCAGTTCTGGTACGACAGGCTCCACGTGGGCAGCGGCAGGGCCAGGCCCTGGCTGCCGCCGGTCAGCCCGGACCAGGTGGTCGCGACGATGCCGATCAGTTGCAGCGCGGCGAACGTGACGATGACGAAGTACATGCCGCGGGTGCGCCGGGTGACCAGGCTCAGGATGGCGGCGGCCAGCGCGCAGACCAGGCCGCCGGCCAGGCAGCCTGCGAACGGCGAGAGGTGCGCCCGGACGGCCAGGATGCCGGTCGTGTACGCGCCAAGCCCGATGAAGAGGCTGTTGCCGAGGGAGATGTAGCCCGCGTAGCCGCCCATGATGTTCCAGCCGGTGGCCCCGATCCCGAGCAGGAACGTCATGATGAGCAGGTCCTGGACGTAGAGGTTGCCCGAGATCAGCGGGAAGGCGGCCAGGATGATCACGGCCACGGCGATGACCGCGCGCCGCACGGCGGTGGCGCTCACGTGGCCGCGTCCGGCCGGGCCGCCCGGGTGAACAGCCCCTGCGGCCGGATCAGCAGCACGACCAGGATGAGGAGCGTGGGCACCGCGGCGGACCAGCGCACCGAGATGTAGGTCGAGGTGACCGCTTCGGCCACGCCGAGCAGCAGCCCGGCCGCGAACGCGCCGGGGATGCTGCCCAGGCCGCCCAGGATGACCACGCTGAGCGTCAGCCCGATCCAGACGTCCTGGGAATCCGGGGTGAACTGGTAGAGGAAGCTGAGCGCGGCACCGCCGAAGGCGCTGCTGGCCGTGGCGATCGCGAAGATCCACGCTCCGACGCGGGCGGGCTGGACGCCGACGAGGCGGGCGCCTTCCGGGTTCTCGGACGCCGCCGTGATCGCGTGCCCCAGCCAGCTGCGCCGGATGACGGCCTGCAGCGCGACCGTGACCCCCACCGCGAGCAGGCAGGCGTAGAACTGGGCCCGCGGCACGACCAGGGAGCCGAGCCGGAACGCCTGGTTGAAGTACCCGGGCGTGCTCGCGGCCGGGTTGGGGCCCCAGACCAGCGCGATGCAGGCCTCGGCCACCAGGGCGAGCGCGAACGTCGCCACGATGGTCAGTCCCGGATCGATCCGCTGCACCCGCTCGATCACCAGCCGGTACAGCGCGACGCCGAGGAGGGCCATGGGGATGGCCACGATGAACCCGCCCAGCAGCGGGTCGATCCCGAACCGGGACCACAGCCAGTAGCAGAGGTAGGCCGACAGGACCAGGAACGCGCCCTGCGCCATGTTGACGATCTTCATCACGCCGAAGGTCAGCGTCAGCCCGGTGGCCATCAGCGCGTAGACGCTGCCGGTCAGCACGCCGAAGACCAGCGTCTGGGCCAGCTCGGTCATCAGCTGGCCCAGGCCGGCTTGACGGTCACGATGCGGCTGGTGGTGGCGGCCGATTTGGGCGCGACGATCTGCAGCTTGCCGCCCTGCCACTGCGCGAGCAGCAGGCTGCCTTCGGGGTCACCGGCCGAGTTCCACTTCAGCGGCCCCACGATCGTGCTCACCGTGTGCGTGTGCAGCCACGCGGCCAGCGCCTTCTGGTCGATGCGCCCGACCGCCCGGACCGCCGCGGCCAGGACCTGGCCCGCGGTGTAGGAGTTGGCCGCGTCCTCGGTGGGCGGGCTGCCGAACTTCTTCGTGTACGCGGCCACGAACGCGGCGTTGCCGGGGTACGTCGCCTGCGGGCTCCAGGCCTCCGCGGTGAACACGCCCTGGGCGTTCGCCCGGCCGATCGCGGCCGGGTAGGCGGAGTCGCTCGGGGCGTTGGTCTGGAACAGCATCCTCGGGCTGAAGTTGATCTTTTCCAGCGACCGGACGAACGCCGCACCGTCGTCGGCGACCGCGCCCTGGATGACCAGCTGCGGCCGGGCGTGCGCGACCGAGGACGCGATGGCGTCGAAGTTGGTCGTGCTCGGATCGTAGGTCTGGTCGTAGACGGTCTTGATGCCGAGGGCCTGGAGCCGGGTCTTGAACACCGCCACCGCCGGGGCGGCGCTCGGATCATCCTGGGTGACATACGCGGCGGTGGCAGGCCGCTGGCTGGCCGGCAGCGAGGCGATCCAGGCCACGAACCGGTCGGGCTCGGAGGTCGTCGTGCCGGGCTGGGCGAAGAACAGGTTGGTGAAGCCGCGGGTGAACAGGGACGCGGCCCCGCCGGACGGCTCCACGTACAGCATTCCCTGCCGGGCGGCGATGGCCGACGCCGGCGCGTTGAGGAGCGAGGAGAACGTGCCGAGCAGCAGGTTCACCCGGTCCTGGCTGATCAGCCGGGTGTAGTCGGTGGCGGTCTGGTTGGGGTCGAAGCCGTCGTCGAGCACGTCCAGCTTCAGCTGGTGGCCGAGCAGGCCGCCCGCCGCGTTGAGCTGCGACGACCAGAGCTGGTAGCCCTGCAGGCCGGACTTGGATACGTCGGCGACCGGCCCGGTCATCGGCAGCGACATGCCGATGGTGATCGGGCCGGACGAGACCTTCCCGGCCGTCGATGCGGACGACGAGCAGGCCGCGGCCGCGAGCGCGGTGATGGCGGCGGCGGCGAGATACCGGATGGATCGCGGGTGACGTCTTCGTTCACTCATTGCGACTCCCCACTGGTGTGCGGATAGGGCTCCCCGTCGAGCCCGGGGACGATGACGGCGGACGGGTCGTTGGCCGTGGCGATGAGCTGGCTGCTGGCGTAGTCGGTGACGGCACCGGACAGCAGCTGGCGGGGGTCTTCCATGACGACGCGCAATCTCGTGATCAGGGCGAGCCAGTCATCCGGGACCGGCCACGGCGGGCTTCTCGGGCACGCTCACCGAGCCCGCGCCGACGCGGGCCCGCTCGGCGGGACGCGCCTCGAACCGCGGGTACCCCTCGAACATCTGCCCGCCGAGGTCGGAGGTGGCCCGCAGCGAGGCCCACAGCTGGCGGTACCCGGTCTCCAGCGCAGCGGCTTCGGGCAGGTTCATGCCGTCGAACAGCGGGAAGACCGGGGCGTGCGGCGCGATGAACAGCCGGCCGCCGGGCATCCGCCCGCGCGAGGCGGCGCGCACGATCCCGGCGACGCTGTTGGATTCCTCGGTGACGCCCGCGGTCGGCCGTCCGGCCCGCCCGGCGACGATGATCATCGCCCGCTCCCAGGCGATGTCCAGCGCGTCGAACCAGCCGATGAGCCGGTAGGCGATGTCCAGGCCGGACAGGAAGAACGTCGCGATCATCACGCGGTTGAACGGCACCGGGAGGTCACCGGCCGGGCCGTCGAGGAAGTCCCGCCGGACCGCGGCCATGGTCAGGGAGGCCGGGTCGTCCAGGGCCCGCTCGAGGCGGCGCTCGGTCAGCCGGCAGCTGTAGTCGACCATCCCGGCGATCGCCTGCTCCCGGCCGGCGAACGCGCGAACCGCGATGCGGTCCTGCCATAGTTCCGCCGAACTGGCTGCCCGCGCCGCCTTGCAGGCCTCCAGCAGGCGCCCGGCGTCAGCCCGCCAGCAGCCGGCCGGATCGGCCTCGCGCATCCGGGCCAGGGTGGCCAGCGCCGGGCCGAGATGCGAGACCGCGGCCAGTTCCTTGAATCCCCGGGTGGACAGCCGGTAGGGCTCGATGGCCGGGGCCGAGCCGTCCCCCGGGAACAGGGCGATATCGGTGCCGGTGGCCACCAGCAGCGGGTCGCGCGCGCTTTCCCGGACGACGGTCTGGGCGAGGTGCGCGCCGATGCTGTCCGGCCCAGCGGTATAGGCCGTGAACAGCTCGACCAGCTCGGCATTCTCGAACGGGGGCATCAGCGGCTCAGCATCGGGGGTCGGCGGGTCAGCAGGAAGGGAGGCATCAGCGGCTCAGCACGGTGGGAGGGACAGGGAGTAGCGGACCGTCTCGGCGGCGAAGCGCAGCTGCGGGGTCAGCGAGTTGGACACGACCAGCTCGATGCCCCCGGCCGCCTCGCGGAGCACGGCGACATCCGTGCCGCCGCACGTCGGGAACTCGGCCGCGACCCGCAGCGCCGCACCGTCCCAGGCATAGATCTGCGAGTCCAGGACCGGGTGGGGGTCAGCCGGCGTGCCGAGGATGAAGTTGATCCGGATGACCAGGAGGAGGCCGCCCGCGCGCACGACCGCGAGCTCCCGCCCGCCCAGGCCGTCGAGCGTCTGGACGTGGGTGAACTGGCCGCCGTCCCAGCGCATCACCGTGGTCGGGGCCGAGATGCAGGCGACGACGAGGTAGGTGGCCCCGCCATCGTCGAAGGTCGCGAACGCGCGGCCACCCTGCTCGGCCAGCGCCTGGTGCGGCCGCAGCTGGGTCCCGTCCCACCGGTAGAGCATGCTCACCCCGGCATGGTCGGCGTGCGCGACGAAGAACGTGTCCCCGATCCGGAACGGGTGCCAGTTGTAGGCCCAGCGGGACGGGATCTGCTGCTGCGGCGCGAACGACGTGCCGTCCCACTCGTAGACGACCGAATCGCGGTTGCGGTCCTCGTCCCCGGGGCGGACGACGCCCTGGGCCAGCCCGAGGAAATGCCGCTCGCCGATGTGCCAGTGCTTCCACTGCTTGGCCGCGAACGTGGCCACGGTCTGGAACGGCACGAACCGGTCGCGGTCCCAGGCGAAGATCTGCGACTCGGCCGCGAGCTCGTACGGGCCCGAGCCGGTCCTGATGCTGGCCACGGCGAGGAACGAGCGGCCGCCGATGGTGAAGAACTCCGCGTCTTCGCCGCCCGGGGCGGGCAGCGCCGACCAGGGCTCGAAACGCCCGCCCGCGGACTGGAGCAGCAGCAGCTCCGTGTCGCTGTCACCGCCGTTCATCCCCGGCGGGCTGCCGGGCGCGTCCCGGGCCAGCTGCGGGATGGCCAGCAGGTGCCGGCCCGCCACCGTGAACGCGGCCACGGCCCGGGCACCGGACGTCGGTATCCGCTGGATCTCCGTCAGGGCCGCTTGCATGGCACTCACTACAGCAACCCGCGCCATACTGGCCACAAGTAATCTGGAGTTACTATCGACGACACGTGGCGTTAATGGATGTGACGCATGCTCGATGTCCGCAAGCTGCTCATGCTGCGAGCGGTGGCCGCCGAAGGCTCGATCGCCGCGGCCGGGCGGGCGCTGCGCTACACCCGGTCGGCCGTGTCCCAGCAGCTGTCGGCGCTGGAGACCGAGGCGGGCACCGCCCTGGTCGACCGGCGCGGCAACCGGATCACGCTGACCCCGGCCGGCCGGATCCTGCTGGAGCACACCGAGCGGATCCTGGTCGAGCTGCGCGCCGCGGAAGCGACGCTGAGCCGGGATGACCAGGCGGTCAGCGGGCTGCTCCGGGTCGGCGTCCCGTTCCGTGAAGGGCCGCAGATCATGAGCCACGCGCTGATGGAGGTGCGGCGGCAGTTCCCGAAGCTGGAGATCCGGCTCGTCGCGGCCACCGACGAGACCAGTGCCGACGCGCTGCTGCGCGACCAGCTGGACATGGCGATCGTCTCCCGGTTCGGCGCCCCGCAGCCCCGCCCCCGGTCCGGGCTGCGCGAGTGGGACCTCGGTCACGACGCCCTCCGGCTGTGCGTGCCGGCCGGGCACCGGCTGGCCGGGGCGGACCAGTGCACCATGCCCGACCTGCGCGGCGAAGCCTGGATCGTCTGCCCGGCCAGCACCCTGGGGCGGCTCGTCCTGGCCATGTGTGTCTCGGCCGGCTTCCAGCCCGACCTGGCGGCCTCGGTGGACGACATCGGCACCGCGGTCGGCCTGGTCGGGATCGGCTGGGGGGTCACCATCGCCCCGCAGCGGACCCCGGCCGGCACGGGCATGCCGGTAGCCCGGATTCCCATTGCCGGGGTCAGCACCGCCCGGCACAGCATCCTGATGGTCCGCGACGGCGAGCACCTGCTCCCCTGGATCGCGGCGGCCATCACCGCGGTCCGTGCCGTGAGCGCCCGCCGGTGGCGGGCGCCCGCCCCGGACCAGGGACCGGCCCGGGAAGCAGACAGCGGCCTGCTGACCTGACCGCGCGCCGGGCACCCCGTCGCGTGCCGCTGCGCGCCCGCTGACCGCCCTTGACACCTCCGGGCATCACGCTGAGGCTTACCGCCACCACGCGGCATTCCGCCGCTGGCCACCAGCAGGAGGTTCTGACATGCGGGTATCCAGAGGCGAGCTGCCCGTCTCCGCCCAGACCGAGGACTACACGGGCGCCTGGGCCGAACTCGGCGAGATGCACTATGCGTTCGAGACGTGCGCGGCCGGCTACGACATGGACGCGCTCGTCAAGATCTTCCCTGACCAGGCCTGCCCGGTGGAGCACTGGGGCTACATATTCAAGGGCCGGGTCCGCGTCGAGTACACCGGCGGCCAGGAGGAGATCCTCAGTGCGGGTGACGCGTTCTACATTCCCCGGGGTCACCGTCCCTACATGCTGGCCGAGACCGAGTTGCTCCAGCTCACCCGCAAGTCTGAGCACAACGAGCTGGTCCGGAAAATCGCCGCCGCCGGATTGTTCCCCAGCGAATGAACGCGCCCGGAAGGCAGAGGTGACCCGTGGACATCGAGAGGCGCACTCCCGGCAACACCGCGATCGTCCTGATCGACTACGTGACCGGCTTCGCGAACCTTTTCCGCTCCCAGTCCGTCCAGGAGAACGTCAGCGGGGCAGTGGCCCTGGCCAAGACCGCGGTGGGCTATGGCGTTCCGCTGGTCGTCTCCACCGGTCCGGATAATGATCCCCGCGGGCCGCTGTACCCGGAAGTCGCCGCGGTCATCGGCGACCATCGCGTGATACACCGGGGCGGCTCGTTTGATGCCTTCGACTTCCCTGGCTTCGAGGCGGCGATCGCCGAAACCGGGCGGAGGCACCTCGTCATCGCCGGCCTGATGACCGAAGGATGCATCCTGCACACGACCCTGGGGGCGCTGCGCCGCGACTACGCCGTCTCGCTGGTCATCGACGCGACGGCCGGGGAGAACACCGCCATCCACGATGCCGCCGTGACCCGGCTCCTCCAGCTCGGCGTCATCCCGGTCAGCTGGCTCTCCTTCGCGTCTGAGCTGCAGCGCACCTACGACAACGCCGGCACGGTCGGCGTTTACTTCGACATCCAGATGCAGGCACCCGGATTTGCCAAGAACCTCAACACCCTGGCGGCCAGGGCAGCGCCCCGCACGGCATAACGGCACCCGTGGAGGGTGAGTGTCCCTTCAGCCGGGATGGCGACGGGACGGCTCAGGGAACTGGATGTTCGTGGTGGACCGGAGTCTCCATGGTGCCGAGTCCGGTCATCTGAATACGCACGGTGTCACCGGGGGAAAGCCACCTGGGGTTGGCCATGCCCATGGCGACGCCTGCGGGCGTACCAGTGGTGATGATGTCGCCTGGCTGGAGGGTAGTGGTGGCGCTGAGCCACTCGATGATCTCGAAGGGGCTGTTCGTCATGTCCTTGGCGTAGGCGTCCTGGCGGAGTTCATCGTTGACCCAGGTCTGGATCCGGATGTCTTCGTAGCGGCCGGCTTCGTCCGCGGTCACGAGCCAGGGGCCGGTGGGCAGGAAGGTGTCCCAGCCCTTAGCCCGCATGATCTGCAGCAGGATGGGTGAGCCCAGTTTGCTGCTCTCCCCCTCCATGAGGTCACGGGCGCTGACGTCGTTGGCGATCATGTATCCGGCGATGTGCTGGGCGGCCTGGGCCGCGGGAATCCTGCGGCCGCCCTGGCCGATGACGATGGCGAGTTCGGCTTCGTAGTCCAGCTGGGCGGATTCGCGGGGGCGGATGATCGGGTCAGCCGGGCCGGACAGTGCGGACGCGGGCTTGCGGAAGATCACTGGCAGCGTGGGGGTCTGCGGCATGGCCAGACCGGGTTCGGAAAGGTGGGAGACGTAATTCCCGCCGCAGGCGAAGAGATTCGGGGGGTCGGGGATCGGGGGGCCGAGGCGGGTCTGGGCCAGGGGAATCAGCTCGCCTGGCGTGGCCGCGGCGCTGACCGCCTCCGACAGCAGGCCGAGGAACGGGAGCACGCTGCGGGTGGTCCCGGCCGGGGCGAGCCCGAGACTGGCCATCACCGGTGGCAGCGGAAGGACGTGATCACCGACCAGCACGCCGGGAAGCTCACTCCCGCGGGGGCCGAAGCTGACGAGCCGCATTTCTGCTTATCCTTTCGGGGCCCGGGGAGACCAGGCGGTGAGCTCGGCGACCGTCTTCCCGCCATCGAGCTCTTCGGCCAGCAGGGCGGGGTCAAACGGGATAGCGCCCAGGACGTACCGGTCACCTCCCGCGTAGAACTCCGCGATCTGCTCGTCGGTGTACTGGTTGTCATAGAACAGCTCGATGAGGTTGCGGTCCGGGTCCTGGTAGTAGATGGACATCGTGGGCCCGTGGTTGAGGCTCACCGCCGGGAGGATCGAGGACCCGGCCAGCCGCCGGTACGCCTGGAACAGCTCCGGGAGGGCCGGGTACTCGAACGCGAAATGGTTCAGCCGGGACAGGGCACCGGTGTCCGGGGCCCCCGGGGACGTCATCGCCGGCGACTCATCGGTCTTGGCCACATTGAACATGCCGATGCGGTGATGGCTCTCATCCATCTGCAGGAAGCACGCGCTGTGGTCGGAGGTCTCGACGCCGATCTTGGCCTCGAACACGTCCAGGTACCACTGCTTCATCGCCTCGTAGTTGGCGGTGTTCAGGATCAGGTGAGAGATCTTCGGCGATGCCATCACTGCCTCCTCCAGGGCCACGCGGGACCCGGCGTCCCGCAAGCCAGCGAGGCCGGCCAGGGTCAGCCGGCCCGGTCATCCCGACACTAGGCACAGCTTCGTCCTTAGTCAAGGACTAATTCGTCCTTGTTGCACGATCGGGCACGCCCGCACTCAAGGCGGCCCTGGCCGGCTGACCCGGAGCCAGCCGGGGGCGGCTTCATGCTCAGGGTGTTCCTGCGTGACGCTGAGGACGTCTACCGGACCTACCGCACCACCGCTCGTGGCGTGGCCTCCTGGCATCTGACCACCCAGCTTGGATATAGCAAGCGATACATATAGCATAGGATGCATGGCAGGCCTGTACGAGGTTGAGATCGAACCCGAAGTACGATCCTGGCTGGCCAGGCTGAGCCAACGCGACTTCGGCCGCGTCGACTTCCTCGTCGGCCTGCTTGCTGAACACGCCGAGGATCTCGGCGAGCCTTACGCCCGTCACCTGGGCGGGAAGGTCAGGGAACTGAGATTCCATCTGTTACGCCAGCAGACCAGAGTCACCTACTGGCTGGCACCGGGTCGGCGGGTGATCTTATTAACGGTGTTCCCCAAGACCCGCAGCGCCGAGACTGCTGAGGTAGCCCGCGCCTTGCATGCCCAGAAGATCTGCGAAGCCGAACACGGCACCGCCCACCAGGTGTTTGACCGGGAGGCGAATTGACATGACGACACGACACTCCTCTTACGAGGAACTCGCCGCCGGACGCCGTGACAGCGACGAGTACCGCGAGGGGTACGCCGAAGCCCGCCGGGCGTTCCTGATCGGCCAGGCAGTCCGCGAACGCCGCCTGGCCCTGGGCTTGTCCCAGGTCGAACTCGCAGCCCGCGCTGACATGACCCAGCCTGCCCTCTCGCGCCTCGAAGCCGGCGGAGTCGTCCCCACGATCCCGCTACTGGAACGAATCAGCGCAGCCCTCGACGCTGATCTCATCGTCGAAATCGCGCCCCACGCCGCCTGACACCGGCGCCAGCCGTTCCCTCGCGCCCCGAGCGCCTTCACCGGGTCTGCCGACGAGCTAGCGTGGCCGAGCCAGTATCCCGGGAGGACAGCAGATGCTGTCCCATTGGACCTTGACCGCTGAATCTGCTGCGAAGGATCTTACGTTGGCGCGTTAGCCGGGGTGTGCTGCGCGCCAGGCGGCCCAGATCTCCGGCCGGAGCTTGCCGCGGCCGGGAATGTCAAGGCCGGCCGTGCGCGCCCAGGCCCGGACTTCCGCCGTGGAAGGCCCGGGGGCGTCCGGCGCCTGGGCGAGCTCGGTTGTGCCGGGTACTGCGGCCAATGGTGCGAGCCGCTCAATCGAGGCGGTCTCGGTCTCGGCCCATGCGCGGGCGGCGGCCAGGAACCGGTAGGTCCATTCCTCGGCGAGCTGGCGGGTCTCGCAGAAGACGACCGGGACGCTGGGCCAGCGGATCTGGAGTTCGGCGAGACCGTCGGCGACCAGCGCGGGCCGGACCCGCTCCAGCTTGAACACCTGGGAGTAGCGGTCCTCGACCACGACCGCGGCACGGGGCAGCGCAGCAAGTTCGGCCAGCGCGTAGCGGAGCTTCCCGCCGGTCAGGCTGGCCACCAGGTCGGTCAGGGACTTGCGCTCGACAGAGGCGATCAGCCGGCCGTCGACGACCAGGCCGTAGTCACCGCAGGGAAGCGCCCGCTTGACCGTGGCGACCCGCTGGCCGCCGAAGCCGAACTTGTAGGCGTATTGCTCATGGGAGTCGACCACGATCTCCAGCTCGGCGATCCCGGCGGCCCGGGCGGTGGGGGTGGTCACGTTGGGGCGGGCCTGCTTGCGGGTGCGCGGGGACTGCCAGAAGACGGCGTCGCGGCCGCGGGCCTTGGTGAAGACGATCTGGGAGCGCTTCTCCCGCCCTCTGTCGAGGACGAGGTCGATGGCGGCGCCCCGCCGGACACAGGACTGAAGGCCGGCTCGTTCGACGATGTCGGGGGCGTCGGGCCACTCATCCGCCGGGACCGGATGGCAGTACAGGGCGTTGGTGCGCGGCCAGGTCCCCGAAGTGCGGAACACCATCCCGCCGGCCAGCGGCAGCAACAGCAGATAAGGCAGCCTGGAGTCTGGGTCCGGGTTGCGGGCGATCAGCAGTTCCACGCGCCCAGCCTTCCACCGATCCGGCCCGGCAAGCCAGCGGCCCGGCTGACGCCCGAGACGATTGCTTGTTATCACATATATCAACTAGGGTGACCTGCAAGCCGGCGGTGATGACTGCACGCGCGGTCGAGAATGCCCGGGAAAGTAGGAACGAGACGTGCGCATCTACAACGTCGCGGGACGGCTCACGCTGGGCGTGGGATCAGACGGCGGGGTCGATGTCGAGACGGCTAGCGGCGGCCGGTTCCCGGCCGCCGTCCAGCCGATCTACGAGTCGTGGGATGCCTTCTCTGGCTGGGCCCGGGCCTACGACGGCCCGGCGGCCTTCCCGATCGAACAGGATCGGCTGGGGCCGCCGGTCCCGCGCCCGCCTCAGGTGTTCGGGATCGGGCTCAACTACCGCGATCACGCCGAGGAGGCGGGGCTGGCGCTGCCCGAGCGGCCCATGGTGTTCACGAAGTTCCCGGCCTCCGTCACCGGGCCGCGCGGTGCGATCGCCCGGCCGTCCGGGTCGGTCGATTTCGAGGTTGAGCTCGT
Source organism: uncultured Actinomycetes bacterium (assembly GCA_963713815.1). Lineage (GTDB taxonomy): Bacteria > Actinomycetota > Actinomycetes > Streptosporangiales > Streptosporangiaceae > RYN-230. The sequence continues at coordinate 506,465 of CAVQNH010000032.1, forward strand.
CGCGGTCATCGGCCGCCGGGCCGAGCGGGTGCGCGCCGAGCGGGCCTGGGACTACATCGCCGGGCTAACCGTGGGCCAGGATCTCTCCGAGCGCGAGCTGCAGACCGCCGGCCCGCCGCCGCAGCAGTACAGCCTGGGCAAGTCATTCGCTGGTTTCGCGCCGATCGGCCCGGCCCTGGTGACCGCCGACGAGTTTCCCGATCCCGGCGATGTCGCGCTCGGTTGCCTGGTGAACGGCCAGAAGATGCAGCACGGACGCTCCGGCGACATGATCTTCACGATCCCCCAGCTGGTGGAGTTCCTCTCGGGGGTGCTGCCCCTGCTGCCTGGTGACCTGATCTTCACCGGCACGCCGAGCGGTATCGGCTGGGCCCGCAAGCCACCGCTCTTGCTGCAGGTCGGCGACGAGCTGGTGACCTGGGCCGACGGGATCGGGGAGATGCGCCACTCTTTCGTCGCCCCGCTCATTGACCCTTGACGAGGAGATCCGATGGCAGAGCAACGTGGCACTATCGAGTTCGCGATGGACGGGCACACGATCTCGGCCCTGACCGCCGGGCCGCGGTCGTGTCCGGGGCGGCCACTGATCGCGGCCCTGCACGGCGGGACGTACAACGCCCGGTACTTCGATGTCGCGGGCTCACGTCACGGCTCGTTCATGGATCTCGCCACCGGCCTGGGCTACTGCGTGGTGAGCTTCGACCGGCCCGGCTACGGCGGGAGCTCGGCCCTCGAGCCGGACGACAACACGTTCGACCGGCACGCTGGGCTGCTCGCGGCGGCGATCGCCCAGGCGGCGGACAGCTACGGCGCCGACGGAGTCGTCCTTCTCGGTCATTCCATCGGGGGCATGATCGCCGCGATGATCGCCGCGGCCGACACCGACTTCCGCCTGCTCGGGGTGTCGGTCACCGGCATGGGTGCCGTTATCCGGGCCGGCGGCCCGGCCTACGCACTCGCGTCGCTTCCGCCGGATGCGACGGTTGACCTGCCGTATGACCAGCGGGATCTGGTGATGTTCGGACCGGAGTTCAGCCGCACCCCCGAGGGAATCGAGAATGCGCATGCGTCGTACGCGCCCGTCCCGGTCCGGGAGTTGATCCAGGCGCCTAACTGGCCGGACGAGCACCTCCCAGATGTCGCGCCGCGCATCCGGGTCCCGGTTCACAACGAGCTCGCCGAGTTTGATGCGCTGTGGGACAGCACGCCTGCGAACGTCGAGCAGTTCGCCAAGATGCTGACCGGCGCCCCGTTCGTGGACGCGAGCATCGCCCGCGCCACCGGGCACAGCATCGATCACCACATCCTGGGACATGCCCTGCACCTCCGCCAGCTCGCCTTCGCCGGGGAGTGCGAGCTATGGGGACGGCAGAACGCGGCGAGCTGATGTCGTCCGATGCCCCCGGCGCGGCGGCTGGGCTGCCCGCGTCGACGCGGGTCATCGTGGCGGGTGGCGGTCCGGTCGGCCTGGCCGCCGCGATCGAGCTGGGCCGCCGGGGCATCCAGTGCCTGGTCATTGAGCCGCGCACGAGGGTGTCCCATGCGCGCCCGCGCTGCAAGACGATCAACGTGCGGTCGATGGAGCATCTGCGCCGGTGGGGAATCGCTGACCGGCTGCGCGAGCATGCGCCCCTGCCGCCCTCGTGGTCGCAGGACGTGGTGTTCTGCACCTCGCTCGCCGGGCGGGAACTGTCGCGGTTCACCGGGGTACTGGGCCTGGTGCACGACGGCGACCGGTTCCCGGAACTCGGCCAGCAGGCACCGCAGTACGTCCTGGAGGAGCTACTGCGGGAGGTAGTGCATGAGCTGCCCGCGTGCACGCTGGCGACCGGAGCCACGGTCGTGGACGTCGAGCAGGACACCGACGGGGTCCGGGTCACCGTCGCCGACGGGGCCGGGCAGCACAGGGTCGTCGCAGGCTCGTACCTGATCGGATGCGACGGCCCGCGCAGCACGGTCCGGGAGCGCATCGGCGCGGCGTATGTCGGTGATCACGCTCTCCGGCCGAACTTCGGGATGGTCTTCCGGGCGCCCGGCTTGTGGACGCATGTCCGGCACGGCCCGGCTGTCCACTACTGGATCATCAATCCCGACGCGCCCGCGCTGGTCGGCCCGCTCGATCCGGCGGACACCTGGTGGATCATCGCGTTCGGCGTTGATCACGACACCGGCGAACGCGAGGCCGGGCGGATCATCGATGCCGCGGCCGGGGTGCCAGCCGGCGCGACCGTGCTGTCCACCGATCCGTGGACAGCGCGCATGCAGATCGCCGACCGGATGCGCCAGGGCCGGGTCTTCCTGGCCGGGGACGCGGCTCATCTCAACCCGCCATTCGGCGGGCACGGGCTCAACACCGGACTGGGTGACGCGGTGGACCTCGGCTGGAAGATCGCCGCCACGCTGGACGGCTGGGCGGGACCCGGGCTGCTGGACAGTTATGAGATCGAGCGCCGGCCGATCCAGGAGCGAGTGATCCGCGAGGCCACCGTGAACATGGGAGTGACCTCACCCGAACTGCTCGCCGCCGGTCTCGACGAGGACAACGCGGCCGGGGAGTCGGCCCGGCGCGCTGCGGGCGCGCGGATCCAGGCGACCAAGCGGGCTGAGTTCCACGCCCTCGACCTGGTCCTGGATGTCCGGGTCGCACCGTCACCGGTCATCGCTGGCGGTGACACCGCGACGGGCGAGCCGGCCGCCGGGGACGCGGGCTCCCCGGTTGCGGGCGCGCTGCTGCCGCACGCGTGGCTCGACAGCGGCCGGTCGCTCTACGACGAGCTGGGTGACGGGTTCACGCTCTTGACGACGCGCCGCGGCGGAGCGGCTGACGCGATCGCCAGGGCGGCGCACGCCAGCGCCGTCCCACTGAAAGTTCTTGACCTCGAGGAGAGGGCGCTGCGCGGCGCGGCGCTCGTTCTCGTCCGCCCGGATACCTATGTGGCGTGGACCGGCGATCGTGAGCCAGGCTCGGCCAGCGACCTCATCGACCGGGTCCGGGGAGCGTCAGCGGGCCGGGGTTAGCGAGCCGTGGTTGGGGCCGAGAGCCAGCAGGGCGGTCTGCTCGTTGCGGGTCAGATGCTGGAGCAGCGCGCTCGACGCGATCTCCGGGTCCCGCTGACGGAATGCCTCGACCAGTTCCTGGTGATGCTGCTTGCGCCGGTCGTGCTCGTGCGGGTCCGGATCCAGCATGCCCCAGCCGATGCGGACATAGCGCTCGGAGGCCCGCCACAATGTGCTGAGGATGCGCAGATCCCAGCTGGTTGCGGCCGGAGCCAGCAAGGCGAGGTGGAAGGTGTGGTGGGAGTCGTAGATCTCGTTCATCGTCCGGTGCGGGTCACCGAACTCCGCGGCCTCGAGATACAGGCGATCCAGCTCGGCATCGGGCAGCAGCCGGCACGAGCGCTGCGCGATCTCCGGCTCCAGCCGGCGCCGCAGACGGTAGATACTCTGCAGCTCATCCAGGTCGAGCGGCGCCACCAGGGCGCTCCGGCCGGGCCGCATCTGCACCAGGCCCTGATTCTCCAGGCTCCGCAGTGCCTCGCGCACCGGAATGATGCTGACCTGGAGCATCTCGGCCAGCTCGCGCAACGAGAACTCACGGCCCGGCTCCAGCGCGCCCGACAGGATGGACCGGCGCAGTTCGGTCATGACCTGGTCAGCGACGGACCGCGATTCGATGGGGCGGACCACCGTAGCCGCAGTTGACTCCACCAGTAGCCTCGCTCTCCACCTGCCCACGAACCGAAATAAATGATACCGGCGCCAGTCTTCCGCACGGCTGAAGCCGGGCGGCCCGGCCGCCAGCGCCGGTAGCAGCCTCAGCATTGTTGTTATCACATATATCAGGTAGCCTCACCGCAGGCCACGACAGGGAGGTAACCGTGACGTCGCAAGCGGAGCGCACGCGCGAGGAGATCATCGCCAGCAACCTCGCCGCCGTTGAGGTGCATTTCCACAATGAGACCCCGGAGACCATCGACAAGGCGATCTCGGTCTACACCGACGACATCGTCTGGGAGGTGCCGGCCCGCGGCCTGGTCCACCGCAACGTCGCGGACGTCAAGGCCGAATATCTCAAAATTTTCGGCTCGATGAACATCCACAAGATCACCAACCTGTACCGGTTCGCGACCGAGGAATGGGTGTTCGACGACAGCATCTTCGAATGGACCATCACCGGCGACGGCTTCGCCAACTGCCCGTTCCCGCCCGGGACGACCGTGAGCGTGCGGCTGCTGCACGCGTTCCAATGCCGGGACGGCAAGATCTGCCGGGAGAACGGGTACGAGATCTGGCGCGACATCAACGACAGCGCCCGGGTCCGCGACGACATCCCGGCCACCGCCACGGTCGAGGTCTTCGGCTGAGCATGGACGACTGCCTGCTGTGCACGATGGAGAGCGCGGACGAGACCTCCGTCGTGTTCCGCGACCGGCTCTGGGCGGCCGAGGTCGTGCCGGGCTACGACGTTCCGGGCTGGTTCATTCTGCGGGCGAGGCGGCACGCTGAGCGGATCACGGGGCTCGACGACGAGGAGCTGTCGTCGTATGGCCACCGCGCGCGAGATCTCGTGGCCGCCGTCACCGAGGTGACCGGAGCCCCCGCGACCTATCTCCTGGTGTTCGGCGAGAACTACCCGCATTTCCATGCCCTCATCGCGCCCCGTGGCCATGATGTCCCGCCGGACCTGCGCGCCGGCAACATCCTCAAGCTCCGCGCCGACCGCGCCGACCTGGCGGCGGCCGGGCAGCTCGTTCCTCCCGTGCGCTCGGCTTACGCCCGGCACACCGGCAGGCCGGCTCCGCCCTCTAGCACCTCACCCCCGGGGGGTCATTGTGAGCGCCGCAACAGCTATCACGAACGTCCGGGTATTTGACGGAGAGCGGCTGGGCGAGCCAGCGACCGTCGTGGTCGAAGACGCCATGATCTCGGCCCGCACGCTGCCGGACGGCGCACGTGATGCCGACGTCGTTGACGGCGGCGGGGCCACGTTGCTGCCAGGGCTGATCGACACCCACGTGCATGTGGACAAGCTGTCACAGCTCGAGGTGTCGGCTTCGTGGGGCGTCACCACCCTGCTCGACATGGGCAACAAGGATCTCGCCAACCTCGCGGCGCTGAAGAAGGGCCAGGGGCACCCGACGCTGAAGAGCGCCGGGAATCCGGCGAGTGCGCCGGATTCCGTGTTCGTCAGGAAGATGGGATTCTCCGTCTCGACGACCGTCACCGGGCCCCATGACGCGGCGCGATTCGTCGCCGAGCGGGTGGCTGAGGGCTCGGACTACATCAAGATCCTGGTCGAGGACCCCAAGATCCCCGGTACCCGGGCGCTTGGCGCGGAGACGGTGGCGGCGCTGGTCGTGGCGGCGCACCAGTCCGGGCTGATGACGGTCGCTCATGTGGTGAGCGCCGACACCATGACCACGGCGGTGCGCGCGGGCGCGGACGTCGTCACCCACACGGCCCTGACCAGTGACCTGGGCCCCGGGTTCGAGGCGCTGCTCGCCGAGCGGCCGGTTGTCATCATCCCGACCCTGACGATGATGCAGGGAGTGGTGCACGCCATCGGCGGGAGGCTGGCCATGCGCGTGCTGGCACCGTTCGTGCCGGCGGTCCGGCTGAACTACCGGCACGCGAAGTCGACCGTCGCCACGTTTCACCAGGCCGGGGTGGCGATCCTGGCCGGCACCGACTCAAACGACGACCTCACAGCCCCCTGCCAGGTCGCGCACGGCGAGTCGCTGCACGAAGAGCTGGAGCGACTGGTGGATGCCGGGCTGACACCGGCCGAGGCGCTGCGAGGGGCGACCACGCTCGCGGCCAGCACCTTCGGCCTGGCGGACCGGGGCGTCATCGGGCCGGGGCGTCGCGCGGACCTCGTGCTGGTTGATGGCGACCCCACCCGTGACATCTCCGCGACCCGGAACATCCGCGGCGTGTGGATCGGCGGCTGCCGGGTGAAGTAGCAGCCGCCATGGCACGGGCGCCGGGCCCGGCAGGCGAGCCACGCAGTGGAGACCACGAGCCGAATGGACCGACATGATCCTGGTCACTGCCGCCCATGGCAATCAGGGCAGGCTACTCGTGCCGAAGCTGCTGGCGGCCGGCCAGCCGGTCCGGGCCTGCGTCCGAACGCAAGCTTCCGCCGGGCACCTGCAGGCCCTGGGCGTGCACGAGGTAGTAGTCGGCGACATCAGCGAGCCGGCGGTACTGGCCAAGGCCATCCGGGGCGTGGACAAGGTGTACCACGTCGGGCCGACAGCCCACCCGCGCGAACGCTCCATGGGCCTGGCCGTGGTCGATGCGGCCCGGGCCGAGGGCGTGAGGCACCTGGTGTTCAGCTCGGTGCTGCATGCGATCACGACGGATCTGGTGCAGCACGAGATCAAGCGCGATATCGAGGAGCACCTGCTCTCGTCGGGCCTGGAGTTCACGATCCTTCAGCCGGCGAACTACATGCTGCCCCTCAAGCTCCGGCCCGTGTTCGAGCGGGGCGTGTTCGAGCTGTCGTGGTCGCTTGAGCGCCGTCAGTCGCTGGTGGACCTGGGCGACGTGACCGATGTGGCCCGCATGGCGCTGATCGAGAGCGAGCACCATGCCGGAGCCACCTACGAGCTGGCGGCACCCGGCCGCTACACGGCCCGCGAGCTGGGTGACATCATCGCGCGCGTGCTGGGCCGGCCCATCGAGGTGCGGGAGATCGACGCCGACACCTACCTCAGGGCCTGGGTCGGCGACGCGGATCCTGCGCAGGTCACGCATCAGGCCAGGGTGTTGCGCGCGATCACCGCGCGCTACAGCAGCCACGACTTCGTCGGCAACCCCAACGTGCTCACGTGGCTGCTCGGACGCCCGCCGACGACCTTCGAGACCTACGTGCGCGGCCAGCACGACGCCTTCCTGCCGAAGGCAGGCCGGTGAAGCTCAGCGGCAACACGATTCTGATCACCGGCGGCGGCTCGGGCATCGGGCGCGGCCTGGCCGAGGAACTGCACCAACGGGCCAACCGGGTCATCATCGCCGGGCGGCGGCCTGCGGTGCTGGGCCAGGTCACGGAGGCTAACCCCGGGATGCGTGCCCTGGAGCTGGATGTGGCCGACGCGGTCAGCATTGCGAGCGTCGTGCCCCAGGTGATCGCGGAACATCCAGATCTGAATGTCGTCATCAACAACGCCGGGATCATGTTCGGCGATGACCCCAGCGAGCCACTCGATGACGAGATGCTGACGTCCATCGTCGCCACCAACTTGCTCGGGCCCATGCGGCTGAACTCCGCGCTCATCACTCATCTTCGCCAGCAGCCCTCCGCGACCATCATCAACGTCTCGTCGATGCTCGGCTATGTACCGCTGGCCTCGTCGACTCTCTACTCAGCAACCAAAGCCGCGCTGCACTCGTACACGTTGTCCTTGCGCCACCGACTGCAGGGTTCCCCGGTGACCGTCCTCGAGATAGCGCCGCCGTACACGCAGACCGCGCTGATGGACGTCAACCTGACCGACCCGCGTGCGATGCCCTTGGCGGACTACCTGGCCGAGACGATGGAGCTTCTGGCCACCGACGACGCGGAGGTTTACGTGGAGCGCGCCCGAGCGCGCCGCGATGCACTGCGGCCGGATGAGGTGGGAGCGACCAAGAGGTTCAACGACATGATGAACGGCGTTTAACCCCGGCTGTTATTAAAAAGACGGCAAAGTAAAGGGCACATTTATCCCCGCTATCGGACTGCGTTGCTGAGGTCGGCGCCCGTCCGGTCAGCGGCCTCTCATCTTGAGGACTGAAAGATAGGCCCAGCTGAACCATCGCACGGTCCCGGACGTGCCCTTAGCGGGGGACCAGATGAGGAAGTCATCAAGGACAGCGGCGGGGCAAGTCGGCCCGCCTGGGCCGGATAGCCCGGGAAAGTTCGTCATCACTGGCCGCGAAATAAGCGGCGTACTGCGCGTTCTTGCTGAGCCTCACCGGCGGGACATTCCCCGGGGAGGTGCGCCCTGGCAGATGTGATCCGTGATGCCCGCATATGGCCCGGGGAGCCCGGCACGCGGTCTTGCTGACCGGGAGATCGGTGACCCCGCAGAATCTGCAGAACCCGAAGAGAGAAGGATTTGCCATGTCCCGATTCATCCGCCGCGGCGCGATAGCGCTGCCCGCATTACTGATAACGCTCACCACCGGCGCCGCAGTGGCGCTCCCCGCGCAGGCCGCCAGCACCTGGTCGGCGGCCCTGCCGCTGCCCTTCGGCGTGGGCAGCCAGGGGTTCGCCGAGAACGCCTCCGGCATGCAGGTCGCCGCCTCGACCACTGGCGCCCAGGGCGCGTCGTCTGTCGTGGTCGCCACCAGCGCCACCGGGCTGACCTGGTCCGCGCCGCTCACCCTCGACCCGGGCGAGAACCCGGCCGTGGCGATCGCCCCGAACGGCCGCGCCGTTGCGGCATGGGAAGGCGGCCCGGCTACCGCACCGGTGATCCAGGCCAGCGTCCGGCCACCCGGCGGGACGTGGAGCGCCCCGGTCAATGTCAGCACCGATGCCTTCGGCGGCCCGGTGATCGGCATGGACGGGTCAGGCAACGCGATCGTCGCCTGGACCGGGGGCGGCAGGCAGATCAGGACCGCGAGCCTGCCGGCCGGCGGCAGCTGGACCGCGGTCAACACCCTGGACCCGGCGGTTGACGGGTTCGCGCTGGGCCTGGCGGTGAACTCCGCCGGATCGGCCATCATTACCTGGGCCGAGCCGGCGCGCACCGTCATGGCCGCCTCCGGCACGATCCTGGGCGGCTTCGGGGCGCCGGTCACCCTCGCCGCCGACGTGACCCGCGCGTCGCCCGCGAGCAGCCCGGCCGCGCCGGTCACCCTCGACGCCTACGAAAGCCCCGCCCTGGGCAGCCTCCCGCAGGTCAACAGCGGCTACCTGCACGGTCACACGGACGTGGTGCTCAGCAACTCGGGTGAGGCGTCACTGGCGTCAGCCCTCGCGACGACGGCAACTCTCCACAATGTGACCACCCGCTCGGCGGCCGGGACGTGGAGCGCCCCACTGGGACTGCCCCTGCCCGGGCCCAGCAGCGCCGAACCTGATTACGAGACCGCGATCGACGGCGCGGGTGACGTCGTCACCGTCTACCAGCAGGGGACTTCGGTGGACCTCATCCGGCTCCCGGCCGGGAGCAGCACCTGGAGCACCCCGGTGGTGCTGGCGGCCTCCGCCAGCCTGGGCATGGTCGCCGGCGATACCGCCGGGACGTTCGTCGCGGCCGTGGACACATCCAGCGGCCTGAGCGTGCTCACCAGCCCGCCCGGCGGCAGTTTCGGGGCCGCGACCACGCTGCCTGCCACCGCCCAGGCCACCGCCCTCGTGATCGACCCAGGTCACGCGGTCCTGATTGCTGGCGGCTCCGTCTTCACCGAGCCGGTTAGCTGACCAGACCCCGGCGTGGGGTGGCCACCTGCAGCAGTCCACCTCACGCCGGGCCCGCGATCTGCCGGGCCGGACGAGGCCAGAACGCAATGGCCAAGGGCGGACTACACGGTGAGGCCGCCATCCACCACGAGCGTCTGGCCGGTGACGTAGCTACCGGCGTCACTGACCAGAAAGACCAGGGCCGCGGCCAGTTCTGATCCTTCCCCCCACCGGCCGGCGAGGACCCGGTGCAGTTGCCCGGCGACATAGTCGTCCGCATACTGGTCCGTCATCTCGGACCGGAAGAAACCGGGCGCCAGCGCGTTGACCCGGATTCCCTTGCGGCCGGTCCATTGCTGCGCGAGGTCACGGGTCAGCCCGATCAGCCCGGCCTTGCTGGCGCTGTATGCCGCCTGGGGCAGCCCGGCGGTCGTGAGGCCCAGCACGCTGCTGATGTTGACGATGGAGGCACCTGGCCGCATCACCCGCGCGCACTCCTGGGCCATCCAGTAGCAGCCGTTCAGGTTGACGTCGATAACCTGCCGGAACTCGTCAGGCTTCTCGTGGGTGGCTGGCACGGCGGTCCCGACGCCGGCGTTGTTGACCAGGATGTCAACGTGGCCGAAAGCCTCGATCGCGGTCTCGACGAGCCGGTGGCAGTCCTCGGGAAGCGATACGTCTGTGCGGACGGCGAGGCCCCGCCGGCCTGCGCCCTCGACGGCGGCCCTGGTCGTCTCGAGCCGGTCAGACCGGCGGGCGGCCAGGACCACGTCGGCGCCGGCTTCGGCGAGCGCGGTCGCGAAGGCGACGCCGAGTCCTGAGGAGGCCCCGGTGACGATGGCCACCCGGCCGTCCAGGCGGAAGCGATCAAGGATTGGCATGGCGTCAGTATGACTTGGGCAGGCCGAGGACATGCTGGCCGATCTGGTTCAGCACCATCTCGTTGTTGATGGGAGCAAACCGCAGCAGGCGGGTCGTCCGCCAGAGCGGGATGAGATCGTATTCGTCCGTGATGCCGTTCCCGCCGTGCACCTGGATGGCGTGATCCGCCGCCTGGTTCGCTGCCTCGCTCGCGAGCCACTTGGCCGCGTTCGCGAGACCGGCCGCGTGCGGGTCCTGCCGCTCCACCGCGCGCACTGCCTCGTGATTGAGCGCCCGGGCCGCGCTCAACTCGGCCCAGAACCTCGCGAGCGGATGCTGCACAGCCTGGTAGCCGCCGATCGGGGCACCGAACGGGGCCCGGTCGCGGGCATAGCCGACCGCCCGCGAGATGCAGTGAAAGCCGAGACCGTACGCGAACGCGGAGATCAGCAGCCGCTCGGTGTTCAGCGACTCGAACAACGCGGCGGCACCGTCTCCCGCTGCGCCGACGAGGTTCTCCGCGGGCACCCGGACAGCGTCGAAGATGACGTCGTATTGCCGTTCGGGAGTGCCGGCGTCGGCGGTGAGCACCTCCGTGCGGATGCCCGGCGCATGAAGGTCGACCATGAGGATGGTGATCGGCCGCCTGCCCTCCCGGTGCGGAGTGTCACCGTCCGTGCAGACCAGGAAGAGGTCGTCGGCCTCACCGGCGGACGAGATCCAGCGCTTCCGCCCGGACACGACGTAGTCCGGCCCCGAGCGGACGGCCGTGGTCCGCATCGCGAAGGAGTTGGTGCCCGCATCAGGCTCGGTGACCGCGAAAGCCAGCCGGCGGTCGCCGGCGATGATCGGCGGCACCAGCCGGGCGGCCGTCTCGGGAAGCGCATGGCGGGCCAGGACCGGCAGGCAGAGCTCGGTCATGATGAAGGACAGCAGCGGCATGCCGGCCGCGCCCATCTCCTCGCCGACCGCGACGACGGCGTCGAGCGAGCTTCCTCCCCCGCCGAGATGCTCGGGCACCGCGGCCCCGACATAGCCGGCCTTACACAGCTCGCGCCAGAGCGCCTCTGGCTCGCGGCCGTCGCGGTAGCAGTCCAGGAAGTAACGGCGCCCGTACCGGCCGAGCAGGGTGCGGACAGCCTCGCGCAGCAGGCCATCGTCGTCGTTCCAGGCGGGGAGGTCGGTGGACATCGCGCGCCTCAGCCGACCCGCCGCGGCTGCGCCGCCCAGTGCTTCTCCCGCAGGGCCCGGCGGAACAGCTTGCCGACCGCGGTCTTCGGTACCTCGTCCACCAGTTCCAGGTGGATGGGCTTCTTGTAGCTGGCCAGGCCGACGTCGCGGCAGTGCTGCTGGATCTCCTCGAGCGTCGGCTGAGCCCCCGGAACGGTCGCGATGCACGCCATCACGGCCTCGCCCCACTTCTCGTCCGGCACGCCGATCACTGCGACCTCACGGACCGCCGGATGCGCGGCGATCGCGTCCTCGACCTCGCGGGGGTAGACGTTCAGCCCGCCGCTCACGATCATGTCGTTCTTCCGGTCGACGATCGTGATGTAGCCCTCGGCGTCGCGGACGGCCAGGTCGCCCATCTTGAACCAGCCGTCCTCGTACGCGAGCGCGGTGGCCTCGGGCTGGTTCCAGTAGCGGACCGAGGCGGCGTCGCCGCGGACCCACACCTCCCCCATCTCTCCCGTCGGCACTTCCCGGCCCTCGTCGTCAGCGAGGCGGACGTCGAAGAAGGGCACCGGGCGGCCGCAGGACGCCAGCCGGTCCGGGTTCTGCTCGAGCGCCCGCACGTGCTCGTCCGGGTAGAGGATCGTGTTGTAGATGGTGCCGCCTTCGGTCGAGCCGTAGCCCTGCAGGAAGATCGGCCCGAAAACCTCCATCGCCTTGCGGAGGACGGTCGGCGAGATCGGCGCGCCGGAGTAGTAGATGGTCTTGAGGCTGGACAGGTCCGCCTGGCCCGCCGCGGGATGGCTGGCCAGCATGTTGATGACCGCCGGGGCCAGGATGGTGCGGCTGATCCGCTCGCGCTCGACGATCTCGAAGAACGACTCGGGATCGAAATGCTCCATCATCACCGAGCGCGCGCCCTGGTAGAGGGCGGGGCCGGTAAGGATGCCGGACTGGTGCGACAGCGGGCCGACGTGCAGCAGCGCATCGGTGTGGTCGAGCCCGCCCATGAACAGCGCCAGTATGTTCCGGTAGGTGTTGAACCAGTTCCGGTGCAGGTAGACGGCGCCCTTGTACCGGCCGGTGGTACCCGAGGTGTGGAAGATCAGGTAGATGTCATCTTCGCTGACCGCTACCGGCTCGATGGGAGCCGACCTGCCGATCAGGTCCTCGTAGGACTCGCCCGCGCCCAGCGTCAGCAGCTCGAAGTCACTGACCTGGCCGGCAGCCCGGATGCGCTCCAGCGTCTGGATGAACTCCGGGCCGCTCACCACCACCCTGGGCTCGAGGTCCTCGAGGGTGATGGTCCATTCGCGCTCGCCATCGCGGGCATTGAGCCGGCCCCGGGGGGCCCCGATCATCGAAGCCGCGATGTCGGTCTCGACCCACTCGTTGCGGTTGTTCATCACCGCGACGACGCGATCACCCTTGGCCACGCCACGCGACTGCAGGCCGCCGGCCAATCGCGCCGAGCGCTCCCACAGTTCGTTGTAGCTGAGCGTGCCGTAGGAATCGACGAGTGCCGGGCGATCCCCGTGACGGGCCACCGCCCGCTGCATGAAATCGTGGACGAGCATAGGCATGGCTAGTCCCCCTCTGCCCTTTTACCTGGCTGTTGTGGCATGGGCGGCGGGCGTCAGCCGGCTCAGCACCGCGGCGGCTTCCGCCGCCATGGCGGGCACGAACTGCGCGACCGACACGATGTCGCGGATACCGCTGGCGACCTGGCCAGCCGGCAGGATTCCCGAGTCGAGGTCACCGTCTTCCTCAGCCCGGATGAGCGCCGCATCCTTGTAGGCCAGCAGCTCATCCGGTGTCGCACCGTCATTGAGCAGGTCCAGGAGGTGATCAACGCCCGCGCTCTTCAGGCCGCGGGCCGGGCTGTAGACGCCGGGGAAAATGGTGTCGTCCCCCTCGCCGGCCTCGACGATGCGGCGGGCCGTCGCCGGATGCCAGTCCACATTGTCCTGGCTGGCGATGAAGCGGGTGCCCATGGCGACTCCCGCGGCGCCGAGGCAGAGCGCGGCGGCCAGCGTCCGGCCGTCGCGGGCCCCTCCGGACAGCAGCACCGGGACGGAGACCGCCTCGGTCACATTGGGCACGAGCACGAACGTGTGCATCGGTACCGCGTGGGTGTGGCCGCCCATCTCGTAGCCCGACGCGATCACCACGTCCACGCCCAGCTGCTCGGCCCGGAGGGCCTGGCGGGTCGAGCCCACCTTGTGCATGTGGATCAGCCCGGAATCCGCGATCATCGGCCGGAACTCGCCCGGGAAGCCCGCCGACGTGGTGAGCACGGTGAGCTGGCGTTCGAGGCCGGGATCTGCGTTCCGGGCGTCGATGACCGCCCGGATGTACGCCTCGGAGATGGGCAGGACGTCGCCGCCGCTGGCCCGGCCGACCGGGACGTTGACGGCAAAGGGCTTGCCGGTGAGCGACGCGGTCTCCTCGATGTGCCCGCGCAGGACCCGCGCGCCCTCGGCAGGATCGGCGGTCATGCCGGGCATGCTGACCGTGCCGAGGCCGCCGGCTTCGCTGACCGCGGCGGCGAGCCGCGCCGTCTTGAACGGGCCCATGCCCTCCTGGACAATCGGGTGCTCGATGCCGACGAGCTCAGTGAACCGGGTCGCGAGGGCGCTCATGCCGCCACCAGGACCAGGGCCGAGCCGTCCACGAGCGCGCCCGAGGTGACCACGCCGACCTCGTGGCGGGGAACCTGGCGATCGCCGCAGCGGCCCTGGATCTGCAGTACTGCCTCGGCGACGGTGTTCATCCCGTGCAGGTAGCCCTCGGCGAGCAGGCCGCCGTTGGTGTTCACCGGAAGGGTCCCGTCGATGGCCGTTGCCCCGGACCGCACGAACTCGATCGCCTCGCCGCGGCCACAGAAGCCGAGCCCTTCCAGGCCGAAGACGACCGTGCTCGAGAAGCAGTCGTAGATCTCCGCGAACTGGACGTCGGCGGCGCCGATCCCGGCGCGGCCGTACAGGTCGTCGCGGAGCAGTGAGGTGAAGTTCCGGGTGTAGTCCTCGTAGAGCACGTGGTCTCCGATGTCGAGTCCGGGCCGGGCGCCGGCCCGGTAGGCGGCCGAGGCGATGCGAGCCGGCCGGTGGCGCAGGTCTCGCGCACGGTCCAGGCTGGTGACGACGACGGCACAGGCGCCGTCCACCTCGCTCGTGCAGTCGGCGACCCGGAACGGGTCGACGATGCGAGGTGAGGCCAGGTAGGAGTCCCGGTCGAGTGGCTTGCGCTGGATGGCCCGCTCGTTGCGCTCGGCGTACCAGCGCTGGGCGATGGGGATGGCACCCAGGTCGTCAGGCTCGTGCCCGGTCTCGATCAGGTAGCGCTGCGCCCACATCGCGATGTACTGCATGTAGGTGTCGTAGCCAATGGGGTAGCGGAACTGGCCTGCCCCGCCGAGGAAGGCAGAACTGCCGACCCGGACACCGCTGCGGCCGTTGAGCGCGCGGAACACGACGACGTTCTCGGCGTAGCCCTGGCTCACCGCCATGGCCGCGTTGGCGACGACCCAGGCCGGCGACTGGCCACCCTGCTGGAAGTCCATGACGTAGCGGGTCTGCGGGAGGGCCAGGGCGGTGGCGACCGCCTCACTCGGGACGGAGTCCCCGAGCACCATGAAGCTGCCGATCCCGTCCACCTCCGCGAGGGGCAGCCCGGCATCCTCGACCGCCGCGCGGCACGCCTCGGTGGCCAGGTCCAGCACGCTGCGGCCCGACTTCTTCGTGAGCCCGGTAAAGCCGATCCCGGCTATCGCTGCATCGCGGTCCACCACAGCGCAGACGCTACGCACCGGGCCGGCTGAGTGTCAACCATGAAGTCGAGAAACGTCGCTTGCGTCAATAACTGACGCATGATTAGGGTGCTGTCGTGCTGATCGAACGTTCCTGGCGGGTAACCATGGCTGACGTGGACGCGGCCGGGATCATCTATTACGCGAGCCCGCTGCGCTGGGCGGAAGTGCTGCTCGGTGACTGGCTGGAGCAGTCGGGGCACAGCATCGCCGCGATGCTGGGCGGGAACGAGGCGATCCCGGTCGTCGGGGTGGAGGTCCGGTACCGGGCGCCGCTCGGCCTTGATGATCACCTCCGGCTTGGCCTGTCGGCGCAGAGGATTGGCAACACGTCGTTCACGACCCGCTGTGACGTCTGGGGCCCGCGCGCCGAGCAGCCCGCCGTAGAGGTCGTGGTCACGCACGCGTTCGGCGGTTATGCACCTCCGCGCCCTGGCCAGGGCGCTGTGGTCAGCAAGCAGGCGCTCCCGCCGTGGCTGAGGAAGGCCCTCGCGGAAGGCTCGGACTCCGAAGGCTCTGAAGACATGGGAGGCGAGAGGTGCGCACAGAACTGAACTCGGTGGCGGTGGACCGGGTCGACGTCGACGGGGATCCTGCGCTGGGCCTGGTGACGCTCAACCGGCCGGATGAGATGAACCCTCTGGACTGGGATACGGTGCGCGAGCTGGGCCGGGTTCTGGACACCCTCGCCGCCGAGCCCACGGTGCGGGTGATCGCCATTACCGGGGCGGGCCGCGCCTTCAGTGCTGGCGGCGACATGAAGAAGTACCGGACCCTGCAGCGCGACGCTCAGGACTTCCCGCAGTTCCTGGCGGACATTCACGAGATCTTTCAGCGGATTCCGCAGTACCCGAAGCCAGTGGTGGCGCTGGTCAACGGAATCGCGGTCGCCGGCGGCATCGAGCTCGTCTTGTTCTGTGATTTTGCCTTCATGGCCGAGTCAGCCCGGATCGGTGATGCGCACCTTCCCTACGGCCAGATGGGCGGCGGGGGGGTGCTCACCATGCTGCCGCGCATGATCGGGCCGGCCCGCGCCAGGGAGCTGATCGTGACGGGCCGCCTGCTGAAGGCGGAGGAAGCCATGAGCTGGGGCCTGGTATCGCGGGTAGTGCCTGACGGCGAACTGGTGGCCGCCGCCGCCGAGCTGACCCGGGACGTCTCGAAGAAGTCACCGCTGGCACTCGGCAACGCGAAACGCACGCTCAACGCGGCGTTCTTCAGCGGGACCGGCGTCGATGCCGGGCTCCGCCTCGAGCGCGAGGTGACCGCCCGCTACTGCCTGACCAGCGCGGACGCGGCCGAGGGACTCGAAGCATTCTCCGGCAAGCGCACGCCGCAGTGGACCGGCCGATGACCGCGGCCACACCTGGCCTAGCGCCAGAACCCATCCCGCCCACCCCCGACGTCGACTCCCAGTTCTACTGGGACGACCTGGCCAGGGGCCGCCTGTCCGTGCAGGAATGCGTGAGCTGCCGCAGACGGCGCTTCCCGCCCATGCCCTCCTGCCCGTACTGCGCGGCGGTCGGCGCGGTGATCCGGGAGGCAACAGCCGGGTCCGTATACTCGTGGGTCACCGTGCGGCGGGCCTTTCAGGCCGCGTTCGAGGCTGACGTGCCTTACACGATCGTGACCGTCAACCTCGACGGCGGTGGCCGCATCGTCGGACGGCTGGAGCCGCGAGAAGCAGCACGCGCCGGGCTGCGCGTCGGCCCGCACTTCGTGCCGCACCAGGGCTGGACCGAAGTCCGCTTTCATCCGGAGTGAATCTGTGACCTCTGACGCGCCTGCTGCCACTGAGCCGCTCAGCCGCTCAGACCGGCGGCGGGCCAAGCGAGTCGACGACATCCTGAGGGTGGCTACCCGCCTGCTGGCCGAGCGCGGGTATGCGGCCACCAACCTCGACGAGATTGCCGAGGTGCTCGACCTCTCCAAAGCCTCGCTCTACCACTACTTCCCGAGTAAAGAGCACCTGATCCTGGCCTGCCTGGATCGCATCGGCGATGAGACGAATCAGCATCTCAGTGCCGTCGCCAGCAGCGCGGCGCCGCCCCGGGAGCGCCTGCACGCGGCGGTACGGGCCCAGGTGCTCGTCCTGACCGGCGACCAGTCTGCGGGTGCGGCGCTGTTCATTCATGATCTCGGCCTGCCGGAGGCGGTCCAGACGCGTCTCCGGACGCTGGTCGAGCAGCATGACCAGCTCTTCCGGTCCATCATCGATGAGGGGATACGGGCCGGGGAGCTGCACGTGGCCGACCCGGCAGTTGCCCGGCTGCTGATGCATGGCGCCATCAACTTCATCCCCTCCTGGTATAAGGAGAGCCGCCGGATGTCGCCGGAGCGTCTCGCCGACGTGGTGGCCGACACGCTGCTGCAGCTCTTCGGAGGTGCCCCGGCGTGAGCCTGGAAGGCGGCCGTCTCATCCTGGGCCGCGGCCTCGCGCACCACTACCGCCCTGCGCGCGGAATGACGCTGGTCATCGGCCAGACGATCGGCGGGCCGCCCACTCGTGGTCGAGGATGGACATCAGTACCTCGTCGTACCAGTGCCCGTCGTGCAGCACCGACTCGCGAAGGCGGCCCTCCTCGACGAACCCTGCCTTCTCATAGGCGCGGATCCCGGCGGGATTGAACGGAGCCACGCCGAGCTGAACGCGGTGCAGGCCCATCTCGCGGAATGCGTAGCCGACGATGACGCGCATCGCGTCCGTGCCGTAGCCACGGCCGACGTACTCACGGCCGAGGGCGATCCCGAGAGTCGCACACCGGTCCTTGGGGCGCGCGCCCCACAACCCGACGTTGCCGATCAGCACCGGCGGATCGTCGAGCGTCTCGATGGCGAAGCCGAGGTCGTCCTTCTCGTTCGCGCTCCACTTCGCGATGCGCTCCTTCGCGGAGGCCTCCGACGGAGGGGCTACCCAGCTCGACAGCGTGGCCATGCGCCCGGGATCCATCTCCCACTTCGCGAGCATGGGCAGGTCATCGTCCCGCGTGCCGCGCAATCGCACCCGCTCGCCGACGAGGATCGAGTCGCCGTAGCCGAATGCGCCTGAAACATCGGTGAGTTCGGTCATGGGCCGATACTGCCGCATGCCTGACCGCGATCGGGCCGCGGCCGCCTTGATCGGGCATGGGGTTGCCTGCGGGCGTCGGCTGCTGGCAGCGGGCATCGGCTGCTGGCAGCGGACCCGATCGTGGGTAGACGCGGGTCAGCCCGCCGTCCAGGGCCGGAGCTTGTCGGGATTGCGTACTGCCCAGATGTGCCTGATCCGGTCGCCCGCGAGGCCGAACGCGAACACCGTGACGGTGACGCCGTCCTGCTGGGCGACCAGGCCGGGCTGGCCGTTGACCGTCCGCTCCAGGAACGTCACGTTGCCGGGTGCCCGGGCGGCTAGATCGATGACATAACGCGCGATTTGCGCGGCGCCTTCGATCGGGCGGAGCGCGGCGGGGGCCAGGCCGCCGCCGTCGGCGATCACCGTGGCGCCGGGGTCCAGCAGCCCGATGAGGGCGTCGATGTCCTGGTCTTCCCAGGCCTTCTTGAAGTCCCGGACCAGGCCGGCCTGCCGGGCAGCCGGGGCGGCGGGAGCCTGTGCGGCGCGGATGCGGCGGCGGGCTGAGGAGGCCAGCTGGCGGCATGCTGCCGGGGTCCGGCCGGTGATCTGGGCCACTTCGGCGAAGGGGTAGCCGAAGACATCGTGCAGGATCAACGCGACACGCTCGGCCGGGGTCATCGATTCGAGTACCACGAGGAAGGCCATGCTGACCGACTCATCCAGGGTGACCCGGTCGGCCGGATCGACAGCGGTGCCGCCCGGCCGCCCGCTGATCCACTCCGCGGGTTCGGGCAGCGGCTCGGGGATCCATTCGCCGACGTAGCGCTCCCGCCGGGCCCGCGCCGAGCCGAGCAGGTCCAGGCAGACGCGGCTGGCGACCGTCGTCAGCCAGGCCCCGGGGGACTCGATAGCCTCCCGCTGTTGCCGGGACATGGCGTACCAGCGGGCGTACGTCTCCTGCACGGCATCTTCGGCCTCGGCCAGGGAGCCCAGCAGCCGGTAGGCGAGATTGATCAGCTGACGCCGCTCGCTCATGATCGCGTCCAGGCCCGGATCGGGCTGGCCGTCTCCTCGCCCGGATCGGGTGCTCATGGTGTCCCCGGCTCCCTTGGTCGCATCTGTCCCTCACCAGTTCGACGAGACACGGCACCGGAATGTGAGGCCCCGCCATCGCCACCGTCATGCCACGCTAGAGGGCATGCGCTCACAGCGTTTCCACGCCGTCATCGCCGCCGGTCCTGATGACAGCGCGGTCATCACGATGCCGTTCGACCCGGACGAGGCGTGGGGTGCGAAGGCCAACCATCCCGTCGGCGGCACGATCGGCGGCTGCCGGATCCGCGCCAGGCTCTGGCCGGCCGGCGGCGGATGGGTGCTGATCCTGGCTCCGAACCGGCTGCGCGGCATAGGCGTGGCGGTAGGCGATGACGTGATCATCGAGCTGGCCCCGGAAGGTCCGCAACGCGGCGATCTTGCCGACGATATCGCCGCAGCACTCGAGGCCAACCCGGCCGCGGGCGCATTCTTCGACACGCTCGCGCAGTTCTACCGCAAGGCCTACCTCCGCTGGATCGATGCGACCACTCGCCGCCCGGATCTCCGTGCGGCCCGCATCGCTGAGGTAGCAGACCTGCTCGCGGCGGGGATCAAGGAGCGGCCACGACCCTGAGGGCGGTGACGCCGGGCCCGGTGGCTCCCGGCTTTCACCGCGGCACGGTCCGGCTCGCTGGGCGCCGCTTCCCGGGCCGGAAGGGAAGCCCGGCTGGCAGGCCCGTGGTTCACTCAAACCCGGACGTGCCGCCTGCTCCGCGCCGCAGGATCTCGGGTTTGTCCTGGGAGAAGTCGATGACCGTGGTCGGCTCGGTGCCGCAGTCGCCGGAGTCGATCACCGCGTCCACGGCGTGGCCGATCTCGTCGGCGATCTCCCATCCCTGGCTCAAGGGCTCGTCCTGGTCCGGCAGCAGCAGGGTGCTCGAAACGAGCGGCTCACCGAGTTCGGCCAGCACCGCCTGGGCCACCACATGCCGGGGGATCCGCACCCCGACGGTCTTCTTTCCCGGGTGCTGCAACCTGCGCGGTACCTCCTTGGTCGCGGGCAGGATGAAGGTATAAGCGCCCGGGGTAGCCGCCTTGATAGCCCGGAACACCGGTTTGGCGACGTACACGAACTGGCCTAGCTGGGCGAAATCCTGGCACACCAGCGTGAGGTGGTGCCGGTCATCGAGGTGGCGGATCGACCTGATCCTCGTGATGCCGTCCTTGTTCCCGAGCTGGCAGCCCAGCGCGTAGCAGGAGTCCGTCGGGTAGGCGATCACGCCACCTGCGCGGACGACATCGGCGATCTGGATGATCGTGCGACGTTGCGGGCTGGCCGGATGGATGTCGAAGTACCTGGCCATGCGACGAGCTTAAGGGCATAGTTCCTCGCCGGCCGCTCTGGCGCCGGATCGGCGGCCGCAAGCGAGATCAGTGCGCCGCCGGGCCTGCGCTTCGGGCAGCGCTCAGGTACGCCGGATCGCGTCCCGGCCGAGGTCGGCGAGGGTTGGATAGCCGTCGACCGCCATGAGCAGGTCGGCCTCCGCCAGGATCGTCCTGAGCACGTGGACGATGCCGTCGGTGCCGCCGAGCGCGGCGCCGTAGACGTAGGGGCGGCCGATGCCGACCGCGGTGGCGCCGAGTGCGAGCGCCTTCACCACGTCGGAGCCGGAGCGGACGCCGGAGTCGAAAAGGACTGGCACGTCCGGCACCGCGTCAGCCACGTCAGCGAGGCAGTCGATCGCGGCGAGGCCGCCGTTGGCCTGCCGGCCGCCATGGGTGGAGACGTAGATGCCGTCGATGCCCTCATCGACGGCCCGGCGGGCGTCGTCGGGGTGGCAAACGCCCTTGAGCACGAGGGGCAGCGTGGTCAGCGAGCGCAGCCAGGCCAGGTCGTCCCAGGTCAGCGGCCGGCCGAACATCAGCGCCCAGGTCAGGATCGCGGTGCCCGGGTCCTCCTCAGGCGACTTCTGCAGCCGGCTCCGGAAGACCGGGTCGGAAAAGTACGTCTTCAGGCAGCGGCCCCGCAGCTGCGGAAAGTTCGAGGTAGACAAGTCCCGCGGCCGCCAGCCGGTGACCCAGGTGTCGAGGGTGACCACGATCGCGCGATAGCCGGCCGCCTCCGCCCGCTGAACGAGGCTGGCTGCCACCTCGGGATCGGTCGGGCAGTAGAGCTGGAAGAACCCGGGGGTCTCGCCGAACTCCGCGGCGACATCCTCCAGCGGGTCCTCGCTCAGCGTCGAGGCAACCATGGGCACGCCAGTAGCGGCTGCCGCGCGGGCCGTGGCCAGGTCGCCGTGGCCGTCCTGGGTGCAGATCCCGATCACCCCGATCGGGGCCAGGAAAATCGGTGTCGGGAAGGTGGTGCCGAACAGCTCGGCCGACAGGTCCCGTTCGGTGTTCGCCCGCAGCATCCGCGGTACGAGACCCCAGTGGTCGAAGGCCGTCCGGTTGCTGCGCTGGGTGTGCTCGTCGCCCGCTCCCCCCGCGACGTACGACCACGTGCCCGGCGGCAGCGCCAGCTCCGCGCGCCGCTCCAGCTCCGCAAATGACATCGGGAGCGAGGGCACCACGCCGGAGAGCCCCGCAAGGTAGATCTCGTTCTGCAGGTCTCCGAAGTTAGCCACCCAGCGATGCTAGTAGGTCATCTTCCGAAGCTGGGCTGCGACGGTCGAGACGGTCAGATCAGCGCGATGCCGCAATAGGACCAGGCCCGGTCCGCGTTGTGGGCCGGGACGTCGGCATCCGGCCGCCAGCGGGAGACGAGCACCAGGCCGGGGTCGAGGAGCTCCCGGCCGTTGAACATGCGCAGGATGGCGTCCTTGCTGCGCGGGATCCAGGTGGCTCCCCGCTCTTTGGCTTCGGCCGAGGCCTGGTGCGTCCTGTCCGGAGCGAACTCGTCGGTGGAGTGGGACACGACAAGGTAACTGCCGGGTGCGAGCGCGGCAAGGTACCTCGCGGCGATGGCGGCCGGGTCGTCCTCGTCAGGGATGCAGTGCAAGACCGCGACGAACATGAGCGCCACGGGCTTGGTGAAGTCGAGCAGCTGCCCCGCCCGGGCCAGGACCTCGTCCACGTCGCGGAGGTCGGCCCGGACTACGGCGGTCGTGGCGTTATCCGCCATCAGGGCCTCGGCGTGCACGACCACCACCGGGTCGTTGTCGACGTAGACGACGCGGGTGTCCGGGTGTCCTTCCTGCGCAGTCTCGTGCGTGTTCGGGCTGGTGGGCAGCCCGGTGCCGATATCGAGGAACTGGCGGATCCCCGCATCGCGCAGGAATCGGACCGCGCGGACGAGGAACTGGCGGTTGCCGCGCGAGGAATCCAGCATCTCTGGCACGAGCTCCAGGCTTCGCTCGGCCGTCTCCCGGTCGGCGGCGAAGTTGTCCTTGCCACCCAGGATGTAGTCGTACACGCGCGCGGGGTGCGGGATGTCGGTGCGGATGCCCAGCGCTTCCCAGCTGCCTTGCTGTTCCTGCTCGGTCATTTGCGACGCCTCCTGCGTTCGCTCGCTGTGCAGATAATGCCATACCGGATCGGGGGCCGGACGAGCCGTGCGGCGCCCGGGGTTCAGCCGGCCGGGGACCTCCGCCGCGATCTGCACCGGTTTATTGCGGATCGCCCGATGCTGACTAACTAGTCAGCAGCCGAGTCGGTTTCTTCGTTGTGCTCTTTGCGCCCTGTTACCATCCGCGTGCTCCCTGTTAGTTGTAGAGTCTTCACCAGGGGGGTCAGGACCTTGCCGCCACTGCGCTGGACAAGTGCGAGAGGCGCCACCTGTGACCGGCATCCCGGTTCTCCCGGTAGTTACCGTCACCATTTCGGGCGAGATCGACATCGCCACCTCCCGGGCCATGCGTGACGCCCTGGCGACCGGGCCTGGCCCAGCACACCTGGAAGTTGACATGTCCGCGGTCACGTTCATGGACGCGTCAGGAATCGGCGTGCTGCTCGCCGCCCGCCAGCAGGCGGTGGACGGTGGCGGGTCGCTCACCGTGCGGGCACCCAGCGGGGCGGTACGCAGGCTGACCGGAGTCCTGGGACTGGACGAGCTTCTCGCCATCCGGTGAGCCCCGGCCCGCGTCACAGAAACGAGGCGCCACGGCCCTCCTCTGGCCAGCCCGGGTCCGGACAGCCGGTGAACGATGGGGAAGATGAAGGTGCCGATGCGGACTGGAGAGCACACGGCGTAACCGAGCCTGCGACCAGCCAGGCTCCGCTGCGAGCCTGCGGACTGCCGCGCAGGGGAAGCGAGGAAACCGGCAATGGATCCCACGAGCTGGATACCGAGGGTCGGCATACTGTTTCGTCCCCAGCTGCCCCCTGAGCGGCTGCGCGAATTTGTCCTATCAGCAGACCTGGCCGGGCTCGACGACCTGTGGATGTGGGAGGACTGCTTCCTGGAAGGCGGCCTGACCAGCGCCACCGCTGCACTCGCCTGGAGCAGCTCGCTGCGGATCGGCCTGGGCCTGATGCCGGTACCTTTGCGCAACCCGGCGCTAGCGGCCATGGAAGTCGCGACGTTGGCCCGCCTGTTCCCGGGACGGTTCGTTCCGGCCGTCGGGCACGGTGTCCTTCCGTGGATGGAGCAGGTAGGGGCGCGTGCCCCCTCCCCCATGACCCTGCTGCGCGAATGGGTGACAGCCACCCGATCCCTGCTTCGCGGGGACACCGTGACCGTCAGTGGCCAGTACGTGCGCCTCAGCGATGTGGCCCTGGACTGGCCACCGGCTACCGTTCCACCACTGCTGGTCGGCGCGCGCGGCCCGAAAACGCTGGCCCTGGCGGGCGAGCTTGCCGATGGCCTTGTCCTGGACGCCGGTATCTCGCCCCAAGGCGTCCGTCAGGCGGTGGACCGGGCCGCGGCGCGGCGGCCTCATGAGGTCGTCGTGTATGTGTTGTGCGGAGCTGGGGTGGGCAGCAGGGAGCAGATCAAGGCCGAGCTGACCAGGTCACCAGAACCGCTATCGAGCCTGGCAGCAGTCGGATCGCCGGAGGAGGTAGCGGAGACCGTCCGCTGTTTCGCCCGTGCAGGTGCGACAACCGTTGTCCTGCAGCCCACCGCGGAAGACCCGGACGTAGCCGCGACGATCAGGCTGGCCGCAGCGGCAAGAACCGTGCTCCACGACGCCGCCGACGCACTATCGGACCCGCAGCCGCAAACCGACCACTACCTGGCCACCGACGTCCACGAGTAGCCCGGCCGAGAGCACTCAGCGGCGGCCCGCCCGTGGCTGGCTTCCGGTACGCGCTTATCGTGGGGCTGGGTGCCGCGATGGGCATCCAGAACGCCGCGCTCACCGGTGCCCTGCTCGTCCGCCACGCCCCGGTCTGCTATCGACTCGCCATCGCCCTGGTCACGATCGTCCTTGGCGTC
Source organism: uncultured Actinomycetes bacterium (assembly GCA_963713815.1). Taxonomy (GTDB): domain Bacteria; phylum Actinomycetota; class Actinomycetes; order Streptosporangiales; family Streptosporangiaceae; genus RYN-230. The sequence goes on from CAVQNH010000032.1 coordinate 531,165, forward strand.
TTGGCCAGCCACACCCTCGGGAAGCGGGACCCGGCCTGGGTCCGAGCCCCGGCCTAGAACAGCCGCCCTGACTGCCGTCAAAGGAAGGTGGAGGAGAGAAAGGTGGGCGAGAGATGAGCGTCGAGAGAACCCAGATCGGGCACCAGATCAGGTATGAACTTCGTGATGGCGCCGCGCTGGTGGGCGTGCTGATCTTCGGGCAACCCGAGATCGACCCGGCCGCCTGGAAGATCCTGCTGCCCGGGCCGGGCGGTACCGAAGATCTCTACGCCACCGAGCGGTTCCACGCGCCCGACGCCCCGCAGCTCCAGGCCTGGCTGACCCCCGTCGTGGGCGCTGGGCCCGCCGCCGAGCTGACCGAGGCCGTGGAGGCGCAGCCGCCGCTGACGTCCGGCTGGAAGCGGCGCTCATGACAGCTACTGCCGGGCTCCAGCGGGGCCCCGGCTCATCCAGCCCGCACCACCGGTCAGCAAGCTCGGCGTCCGCGCCGGGGAAGGAGAATCACGATGCCCGACGAGACACGCAGTCCCGCGCCAACATGGCAGCCACCACCCGATTCCGAGCAGTTCGGCGGTGACCTGGACGCCGCCGAGCGGAACGACCTGCCCGCCTCGGCCTACGCCTTCCCGGGGCAGCGCAAGGAACCGCTGACCTCGGCAACCCACGTGCGAACCGCGCTCGCACGATTCGATCAGGTCAGCGACGTCAGTGACGCTGACCGGGCACTCGCCTTCGAGAACATCCGTCTCGCCGCGTCCTACTTCGATGTTGACATGACCGAGAAGTCGTGGCGCGATCTGATGCCTCCATCCGGCGGCCGCTGACGTCTCTTCCGGCGGCTCCTGGCCGGCTACCGGTCAGGAGCCGCCGCCCGCCACATCTTCTCTGCTCTCGCGACGCCAGTGCTGGCCGAATTCGCCGTCATGAAGCCGGCGCAGCCGATGCGCGTGGTGATCCAGCTGGTCGGCGGCACGCAACATCTCATCAAAGTCACGGCCGTGATCGCGGGCCGCGGTTTTTTCCTCCGCCCGCTTGCGGACGATGCTCAGCTCTTCCCGGCCCAGCTCGACGACTTTGGCCAGTACCTCTTCCAGATCCATGGCTTCCCTTTCCCGGCCACCCGGCCCGCCATGCCTGCAGTCAGGCAGACGACACTTATCAACGGCTCCGCGACATCCCATCACAGGCGGGCTGGCCGGTGACGATCGAGGTGCTGGCTATGGGCTGGGGAGCGAGCGCGGTAGCCCGAACGATGGGAGGACGCTGTTCTCGAATCGGGTCATGGCGCAGATCCGGTCGCCGGTCAGGGTCAGGACGTAGAGTCCGGTCCCGTGGCTGATGCCACCGGGGGCGCGCAGGTAGGTCCCGAACGCCGGCTGGCCGTTGGCCCGCGTCGGCACGAGGCGGGTCCGGCGGCCCGCGCCGAAGAGGCAGGCGCAGAAGCGGGCCACGACGTCCCGGCCCTCGTATTCGAAGGGCATCGGCGGCATTGACATGAAGACGTCGTCGGTGAGCAGGGCCACCAGCGCGCCGAGATCGGCGGACTCCCATGCGCGGACGAACTTCGCCACGAGCGCATCCTCGGTGGGCGACCCGGCGGCGGGCGGCGGTTCGCGGTCGTCGGTCGTGGGCCATCGGCGCTGCAGGCTGGCGTGCGCCCGTTTGAGGGCACTTTTGACCGATTCGACGGTCGAGTCCAGCATGCCGGCCACCTCGCTGGCGTGGAACCCGAGGACGTCGCGCAGGATGAGCACCGCGAGCTGGCGGGGCGGCAGGACCTGAAGGGCGGTCACGAAGGCCAGGGAGATGGATTCGGTCTGCTCGTAGCGGGCCTCCGGGCCGAGCGGCACGTAGACGGCCCCCTCGAGCAGGGCGTCGGGAAATGGCTCGAGCCAGACGACCTCGCCGAGCCGGGTCGGCTCGGGCGGTTCAGCCCCGGGGATGTCCCACTCCTTGGCCGGGCGCCGGCTGGCCGACCGGCGCGCGTTGAGGCACCGGTTGGTGGCGATCCGGTAGAGCCAGGTACGCAGCGAGGCGCGTCCCTCGAACCCTCCGAAGCCCTGCCAGGCGGCCAGCAGCGTGTCCTGCAGGGTGTCCTCGGCGTCCTGGAAGGATCCGAGCATCCGGTAGCAGTGCACCTGCAGCTCCCGGCGGTACGGCTCGGTCAGCTCCCGGAACGCCTCACCGTCCCCGGCCCGCGCCCTTGAGATCAAGTCGGCTGCTACTTCCCCCACCGTCGGGTCACCCCCTTCCCGCGTCATGTCGCACTACCGGTATGGACACCGGCCATGGGGCGAACGGGGCGGTTTGGCGGGCGCCACTTTCCCGGCGTCGCGGTGTCTACATCGGGTGGCAGCCGACAACACAGCACAGGGAGAACCGACATGGGAAAGATCGTCATCAGCACGAACGTGTCCCTCGACGGAGTGGTCCAGGACCCCGACGGCGAGGAGGGCTTCAGGCTGGGCGGCTGGTTCGTCCAGGATGGAGGCCAGGACCTCGAAGAGTGGGGCAAGGTCGAGTACGACGAGGCGCTGCGCACCGAGGCCCTGTTGCTGGGGCGGCGCAGCGACGAGTGGTTCGGCACGCGGTGGGCATCCCGGCCCGGCGAGTGGGCAGACCGGCTGAACAGCCTGCCCAAGTACGTCGTGTCCGCGACCCTCGCAGACCCCAGATGGACCAACGTGACGGTCCTGAAGGGCGACGTGGTCGACGAGGTAACGAGGCTGAAGCAGGAGCTGGACGGGGACATCGTCGTCTACGCCAGTTACCAGCTCGGGCGCACGCTGATCGAGCACGACCTCGTTGATGAGCTGCGGCTGTTCGTCTTCCCGGTCGTGCTCGGGGGCGGCGAACGCCTCTTCGGCGAGACCAGCGGCAAGAAGCCGATCCGCCTGGTCGACAGCCGGACCGTCGGTGACGGCCTCGTCTTCCTCACCTACGAGATCGTCCGAGGCGCCTAGCTACCGCTGCGCCGACGCCGGCGGGCGAGCGCCTCCCCGGGGGTCACCGGCCGCCACCCTGCGCGCCTCATCACCCGCGCAGGGTGGCGGCGCCTGCCCCGGCGGCACACGGACCGGAACCATCGAGACGTAAAGGAATCCATCATGGGAATCAAGGCACACGCAAATAAGAAAATGATCCTCGTCCTGGCGTGCGCGGCGCAGTTCATGGTCGTGCTCGATGTCGCGGTCGTGAACGTCGCGCTGCCCTCGATCCAGCGCGATCTCGGCATCGGGAAGAGCACCTTGCAGTGGATCATCATCGCGTACGGCCTCATGCTCGGCGGGTTCCTGCTGCTCGGCGGCAGGATGGCCGACCTCCTGGGGCGCCGCCGCATGCTGCTGACGGGACTGACACTATTCTCGTCCGCCTCACTGCTCGCGGGCGTGGCGGGATCCGCCGGGCTCCTGATCGGCGCCCGGGCACTGCAGGGCTTCGGGGCGGCGCTCATCCCGCCGGCCGCCCTCTCGATCCTCGCCGTGACCTTCGCGGAAGGCGCCGAGCGCAATCGCGCGCTCGGGCTCTACGGCGCCGTCACGGGGGTGTCGGGGTCGGTCGGGGTACTCGCAAGTGGCCTGCTCACCGAGGGTGCAGGCTGGCACTGGGTCTTCCGCATCAACGTTCCGATCGGCGTCCTTCTCATCGCGATGGCGGCTGTCTTCCTGCCCGCCGACGCTGGCGCCCGGCGCAGGAGCGAACGCTTCGACGTCGCCGGCGCGGTCACCGTCACCGCAGGCCTGCTCCTGCTGGTCTACGCGCTCAATTACGGCGCCGGCCACGGCTGGGCTTCCGGGTCGACGCTCGGACTGTTCGCCGCGTCCGTGCGTGCTGCTGGCCGCTTTCGTGCGGATCGAAGCGCGGTCCCGGTCACCGCTGGTGCCTGGTTCGTCGGTGCGCAACCGCACGCTGGTGGCGGCGAACCTGTCCGCGTTCTTCACGTTCGGAGCGTTCTTCGCCTTCATCTTCCTCGGCTCGCTGCTGATGCAGCAGGTCCTCGGATATTCGCCGACGCGGACGGGCGTCGCCTGGCTGGCCACCACGGCCACGTCGTTCGTGGCGGCCGCGATCACGGGAAGCAAGCTCGTCGCGGTGGTGGGCGTGCGGCGCCTGCTCGTCGTGGCCCAGTCGCTCCTCGCGATCTCCGTGCTGCTGCTGACCCGGATTCCGGCTGGAGGGGACTTCGCGACCGACCTGCTCCCAGCGCTGCTCCTAGCGGGCGTGGCCGGCGGAATGGCCGCTCCGGCCGCACAGATCGGCGCTCTGTCCGGCGTCACCGACTCGATGACCGGCCTGGCGTCCGGGCTCCTCGAAACCATGCGCGAGATCGGGGGCGCCGTCGGCGTGGCTGCCGTGTCGGCGGTCCTCGTCTCGCGGGCCGGGGTGAACGCTTTCCACGCCGCGTTCTGGGTGATATTCGCCGTCGCGGCCCTGGGTGCGCTGACCGCCGCGATTGGCTTCCCCCGGCGCACAACGCACGAGACCGGGCCCGGGCCGGCTCCGTCCAGCGTTTCGATCGCCACGGAAACCGACGCAAGAGCGGGATGACCGGCCTGCCGTCAGCTTGACCACGGGCAGCCTAGATTTGACCACGGGCAGCCTGGATGACTAAGCCAGGATAGGGTTCCGCTGCCGAGTCACCGGCAGCGCCCTGAGAGCGGCCGCTTACAGAAAGGGACATGCTATGGCTGCACTGATCACCGCCGCTGACCTCGACATCGACACCACCACCGACCAGGGCCTGTTCGACTGGCTGCTGGCCAGCCTCCTCTTCGGACGCCCCGTGCCGCAAAAGACCGCCGCCACCGCATTCCACCGGTTCAAGGAAGACGGCTGGGACACCCCGGCCCACTTCATCGCGGACGACCGCCACCAGCTCTGGCACGAGCTGTGGGAAGGCGACTATCACCGATTGAGTTCCGTCATGAGCGAAGAGCTGCCGGACGTGATGCGCGCCCTCATCGCGGATTACCACGGCTCCGTTGCTCTTCTGGTGCGCACGGCCAGCACACGGGAGGAAATCAGCGAGCGGCTGCAACGCTTCAAAGGCGTCGGCCCCAAGACAGCCGAGATTTTCCTCCGCGAAGTCCCCGACACGCTCATCGGCACCGCCTGAAAGAGCGAACGGCGTCGGTCGGCCGGTCGGCCACAGCGTCGCCGCGAGCGCGGTCGCCGCGGTCACGATGTCGAGGGCATCCGCCGCCCCAGGCAGGGGGCCGCTGCTGCGAACGGAATCTCGCTCATGTCGACAGAACAGTCACGATGGTGTGCCCGATCGAGATCTTGTCGCCTTTCTTAAGCCGCTGGGCTGCGTGGATGCGGCGCCTGTTGAGCCAGGTGCCGTTGGTTGAACCGAGGTCTGCGACGTACCAAAGGCCGTGGGCTGTGGTGAAGCGGGCATGATGGTTGGAGGCGAATTCGTCGCTGATGACGAGCGTGCCCTGGCGCCCGGCGGTGAACTCGGAGTGGAAGTTGTAACTCTCGTCCCCGACCTGGACGAGCAGCGACTTTGCAGGAGCCGCCTCGGCGACAGTCTTCGTGGTCTGGCCGGCGACAACGGACACGGCGGCCAGCCAGGCTTGTTGCTCCTGCTCGGTGGTGTCCTCCCAGGCTGGGAGGGATCCGGGGTTGGCGCTGCGGTGGGCTTCGTAGGCAGCTTGCGCAAGGCGTTCAAGGCGGGTACTGGTCACGTATCGATGATGCCAGAGCAGGATGCAGCAATGGTTGCCCGACCTGAGCCGCCGCGCCTGGAACGCAGCGAGATCGGCAGGTCAAAGGTCAGCGCGGATGTGACGCAGGGTGAGCTGCATCTCAGCAGCAGTTGAGAAACGATCAACTCTGGCGGGGGCGCATGCCCTGATAAGAAACTCGGCAAGCTCAGGACTGAGATCAGGACGAATAGTCCTCGGGTCGATTACCGGTATGTTGACCATGGGCATCCCATTCGGGAACGGGTGATGGCCATCGCAGAGGAGCTGGTAAAGCAGCACGCCGACGGCGAACAGGTCGGTGGAGACGTCCCAGCGGATGTCGTCGGCGTCGGGTGGCTGATAGGGCGGCGTGCCTGACTGCGTGTGCACAGGGTCACCGACCCGGGAGGCAATGTTGAAGTCAAGCAGTTTCGCTCCGGTGCGGGTGAGCATCACGTTGAGCGGTTTGATGTCGCGGTGGACCAGCCCTTTGTCCTTCAGTTCCAGCCACTCGCGCGATTCGGCTTCCGCCAGATCGCCTTCGCGACGTTTAGCATCCAGCTGCTTGAGGCGCGCCGAGTCAGGGTGAAAAGCGACGAGCGCGGCTAGCAGATCCAGTCCGACGTCCACTGCCTCCCGGTCGCGAAGGTGCTTCTTTCCGGTGGCGAAGTCGTGGAGTGACTCCCCGTCAATAAACTCGGTGATCAGATACCAGTCGCCGGAACTGGTCCGGCCGGCCCAGAGGACCTCTATCACGTTGGGATGATGGATCTTCCGGAGGGCGCCGATCTCGCGGCGTACCGCCGCATAGCCGGCGGCGTTATCGAACAGCTTGAGGGCTCGCTCCTCGCCCTCGACGTCATCGTGCACGCGATAGACCTTCGAAAAGCCGCCCCGCCCGATGGTGTCCAAGATCTCGAAGCGGCCCTCGAGGACGTCACCGACAGCGTAGTCAACGGCCTTGGCTCCAGCCGAGGATTGCACCTCTGCTGAATCAGGTTCGGGGAGAGCCTTGTTGCCGCTTGAGGACGGTGCAGCGGCCGATGCCCCGGGAAGACTGTTGCGCTCAGGAGATGTGGGCCGGCTGGTGCGCGTGCCTCCGGGGCGGCCAGCGGAGTCCGCCCGCACGTGCCGGATTCCGCCCACGGTGTACACCAGGCACGGATGCAGGACGAACGTGTCTACGTCGGGCGGGAAGTGAAACTCCTCGATGTCGCCCATGGAGTAGAACCGGCGCCGCCCAGTCTCGTTGACGTATCCGAGCAAGCCGTTCTGCCACAGGACGGAGGCGAGGTCCGTCGGCTGCTCGAAGTGCAGATCCGCCACTTCCTGCAGAGCCTCGAGATCCGCACGCGAGAACCGGTCGACGCCGATCATCCGGACGAAGGAGCGAAGGTCCTCCTGTACGCCGGTGATGTAGGCCTGGGTGCTGGTGAACAATTCGGAGTAGTCGTGCAGCGCGGCGTTCTTCGGCATCAGGTCCGACGAGATCTGGTTGGCGCACTGGGCCAGTTGGGAGTCGCCGAACCGTTTGGCGCAGCGTTGAACCACCGCCTGGAGAGCCGCCGGCGGCAGGCCCTCGTGGCCAGCCTGCTTCTGCCGCAGGACCTCCTCGTTCAGCTCATTGCCGAGTGAGATGATGTCGCGCGGGATCAGCCTGGTGTGACCGAGCAGGTAGTCCTCGATCGTTTCCTCGCCATCGGGTCCCGGCCAGCGGCCGTTGACGCCGAGCCAGTCGCCGATCGTGGGCGGACCAGTGGCGGCGCGTCGCATCAGCAGCGACGGCGGCAGCCGCCGCAGCTTTTGCTGGAGCAGATAGAGCAACGAGCCCCGGTCCCAGGTCAGCACGCGGATGTGCGGTTCGTTGTAGTACCGCGGCGCATGTTCTGACCGGTACACCGACGACATGACGATGTCGCGGATGCACACGACGACATGCAGGCGGCCGCCCAGCCTGGGGTCCCGGAGCAGCCGCATGACCTGATAGAACAGCCCTTCCTGGCACTTCAGCCAGTACATCGGGGCGTGGCTGAACTCTTCGTCCACCGCGTCGAGGTAGAAATAGATCGGCTTGCACTGGCCGACAACCTCGCCCAGCAGATCCTCGAGGTCGTCCCAGAGCGGATCGTCGAGGTACGTGGACAGCTGATGGGCGGTCTGCTGCTGATTAATGATGTCGCGCACCTGGCTATAGATCGTCCGGGGCCGGCGGAAGTCGTCGAGCAGTCGCGCGTACGAGTGCTCGATCTCGTCGGCCTGCTCGTCGCGCAACTGCTGACGCAACTCGGGATGTCGCAGCAGGTGCGAGGCCAGCGCGCGCATGATCGCGCGCTCCCAGATCTGCATCCACTTCTCGACCAGGACACGGTCTGAGAACCACTGGCACGCCTTCACCACAACTTCGGTCTTCGGCAGGCTCTGCTGCGGCAGATCGGCGTAGACGGAGTCCTGATGGGACTGGAAGTCCTGAAGGCGGCGCAGGTAGACCGTCTTGCCCGCGCCGAGCTTCCCCACGATGACCCGCACCATGGAGTCGTTCGCCCGGGTCGCGAGGTGGCCAAATCCCAGTTCGCCGGCGAAGTTGACGAACTCGCTGATGACATCCTCGAGGTCGGCTCGTGACCCGTCCGGATTGCCAAACGGCCCCACAGGGTCGAGCCGACGCCGCCTCTTGCCCATCTTCTCCCCCAACCCGGATCGTAGCCCCCCCAGTCGAGAAAGAGCCAGCAGAGCGTCGGCTGAGCCTGATTCGGCTAACCGGGAAATACATCGTGCCGCCGCACTGCTGTGCCTCGCTGCTGTACTCGGCGCCTGGACCTTCCAATTGTGTCTCTGACCAGCGGAGCTGGGGGGACTCGAATCCCTGGCCTCCTGCATGCCTTTGAATCTTGGCATAATGCGGGGGCTGGCCGCCATGGCCCGCGAGTTCGATGAGCCCTTCCATTCAGTCGAGGGCGGGCGTGTCCTCCTGGCTGTGTCAGTGACGTGGCCTGACGATGAGCCCCGAGGAAAGGTGGCTCGCGAAAAGGCCACGCGATCACTGACACTGCCAGGGTGCCCGCAAACTGGATGGCGGGAAGCCGTCCCGCTGGCGGCTGGTCAATGATGAACTGGCCGATCAGCTGCTCGGCAAGGCCAGATTGAGACGGGCGTGTGAAGCGGGCGATGGCGTGGTGCCAGCCCGCCCGATCGCCGTCCTGGCAAGATAGCGGCATGGAACGTGTGATTGGAATCGGGGGATACTTCATGCGGGCCGCCGACCCGGCGGCCCTGGGCGCGTGGTACCGCGATTGCCTGGGCCTGGACGCCGATGAGAACGGCCTGTGGCGTCAGGAAGCCGGGGTGACGGTGTTCGCGACGTTCGAGTCCGAGACTGACTACTTCGGGTCCCGCGCCCAGCAGACCATGCTCAACTTCCGGGTCCGCGACCTGGATGCGATGCTCGCGCAATTGCGCGCCCAGGGAGCGGACGTGGCTAAAGAGACGCAGGAGATGGAGGGCGTCGGCCGATTCGGCTGGGTCACCGATCCCGAGGGCAATCGGGTCGAGCTGTGGCAGCCCGCCTGACCGCGTCCGTGAACGACCGCAGAACGACTCCAGCGCGGACGGCGCCCGCACCCCGCCGAATGAGACCAGTCATTGCGGCGGCGGCAGGAGCTGTACCTGGGTTATTTCCAGGTGGAGGCCGATGACCCGCTGGATAAGCCCGGACAGCGCGCACTGATCGGGTAGCTCGGCGCGAAGGGTTGTCGCGCCTGCTCCCCGGATGACTTCGCAGTCGTCAAATTCCGCGCCCACCGCGGGGCCCGCCTGGCCCGTGAAGGTGATCTCATAGGTTCGTGACAGCACCCGGACTCGCTCCCTTCAGCCGGCTGGTTGATGATTTGCGGTTAGCGTGCCCGGTGGCCCAGGGCGGTGTCCTCACCCTGCCCAGGGTGATTCGGCCTTGAAGCGAGGCCAGGGAGCGTGCACCCTACTGTCAGGGAGCCGTAGCGGCAGCGGTCGTTGCTGAGGCCGGCGACTCAATCGGGGGACGCATGGTGGCAGAGGACGCGGTAGCTGGGCGCGGCGCACGGGGCGCCCGGTTCGCGCTGGGGAAGTTCCGCCTGCCGCCGCTGCCTCCGACGCTGGTCACCAGATCTGGGCTGCATGACCGGCTGATGGCCGGGGCCGGCCAGCGCCTGACCGTAGTGGTGGGTTCGGCGGGTGCGGGCAAGAGCGTGCTGCTCTCCAGCTGGGCCGCGACGCGGGCCCCGCACGTCACCTCCTGGCTGTCCTGTGATGAGGGGGACGCGAATCCGGTCCGGTTCTGGACTGGGTTCATCGAGGCGCCCCGGGGGGCGGAGCCGGGGTTCGGCTCCGACGCGGCCGACCTGCTCGCGATGGACGGCGCCGTGTCACCAGATGTCACCGCGTCGATCGCCAACGATGCCGCCAAGCTGCCAGCCGGGATGGCGATCGTGGTCGATGACTTCCACTACGCGGCCGCCGCGGTCTCGGGGACTATGACCGATCTGGTGGAACGCTGGCCAGGCGACGCGGCCCAGCTGGTGCTGGCCAGCCGCCTTGACCCTGCGCTGCGGCTGCACCGGCTGCGGATGGCCGGCGAGCTATGCGAGCTCCGCGACGGTGACCTGCATTTCTCGCTCGCCGAAAGCCGCGACTTCCTGGCCAATTTCGGCGTCGATATCACCGCCGGTGACGCGACCCTGCTGCACCAGCGAAGCGAGGGCTGGGCCGCGGCGCTGCAGATGGCCGCGCTGTCGCTGCGCGGCGCCACAGATCCGGCGCGGGCCGCGCGGGCGCTGGAGGTCCGCAGCCACGAGATCGCCGAGTACTTCACCTCGGAGGTCCTCGACCACCAGCCTCCCGAGGTGGCCCGGTTCATGCTTGACACGTCCATCCTGAGCGAGCTGACCGCGGACGCGTGCGCCGCCGTCACCGGGCGGCCGGACGCAGCGGCGCTGCTGCGCACTATCGATGCGGCCAGCCTGTTCCTGGTGCCGCTCGATGAGGACCGGACGAGCTTCCGCTATCACCATCTGGTGCGCCAGCTGCTGCGCGCCGAACTGCGGGCCAGGGACCGGACCCGTGAACAGGCCCTCCAGCTGCGGGCCGCCGAATGGTTCGAGTCGATGACCGACACCCGGCGTGCGGCGCGCCATTTCCTCTCGGCCCGGCAGGCCGACCGCGGTCTGGCCCTGCTGCAGGACCGGGTTGTGGCTGACTTCCTGCGCGACCCGGCACTGCCGCCGCCGCTGGACCTGAGCACGGTGCCTCCCTCGATGCTGGCCGATGCCCCAGACCGGCTGGTAGGCCTGGCCGTTGACCTGCTGCTGTCCGGAGATATCGCTCGCGCTGGCGAATACCTGGATCTGCTAGGGCACGTGCAGCCGTCGCCCCTGCCCGACTCGCAGCTGGCGGCCCGGTTCGCGATGGCGCAGTCCGTCCGCCACATGATGACCGGCCAGGTGGAGGAGGGGGTGAAAAATGCCCTGGCCGCTCGGGCCATACAGGAACGAACGCAGGTGAGCGACGACTGGGTCGCCGGCGCCCCCATGATCCTCCTGCGTTCGTACACGTGGCTGGAAGACCTGCCGGGCGTTGAGCGCGAGGCGGCCGCCGCCCTCGCGAGCCCGGCGCTTTCCGAACCGGTCAAGCTGGTGCAGGTGCCCGGGGCGCAGGCGCTGGCCTGGCTCGAGTCCGGTCAGCTGGCGCAGGCCGCGGATGCCGCCCGGGCGGCCGCGCAGCAGGCTCAGCGGCTGGGATTCGAGCAGCATTTCTTCGCCGTGGATCATCTGCGTACCCTGGCCGGCCTCGCGCTGGAGAACCGGGATCTGGACACCGCCGAGCAGCTCACCGAGCACGCGCTGTCGATATCAGAGAACAGGCGGCGCCCGTTTGAGTTTCTCGCGCTGCTCGACCGGGCGGCGATCTGGGCCGCCCGCGGTCAGATCCGCGATGCGCTGGGCACTGTCGAGACGGCCCGCCTGATCCTGCCCGGGAGCGGGTCTGTGCTGCTGGGCCGGGCTGATGAATTGGAGGCGCTGCTTCGCCTGTCCGTGGGCGACCTGCGAACTCCCGCTGAGTTGGCCGATGGGCTGCCCGCAGCTCGCCGCAGCCTAATGCTGGCCAGGATCGCGCTGGCCTCCGGCGACCACCAGCAGGCGCAGAAACTTCTGCAGGCGCTGTCGCTGGCTGACCTGACCCCGCGGCGTGCCCTGGTGCGCCAGGTACTCCTGGCCGCTACCGCGGTCGAGCGCGCCGACCCCCTCTCGGCGAACCTGATCGCCGGTGTGCTGGACGCCGCCCGCCACCGGGGCTTCCTCAACACGGTGGTCACGACCGCACCCCAGGTGACGAGCTACCTCGCCGGGCATCCGGCCCAGCTGCGGCAGGATCCGTTCACCCAGCAGCTCATCGGCGCGGCTCTCGAGGTACGCGCGGCCCAGACCGATGCCTCCCGGCCCGGTCGCGGGCTGCCCGAGCCGCTGACCACGGCCGAGCTGCGCGTCCTGAAGCTCCTGCCGACCAGCACTTACCCGCAGATGGCCGCCACCCTCTACATTTCACGCAACACGGTCAAGACCCATCTGCGCTCGGTCTACCAGAAACTCGGCGTGGCATCACGCTCGGAAGCTATCGAGCGAGCCGTCGACCTGCGGCTGCTCTAAGACCATCCCCGCCGCCTGCCCGGCCCTGCCGCGGCTCGCCGCGACGGCAACGCAGCTATCCCCCGCGAGCCCTCCTGGGGCGAGGAATCACCCTGAGCAGGGTGGGGACACCTCAAGCCGGCTGGAACAGGGTGAGGGAGTCGAAAGTTCGCGACTCTGACCCCAGGAGGTCCAGATGACATCGGCCACCACCACGCCAGCGCAAGGCGCGGGTGGGCACCGCGCAGCAGCCGCCAGAACCTCGCCGCCTAGCAGGTCAGCGGCCTTGGTTAGGGGTTGACTCCGGTGGCGTACCGATGGGAGCAGAGGTAGATGATGACACGCACGGCGACGCTTCCGGAGAGGCGGCCGACTGATGATCTTGTCCTGGCATCCAAGCTGACCTCCCCCCGTTTGCCGGGATGGATGGTCGCCCGGCCCCGCCTGGACCAGCGCATCGCCGAGGGCGCCGGCGGGCCGGTGACCGTGGTCACCGGCCCACCGGGTGCGGGCAAGACGATGGCCCTCGCATCATGGGCCGCTGCGAGCATGACGCCGGTGCGCGTCGCCTGGGTGACTCTGGACGACTATGACAACCAGCCGGGCAGCTTCTGGTCATACGTCGTGAAGGCGCTGCTCCAGGCGGGCATCCCCCTCGAGGAGACCGTGCCGCCAGTACCGCACACAGGCGCGAGTGGCCGCGCCTTCCTGCCCCGGCTGGCCTCAGCCCTGGCCACGCTCGACCCGCCCCTGGTCCTGGTCCTTGATGATCTCCATCTCCTGACCGCGCCCGAGCCACTGGCCGAGCTGGCCTATGTGCTGAGATATGCGCGGCCGGGCCTGCGCCTGGTGGCGGCGGCACGGATAGACCCGCGATTGCCACTGCACCGGCACCGGCTAGCCGGGGAGCTGACCGAGATCCGCGCCGCCGACCTGGCCTTCACCGTTCCCGAAGCAGACCGGCTGATGACCCAGCACGGCCTCACGCTTCCCGCCGGGGCAGTCAATCTCATTACCGAGCGGGTGGGGGGCTGGGCCGCGGGCTTGCGGCTGGCCGCGCTGTCGCTGGATGGCCATCCCGATCCAGGGCTCTTCATCAAGAACCTGGCCGCCGAGGATAACGCTCTCACCAGCTACCTGGTGGACGAGGTGCTCGACGCGCAGCCGTCCGCTCAGCGGGAGCTCATGCTGCGGACCAGCATCCTGGACCGGGTCAGCGCAGACCTGGCCTGGGAGCTGACTGGTGATGAGCAGGCCGGCGCCACCCTGGCGGCGCTGGCCCGATCCGGCGCGTTCATCCAGCCACTCGGCCACGGCTGGTACCGCTACCATCCCCTGCTTGCCGAGGTGCTGCGCCTGAAGCTGCGGCTGGAATCCCCGGACCGCACGCCCAGCCTGCACCGGCAGGCAGCCAGCTGGTACCAGCGGCAGGGGCTGCTAGGGAAAGCTGTCGCGCACGCGGCAGCGGTCAGCGACTGGCAGCTGGCCGCGAGGATCGTGGTGGACGAGCTGGCCGTCGGCGAACTCCTCAAGCCGCGCGGGAGCTCCCCGGTGGCCGACACCCTGCGGCGGATACCAGTCCCCGGCACGCTTCCAGACGGCTCGACACCGCCACCGTCCCTGCTGGCGGCCACCGCCCTGGAGCTCTGTGACGGCCGTGACAAGGAAGCCGGCCGGTTGCTCGCTGCGGCGGGGGAATGCCTCGACCGGCTCCCCGCTAGCCACGAAATCCCCTCCCGGCTGGCCGCCGCAATGCTCCGCCTCGCTGCAGCTCGCCGGTGCGGGGATCTTGATGCAGCCAGGGCGGCTGCCGCCCAGGAGGAGACCCTGTTCGCGCAGCTTCCGCCCAGCCCGCGGAGCTGCCACCCGGAGGCACAGGGGCACGTTCTGTCCGGCCGGGGTGCCGTCGAGTTCTGGTCCGGCGATCCGGGCCCAGCGGCGGTGGCCTTCGCCGGTGCGGCAGCTGCCCTCCCGGAAGACAGCTGCGAGCGGGCTGCCTGTGACGGACACCTCGCCCTGATCGAGGCCCTGCGCGGCCGGCTAAGCCGCGCTGCCGAGCTGGCCTCGTCCGGGATCAACCCGCCTGCGGATTCCCACGCCCGCCCCCCGGCGCCCTCGGCAGCAGTGGCCCTCGCGCTTGTGCACCTGGAGCGCAACGAACTGGACGCCTCCCGCATCCGGCTGAAGCAGGCCGACGCCGCCCTGCGAACCGATCCTGACCGGCTTATCGGTGCGGTCGCCTGCCTGGTGGAGGCGCGCGCCGCCTTGGCCCGGGCCAACGGGCCAGCCGCCGCGGAGCTGATTCAGCGTGGCCGTGATGGCTGGGCACCTCCGGCCTGGCTCGACCACCTGCTCACTATTGCCGAAGCGCAGGCCAGCACGGCAACCGGAGATATCCAGGCTGCCCTCGACGCGGCACGCCGCGCCGGAGCCGGATCCGGCCTCGACGCGGCCGTAGCGCGAGCCCGCGCCTTCCTGGCCGCAGGAAACCTCCACGCAGCACGGCAAGCTCTCCCCGTTGGCGCCGACACCCCCGCCGGCGCCGCCGGCGAGGCCGACGACCGGCTCGAGGCATACCTCACCGACGCGCTCATCAGCTACCGCAGCCACGACCCCGCCCAGGGCCGCCGATCGCTCGGGCGCGCCCTGCGCCTGGCCGGGCCAGAACGCCGCCGCCTTCCTCTCGCGATGAATCAGGCCTGGATCCAGCCCGCGCTTCACTACTGTCCTGACCTGGCCAGGCTCTACCGCGGACTGCTTCAGCCCGGAACTGGTCGCCGGGAAATCCCCTTCCACCCAGCCAACGCCAGCCGCCTAGATCCAGTAATAGTTGAGCGGCTCAGCGACCGCGAGCGCGAGGTCCTGCGGTTGGCGTCATCAATGCTCAGCACCGAAGAAATCGCCGCCTCGATGTACCTCTCCGTTAACACCGTGAAAACTCACTTCAAGAGCATCTTCCGCAAGCTCGGAGCCACCCGCCGGGGCGAAGCAGTACGCCGCGCCAAGAAGCTGGGACTGATCTGACCGGCACGGCATGCAGCCGCAGCCGCCAATGTCCCCGGCAGTAGCCGCGCCACAGCAGGCCACGGGCCCGACCCTCTGTGTCACCGGGACTTTGGTCCCTCGGCAGCCGGTCACCCGGCTGCTTTACTGAGGCAGGGCCGACCGCGCCGGCCGTCGATCGAAGGGGAGCGCGGTCCTGCGGGGATGCTGCGGTCAAGGTCGGGGGGGCGTGACTCTGTGATTACTGCCCGGAAGCTCACACGAAGCCTGACCGCCGCCATGCCCGGATGGCTCCTGCTCATTTGCGGCGTTTGCCTGGCTATCCCGCTGGCTCGTTTGGCAGCATTGCTGCTGACCGCCGTCGTGTGCCTCACCCAGCCAGCCAGGGTCCGCCGCGCGGCTAGCGCATGGAAAGGCGGCAAGTCGCATCGCACTTCGGACTGAAACGCGGCTTCCCCCGGACGGTCAGCCGCTTCGGCCGCCGGGCGACTCACCGGGCCCGGTCACTCAAACGACGGCTTGCGGTCCCTGGTCCGCTTGAGCTCGAAGAAGCCGTCTGCCTCGGTCACGAGCACGACGCCGTCCCATAGCCGGCCTGCCGCCTCGCCCCGCGGGATCGGCGTGATAACCGGGCCGAAGATGGGATTGCCGCGGATGCGGATGACGGGCGTGCCCACATCCGTCCCGACGACGTCGAAAGCCTCGTGGTGAGACCTCTTAATCTCATCGTCAAACTCGGTGCTGTCCGCGGCGCCTGCCAGGGAAGCTGGCAGGGCTACCTCAGCCAGCGCCTCCGGGATCACCTCAGGATCGTTTCTGCGACCCTGGTCGTGAAACCTCGTGCCGATGGCGGTGTAGATCGGGCCGAGGATACTAGGGCCGGCCTCCTGGGCGGCGGCGGCGACCACGCGGATCGGGCCCCACGCCTTGCCCATCCGCTCCAGATACTCCGGAGTCAGGTCTTTAGCGTCGTGCTGGATCAGGTTCAGGTACGCCAGGGACATGATCCGCCAGTTGACCCGCACCGGCCGCACCTTCTCCACCTCGAGCATCCAGCGCGAGGTGATCCAGGCCCAGGGGCACAGCGGATCGAACCAGAACTGCATGTCTTCGTAAGTTTCTGGCTGCAAGGTCACGCTGGCTGGAAACAGGCAGTGACGCACGCGTATTCCGAGGTGAAAATCACGGCCACCAGAGCGGCGGGCACGGAGCGGGCTGGCGGCGGAATCGGCGGGGTACCGCCCACGCGGGACGGGGGCCGGACATCCGGCGTAGTGTCCTGGGTGGAAGGACCGGTGAACTAGCCGCTGGGCCGAGCCCCCGCCTTGCTGCTGACGCAGGAAGGCGCCCGCTATGTTTGTCTTGACTCTTGCCCGGCTGATCGATGTCTTCCCGGTCCATGCCGGCGTGGGTGAGGCGGCCGGGGGCGCCGGACGCTCGCGGCGGGCAGCCTCGCTGCCAGCCGGAAGCCTTCTCTTCCTGGCCGTATCCTGACCCGGGACGCGTTCGCCATGCCTGGGCCAAAGGATCGCGGTTACCGCAGGGAAGCAGCGGACCGGGCCCCGGACGAGGCGGCCCACGATCACTGTGCATCCCGCACCGAACCCGGCCCCGCCATCGAACCCGGCCCCGCCATCGAAGGCCGCCCCCGGCGCGGCCGCAAGATATTCCGCGCCGTAGCGTCAGCCGTCCTCATCGCGGCCACCTTCGGGTTCGCCATCCCGCGTATCGCGTCCTACCGCAGCGTCTGGGCCAGTGTCCACATGATGACCTGGCCGCACATCCTGCTCGTCGCCGCCGCAGCCGCCGCCAGCATGATCTCCTACTGGGTCACGATCCGCGCAGTACTCCCCCGGCTGAAACTGCGCCAGGCAGCAACGGTCAACCTCGGCTCCAATGCGGTACCGGGCGGTCACCTATCTGCCTCCCATCCCTCTCGGCGCCCTGGCCTGCCTCACCTGGCGGCTCGCCCCCGCTCTCACCGGCGCCAGCGTGTACCCCGCCAGCCCGGTAAGCGCGCAGCGCCCTGACAGCACCGGCCCGCTCCACCGGACGTCACCACCAAATGAGACGGCCAGCCAGCCATCCGCCCCGGCCCGCACGGGCTGACGTGGCGGCCGGCGTGCCGTCCGGTCAGGAACGGGCCGCCGACACCGCCACCCGCACGGCCACGCCGGGAAAACCTCACCGCTGCAGCCAACAGCCGGTAACAGCACTCAGAACTTGCCGGCCTGGATGTCGGCCAGCGTCACCCGGGAGATCTGGAAGGTTTCCACAGACGTCCGCATCCCCCGGCCCGTCACCACGGAGCTGACCGGAATCCCGGTCCGGGCGCTGATCGTCAGCACCTGTTCGCCGTCGCCGCCGAACACCGCCGGTCCCGCCGTGATGGTCAGCGTGGGCTGCCCGCCGGTCGTCGAATCCGCCACAGTGACCTCGGGAATGGTCAACACCAGGCGCAGGACGCCCTCCCGGATCTCCGGGTCGCCTGCCCCCCAGGACAGCGCGATAGTGGAGGCAGTCCAGAGACTGTTGTCGATGTCGTCCTGCAGGACCTTGCCGGTGGGCATCTTCAGCGGGGTCTTAATCCCCTTCTCGCGCATGAGAGCTTGCCTGGCCGCTGCACCCTTCTCCCATATCTTCTTCCGTGCGGCGAAGCTGAGGAAGAAGTCGTTGGGCAGGGCATTGACCATCCGCACCCGGGCGGTGACGAGGTCGCCGGCCGCCGCGTAGCGCGCCGCCGCTATCTCGCGCGCGTTCGTGAAGTCGGCCAGGTTGGAATGGTGGGCGACCGCTGCCACGAGGGTCTGCTTGTCGTCTCCCGAGTACAAGTCGCCGCTGTCGGTGTACAGGCCGTAGCCGACCTGCATCAGTCTGCCGCCAATGACCTGTTTTTCGATGACCAGCGACGCGTTACCCGGCAGCGGGCCGCTTCTCGCCTTGATGAGGGCGGCCAGGGACATCAGCTTGGACTTCACCGCGGGTGCGCGGGACGCGGCAGTGCCAGCCGTGGTGCCTCCCGTGCCGTGGACGGCGGCGAACAGGCCGCCAGCGGCCAGGACTGCTGCCCGGCCGCGGTCGCGCCGCGCAGCGCGAGGCCCCGGCGGTGCCGCTGCCGGGCACGCAGCCCGATCGCGTCGATGTCGGGCGTGAAAGGCTGACCCGACACGAGCTGGCGCAGCTCGCGACCGAGCTCGGTTTCCTGAAGTGAGTTCACAGCGCTGACTCCGTTCTGTCTAGAGAGCTCCTGAGGGTGCCGAGCGCCCGGGCGCTCTGGCTCTTCACGGTGCCTTCGCTGCAGCCGAGCACGGCAGCGGTCTCGCGCTCGCTCATCCCCTCCAGATAGCGGAGGATGACCGTGGCGCGCTGCCGCAGCGGCAGGACGAGCAGCGCCTGCAGCAGCCCCGCCCGGCGGGCGATCTCGTCGGCCGCGTCGGGCGCAACCGGCTCGCGTCCCTCGGGGAAGCGCGAGACCGGTATCGTCCGCTCACGCCGACGCCACCGGCCGCGCGCCTCGTTCAGCAGGATGCGCCGGACGTAGGCGTCTGGCCGGTCCGCCTGCCGGACGCGAGGCCAGTGCTGATAGGCCTTGACCAGCGTGTCCTGCACGAGATCGTGAGCCAGGTGCCAGTCACCGCACAGGAGATAAGCGCTTTGATGCAGCAGCGAGGCGCGGTCCCGCATGAACTCACGGAACTCCTCATCCCGGTCGCTCATCGCGTTCTCTGTCCGTTCATGACTAGCTAGATGCTGCCGCGCCGCAGGAAGTTGTCAGGTACGAGGCAGCGCCTTGGCCGAGGGCCCGGCCAGTAGACGACGCCAGTGCTGTGCGGCTGGCCTAGGTTCCCGTGGCGGGAAGTCAGACGGCGATGAGCAGCATGCGGCTGGCTGCTGCGGTGGCAGCGGCCAGGCTGTCGCACAGCAGGCCGCGCGCAAGAGGGTCCGCACGGACTTCCCACAGCAGGAGGCTGTTCGTCCAGGCGAGGTCGCGGGCGGAGTTGATCGACCATGCGGCGATGAGATTGTTCACTGCCTGCAGGTGGCGGTCAACGGCAAGTTCCGGTGCTGATTCAAAGGACTGCCGCACGGACTGCTCGGCGGCGTCCAGCAACTGGTCCACCTTCTGGTAGTCGGCTTGATGCGCGCCCGCGGACGGGGAGGTGGCCAAGGCGGTGCAGGTGCCGGTCACCGCCAGGGGCAGGTCGTGGTTGATGTGGGCGTTCATGCCAGCCAGCGCGAACTGGACCGGCTCGATCCCGGGTTGCGCGCGCTGCTCGATCAGCGGCCGCCAGGCCAGCGGCACCGCAGGCGGGTCACCTGCGGCATCGACTGCCGTGAAGTACAGGTTCGCGAAGGTGACATCGAGCTGGGTCATGAACGCCGGATCGGCGAAGAACCCGCCGCCCAGATGGGCCTCAACTTGCCTGGTGACCTCGAGGTACATGCGGTTGAAGCAACCCAGCCCATCCTCAGCCGGGACAGATGCCCCGATCGCTTCCATGCGCGCGATGGCCCCGGCGACCGACGTCACGGGCACGCGCGCAACAGGACCCGCAGCAGGCATGGCGTCACTATACCGGCGGGGTCAGCTACAGGCTGGTCCACCAGGCGTCGATGATCACGTCGTGGGCGATGGCGGTGTCGATGCTGTGATGCAGGCCGAGGCTGACGATACGGTCATCGTGCGGGTGGAACGGCCAGGCGGGGTCTTCGCCTAGCACGGGGCCGAAGGCATCGATGAGCCGCTCCGCGAGGCTGGCCCAGTTGCGGCCCGGCCCGGTCGTCAGCGCGATGTTCAGCCCGGCCGGGCCCGGAGCGATGATGGCCGCCTGCACCGCAAGCCGATCGTGAAGCTGTTGTTTCCACTGCGTGCGCGTATCAGACCCAGCCATCCGGGCCGAGAACTGCGGGGTGGCCTGGGCCGGGTCTGGCCAGGCGGGGCCCACCGCGAGTGACGACGGGCCGCAGATCTTGCGGCCGAAGATGGCCGCCACCCGCTGCGGGCCTAGCCGCTGGGCGACCGGGAACAGGTAGCTGCCCAGGTCGTGGCCGTCATCAGTCAGTGCAACGCCGTCGCTGAACCCGACGATCAGCTCGGCAGCAACCCGGCCGCGCACGGCCGCCAGTACCGGACCGGCTATCGCGTCCACGTGCGCCAGGAAGCGGGCCAGCTTCACCTGGCTGGGATGCCCGGCCCGATCCTGGCTGGCCAGCTGGGGCTTGACGCTCTGCCGCATCACGCCTGCCGGGCGGCGGTACACCATGGCCATGTCAGTCATCGTCGTGCCCGTCCGCATCTGCTGGCAACCAGCCGGCCACACTCAGTCCTGGGAAGCGGACCAACAGCTCGCAGCGGAAGGATCTCATGATCAAAGGCGTCAACCTCGGCAACTGGCTCGTCCTGGAGAAGTGGATGAGCCCGGACTTGTTCGCGGGCACCGAAGCTGAGGACGAAACCCAGCTGTGCTCAGACCTTGACGACATCGCCAAGGGCGAGCGGCTCAAGGTGCACCGCGACTCCTACGTCACCGAACGAGACTTTGCCTACCTCGCGAATCACCACATCGACGCGGTCAGGATTCCGGTGCCGTTCTTCATCTTCGGGGACTATCCGCCCTACGTCGGCTGCGCCGAGTATCTGGACCGGGCCTTCGACTGGGCGGAGAAGTACAAGATCAAGATCCTGATCGACCTGCACACGGTGCCGGACGGGCAGAACGGCTTCGACAACGGCGGCATATGCGGTGTCTGCAAGTGGCACAAGAACCGGGCGCACGTCGAGTTCGTGCTGACTGTGCTCGAGCAGCTCACTATCCGTTACCGGGCCCGCTCGGCACTCTGGGGCATCGAGGTCTTGAACGAGCCGATTTCCCAGGAGCTGTGGGACGTCATCGACCTGCCAAACCGCTACCCGCCCCGCGATCCCGAATACGCGCGAGGATCTGAGCCCGTGCCGACCGGGTTCCTCAAAGACTTCTACACCGCGGCGTACCGGAAAATCCGGGCTCAGTCAGACGACGTCACCATCGTCTTCCACGACGGGTTCCGCATCCGGGAGTGGGATGGTTTCTTCACGAGTCCCCCGTTCGAACGGATCATCGTGGACACTCACCCGTACCTGATGGAGTACACGCACCGAACCGGCGACGAGAGCCTCGGCGGATACCTCGGCCACATCCGGGACAAGTTCAGCCGGACTGTGCAGGAGATGTCGCAGCGGTTCCCCCTGATCATCGGTGAGTGGTGTCTCGACCCGATGTCTCCTCAGGCCGCCGCCCTGCCCCGGGAGCAACGGCGCGGGTTCTACCGCAGCCTGGCCGACGCCCAGCTGGCGGCCTGGGACGGCGCGGCTGGCTGGTTCTTCTGGAACTACAAGCTGCTCATCAACGGCTCCAACCTCGACGGCTGGGACCTGGGCAAGTCAATCGAACTGGGGTACCTACCCGGAAACCTTGGGCACGAGGTGATTCACCGGCCTGTGGTGCAGCTTTAGGTGTTCCTCGTAGGCCGTGACGCCCGCGGCTATGGGGTAGGGCCCGCGGATCCGCCGAAGCCGGGGCGAGACGTCGCGGTAATCCCGGTCGGGATGGTCACCGCAGTCGCAGCAGATGATCTCGAACATGTTGGTGTAGCCGCCTAGCACCTGGCCCTCGGCGGTGCGGACCGGGCAGCGCCGCAGAACCACCGTCCACCCCAGCGCGGGCTGTTCATAGATCTGCACGGCTGCCTCCTTGCGCGGCCATCTGCGCCGCCACGGCCTGATCGACCTCGTCGTAGGTCTTGTCGTCACCGATGCGATCAAGGACACCGTCACGTGCGAGCAGTTCGCGGACGGCCGGCTTGATCCGGGCGAGGCGCAGGGCCACGCCGGCTTGCTCGGTGAGATCGAGGATTTCGCGCATCTTTGCCGACCCCTGGGAGTCGATGAAGTCGATTCCCTCGCAATCGAGCACGATCCCGGTGATCTCGGGTGTGGACAACGCGACCTCCCGGACCCGGTCCTCCAGGGCGTCTGAGGTGGCGAAGAACAGGCCGCCATCCAGGCGGAGGACCACGACCCCGGGGAACTGCTCATCGCCGGGGTGCTCATCGAGCTCCCGGAAGGCCTGACCGCCGGGCTCCCGTCCGAGCAGGGGCATGCGGGGGCGCGTCGCCACCGAGATGAGCCAGATGAGCGACAGCCCGATCCCGATGATCACTCCGGCGAGCACGCCGACCAGGAGCGTCCCGACGATGGCGGTGATCGCGATCCAGAAGTCGAAGCGCTGCACTTTGGCCAGGCGGCGCATCTCGGGCACGTCCATCATCCCCATGACGACTGCCTCGATGATCAAGGCAGCGAGCACGGGCTTGGGCAGGACCGAGAAGACCGGCGCCAGCACCAGGAGCGTGAGCAGAACCGTGACGCCGGAGGTGAGCGAGGCCAGGCCGGTGCGCGCGCCCGAGTGGTCGTTCAGTGAGCTCGCGGACAGGCTGGTTGAGACCGGCATTCCCTGGAACAGGCCAGCCCCGGCATTCGCGATTCCCTGGGCGGCCGATTCCTGGTTGATGTCGATGCGATAGTGGTGCCTGGCCGCGAACGTCCTGGCATCGCCAGCGGTCTGGGAAAACCCGATGAGGACGAGCGCTACCGCGGCGAGGGCAATCGTGCTCGTATGATCGCGCAGCAGCGCCACGTCGGGGACCTGCAGGGACGGCAGCCCTCGCGGTACCTCGCCGACCAGGGCCACCCCGTGCGCGCCGAGATCGAACAGCCATGACGCCACCAGGCCGCCAACGACCAGGACGAGGGCGCCAGGGATGCGCGGCGCGATCACCCGCAACCCGAACACCACCAGGAGCGCGGCTGATGCCGACCGCCACGGTCACCAGCTGGGTATCGCCGAGCGTCCCGATCCACGACCACAGCTCCTGGATCGGGTTCGAGCCACTGACCTTCGTCCCGGTGAGCTTGGGAAGTTCACCGATCACCACGTCGATCGCCGCGCCGAACAGGAAGCCGGTCACCACGGCCCGGGACAGGAACTGCGCGATCCAGCCCATCTTCAGCACGGCCAGGAGGAGGAACAGCACGCCAGAAACGAGGGTGATCATCGCCACGAAGGTCGCCACATTGTGGAGTCCCGTGATCCCGGCCACCGCAACGGCGCTCGCGGCCACGGCCGCCAATCCCGAGCTCGGCCCGGTCGAGATCTGCCGGCTCGTCCCGAAGACGGCATAAAGGATCGCGCCTGCAGCGGCCGCGTAGAGGCCGTTCTGCAGCGGGATCCCGGCAATCCCGGCGTAACCGAGGTTCTTCGGAACGATCAGGGCCGCCACGGTGACTCCGGCGATGAGATCACCCCTGAGCCAGGCACGGTCATAGGAGCGGATCCAGCCGGCCATCGGGATAAAGCGCCATCGGTCCCGCGCCGGCCCCGGCCGGGCCGCTGTCATCGGCCCGGCCGGGGTGAGATCCGCACCTGGATGCGCCCTGGATCCGGGCGCCGGCTGCGATCCGGGCTCACGTGGATTCCTGCGGCCATTGCCTTCCTTTCTCTAACGAGATCGGCCGGTGCCACTCCAGCTCGGCATCGGGGAACGCGTTTCGGGTCTATTTCCTCGTGCCGTTGAGAGCGTTGGGACAGTGTTAATCCTGCTCTCGGCGCGCCACGCATTCCTCACCCTTCCGCGGGTGAGTTCGGCCGGCTTCGTTTCGGCCGCCTCGACCGGGGTTCAAACCCGCGA
Source organism: uncultured Actinomycetes bacterium (assembly GCA_963713815.1). Lineage (GTDB taxonomy): Bacteria > Actinomycetota > Actinomycetes > Streptosporangiales > Streptosporangiaceae > RYN-230. The sequence continues at coordinate 555,238 of CAVQNH010000032.1, forward strand.
AGGCGCCGGAAATTGCGGAATCACCCTCGGGGGGGTGACGACACCCCGGAACCGCTCGAACAAGATTTGGCCAGGCGGCCACGAGACGGGTGACGTGCTGGTCCGGGATAAGCCAGTTGGCGCAGCGATAGCCCGCCGGAAGGAGTGGTGATGTCAACGGCGGAGGAAATCCGAGTACCGCACGCCGGGCATCACCACCTCACCGTATCCATCAAAGGTAGGCACATGGCCAAGAAGAGGCACGAGAAGAAGCGGCAGGCCGAGGTCCAGGTGCCGCGGAGCGCAGATCGGCCGGGGGCCGGGGCTGGGCTGGCGCCGAAGATGAAGCGCAAGGAGTATGAGCGGCAGATGCGGGTGCTGCATGGTGAGCTGGTGGCCCTGCAGGAGTGGGTCAAGGAGACCGGGGCCAGGATCTGCGTGGTGTTCGAGGGCCGCGACACCGCGGGGAAGGGGGGCACGATCAAGCGGATCACCGAGCGGGTCAGCCCGCGGGTGTTCCGGGTCGTGGCGCTGCCCGCCCCCACTGAGCGGGAGAAGTCGCAGATGTACATCCAGCGGTACCTCCCCCACTTCCCCGCGGCCGGCGAGGTCGTGATCTTCGACCGCAGCTGGTACAACCGGGCCGGCGTCGAACCGGTGATGGGGTTCTGCACACCGCAGGAGAGCGAGCGGTTCCTCCAGCTCACCCCCGGGGTCGAGAAAGCCATGGCCGACGACGGGATCGTGCTGCTGAAGTACTGGCTGGAGGTCAGCCCCGGCGAGCAGACCCGGCGGCTGAAAAGCCGGATCAACGACCCGCGGAAGATCTGGAAGCTCTCGGACATGGACCTGAAGTCCTACCGCCGCTGGTATGACTACTCCCGGGCCCGGGACGCCATGTTCGCCGCGACCGACACCGCGTGGGCGCCGTGGTACATCGCCCGCACCGACGACAAGAAACGCGGCCGGCTCAACATCATCACCCACCTGCTCAGCCAGATCCCCTACAAACCCCTCACCCCCCGCGACGTCACCCTGCCCAGACGCCAGCCCGCCCACGGCTACGAACAGCCCGACCTGCCCCTGCACTACATCCCGGCACCGTTCTAGACCGCGAGGTCAGTCATGGCGGTGGCCGTGGCGCTATGCGGTGCACATCGATCAACTCGAGGCCGAGGCCGGTGATCCGCTCCATGAGCCCGTAAAGGGCTTCCTGATCGGGTACCTCGGCGCGCAGGGTTGTCGTATCCGGGCCTACCGTGACCTCGCAGTCATCGAATTCCGCGCGCAGCGTGGTGCCGGCCTGACCTATGAAAGTGATCTCATATGCCTGTGATTGCAGCAAAATTGCGCCTCGAAGTCTGCTGATTCATCCCGTGCCGCAAGCGTCCGTCACGGCCGGGGCCTGCGTCATCACCCGTCAGAGGGTGAGCCTGGGACCCGGGCAGTCTTAGCTGACGACCAGGTTGATGCTGTTGGCGATGAGCCAGAAGCCCAGGATCAGGCTCCCCCAGATGATCACCTGATCGGTGTGAGCGTCTATCCAGATCCTGAATCCGGCCAGGAGCGTCTGGCTCTTAGCAGGCCTGAGGCCCGCGTAGATCTCCATCGCCAGGTAGGACGCCGAACCCAGGACGCAGAACAGGACCAGGGCGAGGTAGCTCTGCGCACTGGACAGCTTGGCTTCCATGACCGTGGCTGCGCCCGCGCCGATCAGGCCCCACGGCTGCAGAACAGGCGCCAGGACCATGGCATACCACGGGGACATGCTGTCCACATGCGCCTGCCACTTCGGCGGCTTCTTCGGCTTCTTCGGCTGCCCTCTCCTGCGGCGGTGACGGATCGCAATCACGACCAGGATGACCCCAATGGCGATCTTCACCGCCAGGCCCGCCAGCGAGGGCGCCGTGTCCGGCTTGGGGGGATTGTTGCCCGTGGCGAGCACCGTGACCGATACCACGATCACCAGGGACGCCAGCCACCCGAACACGAACGCCGCACCCTTCCTGACGCCCCGCTTGGAGGGCAGGATGACGAGGAACGCCATGAACGGCAGCGGGTCGAGCGCTACCGCCACGCCGATCAGAACCAGGTTGAGCGCCACGGCCGCCCTCCCTTCTCACCCAGCCGCTGCGCTGCGGCGTGCATCAGGGTGCTGATGGCCGTGCCTCCGGTGCCACGCCGGAATCTGCTGGCTCGCCGGGCTGGGTTGACTGACGGGGGATGAGGACGGCGAGGACCAGGCCGATGAGGGCGATCACGAGCATGATGGTGAGGGCGACGGCGAAGGGCTGCCCCTTGGGAAGGGCGACGGCTACCAGCACCGAGCCCACGAGAGCAGTGCCGAACGAGGATCCCAGATTAGAGACACTGCGGGACAGCCCGGAGATCTCACCCTGGTCGTCGTCGGGGAAGCTGGACTGGACCACGTTGACTGATGAGGTCAGCATCACGCCGACCCCGGCACCGAACAACAGCAGCCCAGGTATCCACCGCCAGATGCCCGCGTTCGCCCGGACCAGGACCAGCAGCAAGACCATGCCGACCGCGGTGGCCAGGAATCCGGCGATGATCAGCCACCGCTGCGGATGCCGGCGGGCGAACCGGTCCGCACCCGCAGAGGCGATCAGGATCCCGATCGTGGCCGGGGTGAGCAACAGGCCGGTCTGGATCGCGTTGTAGCCGTTGACCTCCTGCAGGTAGACCGAGACAGTGAAGAAGGTCCCTTGCAGGATCAGCCACTGGATGGTCTGGGTGCCCAGCCCCAGGTTGGAGACCTTGTTGCGGAACAGCCGCAGGGGCAGCAGCACGTCGCGGCCCTTGCGTTCCGCGGACCGGATGTGCAGGAAGAACCACAGCAGGAACAGCGCACCGATGGCCACGAATATCCAGACCGGGGAGATCGAGCCCTTGGGGAGCACCACGGTGCTACCGATCTTGAACGCCTGGCGCGAAATCAGGAAGCCGTAGGTCCGGGACTGCAGCAGCCCGAGCACCACGAAAAACAGCCCGGCTGCGGACAGCACCGCGCCGGTGAGGTCGAAGTGAGGCGTGGGCCCGGTCCGGGCCGGGTCGGTGATCTTGCGGGCCAGGAAGGCAATCCAGGCCACCACCAGGACCTGGAGGGCGAACGACGCACGCCAGCTGATGGCGCTGGTCACCAGGCCGCCGATCAGCGGGCCGGCGGCCGCGCCCAGGCCGCCCGCGCCGCTGACCACCCCGAAATACCGGGCCCGCGACCTGACGTCGGGGAAGGTCACCGTGACCAGGATGTAGATGGGCGGGATCATCAGCGCCGACCCGATGCCCTCCAGCAGCGAGTACCCGACGATCAGCAGCGGCAGTCCCTGCGCCAACGCCGCGAGCAGGCCCCCGATCCCGTAGACGATCAGGCCCAGCACGAAGCACCGTTTGCGGCCCCAGATGTCGGTCAGCTTGCTGCCCGGGATCATCAGCGCCGCCATCGTGAGGGTGAACAGCGTGATCGCCGTCTGCACGCCAGCCACGGTGGTGCCCAGGTCCTGGGCGATGGCGCTGATGGCAACGTTCATGTTCGTCGCCGCATAGCTGGCGATGAACTGGGCCAGCGCCAGCGGCAAGATCATCGCCCGCGCCGCGGCATCAGCCTTGGACCTGCCCGTGTCAGTCATCGCAGCCTCTCATCCACACCTGCGTAAGCCCTCCCGTGACTCACCGTCCCGGCGATCTGGCGCGCGTGGGACACAGTGTTCATCGTGCCGCCGGACTGACACCCATTCCTCACCCGCGAGGGGGGAACGGCGAATCACACGCGCACGCCGCCAGCCAAGCATCCTTCCGGGCTGACCACGCTTATGGCAGCCTCGCAGCCACGGCCAGCGACGGGATCACCCACGAAAGGGTGACGACGCCCGAAAGCAGCCCGGACAGGCTGAAGCCGTCAACGTCCAGACGATCCTGACGGGTGATGACACAGATCCAGCGGCCAGGCACGCTGGCCCAAGCAGTGAACAGCACGCGAACACAAGATGGCTGAGGGACAACCGCAGTGAGATCACAGACTTACGAGATCACGTTCACCGGGCAGGCGGGCAGCACGCTGCGTGAGGAATTCGACGACTGTGAAGTCACCACAGGTCGGGGTATAACAACTCTCTGCGCCAAGCTGCCCGATCAAGGAGCCCTCACCGGGCTGCTGCAGCGGATCACGGGCCTCGGGCTTGAAGTGATCGATATACACATCTCGGCACCGCCACCACCCGCACAATGACTGATCCCACAGTCACCCAGGCTCGCTCAAGCTGGCCAAAGCACGCTGGAGCAAACTAACCGGCCGTGACTCACCATGATGCATCGGCCGGGCCAGGAGCAGGTCAAGATGACGGCTGCACAGCCTGATAGCCCGGTCACGGAAGGGATCCGCAGCCTCGAGGTACGCTGGATTTTCCCGGGCCAGCTGGAAACCGCGGTCGCCGGATGGTTCGCACGCTTTCCGGCCGAACTGGAGACCCGCGAGGACATCTACCTCCTCTCTCCACGCCTGCGCGGGCTTTCAGTGAAGCTCCGCGCAGGCGCGGCACTTGAGGTGAAGGCCTACCAGGGGAGCCCAGGAATCCTCGATATGGCGGGGTGCGCTCGCGGTCGCATGGAGTCCTGGCGCAAGTGGTCCTTTCTCTTCGGCTCACCCGGCCACGGAGGCCGTGACCCAGCCGGTTGGAGGCGGATAACAAAGACGCGGCGCATCAGCCGGTTTTCGCTGGCCGGCGACCCCATCCCGGTTTCTGGTCAGGGGCCGGGTGAGGAAGCAGGATGCGCGGTGGAACTGACCGAGGTCCTCGCACGTGGCGAGGCTTGGTGGACGCTCGGCTTCGAATCGGTCGGCCCTCCTCACCTGCTCCGCAGCCAACTCGAGGCCACCGCCGCGCTCGTGTTCGCCGAGACCCTGCCGGGTGAGATGGAACCTGGCATGAATGACTCCAGGTCCTATGCAGAGTGGCTCCTCCAATGGCCGGATGCCGGGGGTAACTCTCAAGCCTTAGTCCCGACTCCTAGGCCCGACCCGCTTTGATAGACGTCCTGAAGAAGGCACAACAGTCCTCGCTGCACGGTAATGGCGGGCGTGGCTCACCCATCGGGGGTGATGCCCCCGGCCAGGAGCAACGATGTAGTGCTGGTGTACCCAGCGAGGCCAGCAGCCGTGCGTTCCGCAATAAACCGGGGAGGGTCTGTGACTGGCGAAACGCTCGTCCTTAGCTCCCTTGCCGCCATCACCGCCCCGTCAGTGGAGCACAATTCCCTTGCGCCGCGCGAGTTCATGCTCGCGAGAATGGCCACCCTGATCGAAGTGGATGCACCGCCTGCCGGCCTCGCCAACGCCGAGGCCGGCACCCCCCGAAAGAGAGGTGATTCTGGTGCCTGAGGACCCGCCGCCGGATGGCTCCCCCGGTGTGCCTACCGGCCCAGGCGTCGACCGCAACGGTGACGACGTCCGCCTGGCTGATGGAACGCGCCTTACCGGCGCCATCGTCGGCCACATTACTGACCAGGCGCGCCGGACGGTCAGCGCCGCAAGGGCTGGACGGGTGGTGAATGCGGGCGGCGAACCAGGAGTGCTTGACCTGACGCCGTTGCGCGAACTGCTCTCCGATCTGGTGGAGGAGCTTCAGAAGGTGAGGCTGCGGGACAGGGTAGCCCGCACACTGCGGCAAGCTGCCGACATCATCGACTCGCAAACGCCGAGCCGCTAACGATTCCGATAGCGCAAGGCCCCGCATCGACGCCAGAGGGCCCCCCGGCTCAGGCCTGGACCGACAGTCCAGGCCGGTTAGCTCGGGCTGCCCTCGCAGTCCCGCAAGAGTCCCGGATCACCCCCGGGGGGGTGGTGACGCAGTTCCAGCCACCAGGCATGCTGGTACAAGCGATGGACAGTACGCGAACAAAAGATTGCTAAGGGATAACCGTCGTGAGATCACAGACATACGAGATCACGTTCACGGGCCAGGCAGGCAGCACGCTGCGCGCGGAATTCGACGACTGTGAAGTCATTATAAGTCGCGGTAGAACGATTCTCCGCGCCGAACTGCCCGATCAGGGGGCCCTCACCGGGCTGCTGCAGCGGATCACTGGCCTCGGGCTTGAAGTGATCGATATGCACATCTTGACGCCGCCATCCGCGCAATGACTGATCCCGTACGAACCTAGGCTCGCTCAAGCTGGGCCGACGACGGCGGCGCAGCCTAAGGACCCGGTCACGGAAGGAATCGGCAGCCTCGAGAGGACGCGGGAGCGGCCAGGAAGGGGCCGACATGGCGGGACCGTCGTGGCTTCCCCGGTCGCGTCCCGATTGGGCGGTCGTCTTCGTCATCGCCTTCCTCGTGCTGGTCAACGTGATCGACATCAAGGTCGCGCATGCGTCGCTGGTGCTGGGCCCGGTCGGCGCCGCGGGACTGCTGGCCGTGGCCCGCTGGGCCGGGCTGAGCTGGGCTGAGCTCGGCCTGGGCCGGGGAACGTGGCGGCGTGGACTGCTCTGGGCATTCGCCGCGATCGGCGCCGTCGCGGCGGTGTTCGCGGCGGGCGCGGCGCTGCCGCTGACCCGGAGCGCCTTCCGCGATACCCGCTACGACTTCGGCTGGGGACACGCCCTGCTGACCGCGTTCGTACTGATCCCGGTGGGCACGGTGCTGTTCGAGGAAGTCGCCTTCCGGGGCGTGCTGTGGGGCCTGCTCCAGCGGCGGCACGGCCCCTGGGTGGCCACCGGCGTCTCGTCCGCTCTGTTCGGGTTGTGGCACGTGCTCCCGTCACTCGGCCTGGCCGCGGATGACCAGGCCATCGGCAGCGCCGTGGGCACCGGATCGTCCGGCCAGGCCGTGTCCGTGCTGGGCACCGTCCTGTTCACCGGCCTGTCCGGGGTGGTGTTCTGTGAGCTGCGGCGGCGCAGCGGCAGCCTGCTCGCGCCGGCCGGGCTGCACTGGGCGACCAACGCGCTGGGCGTGCTGGCCGCCACCGCCATCTGGATGTGGGCCACCTAGCCGGTCAGTTGCCGGCCGCGATGATCTTCCGCAGGCTGGCCAGCTGCTGGGAGCTGAGCCCCGTCCGCATGATTGCGTTGAACCCGTTGACGTACTCGGCGGTGTACTTGTGGCCGTGGCCTTCCGGCACGCCGGTAGCGAACGGCAGGTCGGCCGTGACCTCCCAGAACGTGACAAACGGCACCCAGAACATGGTCTTGAGCACGTCCTTGCCGGGCGGCTCGCTGATCCAGTCCGGCTCACTGAAGATCAGGTGCGGGCTCCACCAGACGATCGGGTCGGATGGATGCATCAGGTACAGGATCCGGGTGCCGTTCCACGGCTGGCCCGCCGGCGGGATGCCGGTGGCCGGGTCGTTCACGAACCGCACGATCCGGCCGTCCTGGTAAATGGGCTGGATCTCCGGGCTGCCCGGGTCACGGTGGTCACTGAACTCACGGAACAGCGTGTTGAAGTTGGGCGGACCCACGAACAGCGCGCCGTTAGTCCGGTTAGCGAGGTCGTTTTCGCCGGTAAACGCGGCCTCGCCGCCGAACGAGCCCAGGCTCTCCCCGGCCACGTACAGCTTGGGGCGGTGATCGGCTGGGAGCCTGGCCCAGGCACCGTAGACCGCGTCGAACAGCGCCCGGCCCGCGGCCAGCGCCTTCGACTGGTCGACCAGGTAGGAGATCCAGGACGGCAGGTAGGAGTACTGGATGGCCACCGTGGCGCAGTCGCCGTTGCTCAGGTACTCGAACGAGTTGACCAGCGCCGGGTCCACCCAGCCGCTGCCGGTGGTCGTCACCACCACCAGGTTCTTGCGCTGGAAGCCGCCCGCCCGCTGCAGGTCGCGGACGGCCAGCGCGGCCTGCGCCTCCGGGCCCTTAGCCGAGGCCAGCCCGGAGTAGATGCGGATCGGGGCCATGGCTGGATGGCCGCTGAACTTCGCGAGATCGCTGACCGACGGGCCCTTGCCGATGAAGTTGCGGCCCTGCCAGCCCAGCGAATCCCACGGTATGAGCGAGCCCGGCCCACCGGAACGCAGGCTGGTGCGTGGGCTGGTGGATCCCTTCGGCGGTCTTGGTGTCGCGCAGCCCATAAGCGTTGTTCATCACGTTGACGAAGCCCTGCAGCAGCAGGCCGCTGACCACCAGATAGGTGACGCCGACCACCACGACCCAGCCGATCCCGCGGGCTGCGCGCCGCCCCATCCAGCGGTTCAGCAGCTTCGCCAGCCAGCGGTACAGGCCACGCAGGCCGCGCCCGATCAGCAGGAACAGTCCGAAGACCAGCGCCGCGACGAAAGGCTCGGCCACCACGAGCGGAATGCTGTAATCGGTCACCCCCATCAGCTTGCGGATCTCGTACTGCCAGTACTGGCCGAGCCCGAACGAGGCGGCGAACAGGACCGGGCCGGCGATGAAGAAGACGGTCCAGGCCCAGCGGCGCGGGCGCCGGGGTTCCCGATCGGGGAAAGCACGCCAGATGGACGCGGCGAGTACTCCGAGCCCGTAACCGATGGCGGCGGTAATGCCGCAGATAATGCCCTGGATCAGGCCGCCACGCGGCAGCAACGAGGGGGTGAACGACAGACACGCGAAAATGAGCGCGCCCCAGCAGCCCGGAAGCGTGACATAAAGCAGCTTCCGGGGCTTGCTGGGCGCCGGCGGTGTCTGGGCCTCTTCGGCCGCTGCCGCCGGGATCTGTGTCATGGCCGCTGTCCCGAGGCGCTGTGCGGGCGGTGGCGGCTAGGCGGTCACGTTCGACCGGCTGCCGTACACGCACAGGGCCCACAGCGCGACCATGTCCACGGCGATGATGGTCAGCGACCAGAAGGGGTAGGCCGGGATGAAGAAGAACTGCGCGAAGGCGTTGAGCCCGACCACCGCCACGCCGAACCAGCGGGCGAACTGGTTACCGGTCAGCACCCCCACGCTGGCCAGTACCTGCAGCGCGCCCAGGATGAGCGCGACCCAGCCCCAGGCGCGCAAGTCGCCCACCACGTAGTGCGCGTTGGCGATGAACACGTGCGACCTGGCCACCGCGGCGATGCCGTCGAGCAGGTTGAACACGCCGGTCACCATCAGCAGGACCGACGCGAAGATAAGCAGGCCCTGGCCCTCGACGCGATGCGCGGCACCGCGGGACGACTTGATAGTTGCGGATGTCATCATGGCCTCCCATAGCAGGCTGGCCGGGCCCGCACCCTGCCCGCCCGGCCGTTCCTGCGAGGATCTTGTGCCAGCCAGCCTGGTGCGTCTTCACCCTTCCGAGGGTGATTCCAGCGGTGTGGCGGATTCGGCCTGGAACGCGTGCACAGCGGCGCCAATTGTCGGGAAGAAGTGGCCGGGGTCAATGGTGCGGCGGGGTGAGCCCGTAGCGCTCGTTTTCGCCCGGACTGGCCCGCGCAGGGTGAAAGCCGGGTGCCGGGCCCGGCGGTTCTGGGTGAGACCGTTACAGCGTGGGTGGCCGTGCCACGAGGTGCATGTCGATCACGTCGAGGCACCGTGGCTGGTTGCATGTCCCGGCCATCGTGCCTGGTGGTAGCGCCGACGTCATCACCCACCCAGGGGTGACGGTGCGCTGAGCTTACTTATTCTTTACTTTTTTGTTCCCTCACCACGGGTGATGCGGCATCGCGAAGTTTGCGTCATCCTGACCCCGACATACCTACCGAACCCTGCGCTAACCGCCCAGAACCCTGCGGCTAACCGGGCGGGAAGCGAGGAAGAGCAGCGGACAAATGCCCCGGCAGAGAGTCCCACGGAAGAGCGCGGCACCTCACCGTGTGTGTGGTTTCGCGCGGACGAAGTTCCGGCCGACAACGCTGCCCAGCACGCTGGTCAGCAGACCGCTGCTGCACGACCGGCTCACCTCGGGGGCGGGTAAGCGCCTCACCGTCGTGGTCGGCTCGGCTGGATCTGGCAAAAGCGTGCTGCTGTCAAACTGGGCGGCGACCAGGCCGCCTGGCGTTACTTCCTGGCTGTCCTGCGACAAGGCCGACACTGACCCGGTCCGTTTCTGGTCCGCCTTCATCGAGGCCCCCCGGGCGGTGGTGCCGGAGTTCGGCGCCGAGGCCGCCGATCTGCTGGCCCTGGACAGCGCCGTGTCGGCCGACGTGACCGCGTCGCTGGCGAACGACGCCCTGAAGCTGCCCGAAGGCATGGCGATCATCGTGGACGACTTCCACGCCGCCGCCACTGCCGTGTCGGCGGACATGACCGACCTGATCGAGCGCTGGCCCGGCGACACCGCTCAGCTGGTGCTGGCCGGCCGCAACGACCCGCCGGTCCGGCTGCACCGGCTGCGGCTGGCCGGCGAACTGTGCGAGCTGCGCGATCAGGACCTCTCGCTGTCCCTGGCCGAAACCGGCGACCTGCTGGCCAATTTCGGCGTCGAGGTGGACGGGGCTGAGCTGGCGCTGCTGCACGAGCGCAGCGAGGGCTGGGCGGCCGCCGTGCAGATGGCGGCGCTGTCCTTGCAGGCTGCCGATGACCAGGCTCGGGTGGCCCGGGCGCTGGATGTCCGCAGCCACCTGATCTCGGAATACTTCATCGCTGAGGTGCTCGATCAGCAGCCACCCGAGCTGGCCTGGTTCCTGCTGGATACGTCCGTCCTGGGCGAGCTGACCGCGGGCTCGTGTGCCGCAGTCAGCGGGCGGCCGGATGCGGCGGCGATGCTGCGTGAGATCGATACGGCCAACCTGTTCCTGGTGCCGCTCGATGATGAGCGGACGGTCTTCCGGTACCACCATCTGGTGCGTCAGGTGCTCCGGGCCGAGCTGCGGGCCCGGGGCTCGGCCCGGGAGCAGGCCCTGCACCTGCGGGCGGGCGAATGGTTCGAAGCCACCGGTGACACCCGGCGGGCCACCCGGCATTACCTGGCCGCGAGTGTGGCGGACCGGGCGCTGGCCCTGCTCCAGGACCGGGTGGTGCCCGACTTCCTGCGCGACCCCAACGCGCCGAGCCCGCTGGATATGAGCACCATCGACCCGGGGCTGCTGGCCGACGCCCCGGAGCGGATGCTCGGGCTGGCCGCCGACCTGCTGCTGTCCGGTGATCTGCGCGGCGCGGGATACCTCGACGCGATCGAGCGCGCCCAGCCACCCATCCCGCCCGGGTCACGGCTGGCCGGCCGGTTCGCGATGATGCGGGCATTCCAGTACGGGCAGGCGGGCCGGCTGACGGAGGCGGTGACCGCGGCGCAGAGCGCCCGGGACATCCAGCAACAGGCCCAGCTCAGCGACGAATGGCACATGGCGATCCCGCTGATCCTGCTCCGGGTCTACCCATGCCTGGGCGATTTCGCCGCGGTGGAACGGGAGGCCGCCGCCGCGCTGGCCCAGCCCGAACTGCCCGAGCCGACCCGGCTGATCCTGGTACCCGGCGCCCGGGCGCTGGCCTGGTTCCTGGCCGGCCGCCTGACCGATGCCGCTGAGGCGGCCACGGCCGCGGAATGGGAAGCCCGGCGGCTGGGCTTCGACCGGCACTTCTTCGCCGTGGACTACCTGCGCGTACTGGCCGGCCTGGCGCTGGAACGGCGGGACCTGAGTTCCGCGGAGCGGCTGGCCGAGCGGGCGGTGGCGATAACCGAGGCCGGACGGCCCATCTTCGAGTTCCTCACGCTGCTCGACCGGGCCCGGATCTGGGCCGCCCGCGGGCAGATCCGCGAGGCACTGACCACGGTGGCGGCGGCGCGGCGGGCGGTGGCCGAGCCCAGCGCGGCGCTGCGGGTCCAGGCCGATGAGCTCGAGGCCCAGATACGCCTGGCGCTCGGTGACGCACGGGCAGCCGCCGAACTGGCGGCCGGGGTGCCCGCCGCCCGCCGCGACCTGCTGCTGGCCCAGATCGCGCTGGCCGCGGGCAACCACCAGGCCGCGCAGGAGCACCTTCGGTTGCCCGCCCTGGGCAGCCTGACGACCCGGGACCGGCTGGTCCGGCAGATCCTGCTGGCCGCGGCGGCCATCGAGCGCGGCGATCCCACCGCCGACGGCATCGTGGGCGGCGCCGTGCAGCGGGCCCGCCAGGAGGGGTTCATCAACACACTAGTCAGCACCGCACCCCAGGTGACCGGATACCTGGTCGAGCACGCGAGCCGGATGCGGTCCGATCCGTACCTGGACCAGGTGATCACCGCGGCGCTCGACGTGCGGGCCGCCCAGCCGGACCGCGCCGAGTACCGCCAGCTGATCGCCGAGCCGCTGACCGCAGCCGAGCAGCGCATCCTGAAGCTGCTGCCGACCAGCACGTATTTGCAGATCGCGGCCACCCTGTACATTTCCCGCAACACGGTGAAGACACAACTCCGGTCCATTTACCAGAAGCTCGGCGTGGCCTCGCGTTCGGAGGCCATTGAGCGGGCGGTGGACCTGCGCCTGCTCTGAGCCATTCCGGTGCGTATCACCCCCGGAAGGGTGTCGACGCCGATACGGGACCCGCGCAGCCTGACCCTATGACGGGTCAGGTTGACGTTTCCGGAAAGGCGCCCAGCCCGGCCAGGCCAGCCAGGCCGAGGTCAGTGGCTAACGCAAGGGAGGCGGGATGACCGCAGTCAAACAGCCAGCCGGGAAGCTGCCGTGGTACTCCGTGCCGCCGGACGACGTGGCCGGGCAGCTGGGGGTGGCCCCGGAACGGGGGCTGGACAGTGCGGAGTCCAGCCGGCGGCTGGCCGAATACGGGCCGAACGAGCTGCCCACCGAACCGCCGCCCAGCGTCTGGGTAGTGGCCCGGGGTCAGCTGGCCAACCCGATGAACATCATGCTGCTCATCGTGTGCGCGGCCAGTTTCGCCATCGGCCAGGTGGCCACCGGCGTCGTGGTGTTCGGGCTGGTCGCGTTCAACGTGATCATGGGCACCAACCAGGAGCTGAAGGCCCGGGCCAGCGTCGCGGCGCTGGCCAAGCTGCAGGTACCGCACGCCCGGGTGCGCCGCTCTGGCCTGGTCGAGGAGGTCGAATCGACACAGCTGGTACCTGGGGACGTCGGGCTGCTGGAAGCGGGTGACGTGGTCCCGGCCGATGGCCGGATCATCTCGTCGGCCACGCTGGAAGTGCAGGAAGCCGCGCTCACCGGGGAGAGCGCGCCGATAGCCAAGGACCCGTCGACGCTGCCCGGCGGCGAGGTGGCGCTGGGCGACCGGACCAACCTGGTGTTCCAGAACACGCAGGTCACCCGGGGCACCGCCACGTTCGTGGTGACCGCCACCGGGCAGGCGACCGAGATGGGCCACATCGCCGGCCTGGTCAACGCGACTAAGCGCACCAAGTCGCCGCTGCAGCGCGAACTGGACAGCATGACCAAGGTGTTCGGCCTGATCGCCTGGGCGGCCGTGCTGGTGATCGCCATCTTCGGCCTGGTCCGCGGCCAGGACCTGAACACGCTGGTGCTGCTGTGCATCTCCACGGCGATCGCGTCCATCCCGACCGGCCTGCCCACGTTCGTGCAGGCCATGCTGTCGTCCGGGGCACGCCGGCTGGCCGAGGCGAAGGCCGTGGTCAAGTCGCTCAGCGACGTGGAGACGCTGGGCGGCACGACGGTCATCAACTCGGACAAGACCGGCACGCTGACGATGAACGCGATGACCGCGACCACCATGTTCGCGGCCGGCGACTGGTACAAGATCGAAGGCCCCGGCTACCAGAAGACCGGCGCCATCCTGGGCGTGGCCGGCGAGGAAGTGCCGGACTGGCGCCGCTTGTCGCTGGGCCTGATCCTGTGCACCGACGCCACCGTGGGCGACGACGGGTCGGTGGTCGGCGACCCGACCGAGGCGGCGTTCGTGGTGCTCGCGGCCAAGATGGGCGCGGACGCCGAGCACACCCGGGCCGTCCTGCCGCGCCGGGCCGAGGTGCCGTTCGACTCCGAGTACAAGTTCATGGCCACGTTCCACGACTGCCCCGACTGGCTGGCCGGCGGAATCCTGCAACAGCCGCACTTTGAAAGCGTGAAGGGCGCACCGGACGTGGTCGTGCAGCGCTGCGGGCGGGCGCTGTGGCATGGCCAGCAGGTGCCGATGGCCACCGTGCGCGAGGAGATCCTGGCAGCCAACCGGCAACTGTCCGAGCGCGGCCTGCGGGTGCTCGCGTTCGCCGCCCGCGACCTGGACGACGGCGCCATGTCGGCCGCGCTGGCCGACCCGATGGCCGCGGTCACCGATCTCGTGCTGGTCGCCCTGGTCGGCATCGTGGACCCGCTGCGAGCCGAAGCCAAGCAGGCGGTGCACACCGCGCTGGACGCCGGTATCGACGTGCGGATGATCACCGGCGACCACACCGTGACCGCCCGCGCCATCGCCGATGAACTCGGGCTCGGGCCGGGTGTGATCACCGGGACCGAACTGCAGCACCTGACCGACCAGGAGGTCCTTGACCAACTGCCCGAACTGCACGTGTTCGGCCGGGTGGCGCCCGAGGACAAGCTCCGGCTGGCCCGGCTCATGCAGGAATCGGGCCAGGTCGTGGCCATGACCGGCGACGCGGTCAACGACGCGGCCGCGCTCAAGCAGGCCGACATCGGGGTGGCCATGGGCAGCGGCTCCGAGGTGTCCAAGCAGGCGGCCAAGATCGTGCTGACCGACGACAACTTCGCCACCCTGGTCCGCGCGGTGGATTATGGCCGGGACATCTACCGGCGGATCTCCACCTACATCAGGATGCAGCTCACCATCCTGTCCTCGGTGCTGCAGCTGATGGTGTATGCCACCATCTTCAACATCAACGGCGGCGTGGCCCTGTTCCCGCTGCAACTGCTGTTCTGCAAGTTCTTCGTGGTGATCACCGTGGTCATCGGGTTCATCGTCGATGTGCCCGACCCCGGGGTGATGCAGCGGCCGCCACGCAAACCGGGCACGAAGATCGTCAACCGGCCGCAGGTCATCCGGTGGTTCAGCACCGGGTTCGTGATCGCGGTCACCGCGCTGTGCGTGCTCGCGTTCGGGCCGGGCAAGCCGAGCACCACACACGCGTCCGTGTCGATGACCATGGCGTTCGCCGTCGTCTCGTTCAGCGCGGTCAACGTCGGCCTGGTCATGCGGCGCGAGCGGCAGGCGCCGTGGTCGTCCCCGGTGTTCCCGTTCCTGGGCTGGATCATCCTCGGCTGGATCCTGACCTGGCTGGCCGTCCAGCTGAACGTGCTGCAGCAACTGCTCGACACCACGTCGCTCAGCGGTGGCCAGTGGGGCACCGTGCTCCTGCTGTCCCTTATCGCCCCCGCAGTGGTCGGGGTAGACAAGGCTATGCAGCTACGCCGGCAGCGGGCAGCCGGAGCGGGGGCCTAGGCATGGCGATCAAGGCCGTACTCGTAGCCACCCTCGGCTAAGCAGAGATCAACACCAAGGAGAAAGGAAACATCATGGCAACCCTGATCGCCATTGGTTACCCGGACGAGGCGACGGCGACGGCCGCCGCCGACGAGGCGCGCCGGCTGGCCCAGGATCTGATCATCCAGCCGGACGCGATCGCGGTCATTGACCGCGACACGGACGGCAGCTATCACGTGCACACCAACCACCATGCGGTCGGCGGGGGCGCCACCTGGGGGATGTTCTGGGGATTCCTGTTCGGGCTGCTGTTCTTCATCCCGGTCTTCGGGATGGCCATCGGGGCCGGGATGGGCGCGCTGATGGGTAAGTTCGCCAAAACCAGCATCGACAAGCAGTTCCAGGAGCAGGTTCGTGGCATGCTCCAGCCGGGCACCTCGGCGCTGTTCCTGATGGTGGAGAAGGTCACCCCGGACAAGGCCGTCGAGGCGATGAGCAAGTACGGCGGCACGGTCCTGAAGACCTCGCTGTCCAAGCAGGACGAGCAAGACCTGCAGGAAGCGCTGCACGGGACCGGAGCCGCGCCGGAATCCGGGTGAGCCGATGAAGAAAATGAAGCGCAAGGAATACTAGAAGGAGATGCGGGCCCTGCATGGCGCGCTGGTCGCCATGCAGGGGTAGGTCAAGGCGTCCGGGGTCAAGATCTGAGGAACTGGTCCCATGTCTGGGAGCCGACGGTGTGTCCCGGCGGTGGCAGCAGAGCGCCGTTGCGGACTGCCCGGGTGCCCGGTATCCGGACCGGCAGCACCCATCGGCGGCGATGGGTGGCCTTCAGGTACCCCTGGAGCAGGTCCGTCCAGTTGCTCACCTGTGGTCCGGCCATGTCCGGCGCGCGGCCGGCAGGCTCGCCCAGCGCCAGCTCGACGAGCCGGGCCGCCACGTCGCGGGGATCAACCGGCTGGACGGTAAAGCCCGCTGGCACTGGCACCACGGGGAACCGGCTCAGCCTCTGCGCATTGGCCAGGCAGTAGTCGTAGAACTGCGTGACCCGCAGGATCGTCCAGGGCAGGCCGGAGCTGGCCACGATCTGCTCGGCCTGGAGCTTCGTCTTCGGGTATCCCCAGGAGGCGATGTGGTCGATACCGACGATCGACACGTACACCAGGTGGGCAGACCCCGTCCGGGACGCGGCTGCCACGAGGTTGCGGGTTGCCTCGGCGTCGCCCCTGGTGCTGGTCGCGCAGTGGATGATGGCCGCCGCTGCGGTCACGGCCGGCTCGATGCCCTGGCCGGTCCGCAGGTCTGCGGTGAAGAATGTGACGCCCTGCGGGATGGGCCGGTCGTGCCGGGCGAGCACGCGGACGTCACAACCGCTGTCCTGCAGCCGCGCGACGACAAGCTTCCCGAGGCGGCCGGTGCCGCCAGTGACAAGGACGGGCGAGGCCATGGGCTCTCCTTACGCTAATTAGCCCTCAGAGAGGGTGAGTTACGTCGCTCGTTGTGGTTCGTCCGTGGATGCACGATTGTTCCTCCGTGTACGCCGCGGCTGAACCGGGACACCGAACGCCAAGCCGGGCTCCTGTCACATCGGCGGGGTCTGGACGGTCACTTCTATGTCCGACCACGACAAGAGAATGTGACCGATGGACGAACATGACCTGCTCGCGGAACGGTTCGAGACCCACCGGGCCCGGCTGCGGGCGATCGCCTACCAGACGCTCGGCTCGGCCAGCGACGCCGACGACGCTGTCCAGGAAGCCTGGCTGCGGCTGAGCCGTACCGACCCCGGCAGCATCGATAATCTCGGCGGATGGCTCACGACGGTCGTCGCCCGGGTCTGCCTGAACATGCTGCAGTCACGCCGGGAAGAACCAGCGGGGATACACCTGCCCGAATCAGTCGTGACCGGCACGGACGGCATCGACCCCGAAACCGAAGCGCTGCTGGCCGACTCCATCGGGCCCGCGCTCCTGGTGATCCTGCACACGCTGGCCCCCGCCGAGAGGCTCGCGTTCGTCCTGCACGACATGTTCGCCGTTCCGTTCGACGACATCGCGCCCATCGTCGGGCGCTCGCCCGCCGCGGCCCGTCAGCTGGCCAGTCGCGGCCGCCGGCGGGTCCAGGGCGTGGCCCCGGTCCCCGGCACCGATCTGGCCCGGCAGCGGGCAATCGTCGGCGCCTTCCTCGGCGCCGCCCGCAACGGCGACTTCGACGCGCTGCTGGAGGCGCTCGACCCAGACGTCGTGGTGCGGTCCAACGGCACCGAGGCGGTCCGCGGTGCGGCGGCGGTGGCCGGACGCGCGTTCCCCTTCACGCGAATCGCCCAGGTAACCCTGCCAGCACTGATCGACGGAGCCGCCGGCGTCGTCACGGCCGCGGACGGGCGGCCGATCACCCTCGTAGGGTTCACGATCACCGGCGCGAAGATCGTTGCGATCGACCTTATCGACGACCCCCGCCGCATCGCTGGAGCCGACCTGGCCATCCTCGGCCGCTGACGGGCCGCCAACGCGATCGCCCGCTGCTTGTCCGCACAGGACCGGTTGGCGACCCGCTGTACAGGTACCCGTCCGACTGGGTCATGATCTGCGGGTTTGCGGGTAGCTGCGGGGTATGCAGCGCAGTGAGGTGATCGGGCGTACGCGGCGAGGCGGCGCGCCGGCGTGGTGGTCGCGGCTGCCAGCGCCGTTTCAGCCTGCGTCGTCCGGGCCGGTCCGGTACTGGCAGGACCGCGGCCGGGTAGCTGCCAAATGCGCCCTGGCCGCGATGGCGGCCTGGGCGCTGGCCCGGTACGCGGCGGGCCAGCAGGATCCTTACTTCGCTCCTCTTGCGGCGCTGCTGGGCGTATCCCCCACGGTGGCCCGGTCTTTGCGCGAGGGCATCCAGTACGTGGCCGGGTTCGTGCTCGGCGCCGTGCTGGCGATTCCGGTGGCCCTGGTGCTGGGTCCGTCGATCGCGGGCATCGCAGTGGTCGTGCTGGCCGGGGTGGTGATCGGCAGCTGGCGCCGACTGGGCGGGCAGAGCACGCAGGTTACCTTCACGGCGCTGTTCGTGCTGCTGATAGGCGGCTACCAGCCGCTGCACTATCTCACCCCCCGGCTGATCGACGTGGGTATCGGGGTGGTCACCGGGCTCGCGGTCAATGTCCTGGTGTTCCCGCCCCTGCAGCTGCGCCCAGCCGAGCACGCGGTCCGGCAATGGGGTGATGATATCGCCGCCGCCCTGGACGACCTGGCCGCCGCGGCGGCCGGCCAGCACTCCCCGGGGAAGTCCTGGCCACGGCACGACCGGCAACTCAGCGGCGCGGCGGAGCAGGCCCGCGCCGCCGCGCGGAACGCGCGGGAGAGCCTGCGGTGGAACCCGCGGGCCACAGTCGAGCGGGCAGTGCCCCGGCCCGACGGCGTGATACTCGATTCCCTGGAGGAACTGACCGCCCGGACCCGGGCCATCGCCCGGGTCCTGATGGACGCTTCCGCCGGAGACGAGCCGCTTGGCCTCCCGGCATCATTCGGCGAGAGCTACGCCGCGATGCTGCGGATGCTCACCGGCCCGGTCCGCCAGCTGGCCGACCTGCGATCTGCCCCGCCGGACCGCGACGAGCTGGCCGGCGCCTCCGGCTGCCAGGACCACCTCGAACGCCAAGCCGCGCAGTTCGCCGGCCGCCAGGAGGGGAACGCTGCCCGGCACCTAGCCGACCTCAGCAGGCATCTCGTCAGTGAACTGGTCCGCAAATCAGGCGACCGCCACTGAGTGGCTACTTCAGGATGTTGATCGCGCGGGAGATCACCAGCGCGCCCACGCCGAGCGACACGCAGGCCTCCATGATCATGAGCAGCTTGGCCCACCGCTTGACCGCGGAAACGTCGGTGGGGCTGAATGCGGTGGCGGTCCAGAAGGCTAGCGTCAGGTAGTCGGCGAACCGCGGCACCCAGGTGGCCGGCACGTAGTCGGTGTGCATCATCTCCGGGAAGACGAACGCCGGGTCCGCGTGAGGGTGGTGCGCACGGGCGGCGGCGCCACCGCGGTCGAGATCCCAGTACCAGAGCCCGAACGCGATCACGTTCGTGGCCAAGATCACCCCACCGGTAGCCAGCAATGCGGACGCGTTGTTCGCGAAGACCTTGTTGTTGGTGACGATGTCGGCGATGAGGCGGGCGGCGGAGAACAGGTTCGCCAGTGTGATGAACGCGATCACGATGCCGGTGACGGCCCGCAGCCAGGGCTTCTGCCGGTCGATGCGGCCCGGGTCTCCGATGATCAGAACGGCCAGCAATACGAGCAGTACGACGGGGACCACCCAAATGGGGTTTACCCGGTACTGCCCAGGCAGCGCCACGTGCAGAACGGCGGTGACCACGATCGCCAGCGCCACCGGCCACCAGTGCTCGCCCCGTTCGGCGGCCCCGGCCGGCTCTGTCGGCGTCACGGGTGGCCTGCCGCCTCCGGCTGGGCCGGCGGTCGGCTGCCGATCAGCTCGATCAAGCCGAGGGCCACCAGCAGCAAGATGGCAATCACAATGGCCACGAGGGCAGTCGGCTGGCCCCAGAACACGAAGACCAGGACGGCTAGGCCCACGGCGGAGATGCGCAGGGCTCTGCGGTGCGCGTAGGTCCAGGTGCCGACCGGGCCGGTGCGCACGCCGGCCTGCTCGCCGCTGTGGCGGATCCGGCCCAGCCCGCGAGTGAAAGCTCCCCGGATCCGGACGGCGGTGACCGAGGGCCCGGCCAGGAACGCGCCGGCGGCGACGACCAGGCCTGCCACCAGGACCGTGCGCAGCCCCTGCTTGATGAAGGCGACGAGCGCGTCGAACAAGGCGGCCGCGGCGTCGGCGGGCAGCCTACTGGTAGGCACGCTGTTCAGGTAGATGCCGCGGAAGATGAACAGCCCGGCGGCGAGCACCAGCATCGACGCGGCGAGGCCGAGGCCGGCGCCGATCAGCGCGCGGCGGCGACCGTGGGCGGCGAACACGCCGAGGGCCAGCAGCAGCAGCGTGAGTATCGGCAGCACGATCTTCAGGTCGTTGATCAGCCGGTAGCCGGTTTGTGCCTTGACCAGGTACTTGGCCGAGAACAACGTCAACGTAGGGTTGACGGCTGGGATCTTGCTGACGAGGCTGAAGCCGCGCTTGACCAGGTCCTGCTTGACGACGTCGATGAACGGACCCAGGTTCAGGACAACCTGGCCGTTCTTGACGCTGACCGAGCTGCTGCCCTGGCCGGAGAGCGCCTTCACCAGTTCCTGGTGGACAAGGGTGTTGGCCTGGACCCAGGCCTGGGCGAACCGCGGGCCCGTCACGATCTTGTGGACCTGGCCGTGAACGAATCCGGCGGCCCCGCTGGCGATCGCCGGGGCCTCCGATTTGAGCAGCGTGCTGAGTCTGGTCAGCCCGCGGCTCGACAGCTCGGCGGCGGCCTGGTCGGCGTGACCGGTCACGTTGAGCCGGGTGGTGATCTCGGTCGTGATCTTGTCGGTCAGGGCATTCTGGATCGCCGGGTCGTGGATGAGCGGCTCCATGGTCGCCACGTAGCGGCCAGTGTTGCTGACCTCGTTGGCCGCCCAGACGGCCAGCACCGAGACCGGCGCCAGCACGCAGCCGATCACGACGAGGATCGTCGCCACCAGGGTCCGCCAGCCCAGCCGCCGCCGACGGGCCGGACCAGCTGGCTGTCCGCGCAGCTCGCCTGGTTCGGTCTTCTGGCTGGGTCCCGGGCCTGCGGCTGCAGGGCCCGGCTCGCCGCCGGTATCAGACAGGGACTACCTCCCCCCGGCTTCCGCGGCAGCCTCCTCCACTTGCCGCTGCCGTCACGTCACAGCACTGCCGACGCTCCGTCCCAGTCTCCTTGGCTCTGCCAAGACACAGCTCACCCCCTGTGGGTGAATCCCGGCTGGCTTGTGCACCGGAGCGGCCGCCGCCTGGGGCTGGCATGCCGACACGCCCACCCCCATCAGCCCCGCGCCTAGCCACCCCAAGATCGGGATGAAAAGGGGCTCAATGCGGCGAGGCGCCGGAAAGCGCGCAGGCACGTCAACGTCGGCGCGGCCTGCCTGCAACCGACCAGCGAGCCGGACGTCAACCGCGCTCCCGGGCAGCCGGATCTGCTCGTGCGGGGGGCCGCCGATTGCGTTCTGGCCGGCTCCGCTTACGCGTGCCAAGACGGCGATCATCGGCGCGAATAGCTGCGTGGATGCGGGTAACTGCTCGCGGGCCACGGAATGCCCTTTCACCCTGACGAGGGGATGGCATCCCGGCGCGGTGCTGCTTGCCTGGTATCAGCACCAGGGAGCGATCCGCGGTGTTCTGCCGGCCAGCAGCATCACGCTGCTGCGGCTCGGAGGGAGTGGCCATGACTATCGACGACTGGCGCTGTCGGGGCGGGGAGGTCGGGTGCGCGGCCATCTGGACGCAGACCCGCGCGGGCCAGGACGGTGGAGCATCTAAGCCGGGCGGACCGGGAAGCCCGGGGAAAGGATGCCAGGGCCGCCGCCCCGCTGGAGTCGCATGGCGAGTTCCGGCCGGGTAGGTCCCGGGATCCGGTGGGGTTGCTGCTGGCGCAGGCGGCATCGCGGGTGCCAGAGCTGGTGCCGGTCCGGCACGGCCGGATGCTGGTATCGGCGTTTACCTTCTACCGGGGGGCGGCGCTGCCTATGGCAGCGGACCTGGCCAGCACGCCTGCGTCGGGGCTGCGGGTGCAGTTGTGCGGGGACGCGCACCTGTCCAATTTCGGCGCGTTCGCCTCGCCGGAACGCCGGCTGGTTTTCGACGTCAACGACTTCGACGAGACTCTTCCCGGCCCGTTCGAGTGGGACGTCAAGCGGCTGGCCGCGAGCTTCGCGGTGGCGGGACGCGACAGCGGGTTCCCCGGCAAAGCCCGCCGCAAGATGGCCCTCGCGGCGGCCGAGAGCTACCGCACGGCGATGCGCGGCTTCGCGGCGCAGCCCTTCCTGGACGTCTGGTACGCGCACATGAACATCGAGGAGGCCATCGGCGAGTTCAGGTCCGAGGTCAAGGCCAAGAGGCTCAGGGAGTTCGGGAAGCTGATGGCCAAGGCCCACACCCGCGACAGCACCCAGGTATTGGGCAAGCTCACCACCGTGACCGACGGGCAGCGGCGGATCATCAGCACTCCGCCGACGGTCGTCCCGGTCGAAGAGGTGTTCAGCGACGTGCAGGCCGACGCGATTTACGACCAGGTCCGTGCCGTGCTGGGCAAGTACCGGCGCAGCCTGCAGTCCGACCGCCGTCACCTGCTCGGGCAGTTCAGGCTGGTGCAGGTGGCCCGGAAGGTCGTCGGGGTCGGCAGCGTCGGCACCCGCGCCTGGATCGTGCTGATGGACGCCGGAGACGGCAACGAGCCCCTGTTCCTGCAAGCCAAAGAAGCCCAGCCGTCCGTGCTGGCTGACTACTGCGGGCGCAGCCAGTACGCCAACCAGGGCGAGCGGGTCGTCGCCGGGCAGCATCTCCAGCAGGCCCAGAGCGACATCTTCCTGGGCTGGACCCGCGTCACCGGCCCGGACGGGATCGACCGTGACTTCTACGTCCGCCAGCTGCGGGACTGGAAGTTCTCCGTGCCCATCGAGGTGATGCTCCCGGCGGGCCTGACGCTCTACGCGCAGCTGTGCGGATGGACCCTCGCCCGGGCCCACGCACGCTCCGGTGACCGCGTCGCCCTGGCCGCCTACCTCGGCGGCTCAGCCAAATTCGACGAGGCGATCGCCGACTTCGCCGAAACCTACGCCGACCAGAACGAACGCGACTACGCCGCGTTCCAGGCCGCGGTCAAGGACGGCAGAGCCGAAGCCACCAGCGATATCTAAGACCGGACCAGGCACGTTCATCCATGCCTGAGCGATGTGAGGATCAGAACGAGCTAGACGCCTTCTCCGAGGCAGCAAGAGTTCGACGTTTGCTGCGGATGACGGGTCGTGGAGGTTTGACGTGAATGATGCGGGTTTCGGT
The DNA here is from genome assembly GCA_963713815.1 of uncultured Actinomycetes bacterium. Taxonomy (GTDB): domain Bacteria; phylum Actinomycetota; class Actinomycetes; order Streptosporangiales; family Streptosporangiaceae; genus RYN-230. The sequence goes on from CAVQNH010000032.1 coordinate 578,415, forward strand.
AATCCCGCCGCGTTCGGCGGCTCTATTGCGACCCCGGAGAGGCGGGCATGGTGATCTGTGACCAGCCCGGGGACGGCTGGACTCTGGTTCTCAGGCGCCAGCCGATCCGCATCGTGGAGGGGCAGCCGGAAGGTGGCTACACGGACGCGTTCGAGATCATCTGCTGCGACTGCGGTGACCACCCCGACCAGGACTACCGCGAAGTCTCACCCGAGCTCCAGCTTGTTCGCGGGCCCTATCCGATCGCGGACGGCGTCGCAGCATACGGGCGACACCGCAGGCTGCACCAGCAGCTCGGGGTGCCTGCCCAGCCGGGGACGATGGCCGATGCTGGCTGACTGGCGGTGGACGCCGCGCTCTCCGCGCGGAGTGAGGATCAGTGCAGGGCAGCTAGGGGCGCACGCGCGCGCTGCGTGCTTCGCCTGGCCGACAGGCCCAGCCATAGCAGCGTCGCCAGGGCCAGGATGGCGCCAGGCCAGAATCCGTACGCGAGCAGGACGATCGAGCCGGCCGCTGCCGCGACCTGGCCTAGATCGTCGGCCAGCAGCCCCTGACGGTTCGCGTCCGAGCCAGCCCGGCGGTGGATGAGCAGCCGTACCACGAGCAGGAGCAACGCGAAGCTGACGGCGAGGAAAACGGCCGGGATCGTGTTGCCTGGCGGATTGCCCTGGGCCCAGTGCCAGCTGCCGCCGAGTTCCGCGCCCACGATTGAGCGGCGCCAGACGCTGATCCTGAGCGGGGTGCGGGCGTTCTCGTCCGCACTGGCCATGCGCACTATCGCGGCCGGGTCCCCGTCGAAGCGCACCCAGGTGTTGATGGCGCCGTCATGGGTGGCGTACGAGACATCGGCGAAAAGGGCACCGTTCGCCGGGGCGCGCACCCCGTTGATGACGGCTGTGAAATCACCAGCGCAGGTGGCCAGATTCGTCTCGCCGGCGCACGCAGGGGCGTGCCGGAAGGCGCGAGCCGCAGGCCCGTCCGTACTGGTGAGGAAGACGCCGAACAGGACCGCAACCGTCAGCCCCCCTAGAAGCAACCCGGCGGCGGGGTCGCGCAGCACGCGAGCCCAGTTCGCCGGGTGCATGCGCGCCCGCAGCGGTGTCCTGGCCGGTCGCATGAGTCCGGCCGCGGGCAGGACCGGCGTGTGCAGGTCGTGCCCACCGTCCGCGATGCCTTGCGCGCGGGCCAGGCTGGCCGGGGAATGACTTGCCTGGCGCCTCACTATGATGCCAAGCCACGCCGAGAGGCCGAGGACCACTACGAGCGCTGCGCCGGTTGCGGCGAGGTCAGGGCCGAGCCTGGACGGCTGGCCGCCGAGCGCGATACCGCTGATCACCACGACGATGCCGCCCAGCACAAGCGCCAGCAGCGCGGCCGCGCGCACTGGGCGCGTCAGCGGCCGCGTGCCGCCCGCCCTCTGGTTCCGGCGATTTGCCAGGGCTATGAAAACGAAGAAAGCGCCCACGCCGCCGGTCTTCTCGCTGTTCCCGAGATCGCGGGCGAGCCCTGTCACGGGCACAGACGCGGTGACCTCGGAGCGCCCGCCGGTCACGACGGATACCGGGACGCCGCGCCACATGGTCACAACCGCCCGGTCGCCGTCCACTGCGTAGCGCAGCAACGGGCTGTCTGCGCTGAACGTGAGGTGCAGTGTCCTCGATGCGGTACGCACGTCGAGCGCATAATCCGCGCTCACCCGGCCACCGCCGGGAAATTCGGTAACCGCGGCTACAGAGCCGTCGACGGCCAGCAGGCAGCCGGCATCAGACGGGGCGTCTGCCTGGCACGCCCGGGCGTGGTGGTAGGCGGATATCTCCGTGGCTTGCTGTATCGCGAGGACGCCGAGCGCTCCGGCAGCGAACAGGAACGCCACCCCGAGGACCAAGCAGAACCAGCCACTGAACCGCACAGCCGACGCCCCCTCCATGAGACGACCACATGAAGAGTACGGTCTCCGTGGGCCATTATGGACGACTTGCCCGGCAGGGCCGGGTGGCGATGCTCACCTCGCTGAGGTAGGGGTGTAGGGCTCGCTTCCGGGGTTGTGCCGGCGCTCATCCGGACGGGACAGTTACCAGGCCAGGCGGCGAGGCCGTGAAAAGCTCCGGCCTGGCCAGGCCGGGGTGTCCTCGGGCTGGTGCTCAGCAGCCGTCGTACGGGGCCCAGGCGCTGGTCCCGGACTGCGCGTACTCCTTCGCGAAGGCGTGGTTCTGCTCAGCCACGGACGCATTCTCTGGCAACCCGGAAAAACCGAGGCCGTGCCAGGTGGACGGCAGGAAGCCGTACAGGCCTCCGGCGCCGCTGGACGGATTGACTGCCCTGGGGTTCCCGCTGCTCTCGCGCTGGATCACGCACCTCCGGAAGCTGCCCGGTGTCGCTTCGGACGGCGTCGCGCGGCGCGCGGCAGCAGGGGCCACCGTGTCCGCCACCGACGCGCCGCCGCTCACCGGGGCACCGGAAGGCGGGCGCGCCACAGCCAGCGGTCGGGCATGCCGCCGTGCCGCGGTCGCCGCCTGCGCCGCCCGGACCAGCCATCGGCGGACCCGCGGTCCGCTGGGCACGATCAGCCGCTCCCCGGGCACGATCATGGACGGGTCAGGTACCTGCCGCCGGTTTGCCCACCACAGGGCGGGCCACTCTGCAGCGGTCCCGTACTCGTGCACGCTGATCGCGCTGAGCGAATCACCCCGCTGAACCATGATGTCGTGACGGGCCGGCTGAGCTGCTCCAGGATGCAGCGAAATCGTGACCGCGACCAGAGACTTGACCACTCCGCCAGCTGCAATACTGACAAGCGTCATGGCTTGTTACCTCCGAGGTTCCGTTGCCATGAAAGGCCCCGGCCGCGTGCTGCAACACGCTTTGGCCGGGGCCGCCTTAATGTGATTACCCGCCGGCTTATTCAGATTAACCTTTCGTGATTGGCGTGGTGACATCAACCACGGCGATACGGCGACGATTATCAGCAAATATCGCTACAGACTGAACCGGCCGTCCCGGCCGAACTGGATCGCCAGACAGGCGCGCCGTGTGCCCGGCTCACGGCACGTCGAATAGTTCTGACGCGTCTTTCTCATGGGGAACGTCCGTATTTGCCGCGTTCCGTACTCCATGTGTCGCAGATCGGGTCGGCGGAGAATGTGGCGCATCTGCCAACGGAGGTATCCGCCGGCCTCCCCCACTTGCAGAAGCTGCAGCTAGGTCGACCGGCCGACGCTCCAGCCGGGCCGGTACCCGGTCGAGGATCATGCCGTGGAAGTCAAGAAGTCCTGGTACATCCGGATGTAATGCAAGCGGCCGACGACGACGGGGACTCACCCTCGACGACTACCTGCACGCCGACGGACACGAAGGAGATGGCATGAAGGTGACCGGGATCCGGACCGTCCGGGTGCCTGAGCATCCGCAGATGCTCTGGCTGGAGGTGCTGACCGACGAGGAGATCACGGGATTGGGCGAAACCTGCCTCGGCCCGGCCACGGTCGAGGCTTACCTGCACGAGACGGTCGCGCCCTACCTGACTGGCCAGGACCCCCTGCGCATCGCGGCGCACCGCCGCGGGCTGTACGACATGTTCGTCGGCTATGAGGGCACGGGGGCCGAGACGCGGGGCAACTCCGCGGTCAACGTCGCCCTGTGGGACATCCTGGGACAAGCGACCGGCCGGCCGGTGGTGGACCTGCTGGGCGGCCGGACGCGGGACTCCGTCCGCATCTATAACACCTGTGCGGGCTACCGTTACGGCCGCGGCAACAAGGGGGCGCTCAGGGCTTCGGATCGCGCCACGGCTGCCGACCGCGGCCTTCCGGGCACCAACCCGCCCGGACCGTACGAGGACCTGCAGGCCGCTATCGAGCGGCCGGGTGAACTGGCGCAGGACCTCCTCGAGCAGGGCATCCGCGGGATGAAAGTCTGGCCCTTCGATCCTTACGCCGCGGCCACGAGCGGCCATGACATCAGCCCGGAAGACCTGCGGGCCGGCGTCAGCGTGATCGAGCAGATCCGGGACGCCGTCGGCGACGCTATGGACATCCACCTGGAGATGCACGCCGTCTGGCACCTGCCAGCAGCCATTCGCATCGCGAAGGCGGTGGAACCGCTGGCGCCGTACTGGTTCGAAGACGCAGTCAAGGCCCACGACCTGGGCGCCGCGGCACGCTTCGCGGCCTCGACACATGTGCCGGCAGCCATGGGCGAGACGCTGGCCGGCCGGTGGACCTTCCGGCGGCTGATGGACAGCGGCGCCGCGCAGATCGTCATGTTCGACATCGGCTGGGTCGGCGGCCTCAGCGAGGCAAGCGCGATCGCCGCGCTGGCCGAGTCTTATGAGCTGCCGATTGCGCCGCACGACTGCACCGGCCCCGTGGTGCTGACCGCGTCCTCGCACCTCGTCACGAGTGCGCCGAACGCCCTCGTCCAGGAGACCGTGCGCGCGTACTACACGAGCTGGTACGCCGATGTGGTCACGACCCTGCCGAGCATCACGGACGGGCAGATCGCCCCGCCCCCCGGTCCTGGCCTGGGTACCAGGCTGCGCCCGGACCTGCTGGCCCGGGCCGATGCCCGCATCCGCACTACAACGGCCGCCGATCTGGACTGACACCGGCCGGCAGGACTACCAGTCGATGCTGGCCCCGGCGTTCATGGCGAGGTTGCCGCCGCCACCGGAACATCACGCCGGGCCCATGGACGCGGCCGCCGAGGCGAGGAACAACACCGGCCCAATCGCGATTCACCCGGCTCTCCTGCCGTTCGCACACCGTGCCGAACCTATCGCCCCCAGTATCCGCCCATCGCTCCCATCGAGTAGACGTGCTTGGCTATCGGGTGGTTCACCGCCAGGCGTATTAGGGGTCGGCCGGCAAAAGTTAAGATCATCTTAGTAAGGGTAAAGATGATCTTAACTTTTGCTTGAATCATCCATTCACGGGTTGGCCAGCCCGGGCCGGGGATCGTCATTTGAACGTGACGATCTCAGCCAGCCAGGTGCCGCCGCCGGTGCCGGTGGCGGTGAAAGGCGCGCTCGGCGTGATCCGCGCCGCACGCTCTCACCAGCCCAGGCACTCTGGACCGTCTGTCCGACAGGACGGGCAGGCATGCGTCCCGGCGACGGGTCCAACAAAGGATCGCTCGCCCAGGTAAGCGGTGACCGGTCTGAACTTTTGCGTGAGTCGTCAATTCGTTTCAGGATTTCTACCTGCCGGGGTTGCGTGGTGGTGCTGGTGGGACGTTATTTCACCATAATAGTAGACAAATCGGGGCCCTATTGTCTGATCGTTCTGGGCTCGCTATGATCCGGGCAGCGCCATGAGTAATCTCTTAACTTCCGGACGGAACTCGCACTAGGTGGGCAGTGCGGGCGATCCGTCGCGTGCTGCTCTTTGGTGCTGGAAAGGCGCATGGCGCGCTTTGCTTTCCGGGGGCGCGGAGTTCTCCCATGGCGGCCACAGGTGGCTGATTGGGGAGGAAAACCCGTATGAAACGCATGCGCTACAAGCTCGTACTACTCCTGTCGCTGCTATCCCTTCCGGCGATGCTCCTTGTCGCCACCGGGGGACCGGCGGCGGCCGCTCCGCAGAGGAGCGCCGCGAGCGCCCGGACGGCAGCGGTTACCTCATCAAGCCTCGGGACATTCAAGCCGACCTTCGCCGGCCCGGCGGCCACTGGATGCAGCGTCAACTGCTCGCTGCTGACCGGCCCGGTCAACACGCCATCCACCGCGGCGGCAGCCCGGGCCAACGCGGCCAACGCTCAGCAATCGGGGAAACAGGACCAGGCGCACGCCATGCCGCTGCCGGATCCGCGGCCTGTCAATGTGTCCGCGGCCGGACGCAGCCGCCTGGCCCATACCCCCTCCTTCCCCGTCCCGTCGGTGAGCTGCCAGCCGCTAGGCCGCGGCTGTGACCGGATCAGCACGTCGAAGGGCGGCGCCACCAGCGTGAACGGCCTGAACGCGGTCGACAGCGCGTCGCTGACCACCAACCCCAACGGCGACATCGAGCCCCCGGATCAGGGCCTGTGCGCCGGAAACGGGTCCGTGGTCGAGACCAACAACATCGGCGAGATCCTGGTCTTCAACACCGCGTTGAAGCGCCAATCTCAGCCGATCCCGCTCGACACGATCATGGGCCTGACCAAGCTGGGATTGAGCAGTGGCGGAGACCCCTCCTGCGTGTATGACTCCGCCAATGGCGGGCACTGGTTCTTCACCCAGATCGTCTCGGCCAGCTCGGAGGCTAATGGCGGCGCGTTCACCGGCTGCTTCGCGGGCGTGGCCAACGCCTGCTCCGAGGGCATCGCGGTATCCGACGGCAACAGCCCGTTCGGTCCCTATCACGTGTACTTCTCCCACGCCGACTACAACCCGGGCGAGCCGGGTTACCCGTCCCTGCTGAACGACTTCGCGAAGATCTCGGTGACCCGGGACGCCTTCATGATGTTCTACGACGAGTTCCCGCTGTTCGGGTCGTTGCCCGGCATCGGCGGCGGTTTCTTCAACGGGGCGCAGGAACTCGCGTTCCGGAAGAGCGCGCTGGAGGACGGCCTGCCCGTCCAGCTGACCAACGGGCAGCCGAACCCCGCGGTCACGGTGGCGATCGAGAACATGGGACACATCCCCACCCCGGACGGGACCTGCGCCCGCGACAATGTGCTCCACCAGGGCGGCATCACCTGCTGGGTGGCCGCGATCCCGGCGCAGCCGGTCGCGGGCCAGTTCGACAACAGCCACGGCGGCACCGGGTTCATGCTGGGCTCGCTGGACTTCTACGGCTTCGAAGGGCTCCCGACCTCTGGTGACAACCGGATCGCGACGTGGGCCTGGACCGGGCTGTCGGCCCTCAACAGCAACGGCTGCGCCAGCTGTAACGCCGGCATCCGCTTCACCGGCCAGCTCTTCTCCGGCGTCAAGCGGTACTACGATCCGGAGACGGTCAACACCGGCGAGATCTTCGCCCCGCAGAAGACCGGCCCGATACCGCTCGGCGACGAATGCGGGGCGGCCGGACTGAGCTCGGAGACCTCCTGTCCGGAGGGCGGGCTCGCCACCAACGGCGACAACCTGACCCAGGTCTCGCAGGCGCAGGGCCAGCTCTGGGCAGCCACCAGCACCCAGCTCGCCCAGACATACACCGGAGCCAACGCGGAAATCCACATGGGCGCGGTGTACTGGGTGGTCGGCACCCGCTCGTTCGACACGACCGGCAAGTTCACCCTGACCAGCCAGGGGTACGTCGCCCTGAGGCATGAGGACCTGGACATGCCGGCCATGGCCGCAACGCCCAGCAGCGGCGGCCGGGCGATCATGCTGTTCACGCTGTCCGGCAACGGCGGGCCAACCGGCGCCGACCACGGCGGTTTCTTCCCGAGCACCGCCTTCGGCCGGCTGACCAGCACCTCCGGCGGCCTGCTCAAGTCCACGGTCAACATCGCGGCCATGGGCCAGTCCCCGCAGGATGGCTTCAGCGAGTACCAGGGCTTCCCGGGCACGACCCGTCCCCGCTGGGGAGACTACAGCTGGGGATTCTTCGTGCCCGGCACTGGCGGGCGGATCTACTTCGCCAACGAGTACATCCAGCACCCCAACTGCACCGGGTCGTCATTCACCTTGACCATCGGGACCTGCGGCGGAACCAGGGACGGTTTCGCCAACTGGGGAACGTCGGTCAACTACGTCACCCCATAACACAATCCGCAGCAAATAACGGATGCCGCACCTCGCAAGCTACCGCGAGGTGCGGCATCCTAAGCACGGGGCGTGACGGCTCCCCGCAGCGCCCAACGTCCTGCGGACCGGATCCACGGCGCGGGAACCGGGCGGCCCACCGAACCGTCCAAGCTGCCGTGACGGTCACGATGCGATGGTTTGGCCCGCAGGCCCGGTGGTTGCTGCCCACAGCGGCCCTTGTCCTGATGAGCGCTTCATGCGGCGTGCACCAGGCTGGAACGGACTCGGCCCAGCCATCCGGCCCGGTCACGCTCATTTCCGGCGTGGTGGCGGCCCGCCCGGGATGTCCGGTCGAGCGGCCAAGCCGCATGTGTACAGCCCCGCCCGGTGGGTGATGTCCGGATCGAGGCCCGGTCCCTGCCCGCCGGGGTGACAGCGAGCACCCGTACCCGAGCCGACGGCCACTACTCATTCAGGCTGGGGCAAGGCCGTTATGTGCTGGTCGCACTGACGAGGCAGGTCCTCCCGCGGTGCCCTCACGTCCTCGTCTCGGTCACATCACCAGCGCCCGTTCGCGAAAACATCAACTGCGATAGCGGCATTCGCTGACGCGCAGCCGCCAGCACCCGGCTCTGATCGTGCTGCCGCTTCGCGGCCGTTGCTGTGCGGCGCAGGCCCAAGTCGCCAGCGGCATCTTCAGGGGCTCATTCAGGAGCCGTGAGCGAGTCCCCGGGACCGGGTCCCGGGACTCGCTGACCGTCAGCCGAGCGGGACCTTGATGACGCGCGTCCCCCAGTTCCGGATCCCGGTCGTAGTCTGGCTCGACTTGGGCGGGATGTACTCGGTGGCCAGCCACGCGGAATCCGACGTGCCGTCCGGGACCGCGAACGAGTAGTCACCCCAGCGCGGCGGGTTCGACACGGCCCGGTTGTACGGCCCGGCCCCCGCTGCCGCCACGATCGCGGGCCCGAAGTTGCTGCCGCCGGCCTTCAGGGTGGCATAGGCGGCGCTCGGGAACCGCGCGCTGCTGGTCTGGGTGAAGATGACCGCCGCGTTCCCGGCTGCGTCCGGCTGGACCGCCGGGTAAATCTCGTATTTGCCGGCGGCGGCGATGTAGCCCTGGCGGACGATCGACGCACCAGCGATCCCGGCTGAGCCGAGCCTCGGCTTCACCTGGAACCAGGCGCCGCCCGCGCGTACCGAACTGTCGCCGGCCGGCTGCACTGCCGTCGTCAGCTCACCCCAGACCGTGCCGGCGACGAATTGGGTCTGCTGCATCCGGTCGTCGCCGGAGTCCAGCTTGCTCTTGGCACCCTTTTGCGGAGCCGGCGGCGGGACAGCGTACCCCTCGGAGTTGATGACGACGCTGGACAGCGTCGGCATGCCACCCAGGCCAACCTGGCCCCGGTTGGTCACGGCCCAGACACCGATGCGGTTGTCTCCGGTGCCGCTGGGGTCCAGCGAGCTGAGGAAGTACTCGGCGTCCGGCCGCCCCGTGGACAGGGCGGGCTGGGGCGCCGTGGTGTCGGTCGTCAGGTGGGGGAAGTTCACGAAGTGCGGGCTCACGACGCCGTTGACCAGGTCGGATTTGTCGATCGCCCACATCTCCGCGCCGTTGAACTGCGGCCCGAGGATCGAGAACTCATCGGCGGTGACGTACAGGTTGGTCTGGTCGATCCCGATCCTCGGCTGGTCACCGAAACACGGGCAGCCGTTCCCGGACGGGTCCGTCGTGTCGATCGAGTACTCGTTCCACAGCCCGCGCGGGTCGGCGTTGTGCCGCACGGCGATGAGCAGGGATGACGCGGTGGACGCGTCGTTCAGGAACAGGATGGTCGCGAACCAGGTCTGGGTGCTGGGGTCGAACCAGCAGCGCGGGTCGCTGGTGAACTCCTTGGCGCCCACGTTGAACAGGTCGTTGATGTTGAAGGGCCCGCGCAGCGACTTCCCGGTCGTGCGGTAGATGCGGTACGCGGAGTTGACCGGCTCGAGCACGAAGCCGTTGCCCTCGCACAGCCCCTGGTCCGGCGGTTCGAACGTTTGCTCAAAGTTGGTGACCTGGCTGTCCCGGCTGCTGACGCCGTTGAAGTTGACCAGAGCAGAACTCGTGGCCGCCGCCGCGGCGGCCGCTGACGCCGGCGCCGCCGCGCCGGGCACCGCCTCCGCCGCCGAGAAGTGGCCAGACGGCAGCCGGCGAGCCCCTCTCGGGACCACTCGCGGCGCTGACGACGCTCCGGCGGCCGGCTTGTGCCTGGGCACCAGCCGGGCAACCCCCGGTGTGCCGGTGTAGTGCCTCACTGCGGGAGACGGGCTGCCCCCCAGAAGCAGACGCTTGCGCCACCGTCGGCACGAGCATTGCTGCGATCGTTGCCAGGCTCGCGGCCGCAGCCACGCCCAGCCTGCCCACCCGGGACACGTTCACCTGATCCCCCTTGCGAAGGCGCTCCCCGCCCCAACCCCTTCCCGGCATCCGCACACCCCGGACTCCCCACATCACAGCTCGGTGGGGTTGCTCCGCTTTGCCGGACAGGGCCCGATAACCGGATAAGGCTACCGTTTTGGGCGGCTAATCTTGTTTTGGGCAGGCCCAGATCAGCTGAGGCGGCAGGTTTCCACGCGCCGTTAAACGGCTCGAATGCCATGGGCGACCGGCTGCAGGGCCCGGATTTCCAGCCGCCTTCCCTGCACGCCGCGGTGACATAGGCGGCCAGGACGCGGCGAGCTGTAACGGACCCTTTCTTTGGTTGCCGAATGATGATGATCCACCAGCCGCTGCCGGGCTCCGGCTGAGGCCCGGGTCGGCAATCGGAGCATACGGCCCCGCTGAACGCCGCATGGTTCCAGGCCGGGAAGACCTGGAACCATGCGGCTTTCGTACCTGGACTGGGCCTGGTTAGTGCCCGGTCACTTCACTTCGACTACGTAGGTTCCCCAGTTGTCCATGGGGTCCTGGTCGGCGGTCGGCGGGATGTATTCCGTGGCCAGCCAGACTCCGTATCCGTCGGGGTCGGGCTGGGCGAAGGAGTAGTCACCCCAGCGGGGCGAGTTGAAGGGCGGCGCGTCGGAGAAGCTGACGTGCGGACCGGTGCCTGCGGCTACCGTGGTGATCCGGCCTGAGCCCAGGCGGGTGTACGCCGCGCTGGGGTTGATGGTTGCGCTGGTGATCGTGAACACCATCTCGGGGGTGCCGGACTGCGGCGCTCCGATAGCCGGGTAGAGCAGGTTAGCGTTTCTGGCGGTCACGTATCCCTGCTGGGCCACGTACCGGCGGGTGGCGTCGATCTTGAACCACGCGGCAGCGTCCCGGGCGGCTTGCCCGTTGGGGCTCACCGCGGCGTCCAGTGCCGTCCACAGCTGGATGTGGCCGCCGTTGCCGCGGGTGACTTCCACTGGCCCGCTGAGCCGGCTGTCGTCGGGGTTGAGGGCGGTTTCGGAGGTGACGACGGTTCCGTTGACGGTCGTGGTGGAACCGTCGCCGGTGCTGGTGGCGGGTACTGGGAACGCATACGGTTCGCTGGGCAAGACTTTGCCGGTCAGGCTGACCGTGCCGTGGCCGGTCGTCACCGAAGCGCTGCCGGTGAGGGTCCACAGGCCCAGGGTGTTGCCGACCGGGTTGTTGTTGCCGTTGGCCAGGAACGGAACCGAGTTCACCAGATATGCGGTGTTGCCGCCGGTGCCAATCGCCGGGTCCATACCGACGACCGGGTTACCCGCCAGGGACACCGGCCCGACCACCGAATCGTCCACCGTCGCAGCCTCGGAGACCAGCTCCGGCTTGGAGATGACCAAGGCGATCGCGCCCTCATAGTTGGATTCCGTCGGGCCGCAGTACTCGTCGGTGGAGATGACGAGCGCATTGTTGTTGAAGCCGGTCTTCGGCTGGTCGCCGAAGCAGTCCCCGGCGCTCGGGCCGCCCAGTGAGGTATCGAACTGGTAGGCGGCAACGCCGTGCTTGTTCATGACCACCACGTCGGCGGTGGTGTTGTTGTCGTCGGCCGCCGGGCCGGTGGCCACGGGGAACCCGATCTCGGTGAAGTAGAAGCTCTGCGTGGCCGCGTCGTATAGGCAGCGCACGTCGCCCTCGGCGTACTGGTCCTGGAACAAGGTCGCCAGGCTGACGTCGGGCCGTAGCAGCGTCCCGCCCGGGGTGGTCTCCCGCGTCGCCAGGTTGATCGGCTCCCAGACCGCCTTGGGGCTGCCGGCCAGGGTGCTGTCCCGGCCGACGCACAGGCCCTGGTCCGGTGGCGTCACCGGGAAGCCGTTCAGGTTATCGCTGTTGAGATCGCTCAGGCCGTTGAAGGCGGAGCTCAGCCCGCTGTGGGACACGTTGCCGCTGGCCGTGCTGGCACTCTTCGCCGGGGCCGCGTTCGCGCCGACCGTCGACGGCCTCCCCAGGCCCAGGGGCGTGAACGCGCGCGGGCCCTCATTGCGGAAGGCCGAGGCGACTCTCGGCAGGCTGGAGACGCTAGCGGTCTGCGTCAGCCGCGTAGCGGCACCAGGCGTGCCGTGGTAAGTCGCCGGGCTGCTGGCCGCGGTGGCAGCCATGGACGCGGTCGCCGGAAGCACGGCCAACGAACATACTGCTCCCAGGGCCGCGATCAGCGGCAATCTTTTCATGATCTATACCTCCAGGCCGAAGTATTGACGGCAAGTCACGCTAGTGGCGGTGCGTACTGTTACATAACCGGTGATCGCTAAGCGTGTCTGAACCGTTAGCAGAAAAGGTCTCAGCCGTCTGGACTTCGTGATAATCCAGGCACCCTCGCGGTCCTCGCGAGCCTTGCGGAGATCTGC